>NZ_NKHL01000073.1:0-173 GCF_002934685.1 Pseudomonas bohemica
CGTGCCGGCCAAGCAGGGTAACGACCCCGTCGATGGCTGGGTCAGCGTGCCCATCGATTTCAAGATTCGTTAATTTTTTACGCACACATCACTCACCCTATTCGTGACACCGCGGGCCACCTGACAAAAGGCGCATCGCTGCAACGATTTCTAGCCTTGTTGGAGAACCTCAC
>NZ_NKHL01000073.1:183-31674 GCF_002934685.1 Pseudomonas bohemica
GTCGCTACCCGAGAACGGATATTTTTGTCGACAGCCCAGTAGTGCGGGTTTTGTACACAAATTTCCACGTCGAAGTCCAGCCTGTATTCGAACAGGATGGTAGTTTTAAATATCCCGACACTCGTAATGGCGGAAGTTGGAAAATTACAAAACCTCGTGAAGAAATGGATGCCATGAGCACCGCAAACACGGCCAAAAACCGTAATCTCCGGCGACTCTGCAAAATGGCAAGGGCATGGAAGAACAAGCACGGCGTCGCGATGGGTGGACTTTTGATCGACACACTGGCCTACAATTTTCTCAACTCCACGACTGATTATGATGAAAAAAGCTACCTGTACTACGACTGGATGAACAGGGATTTTTTTAGGTACTTGGCCGATGAGCCTGTCAAGACTCGTTATGCCGCTCTCGGTAGCGGGCAACATGTGAAGGTCAAAGAGGCTTTTCAGGATGCCGCTGAAAAGGCTTACGATTTATGCGTCGAGGCGATCACGGCTCACGGTACAGATTCTGAGAATACCAAGTGGCAGAAGGTATTCGGGAGTCGATTCCCCGCTGCCGCCAAACAGATCGCCAAAGCATCTCGGTACGATTTTCGCGACACAGAGCAATTCATTGAAGACCGCTTTGCTATCGACATTCGTTACAAGCTCAAGCTTGACTGCGAGGTTACCCAAGATGGGTTTGTGCCTGCTCGCCTACGCACAATGCTCGGCAAGCGGTTCAAGCTGAGTCCGCGTAAGAAACTCAGGTTTGAAGTCGTGGACAATCAAACGCCGGCGGGCGCTCAACTGTATTGGAAAGTGCTGAACCGAGGCGTAGAGGCCGAAAGTCGGGACTGCATACGTGGGCAGATTGTAAAAGATGACGGGTTTTCAGTCATCAAGGAAGAGACATGCTTCTCTGGCGATCATGTGGTCGAATGCTATGCGGTCATCAATCATGTGGTTGTCGCAAAAGATCGTATCCACGTTCCCATTGAGTAGATCATGAAAAAAGAAGCTTTGCTTAAATCCATTGCTGACGTCGGCTACAACATCGGGTTTGGCGGCCGAAAACACTGGGCCACTTACGACATCGTCGATAAAGTCCCTGGCTTGATAGGCTTTGCGTCAATGGCCATAGGTATATTTGCCCTCATTTTTGACGAGCTTAGCGCGAAAGTCCCTTCCGCAACTTTGTTAGTGCTCGGAGTGGCCAGCTTGTATATATCATTCTACGATCACAAAAAAGACCAGTACGAAAGCGCTGCCAGAGAGCTTACGAAGCTGTATGAGTCCCTGCGAGATCTATACCGCGAAGTCGATGAGATCACTGACGAGCCATTACGGGCATATCAGGAAAGGCTGGACAGCATTCGTACTAAATACTACGAGGTTTCACTAAGCAAACAAATACTGTTCAGTGACTGGTATGCGCATTACAAGTTTTATTGGCAGTATCAGATTGATTGGGTGGATGAACAAAAGCATTTCCGCTTGTTTCGCGACAAACTCCCCCTTTCACTGATGTTCTGGGTTGTAGTTGTCGCGACTGCCGCAGTGGTCTATTTGTACCGCACTAACGCCCTACCCTTCATGCACTAATTGCTGCCAGGCTGAGCTAAGGTGATCAAGACCCAGACACCACCTCGGCGCAATAGGTCAGAGTTGAACAACCATACGTCCGACGTTGTCCTACCCCGATGCTTCCTCCCCGACAGCGCAGCTGTCATCACGAAACCCCTGAACTGATCTGGCGCCCGGAATGGCTGGGCCACGCCAATGGCAGCACGGCAGTGGCAGGGATGACCATCGTCAGTGCCACACCGCAAAAGGCGCGTGAGCAATACGCAAGGCTGGGCCGTTTTGACGAGCGCTTTGCCTTGGAATTCGTCGATGCCACGGCGCTGCGGCGCGGTTTGGCGAGCTCGCGCAATCGCTCAGTGCACGGGAGGAGCGATTCGCAGCCATCACCCTGCGCGGCGCCGATCTGCCAGGCATGGCCCGGCGCGCAGCGGATCTGGGTCTGTAACATGTACACGAAAGCGCCCGGGTGGTGATTGCCATTGTGGCGTTCGACACTTTGCTTGAGTTCATCCCATGAATGACGCTATTTGCAACCTGGGGGATGTGGTCGGGCCACATAGCCCAAGCGATCGCTTGGCGTTCATCGGCCTGGATGGCGGGCTGAACGAATCCCCATACCGCTTCGATCAGCTCAATGACCTGGCCAATGCGACTGCCCGAGGCTTGAGTGCGCGAGGCTATGCGCAGGGCGAGCGCATCGCCATTTTGGCCGCGAACTCTGTCGAGTTCATCGCGGTGGTGTTGGGCATCATGCGCGCTGGCCTGGTGGCGGTGCCGGTCAACTACCGTTTTCCCAGGGCATTGATCGAGTACGTGGTCGCCGACAGTGGCGCACGGCTGCTTTTTTGCGATGACGTTGCGCGGGTGCTGCTGGACGGCGGCCTGCAAGCCGGTCTGAAACAGTTCGTCGACCCGGGGGCGTTCGTGTCGTTCGCCCCGACCGCCGATGAGCCGGCGATGATCCTCTACACCTCCGGTTCCACTGGCAAACCCAAGGGTGTCGTGTTGAGCCATGCCGCGCACCTCTGGGTGGTGCGCACCCGTCTTGAAGCGACGCCACTGGCCGATGAGCGCGCGCTGATCGCCGCGCCGCTGTACCACATGAATGCCCTGGCCCTGGCGCTGTTGACCCTGGCCAGTGGCGCGACGGCTGTGTTGTTGCCGCAGTTCATCGCGCAGGATTACATTGAGGCCATCGAGCGCTATCGCTGCACCTGGCTGACGGCGGTGCCGCCGATGATCGCCATGATGCTCCGTGAGCAGGCGCGTCTGGCGCGTGCCGATCTGAGTTCAGTGCGGGTGGTCAGAATGGGTTCGGCGCCGGTGAGCGCGAGCCTGCTGGATCAGATCACGCAGTTGCTGCCCAATGCCCGAGTGATCAACGCCTACGGCACCACCGAAGGCGGTCCGGTGGTGTTCGGGCCCCATCCTGCGAGGCTGCCGAGCCCTGCGCTGTCTGTCGGGCATGCCCATCCCCAGGTGCAACTGCGGTTGCGCGACAACTCGGGCGCCGTTGCCGATGAAGGTGTGCTGGAGCTGAAAAGCCCCGGATTGATGTCTGGCTACCACCATCGCCCTGACCTGCGCGATCCGTTCACGGACGACGGCTTTTATATCACCGGCGATGTGTTCCGCCGTGATGCCGAGGGGTTCTACAGCTTTGTCGGCCGTCGCGATGACATGTTCGTCAGTGGTGGTGAGAACATCTACCCCGGCGAAATCGAGAAACTGCTCGAACGTCATCCCGCCGTCCAGCAGGCCTGCGTGGTGCCTGTGGAGGATGCAATCAAGGGCTTTAAACCCATGGCCTTCGTGGTCCTCAGAAGCGCCGCTCAAACCAGCGAACAACAGCTCAAAGACTTCACCCTCGAACACGCCCCGGCTTATCAGCATCCACGGCGCATCTGGTTCGTCGATGCACTGCCGCTGGCCACCACCAACAAGATCGATCGACCGGCCTTGCTGCTGGACGCCAACCGGCGCCTGCAAGAGCGCACCCCGGAAAACCTTTAATAATCGTCCAGGTCAGGAACCCACCATGCGTCATTTATATCTGCTGCCGCTTGCATTGGCGTGCGCCACCTCGGCCCACGCACTCGACGACGTGACTGTCGCGCTGGCCATTCCGCCCGCCGTTCATGATGGCGCGCCCTTTGCGGCGGCCGAGGAACTGGGGCTGTTCAAGGCGCAAGGCCTGGCGGTCAACGTCGTGGTCTTTCAAGGGGCCGGCGCCTTGTTGCCCCAAGTGGCCAGCAAGCGCGTGACCTTTGGTTTCCCTGTGGCCGAGCCGGTGATCTCCAGCTATTTCAATGGCAAGAACCCGCTGCCAGTGCGCTATTTCTACAATGGTGTGCCCAGCCAGACCCTGGAATACGCCGTGCTGGCCGACTCGCCGATCAAGACCCTGGCCGATTTGAAAGACAAGAAGATCGGCGTCGGCGCGCTCACCTGGGGCACCTTGCCCAACAGTCGCGCTGCGCTGAAAGTCGCTGGGCTCTCGCCTGGTGAGAACGTCGAGTTCGTTGCCGTGGGTGCGTTGGGTGCAGGGTTTCAGGCGCTGCGCAGCAAGCAGGTCGACGCGCTGAATTTCAACAACAGCTGGGACGACATGCTTGGGCGTGAGGTCACCAGGTTTTCGTGGGACAGTCGGGTCAGGGCTATGCGGCAGCTGCTCTTGCCGATGTCATAGGTTTCCATCAAGCCGGGTTCGGTGATGGTGACGCCTGGCATCAAGCGGCAGGAAAGAATATCTCGGCGGATGCGCGCATAAGCGGAGTCGCCCTGCCTGGCAGAGTCAAAAACGGCAGCCGGGGCGGCGCAGGACAACGACATTGCGAACCTCACTGAATGCGTGTGGGCAGCTCACAGAGTCTGTCTGTGCGGCTTACCGGAGACCGCTAAATTAGAGCAAATGAAGTGAATTCCGAACGAATTGTTTCCGCTATACATATGTCGCAAATGCATAATGTAGGCATCCTACGGTTATGATTTTTCATATAGCGTCATACCGACAGCCTTCTGTGCTGGTGGTGCATTGTTCAATGAGAACGGCAAGGTGTGCCCATGGGCGGGGTTACGGCGATGGCCGAACATAGCAGCGTTGGAACGGTAATGGTTGTTTCAAGCCAGCGCGCTGGCTGCGAGTCGGGCGACGATTCACTTGAGTCAAAACGAGTCGTTAACATCCGATAAGCATAATGGTCTATCTGAATTCCAAGCTGTACGCGAGTGTGGTACTGCACCTTCCTCAGAAGATGTTTCCTGAACCATTCCTGCCCCCATGAAATGGACGGTTCATCGCCAAGCATGCCCTCAATAGGTTAGGTTTGCTCCACGATTCGCTCGCAATTGTGCATCTATAACCAGACTAACTACTCTGTGGGATCATTCCCGCTGGCGAATTGGCTAAACCGCGGACCCGTGCCGGATGGCAGACGTCACTTTCTGCCATGAGCCAAAAGAATTAGGGGCGACGCACCATTTGATCTGAAGCTTCTACCAGAGACACGCTATGGGACAGGCGACACAGACTGATCATCTGATTGCCACCGAGGCGTGCTCATCTATGAGGGTCCTACTTTCGACCTAACGCTCGAGTAGCTCTCGCTGGTACAGGGGCTGCGGCATTGACACGTTTTCCGTCGTTACGGCTTGTAAGAGCGACCAGTGGGCTTTGAGACCAGGACCTGACGCAGATACCCGCGGGAAGCCTCCATGTCTAGTCAAATGGACGTCAGCGGATAACCATCTATTTCGTTCCGCTGGACGGTGATTAGCCTGCAGTAGTCGAACTCAGCGCTTCAGCCTAGGTCAAGGATCACTACTTGGAATGGATTCGGACGCTTCCTGAAATGAATCCACTATCCCGAGAGCGTCGAGACAAGGAAAACCAGCCACTCGGAAAATTTGGATCTTGGTCTCAAAGCGTGTCCGTGAGCAGATAACAAACGGCAAGTTCGCCTTTAGAGATCGCGCAGCACGAAAAAAACGTCGAAGATCCGCAGAATTAGATCTTTACTACAGAACTCCGGCGGCTCGGCGACATGCTGGTGAACTATCCGATGGCGGCGCTTTATGTCGCCCCCAGACTCCCATGTCCATTCCGATAAAACGTGTATCCGCGCCCAACTCAGCCGCTGACAGGGATAACGAGTATGAAACTCGAATTTGACGATTTTAGCCGAACCGTTTACGCAGGTCTTACAACCCAAAATGACCTACGCAATTTACAAGAAAGCATCATACTCGATAAGGAGTTAGAGATACTCGCGCTTTGGCGTATTGTTCCGCAGAAACTGGGAGAAAACATAGTACCAAGCCAAGTGAGCGGCGACGAGCGTATTGATATTCTCTTGGAAGCCTTAACCAATGCTTCGGGAGAGGGCTTGATAGGTCGAAAACGCCCGCTAAGATACCCTGGCTTGGTGAGAGTCTCGCGTGAGACGCTGACCCTCGCGATCACTCTCCAAGCAAGCAAGGCTAACTTAAAATCCAGGCTGTTGAAGCTAACAGAGAATGAGCGGAAGACATTTTGGGGCCAGTTTTCTGACTGGACTGGGCTAGAGGCGCTACGAGACGCCGTGGTAATTCCAAAACCTCGGGCTATAAGTTTCTATTGGCAGACTGGCACATCTAGTGAATGCAAATCAGCGGCAGAGTGGGCAACCGTCATAAAAAAGAAGTTAGCAACAGCAAAAAGGTCTCACACAGTAACGGCAAGATCTAAGATTGACCTACGACAACGAGAGCTTGCCTTCCTTCTCGATGCGGATCCATTCGCGAAGTTCTCAACATGCAGAGATACACAACCAAGCGTGAGAGCGAGAATTTCGTCGCCTAACGGAGGGGCACTTTCGGTGATGAACGCTTCGATGCCATTCTTGTTTTGTGGGGAGGGAAAAGTGAAGGTCCGCGATCTTAAGTGCTTGCATGACAAGCTTCCGCCAGGCGCTATGAAAAAAGCCACGGGGCTGGGTGTTAAAATTTCGAGAATTCCTATCGTTGAGGGATCACAGATATTCCATTATCTAGCAAAATAGTTTTCTCAACTGTAGATAGCACCAGTAAATGTTACGCAAAATCTAGCAAGACCGCCAGATTGCTACTCCTTGCATCGGCCAGCTTTTCTGTTTGTGGAGGAGCTCTATTTCATAATCTGCGATATCTGACTCCAGCAGACCCTTGATCAATTTTTTCTTATCAAAGGGAAAACGGTACGCCAGCATTTCGCTGACGTTTCGGAATACACGCAGCACACCGTCGGAAAAAACGGAGGCAAAAATCCCCAAGATTAGCATTGCAAACATTCTCGCCGGGAGTGAATGAGCTGCCAGACCTTGTTCCAGCTTAGTGGCCATATCTAACGTGGAGCTGTATGGATTGTATACGGTATAATTGTTGAAAACTCGAGAAACTAAACAGCGCTGCTCTTTAAAGCGAGTATGCCCTCGCAACGCTAAGGCCAAAATATCTTTAAACATACACTCACATTCACTCCATGGGAAGTTACAAAACTCACCACAAATGATACGCCCTCTCTTTCTACTGACTTCGATGAATGACTGAACATGAGCACTGAGTCTCCACAAGCACGCCCAAGCACCAGAACTAGTTTGGAGGTCTGGATACGTTCGTAGAGAAGGCGTCAAAATCTGAGGATGGGCAGGAGAGAAATCAAAACATGATGCAGTGTAGGCGACCCTTGCCCGATCTGACCCAACGGCAGAAACCGACAATTCTGAAAGCGCGGTGCCATGGTACACACATGTCACAGTTTCAAAACCATCCCAGTTCCGTCGCCAGGCTGGATTTCTGCAAGCCGCGATATCTGAAAAAATACAAATTGGGCAGTAAGATTTTCGCTGTGTCGGATTTGAGATGGTTAACCAACTCGAAGGTGAGCTAAGCTTTCGGAGGTCCTGCTGCGAGACCTGTAGAACACGGCCGATTCGATCCAGCGCAGGTTCTGATAGATTATAATCACGATCTGTCGTATGGATTCCAGAACCGTCCAGCATTTTCATCAAGTCGAGCAAATCTTTCGCACGACTATCACCCGTTTGAAATGAACGGTACAGATAGGAGGATAAGCACTCATTATCTAACGGTCTGAGGATACGAAGTTTAATCATCAGAGGCCCAGTTCGATTGCTGAAAATGAGCTTTCCCGTTAATTTTGAGACAGTCGAGAGTTATTTTCTCCTTTTTGTCAACCATTGCGGCGATGGCTGCATGCTTGATAGCCTCCACAATGGGCTTAGTCACACCATGACTATGTTGCAGCAGCCAACCTACTTTTGTTCTTCCGCTTAAGTCGGAGCGCATTTTCAGCGGCAGGTCGCTCTCGATACTGTCCAGAAAACTTCGAAACTCATCATCGTCACGCCAAAGGGGCACCATGTACCGAATGAACCGACCATCAAGTTGCGGATCAAAATCCAAGACGTTTTTAAATTTTTCAATCGCAAAGCAAATCAGTACAATCGGATGATCCGAACAGCTAGCTTCTCGGAGAAAATTCAAGATATTCCGTTGATCACTCCTGGAGCCTCGCATAAGGTCATGGACGTTATCTATGACAATATATCTTACACCGCGCAACTGGCATGCGGTATCCAATTCAACCTCAAGCTCAGCGGTTGTTGGCTTTCTCAAAGGTGCTACGCCAACATTTAGTGTTGCCAAAAACTTTAGTAAAAATGCCTTATATGTGAGGCATTTTCTTGAATCAAAAAACACAGCATCCGCCTTTCCAAAAAAAAGATCTCGTCGCAAGTGATTTAATAGCGAGGTTTTTCCAATACCGCTGGGCCCAAGGACCAGGAGACATGGAGCTTGCGATGGGTTACTGTCAACCATCATCCTTCGCGCTATATTCTCAATCTGTGCTGCAGCCTCACTGTATACCCACATCCATTTAGTCACGTGCTGGATTCGTTCATCTACTGGCAGTTCGACAATGCCTCTTGCCCGCTCAGAGAGATGTTCATAAGCGCCTTTAATCATAAAAAAATACCTTTTTAAGCTTGGTTGGCCGTTGCGTATCGGACGAGCTACTATCCGCCACAGGCTGAATTTCCATCGGCTCAAAATGGTGCTCTTTTCGCATGCCTCGCTTGCTTCGATTTTTCCTAGCCTGCTTAGTATCGCTTTTCGCTGTATCCTCGAGATTTTTTTGAAATCGCATCAATTCGAAAACACGATCCTCATCTCTTGGATCAATTCCGTTTATTTTTGCCAGGTGCTGAGCAAACTTCAGTTCCTCCATTGAGGTGTCGGAGTTCATTACGTTGGAGTAGTTAATGTCATAGTATTTTCCGTCTATCTCCAGCCATACCGTTCGCAAGGTTTCGGGATTATAGACGAGCGTTAATCGCTCTCCAATCTGGTTTCTTAATATCTCATCCCAATACCTAACGTACTGGAGAGCAACACCCCAAGGATGGACCGTCACTTTAGTTCTCGGCATAAAATCAAGCTTATAAACTTTTTCATCCGCAGGTACTGGCGGACAGTATGGCCCTCCAGTATCCAACTTAAAATAATTGTTCCAAACCATTTTTGGAGAAAAGTTATTTAGACCCTTATGCGGACGAATATGATACCTTTCAATTTCCGCGAGCATCCATTTTCGGAATTCATCAAACGTATAGCAAGACTTTGACTCGCTATCGTAGTCGCCCTTCTCCTCAATGTTTGACAAAGTGGTTCCATTTAAATAATGAACCTCCCCCATAAAAGTTCCGATCCATCTTTCTATATGCCCTCCATAGTGCTTTTCCCTTCTGAATTTCATCTCCATATAATGAGCATCACAAGCTGCAGTTAATTCATCACATTTAAACTCTGCTGCATTATCGCTGTGCAGCGTCTTACCTTCGCCATAAAATGGATATTTAATAAATTCACATCCTATTGACTTTAACCACTTGTCTTTCGGGCAAGCCATGTTTGCGATGCAGCAAGCGACGGAATACCGAGACGGGTGAGACCATGACAAATACACCCCTAAAATTACACGCGTGAAAATATCTATTGCAAAAGTGACCCAAGGCCGACCGATAGGCTGCCGGTTCAACTCATCTACCAAGATGACATCGACAGGACTATGATCTATTTGAATCCATTCGAGAGGAGACTTTGTGTCTAAGGAACCAGGTTTAGGCCGAGACTCATCTCTCGCTCTCTTGGCGCCGTTCGCTATTGTCATTTTTTGCTTAGTAGTTGCGTACTCTCTCGTCCTCGCCTTGATCGTGCCTAAGCTGGGCCTAGGAATCTTCAAAAAGCTACACTGCTCTTTTACTCGTTCATAAGTCTTCGCATATGTGAACTTTGTCCCGGCAGCCGCTTCTACCAGCGCAACATCCACTTGTTCCTTAATTACATCCTCAACATCTTTTGACAGAAATCTAGTCCCTTCTACTCGTCCTCTTTTTTCCTCAAGCAGACTAACAGGACCCGTTGTATCATTATATTTCGCTAGTATTCGATATGCAGTCCGTTGCGAAACTCCAAGCTGTTCTTTCAGCTCTTCAACCACTGCACTATTTTCCAGGCCTTTCGCATATAAAGTACTGACAAGATCATACCGCTCTTTAGCATTTTCCTTCACGCGATCATCAATTTCCCCGCCCACCCATTTCGCGATTTTACACCCTGAACTCAATAACTCTTCGCTCAAAACTGGCCGCAACTCTCCAACTGATACAGATTCGACTCTATTGGTAGTTAAATTGGTAACACGGACATACGAGTCCTCCAGATATTCAACCACTCTTACCTGGTCCTCACCTACTTGAAACATGCTACCTTTGAGTACGCTTATTCGCATGATGATTTCCCTGCCATGCTTGAAATCTAGCCGACTCAACCGAGCTAACAAGGCGTGGCGTTATACTTTGTGAGCATATAAAATTAGGTGCATAGATAAATCTGACAATTTTCAGAGATCAGCTGTTAAATGTGGCAACTTTCATAAAATTAAGCGTAATTAATGTTATTGATTTTTATAACCCTAAGAAAATCAAAGACGTAGATTTTGTCATCTTTAAGTGTTGCTCACATCTGCCCACCGAGTATGCAGGGTTGTGCGCCGGACACGGGATTTTTATAGAGCGCGATTAGATCGTTAACGCATGAGCTTATGCGCGGGGTCAAGGCGCGGGCTGTAGCGCCCGCGCGCGGCAATTTCAGGCAAGAGCGGTCAGCCGCCGAAGTGGTAGCTCACGTCCAGCCAGACCTGTCGCCCGTAGGGGTCGTAATTGCCGGTGGGATAGTACGGCCAGCCTGCGGAGTCGTCCTTTTTCACCTGATTGAGCACGTTATTGACCGTCAGGCCGACGCTGGCCTTGTCGTTGACCTTGTAACGCGCGCTGGCGTTGAAGGTGGTCCAGGGCGAGAGTCGACCGTCGCCGGCGGCATTGGTGACGCTGCCGTAGCGAATGCCGGCCAGGGTCGTGCTCAAGCGCTGATAATCCCAGGTGATGCTGGCGTTGACCTTGCTGCGCCAGTCGTAATTGCTATTGCTGCTGCGCAGGTTTTGCGTCTCGGCGTCATCGGACTCCTTGTAATAGTGGGAAAGCACCGTGCTATAGCCGATCTGCGAACTGAAGGCACCGTACTGCCCTGCCCCCCAGCGGATATTGCTCTTGAGATCCAGCCCGCTGACGCGTTCGCTGGCAGCGTTGATCGCGTTGACCTGCACCCGCTGAAGCTTGTTCGGATCGACCGCGGCAGTGCTGGCGTTGCGTTGGATGCGTGCCAGGACATCCTCGCAACTGGCGGCGTCGAGCTCGCCATTGCGGCACTGGTTTTCCTGCTGCAGCAGGCGATTGAGATCGACGGTGGTCAGCAGATCGGTGATCTCTACACGCCAGAAATCGGCGGAAAAATCGAACTGATGCGAAGGCGACCAGACGAAACCATAGGTCCAGGATTTGCCGCGCTCGGATTTCAAGTCCGGGGTGCCGCTCTGGGTGTAATCGACTCGGCCACGATCACAGGCGCCATCGACGCCCTTGCTGCAGCCGTAGTAGTCGACTTGAGCCGGGTCGTACCCATTGGTGTCTGCCTGATACAGGTAGTTCAGGTCCGGCGCCCGGAAGCTGGTTCCGTAGCTGCCACGCACCAACAGGCTGTTGACCGGGCGCCATTCCAGTCCCAGGTTGTAGGTATTCTGCTGTTCGGTCCTGCCACTGAACTTGTATTGGTCCCAACGGCCTGCCGCAGATGCCAGCAAGGTATCGGTCACCGGGATGCTGAACTCGCCGCCCGCCGCATAGCGATCGCGCGAGCCACCGGAGTTGGAGGCCGGCGTGGTGTTATAGAACGAGCCATCGTTGAGCTGGTCGTCGACATCGATGTGATATGACTGCCTGCCCACTTCGGCAATTCCGGCGAAACCCACCGGGCCCGCAGGCAGTTCGAACAGGTCGCCGTTGACCCCGGCACTGAAGGTTTGTGACACCGACTTGCTGCGCTGGGTCAGGTTGCCACGAAACTGCCGCCACTGGTCTTCAGTCAGCGGCTGGTCCAGGCGCGACTCATCCGGAACGAATACCGGGTAGCCGTCCTGAGTGCCCAGTTGAGGGCCAAGGAAGTAATCACGGATGCTGCTCAGCGGCGTGTAGCGCGTGGTCCGTGTGCTGGTGTATTCCGAGCGGTTGGCCGAGAGCTGATAACCCCAGTCGCTGTTGGCGAACTTGTCTTCCAGACCCAGAGTTCCGGTCCAGGACACCTCCCGCCATTTGCTGTTGTTGCTGGTTTTACCGCCGATTTCCTCACTGGCGAATCCTCGGTACCAGCGCTCCAGGTTGCCGCTGTTCTGGTTGATGAAGTCAGGCGACGTGAAGCTTGGGCCGCGGGTGTTGTTCTGCGTGTGATCGAAACCGAACATCAGGTCGGCAAACACTTTGCCGGTGTCGCTGAAATGCCAGGTGCCTCGGGTGTAGCCGTCGTAGTTCTCTTTTTGCGCCTGCAATGTCCAATAGTCGTTGTAGTACTGATTGGTCGTGCAGCGATTACCACTGCCACCCAGCTTGCCGTTATAGATACCGCCATACGCGCCACAACCGGGGCCCAGGTACTCACCGGTACCGAGATTGCGACGATAGCCGACGTCCTTCGCTGCGCCGTCGTTCATGAAGCCACGCTGGTCTGCCCAGATCGGCTGGCGATTGGTCAGCTCCAGCCCGAAAATCCCGTCGAAATCGCCCCAACTGTCGCCCCCGGTAATTTGCAGCCGCTGGTTGTCGCCGCCGCCGCGCTCGGTGTAGCCGCCGCGCAGGTTGACGTCCACGCCGCTGGCCTTGTCCTTGAGGATGATGTTCACCACCCCGGCAATGGCGTCCGAGCCGTAGATCGCCGACGCACCGCTGCTGAGGATCTCGATCCGGTCGATCATCATCGACGGAATGTTCGCAAGGTTGGTGAAGTTGACGCTGCCATCGTAGGCCGTCGGGTAGTCGGCGACACGACGGCCATTGATCAGTACCAGCGTGTGGTTGGGGCCCAGACCTCGGAGGTTGAGCGCGCTGGCTGCCGGCTGGAACGTGTTGCCGTAATCCTCGCCCTGGGTCATGCCGGTATTTTGGGTCTGCGAGGCGATGGCATCGTAGACGTTGCGGTAACCGCGGGCTTCGATTTCCTGGCTGGTAATCACGTTTACCGGCGACGGGCCTTCGACTTGCGCCCGCGGGATGCGCGAGCCGGTGACAGTGACCTTTTCAAGCGCTACATCGCCGGGCACCTTCGCGCCGGTTGCCGGAGGTTGAGCCACGGGTTTGACCGCGGCTGCAGGCGCAACGGGTGCTGGCTGCAAGACCCAGCCGCCACCGGCGTTCGGTGCTGCCTCAAGCCCCGTTCCTCGCAGCGCCAGCACCAGCGCCTGGCCGGCCGTCAGCTGCCCCCGGATCGGCCCGCTTACAAGGCCTTGCACCAGGGGCTGCTGAAAAGAGATGGTCGAGCCGCTGCTGCGGGAAATACTCAGCAGGACCTGATCCAGCGGCCCCTGGGCAATGTCGAAAGCCAGTGTGCGCTCGCCCACGGCTGGCGCCGCGGCAGGGGTCGCAGATTGTGCCTGCACCCACGCGCTGACCCCGAAGGCACCTACACCAACCGCCAGAGAGAATGTCGCCAGCGAAGGACGACAAGAGCGTTTCAGTTGCATTGCGATAGTCCCATCATGGTTATCAGTTGATGGGATTGAGCAACTGGCGGTGTGTTTTTATAGATCGTCGTTAGGTCATTTAGGCATGGGTTTATAACTTCGAACCGCGTGAGTATTCGCGTATTCGAACAATCGGATCGCGCCCAGCCATCGCACATCAATAAGGTTGTGCAACAACGGCCGGGAATTTATAGAGCGGCGTGAAAATTCTTTTCCAGGGGCTGCGGCGTACGCACAGGCCCTTCATCGCACGTCGATGCTGACCCAGTAAGGGCTGTGATAATCGACCTTCACCGGCAGTGAACCGGCCAGCAGTTGCAAGGCCCGATCCGTGTCGTCCAGCGGGAAGATCCCGCTCAATCGCAGGTTCTCGGCAGCCGGACTGACGCGGATGATGCCTCTGCGGTAGTTGCGCAGCGATTCGATCAACACGCCCAACGACTGGTCGCGTACCTCCAGCAAGCCTTCGGTCCAGGCGGACTCGGCACCCGTTGAGGGTCGCAGCTCCAGGATTCGGTCGGCATCGAATACCGCGCGCTCCCCTGCACGAATGACTTGCACGGCGCCGTTTCGGGTACGGATTTGCACTTGCGAATGCAGCATTGAAATGCCGGTCTGCCCGTCGTTCTGCTCGACCAGGAAACGGGTTCCCAGCGCGCGCATCTGACCCTGTGACGTCTCGACGATAAAAGGTCGATGGCTGTCTCTGGCGACGTCCACCAGCAGCTTGCCGTCAAGCAACTGCAGCAGGCGCCGCTCCTGATCGAACCGCTCGAGCACCTTACTGCGCGCATCTAGCATCAGGGCACTGCCATCGGCAAGGGTCAGGCTCAGGCGCTCACCGGTGCTGGTGGTCAATAGACCGGGCTGTGGCCAGACATCGGTAAGCCGGGCAACGAGCCCTGCGGTGGACACAAGGCCGACCAGCGACAGCGCATTGCGCACGAAACGTCGACGCCCCGACGGTGCATTGAGGGTGTGCAGCAGACTCTCTCTGGGCATGCGCCGCAGCTTGTCATTCTCCAGCACGCCGAGCCCGGCCCCCATCGCCCTGAAGATTTCGGCGCGACGGGGATCGGCATTGCTCCACTGGCCAAACGCCTGATGTTCCTCGGGGCTGGCATGGCCCGACTGCAGCAGCGCCATCCACTGCGCCGCCTCATCGATGATCACCTCATCGGCTGTCACCCCGTTCATGGCTGTACCATCGCCAGGTAACAGCGCTTGAACGCATCGGCCATGTACTGTTGCACTCGGCTGACCGAGACCTGCAACAGCTCACCGATCTGCATATAGGTCAGACCGTCGAGCTGGTGATAGAGAAAGGCGGCCTTGGCCTTGGCCGATAGCCCGTCGAGCAGGCGGTCTACTTCAGCCAGGGTTTCGAGCAGCAGCAATCGTTCTTCCGGAGAAGGGTGAGTTGCGAGCGGCGCCTGAGCCAGCGTCTCCAAGTAGGCGCGTTCAAGATCCTGACGACGCCACCCCTCGTACATCAGGCGCCGGGCGATGGTCGTCAGTAGCGCCCGGGGTTCGCGGATCGACGCGGGATCAGGCAGCGCGAGCACCCGCAGAAAGGTTTCCGAGGCGATGTCCTGCGCACCGTGCGGACATCCCATGGCTCGGTTCACACGAGCGCACAGCCAGCCATAGTCGCTTTTGAATATCTGACCGATCAGACCGAACTGCAGGTTCTGATTCACGCTCATCCCATGCTCCGTGTAATAGCGGCTCTCCAGCCTTATTGTCGAGAAACGGTGACGTTCCTCCTTCTAGGTATCGGGACTGTGCCCCAACTGTTACAAAACTTGGAAGGAATAAAAAAACCGCAGCAACTGCCTAAAAGATATAACAATTGTTGGACAATTCTTTCGCAAAACTCAAATGCCGGCCGCCGAGATACCGCGACACCCGGCGGCGCGTTTCTTCGCGTTGCGATGTGAAAAGCCGCCCCGCTTGCGTGTCGGATTCCGCTGCCGTTCAGGGCACTGCAGCGCTCGCAAATGCTGCTCGAAGCACTTCGATGACCTGAGGGATTGTCGGTCCCTCGATCGCTGGCGGCCGGGCACTTTCGCCAAACTCGCGCCAGATGAACAGTGTCAGTTCCGCGCCATCAGTGCGTGTTTCGGCTTTTGATGGATTGGCGAATGTCTCCAGCAGGCGATAGCGCGGGTCTTCCAGGAACAGCCTTTCGACCCAGGCGTAAACCGGGATCAGGTGAAAGTGGATCGGGTAGCCCGAAGAGTGGCCGTAGCGACTCACGTAAAGGCGTTCTGGGGTCAGCGTGCCCTGCAGGATTGACTGGGTGCGGGCCAGCAATTCGCCGAACGCGTGAAGTGCTGCCATAGGCAGATCGCCGAGGGAATCCACAGGCGCCTTTGAGCCCAGAATCAGGTATCCGGGCAATGCGTTGGCGAAGTTGTGGTTGAGTATCCAATGCTCCGTCTCATGAATGATGAATTCACCGGGAATGTGCAGACGGCTTTCGATGATCGGCATGATGCTATGTCCTGGGCTGCATTGAACGGATCCGGTCTGCAGCATCGCTGACCGGTGCAGAAAATTCGAGGCAAATCCGGCTCGCAATTTCCCTGCAAGTAACGACATGTGTCATCTGGCATCCCGCTGATAAACCACGGTGTCGCAAACCCCATGCCTCCCCGAGACACGCGCATTGGCAAGGGTCTGGACATGCTCGAATCCGGCTGCTTCGGCGAGTTTCTGGCTGGGGATATTGGCCGATGAGGCCGTCAAACGCAGCCGGTGCCCGGAAAGCCGCGACACCAGCGCGGCCAGTGCTTCTTTCATGAATCCGCGGTTGGCGTGGACCTCGCTCACCCAGTAGCCGATTTCGAAACCATCGGCCGGGTCCACCGCTGGCCTGACCCCAATACAGCCCACCAACGGCTGATCATCATCACGCTTGAGCAGAAAATAGCGCTTCTCCGCCACGGGCATGGAGAAGTCGGCGGATGCACGCTCGAGGCTTTCTTGAGTGTCCTCCAGCGTCCAGTGCGGTTTGCTCCAGACCAGGAAATCCCGGTGCAGTTCGTAACTGGCGTTCAGCGCATCCGCCAGCTTTTGCGCAAGCCCGACATCGGGCGCAACCAGGTTCAGGCGCGGCGTCTGTAGCGTCACGGGCAGGCTCGCCTGTTGTTCTATGGTCTGCACCCAGATAAACCCTTCGTCTTCGGTGGGAGGTTCAAGCAGCCCGAATACGCTCTTCAGCGCATCCTCGGGCACGCGCTTGTCCGGGCTGCGCCGGGCGTTACGCAACAGTGCAAGTTCAAGGGATGCCTTCACGAAAATGCCAATGACAGGCACCGCATGCTCGCGCGTAACGGCCAGCAACTTCTCCCTGTGCCGCCGGGCAGGTAACGCGGCATCGAACACAATCGCACGATGGCCGAGCCTGCCGAGGTTCTCCGAGACCCAACGCGACTTGCCCGCGCCCTGCACCCCCATCACCAGATAAACGTGCGCACCACGTCTGGCCTTCGATAACTCGTCATTCAAGAGCGCATAGGCCAATTCCCATGCCCGCCGATTGCGCTCAGCGGTGAACTCCCTGCCGAATTCGGTTTCCAGGTAATCGTCGGGGTTGATGACCAGTGGCGAGCCCGCGGCATCGTCGTCAGCCTCCTTGTGCAGCAGATGAGCGCCCGGTTTATGCTCGCGCGGCCCCAGATCCTGCCAGCCGTTGTGCTGATAAAACACCCAGGCAGGCAGGTTGTCCCGGGCAGCGGTCAACCGCAGAGACTCACATCCCTGGCCACTGAGAAAGCTCCAGGCGTAGGCTTCAAGCAATGTGCCCAGTCCCTGCCCTCGCTGTTCGGGCACCAGATAGAACAGATTGACGTAGCCGATCGAGACATCGCTCGCCAACCTGCCCATTTCGATCTGGCCGACGATTTCGCCATCGCGCCAGACATGGACCAGGCAGCCCGGCAGGTTCGTGTCCTTCTCGCGCAACCAGTCAGCATACCCCTCTGCCCCACCAGCGCTCTGCAGAAAGGGTTCTGCCGAGCCGAAGGCGCAGATGAACGCGTCGATTCTGAAACGCAGGCATACGTCGAGATGGGCATCCAGATCGACCGGCCTGAAAGCCAGGGTGGGAATATGGGAGGTTTGTGTCATGGAAGTTGATTTCCTGCTTGGCGCATATCGTGTGTTGAGCGTGATGAATGAAGCGTTCGGCCAGTCACGATGCACACTCCATGCCGAGGGTTTGTGCGTCCGATTTGATTGATCAGGCTTGGTGTCCAGCAGAGCATGATATGCAACTAAAGGCAGAAAACTGTTTGCACACTGTTGCCGATTCAACAGCTGAAACGGGAGCGGCAGAGGATGGTTCTGCTGTCACGGCGGGCTTGCTGCAAGTCTAAGCCTGGAGCTTGAAGTGCCTTTCAATCCGGCGTGGAAATGAATAAGTTAGGCTTTACCGGTTCACCCCATAGGCGCGAAGGCATTCGCCGATTCGACGGCGGTATACCTGCCACACCAGTCTCGAAGCGTCGCCTGCGCATCGCTGGCCAAGGCCATGTGCCGCCCAACCGTGGGCGCTGTGAACCACCTCAAAAAGGGAGCCTGTGTTGACTGCCCGAATGAAAAAAACAAGATCGGTGCGCCTGCGAGCGGTCACAGCGGCGGACCGAACGCTGATCGAACACTGGGCCGAAACGATCGACAGTTCGAACTTCATGACTCGATTCCAACCGCTGCCTGATCAGCACCTGATCTGGGACATCGTCCAGGTCGACGGCCAAGACGCCGGCGTGGTTTGGCTTGAGTGCGCAGATACCTCGTGCGAAGCCAGGCTCGGCATCATGCTAGGGATACCGACGCTCCTTGGCTGTGGCATCGGTACAGAGGCTATCTTGCTGATCATGGAAAAGGCGAAAGCTCAGGCATCACTTCAGTCGATAGTGCTCAACGTGCGCGCGTCCAATACCCGCGCGATTGCCTGTTACCAACGCTGTGGATTTGAGATCCAGACCCGGTACATGCGCAAACACGGGGAGCAGGCGTATGCGGTGTTGGGCATGAAGAAACGGCTGAGATAGCCCTGGGCTTTGTTGCGGATATGACGGGAACGCCAAATTCCCGGGCACCGCAAACCTGCAGGAGACATCAGAGGTTACGTCGGCAGCGGACGCGGCGGATCAGTCACAGACGCGTGTCTGAGGCACCGCATTCGCCAGTAACAAATCACTTTTCAGACTGACTTGCTCTATACCCCGCGCTGGCCGGTTACCGTTCCTTTAGTGTAAATTCTGCGCCAGCCCCTTCCCCGATACTCGACAGAAACACCCGGGTTTGTCGATTGGATCGCAGGCAAACGACCCGACATGCCGATGGCGCCGTGGCCACAAGCTGCCGCATCTTGGCCCGCGCCGATTTACGGGTGGTCCACATGAAACGGAAAAACTCCGGGAGATTCCCCAGCTGCTCCGGGCAATCCTCTGGAAGGTCGGGTCGAGGTCGACCTCGCAGGGCCAGCGTTCTGAGAAGCACACGCCAGAACCGGAGCGCCGACGCGCGATCGATCCATACCAGGAGATCGGCTCGAGCAATACGACTGTCCCAAGTCGCCGCATGACCGCCTTCAAAAATCCACCGATCGCCAGCCTCGATCTCCCGACAAAGACGCGTCTTCTCGTCGATGCTTCGCTCGATCCATCCAGGTTGCCAATGAATCGTATCGATGTGAATGACCGGTAGCCCGGTGCGCTTGCCCATCTCCCGAGCCAGCGTACTTTTGCCTGAGCCAGGCTGACCAATAATCATGACGCGCTGCATGAAGGCCTCATTGAAATGACCCAACGTCCAAAGCGCCGGCGAGTCCCGGCACCACCCCAACAACCTCGAACAACGAACCGCTGTTCAGACTCACATCCGCTGTCTGCCGGGCTTGCCGGTTGCCGTTCAGCGCAACGGAAAATCCCACGGCCCGGAACAGAGGAATATCCGACACCGAATCTCCGACATGAAAAACGTCGGACATGGCGATGCCCCGGGTTGCGCATAGTTCTCTCACGAAGCTTGGCTTGTCGTGCTCGGTGAAATCCGACTCGACCTCGCCCGTGAATACGCCGGATTCGTCTGTTCTCAAAACCGGGCCGCTGGAACCAATGAATCCATATCGACGTGCAAATATCTCCCCGACGCTTCTCCAGGCCAACGTGCAGATCACCGACGCAACCCCCCGTCGTTGAAGCCACTCGACGGTCTTGCTGATATCGGCAATGACCGGAATGTCCTCCAGCATTCGCACAAGGTCGTCCCGGTCCAGATTACGGTAATAGACAGCATCACGAGCAGCCACTTCGATATTGCTGACACGGCCTGCCAGATACCCTTCCTCAAGCTCCCGCATGATTTCTGCATGGCCTATTTTGGCGGCCAGATGCTGGCCGGTGCTGGTCAGGGCCAACGTCCCGTCCAGATCAAAACAGGCGAGTTTCCACGGCATGGCAAGGCTTCCTTGAATTCAATGAGACTGTGACGAATCCAGTGCTATATGGCAGCG
Organism: Pseudomonas bohemica; assembly: GCF_002934685.1. Taxonomy (GTDB): domain Bacteria; phylum Pseudomonadota; class Gammaproteobacteria; order Pseudomonadales; family Pseudomonadaceae; genus Aquipseudomonas; species Aquipseudomonas bohemica. The sequence continues at coordinate 20,447 of NZ_NKHL01000073.1, forward strand.
TATCAATCAACACACCCTGCCAAAGGGTCCATCAGAAAACGCCCCAGATCCGCACGCGCCTCCTGCGCCAGCAACCCGACCACGACGTCGACACCCGCTTCGCGCAGAATCCGTATCCCCGCGCCCGAATTCCTCGGATCAGGGTCGAGCATCCCGACAAACACCCGCTTGACCCCAGCTCTTACCAGCGCTTCAGCGCAGGACGGCGTCCGACCGTGAAACGCGCAGGGTTCAAGGGTCACGAATGCTGTGGCCGCAGAACATCCCACCGTTAGCCGACTCAACGCCATCGCCTCGGCATGATGCTGCCCCGGCGACTGAGTAAAACCCTCGCTCACCACCTTGTCGCCCTGAACCAACACGCACCCAACCGGCGGATTAGGCAAACACGCTGGCAGCGCCTGCCTGCCTTGAGCCAGCGCCAGGCGCATGAAATAAGTATTCGATGTTGATGACGAGTTGCTCACGTTGTCCTTCAATCCTGGAAAGTAACGGACACCTGAGTGCCGTTGAGGCTACGGGTTTTCGTTCAGATCGACAGACGAGTCAGATCAGCTTTGCCATGTAAAACTCATCCACATAAACACCAGCCACCAAAAGCGCACAGGCTCGGGTGCCTTCGCAAACGAATCCGTGTCTGCGGTACAAGGCGACCGCTCGGATGTTGGCGGTCATGACTGTCAGCTCAAGACGCCTGACACCCGACGCTTTCGCCCATTGCTCTGCCTGCATCATCAAGTCATCACTCACACCCAGTCCCCAGTGGCTACGTTTGATGCCAAGGACTAGTCGAGCTGTGTGACGGTTGCGCAGGGCTATTCCCGACGCGACAGCAATGAACCCCACCAGATTGCGATCATCTTCGGCAACGAACAAGTCTCGGTGTCGGACGCGGTGATGGCATTGATTCGGCTGACCTGCTGCTCAAGGCTGGTGGTGCGCTCGCCAGGCTCCATCAGCATGAAGTCAGTCTCGGTATCCAGCGCCCGATTGAGTTCGATCATCTGTGCGGCGTCGAGTGTCTGGATCAGGCGGATTTGCATGAGCAGTGTCCCCCTAACAACATCATGCGTGCTCAACCTCGCTGAAGGTGTAAAGCGGTTTGAGCTCAAGGCCTGCTTCGGCCAGCGCCTCTTTTCTTCCCGTCTGCTCCCCTTCCCGGATCGGAGTTTAAAGGCGCCATTCAGGCGAGCAGAAGGACGGATTCTCGCGGCGAGTTCGGGCATTGCGCTAATGCTTCCTGCGATGGTGAGAACGGTTGTGCGGCGCAGTTAGAGCAATGATTGTGCCGAGCCGCTGACAAGCGCTGCGCCGCGCACGTTAAACCTTGCGACCGATAACTCATTGCATGGCATCGGCTCGCTCCAGCAAACGCGCCACTACGTCCGCGAGGTCACGACCTACCACAAACGCATCCTGCTGACAGGCTTCCCGATCTTTCAAACCATTACCTGTCAGCACGAGGCAACCGCGAGCCCCGATATTGCGTGCGGCGAAGACATCCGTAGCGCTATCGCCGATGACAAAGCAACGAGATGGATCAAGCCTCAGTTCATGGCACGCCCTTAGATAAAGCTCAGGTTGAGGTTTCGCACAGCGGCATCCAGAGTGAAAACGATGAGGACATACGTAGGGTCCGAGCAACGGTATGCCATCCGAGAGCCAGCTGGAGCGAAACGTCTCGAACCACTCACCAAATTGCGCTTGTGAGTAATTCCCTTTGGCAATACGGGACTGAACGGTAATGACAGGACAGACGAAACCCGCCTCTGTCAGACGACCCACCGCATCCCTGACGCCGCGCAGTTCGACGAGGTCTTCCAAAGACTGGGCACTGATCGGCATGACCAGCGTGCCATTCAGATCGAGGAAAACCGCCTTTGCTCCCTTCATACGCATTTCACTCAACGCTACCCGCATAGCCGGGATTATCGGGCCTGCCGGACCAGAATTGCTCGACACGCCTTAGACACTGCGCGTTAGCGCCATAACCGAGCAATGGCAGCGCATCGATCAAAGACAGCCACTGCCAGGACGAATGTTCCGCTGACAGAAGCGGCTCGGCATCCGCCTGGATCTGGGCTGTGAAAATCCGCTCCTCCACGTGTTCCGGACCTGTGCCGTAATGCCTGCGCCATTGTTCCTTGATCGGGTAGTCGTGGCTGAAGCCGATGTCGTCGGGACGTTTGATTGTCAATGCGGTTTCTTCCAGCACCTCACGAATCGCCGCCTGCAGGAAGCTCTCGCCATGCTCCAGAGCGCCCGAGACACCCTGATAAAACGCGGGTAGCCCCAGGTCTCTGCGCGCTATGCGCTGGAAAATCAGGTATTGCCGCTCGTTCGCGACGCAGCGCGTCAGAAAAACCTGAACGGAATAAGGACGTCGCAATGGCGGTTGCGGTGGCATCGACAGAACACTCATCTGATGCCCGCTTAGCAGGCTTTATGGGGAGCAAAGCGGTTGGCTCAGGTTCGAGCGATCCAGACAACCGGTCTAGGCATTACAAGAAACATGCCGTCGTGGCGAGCGCGCAATTGCCAGGCGCAGCGCTTCTTCAATGCCCCGTGCCAAACACCTGAAGAACACTTTGCGCCAGCAGACACAGCTGGCCCAGCTCACACTGCCTGCATACTCTATCCGAGCACCGGTATCGTTCTTGCACACCCACACGCTTTCACTCGCCCCCACGAAGCCCATCGCCATGACACACACCCGACACGCAATCTTTCTCAACGGCCCCATAGGCTCCGGCAAGACCACCCTGGGACGCGGCCTTGCCGATCGGCTCGCCGGGGGCTTCATCGATGGCGATGATTTCTCGGCGGCCGATCGCCCGTGGTACTGCTCCATTCACTCGACCAGCAAGGCAATCGTTCGCGAAGGTCTCACTGTGCTCATGCACGCGCCGACGGTGGTCATTGCTTACCCACTTGGCTGCGTGAACTGGATCTATTACCGCAGACACTTTACCGACGCCGGCGTGCGCCCCTTTTTCGTCAACCTGAGGGCGTCGTACCTGTCCATCGTTGCGGCGGACCGGGGCCGGGCGTTCAGCGCACAGGAACGCCAACGCATCAAGGTCATGATCGACGAGGGTTACGCTGAGCGCCGCTTCAGCGATCTGACTGTCGACACCGACCAACAGGATTTTGCCGCGACGCTGGATCATCTGGAGCGAACCATCCGTGAGCGGATCTTCACGTGACCACATCCATTCGGGCCGCCCACACCTGCTGGCCAGCACCTGACTACACGAGATTCGACATGCCTGCATTGACCAAAAAAATACTCGGCAAAAATGGCAGTTTGAGCTGGGGAACGCTCAACTTTACGCACCCGTCGCTTACCGAACTTGAACTGCCTTACTTTGATGTCACCGCTGCCCAGCCCGGTCCGCACATCGCGATCATTGCCGGGATGCACCCCAATGAAGTCGATGCCATGGAAGCGGCGCTGCGTCTTAAGGACTATTTCGCTGACGCGCTGCTTCGCGGCTCGGTGTCGATTCTGCCGGTGCTGAATATTCCGGGCCTGTTCGCCCATTCGGAGTTCGTCTGCCCGATCGACGACAAGAACATCAACTTTCTCTCGCCGGGCGATCTCGATGGCTCGTTCAGTCAGGTGTTGATCCATCAGGTGCTGCACGAGTGGGCCAGGGATGCCGCGGTATTCATTGATCTGCACGGCGGTGACCTGCGCGAAGAGGTGGCGAAATTCGTCATGTGCCAGCTCACTGGCGATCCCGAATTCGACGCACACACCCAAGCGCTGGCGCATCGGTTCGATGCCGACAGCATCGTCGAATTCGCGGCTGGGCAGACCAATAACCGAGGCCGGGCAACCAATGAGCTGCCATGGCTGGGACGTCATGCGGTGATGGCCGAGGGCGGCGCTAATGGCGTACTCGACCCGGAGTGCATCGAATTCCATTTTCAGGGCGTGGTGAACATCGCGTGGTTTCTGGGGCTCACCGCGGACATCGCGCCCACCGCCAAGCAACGCCGAAACCTGGTGGTGCACAACTTTTTCAAAGTCGAGGCGCCTATCAGTGCAAGGCTCTATCTGAGTGTCGCAGCAGGCGAGCAAGTCGCTGCCGGTCAGCTTCTGGGGGTGCTCAAGGACATTTTCGGTGATCGGCAAACAGAGCTGGTGGCGCCCTATGCGGGGTACATCCTGATGATCGTCAACCACCCGATCGTCAATCAGGGAGAGTGGCTGATCAGCCTTGCGCCGCTGGATGATAACGCGCGATGAGGGTGTTGCAGGAGGAGCATGGGCATACCCGGATCGGGAGTGGTGGGCGATTGTCACGGTGGCCCGGGCGGCGCCTGGTCCCCGAGGACCTATGTGGGACACTGGGCGCTGCTTGCGCTCCCCTGGACTCGAGCAGGCGCTGAGCATTGTTGGAAAACATGTGGTTGTCCAGATTTAGTCGGTATTCAAAGCCGAGTACAACTTGAAGTTCCCAGGACTACCTCGAACCATGCGGTACGATCGCAACATTCCCTCGTAGTGAAACCCACACTTTTCCAGCACTCTGGCCGAACCTGAATTGGTCTCAAGCACCGTGCCTTGTATCCGTACAAACCCGTACTCGATAAACGCCCAGCGCGTAATGGCAGCACACACGGCGCTGGCTACACCCCGTCCCCAATTGCCGGGCGCGAGATCATAGGCAATTTCCGCACTTCGGTTAATTTCGGAGATCGTGTGAAACCCTATTGTGCCAATAAGCGCTCCGCTGGCCTCACTGACGATTGCAAGTCGGCGCAGAGAGGCTGCTGAAGTTGATTCAATCCCCTCGAATAAAGGCAACAGGTCTTCTGCGGCTTTCAAGTCCCAGCTAGTGTGTTGAACGACCTCATCCCTTGAAAGGTACGCGTACCACGCCGATAAGTCGGTACGCTCCAATTGTCGAAGCGAGATCCCCGGATAGTCTGGTTCGGGTGCTTTTTGAATTCTCATCTGCGCCTTTGCTCCCCTTTTGCCATTCCCGGCGTTTAATCCCAACCGTACTCCGAATACGACTCACCGGCGGTAATACACCCTACAGCTTGCCGCACATAAGGAACGGTTTCAGGCGCTAGCTCGTTCACATCACACTATTGCAAATCAGTGTGTTTTCCAAGCTCGCGCAATTCGGGAGTCCCCTCCCACGTGGTCGTCTGAAAGAACTGTCCCAGCCACGTCCGCCCCTCGGTTTTGCTGTGCAATGTGTGAACATGTCGGAGGTCTTGCGCGTTGATACGAACGCCTACTTCCTCGTATGCCTCGCGAATCGCCGCTGCAGCAATGGTTTCGCCGAAATCGAGACCACCTGCTGGAATGCTGAGTGAACCGTCCATCCAACCGGTTGCCTTGCGCCTGATCATGCAGACCTTCCCTCAAGAGCAGGACGAAGACTGAGGCCGACAGCTGATAGCGGATTCTTTCGCTCATGACGATTTCCATGGATAAAGCTGTTAAGTACGTGGCTCAAGCGTAGAAAAGCGCGAGCGCCTCCGGAGAATAGTCGTGACGGAGCACAAGCGGCATGACTGTCCAATCGGTCGTGGCCGGCTACCCCGGCACCCGCGTTCCCTGATGAAACACCAATTGCCAGCGCTCCAGGCGCTTGTGCCAGATCGAACTGCGCAGGGTGACCGATGCCAGCTTGTGTTCGGTCGATTCGGCATGGCACTGGTAAGTCGCCAGCACCACATTGTCAGCCAATTCTCTGATCTCGAAATCAGTGATGCGTCGAGCCACGTACAGTTCGGTTTTAAGCCCGGCGATGACATCCGTTTTGTTCCAGACGCCTCCACTGGCGCCGAACTCTACGAAGTCGGCAGCGAGCAGCTCGTCGAGGATTGAGTCGTCGAGGCGCGTGGCGCGCTCCAGAAGTCGCTCCTCGAGTCGCAGGATTTGCGTATGTAATGTCATGACGGTCCGTTTCACCCCCTTGGCAGAGGATTCTGCGCAGGTACACCGTGCTGCAGAATCCGTTCGACATTTTCCAGCACCAGCCAGTGCCCATTTCCCAATTGCCACTCGAAGAAGTCCGAGAAATCCTGCCGAACCAATGCGCGGACAGTCTTGGCAACGAAGCCGTGGCCGACCAGCAGCACATCCTGCGCCGCCGAGGTTTCGACCAAGGTCATCAGTCCCTGACATACACGCTCGACCACCTCAACGATTGACTCGCCTTCCGGCGGGCCAATACCCCACTGACGCGTGATGTTCTGCTGCCAAAGGTCAGGGTAGAGCTGCTGCGCCTGTGCCTGAGTCAGCCCTTCGAAGACGCCGACACTTCTTTCCCGAAAGGCATCGTGCACCTGCACCGGCAGGTTGGATCGGTAGTTCACGATCTCGGCCGTCTGCCGGGCGCGCAGTAACGGCGAGACCACGATGCCGCCAATCGAATCGGGCAGTTCCAGGCGCAGGGCGGTGGCCTGCTCGCGACCGGTCTCGGTCAGTTCGGGGTCAAGCGACCCCAGGTAACGGTGCTCGGCGTTGGCCCGAGTCTGGCCGTGACGTACGACGTACAAGCGCATGAAGTGTCTCCTGACAATGAGGTCCGTCTTGGCAGGGTTGCTGTCATCACAGTCCCGCCGAGTCAGGTCAGAAACGGTACGAAACACCAGTGGTCACGTTGATCGGATCGCCTGGATAGAAGTTCGCGGAATCCTGACCCTTGGCATCGTATGCAGTATTGGACGCTGTGGCATAGCGTTCGTTGGTCAGGTTGCGTGCATCGACGAACACCTCCCACTTTTTGTTCGGTGCCTCATAGCCCACCTTCGCGCCCCAGAGGGTGTAAGACGGCGCACCTAACGAGTTGGCGAAGTCCACGTAATAGCTGGATGCGGCTCGAGCATTCAATTGAGCGTAGAAACCACTTGGCTGACGATACTCAAGCTCGGCCTGATAGACCTGGCGCGGCAGCCCCGGCAACTCGTTGTCACCGAAGGTGGCGTCATGGCGATAGTGAAAGTCGTTGTAGGTGTAGGCCTGACGCAAGGTGACCGTGTCACCGCCCTGCCCCTGCCAAAGCTGCGCGTTCAGCCCCGCTTCGATGCCCTGGTGAATGGTCGGGCTACCATTGGAAGTCGCCACCAGTTGATCCTGGGTGGCCGTCGCCTGACGCACGACGACCGACAGCAGTTCCTTCTGCACCCATGAGCGGTACAGGGTCAGGCTGCCGTCGAAAATACCGTGGCCACCGCGAATACCGAACTCGACGGTGTTGGCTTTTTGCGGGCGAACGTCGCGGATGTACGGGGTGCCGGTGCTTCCCAGCTGCCAGGTAACGGGCGGGTCGATGGAGCGACTGACGTTGCCGAACAGCTCGAACTCTGGCGTGAGCTGGTAGCGCAGGCCAATGCGCGGTGCCGTGTCGTGCTCCTCGTATTCCACCCCGTTGGGGAATGCCGTGTTGTTTACGCCGGTGGTGTATTCGATCTCGGCCTTGCGCTTGATGTCAATGAACGACAGGCCTGTCGAGAGCCAGAGGTTGTCGGTCAGTTGCAGTTCGTTGCCCAGCGAGAAGACCGTGTCTCGGGAGCCTGTGTAGTTGGCTTCCTGCTGCTTGATCTTGGTCGCCTTGCTGTGGGACTTCACATCGCCCAGATAGGCACGGGTGGTGCTGAAGGTTGCCGTGGTGTCGCTGTTGAAGCCAAGGAAGGTGTCGCCGGTACGCAAATAACGCAGAGTCAGGTTGATGTCCTTGGAGCGCCAGTCCTGGGGTGTGGCCGAGTAGCGCCAGCCGTTGTATAGAGGATAATCGTTGTAACCCAGGCCCACTTCCAGCTTGGCGTTGTCGTCGAAGGTGTAAGTAGTTTTGCTGCCCAGCAACGTCGAACCGTCTTTCTTGCGACCCGACGGCACGAGGTTGCTGGAAGGGTCATGTTTGATCTGATACTTGGTCAGCGTGTTGCCCTGACTGAGGGTTTCCTCCCGATAACGCAGGAAGAAGCGGGTTTCCAGTTTCGGGTTGAAGACGTAACCGAAGTTGGCGACGATGCCCTGACCTTTATTGGGGGGTATTGTCCTGATAACCGTCGCGCTCATTGTGTTGCAAGCTGACGTAATAATCCGCGTTACCCTCAACTCCGCCGGTGCTCAGAACTTGTTTGCGATAGCCGTAAGTACCGGCTTCGAAGCGCGCATAGTTGCCCGGGTCGGTGCGCCCGGTCTTGCTGACGAAGTTGATCGCCCCGCCCAACGATAACGCCGAATAGTTAAATGCATTGGCGCCATACAGCACTTCTGTGTGGTCGACACCGGCCATGTCGAGCATGTCTTCCTGAGTACCGCCGGGGCCGGTCAGCGGCAAGCCGTCGAAGAGGAATTTAATGCCCAGAACGTAACCTTGATAAAACGTATTGAGGCCGGAGCCGCGGATCGAGATCTTGTTGGCTGACGACCCGCTGGTCGCCTGGGCGAATACGCCCGGCTGCAATGCCAGTACGTCCTCGGCGTTGGAGGCTCGGCCCTTTTCAATTTCGTGGTTATCAATGACCGCGGTCTTGCCGGGCACTTTAGCCAGCTGCTTTTCTGCTTTCTGCGCTTCGCTGGCCGGTGCACCGGTCACCGTCACGGTAGCGAGTCGCGGGTCTTGCGCCCCCTGATCGGTAGCGTCCTGCGCGGCGAACGAAGCGCCGTGAACCAGCATCAACAAGATGCCCAGGCTGGAAGCCGTGGCCAGTGAATCGAAGCGACGAGCGCGCATATCAAACTTTTGCCGTATCAAATCCCTACTCCTGAACGTTGATAGTTAATGGGAGCATCTATTCGTATAGTTGCGCTCCCGCTCAACTTAGCAGGGTTCGTGCCACGCGGTTTTTGCTTGTTTGCGGGGGATAAACACTGATTCGAGGCTGTGTTCATCGACACTTTGTTGCCGCTCTGTCGTTTTGCCAACAGTTGAATGCGGAGCAACTTTCCTGGTGGGACATAGGCAACTGATAAACGCCCAGCCTGATCAAAAAAGCACATGGCCTCCAGGGGCAATCAGCGCGATGATGCTTCCTGGGCAGCCCGTTGCGATCAGAGTCGGCGCGAGATCTGCACGATAAACACCTGGCAGATCTCATATAGCCAAATCACAAGTGTTCATAACGACCACTGTTCGTGTTGCAACACCTGATTGACAAAAACGTGCGCACACTACAACTCGGCGCATTCATTCAAGCCTGAAACGACTTATTTTGCGGGCAATGGATACTTGGTATGGCTCTTGCTCCAACTATATGCATCTCATGTGTGTCCTTTGCTGTGAATCCGACCGCTTGAGTAATGAACACGGAACGCCAGTTCCCGTTTTGTTTAATAGCCAGGAGTACATCAATGGCCAATGCCCAAACCGCCAACGCACGGGACGTGCTCTGGCGTCAGGCGCCGGGCGGCGAGCTGCTCGACCTGGGCCGGGTCTATCGCGGCCCCTTGGCGCTGTCGCGTCTGCAGACGACACCGCGGCGCATCCTCAGCCGCCGCGAAGCCGTGCTGCTCGGCGTCTTCGCCCTGGTGCTGCACGGCGCAGTGATCTACTGGGTCAACAGCTCGCCCACCCCAGCCTTGCCCGTGGTGCCGCCGGAAATCCCGCCGATGACCATCGAGTTTTCCCAGCCCGCGCCACCCGTGGTCGAAACCCCGCCACCGCCGCCCGAGCCGATTCCTCAGCCGGTCGTGGAACCTCCGCCACCCGTTGAAGACGAGTTGGCCGTGAAACCACCGCCGCCCAAGCCGATTCCCAAGCCCAAGCCGGTCGTCAAACCGGTGCCCAAACCCGTCGCCAAACCGGTGGAACAGCCTCCAGCGCCACCCGCGCCGCCACAACCGGTGGCCGCTGCGGCACCGCCTGCGCCACCGGCGCCCGCGCCGGTCACCCCGGCTTCGGCCAACGCCGGTTACCTGCATAACCCCGCCCCGGAATACCCGGCGCTGGCGATGCGGCGTAACTGGGAAGGCACCGTGCTGCTGCGCGTGCACGTGCTGGGCACCGGCAAGCCGAGCGAGATCCAGATCCAGAAAAGCAGCGGCCATGAACAGCTCGACGAAGCGGCACAAGCCGCGGTCAAGCGCTGGAGCTTCGTGCCGGCCAAGCAGGGTAACGACCCCGTCGATGGCTGGGTCAGCGTGCCCATCGATTTCAAGATTCGTTAATTTTTTAAACCATCACACACCCTATTCGTGACACCGCGGGCCACCTGACAAAAGGCGCATCGCTGCAACGATTTCTAGCCTTGTTGGAGAACCTCACATGAACGTCATCGCTTCCCCATTCGAATCCATTGAAGGCGCCGTCATCTGGCTGCTGATCGTCTTTTCCGTCGCCACCTGGGGCCTGGCCCTGCTCAAGGGGGTGCAGTTCGCCCGGCTCAAGGGCCAGGACAAAAAATTCCACAAGCAATTCTGGGCCGCGTCGAGCCTGGATTCGGCCGCTGAACTGGCGCAGAGCAAACCGGGGGCCGCGGCACGCGTGGCACTGGCCGGGTACGCCGCGATTCAGCAAGCCCCCGAAGGCACTCAGGCCGCAGACTTGAGCCAGGCGATCAACCATCAGGATCGTCTGGAACGCGCGTTGCGTCAGCAGATCGTGCGTGAGCGGCGTTCGCTGGAAACCGGCCTGGCGATCCTGGCCAGTATCGGCAGCACCTCGCCCTTCATCGGCCTGTTCGGCACCGTGTGGGGGATCATGTCGGCGCTCAAGGGCATCAGCGCAGCGGGCTCGGCGAGTCTGGAAACGGTGGCCGGTCCCATCGGTGCGGCACTGGTCGCCACCGGTGTGGGTATCGCCGTCGCGGTGCCTGCGGTGCTGGTTTACAACTACTACCTGCGTCGCCTGAAGCTGACGGCGGCAGATCTGGACGACTTCGCCCATGACTTCTACAGCCTGGCGCAGAAACACTCGTTCCGCGTTCTGTTGCATCCGGCGTTGAACAAGTCAGGCGCCACTGTCGCCGGCCAGAAAGTGAAGGAGGCGTCCTGAGATGGCCTTTTCCACACAAGACAGCGATGAAGTGCTGAGCGAGATCAACGTCACGCCGCTGGTGGACGTGATGCTGGTGCTGCTGGTGGTGTTCATCGTCACGGCGCCGCTGCTGACCAACTCGATCCCGATCAACCTGCCGAAAACCGAATCGGTGGCCCCGGTGGAGCAAAAGGATCCGCTGGTGGTGAGCATCGATGACAAGGGCAAGCTGTTCATCAACAAGGATGAGATCCAGCCGGACCTGCTGGAGACCAA
>NZ_NKHL01000073.1:31684-31858 GCF_002934685.1 Pseudomonas bohemica
CGCCCTGGCAGGGTACGCTGCGATTCAACAAGCCCCCGAGGGCACTCAGGCCGCGGACTTGAGCCAGGCGATCAACCATCAGGATCGTCTGGAGCGCGCGTTGCGTCAGCAGATCGTGCGTGAGCGGCGTTCGCTGGAAACCGGCCTGGCGATCCTGGCCAGTATCGGCAGCAC
>NZ_NKHL01000011.1 GCF_002934685.1 Pseudomonas bohemica
CGCGAAGGCGGACCGCCAGGCAGCACAGGTATAACTGACCCACCGCGTTCGCTGCCGTCGTAACCTCCGACGTCTCCTACAGGGACAGCGCCAAGCTTCCAAACCCCCTGTAAGCGTCCATGGCGGCGGCTTCGCGGCATCGATGCTGATCGTCCCACGCAGCAAAGCCAGCGTTCGGCCTGCACCCAAGTCGCGTTCGGCGTGTCTGGATTGGCATGGCAGAAGATCTACAGCAGAGCAAACGCCGGATCAGGCCCTGAAGACTGAC
>NZ_NKHL01000086.1 GCF_002934685.1 Pseudomonas bohemica
TTACCAAGGAGTTTTCCGTTTCGTCTGCGCCGGAAGTGGGGCGAATTATAGAGAGATTCAGAGGGGCGTCAAGCACTTATTTAAACTTTTGTTACAGCCGCCGCTCTCTTGCTCATTCGACGTGGGATTCGCTTAGTAATCACAGGGATTCGCAGGATTAACAGGAAAGCTCCAATCCCAGCGTATATAGCCCACTCCTTAAGATCGGCGCGGACTATCCATAGGAAGTGCAGCAACCCTAGCCCGAGAATGAGATAGCTTAGGCGGTGCAGCTTCTTCCATCGCGCACCCAATCGACGCTGGCTATAACGATTGGACGTAACCGCCAACGCCAGCAGACAGAGAAACGCGATGCTGCCGACGATGATGTAAGGACGCTCGACCAACTCGACGCCCAACTGCGCCCAGTCGAATCCGAGAATAAAGAAGCCATACCCCAACATGTGCAGCAGCGCATAAGTAAAGCACCATAGGCCCAACTGACGACGAACGAGCACCCACCCTGCCCAACCGGAGATTCGCTGCAGCGGCGTCATCGCCAAGGTAATCAATAGCAGTACGAGGGTACCAAGACCGAAACGGTCGACCAGCACTTTCCCGGGATCAGGCCCGAGGTCCAGAATCCAAGCCTGATGCAGCCACATAACCGGTGCAACGCACACAGCTAAAAAGACCGCCAGGCGCCAAAGCAGATAACGCATCAATAGTTCTTCCGCAGATCCATACCCGCATAGAGAGAGGCAACCTGCTCCCCATACCCGTTGAACATCTCCGTCGGCCGGATATTGGGGCTGAACAATCCACTCGGCAACCGACGCTCGCGAGCCTGAGTCCAGCGAGGGTGGTCGACCGTAGGATTCACGTTGGCATAGAAGCCATATTCATTCGCGGCGATGCTTTGCCAGGTCGTTTCCGGCTGCTCACTGACCAGGCTGATACGCACGATCGATTTCACACTCTTGAACCCGTACTTCCACGGGACCACCAACCGCAGTGGCGCGCCGTTCTGGTTTGGCAGTTCGCGGCCATACATCCCTACCGCCAGGATCGCCAACGGATTCATCGCCTCATCCAATCGAAGCCCTTCCACATATGGCCAGTCAATTAGCGCAAAGCCAGACCGTTGCCCCGGCATCGCTTTAGGATCCTGCAGCGTCTCGAATCGGATGTACTTAGCGTTGGCCGTCGGCTCAACCTGCTTGAGCAGCTCGGAGATCGGGAAGCCCATCCACGGAATAACCATCGACCACGCCTCGACACAGCGTAAACGGTAGATTCGCTCTTCAAGCTGATAGGGCTTCATGAAGTCTTCCAGCGCATAGCGACCGGGCTTGCCTACTTCCCCATCAATGACAACAGTCCAGGGCTCGGTTTTCAGCGAGCCTGCATTTTGTGCCGGATCGCCTTTGTCGGTACCGAACTCGTAGAAATTGTTGTAGTGAGTGGCGTCCTTGAATGGCGTGATGGCTTCATTCTGAACGGTCACGGCTTCCCACTTGGTCGAGGGCAACTTGTCTTTGAACCAGGTCGGCGCATTTCCAGCCTCGACCCCGTCGTATCGCGAAGGATCAGCGGCGTGAGCCCAACCGGGCAGAGCACTCACGGCAACGCCCGCAAGAGAGGCCCCCAAGACAGCGCGGCGAGAGAGGTAAATGGATTCGGGCGTGACATCCGATTCATTGCAGGCGGATGCGGCTGGGATCTTGATAAGCATGGCAACTCCACAGTCGGCAGATGGATGCACCTTATAGGACTGTGGAGTCCGGGGGGAAATGAATCTCTGGGACTATTTGTGACGACGAAGCCGCAACAGATATTGCACAGGACCAGACGCTGCGTAGCCGAGGAATATCAGCAGCAGAATGCGCGGCGGGTCGCTGAACACGACAGCGAACACCAGCACCACCGCCAGGATGGCGACGAAAGGCACACGCCCCTTGAGGTCCAGTTCCTTGAAACTGTTGTACTTGATGTTACTGACCATCAGCATCCCCGCGGCCGCCACCAGTAGTGCTACGAGAAATGACAGCTTTGAGCCCTGAATACCGTAATCGCTGAACGCCCAGACTGTGCCAGCCACGACACCTGCTGCCGCCGGGCTGGCCAGACCGATGAAGTAACGCTTGTCAGCCTTGCCCACCTGAGTGTTGAAGCGCGCCAGACGCAACGCAGCGCCTGCAACATAGATGAAGGCGACCATCCAGCCGACCTTGCCCATGTCACCCAGCGCCCATCCGAAGGCCAGCAGCGCAGGAGCGACACCAAAGGCAACCATGTCCGACAGGGAATCGTATTCGGCACCGAACGCGCTCTGGGTGTTGGTCATGCGGGCAACGCGCCCGTCGAGCCCATCGAGCACCATCGCGACGAAAATAGCGATGGCGGCAAAGGCGAAATACTTGCTCGCGCTTACCTGATCGCCTGCACTTAGTGCGCTTTGGGCACTCATGGAGCTGATGATTGCGTAGAAACCGGCAAACAGATTCGCAGTGGTGAACAGGTTGGGCAGCAAATAAATGCCGCGATGGCGAACCTTGCGCCCTTCGGCGTCGTGGCCCTCTTCTATATGTTCATCGATCGGTAGCAGGCTTTCGGCGTCAGAGGCCTTGTTTGGCTCTTCGGGACGTTCGCTCATGGACAATACCTTGCAGCTATGAATTTTCGACAAATGCTCGCGGCGACGTCGCGCCAGCAAACGATGCAGCTTTATACCAGATGAGCTCCCCAGAACGAAAAAACGCGACCCGAAGGCCGCGTTTTCTTGAACCAGACTCAGAAAATCTTAGTTCTTGGTTTGGTCCACGATTTTGTTTTTCGCGATCCAAGGCATCATCGAACGCAGTTGTTCACCAATGATTTCAATGCCGTGAGCCTTGTTGTTACGACGCTTGGCGGTCATCGATGGATAGTTGCTTGCGCCTTCAGCGATGAACATCTTCGCGTATTCGCCGTCCTGGATGCGCTTCAGAGCATTGCGCATGGCCTGACGGGATTCAGCGTTGATGACTTCAGGGCCGGTCACGTACTCGCCGTATTCGGCGTTGTTGGAGATCGAGTAGTTCATGTTGGCGATACCGCCTTCGTACATGAGGTCAACGATCAGTTTCAGTTCGTGCAGGCACTCGAAGTAAGCCATTTCCGGCGCGTAACCAGCTTCGACCAGGGTTTCGAAGCCGGCTTTGACCAGCTCGACGGTACCGCCGCACAGTACGGCTTGTTCGCCAAACAGGTCAGTTTCGGTTTCGTCTTTGAAAGTGGTTTCGATGATGCCGGTACGGCCACCGCCAACGCCCGAAGCGTAAGACAGCGCAACGTTTTTTGCGTTGCCGGAAGCGTCCTGGTAGATAGCGATCAGGTCAGGGATACCGCCGCCTTTGACGAATTCGGTACGTACGGTGTGACCTGGCGCTTTTGGCGCGATCATGATCACGTCCAGGTCAGCACGAGGGACGACCTGGTTGTAGTGAATCGCGAAACCGTGGGAGAAGGCCAAGGTGGCGCCTTTCTTGATGTTCGGCTCGATTTCGTTTTTGTACAGTTGGGCCTGGAATTCGTCCGGGGTCAGGATCATGACCAGGTCAGCAGCGGCAACGGCGGAAGCAACATCAGTCACTTTCAGGCCATGGGCTTCAGCCTTGGCGACAGTAGCCGAACCTTTACGCAGGCCAACGGTGACATCAACGCCGGAGTCTTTCAGGTTGCACGCTTGAGCGTGGCCCTGGGAGCCGTAACCGATGATGGCAACTTTTTTGCCCTGGATGATCGAAAGGTCGCAGTCTTTGTCGTAATAAACTTTCATGAAATTCCCCTGTTATCTTGGCCGTTCAGGCCATTCGCTAAATGTGTGTAGGTTAGATGCTCAGCACTTTGTCGCCGCGGGCAATGCCCGTGACGCCGCTGCGTACGGTTTCCAGGATGGCGGTGGTGCCAATGGCCTGGATAAAGCTATCCAGTTTGTCGCTCGTCCCTGTCAGCTGCACGGTGTAGACACTGCTGGAAACATCAACGATCTGGCCGCGGAAGATGTCCGTGGTGCGCTTGATCTCGGCGCGCTGGGCGCCAGTGGCCTTGACCTTGATCAGCATCAGTTCGCGTTCGATGTGAGCGCTTTCCGATAGATCGACCAGCTTGACCACTTCGACCAGCTTGTTGAGGTTCTTGGTGATCTGCTCGATCACCTCATCATGACCGACGGTGGTCAGCGTCAGACGCGACAGGGTCGGGTCTTCGGTTGGCGCCACAGTCAGGCTTTCGATGTTGTAGTTGCGCTGCGAAAACAGGCCGACGACGCGAGACAAGGCACCGGGTTCGTTTTCCAGCAATAGCGAAATGATATGCCGCATGATTAAGTCCGCTCCGTCTTGCTCAGCCACATATCGCGCATCGAGCCGTCTCTGATCTGCATCGGATACACATGCTCGGCGACATCGACCTGGATATCGAGGAACACCAGTCGATCCTTCATGGCGAACGCTTCTTCCATCTTCGGCTTCAAGTCTTTCAGATCGGTGATCTTCATGCCGACATGCCCATAGGCTTCGACCAGCTTCACGAAGTCAGGCAGCGACTCCATGTAGGAGTGCGAGTGGCGACCGCTATAGCTCATGTCCTGCCACTGGCGGACCATGCCGAGCACGCCGTTGTTGAGCAGGATGATTTTCACCGGCAAGTTGTATTGCAGGCAGGTCGACAGCTCCTGGATGTTCATCTGAATGCTGCCTTCGCCGGTCACGCAGGCAACCTGGGCATCCGGGAAGCTCAGCGCAACCCCCATGGCGGCCGGAAGACCAAAGCCCATGGTGCCCAGACCGCCGGAGTTGATCCAGCGATTGGGCTTATTGAAGCGGTAGTACTGCGCGGCAAACATCTGATGCTGGCCAACGTCGGAGGAAACGTAAGCGTCCCCTTTGGTGACTTCACACAGGGTTTCGATCACCGTCTGTGGCTTGATCATACTGCCGTCGCCACGGTTGTACGGGAACAGGTCGCCGCCAGCACGCCATTCGTCGATCTGCTTCCACCAGGTCGCCACCGATTCCTTGTTAGGGGTCTCGCCGATTTCCTTGAGGGTCGCGACCATTTCGGTCAACACGCTCTCCACCGGACCCACGATCGGCACGTCGGCCTTGATGGTCTTGGAGATCGAAGCCGGGTCGATATCGATATGGATGATCTTGGCGCCCTGGCAGAAACGCGAAGGGCCGTTGATAACGCGGTCATCGAAACGTGCGCCGACGGCCAGGATCACATCGGAATGGTGCATCGCCAGGTTGGCGGTGTAGCTACCATGCATACCGAGCATGCCGACGAACTGGCGATCGGTGCCCGGATAGGCGCCCAGGCCCATCAAGGTGTTGGTGACTGGCGCGTTCAGCAGTTGAGCCAGTTCGGTCAGCGGCGCGGAACCGTTGCCCATGACCACACCGCCACCGGCGTAGATGACTGGACGCTTGGCCGCCACGAGCATTTCCACAGCCTTGCGGATCTGCCCCGAGTGACCGCGAACAGCCGGACTGTAGGAGCGCAGCTTGGCTTTTTTCGGGAAAACGTATTCAAACTTCTCGGCCGGGTTGGTCATGTCCTTCGGGATATCGACCACGACAGGACCAGGACGACCGGACTGCGCCAGGTAGAACGCCTTCTTCAGCACTTCCGGGATTTCCGACGGGTGTTTGATCATGAAGCTGTGCTTCACGATCGGGCGGGAGATACCGATCATATCGGTCTCCTGGAAGGCGTCGGTGCCGACCATGGTGCTTGCGACCTGACCCGACAGAACGACCATTGGAATCGAATCCATATAGGCGGTCGCGATGCCGGTGATGGCGTTTGTGGCACCAGGCCCTGAGGTCACCAGTACCACGCCAGCCTTGCCGGTGGCGCGGGCATAACCATCGGCCATGTGGGTAGCAGCCTGTTCGTGACGAACGAGGATGTGGCTCACAGCCGGTTCTTTGAACAGCGCGTCGTAAATATGCAGGAGGGCACCGCCTGGGTACCCATAGATATGCTCAACGCCTTCGTCACGCAAAAAGCGGACGACCATTTCAGCGCCAGATAAAAGCTCCACGTTGTTCACCTCTAAAACGCCAGAATACCGTCCACACAAACGAGGAGACGGGTCTTAATAGGTTTACTGCCAGCAGAGCATGAGCGACGGTGGTCGCCGACTACGTCAGCACTGACTGAGCAAGTATTGGGAGCTCCCTAAG
This sequence comes from Pseudomonas bohemica, assembly GCF_002934685.1. Lineage (GTDB taxonomy): Bacteria > Pseudomonadota > Gammaproteobacteria > Pseudomonadales > Pseudomonadaceae > Aquipseudomonas > Aquipseudomonas bohemica. Next base: position 6,213 of record NZ_NKHL01000086.1, read on the forward strand.
TGTTTCGGGGTCATCCCACCCAGCGCGAGGTAACGCGTTGCGGGTGTAACAGGTCGACGCGGGTGTGCGCCTCATGATCTACCGAGACGGTCTGCTTCTGGCAGTCCCTCTACAGCGAACTTTGGATTGTTCTGATTCGCTCCCCGCAAGTCAAGTCATCGATGCGCTTTCTTCACCCACAGGCGCTGAAAAAGCACCGTATAAGGTCGTTGAGGCACGCTTGTGGTAGGTTTCACCCGAACAGCACCCGGAGTTAAGGAAGCAGTATGCGTTGGATGATTCTCGCCGCCACGCTGACAATGGCAGTCGGCTCCACTACGGCTTACGCGGCCCAGATCTACAAATGGGTCGATGCCCAGGGCGTCACGCATTTCGACGCTCAGCCGCCGGTCGGACAGTCCGTGCAGGAGGTCGACACTCAGAAGCCGGTCACACCACCGCCGCCATCACCGGCGCGAACGGACTCCTCGCAAGAGCAGCAGGCCGTCGATGCGAAGGTGAAGAAACAGGTCGCGGCTCAGGAAGCCAAGCGCAAGGAGTACTGCGCGACTCAACGCACCAACCTCGCGCAGTTGCAAAACAACCCGAGGGTACGCGAGGAAGTGAACGGGGAATTCAGGCGCTTTACTGAAGAAGAGCGTCAGGCACGTATCGCCGAGGTCAAGAAGTCCATCGACGATACTTGCAACTGAGTGTCAGACCGATTCGGTGATCAGGCGATCGAACTGCGCCAGCAGCTCTTGCAGATTCCGCGTTTCCTGGGCGCGGCTGGCGTAGACCATCTGCGCCATTTCCAGAATGCCCGAAGCATTGGGCAGCGCCAGATCCTGCTCCAGGATGGTTTTCATCCGGGGCAGGAATATCCATTGCAGCCACTGATCGAAATCCAGAGTGTCTACGCAGAACGGCTCGCGGCTCGACAGAGCCTCGTCGCTGGGCGGCACCTCTTTCCACCAGCCCAGCACACGTAACTCGCGCTCGATCAGCAACAACTGATCGGCAACCTTGGGGAAACGTTTATCCATTAGCCTTCTGCCGAGCCAGCGCTGCACCTGCAGCATCACCCTGTTTCTCACGGGCCTGTGCGATCAAGCCCCACAAGCTGGCTTGCAGGCTGGCGCGGCCGTTGGCGTAAGTCAGACCGCGACGCGCCAGCTGCTCGGCCTGCGGGGCATCGCCCTGGGCCAGACGAACCTGCGCCAACTTGTAGAGCACCTGAGGTTCGCGTGGGGCAACGCGCTGTGCTCGCTCAAGGCTCGACGACGCGCCGTTGAGGTCACCACTGCTCTGCTGTTGCTGAGCGGTGGTCAGCAGCGCCAGTACCGGACCCTCCAACTGCTCATCAGCCGACAAGCCACCGCTGGACGCCGACGGAATACCGGTCGGTGCCGACGACGGCATGTTGTAGGTGTTGTTGGTCGCCGCTGGCGGCGTATATCCGTTATTGACCGGCGGCGCCTGAGTGGCCGGGGAGGTGTCGATCGGCGCTGTACTGATGGGCGCCGTGGTCGGCGGCACGAACGTCGAGATCGGCGCCGCGCTGGCGTTGGCGCCGCCCGGCACCATGACCGTGACACCCGAATCTTCCTGAATCGATTGCCCCTGGGCCGGGGCCTGTGCCGGGGCCTGAGCAGCGCTGTTACGGTTGGCCGAGACACGCTCGCCGTTGGACAACCGAGAACCTGAGTCCACCACCGGAATCGCGCTGCGCGTCTGAGTCGCACAACCGTTAAGCAAAGCCAGCGCCGTTAAAGCCGGAATCCACCACTTGTTCACTTCACATCCTCTTCGCTTAATTCAACCAGCCTTTGACCCAGTCCATCACCGACTCGGCAGGCGCTGTCGGCCCGCCACACGTCGGCCCCGGTTGCGGCTCACTGCCGCGAATATACGGCATCTGCACGGCACCCGGGCAGCTGGCGTCGGTGCCCTGGCCGGTGGAAGCATTGACCCATGCCTGCACCACGTTATCAGGCATGGCCATGTCCAGCGGCAGCGGATCGGCCTTTTTCATGAAGCTGGTCCAGATCTGCAGCGCACCTGTCGCGCCGGTAAAAGGCGTCTTACCGTTGTCGTCGCGGCCCATCCAGACAATCGCCAGCAGATCCTGACTGAAACCTGCGAACCAGCTGTCACGCGAATCGTTGGTCGTGCCCGACTTGCCCGCCAGATTCAGCGTACTTGGCAGCACGTTGTACACCGACTTGCCCGTGCCTTCGCGCATCACGCGCTGCATGGCGTTTTGCAGCAGATAAATGGAGCCTGGGTCGAAGCGCTGCTGAATCTGGAACGGGTAACGCTTGAGGGGCTCACCCTCGGCGGTCAGCACGCTGCGAATCCCGCGCAACGGTGTGTTGAAACCACCGCTGGCAATGGTCTGATACATGGTCGCGACTTCGATCGGACTCAGGGCACCAGCCCCCAGCAGCATCGACGGGAAGGTCGGCCATTCGCGGGTAACGCCGAGCTTGGTCAGCGTCTTGAAGACGTTCGGCACGCCCAGATCGAGACCCAGTTTGGCGCTGGACAGGTTGTAGGAATGTGCCAGCCCCTGATACAGGAAAATGTTGCCGTGAGCCTTGTGATCAAAGTTCTGGGGCTTCCAGATCTGACCGTCCGCGCCTTTGACCTGAAACGGCTCATCCGGCACCCAACTGGTCAGCGTGTACTGCTGCGGGCGTTCCAGCGCGGTCAGATAAATCGCCGGCTTGACCAGAGAGCCGATCGGGCGAACGGCATCCAGCGCACGGTTGAAGCCGGCGAACCCTGCCTGGCGACTGCCGATCAGCGCCTGAACTTCACCAGTTTCCGGGTTGGTCACGACCATCGCCGTTTCCATCTCGTCCGCGCCTTTGCGGCCAGCGATTTTGGCGAAGCTCTCGCGCACCGCCGCCTCGGACTTCATCTGCAGAATCGGGTCGAAACTGGTGAAGATGCGCAATCCCTCTTCGGTCAAGTCTTCGTCGCGATAATCCTGACGCAGCTGACGCTTGACCAGATCGAGGAAATCCGGGAACGAGCTGTCGGCCAGAGAGCCGGTTTTGGTCACGCCCAGCGGCATTTTTTTCGCAGCAGCGACCGCTTCAGCCGAAGCAACGCCTTGCTGCTCAAGGAGGTCGAGCACCAGATTGCGGCGCTCCAGCGCACGATCCGGGTTGCGGCGCGGGTTGTAATAGGAAGGACCTTTGACCAGACCGACCAGCAGCGCGACCTGATGAAGTTTCAACTCAGACAGCGGCTGGCTGAAGAAATACTGGCTGGCCAGACCGAAACCGTGCACCGCGCGCTGACCATCCTGACCGACGAATACCTCGTTGAGGTACGCCTCAAGAATCTCCTGCTTGCTGTAATGGATCTCCAGCAGGATCGCCATCATGGCTTCGGTCAATTTGCGGGTGATGCTGCGCTCGCTGGTGAGATAGAAGTTCTTCACCAGCTGTTGGGTCAGCGTCGAACCACCCTGGCGCATCTGCCCCGCCGAAGCGTTGACCCAAAAAGCACGGGCGATCGATTTGGGGGACACACCGAAGTGGTGATAGAAATCGCGGTCTTCGACCGTCACCAGCGTATCGAGCAGATAAGGCGGCGCCTGATCGAGCTTGATCAGAATCCGGTCCTCAAGGTTTTTCGGGTAAAGCCCGCCGATCATCAACGGCTCGAGGCGCGCCACGGCCAGCTTGGCGCCATTGGCAGCAGTCAGGTCGGCGACGTAGTCGCCGGAGAAACGTACGTGAATCTGCTGAGCAGGATCGGCGCCTTCATAAAACTGAAAGCCGCGGGTATTGAGATCGACACTGTTACCATTCACCGCCGCCGCGCCCGGACCATTGGCAACGCTTTCGCGGCGATAACCCAAGGCATCGAGTTCGATCAGGAAGTCGTCGCGGGACAGCTTCTGGCCGACGAACAACTCCAACGGACGCGCGTAGACCTTGGCCGGAATGGTCCAGCGCTTGCCGGAGAATTTTTCCTGGACGATGGAGTCCAGGTAAACGGCGAAGCAAGCCAGGACGACCAGACCGACGAGGCTGAGCTTCAAGGCCCAGCCCAACAGCCCGCGAAGGCGGCTGTTGGCGGGTTTGGGGGATTTTTTCGAAGTGCGGGATCGAGTCATGGCGGCGGATTATACGCACTTTCAAGGTCCTCGGCAGACCACCCTCGCAGCGGTTTGCAGCAATGCGCCGAGCGGCCATAATGGCCACCTTTAGTCACTTCATCTCGACTTATCTTCTTTCAAGGACCGTCCGTGAGCCAGACACTGATAGCAGCGCTGCAAAATCCTGCCCTGTTTCCCCATCCGGTGGAGCAATTTCAGGTCATCGAGACGCATATTTCCTGGGTGCTGCTCACTGGCCCCTATGTCTACAAGATCAAGAAACCGATGAACTTCGGCTTTCTCGATTTCACCACGTTGTCGGCTCGCGAACACTTCTGCCAGCAGGAGCTGAAGCTCAATCAGCGCCTGACCGAAGATTTGTATCTGGAAGTGTTGCCGATCACCGGCACCGCTGAAGCTCCGCAGCTGGGCGGCACCGGCGAAGCGATCGAGTACGCCCTGAAGATCCGTCAATTTCCGCAGGACGGTCTGCTCAGCACCTTGCAAGCCAAGGGCGAGCTGACCACTGCGCACATCGACGAGATGGCACGCCAAATCGCCGAATTCCATCAAGCGACTCCACGTGTCTCGTCAGACAATCCGCTGGGCTCGCCTGAAAACGCGATGGCACCGGTCACTCAGAACTTCGAACAGATTCTGCCGTTCCTCAGTGAGAAGGCCGATCTCGTGCAGTTGCATGCGCTGGAAGCCTGGGCGAAGACCAGCTACGAGCGTCTGAAACCGCTGATGAGCCAGCGCAAGGCCGACGGTTTCATTCGCGAATGCCATGGCGATATTCACTTGGGCAACATCACCCTGATCGACGGCAAGGTGGTGATTTTCGACTGCATTGAGTTCAACGAGCCGTTCCGCATGACCGACGTCTACGCCGACATCGGCTTCCTGGCCATGGACCTGGAAGACCGCGGCCTCAAGAGCCTGTCGCGTCGTCTGATCAGCCAGTATCTGGCGCATACCGGTGATTACGCCGGCCTGGAATTGCTGAACTTCTATAAAGCCTATCGCGCACTGGTCCGGGCCAAGGTCGCGCTGTTCAGCCTGTCGGCGGATGCCGATCACGTTCAGCGCGCCACCACCCTGCGCCAGTACCGCAACTACGCCAATCTGGCGGAAAGCTACAGCGCCATTCCGTCGAACTTCCTGGCGATCACTCATGGCGTTTCGGCCGTTGGCAAAAGCCATGTCGCCATGCGTCTGGTCGAAGCCCTTGGCGCCATTCGCCTGCGCTCGGACGTCGAACGCAAGCGTCTGTTCAGCCAGAACGATGACCTGTACTCGGCCGATACCAGCGCCGCAACCTACAAGCGCTTGAACGAACTGGCGGAGCTGGTGTTGCACGCGGGCTTCCCAGTGGTGATCGATGCGACGTATCTGAAGCTGGATCAACGTCAGGCAAGCGCGCAAATTGCCGAAGCGACCGGCACACCATTCCTGATCCTCGATTGCGCGGCGCCGAAGGCCGTCATACAGGGCTGGCTTGCGCAACGTCAGGCGCAGAACGACGACCCTTCCGACGCTACCATGGAAATCATCGAAGCCCAACTGGCCAATCGCGAGCCGCTGACCGCAGACGAAATGCTGCGCAGCCGGCATGTCGAGACCAACGTCAGCGGCGATCTGGATAAGCTGGTGGACGATATCCGTCAGTACCTGCCGGGGTTGTAACCAGCCCTGGCACCCGTCATCGAATCGTGAAGGCTGTCTCTTCACGGCTCGATGATAGTGGCGCCAGAATTCCAACAAGGTGGCGCCAGATGAACCAGCCCAAGCAACTCGACTCGCCGCTCTTCGCCCTGCTGCGAAAAGATGACGTGAATGCCTTCAATCTGCAGCGCCCTAAAACCGCCCCCATCGATCTGGCGGGCGGAGATTTTCGCGGCCTGGATTTGCGCGAACTGATTGCCGACGATATCGACTTCTCCGACGCCTACTTCCGCTGCGCCGATCTTCGCGGCGTCGACTTCCGCACTGCTTCTCTGGAAGGCGCCAGCATCGCTCATGCTCAAATCTCCGGGGCCTACTTTCCGGTAGAACTGAGCGCGGACGAAATCCTCATGTCGGTCAATTTCGGCACCCGCCTGCGCTACCGCTGAGCCAACACGGCTTTCGCCCCGCGCGCGAGGACGGTCCCTGCCCTGCCTGCGCAAAAATGCCGGGCCATCGCAGTCGATTTCCCATTCACGCTGCCGTCCGGCGGCTGAGTCGGTATTTTCGCGCTCCCGACTCGAGAGAGTCCGGATAAGCACCTAGACTCATTCCATGGCTTGCATCTGTAGTTTTTACAAGCCCAAGAGGTTACAAAACACGGAGCTATACCTGCAGGAGGCATCATGGAAGACGAACTGCTACAGATGAAAAATCTGGGCAAGACATCGGCCCAGTGGCTACATGCGGTCGGGATTCACAATGCAGCAGACCTTCGCCGAATCGGCGCCATTCACGCTTATCAAGCCGTCAAGACCCGAGGGTTTTGCACGTCCAAGGTGTTGCTCTACTCAATCGAAGGCGCGCTGCGAGACAGGCACTGGCTGAGTCTTTCCCAGGACGATAAAAACAAACTGCTGGAGAAACTGGGCAGTCATGACACTCAGATGGCCGCCTCTATGAACCTACCCTGAAAATAGTTTGAGATTGCCTGTTGACTTACAAATGAGAATCACTATGATTATCACATCCGGTCGCGAGACTGGCTGGTAACCTGAAAGGCTCCTTGGTTCGGACTCTCAGATTATCTCCTCATCAGGCTAATCACGGTTTTTGACCCGGCTTTTTGCCGGGTCTTTTTTTGCCCGTGATTTACGGCGCGTCATTCAAAGGCGAACGCCAAGATGCGTCAGCAAGTCATCCAGCAGGCTGGCAGCGCCCAACCGCACCTTGCCCGGTTCCAGCCACAATGGTCCGAAGCGGTTTTGCACGACATCCATATAAATACGTGCTTCGCGCAATGTCCGCATGCTTCCAGACGCCTTGAAGCCCACTTGTGCACCCATCTCAGCAATCGCCTCAATCAGGATCCGCGCCGCTTGCGGGGTCGCGCTGATGCCCTGTTTACCAGTGCTCGTCTTGAGGAACGACGCGCCCTCACGAATCGCTGTGCGGCACACCTGATGAATGATCTGAGGGTCTCGAAGTACACCGGTTTCCAGCGTCACAGTCAGCCGACCCCGCGTTCCGCATTTCGCCTTGCACGCTGCGATCATCTCGCCGCCGACCGTTTTGTCGCCGCCAAGCTGTGCATGGAAGGGATAAACCAGATCGATCTCATCGGCGCCCGCGAGCATGGCCGCATGGGTTTGGGACTCAACCGTGGAGATCGACGCTCCACCATTGGGGAAGTTGACCGCCGCCACGACCTTGATCTCGCGCGCCAACAACGTATCGAGCGTACGCCGCGCCAGCCCGGCGAACCTGGGCAGCACGCATACTGCGGCGACGTTTCCTACGGGTGTTAACGCCCGCTCACACAATGCAACGATGCGCTCCGCCGTATCATCAGCATTCAGCGACGTCAGCTCCAACAGCCCTACCGCTTTTTGCGCCACCGCCTCATCGCTTTCATACATCCTGTTCATGCCGCTCTCCTCCGCACCCTGCGAAATTACCGGTGCGAAGATAATCCAGCTGGAGGGCGCGTGAACGGCCATGCGAGCTCTAAAGAGCGGACCTACGCGAGTATCAGAAACATCTTAAGGATTTTGCCTTCAACAACGCCCATCACGCGTCGGCTAACGGGCAATGATCAGCGGATGGCCCCGCTCTGGATGTCGCTGTACCAGCACCTCAAGGCCAAAAACGGCCTTGAGCGCGTCTGGCACCAGCACTTCCTCCGGCGTACCTGACGCGAACGGTCGGCCCGACTCCAGCAGCAACAAGCGGTCGCAATAGCGCGCCGCCAGATTGAGGTCATGCAGAATCACCATCACGGCTCCGCCACGATCAGCAAAACCGCGTACAGCCTGCAAGGTGGTGTGCTGGTGCAGCGGATCGAGCATCGATGTCGGCTCATCCAGCAGTAGCGTCTGCCCGCCTTCGCCCGGCCATAACTGCGCCAACACCCGGGCCAAGTGCACGCGCTGGCGCTCGCCGCCGGACAGCGCAAGATAACTGCGGTCGTGCAAATGCAACGCATCGGCAGCCTCGAGTGCCGCCTGGATAATTTCAGCATCACGCTGCTGGCCGCCGTCATGGGGTAAACGGCCCATCGCCACGACTTCCTGAACCTTGAAAGCGAAGCTCAGTGTCGAGCTCTGCGGCAATACAGCGAGCCGCCGCGCCCGCTGCGGACCGGTCCACTGCGTCAACGGTCGATCATCCAGCCAGAGTTGACCCTGCGTCGGTTTCAGCTCTCCGCACAGCGCGCCCAGCAGGGTGCTCTTGCCGGCACCGTTCGGCCCCAGCACACCCAACAACCGGCCAGGCTCCAGCGTGAGGTCGATGTCGGACAGCGCACACTGGCTGTCGCGATGAACGCTGAGGTTTTCGGCTCTTATCATCAGGTACGCCCTCGAACCAGCAGAAACAGAAAAAATGGCGCACCGATAAACACTGTAACAATTCCGATCGGCAACTCGGCCGGGGCCAGTACCAGGCGGGCGAATACGTCAGCGAACAACAGCAGACTGGCGCCCGCGAGTGCCGATGCGGGCAGAACCACGCGATGATCGGGACCGGCAATCAAGCGCACCAGATGCGGCACAATCAGCCCGACGAAGCCGATCAACCCGGCGGCCGCCACCGCCGCGCCTACGCCCAGCGCGATGCACAGAATCAGCTCGCGCTTGAGCCGCTCCACCTCGATCCCCAGATGGCGGGCTTCAGATTCCCCAAGCAACAGCGCGTTCAGGGCCTTGGCGCGGCGCGGCAGCCATAAAATCACCAACACGCAGACCAGCAACAGCGGCCACAGCCGGGCGTAGCTTGCGCCGTTGAGGGTGCCCAGGTTCCAGAACGTCAGGGTGCGCAGTGCGGCGTCATCGGCCAGATAGGTGAACAAACCGATGATCGAACCGGCCAGCGCGGTCATCGCGACACCGGCCAAGAGCATGATGCCGACGCTGGTCTGGCCATCCCGACGACCCAATCGGTAGACGATTCCGGTCACGAGCAACCCGCCAGCGAAGGCGAATATCGACAATAGATAGGGGGCAAGTGCTTCAGGAATACCGCCCAGAGATGCGCCGGCGACAATGGCGACGGCCGCTCCCAACGCCGCGCCGCTGGAAACCCCCACCAGACCGGGATCTGCCAGCGGATTACGAAACAGGCCCTGCATGGCCACGCCCGATAAAGCCAGTACCGCGCCCACTGCCAGGCCGAGCAAGGTCCGAGGCACTCGAATCTGCCCGAGAATCAACTCGGCTTGCTGCAAGTGGTCACCTGCCACGGGCAGGCCCATCAGACGCAAGCAGGCACGCAGGGTATCCATCAGCGGCAGGCTGACCGGGCCCAACGCCAGCGAAAGCCAGACCGCGAGCAGGCACGCGACACTGAGCACAATGAACAACGTTCGAGGCAGCAGAATGACCCTCATTGGGCGGGCGTGACCTTGGCGTTGAGCGCGGTGTCGGCCGGATAAAAGGCTTTGGCCAGGGTTTTAATCGCATCCGGAAGCCGTGGACCCAGGCCACCGACCAGCAACGTTGGATCGACTTCGACCAAACGATTGTCACGGGCGGCTCGCGTCGCTGCCAGTAGCGGATTTTCCCTGAACAGGGCATCGCGGGACGACGCACCGTTCTGCGCGCGATCAGTGAACACCAATACCTCAGGACTCAGCCCGGCCATGGCCTCGGCCGAGAACACCTTGTAACCGGTGTGGGTCGCCAGATTGCGGCCGCCAGCCTGCTTGATCAGCCAGTCGCCCACCGTGCCAACGCCGGCTACCATCGGCGCCGCCCCGGCGTGACTGACCAGCAGCAACACACCCGGCGCAGAACGACGCTGTTGCGCTTGCGCCACCCAATTGTGCTGGCCGTCCAGCCTTCTTTCGTACTGCTCGGTCAATTCACGGGCCTGGGTTTCGTTGCCCAACAGGACGCCGAGCTTTTGCAGATTACCCTGGAGTGCGGTCATTTCAGCTGCGGCGCAGAACACTTCGACCTTTACCCCCGCTGCGCGCAATTGCTCAAGGACCGGTGGCGGCCCCATTTCTTCGGTGCCGACCAGAATAGTCGGACGCAGGCTCAGGATGCCTTCGGACGACAATTGGCGCTGATAGCCGATGCTCGGCAGGGATTTTATCGACTCCGGATGCTGGCTGGTGGTGTCGATACCGACCAGCTTCGACTCCCCGCCCAACGCCACCACCCACTCCGTCAATGCTCCACCGGCACTGACCCATCGGGCAGGCGGTTGTGTATCCGCCGACGCCAGATGAGTGAATAAAAGCCCGGTCAGGATGACAGTCAGCTTGGCAACGAAGCGCATGAACAACGAGTCCTTTATATAGAGGGAGCGCGACAGCGGATCACGGGGCAGCAATCAGCTGGATCGACGTGTCACTTGCAGAGCTGTCAGACTAGGTCGCTCGTGACAGCCTGGCAATTTGATAATGACTTGCATTTACACGTCAAGCGAGAAGGTGACACCGCTGAATTACTTGTGTGACAAAAATGATCTTGATGAAGGAAAAAGCCGCGGCTTCGAGGTCGATGGCGTTCAACTGCTGGCCGTGCGACGCGTCGGGCAGGTCTATGTCTACCAAAACCGCTGCCCACACCGCGCGGTGCCTCTGCAATGGCAACTCGATCAGTTTCTCGATGCCAGCGCCAGCCTGATCCAGTGCGCGACCCACGGCGCGTTGTTTTTGATCGAGAGCGGCGAATGCATCGCCGGCCCGTGTGAGGGTAAATCCCTGAACCCCATCGACTGCGGCGAAGACGCTCAGGGGATCTGGGTCAATCTGCCAGAACGGGACTGAGCAGGCATGTCTGATCAGGTGACTGGACCAGGTGAACTTCGAGCCGACGGTCAACCCGCACCTCTTCAGGCGTAAGTTGCACGCCATAGGCGAGCACTTCGACGCCAGCGGCCACCGCCTCTCTCAACGCAGCCGCATAAGCGGCGTCGATTTCCTCGGCAGGCCGCACTGCCTCGATTCCGGTCAGATTGACGCAATACAGCAACACTGCACGCACACCCTCGCGCGCCAACCCCGCCAGCTCCCGCAAATGCTTGGCGCCGCGCTGCGTGACCGCATCGGGAAAAGCCGCCACATTGCTGTCATCAAAGCCCAGCGTCACGCTCTTCACTTCGAGAAACAGCGCGCCGTCGGGGTAGTCCAGGCGAAAATCGACGCGACTGTTCTCCTGGCCGTACGCCACCTCCCGCTTGAGGGCGGTAAAACCGTTCAGCTCGGTGATCACCCCACCCAGCAGCGCCTCCTCGACCAGCCTGTTCGCTCGCCCAGTGTTGACGCAGGCGAAGCGCCCTTGTGGGGTTTCGCTGATTTCCCAGGTGCCGGGCAGCTTGCGTTTCGGGTCGTTGGAGCGACTGAACCAGACCCGTCCGCCAGGCATCATGCAATTGAACATCGATCCGGTGTTGGGGCAATGGATGGTCAGGCGTTCGCCGCTGGGGGTTTCGATGTCCGCCAAAAAACGCTTGTAACGCTGCAACAGGCGACCTTCTTCGAGTTCGGGACAGAAGCGCATCAGCCTTGCCAGCTCCGCAGACCGCGCCCGATGCGTTCGACCGCCTCCTGCAGACGCGGCAAGCTCTGGGTGTAGGCGAAACGCACGTGGTGACCGGCTTGATAACGCCCGAAATCCAGCCCCGGCGTAAACGCAACATGCTCGGTCTCCAGAAAGTGTCTGCAAAAAGCGAACGCGTCGCCGCCAAAGGCGCTGATGTCGGCATAAAGATAGAAGGCGCCTTCAGGCTCTACGGCAATGTTGAACCCCAGTTCGCGCAGGGCTGGCAGCAGGAAGTCGCGGCGCTTGCCGAACTCGGCGCGACGCTGCTCGAGTATCTCGAGGGTTTGCGGCTCGAAACAGGCAAGCGCCGCGGTTTGCGCCATGCTCGGCGCGCTGATGTACAGGTTTTGCGCCAGCTTTTCCAGATCCCCGATGGCCGCTTGCGGCGCCACGAGCCAGCCGAGACGCCAGCCGGTCATCCCGAAATACTTTGAAAAGCTATTTAGCACGAACGCGTCGTTATCGACTTCCAGCACGCTGGCAGCGTCGGTGCCATAGGTCAGACCGTGATAGATCTCGTCCACCACCAGATGACCGTCGCGAGCCTTGAGCGATTCAGACAGCGCTGCCAGCTCGTCGCGATGCAGCAATGTGCCAGTCGGATTGGCCGGCGAGGCGACCAGAGCGCCGACGCTGTCCTGATTCCAGTGCCGCGCGATCAGATCCGGCGTCAGTTGATAACGCACGTCCGGCCCCACCGGCACCAATTGAGCCGCGCCTTCGACCAGACGCAGAAAATGCCGGTTACACGGGTAGCCCGGATCGGCCAGCAGCCAGTGTTTGCCGGGGTCGACTAACAGGCTGGTCGCCAGCAGCAATGCACCGGAGCCGCCTGGGGTGATCAGAATGCGCCCCGGATCGATGCCCAGGCCATAACGCCGTTGATAGAAGCCAGAGATAGCCTGGCGCAGCTCGGGCAAGCCGCGGGCTGCGGTGTAGCGGGTTTTCCCGGCCGCCAATGCGGCTTGCCCGGCTTTGATGATCGGTTCGGCCGTAGTGAAGTCAGGCTCGCCGATTTCCAGATGGATGACGTCATGCCCCGCCGCCTGCAGTTCATTGGCCCGGGCCAGCAGCGCCATGACATGAAAGGGTTCGATGGCGCGGCTGCGCGCACTGAAGGGCTGAGGCATGGGTCTTCCTTTGGTTGCAGGTATCGGAAACAGCTGACCGATTCTACCCAACCGCTTGCGTCGCTACAGACTTTATCGTCTCTTCGGGCAGAGTTGCCGGCGATCCATAAAAGCAGACAACGTCGCAGAAGGGACTAGACTGCTGGCGCCGCTAAATAATATAAAACCGCGCGCTTTGGCTGCGGTCATAGTTCACGGGCGCGTTGCCGGGGCATGCTCGACAACCGGGAGTAGCGCGCTCCGATTCGATCTGGTAAGTTCGCCCGCTTGCAGCCGCAGGGCCGGCAGGTGTCGGCAATGGTCTTTACCCTGCGCAATGGCTTAGAAGAGTGAGAGGCGGTCCGTTCATGCCCACCGAAGAAAAGCAAAACAACACCCAAACGATCAGTGGTTTCGAACCCTATGCTGACAAGAAGGGTGAGGAATACATGGGCAAGCCCATGCGCGAACACTTCACCAAGATCCTGCACAAGTGGAAGCAGGACCTGATGCGTGAGGTCGACCGCACGGTTGATCACATGAAGGACGAAGCGGCCAACTTTCCTGACCCTGCCGACCGTGCAAGTCAGGAAGAAGAGTTCGCTCTGGAGCTGCGTGCTCGTGACCGTGAGCGCAAATTGATCAAAAAGATCGACAAGACGCTGCAACTGATCGAAGACGAAGAGTATGGCTGGTGCGAATCCTGCGGCGTCGAGATCGGCTTGCGCCGTCTGGAAGCCCGTCCGACCGCCGACATGTGCGTCGACTGCAAGACCCTGGCTGAGATCAAGGAAAAACAGGTCGGTAAATGATCTGTGCTTCGACTACGACCAAAGACGCTTCGGCGTCTTTTGTCGTTTTTGGGCGCTGATTAACCTGCAGGAGTGAACTTGCTTGCGATTGGGCCTTTATAAGCGGCTACCTGTCCGTCGCCTGGCAACATCACATCGCGGGCAAGCACGCTCCTACAGGGATTGAGGCGTCTTCCGGTTTTTCGTACATTCGATTTCCAGTACCATCAGCGCCCATGAAATCCCCTTCTTATATAGGGCGCTTTGCGCCAACCCCCAGTGGCTACCTGCACTTCGGTTCGCTGGTCGCGGCGCTGGCGTCTTATCTGGATGCGCGCGCGGTCGGCGGAAAATGGCTGATGCGCATGGAAGACCTGGACCCGCCGCGCGAAGAACCTGGCGCTCAAGCAGCCATCCTCAAAACCCTGGAAACGTATGGTTTCGAGTGGGATGGTGAGTTGATCAAACAAAGCGGCCGGCACGACGCCTATCAAGACATCATCAATCGCTGGTTCAACTACGGGCTGGCCTATGCCTGCACCTGTTCGCGCAAGCAGCTGGAAGATTTCCAGGGCATCTATCCAGGTTTCTGTCGCAACGCCGGGCACTTGCCCGAGAACGCCGCCATCCGCATTCGAGTGCCGGAACTCGAATACCGCTTCGAAGATCGGGTTCAGGGTGAATTTCGTCAACATCTGGGCCGCGACGTCGGCGACTTCGTGATTCGACGCCGCGACGGCTTGTACGCCTATCAACTGGCAGTAGCGCTAGATGATGGCTGGCAGGGTGTGACCGACATCGTGCGCGGCGCCGACCTGCTGGATTCCACGCCGCGCCAACTCTATCTGCAAGAGTTGCTTGGCCTGCCGCAACCGCGTTACCTGCATGTCCCGCTGATCACGCAACCCGACGGGCACAAACTGGGCAAATCCTATCGTTCCCCGCCGCTGCCCACCGATCAGGCCACGCCGCTGCTGCTTCGAGCGTTGCGCGCCCTGGGGCAACCGGTGCCAAACGAGCTGTCGTTCGCTACCCCGCGCGAAGTGTTGGACTGGGGAATTGCGCACTGGAACGCTGATTTGATTCCACGGGTCGCCAGTATCGAAGAAGCTCGAATAGACTGAGCCAGAGCGGTCGCCGCAAATCGCAGCACAAAGGTGGCAGAAACGTCGCTTGCAGCCTGATCACCATCCGTTACCATGCCGCTCCTTCGGGCTCACGTCCTGTCGCACTCAATCCAGGAGGCCAAATGTACATTTATCGATTGGTCCTGCTACTGGTGGTTGGTATCTACCTCTTCTCCCCGGCCATCATGGACTGGTGGATCGACGCGACAGGCGCCTGGTACCGGCCTTACATGCTGTGGCTGATCCTGATCGTGGTGACATTCATTCTGCAGAGCCAACGAGATGCCGATGAGCTTTAGCCTGACCCAGATGATTCTGGTCAGCGCCGCCTACCTGCTGGTGCTGTTCAGTGTCGCCTGGATCAGCGAGCGCGGCCTGATCCCGCGCTGGATCATCCGCCACCCGCTGACCTACACCCTGTCGCTGGGTGTGTATGCCAGCGCCTGGGCGTTCTACGGCACCGTGGGCCTGGCGTACGAGTATGGTTACGGTTTTCTGTCCAGTTATCTGGGGGTGTCTGGTGCGTTTCTGCTGGCGCCGGTGCTGCTTTATCCGATCCTGAAGATCACTCGCACTTATCAGCTTTCGTCGCTGGCGGACTTGTTCGCCTTCCGCTTTCGCAGCACATGGGCCGGGGCACTGACGACGATCTTCATGCTGATTGGCGTTCTGCCGCTGCTGGCCCTGCAAATACAGGCCGTGGCGGATTCCATCGGCATTCTCACCCGCGAACCGGTGCGCAACTATGTCGCTCTGGCCTTCTGCATCCTGATCATTCTGTTCACCATTTTCTTTGGCTCGCGCCACATCGCCACCCGGGAAAAACACGAAGGGCTGGTGTTCGCCATCGCTTTCGAGTCATTGATCAAGCTGATTGCCATCGGTGGCATCGGGATTTATGCGCTGTACGGCGTCTTCGATGGCCCGCAAAGCCTCGAACAATGGCTGCTGCAGAATCAAAGCGCTCTGGCGGCCTTGCACACCCCGCTGCAGGAAGGCCCGTGGCGCACACTGCTGCTGGTGTTTTTCGCCTCGGCGATCGTGATGCCTCACATGTATCACATGACCTTCACAGAAAACCTCAATCCGCGCTCGCTGGTCAGTGCCAGCTGGGGGTTGCCGCTGTTTCTGCTGCTGATGAGCCTGGCGGTGCCGTTGGTACTGTGGGCCGGGTTGAAGCTGGGGGCGACTACCAGCCCCGAATACTTCACCCTCGGCATCGGGATCGCCGCGCACAACAAGTCGCTGGCCCTGCTGGCTTACGTCGGCGGTCTGTCGGCCGCCAGCGGGCTGATCATCGTCACCACACTGGCTCTCTCGGGGATGGCGCTCAACCATCTGGTCCTGCCGCTTTACCAGCCGCCCGCGCAAGGCAATATCTATCGCTGGCTGAAGTGGACACGGCGCGGCCTGATCGTCGCCATCATCATGGCGGGTTATGGTTTCTATCTGCTGCTGGGCGCCAAGCAGAGCCTTGCCAACCTGGGGATCGTCGCTTTCGTCGCGACCTTGCAATTCCTGCCAGGGGTGCTTTCGGTGCTGTACTGGCCAGCCGCCAACCGCCGCGGGTTCATGACAGGCTTGATCGCCGGGATCGTGGTCTGGATGGTCAGCATGCTGTTCCCGCTGATTGGCAATTTTCAAGGTTTCTACATTCCGCTGCTCAATATGATTTACGTGCTGGACGACACCAGCTGGCACCTGGCGGCGATCGCATCCCTGGCGGTCAACGTGCTGGTCTTTACCCTGATTTCGCTGTTCAGCAACCCCAGCCCTGAAGAAGCCAGCGCCGCCGAAGCCTGTGCCGTGGACAACGTGCGCCGTCCGCAACGTCGGGAGCTGCACGCCGTCTCCCCTCAAGAGTTCGCCACGCAACTGGCCAAACCGCTGGGGGCCAAAGCCGCGCAGAAAGAAGTCGAGCAGGCATTGCGCGATCTTTATCTGCCTTTTGACGAGCGTCGGCCTTATGCGCTGCGCCGCCTTCGGGACCGGATCGAGGCCAACCTCTCCGGACTGATGGGGCCAAGCGTTGCCCAGGACATGGTCGAAACCTTCCTGCCGTATAAATCCGGCAGTGAGAACTATGTCACCGAAGACATTCACTTCATCGAAAGCCGCCTCGAGGATTACCACTCGCGTCTCACCGGCCTTGCCGCCGAGCTGGATGCCTTGCGCCGCTACCACCGCCAGACCCTGCAGGAATTGCCGATGGGCGTGTGCTCGCTGGCCAAGGATCAGGAGATCCTGATGTGGAACAAGGCCATGGAAGAGTTGACCGGCATCGGCGCCCAGCGCGTAGTGGGCTCGCGTCTGGAAACCATCGCCGACCCGTGGCGCCAGTTGCTGCTCGGGTTCATCAATGTCCCGGACGAACACTTGCACAAACAACGCCTGGGCCTGGACGGGCAGACCCGCTGGCTGAATCTGCACAAGGCGGCGATCGACGAGCCTCTCGCGCCGGGTAACAGCGGCCTGGTGATTCTGGTTGAGGACCTGACCGACACCCAGATGCTTGAAGATAAATTGGTCCACTCCGAGCGCCTGGCGAGCATTGGTCGGCTGGCGGCGGGTGTGGCGCACGAGATCGGCAATCCGATCACGGGTATCGCCTGTCTCGCGCAGAACCTTCGCGAGGAGCGTGAGGAAGACGGCGAACTGACCGAAATCAGCAGCCAGATCATCGAGCAGACCAAACGCGTTTCGCGCATCGTGCAGTCGCTGATGAGCTTCGCCCACGCTGGCGGCCATCAGCACGCCGACGAAGCCGTCTGTCTGGCCGAGGTCGCTCAGGATGCCATTGGCCTGCTCGCCCTCAATCGGCGCAATTTCGAAGTGCAATTCTATAACCTGTGCAACCCGAACCACTGGGTCGATGGCGATCCACAACGGTTGGCTCAGGTGCTGATCAATCTGCTCTCCAACGCCCGGGATGCCTCGCCTGCGGGCAGTGCGGTACGGGTCAAGAGTGAGGCGTCCGAACATACGGTCGATTTGATCGTCGAAGACGAAGGCACTGGAATTCCCAAAGCAATCATGGACCGCTTGTTCGAACCGTTCTTCACCACCAAGGATCCGGGGGAAGGGACAGGACTGGGGCTCGCACTGGTCTATTCCATCGTTGAAGAGCATTATGGACAAATCACCATCGACAGCCCGGCTGATGCCGAGCAACAGCGCGGAACCCGTATTCGGGTGACCTTACCGCGACATGTCGAAGCGACGTCCGCCGTGAACTGAGACCGTCGAGGGTACCGAATCAATGCCGCACATTTTGATCGTCGAAGACGAAACCATTATCCGCTCTGCCTTGCGTCGTTTGCTGGAACGCAATCAGTACCAAGTCAGTGAAGCCGGATCCGTGCAGGAAGCTCAGGAACGTTTCAGCATCCCCTCGTTCGACCTGATCGTCAGCGACTTGCGCCTGCCCGGCGCGCCAGGCACCGAGCTGATCAAGCTCGGCCAGGGCAAACCCGTGCTGATCATGACCAGTTACGCCAGTCTGCGCTCGGCCGTGGATTCAATGAAGTTGGGTGCGGTGGATTACATCGCCAAGCCTTTTGACCACGACGAGATGCTGCAGGCGGTGGCGCGCATCCTGCGTGACCGGCAGACGGTGCAGAGCATCCAGGCCGAACGCGCGGCTACTGCCGGCAAGGCTCCGGTCTCTGACAAGGCGATCCCCGACAACAGCAACGGCGAGATCGGGATCATCGGGGCTTGCCCGCCCATGCAGGATCTCTACAGCAAGATTCGCAAGGTCGCGCCGACCGATTCCAACGTGCTGATTCAGGGCGAGTCCGGCACGGGTAAAGAATTGGTCGCCCGAGCCCTGCATAACCTTTCACGTCGCGCCAAGGCACCGATGATTTCGGTCAACTGCGCGGCGATCCCTGAAACGCTGATCGAATCCGAGCTGTTCGGTCATGAGAAAGGCGCATTCACGGGCGCCAGCGCCGGTCGTGCTGGCCTGGTGGAAGCGGCCGATGGTGGCACGCTGTTTCTCGATGAGATCGGCGAACTGCCGCTCGAGGCCCAGGCGCGCCTGTTGCGTGTTCTGCAGGAAGGCGAGATTCGCCGGGTTGGTTCGGTACAGTCGCAAAAGGTCGATGTACGTCTGATCGCCGCTACCCACCGGGACCTCAAGAGCCTGGCCAAGGTCGGTCAATTCCGTGAAGACCTTTATTACCGTCTGCACGTGATTGCTCTCAAGCTGCCAGCCCTGCGTGAACGTGGCGCGGACGTCAACGAAATCGCCAACGCGTTTCTGGCCCGCCAGAGCGCGAAGGCCGGACGCAATGACCTGCGTTTCGGTCCCGACGCCGAGCAAGCGATTCGTCACTACTCCTGGCCCGGTAACGTGCGCGAACTCGAAAACGCAGTCGAGCGGGCCGTCATCCTGTGCGAAAGCCCGGACATCTCGGCGGATCTGCTGGGTA
This sequence comes from Pseudomonas bohemica, assembly GCF_002934685.1. Lineage (GTDB taxonomy): Bacteria > Pseudomonadota > Gammaproteobacteria > Pseudomonadales > Pseudomonadaceae > Aquipseudomonas > Aquipseudomonas bohemica. The sequence continues at coordinate 25,487 of NZ_NKHL01000086.1, forward strand.
TCGATATCGAGCTCAGCGATCTTGATGTCGAGGAGTTCATCGGCCTTGCACCCCAGCAGGCTGGCTCCAGCTCTACGGCTCACGAGCCGACTGAGGATTTGTCTCTGGAAGACTATTTCCAGCATTTCGTTCTCGAGCATCAGGACCACATGACCGAGACGGAACTGGCACGCAAGCTCGGCGTCAGCCGCAAATGCCTGTGGGAACGCCGTCAGCGCCTGGGCATCCCGCGGCGCAAGACCGGTGTGGCGAGCGAAACCTGAGTCACGCCGTTCACAAAGCAAGCCTTGCGGGGCTCTGGCACGCGCATTACAGGACTTGTGAAAAAACTGTTACCACATCAGCGACACGTAACAAAAGCCGGGGCGTACGGTAACGCAGCCCCGGCTTTTTCTTACCCGCAAAAAGTAGCGTCGTTTTGCCACACCCTTGGATTTAAAGGGCTGCAGCGATTTTCGCAAAAGTTGGCACGTGTCCTGCTATCTATATCCGTACAAGAACAACAAAAATCAGTCACCCGCAAAACAACATAACAAGAACAAGACGAATCGACTCACGCATAACAAAAACAACACGGCGGAGGCGCAGCTAACTGATTCTTTTGGAGAGGCGTTGCATTTGGGACTTGTCCCGCAACCAGGCTGAGAACAACAAAAAACTACCCTAAGGTAGCGCCTGAACTGGTTGGATCGATTGATCACTGCAGCACAGCGACCAAAGCAATCCGTTTGCTCTTGACTCCCGATTGGGAGATTTCACAGGCGAAAGCCGTGAATTGGGCGCTCAACAAAAACAAAAAGCCCAACTGACAATAAAAATAAGAGCACGCACTTTGGGGGAGCTTCGGCTCCCCCAGTAGCTTCTGAAGCAAAACTCTACGCTCTACCCTCCGGCAACAACCGTTTCAGCCTGTAATTCCTGCCTCCAGGCGCCCTTCGCGCAGCGTCCTACACCATCCCTCGACTAAATGCTAGAATCCCCGCCCATCGTGCGGTCATTCTTCGTAAGTGGCCGAATATTCCTTCAAACAGTGCATCCCATGCTGAAGAAGCTGTTCCAGTCATTCCGTTCTCCTCTGCGTAAACCGCAGCAACACACGCGTACAACGCCTGAAGTGCTCAGCAGCAGCCAGCATTCGTTGCAGCGCAATCAATTCAGCCGCTACGCGGTAAATATCGTCGAGCGTCTGCAAAATGCAGGCTATCAGGCCTATCTGGTCGGTGGCTGCGTTCGGGACATGATGCTGGGCATCACCCCAAAGGACTTCGACGTCGCTACCAGCGCCACGCCTGAACAGGTCCGCGCAGAGTTTCGCAACGCGCGTATTATCGGCCGCCGTTTCAAACTCGTTCACATTCATTTCGGTCGCGAGATCATCGAGGTGGCGACCTTCCGCGCCAATCACCCTCAAGATGATGAAGAGGAAGACAGCAACCAGTCTTCGCGCAACGAGAGCGGGCGAATTCTGCGGGACAACGTCTACGGCACTCTGGAAGATGACGCCCAGCGTCGCGACTTCACCATCAACGCCCTGTATTACGATCCGGTCACCGAGCGTGTGCTCGACTACGCCAACGGTGTACACGACATCCGCAATCGTTTGATCCGTCTGATCGGCGACCCGCAGCAGCGTTATAAAGAGGACCCAGTGCGGATGCTGCGCGCCGTGCGCTTCGCCGCCAAGCTGGATTTCGGTATCGAAAAACACAGCGCCACGCCGATTCGTCCACTGGCGCCGATGCTGCGCGACATCCCGTCCGCCCGCCTGTTCGAAGAAGTGCTCAAGCTGTTCCTGTCCGGGTACGCCGAGCCGACCTTTGAAATGCTCGTGGATCTGGAGCTGTTCGAGCCGCTGTTCCCGGCAAGCGCCAAGGCCCTGGAATACAACCCGACATACACCCACACGCTGATCAGCGAGGCCCTGGCCAATACCGATCTGCGCGTTCAGCAGAACAAGCCGGTGACACCGGCGTTCCTGTTTGCCGCGTTGCTATGGCCTGCGCTGCCTGCCCGCGTGCTGCGCCTGCAAGAGCGCGGCATGCCGCCGATTCCGGCCATGCAGGAAGGCGCCCACGAGCTGATCACCGAGCAGTGCCAGCGCATCGCGATTCCGAAGCGTTTCACCATGCCGATCCGCGAAATCTGGGACATGCAGGAGCGTCTGCCGCGTCGCTCGGGCAAGCGTGCCGACCTGCTACTGGATAACCCGCGCTTCCGTGCCGGCTACGATTTCCTGCTGTTGCGTGAGAGCGCTGGTGAGCAAACCGATGGTCTTGGCGACTGGTGGACCGAGTATCAGGATGCCAACGAGGCAGGTCGTCGCGACATGATTCGCGATCTGGGCAGCAAGTCCGAAACGACCGGCCAAGGCCCGCGCAAGCGTCGTCGCAGCGGCGGTGGCAAGCGCAAGCGTGCTGGCGCCGACGCTTCGGAATAAAGCGCAATGACGGAACGTGTCTACATTGGCCTGGGCAGCAACCTGGCCGACCCTGCCGAGCAATTGCGTGAAGCGATCAAGGCATTGGTGCAGTTACCGGACACCAGCCTGTCAGGCGTTTCCGCGTTTTATGTCAGCGACTCTCTCTTGCCGGGCCAGCCCCGTTACACCAACGCGGTCGCTGCGCTGGATACGGCGTTAGAGCCGCTGGCACTGCTGGATGCATTGCAGGGCATCGAGAACGGTCAGGGTCGCGAGCGCCTGGAACGCTGGGGGCCGCGCACGCTGGATCTGGACATACTGCTGTTCGGCGATCGGCTGATCGACGAACCGCGTCTGAAGGTGCCGCATTACCACATGCACGCCCGCGCCTTCGTGCTGTACCCGCTGGCTGAGCTGGCGCCGGGCATTACGCTGGCTGACGGGCGCAACCTGGATGACCTGCTTGCCGATTGCCCGTTTGAGGGATTGGAGCGACTGCCGCTCTGACGCCTGGACCTGACACACGCTATCGACTGTAGGAGCGCGCCTGCCCGCGATTGCAATGGATCTGACGCTGGTTTCGGCCGAGATAGATCTTGATCGCGGGCAAGCGCACCCCTACAGATTTGCGTCGTTTCGTGCAGAGGGGTCAACCTTCGCAATACCTGTCTCCCGCTGCCGCGCCCCTCTCGGTAACATCCTTCCCAAACCGGTAACACCCGGAATTGACTTCCCGCCCCCTCCTCACGAAGATAAGCGTCCCGAAGCCGGGCGACCGGCCCATAGGCGCCAGACAGGTCTTTTCAAACATCGCGAAACGACGATGTGCCTGGATTTGCAGAATGAATCACGCGTTGCTCGCCGTAGTATTCACAGCGCCTGAATGAGGACTTTTTTCATGCCAGATATCACCGTTACGTCCCTGCTGGGTCTGAAGCAAAAAGGTGAAAAAATCACCATGCTGACCTGCTACGACGCAACCTTCGCCCACACCGCCAGCCAGGCCGGTGTGGAAGTGCTGCTGGTCGGTGACTCGCTGGGCATGGTGCTTCAGGGCCATGACAGCACACTGCCAGTGACTACCGCCGAGATGGCTTATCACGTTGCCAGCGTCAAGCGCGGTAACCAGGGTGCGCTGATCCTCGCCGACCTGCCGTTCATGTCCTACGCCACTGCCGAGCAGACCTTCGCCAACGGCGCGACGCTGATGCAGGCCGGTGCGCACATGCTCAAGGTCGAGGGCGCGGCATGGCTGGGTGAATCCATCCGGTTATTGGCCGAGCGCGGTATTCCTGTGTGCGCGCATATGGGCCTGACGCCGCAGGCGGTGAACGTGCTGGGCGGTTATAAAGTGCAAGGTCGGCAGGAATCTCAGGCGCGGCAGATGCGCGCTGACGCCATCACGCTGGAGCAGGCCGGCGCGGCGATGATCCTGCTGGAATGCGTGCCGAGCGAACTGGCACAGGAAATCACCCATGCGGTAAAGATTCCGGTGATCGGCATCGGCGCCGGCAGCGCCACCGACGGTCAGGTCCTGGTGCTGCACGACATGCTCGGCCTGTCCATCAGCGGTCGCGTGCCCAAGTTCGTGAAGAACTTCATGACTGGCCAGCCTGACATTCAGTCGGCCATCGCCGCGTACGTCAGCGCCGTCAAAGATGTCAGCTTTCCCGCTCCAGAACACGGATTCTCGGCATGAACACAGTCAAAACCGTGCGCGAGTTGCGCGCCGCCGTGGCACGCGCCCGTAGCGAAGGCAAACGCATCGCGCTGGTCCCGACCATGGGCAACCTGCACAGCGGCCATACCGCGCTGGTCACCAAGGCCGCTCAACGCGCCGACTTCGTGGTGGCGAGCATTTTCGTCAACCCGCTGCAGTTCGGCCCCAACGAAGACCTGGCCACTTACCCGCGCACCCTTGCGGCCGATCAGGAGAAGCTGCTGCAAGCTGGCTGTCATCTTCTCTTCACACCTTCGGTCGAAGAAATGTACCCCAACGGCATGGCCGACCAGACCATCGTCCGTGTGCCGATGGTGTCCGAAGGACTGTGTGGCGGCAGCCGTCCGGGCCATTTTGACGGCGTGTCCACCGTGGTCAGCAAGCTGTTCAACATGGTTCAGCCTGACATCGCAATCTTCGGCCAGAAAGACTTTCAGCAGTTGGCGGTGGTCAGCACGTTGGTGCGAGATCTGAACATGCCGATCCAGATCATCGGCGAGCCCACTGTGCGAGCTGCCGACGGCTTGGCGCTGTCCTCGCGCAATGGCTACCTGACCGAGGCGGAACGTGCGAGCGCGCCTGCGCTGTACCGCGTGATCAAGCAAATCGGTGACGCGCTCAGCGAGGGTGATTCAAACCACGAGCAGCTGCTGGCCGATGGCAGGAAACAGCTCGAACGTGCAGGCTTTCGCCCGGACTATCTGGAAATCCGCCATGCCGTGAGCCTGCGCCCGGCAGTGGCCGGGGATGAGGATTTGGTAGTGCTCGGCGCGGCGTTTCTGGGGAAGACCCGCTTGATCGACAATTTGCACCTGACCAGGGAGCAATGACTGGCAAGCACGTCGGCAAAGCATCGAAGGCATTTTGCGATTCGCGGCTATGCTCATTAGCCGATGCCGACGGTTTATGAAACTTTGCGTCGCGCGCTCTCTATCTGGCGCCGGACGGTGAACTTTAGCCACACCCGCAATGCCATACCGGTACAGGTCGCCCGAGAAAGGCGGCACTAGCTTGTGAGAAAAAGTACCGAGCAAAAGGAAAGCAAGGCGCAGACATCCGCGTCGCCTGGGCTTAGTCTCTGACGTATCGACGAATTCAGTCCAATCCTGGCTTTTCAGTGTCCAAAAGGCAGTTCAAGTACAAGGAAACCCGCAGCGATGGCGTACTACCGCACTCCTCATGACGTCACTACCCTGCCCGCTTGGCAGGCGCTCGAAGCACACCGCAAAGCGATGCAGCATTTCAGCATGCGCGAAGCGTTCAACGAAGACCCACAGCGTTTCAGCGAATTCACTCTTAGCAGCGCCGGTCTGTTCCTCGACTATTCGAAAAACCTGATTACCACCGAGACGCGCAAGCTGTTGGTCAATCTGGCCAATGAAGTGGGTCTGAAGGATGCGATCAAAGCGCAGTACGACGGCGAACTGGTCAATGCTTCCGAAGGCCGCCCGGCGCTGCACACCGCCTTACGCCGTCCGGTTGGCGACAAGCTGCAAGTCAACGGCGTCAATGTGATGCCCGAAGTGCACAAGGTACTGAACCAGATGACCGATCTGGTGGGCCGTATCCACGATGGGCTGTGGCGCGGTTACACCGAGAAGCCGATCACCGATATCGTCAACATCGGCATCGGCGGCTCGTTCCTCGGCCCTGAGCTGGTGTCCGAAGCGCTGCTGTCCTACGCGCAGAAAGGCGTTCGCTGCCACTATCTGGCGAACATCGACGGCACCGAGCTGCACGAGCTAACCAGCAAACTGCGCGCCGAAACCACGCTGTTCATTGTTTCGTCGAAAACCTTCACCACCCTCGAAACCCTGAAGAACGCCACGGCCGCCCGTGCCTGGTATCTGGCGCAGGGGGGCTCTCAGGCCGAGCTGCACCGTCACTTCATTGCGGTCTCGAGCAACAACGCCGCAGCCGTGGCGTTCGGTATTCGTGAAGAGAACATTTTCCCGATGTGGGATTGGGTCGGCGGTCGTTACTCGCTGTGGTCGGCCATCGGTCTGCCTATCGCGCTGGCCATCGGCATGTCCAACTTCAAGGAGTTGCTGTCCGGGGCCTACACCATGGACCAGCATTTCCAGAATGCCGATTTCGATAAGAACATGCCGGTGCTACTGGGTCTGCTGGGTGTCTGGTACGGCAACTTCTGGGGCGCGCAAAGCCACGCGATCCTGCCGTACGACCACTACCTGCGCAATATCACCAAGCACCTGCAACAGCTGGACATGGAATCCAACGGCAAGAGCGTTCGTCAGGACGGCGTGCCGGTGAATGTCGATACTGGCCCGGTAATCTGGGGTGGCGTGGGTGCCAACGGTCAGCATGCTTATCACCAATTGCTGCATCAAGGCACGTTGCTGATTCCGGCCGACTTCATCGTGCCGATCGTCAGCTTCAACCCCGTGTCCGACCACCACCAGTGGCTGTACGCCAACTGCCTGTCGCAGAGCCAGGCGCTGATGCAGGGCAAGACACGTGCGGAAGCCGAGGCCGAATTGCGCGCCAAGGGCATGCCGGAAGCAGAAGTGCAGCGAGTCGCGCCGCACAAGGTCATCCCGGGTAACCGCCCGAGCAACACCATTGTCGTCGAGCGCATCAGCCCTCGTCGCCTCGGGGCTCTGGTGGCAATGTACGAGCACAAGGTATTCGTGCAGAGCGTGGTCTGGGGGACCAACGCCTTCGACCAGTGGGGCGTCGAATTGGGCAAGGAGTTGGGCAAAGGTGTCTACAGTCGCCTGGTCGGCACTGAAGAAACCGCCGCTGAGGATGCCTCGACCCAGGGGCTGATCGATTACTTCCGCGGTCGTCACCGCGGCTGATCCAATCCCGTTGCAACCTCCAAAACCCGTCGTCTCGCAAGAGGCGGCGGGTTTTGCGCATTTGGGGAGGACTGCCGCCGACCTATCGTCGGAGATCTCGGAGGTTGCAACGGCAGCGAACTCGGAGCGCCAGCCAATACATTCGGGTTTGGCACCCCGCGTGAGGCAACAAGCCAGCGTCTACAAGAATCTGCGCCCGCCTGATGACACCGGATTGACACGTCCCCATCGCCTGAACCCTGCGAAGTCAGACGACTCTGATGTCATAGTGTTCCCACAAGAAAAACAGGAGACGCCATGTTCAATCTCAGCGATTTCCCGCAGGCCGACGCGACGCGCAAGGCCGCCCAACTCAGCGCCGACGATTACCAACGCATGTACCGGCTATCGGTTGAACAACCCGATACCTTCTGGGCAGAACAGGCAAAGGCATTTCTCGACTGGTTTTCCGAGTGGGAACAGGTTCAGCAGTCTGACCTCACGACCGGCGCCGCCAGCTGGTTTAAGGGCGGCAAGCTGAATGTCAGTTACAACTGCATCGACCGTCACCTGAAGGACCGCGGCGATCAGGTGGCAATTCTCTGGGAGGGCGACAATCCTTCCGAGTCCGCTGAAATCACTTACAAGAAGCTTCATCACAACGTCGCCCGCCTGGCCAACGTGCTGAAACAGCGCGGAGTCAAGAAAGGAGATCGTGTGTGCATCTACATGCCGATGGTGCCGGAAGCGGCGTATGCGATGCTCGCCTGCACGCGCATCGGTGCCGTGCACTCGGTGGTATTCGGCGGATTTTCCCCGGACGCCCTGCGCGATCGTATTCTCGATGCCGATTGTCAGACCGTTATTACCGCTGACGAAGGGGTGCGCGGCGGCAAGTACATCCCGCTGAAACAGAACGTCGACCAGGCCCTGCAAAGCTGCCCGAACGTCAGCACCGTGCTGGTGGTCCAGCGCACCGAAGGCGATGTCGATTGGGTCAAGGGCCGCGATATCTGGTATCACGAAGCCCTGCATGGCATCAGCGACGATTGCCCGCCGGAGCCGATGGACGCCGAAGACCCGCTGTTCGTCCTCTACACCTCTGGCAGCACTGGCAAACCCAAGGGCGTGTTGCACACCACAGGTGGCTACCTGTTGCAGGCGGCGATGACCCACAAATATGTGTTCGATTACCGCGATGGCGAAATTTACTGGTGCACCGCCGACGTCGGTTGGGTCACAGGGCACAGCTATATCGTCTACGGCCCGCTGGCCAACGGCGCGACCACGCTGATTTTCGAAGGGGTGCCCAATTACCCCGACAGTTCGCGCTTCTGGAAGGTGATCGACAAGCACGACGTCAACATCTTCTATACCGCGCCGACTGCCTTGCGGGCATTGATGCGCGAAGGGCCGAAGCCGCTGCAAGGCACCAGCCGGGAAAGCCTGCGCGTACTCGGCACCGTCGGCGAGCCCATTAACCCGGAAGCGTGGGAATGGTATTTCCATAAGGTCGGAAAAGACCGTTGCCCTATCGTCGACACTTGGTGGCAGACCGAAACCGGCGCAATCATGCTGACTCCGTTGGTCAGCACCAACCCGCTGAAACCGGGCTGCGCAACTCAGCCGATGTTCGGCGTACAGCCTGTGCTGCTGGACGAAAAAGGCAACGAAGTCGAAGGCGCCACCAGTGGGTTATTGGCGATCAAGGCCAGTTGGCCGGGGCAAATTCGTGGGGTATATGGCGACCAGAAGCGCATGGTCGAGACCTACTTCAAGCCCTACCCCGGTTACTACTTCACCGGCGATGGCGCGCGCCGCGATGAAGACGGGCATTACTGGATCACCGGACGCGTGGACGATGTGATCAACGTTTCCGGGCATCGCATAGGTACGGCCGAGGTCGAGAGCGCGCTGGTATTGCATGACAGCGTCGCCGAGGCCGCCGTGGTGGGTTATCCCCACGACGTCAAGGGCATGGGGATTTACGCGTTCGTGACCACCATGGCCGGGATCGAGCCGGACGAGGCGTTACAGAAGGCGCTGTTGGCGCGGGTCAGCAAGGAGATCGGCGGTTTCGCCAAACCGGAGCTGATCCAGTGGGCGCCAGCCTTGCCGAAAACACGCTCAGGGAAGATCATGCGCCGCATCCTTCGCAAGATCGCCTGCAACGAAATAGACAGCCTGGGAGACATTTCGACCTTGGCTGATTCGGACGTGGTGGAGGGGTTGATCGATAAGCGGTTGAACAAGTAGCGAATGTGGGCCCTTTGTAGGAGCGCGCTTGCCCGCGACTGCCATTGTTCAGACACCTATAGGTACCTGACACATCTGCAACCGTGAGCAAGCGCGCTCCGACAGGTGCAGCGAGCAGTCAGCCCACTCAGTTGGACACCCATGGAATTCATCCGCACACGCATCGAAACCCAGGTCATGAGCATGACCGGTCTGGCCCTCGGGCAGCTGGATATGGAAAATCCCAAGGGCGATCCCGGGCTGTTCGGGCCGCAGGCGGTGTGCTGGCAGGTGCATGGTGACTTCCCCAGCATGCTCATCGGCGGGATCTGCGCGTTGATGCTGCAAATGCTGCATCCGCGTGTGCTGGCGGGGGTCTGGGATCATTCGAATTTTCGCCAAGACATGCTCGGCCGACTGCGTCGAACGGGGCAGTTCATTTCGGGCACGACATTCGGCTCGACCCACGACGCCAACTGGCTGATCGACAAGGTGCTGCATATTCACTCGCAGGTCCGAGGGGTCGCGCCGGATGGCAGCGCCTATGCGGCCGATGACCCCGAGCTGCTGACCTGGGTGCATGTTGCCGAGGTGAGTAGTTTCATGGCTGCACATCTGCGTTACCTCAATCCTGATCTGTCGCGCGAGGACCAGGACCGCTATTACGCCGAAACCGCGGTCGTCGCCGCGCGTCTTGGTGCTCGCGACATACCCTGTTCGACAGATGAAATTAACGACTATCTGCAGCGAATGCGTCCGCAACTGCTGTGTGATGAGCGCACGCGGGAAGTGCATCGCATCTTGCAGAACGCCCCGGCGCCGAGTCGGCTGGCCAGACCGATGGGCAATCTGATGATGCAGGCGGGGGTCGAACTGTTGCCGGAATGGGCCAGCGGGATGTTCGATATTCGGATGACCAACCTCAAGCGCAAGATAATTCGCAGCGGAGTGAACCGCACCGCGCCGATTCTGCGCTGGGCCGTGCGCAATGCGTCGGTGCATCGGGCCAGGCGCAGGATGGGAGTGGTTTGAATTCCATGGACGCGTTGTAGCAGCACGCTTGCCCGCGATTGCGGTTAGTCAGGTACATAAACGTGTCTGACAGATTGCAATCGCGGGCAAGCGCGCTCCTACTCCGCCTCGGTCATTCATGCCACCATGTGCGACTTTGATTCCGCCGTTCCGGCTCGCACCCTTTTTAGCTTTTACCCAGGTCCCAACACGTAAACCAACAAAAGTGAGGATTCGTACCATGCAAGACGTCGTAATCGTTGCCGCTACCCGCACGGCGGTCGGCAGTTTCCAGGGTTCGCTGGCGAACGTTCCTGCTGTCGATCTCGGCGCGGCGGTCATCCGCCAATTGCTTGCCCAGACCGGTCTGGACCCTGCACAGGTGGACGAAGTGATCATGGGCCAGGTGCTCACCGCTGGCGCGGGGCAGAACCCGGCGCGTCAGGCGTCGATCAAGGCGGGCCTGCCGTTCGCGGTGCCTGCAATGACGTTGAACAAGGTCTGCGGCTCCGGTCTCAAGGCGTTGCATCTGGGCACACAGGCGATCCGTTGCGGCGACGCCGAGGTGATCATCGCTGGCGGCCAGGAAAGCATGAGCCTGGCCAATTACGTGCTGCCGGGCGCGCGTACGGGTCTGCGCATGGGCAACGCGACCATGGTCGACACCATGATCAGCGACGGCCTGTGGGATGCCTTCAACGATTACCACATGGGCATCACCGCCGAGAACCTGTCAGAAAAATACGAGATCAGCCGTGAGGCGCAGGACGCTTTTGCCGCCGCTTCCCAACAGAAAGCCGCTGCAGCCATCGAAGCCGGGCGCTTCGTCGATGAAATCACTCCAATCCTGATTCCTCAGCGCAAAGGCGATCCGATCTCCTTCGCCACTGACGAGCAGCCCCGGGCCGGCACCACTGCCCAATCCCTGGGCAAGCTCAAGCCTGCGTTCAAGAAAGACGGCACCGTGACGGCGGGTAACGCTTCGTCGCTGAACGATGGCGCTGCCGCGGTAATCCTGATGAGCGCAAAGAAGGCTGAACAATTGGGCCTTCCGGTGCTGGCGCGCATTGCGGCCTACAGCAATGCGGGCGTCGATCCGGCGATCATGGGCATCGGGCCGGTGAGCGCGACGCGTCGTTGCCTGGACAAAGCCGGTTGGTCCCTGGAGGAACTGGACCTGATCGAAGCCAACGAAGCGTTCGCCGCGCAGTCGCTGTCGGTGGGCAAGGAATTGAGTTGGGACATGGCCAAGGTCAACGTCAACGGCGGCGCCATCGCCATCGGTCACCCGATCGGCGCATCGGGCTGCCGCGTGCTGGTGACCCTGCTGCATGAAATGATCAAGCGCGACGCGAAGAAAGGCCTGGCGACCCTGTGCATTGGTGGTGGCCAGGGCGTGGCGCTGGCGTTGGCGCGCTAGGCATCTCCCTCTTGTAGGAGCGCGCCTGCCCGCGATGCAATCTGTCAGACAAATCATGCAGCTGACACACCGCAATCGCGGGCAAGCGTGCTTCCACAGGACAGAGGCTGGCGTCATTGCCAACCGAACTTGCGCACATAAAACCCTTTCACCGCCTGAGTCAGCCCTACATATCCCAGCAGAATCAGCGGCAGGATGACGAAATACAGCGGTGGCAGCGCCTGCAGTTTGAAGTAGTGCGCCAGTGGCCCCATCGGCAGGAATATGCCCACCGCCATGATTATTCCGGTCATCACTGTCAACGGCATGGCCGCGCGGCTTTGCAGGAACGGGATTTTCGGGGTACGGATCATGTGCACGATCAGCGTCTGGGTCAGCAGCCCCACGACAAACCAGCCCGACTGAAACAGGGTCTGGTGTTCCGGTGTATTGGCACCGAACACGTACCACATCACCGCAAAGGTGGTGATGTCGAAGATCGAGCTGATCGGCCCGAAAAACATCATGAACCGGCCCACATCCGCAGGCTGCCAGCGTTGCGGTTTCTTCAGCAGTTGCTCGTCGACGTTATCGAATGGAATGGCGATCTGCGAGATGTCGTACAGCAGGTTCTGCACCAGAAGGTGCATCGGCAACATCGGCAGGAAAGGAATGAATGCGCTGGCCACCAGCACCGAGAACACGTTGCCGAAGTTAGAGCTGGCGGTCATCTTGATGTACTTGAGCATGTTGGCGAAGGTCCGGCGTCCTTCCAGCACGCCCTCCTCCAGGACCATCAGGCTCTTTTCCAGCAGGATGATGTCGGCCGCTTCCTTGGCGATGTCCACCGCACTGTCCACGGAAATCCCGATATCGGCGGTGCGTAGGGCAGGGGCGTCGTTGATGCCGTCGCCCATGAAGCCAACTACGTGCCCGTTGCCCTTGAGCAGCCGCACGATGCGCTCCTTGTGCGAAGGCGTCAGTTTGGCGAAGACGTTGGTGGTTTCCACTGCCGCCGCAAGTTCCGCATCGCTCATGCGCTCGATATCCCCACCCATCAGCAGACCCTGGCGCTCCAGCCCCACTTCACGGCAGATCTTCGCGGTCACCCGCTCGTTGTCACCGGTCAGCACTTTCACCGCCACACCATGTTCGGCCAGAGCTTTCAAGGCCGGCGCGGTGCTTTCCTTGGGCGGATCAAGGAAGGCCACGTAACCGATCAGTGTCAGATCGTTCTCATCGGCCAGGCCGTAGGTGTCGCGCCCTGCTTCCATCGCCCGAGCGGCCACCGCCACGACCCGCAACCCTTCTTCGTTGAAGGACGCCGTGACTTGCAGAATACGCCCCAGCAATTCAGGGGTCAGCGCTTCATCGACCTCGCCGTGACGCACGCGCTGGCAAACGCTCAGCACTTCTTCCAGCGCACCTTTGCAGATCAGCAAATGCGGTTGACCCTGCTCCTGCACCACCACCGACATGCGCCGACGGTTGAAATCGAACGGCGCTTCATCGACCTTGCTGAACGCCGTCCCGACCTGCAGTTGGCGATGAATTTCCACGTGCTCCAGCACGGCGACGTCGAGCAGGTTTTTCAGGCCGGTCTGGTAATAGCTGTTCAGGTAGGCCATCTCCAACACGTCATCGGACTCATCGCCCCACACGTCCACATGGCGGGCGAGGAAGATCCTGTCCTGGGTCAGGGTGCCAGTCTTATCGGTGCACAGCACGTCCATGGCGCCGAAGTTCTGGATCGCGTCCAGGCGTTTGACGATGACTTTCTTGCGCGACAGGAACACCGCGCCCTTGGCCAACGTCGAGGTGACGATCATCGGCAGCATTTCGGGGGTCAGGCCCACGGCGATGGACAGCGCGAACAGCAGCGCTTCCATCCAGTCTCCCTTGGTGAAGCCGTTGATGAACAGCACCAGCGGCGCCATGACGAACATGAAGCGGATCAGCAGCCAGCTGACCTTGTTGACCCCGGCCTGAAATGACGTCGGCGCGCGGTCGGTGGCACTGACCCGTTGCGCCAGGGCGCCGAAATAGGTGTTGTTGCCGGTCGCCAGAATGACCCCGGTGGCGGCGCCGGAAACCACGTTGGTGCCCATGAAGAGGATATTCTCCAGGTCCAGCGGATTGCCGGTGTCGACCTCCTGCCGACGGGCGAATTTCTCCACCGGCATCGATTCGCCCGTCATCGCGGCCTGGCTGACGAACAAGTCCTTGGCGCTGAGCACGCGGCAGTCGGCCGGGATCATGTCACCGGCGGACAGCACGATCAGGTCGCCCGGCACCAATTGCTTGATCGGCAGTTCGACGCGCTGTGGCCTGCCATTGCCTGGAGTGCCGTTCTCGCAAGCACCCGCTCGACGCATCACGGTGGCAGTGTTGCTGACCATCGCTTTGAGCGCATCCGCTGCCTGATTGGAGCGTGTTTCCTGCCAGAAACGCAGCAGGGTCGAGAGCACGACCATCGAGAAGATCACGGTGGCGGCCTTCATGTCCTCGGTCAGCCACGAGATGAAGGCCAGCAGGGTCAGCAGCAGGTTGAACGGGTTCCTGTAGCAATGCCACAGATGCACTCACCAGGGCAGCGGCTGTTCGTGCTCGACTTCGTTGAGGCCATGTTGTTGACGCAGGGCCAGCGCTCCGTCTTCGCTTAGGCCTTCGTGGTGGCTTCCCAGACGAATGAGCAGTTCAGGCACATCGGTGCTGGCGCCACGGGTGAGGGTCTGCGCCAGGGTTGGTGGCACTTCGCGACTAACGCTGGCATCGCTCACGCTATCGAGCATCGCCAGCCGACGGAAGTGCCGGGCGAAGTGACGGGTCCGCAGAAAGCCTGGGAAGAATTCTTTGAGCAGGGCGAGCTTCATGGTGGTGAGCTTCATGGCGGTGTCCCTGACTTAAGGGCTGACTTCAAAAAGGCCCGAGCAGGTACGGCCGTCTGCACGCGCAGTTCCAAAGGGAACGGCACGCAAAGTCAGGCCCGCAGCCATAAAGGCCGCGCGGGTGTGACATCAGGAAAGGGACAGGGCATCCGCTCTGTAGCAGCCCGGCTTGGCGGCGGTGTGATCTCAAGGACCTCATCGCTGTCAAATCCAGCTGCTACAGAAAAGGCGGGCACTGCCGTTTCTCGCGCTTGTCGGCGAGAAAACGGCAGTGAAAAGGCTGCGCGTTATCGTGCCGAGAATTGGCCGGTCATCGAAACCGGCTGACGTCTGTCACTCGAACAAGTACCCACTGTGGGTCTGCGCATTGGTTGAAAACGGGCGAAGAATACGCCCGGCTTTTATGAGAGTAAACGGCCACTACAGGGTCTGCCGAGACTATTGCGTTGGGGTTCAGGGGAGGTTCAGGAACGTAGCGGACATCTCACCTGTAGGGGCGCGCTTGCCCCGCGATTGCGATGTGCCAGACGCCACTCATGTCGCATGTGCCGACGCCATTCGCGAGCAAGCAAGGTTCAAGCGGTGTGTGGCATCCCAAGACCGCAACAATGCTTGCTGCTAAACTCGCACGCCCTTATTCCTGCCCCAAGGCGCCGCATGTCTTCCTTGAATCAGGCGCTCAGCGTCGCCCTCGACAATCGCCAATCCCTGCTCGCCGAGCTGCACGCCCAGGGCACTGACTGCTACCGCCTGTTCCACGGCAGTCAGGAAGGTGCGAGCGGTCTGACCGTCGACCGCTACGGCCCGCAATTGCTGGTGCAAAGCTTTCACAACAGCCTGGATCGCGACTCGCTGCTGGCCTTGCACGCAGCGATCAACGCGCGCTTGGGCCTTGAATTGATGCTGGTCTACAACGACCGTTCCCACGGCAATTCGCGGATCGACCGTAGCGACGCTGTCTACAAGGCCGACGACGCCGCGCTGGAAGACCTGGTGGGTCACGAATGGGGCCTGAACTACCGGGTTCGCGGCCGCCATGCCGGTCAGGACCCGCTGCTGTTTCTCGACCTGCGCAACGCGCGCGGCTGGGTTAAGGACCACGCCAAAGGCAAGAGCGTGCTCAACCTGTTCGCCTACACCTGCGGCGTTGGGCTGAGCGCGGCAGCAGGCGATGCTCGCGAGGTGTGCAATCTGGACTTCGCCGAAGGCAACCTCGCCGTGGGCCGCGAAAACGGCCTGCTGAATCCGCAATTGCCGGAAATGCAGTTCATTCAATCCGACTATTTCCCGGCGATTCGCCAACTGGCCGGCCTGCCGATCGCCTCCCGACGCGGTCAGAAGCTCCCGAGCTATGTGCGCCTGGAACAACGCCAGTTCGATCTGGTGTTGCTCGATCCACCCGCCTGGGCCAAAAGCGCCTTCGGCACCGTGGACTTGCTGCGCGACTATCAAAGCCTGCTCAAACCGGCGCTGCTGACCACCGCCGAAGAAGGCGTGCTGATCTGCTGCAACAACCTGGCGAAGGTCAGCATGGATGACTGGCGTGAGCAGGTCCTGCGCTGCGCAAGCAAGCTTGGCCGCCCCGTTCGCGACTGCCAGGTGCTCACACCGGGCGCCGATTTTCCGTCGATGGACCAGCAGCCACCGCTCAAGACATTAATCTTGCAGCTTTGATTGCGTAGCCAGCGTCAGGCCTTTCCTGCAGCTTTTGAAGCGACGACTTCGGAACCAGATTGACGTGCCATACTCAAAAGCACCTCACTTCGAGAGAGTTGGCGACCCATATGCCCAAAGGATTGAAACGCGCCATCGGCGCCCTGCTGGCCGTCTTCGCAATCTATAGCTTGCTGGGGTTCCTCATCCTGCCCGGTATTGCGCTGCGTGTGATCAACCAGCAGTTGACCAACTACGCCTCGGTGCCGGCCAAACTGGATCGCCTCGAACTCAACCCCTACACCTTGGAAGTGACGTTGTGGGGCCTGAGCATCGGGGCGCCGGGCAAGGAGCAGATCGGTTTCGAGCGGCTCTACGCCAATCTCCAGATCGACAGCCTGTGGACCAAAGCCCTGCATCTTGAGTCAGTGGAGTTGAACAAACCCAAGACCGAGCTGCTGTTTTCCAAGGACGGTACGCTTAATCTGGCCGGGCTGTTCAAACTGCCGCCGAGCGAGCCGGCCAAGCCTGACGAGCCGCCGAGCAAAACTTTCCCGCTGCGCATCGGCCAGATCAAACTGGCCGACGGCTATGTGCATTTTCAGGACCTGCGCCCCAGCGAGCCCATCGAGTTTCTCTACGACACGCTGAATTTCGAGCTGAAAAACCTCAGCACGCTGCCCGAAGACAACGCCGACATGACCCTTGTGGCGGCAGGCCCCGAAGGTGGCCAGATTGACTGGGTCGGGCGTATCAGCCTGGTTCCGATCAGCTCCGAAGGGACCCTGAAGGTCACTGACGGCAAAATGAAAGTCTGGTGGCCCTATGTGCGCGATGCCCTGCCGCTGGTGCTCAAGGATGGCGTGCTCAACTTCGATACCCACTACAAACTCAATCTGGCCAAGGAAACCGAGCTGCTGCTGGACAACACGTCGCTCAAGGTCGCGCCGTTTGCCATCGATGCGCCAGATGGCCGACCACTGGTACGCCTGAACAACCTGGAGGTCAGCGATACGTCAATCGACCTTGCCAAGCAACGGGTCACTGTCGGAAAGATCCGCAGTCAGGGCCTGGAAACCTGGGCCGCTCGGGAGTCTGACGGTGAGTTGGACTGGCAGAAGTTGTTCGCCAGTCAGCCGTCCAAATCCGAACAGAAAAAGGCCGAAGCCGAGAAACAGCAGCCCGCCACTGCCTCCGGTGCCGAAACCACAGCGAGCAAGGACTCTGCCGCGCCGAGCAAGCCTTGGCAGGTTCTGCTGCGTGACACCCAACTGCGCGATTACCGCGTGCATCTGGCAGACAAGGTGCCCAAAGCGCCTGTGGCGCTGGAGGTCGGCCCGCTCAATCTGGACCTGACCAACTTCGACAGCCTCAACGAGTCGCCTTTCAATCTCAAGCTCGACACCGGCCTGGGCAAGCAGGGCAAGCTGACCGCCGAGGGTGAGGTCAATCTGGCGCCGGTGCGTGCCAGGCTCAATGTCACCACCCGCGACATTGACCTGCGCGTGGCGCAGTCTTACATCACGCCGTTCATTCGCCTGGAAGTGCGCAGCGGCATGCTCAACACCGATCTGGCCGTTGACCTGAAAAGCACCGAGCCACTCGCGCTGGGCATCACCGGCAAGGCTCAGGTCGATCAGCTGCACACCCTCGACACGCTCAAATCTCGGGATTTCGTGAAGTGGCAACAGTTGAATGTCGAGGGCCTGAACTTCCAGCTCGGTGACAGTCTGAGCATCGCCACGATCAACATCGAGCAGCCGTACGCGCGCTTCGTCATCGCCGACGACCGCACCACCAACATTGACGATTTGCTGATTCCGCAGCCCGCAGAAGGTGCTTCGGCCGTGTCGAAGACAGCCCCTAAAGCGAAAGCGGCCGCCGACAAGCCGATGGGCATTCATATCGGTGAGGTGAACATCAACAACGGCTCGGCCAACTTCGCCGACTTCAGCCTCACGCCCAACTTCGCCACCGCCGTGCAGCAACTCAACGGCAAGATCGGCACGCTGGACAATCGCCAGGACAAACCGGCTCCGGTGAATGTTCAGGGCAAGGTCGACCGCTACGCACCGGTCACCATCAAGGGCGCGCTCAACCCGTTCAACCCGCTGGCAAGCCTGGACATCGCCACAAGTTTCCGCCGCGTCGAATTGACCACCCTGACGCCCTATTCCGGCAAGTTCGCCGGTTATCGCATTCGCAAGGGACGGTTGAATCTGGACCTGCATTACCTGATCACCAAGGGCCAGTTGAAGGCCGAAAACAAGGTGGTGGTCGAACAGCTGCAATTGGGTGAAAAGGTCGACAGCCCGGACGCCGTGAACCTGCCGCTGAAACTGGCGGTTGCCCTGCTCAAGGACGTCGACGGCAAGATTTCCATCGAACTGCCGGTCGCCGGCGATTTGAACAACCCGCAATTCAGCGTGATGCCGATTGTCTGGCAGACGTTGCGCAACCTGGTGGTCAAAGCTGCTGCGGCGCCGTTCAAGTTCATTGGCGGTTTGATCAGCGGCGGCGGCTCGGAAGATCTGGGTACTGTGGCGTTCGCGCCGGGTTCGGATGAGTTGAGCGGCGAAGCACAGGATTCACTGAACAAGCTCGCGGCAGCCTTGAAAGAGCGCCCTGCCCTGCGTCTGGAAATCGAAGGCACCAGCGCTGAAGCCAGCGACGGCCCGCTGATTGCCCAGCAGCGGCTTGAGCGCGAATACCAGAGCACCTATTACAAGATCCTCCAGCGCCGGGGCGACAAGGTCCCGGCTCAGGCAAGCGATCTAACAGTGCCTGACGACGAAAAACCGCCAATGCTCGAAGGGATCTATCGCACCCGCCTGAAGCAGCAGCCGCCCGCCGAATGGGTCGATCTGGGCAAGGAAGAACGCCAGAACAAGCTGCGCGACGCGGTGCTCAAATCCTGGAGTTCCAGCGCCCTGTTGCTGCGCCAATTGGGTCAGGCACGCGCCGGCAGCATCAAGGACTACTTGGTGGACAAAGGACAACTGGCGGATGATCGGGTCTATTTTGTCGATGCATCCCTCGGTCAGCCGGAAAAAGACGGTCGCGTCATCAGCCCCCTGCATCTGGACAGCGAGTAACGACTTTTGAAGAGTGTGTTAACCAGGACCGTGGCGATTCTCGGTCTGGCAGTGTTGAGTGGCCTGGCTCAGGCCGATACGTTGCGTTGCGGCAGTCAATTGATCAGCGTCGGCGACCGGATGTTCGAAGTGCAACAGAAATGCGGCCAGCCGGTCAGCCAAGACATCATCGGTTACAAGGAAACCGTCAATCACTTCCGCCAGGTCGATCAGGTGCAGGTCCAGGAATGGGTCTACGGCCCGAACAGCGGGATGTACCAGTATCTACGGTTCGAGGGTGGGCGGTTGGTGCGGATTGATAGCAAGCGGGGGCGGTAACCCCGCTCGATTTCCTGAGACGCCACCAAGCTGTAGGAGAGCGCTGCCCGCGATTGCAGTGTGTCAGGCGAAGATTCTGGAACTGACAAATAGCAATCGCGGGCAAGCGCGCTCCTACGCCCTTCGGGCGGAAGCAGGCTTGCGGCACGGCATCAAGTCCTGAATTGCTTCACTAACCCGCCCAGCCGATCCCCGAATTCCGTCAGGCTGCGCGCGGTATGTGCGCCGCTCTGGGCGTCGTCGGCGACGGTGTCCACAGCCTGGGCGATCTGGGTCATGCTAAGGCTGATCTCTTCGGCGACAGCGGTCTGCTCTTCCGATGCGCTGGCGATCTGCGCGTTCATGGTGAATTTCCTGAGTGCTCTGCTGCGTGCGACTGGCCAACGGGCGAACCTCGTCGGCCACCACGGCGAAACACTCGACCGAACAGCTACCAGCCGACGATCACCAGATCCAGGCTTGGTACACCGATGAAGTGGTAGAGGAAAAGCTTGAATCAACTCAAGTTGAGCGACATGGAGATGATCCGTGTACTCGACGACTTGATTCAGGTGCTGACCAGCAAAGGCGTCCTGAATATCACCAATCTTCCGGCCGCCGCACAGGCAAAATTGCTTGATCGTAACCAGGCGCGAGAGACGTTGGGCGGCCTGAGTGATTTGATCAATGACGATGAAACGCGGTTGATTTGAACGAACCTAATTGCGTTTCTGCCCGAACGGCGAGCAAGCTTGCTCGCGATCTGGCGCGCAACGGTAGTAAAGTCTGAGCGCGTGACAGGGCCGACCCAATGCATCGGCGGTTTTACTGCCGCGGCGCACGAGATCGATGACAAGCCAAACTTCCACAGCCTCTGGCCGGAACAAGAGCCTCAGCCGCAGCGCTACGCTTCACTCCCACGGCGCCGGATCCCCAAACAAACGTCCCTGCACCCCTTCTATTCCCATTTCCGCGATCACCTGGTGCTCGCCCTTGGTCTCGACGCGTTCGGCGATCAACGGCAGGTCGATGCTGTGCGCCGCGCGCTGTACGGCTTCGATGAACAGGCGTTTGTGGCTTTCTTCGTCGATGGCGCGGATGTAGCTGCCATCGATCTTCAGATAGGCTAGGCCCAGATGCGCGAGGTTACCGATCATGCTGAAGCGCCCGCCAAAGCGTTGCACGGCCAGAGTGAAACCGACGGCCTGAAGACGACGGGTCAGCTGTTCGAGAACCGCTTGCGCAGGCAGTTGCTCTTCGCCGATCTCAATGATCAGTTTGCCGCCGAGCTTGGGGTGCTGACGCAACGCATTGAACACTTGATTCAGCGCAGCGGGGTCATTGAGGGTTGCCGTCGAGAGGTTCAAGGCCAGCGGCTGACCGTGGGTGCCGAGATGTCGGAGCGCCTGCTGCAGCATCAGCAGATCAAGGCGACTCGACCAGCCGAAACGTTCGATCCAGGGCAGGAAACGCCCCGCCGGAATGGTTTCCCCCTGCTCATTGACCAGCCGCGACAACGCTTTGTGGTGCATCACTTGATTCGTATCGTGAGTCCCTACCACCGGCTGGAAGAACAACTCGAAGCCGCCGTGTGTCAATGCGTGATCGAGCACACGATGCCAGGTGTGTTGATCGTCAGCGACGCCGGTGACTTCGGCGTTTTCAACATAACTCCAGGTCTGCTCGCCGTGGGTTTCGGCCTGCGACAACGCTTGGTCGGCAAGGCCGAGCAAGGTCAGCGGCGCTTCGCCAGGGGTATACGGGGCCATGCCCATGTGAGCGACCGGAGACACATCGCTGGCGCCCGTCGCGACCAGTGCTTTCAAGGCATACTCCAGATCGAGGGCCAGCTCCAGCGCTTCTTCGCGGACCATGCCAGGTGCCAGCACCGCGAACTCGCCGCCCCGTGAACGGCTGATCAGGTTGCGGGTTTTCGGGTACTTTTCACACTGTTCGAGCAACACCTGCGCGACTGCGACCAATAACGCATCGGTGCGCTTGCCGCCCATTCGAAGGTTCAGACCAGCCAGATCCTGAACGCGCAACAGCAGCAGATGGCCGGCCCGATGCTCTTCCTGATTGGTGACATGAGCCTTGAGCTGCATATCGAAATAACGCCTGTTGGACAGGCCGGTCAGGCTGTCCTGATAGGACTCGACGCGCAGTCTTTCGCTACGCTCGGCATATTCCTTGAACAGCGCCTTGAGCTTCTCGACCATCTGGTTCATCGCCTGCACCACTCGGCGCAGCTCCGGAGTACGCGGCAGCTCCGGCAGCGTCAGGAATTCACGACGACCAATGGCTTGGGACTGCGCAACCATGTAATCCAGCGGCTTCAACTGCCGACGCAGCAGCAGCGCGCCAAGGACTGCGCTGACCACGCCACACAGCACCAGCCAGCCGAGGCTGCCCAGCGCGCTCTGCCACAACTTCGCCAGCGCAAACATCGGGTGGCTTACCACCTCGACCCGCGCCGTCTGCTGCCAGCCGCGACTGACTATTGCCTCGCCCCCCGCTGGCTCCAGACCGATGGCATCGATGAACCACTGGGGCACGCCCTGGTTGTCCGGCGTGGAGCTGCGCTCGACGATCGCGGCACCAGTTGCCAGATCGACCACGCGGATGCTGGCGTAATAGCCGCTATCGAAAATCGATGTGACCATCAATTCGACCATCGCCGGATCGTCGATGTTGTTGGTCAGCGACAACGCCAGGGACGTGGCCGCATCCTGTGCGTGGGAGCGCAGCTGGTTGACGTACTGCGCCCGCGAACTCTCCAGGCTGACGACAAAGCTGCCCGCAAACGCGACCACCAGAAACAGACAGATAGCGATCAACAGCTGTTTGAACAGAGACATCAGTACTCCTAATTCTCGGGCTCGGTCGGGAAGCCTTCGGCGGCCATTTTCTTCAACACGTCCTGCCAGCGCGACAGACGCTTGGTATCGCCCACTTTCTTATTGCCCTGCGCACCCGGCAGCCACAGCCCTTGCGCATTGAAGGAATAGACCGGCAACAGGTCCGGCCGCTCGCTCGCGGGTTTGATTTCGTTGATCAGGCTGTCGAGCACCAGGGGCATCGCGTTCGGGCTCGAGTAGTAGGTCAAGACCATGTGCGCGCGGTTCAGGCGCAACGCCTTGACGTAGGTGATCAGCAGCTTCTCGCCGGGAACGCCCAACCGACGCAGGCTGAAATACTTGGCGATAGCGTAGTCTTCACAGTCGCCAGCCCCCTTCCACAACGACTCGATCGGCGTCGCCCAATAATCGACTTCATGCCACAGGTCGATGTCTTCCATGTGGCGCATCTGCTTGTTGAAGAACAGGTTCACCACCGTCAGCTTGTCCATTTCGCTGACCTGCTTTTCGGTGGCCAGCAGATGCTGCCAGGCGTCGATCCGTTGCTTGCCCGCCCCCAGCGGCCCGTAAAGCGCTTCGGCCCGACGGCTGATCAGAGAAAAATCCCAATCGGCACTCAGATAGCTCGCACACGCCGTGCACGCCAGTGCAAGCGCCAGAAGCAACCACAACCCTGGGCGCTGGTGCGCTGAACGTGCTGCCAATTCGTTGAGTCCATAGGGCAAACGGATAACCGGAAAGCGATGGTGAGGGGTTGGGGGAGGAAACGCAATGGCGCGTTGAGATCATGCGCAGAAGCAAATGCCCGAAAACGCTGCTCATGATAGGCTCGCGCCCCTTAATTTCATGACTCGCCGGATTGGTTTGGAAACGCGTATGGATATTGGTCTGAGCTGCACCGTCTGGGCAGGGTGTGAACGTGCCGGTCATCTGGATGGTATCGGCGTGTACACCCGCTCTCTGTGGCAGGCGATGGAGGAGCTCAAGCGAAGCGAAGAGCCAGGCATCACCGTCATGCCTTATGCGTTTGGCCGCAATTTCCCCGAACTGGCGTGCGGCGTACCAAAGACGCTCTCGGCTGATTTCCGCATTCAGGTGCTGGCGAGCGGCTTGCTCAGCCTACCGTTACCCAACTCCTCCGCCATCGCCCGCGATGTCGACATCGTGCACGCCTCAGATCACCAGATCCCGAGAATCAGTGGCGTTCCCGTCATTGCCACGGTCATGGACGCGATTCCGCTGATTCATCCGGAATGGATCAGACAGAACCTCAAGACCCTCAAAGGCTGGCTGTTCGCTCGAAGCGTGCATAGCGCCGATCATCTGATCACCATCTCCGAGCACAGCAAGCAGGATCTGGTGAGGCACATGGGGATCGCCCCCGAGAAAATCAGCGTGACGCCGCTTGGCGTTGACCCTGGGTATTTCGAGCGCATCCCGCTTGAAACCCGCGACGCTGTGCTGGAAGAGCACCGCCTCCAGCCCGGGTTTTTCCTGTTCATCGGCACGCTGCAGCCGCGCAAGAATTTGCCCAAGGTGCTGGAGGCGTTCAATGCGCTGCCGGAGTCGGTCCGCAAACAGCATCCACTCATCGTAGTGGGACGTGACGGTTGGGCCAACGAAGACTTGATTCCGCAGCTCAAAGCATTGGAAGAAAAAGGCGAAGGACGCTGGCTCAGTTATCTGCCGCAATCTGACGTGTTCGCACTGCTCCAGAGCGCTAGCGCCTTGGTGTTCGCCTCTTTGTACGAAGGGTTTGGCCTGCCGGTCATCGAAGCATTCGCGGCCGAATGCCCGGTTATTGCGTCGAACACCACGTCGCTGCCGGAAGTGACTGGCAATGCCGCCTGGGGAGTCGACCCGCATGACGCTGCAAGCATCGCGGCGGCAATGCTCGACGTCTTGAGCAACGACGCACTCAGGAGCGAACGGGTTGAAATAGCGCTGGAACGCGCTCGTCAATTCACTTGGCAAGAATGCGCCCGGCAGACCCTCGCGGTGTACCGCAAAGTATTGGCAGCATACCGACAAGCGTGAGTGGCTGCAGGCTACTTGGGGGCTACCTGAGGGCCTGAGTTATTCAAGTCCTTCAGCGCTTCAGAATCATCGCCACCAAGCCACACGTTCACGCTGGCAACGCTCTCTTGCGACAACTTGCCGGCCCAGCGATTCAGAATGAACAGATTGGTGATGAAGTCATACTGCGATTTCAGCAGATCGGAGTTCTTGGCCATCTGCCTGGCATACAAGGCATTGACGCGATCGAGGCTACCTTGGGTGGCGCGCCGCTCGGCCGATACCAGCGCCAGCGCATCGTCGGCTGCCAGCGCAGCGAAATACCGCTTGGCCAGATCGACCGTGGCTTCAGCCTGAGAGTCCTCGGACTGCAAGCTCTTCTGCAACGTGACTCTCTTAGCCTTCTGATACCGCTCCCACGCCTCTTTGTTGTAGACGAACTGGCTCAGGTTCAGCGAATAGCTTTTGTTGTCATAGATATCCCGCGACAGATCGTCCTTGCGCAGAATCCGGTTGATGTTGCTGCTCGCCGTGACCTGCGGCAGCAACCCACCAAACGCTTCGCGCTCCTGCTGTTTTGCAGAGCGTGCATGGGCGTAGGCCGACAGGATGCGTGGATCTTCAAGCCGAGACTCTTTGTACAACGTCATCAAGTCGAGGGAATAGGTCGAAGCACTAACCTGTTGCGGGGCCGCGGGCTGCGCCGCATTCGCGTTGAGCGCAAACACCCAAAAAGCGGACCGGGAAGCATACTGGCCACGGTCATTCCTCGATCATCGACTTGGCGAACATGTTGCGCGCAGGCTTGAGCAGGTACTGCAGCATGGTGCGGTCGCCCGCATTGATCAGCACTTCCGCAGGCATCCCCGGCTGCAACTTGCGATCGCCCAAACGCTTCAGGCCTTCATCGGTGAATTTCACCCGCACCAGGTAATAGCCCTCGCCGGTTTTCTCGTCGGTAAGACGGTCAGCCGAAATTCGCGTGACCTGCCCCTGAATCACTGGCGTGGTGGCAGCGTTGAACGCGCTGAAGCGAATGTCGGTGAGCTTGCCGAGGGTGATGCGGTCGATGTCGTTCGTCGATACGTGCGCCTCCACTACCAAGTCCGATGATTCCGGCACGATGTCCAGCAGCGGCGTTCCCGCGCTGACCACCCCCCCCCCC
>NZ_NKHL01000072.1 GCF_002934685.1 Pseudomonas bohemica
CAGAAGCAGTTGAACACCTGGGTCAGTTTTCAGTCGGCAGAACAGCCGTTAATGGGTCAGTTTTCGGTCAGCGGCAACACTCAAGTCCAATGTAGTAGGGTAACGACCGAGAACCCGCGCAGGTGATTGGCTCAGAGCGAAGCCGAGCCACGTGAGCCAAAGACTGCGATACAAGCAAGAGATTAGGATCAGGAGATCCCATGGAGCCATATGAGACCGCGTTAATGGCCGCCCGTGCGCAGTTCGCAATAGCCATAAGCTTCCACATTGTGCTGGCTGCATTCACCATCGGAATGGCCAATTTCCTGATGGTGCTGGAAGCGATGTGGCTTTGGCGCCGGCAGAAGGTCTACATGGAGGTGTATCGATACTGGCTCAATATATTCGCTCTCACTATTGCGATCGGCACCGCCTCTGGCTTGATGCTTGAATACCAGTTTGGTCTGAATTGGTCACGCCTATCGAGCATGGCCGGGGAAGTAATTGGCCCCCTTATGGTTTACGAGGTAATGGCCGCATTTTTTCTAGAGGCGGGATTTCTCGGCATTATGGTATTCGGAATGCGGAAGGTTGGTGCGCAGCTGCATTTTTTTGCCACCTGTGCTGTGGCAGCAGGCTCTGTGATAAGCGCTTTCTGGATACTCTCAGCCAACTCCTGGATGCAAACGCCAGCGGGCTATGGGATTGCTGATGACGGGCATTTTCTGGCCCAGGACTGGTTCGCAATCATTTTCAATCCATCATTTCCTTACCGTTTTACGCACATGATTCTGGCGACCTTCCTCTCCACTGCGATGTTTGTGGCTGGCGTATCTGGCTGGCACCTTCTGCGCGAGCCATTGAATGCACGGGCAAGGCTGCAACTCTCGATGGCGTTGTGGGCAGTGGCGATGCTTGCCCCCTTACAGATGGTGGTGGGGGATTTGCATGGGGAAAATAGCTTACACGTTCAGCCGCAAAAAGTTGCTGCCATCGAGGGGTCGTGGACCCGTCCTCCTGAAGGGGCGGGTGAGCCGCTGCGCATATTTGCGTTCCCCGACATGGTCGAGCGACGCAACCTTTTCGAACTCGCCATTCCACGAGTCGGCTCGCTGTACCTCAGGCACGATCTCAGTAGCACGATCGCTGCGCTAGACGAGTTTGCCCCTCAGGATATACCGCCCGTAGCGATCGTCTTTTGGGCCTTTAGAGTGATGGTGGGGTTGGGATTCCTGATGCTGGCATTGGGTGTCGCCGGTCTCCTGCTTCGGCGCAAAAGTCGCTTGTACTCCGCTCGATGGCTGCACCGATGGTGTGCGCTGATGGCGCCCGCAGGATTTCTAGCGATGTTAAGCGGTTGGGTTGTGACCGAGGTGGGCCGTCAGCCATTTACCGTATATGGGCTACTTCGAACCGCCGACAGCGCGAGTCCCATCTCTGGAGAAGAGGTCGTGTGGTCTACGTCGATGATCCTGGCACTTTACACCGTGATATTTGGCATTGGGCTGTGGGTGTTACTGCGGATTCTGAGCATGCCTCCTCGCAGCGACGAGTCCGGTCCTGAACCAACGCTTGCGGACGAAGTAGGCACTTCGGGAGGTGCGTGATGTTCTCCGATGACTGGATCATTTTGCTGTCAGCGGCGGCATTGGCCTTCTCAGTACTGAGCTACGTTCTTCTGGATGGAAGCGATTTAGGCGTCGGCATGCTTATGGGCATCACCGGATGTGCCCGACAACGGCGCGCCATGGCGCTTTCGATTTTGCCGATCTGGGACGCCAACGAAACCTGGCTGGTTTTAGGGGGCGGGGGGTTGCTTGCACTGTTTCCAACCGCATATGCCATTCTCCTACCCGCGCTCTATATGCCTTTTATAGTCATGCTCCTGGCACTGCTAGTACGGGCCATGGCGTTAGAGTTCCGGGATCAAGCATCCAGTAAGGGAACTAAACGCGCGATTGATGCAGTGCTCTCTTGCGGATCATTAATTGTTGGCGTATGCCAAGGAGCGGTGTTGGGTGCGCTTGTACAGGGCATCGCCAGTAAAAACGGACAATTCAGCGGGAGCGGTCTGGATTGGCTCAGCGCGTTTTCGTTGTACTGTGGCGCTGTACTGGTGGTGGGGTATTGTTGGCTGGGTGCCTGCTGGCTCTACTGGCGCACCGAAGGCGAGCTGCAAATAAGGGCTAAAAAGCTAGCGAAGGCACTGTCGGTCACAACCCTTCTACTACTGGCGATCCTGGCGGTCTGGACTTCAGGATTAGCGACGCAATACGCCGAGCGGCTTTCCAACCTGTTGTTCATGAGCCTGGCGCCTGTAACGATGGTAGTGGTGTCGGTGGCGTTCTTTAAAAGTTTTCGGACTCGTCTTCAGTTCTTGCCACTGTTTATTGCCCTTGGCGTCTTTATCGCGGGGTTCGCTCTAATGACCGCGACGCTCTATCCGCTAATCCTGCCTCCTTACCTGACATTGCAAGCCGCCGCGTCAGGGCCCTCCAGCCAAGGATTCATGTTGATAGGTTTCGCACTTCTAATGCCCGTAACGCTGTTCTACAACACCTACGGTTTTCGGGTTTTCAGCGGGAAAATTCGCCCCGTCGAAAACTAATGAACTGTGTCCCTCGAACACGCACATTCGGCGCTGCTAAGAACCGTCCGGCTAACACGCCTTCCTATCGAAGGCTACAATATCCATCCGATCATAAGGACACGTCACTGAGTCCGGTGGGCTGATTAAATGTTTGCCTAACCTCGCCATCCACGAGGTCTGAAGCGAACTGGCCCGCTGTGAATTCCCTAACCACGCTTGCCCAGAAAGCAACCGCATTGTAATTTTTTTCCAACTGCACAATTTCCCATTTTCCTGGAAATATTTCAAATAACCGCTTCGCAGCGGCTCTTCCGATTCCTTTTTTTCGATATCCGCGTGCAATGAAAAACTCACTTATACGATAATCTGCGTCTGGACTCATGTGGGGGAAGGGGCTCGCCCCAACCAACGCCATACCTACGGGCGCATCGTTAAGCCAAAAAAGGAATGGATGTACGTTGGGTTGATTCGGGCTTAGCCAAGTATCCAAATAGTCGGGTAGCCACTGACCCTCGTCGCTCAGCTGATAAAAATCCGTAAATTCACTCAGGTCATGCAGATACAACGAGTAAATAACTCGAAATAATGCGTGCTCCTCTTCAGAGAGAGGCTTAACCACCAACTTCATTTCTTGTCTCCCTGATCAGGTTGCTAACAAATACTTCAACATCTACGGGGGGCAGATCCGGTACCAATTATGTGGTAACAGCTCGGTAATTTTACACATTCGCTGCGTCGGTAGGCGTGTGAGAACATCTTTCAGATTTGCGTACCCATCATGCCTTTTACACGGACTGGATCAAACTCATGATCGCAGCTGCCCTTTTACCGCTGCGCGCACCCTGCAAAGAGCCAATTTTTGCGACCAAGAACCCAGGGGCGGATCTGCTTCTCGCACCAGTTGTTATCAATGAGTACAGCCCCGTCGTCAAGGTAGCGCGACAGCGCTGCCAAGCGTTTCGGGCCGTAATCGAGTGCTTTGATCAAGGTTGATTTCCAAGGTTGGCTCCCGATGAAGACCTGACGTTGCCAGAGCTGATGGACGTCTATCTCGATAGCCGGTATATGACGTTTGAATGCACACCACGGTAATGATCTATCGGCTACTTTTAGCTGAAAGCGCCAGAGCACCCTAGCTGGCGAAGCGTTGGTGTGATGAGGTTGCGCGCGGGTTACGATAGCGGGCGCCACTCATCATCCAACGCTTGGTCTGGCGCTTTCTGGACAAATTCAAGTTTGGCATGGTGCCGAGACGGGCGGACAAAGACCAGTCTCGTTTTCTGACATCTGTACCGCCTTGGTATCAACAAAGGAATGATCATGGCATTCGATTGGCACTCAGGACCCATCACCCGAACCACAGCGCTGGACAAGAACTATCGCAACACGCAGAACGTGCGCCGGTTTCTTGTTTCGGAGTGCGGTGAAGCATTCAAATTCGATCGGCCCTTCATGGCCTGGATCAAACGGCAAGATTCCCTGACGATGGGCGACGTTGCCGATGAGTGGCTTCGGCAGAAGCGATGATCAGAACAGCGGTGCGAGCTACCGCGCGTCCATCGCGGTCAGAAAGAGTCATTGACGCCGTCAAATGAAAAGCCCAGATCTGGGTCTGGGCTTGGATACGGCGTTTCGCAACAAATCAATCAAGCGCCACCATTGCCCCGATGCGTCTGCGCGTCCTGATCGGAGCCTGGATTGCCCGCAGGCGGGTTCCACTTCTCGAGCTTTTCTTCAGTGCCTTGTTTGGGCTCGGACTTCGCCCGCTCAAGACCCGAGTCATGACCTTCGCCGGTATCGGGCGTTTTCGCATCGGGCCCAGAATATGCGGTTTCAGGTCCATTGTTTTCGGTAGCCATTGCGTCTTTCCCTCTCTATTGGCGTAGTGCATCTGCGCATATAGATCGGATACGGTCTGCCGGCAGTAAGTGCCTTGGCGCCGACGGGCGGACCTGGTCAGAGGAAGCGTTGTAGATGTGGCGAGCTTGAAACGACTCAGGCGCTTCGGAGTGCTCCGTAAGCGCCTGATCTATGTGGTGCCCCGAGCCGGAGTCGAACCGGCACATCCTTTCGGACGACGGATTTTAAGTCCGGTGTGTCTACCAATTTCACCATCAGGGCGATGTTGAGCATGTCTGCCGGTGACAAAGCAAAATCACTGGCTTGGGCGACAAGAGCTGGGAATATATACATCCCCACCCCATGAAGCAAGCGCGAAAGGCTTCAAAATGGGTATGAAATGTAACTTGGGGGTAAATGGGAAAATCTCGCTAAATCAGCTACCTACATCATGAACGATGGTGAGGGCTGAAGTCAGGCTCGGACCAGCCGCAACGATTGAAGCTTCACCGGATTCAAACTCATCTGCTACGTGGCGCTCGTCCAGCTTCTCCGGGGCTCAGTCCCGCGATTTCGGCCGAGCTCTGACTTAATCCAGGACAACAAAAAAGCCTTGAAGACGTTGATCTTCAAGGCTTTTAAAGGTGGAGGCCGAGGTCGGAATCGAACCGGCGTAAGCGGATTTGCAATCCGCGGCATAACCATTTTGCTACTCGGCCTCAAGCGTTCAGTACCTCTACTACCAGCACTAAACGCGTACAAACTAGAGCGGGAAACGAGACTAGAACCTAATCCCTAACCTTTTGATTATTAAAAGGTTTTCCGCCTTCCTGTCTCAGGAGTGGACGCAATTCTGGACTTATTTCTCAGGCCTGTCAACAGACCATGGGGAAATTATTCCGGGAGCATCATTCAGTGCTGCCCCGGAGTTAGTCAATGTCATAACCTTTGCTTTTCCGACTTCCATGCCGCCACCATCGACAGGCGTGCGGCCGTCCACGGCGTAAGAACGAACAAGCGAACAGCCGGCCGCAGCACCTGATGCCCTAGAGCCAACAAGCGTGACAGCATTGACGAAAATCGGTCGATCAGGATTGCTCCGCCAGATGGTTGAGCCGCGCTTGTACGGCGTCGTCAAAAATCATGTACAGCGTTTCGATGTCCGCCGCGCGCAGGCGTCTTGTGGTTTCCAGTCCGAGGATAAAGGCGATTTCCATTTCTCCCTCGCGCTCGATGTCTTCGCGGGTGCTGGCGGCGCTCAGCGCTCGTACCAGGTCGTTGATCGGCCCTTGAATCGCCTTGGGAAGTCTGAGCGACTCGATTCTCTCTTGTGGCATTAATGATTCCTGACGGGGTTGGTGGGGAAGGGCGGGCGCCCGGAGTGGTTAAACTTCAAGCGTCTGGGTGTTTACGGCTTAGAGCCTGTGTCTGCGGTCGAAAGTAAGCAACAGCGCGGTGGGCTTTGTGAAGAGCCTCGAGCTGCTCACGACAGCTTTCGAGTCCTGCGATGCGGTTGGCGAGGGCGGCATTGTCCTGGAGAGTGTCAGAAAGCCGGGCCGCCGTCTCCCTCAATTCTGCGCGCAGCCTGTCGCGCTCGAGGCTGACGTCGGTGTGCATGTCGATGAGCCTGGCCATGTTTTTGCGGTAGCGGCTCAGCTCTTCCTGAAACATGCGGCATTCTTCTTCAAGAAGACGAGCGTGCTGCTCGAGCATTTCCTCGCGGGTGAATTCATCGGGCCAGTCGGCCTCTGGTGCGGTGTTCATGTGAGAAAACTCGAGTACTGTTTGGATATACAGTAATCGAAAAATACGGCACTGCACTAACCTGCCTGACGAGTAGCAGGTTGATTTCATTCAACGGTAAGCGAGAGGCATAGCGCCTGTGGGGGCTGAACGTTCCGCCCCCCATAACAAACGTGGCGCTCAGATCTGCGACAATACCTTCCGCAAAAATGGCGCAGTCCGGCTGGCCTTGGCCTTTGCTACTTTTTCTGGCGTGCCGCTGGCGACGATGTTTCCGCCCTGATCGCCCGCCCCAGGTCCGATGTCGATCACCCAATCGCTCTGTGCCACGACGCGCATCTCGTGTTCGACGACGATCACGGTGTGACCGTTGTCGACCAGCGTGTTTAGCTGGACGAGCAGGCGGTCGACGTCGCTGGGATGCAGGCCCGTGGTGGGTTCATCAAGCACGTAGAGGGTGGCGCCGCGCTGGCTACGTTGCAGTTCGGTGGCGAGTTTGATGCGTTGGGCTTCGCCGCCGGAGAGTTCGGTCGCCGGTTGTCCCAGGCGCAGGTAGCCCAGGCCAATATCCCGCAGGACGGTCAATGCTCGGAACACTGCAGGCTGTCCAGCGAATACCTCGACGGCTTGATCAACAGTCAATTGCAGCACTTGAGCGATGTTAAGGTCTTGCCAGCGAATCGCCAGGGTTTGCGGATTGTAACGCGCGCCATGACAGGTTGGGCAGGGCGCGTAGACGCTGGGCATGAACAGCAATTCGACGCTGACGAAGCCTTCGCCTTCGCACACCTGGCAGCGGCCTTTGGCGACGTTGAAGGAGAACTGTCCGGCATCGTAGCCCGCTGCCTGGGCATCGTCGGTCGCGGCGAACAGTTTGCGCACGTTGTCGAAAAGGCCGGTGTAGGTTGCAAGGTTCGAGCGCGGTGTACGGCCAATCGGCTTCTGATCGACCTGCACCAGACGTTTGATCGACTCAAGGCCGCTGGCAATGCGACCGCCCGTGAACTGCGGCGCGTCGTCTTCGAGACTTGGTTCCTCCTGATCGCTGGCAACAGCGGCAGGACGGCCCAGCGCCGCGCCTACCAACTCCAGCAACGCCTGACTGACCAGGCTTGATTTGCCCGAGCCGGAAATGCCAGTGACCGAGGTAAAGCATCCCAGCGGAAATTCAGCCATGAGGTTGTCGAGGTTATTGCGAGTAATGCCTTCCAGACGCAGCCAGCCGGTCGGCTGGCGTCTGTCGATTCGCAGGTCGCTGTGTTCGGCGAACAGGTGCAGGCGGGTTCTGGACGCTTCGATCTGCGCCAGTCCCGCCGGCGGGCCGCTGTACAACACACGACCGCCGTGCTCGCCAGCGGCAGGGCCGACATCGATCAGCCAGTCCGCACGGCGCATGGTTTCCAGGTCGTGCTCGACCACGAACAGCGAATTGCCAGAGGCCTTGAGTTGCTGCAGGGCGGCGAACAGCGCTTTGCTGTCGGCGGGATGCAAACCTGCAGATGGCTCATCGAGCACGTAAATCACGCCGAATAGTTGCGAACCCAGTTGCGTGGCCAGGCGCAGGCGTTGCAGTTCACCCGAAGACAAGGTCGGTGTACTGCGCTCCAGAGCAAGATAACCCAGGCCGAGCTCGGTCAGGGTGCTGACGCGGGCCAGAAGGTCTTGAGCGATACGCTGTGCCGCCAGACGCTTCTCGATGGAAAGGTTAGGTGTCGCGCGTACATCAGGTGCAGCGTCATGGGCTGAACCGCCCGACTTGACTCGCTTCTTGCGTGCCTTCTCGATCTGTTGGCGGTCGAGAACATTAGCGTCGGCGTTCTCCTCGAACGTACCTTGGGCCACCGGTCGCAGCACCTCGGCCAACCGCAGCAAAGGCATTTGCGACAGTTCGCCAATATCCAGGCCGGCAAAGGTCACCGACAAGGCCTCGCGCTTCAAGCGTTTGCCATCGCACAGCGGGCAAGGGCTGCCGCGCATGAATTGCGAAACACGCTTTTTCATCAGCGCGCTCTGAGAGTGGGTGAAGGTGTGCAGGACGTAACGTCGGGCGCCAATGAAAGTGCCCTGATAGCTGGGTTCTAGTTTGCGCTTGAGCGCTACGCGGGTTTGTTCAGGTGTCAGTCCCGCGTAGACCGGCGCAGTGGGTTGCTCTTCAGTGAACAGAATCCAATCGCGCTGCTTCTTTGGCAGATCGCGCCAGGGGATGTCGACGTCGTAGCCCAGCGTGACCAGAATGTCGCGCTGGTTTTGCCCCTGCCAGGCCAGCGGCCAGGAAGCCACCGCGCGCTGGCGAATGGTCAGGGAGTCGTCCGGCACCATCAATTCTTCCGGCACTTCATACACCCGGCCCAGGCCGTGGCACTCGGGGCAGGCGCCTTGAGGCAGATTGGGCGAGAAGTCTTCGGCATACAGCATCGGCTGCCCGGCGGGGTAACTGCCTGCGCGCGAATAGAGCATGCGGATCAGGCTCGACAGGGTCGTGACGCTGCCAACGGATGAGCGCGTGCTGGGCGTACCCCGTTGTTGTTGCAGGGCCACGGCGGGTGGCAGCCCGTCGATGGAGTCGACGTCGGGCACGCCCACCTGATCGATCAGGCGCCGGGCATAGGGCGCTACCGATTCGAAATAGCGGCGCTGGGCCTCGGCATACAGCGTCGAAAACGCCAGCGAAGACTTGCCCGACCCGGAGACGCCGGTAAACACCACCAGCGCGTCACGAGGGATGTCGACGTCCACGTCCTTGAGGTTGTGCTCGCGCGCGCCACGTACTCTGACGAAACCGGGCTGATCCGGGGCGACAGTGAAGGAAACGGCGGACTGAGTGTCGGCATTGTCGGGCAGATGAGGCGCTGTGGTCATGAGCGGGCCTTGGGTCAGAAAGTCTGTGGGAAAGCTTACCGGGCCTTGGGGACTTTGGGGGTGTGGCCGGCATCGTCGTGTTTGCCCCCGGTCAAGGATTGCTCCTTGCGGGTTTCCTGGGTGCGATCACGGTCGTCGGCGACATCGGCAGGCTTGGCGTCCGGATCGTTGATCTTTTCACCGGGGGTGTGCGCTTTGGGGTCGGTCATGGTTTTTCTCCAGTTGATTCATGCAGGGCTTCGGCAGCCTGCAAGCCTTGTAGGAATCCGGCCAGCGCCACTTCTTCCATGCGCAGGCCTTTGCGTTGGCGCGAACGTGGCAGCTTGGCCAGTTCGCCGATGAGGAAGGCTTCCAGAACCGCCGGGTGGATATAGCATTTACGGCAAACTGCCGAGGTGTTGCCCAGCAATCGGGCGACTTCCTTGACCATGGTCACGATGTGTTTCTTGGCGTCGGCCTCCGGCTCCCAGTGGAGCTTGCGCAGGGTGGTCAGGGCCATCGCGCTGCCGGCCCAGGTGCGATAGTCCTTGGCGGTGAAGTCCGCGCCGGTCAGGTCGTGCAGGTAATGGTTGATGTCCGATGAGGTGACGGTGTGGCGCTGGCCTTCATCGTCCAGGTACTGGAACAGGTTCTGCCCGGGCAGCTCCATGCAACGTTTGATGATATTGGCCAGGCGTCGATCGGTGACGCTGACTTCATGCTCGACGCCGCTCTTGCCGCGAAACTGAAAGAGAATCTTGCTGCCATGAACATCCACGTGTTTGTTGCGCAGCGTGGTCAGGCCATAGGAGCGATTGTCGCGGGCATACTGGCTGTTGCCGATGCGGATCAGCGTCTGATCGAGCAGCGACACGACGGCCGCCATGACTTTCTCACGCCCCATGCCGGGAGCCGCCAGTTGCGCTTCCAGTTGCTTGCGTACTTTGGGCAGCGCCATGCCGAAAGCGATCATGCGCGAGTATTTGTTCTCGTCGCGAATCTCACGCCAGCGCGGATGATAGCGATACTGCTTGCGCCCCCGCGCGTCGCGCCCAGTGGCCTGCAGATGCCCCATGGGATCAGCGCAGATCCACACATCGGTGTAGGCCGGCGGAATCACCAGCGCGTTGATGCGCTTGATCTCGGCGTCATCGCGAATGCGCTGGCCGTCGGTATCGAAGTAGGCGAATTTGCCGCGCAGGATCTTACGCGTGAAGCCCGGTTGGCTGTCATCGACATAGTGCAGATCCTTGGGCAGGTCTTCACGTGATAGAACGTCCGACATGAATGGCAATCCTGAGAACTGGTCTTTGCATTGACCGTCCCGGTGCGCAGTCGTGCCGATTATTTGAAGGCGCAGGTAGCGGCTTGCTTGAAGGGCTTCAGCCCGGCAGGGGGCTCAGGCCAGCAGCGCTACCGATTTGATCTGCGCCCAGAGCTGTTGACCCGGATGCAATTGCAGCTGATCCCGCGAATACCGCGTGATGCGCGCCAGCAACGGCGTGCCGGCTGCGTCCAGGCGCACCAGCACATGCGCCGCGTTGTCGGCGGGTACTTCGCTTGTCACGGTCACTGGCAGGCGATTGAGGATGCTGCTCTGATCGTCCGCTCGCAGGCTGAGACTGACATCCCGTGCCTGCACCTTGAAGCGCAGCGGCGTCTCCATACCCAGCGGTGCATGGGCGACGCGGATGGTCAGCTCGCTGTAGGGCAGGCGCACGGTGACCAGTTGGTAGGCGTCGTCATAGGCGCTGACCGAACCTTCGATGACCACGCCCGCGTCATCGCCCATCGCCAGCGGCAGGTCGAGCCGGGCCAGGGTTTCTCCGATGGGACCGCTGGCCAGCGCCTTGCCGCCACTGAGCAGCACCAGATGATCGGCAAGCCGCGCCACCTCATCCTGCGAGTGGCTGACATACAGCATGGGGATGTCCAGTTCGTCATGCAGACGTTCCAGATAGGGCAGGATTTCGCCCTTGCGTTGAGCGTCCAGCGCTGCCAGTGGTTCATCGAGCAGTAACAGACGAGGGCTTGTCAGCAATGCGCGAGCGATGCCCACGCGCTGCCGTTCGCCACCCGACAGCTTGTCCGGCTGGCGAGACAGCAGATGGTCGATACCCAGCAAAGCGGCCGCCTGCTCGAGATTGACCCGACGCTCGCCAGCGGCAATGCGCTTGAAGCCGAACTCCAGATTGCCCCTGACCGTGAGGTGCGCAAACAGGCTGGCCTCCTGAAACACGTAGCCCAGAGAGCGTTTGTGCGGCGCTACGAAAATGCCGTTGGCACTGTCCTGCCAGACCTCGCCGTTAATGGCGATGAATCCGCTGGAGGCTTTTTCCAGCCCGGCGATGCAGCGCAGGCAGGTGGTCTTGCCCGAACCGGAGTGGCCGTACAGCGCCGTCACGCCGCGTCCGGGAAGGGATAAATCGACGTTCACCGCGAATTCGGGGAAATCCACGTTCAGACGGACTTCGATGCTTGAACTCATTGTGCGTCAGCTCCAGGCCGATTTGGTCTTGCCGCTGGAGTAGAGCGCCAACAGAACCAGGAATGAGAACACCAGCATGGAGCCAGCCAGCCAGTGTGCCTGCACATATTCCATGGACTCGACGTGGTTGTAGATTTGCGTCGACACCACTCGGGTTTTTTCCGGAATATTGCCGCCGATCATCAGGACTACGCCAAACTCGCCCACGGTGTGAGCGAAGCCAAGGATCGCGCCGGTGATCAAGCCAGGCCGTGCCAATGGCAGCACCACGGCGAAAAATGTGTCCCAGGGATTGGCGCGCAGCGTCGCGGCCACTTCAAGCGGGCGCGGGCCGATGGCGACAAAGGCGTTCTGCAGCGGCTGCACCACGAACGGCATCGAATACAGCACCGAGCCAATGACCAGCCCGCTAAAGCTGAACGTTAGCGTGCCCAGGCCGATGCTCTGGGTGAATTGCCCGATGGCACCGTTGGGTCCGAGGAACAGCAGCAGATAGAAGCCGATCACGGTGGGTGGCAACACCAGTGGCAGGGCTACTACTGCGCCAACCGGGCCTTTGAGCCAAGAGCGAGTGTGGGCCAGCCACAAGGCGATGGGGGTGCCGACGATCAGCAGAATCACGGTTGTCAACGACGCCAGTTTCAGCGTCAGCCAGATCGCCGCGAGGTCGGCACTGCCCAGTGGCATTTATAGCTGGTATCCGTAGGACTTGATCACCGCAGCGGCTTTCGGGCCCTTGAGGTATTCGATAAGCGCCTTGGCAGCAGCATTGTCCTTGCCCTTGTTAAGGATCACCGCGTCCTGCTTGATCGGCTCGTGCAGGTCGGCCGGGACGATCCACGCTGAACCGCTGGTCAGCTTGCCATCCTTGTACACCTGAGACAGAGCGACGAAGCCCAACTCGGCGTTGCCGGTCTGCACGAATTGATACGCCTGCGCGATGCTCTGGCCTTCGACAATCTTCGCCTTGGTGGCGTTGGTCAGGCCGAGTTTGTCGAGCACTTGGGTGGCAGCCAGACCGTAGGGAGCGGCTTTCGGGTTAGCAATCGATAGATGCTGGTATTCGTTTTTCTTCAACACTTCGCCTTTGTCATCGACATAACCGTCCTTGGCCGACCACAGCGCCAGGGTGCCGACGGCGTAAGTAAAGCGCGAGCCCTTGACGACTTCGTTCTCGCTTTCGAGTTTGGCTGGCGTGGTGTCATCGGCGGCGAGGAATACCTCGAAAGGCGCGCCGTTCTTGATCTGGGTGTAGAACTGGCCCGTGGCGCCGAACGAAGCCACTAGCTTATGCCCGGTGTCCTTCTCGAAATCCCTGGCGATGGCCTGAATCGGCGCCGTGAAGTTGGCAGCCACCGCTACCTGAACTTCATCGGCGAAAACGCTGCTGGCCGAGAGAGCGGTGAACGCGATAACCAGGGATTTAAGCGTGACGCGAAGGGAAGTTGCGCGCATGAAACGGCTCCATGTTGTTTTTTATGAGGTAATGACGGACGTCTACCGATACCGGCCTAACGCTATGCACCGGAATATATAGCGTAAGGTCACCTCAAGGAAGCCTGTTCTTTGCGCAGTTCTTCCGCAGAGCGTGTCAGTGGCCCAATCCGGCCAGCCGTTCGAGAGCCTGGATGGCCAGCTGGCGAGTCAATTCTTCCGCGGGTAGCGAGTGCTTGATGCCAACGGCCTGGCCGGCCCACAGGTTCATGAAGCCGTCGTTGCCCAGCGGCTCGGCTTTGCCGCGCAACGGAATCAACGCGCCGCCTGCTGTTGGAAACGCAGGGGCGTGGGCACTGATGGGGCCTAGCTCGCGCATGATGCGGTTGACGATACCGCGAGCAGGACGGCCGGTGAAAATGTTGGTCAGCGCCGTGTGGCTGTCCTTGGCGCTGGCGAGCGCGGCCTGATGCAGTTTCGACACCCTGGCTTCTGTGCTGAACAGGTACGCGGTGCCCAGTTGCACGGCCGAGGCCCCCAGCATGAAGGCAGCTGCAATACCTCGACTGTCGGCAATACCCCCGGCGGCGATGACGGGCACGCTCACGGCGTCGGTGATCTGCGGCACCAGTGCCATAGTCCCGACTTGCGTGTACAGCTCGTCACTGAGGAACATGCCGCGATGTCCACCCGCTTCATAGCCCATGGCAATGATCGCGTCGCAGCCATGCTGCTCGAGCCAGACTGCTTCTTCTACTGTTGTGGCCGAGGAAATGACCTTGGCGCCTGCGGCTTTCACCCGCGCCACGAAGGCCGGCGAGGGCAGGCCGAAATGGAAGCTGACCACCTGCGGCTGCAGTTCCTCCACCAGCGCGCAACTGGTTTCGTCGAACGGGGAGCGGTTGGAGGTGGGCGTCGGGCTGTCGAATTCCGCACCGAGTTCCTGATAGTAAGGCTCAAGCAGGTCTTTCCAGGTTTTATCGGCGTCTGGGTTGGCTTCCGGCGACTGGTGGGCGAAGAAGTTCAGGTTCAGCGGTGCGTGGGTGCCGGCCCGGATCAGCGCCACTTCCTCGCGGATCTGATC
Source organism: Pseudomonas bohemica (assembly GCF_002934685.1). GTDB lineage: Bacteria > Pseudomonadota > Gammaproteobacteria > Pseudomonadales > Pseudomonadaceae > Aquipseudomonas > Aquipseudomonas bohemica. The sequence continues at coordinate 13,996 of NZ_NKHL01000072.1, forward strand.
ATGGCTAAGCATCGCGCACGGCAGCGATGACAGGCCGCCAGCCCGGCCCACGGCTATTGCCAGCGCGGAACCTGCCGCCCCCGCCATCGGGGCGAGGAGGATGGGCACTTCAATATCGAACAGCTTGAGGATGCGAGTGTCAGGCCAGGCGATCATGGGCAGTGTCTCCAAAGGCAAAGTGACGATTCGGTGCGATGGCACGGGATGATCTTTGCCATCGGCGTCGGTTATGAGGGTCGTCGCTTTGGCTGTTCAAATGTTTGATTGATTTAATAGACGGTCGGTCTAATATGCAACCCCATGACCGACATCATCGCAAAACCCAGACGGCCCGGCCGTCCTCCCAAGATCGCCCGCGCCGAAGACTTCGATACCCGCCAGGCGCTGATCCGCTGTGGCGTGGAAGTGCTGACCGAGCAGGGCTTCATGGCCACGGGCATTGACGGCATTCTCAAGCGCGTAGGCGTGCCCAAAGGCTCGTTCTATCACTATTTCGCCAGCAAAGAAGCCTTCGGTCTCGCGGTGCTGGCAAGTTACGCCGAGTATTTTGCCAAGCGTCTGGACCGTTGGTTGCTGGACGAAGCGCTGTCGCCACTGGAGCGACTGGCCGGATTCGTTCAGCATTCCAAGGTCAGCATGGCCCGTTATGAATATCGCCGCGGCTGTCTGGTCGGGAATATGGGGCAGGAAGTCAGCATGCTCCCCGAAGGGTTTCGCGACGCCCTGGAAAGGATTTTCCTCGACTGGCAAATACGCCTCTGTACCTGTTTCGAGGAAGCCAAACAGGCAGGTGAGTTGCCGCTTCATACTGACACCGACCAGCTGGCGGCCTATTTCTGGATTGGCTGGGAGGGGGCCGTGCTGCGCGCGCGGCTGGTTCAAAGCGATGCTCCCCTGAATACTTTCATCACCGGGTTTCTTCGTGGCCTACCACGCTGATTCTTCGGCTCTATTTCTAGACGGCCGGTCTATATAGGAGGCAAGGCATGTTCAAGGGCATTTTTATCGAAAAAGACGACGGCGGTTATCACGTCAAGCTGGCAACCATTGACGAAGCGCAACTGCCCGCTGGCGACGTGAAGGTACGGGTGTCTCACAGCACGCTCAATTACAAGGATGCGCTGGCAATCACCGGTAAAGGCCCGATCGTGCGCAAGTTTCCAATGGTGCCGGGGATTGATCTCGCCGGCACCGTTGAGCAAAGCAGTGATCCGGATTTCAAGCCCGGCGATCAGGTCGTGCTTAACGGTTGGGGCGTGGGCGAAGGGCACTGGGGCGGGCTGGCGCAGTTGGCTCGGCTCGAAGGCAAATGGCTGATCCCGCTGAACCCGGCGTTCACCCCCGCTCAGGCCATGGCTATTGGCACGGCCGGGTACACGGCGATGCTCGCCATCATTGCGTTGGAGAAAAACGGCGTGACCCCGGATAAGGGCGAGGTGTTGGTGACCGGTGCTAACGGCGGCGTCGGCAGCTTCTCGATTGCATTGCTGGCAACGCTCGGTTATCGCGTCGTGGCGTCCACCGGCCGCATCGATGAAAGCGACTACCTGAAACAATTGGGCGCTGCTGAAATCATCGATCGCGCGACCTTGTCCGAACCGGGACGTCCGCTGACCAGGGAGCGCTGGGCCGGCGCGATCGATTCGGTGGGCAGCCACACATTGGCCAACATCTGCGCGAGCACGCGTTATTGGGGAACGGTCGCCGCGTGCGGGCTGGCGCAAGGCATGGAGTTTCCGGCTTCGGTGGCGCCCTTTATTCTGCGGGGCGTGACTCTGGCCGGCATTGACAGTGTGATGCGCCCGCGTCAGGACCGCATCGATGCCTGGGCGCGTCTGGCCACTGATCTGAACCCTGCCGCGCTGGCGTTGATTAGCCACCAGATCGGCCTGAGCGAGGTGATCGAGACTGCCCATCGGCTGATGGATGGGCAGGTGCGTGGCAGGGTCGTGGTCGACACCCAGCGCTAGGCGGCTCGTCGTGCGCCCGGTTTGCCGTAAATGAAATCGGTGATCTGCACCACACTGATCCGGCTGCAGGCGGGGTGCCAAGGGTTGACCAGCAGACAGCGTGTGCCATCCATGGCTGCCGATGGCAGGATCAGCCCGAAGTGCTCGTTGCGTGCAAGCCAGCGGCCGCCGAACTCCATGCTGGGTCTGTCCGGCGGCAAGTTATCCCAGCCCAGAGGCAGCTCGGCCAGCGGCGGCTCTTCGTACAGCTCCGGGTCGCGGGGCAATTGCAGGTGCATGAGCTTGAAGGGCAGGTGCGGCACGTGTCCGGCCAGTATTACGGGGTCAAGCGCACACCCCGACGGACTCAAGCCCAGGTATATCGCTGGCTGGTCGGGGGGATTCCAGCGCCCGCCGAACTGCGCCGCGCCAGCGCCGGACAGATCCTCGATGTCCTCGGCCTTGCCGATTCGCCAGGCCTGCATCAGACCACCCCCCCGTGCCGCAACGCTGCCAGCACCCGACGCACCTGGCTGGAGCCGATTTCGGTTTCGCACAGGGCAATGGGGGTCTGGTCGTTGAGCGCCCTGTTCGGCGTCATCATCCAGCGTCGCGCAGTGTCCTGATCTTCGAAGACTTCGGCGGCGCGGATCGCCAGCGAGGCGACCCGGTCCAGCCGTTCTGAACCCACCAGATCCAGCGGGCGCCGTTGTCGCTGTCGGCGCTCCAGCGTTGAGATCGAGGCATTGAGCAGTGCTTCCAGTTGAGCGTTGTTCAGTTGAAAGGCATTGCGCACCGCCTTGACCCATCCCGGAGGAAAGCCGGTGCGGATGTAGGCCAGGCGTTCGGTTTCATTGCGGGTGTTGAGCTGATCTGCGATCAGCCAGAAGGCGGGCGAGGCCGCGTGAGTCGACGCTTGAAAAATGGCAGGCACGTCCATGCTCCTTGATCAGATGTCCGGGGCAGGACGTTACGCCCCTGTCACCGTTTCTCAAGTCCCAAGCTGTTACACGGGTTTGCCTGTGCTTCGCGGTCGAGCAGTTGCCGCTTGCGCTCGGCTCCCCAGCGATAGCCCGAGAGGCCACCGTCACTGCGCACCACGCGATGACAGGGAATGGCCACGGCCAGACTATTGGCACCACAGGCCTGGGCCACTGCGCGAAAAGAGCGGGGTGCGCCGATGCGTTGGGCGATCTCTGCATAGCTGGCGGTGGTGCCCGGCGGAATCTGGATCAACGCCTGCCACACCCGTTGCTGAAACGCTGTGCCCTGCAAGTCGAGGGGCAGATCCAGTCCCAGACCGGGGGCTTCGATGAAACCCACGACCTGCGCGATCAGTTGCTCGAATTGCTGATCGCCGCCGATGAGCGTGGCGTTGTGAAACTGATCCTGCAGGTCGCGCACCAGTTGGTCAGGATCGTCGCCCAGCAGAATCGAGCAGACGCCGCGCTGGCTTTGCGCAACCAGTATCGAGCCGAGAAAACATTCACCGACCGCGAAACGGATGTCGGCGTTGGCGCCGCCTTTGCGGTAGTCCGAGGGTTTCATGCCCAGCAACTTGTCGCTGGCTTCGTAAAACCGGCTGTTGGAGTTGAAGCCCGCGTCGTACATGGCCTCAGTGATGGTCGAGGTATCGCCGAGACGGCTACGGACCCGATCGGCCCGGTGGGCGTTGGCCCAGGCTTTCGGAGTGACGCCGGTGACGGCCTTGAACACCCGATGGAAATGCCAGGGACTCATGCCGGACGGCCCTGCGAGCTCGTTGAGAGTGGGCAAGTATTCGGCGTCGACAATCTGCCGACAGGCCCGCGCCACCAGCAGCGCACGCTGCTCGGCCAGGTGCGTTTGATCAGCCGCCGCGCGTTTGCTTGGGCGGTAACCGGCAGCCTCGGCCAGGGCGGGGCTGTCGAAAAACACGACGTTTTCCGGGCGCGGCAGACGCGAGACGCTGCTGGGGCGGCAGTAAATGCCCGTGGTGCGAACGGCGTAGACGAACTGCGCGTCAGCGGCCGTATCACGGGCCACGACCGCCGCCCAGCGCGGGTCGTCCTGGATATTCTGGGCGCTCTGGTGGGATTTGCGCTGGCTCATGACCGGTTACCTCGGCGGGTGGCTCTCTGTATGCGCAGGCTAAAGCCTGCACCGGCGACTGAAACTCCGAGTCTTGCGATCAAATTCAGCCAAGCAGCGGCGGCAACGTGCCCAGCAGCGAAACCGCCGCCAGTGCGGCGGCACCAAACGCACATTCGAGCAGCACACTCACACGCAACGCTGTCATCTGCAGCACTTGCGCGCGAGCCAGCCCGCGATTCACCCCCGCCAGCGCCAGCATGCACAGCACCAGCGCCACTTTGACCGCCAGCACCAACCCGAATCCCGACAGGGCAGGCTGCGGCCAGACAGCGCCACTCAGCGCGCGGACATTGATCATGCCGGTCACGATGATCAGCGCCACCAACCCATAACCGATCCCGCTGAATCGCAGCAGTACGCCGCGTAAATCGACCTCGCTGGCAGCGATCAACAGCACAGCGAGCATCAGCAGGCCGCCGAGCCAGGTGCCAACGCCGATCAGGTGAAGCATCTGATTCAAGATCAGCAACTGGCCCCGAGCCCCGTCGAACATGGCGCCGTGACCCACTGGCGCCAGGGTCAGCAACAGCAATGCATTGAGCGACAGCCACAGGCGTGGCGCAGACCGCGATCCCCGAAGCGTCCACAATAGGACCAGTGCATTGAGGACGAGGTGTACGATCCAGACATGGCCGAAAAAGGTATGCCCCAGCACCAGCGCGACAGTTGCGGGATCGACAGCGTCGTGCCAGTCGCCGGCCATGTTCGCAGCGGTCAGCATCAGCCACCCGAGCGCGCTGAGCAACGCCACACAGCTGAGCCAAACCAACGCGCGGTCCAGTCGACGGCGTGCCGGGCCGAGCTCAAACCCCTGCAGGGCAGAGGTGAACAGTATGTGGCGAAACACGCCGCTGCCGAACAGCAGCAAGACCGCGCCGAAATGCAGGAATCGGCACAGAATCAATCCTTCTTGCATGACGTTACGGCGTTACCTTGAAGCGATAGACCCCTTCGCTTTTGTGGGTATCCACGGAAACCGCGTGCCATTCGACCTTGTACTTGCCCGGCGCCAGCGGCACGGCCGGGACCACGATCAACACCTTTTTGTCGACAGGATCGGTGGTTACGCTCTGGGTCTGGATGATTTCAGTGCTCTCGCCCGGGCCGTCGAGGCTGATCGCGACCTTGGTGAATTTTTCTTCGACGCCTTCGGAGAAATTCAGGCGCAATTCCCTGGGCGTGGTCACTTCGCTATCGGCGGCCGGCAGCTGGCTTTCCAGATGAGCGTGGGCGAAGGCGGAAGTGGCGGTCAGGCATGCAATCAGAGAGAGGCAGGAGAGGGCGAGCTTTATACGTTGGGCAGACATCAAGGGCACCTTTGGTTTTGCGGCAGCATTTGCAGCATGTTCATGTCAAGAATCGATACCTGTCGATTCCCAGTAAATGCGAGCGCTACTAGACCAGAAAGTGTCCGCGGACTCCAGTTAATACGCCAATCGCGCGTTCTCGCGGGCAGCTCCTTCTGCGCGCTTCGGGCCAGGATCTGCAGGTCTTCGAAAGGAGGCTTGCTGCAAACAGAAAGATCACTATCCAGTGGTTAATCAGTCAATACCGCGGCGTGAAGGTAGGTCGGTTGCAGCTTGATCTTTCGCAAGTCTGACCAGAGTCGTTGCGATCCGGCGCGGCTATTGAACGACTGTTCAGTTTGATCTATGTTGCCCCTTCTTTCGTTTTCGCAAGGCTGTTTGCGATCTTCCCCTCGCAGTTTGAAAAAAGAGGTCCTGGCATGCGCTTTTCTCCCTTCGTCGAACGAATTGCCGGCCACGGCGTTGCCGCCTGGGACATTCATCACGCGGCCTTCGAGGCTCAGCGCGAGAGTCAGGATGTGATCATCCTGAGCATCGGTGACCCGGATTTCGCCACCCCTGAATTCATTACCGACGCAGCCATCAGCGCCCTGCGTGGCGGCGACACCCATTATGCCGACATTCCCGGTCGACCCCGCCTGCGTCAGGCCATCGCTGCGCGTTGTGCGGCCAAGTTCGGTCGGGACGTCGAGGCGCGGAACGTCATTGCCGTGGCCGGGGCGCAGAACGCCTTGTTCATGGCTTCACTGTGCCTGCTGCAGGCTGGGGATGAGGTTGTGGTCCTCGATCCGATGTATGTGACCTATGAGGCAACGCTCCGGGCTTCGGGCGCCACGGTGGTGCGTGCGGCCTGCGATGCCGATTCAGGGTTTCGCCTGAACGCGCAGAACCTGACCGGCGCCATCACCGGGCGCACCCGGGCGATCTTTCTGTCCAATCCCAACAACCCGACCGGCGTGGTGCTGGATCGCGAGGAGCTGCAGATCATCGCGGACCTGGCGATTGCCCATGACCTCTGGGTGGTGGTAGACGAGGTTTACGAGAGCCTCTGTTACGAGCCTGAGCATGTGAGTCTGGCCAGTCTGCCGGGGATGGAGCAACGTTGCGTGGCGGTCGGCAGCCTGTCCAAGTCACACGCCATGACTGGCTGGCGCATCGGCTGGCTGGTGGCCGATCCCGAGCTGATCGGCCATGCGGAGAACCTGGCGCTGAGCATGCTTTACGGTTTGCCGGGTTTCGTCATGGAAGGCGCTTTGGCGGCGGTGTTGGCCCATGACGAGGTCACAAGGGGTATGCGCGATATCTACCGAGGCCGCCGCGATCTGGTGGCGGAGCGGTTGAGCGATTGTCCCGGGATCGCCGTGTTGAAGCCGGATGCGGGGATGTTCGTGTTGGTCGACGTACGTGGCACCGGCCTGAGTTCGCTGGACTTTGCCTGGCGTTTGTTTCGTGAGACCGGTGTGTCGGTGCTCGATGCGGCAGCGTTCGGCGAGCCGGCCCAGGGCTTCGTGCGCTTGTCGTTTACTTTGAGCGACGAGCAACTGGCTGAGGCGTGTGAGCGGATCGTATGGTTTGTCAGGAAGCTGGTCGAGCGGCAGTGTCGCTGATCATCGTCTGGTTTCACTTCACGCCGAAAACGCCCCACGACGCAGACCAACCACCCAACGACGGCAGATCAGCAGGCCGTTTTCCGCACTGAAGGTCGACGGGTTCAGGCACCACTCGAGCCACAGCCCGTCGAGCGTCGCAGACAGGCCGATCGCTGCGAGACGGACGTCATCGATGACGAAGCCTTCTTCTGCGGCAAGTGCGCCGAGCAATTCCTTTACCAGCCTGCGATAGGCACCGTAGCCTTGCTCATGGGCGTCGTGAACGGCGGGGGAGTGGCGAACCAGGCTCCAGAACACCACCCACACGCCCAGCAGCGCCTGATCCAGAATGCGGCTGGAAAATGAGCCGATGAGAAAAGCGTCCAGACGCTCAGCGGCGGTCTGAGCCTTTTCCACCTCGGCCTTCAGGGAATCGGTGAGGTCCAGAGAGAGCTTTTGATACGCCTCGGCGATGAGTGCATCGATGCCGCCGAAATGATGGTTCAACAGTCCTACGGAAACACCGGCTTGTTTGGCGATGCGGCGCACGGAAATACCTGCGTGCCCCTCATGGGACAAGCATTTGAGTGCGGCGCCCACGAGCAGATCGCGACGTTCATCCGGCCCGGCGCGGCGAAATTTTCGGCCATCTGCTTCCACACACACTCCGTTAAACACTGAGAGAGAGGTGCAGATTAATTGAACGGATGTTCAGTGGCTATAGAGGTTATCGTCCGGCGTTCATTGCAGACATGAGAGAGGCAAACTTGCGTGATTCTGCGAATATCGGAAACTTCAATTAGCGCGGTTCGACCCATTACCGGGTGAATTAACGGGTTAGTGAAAAGAGCATGAAAAAATATTTAAATAAAAAAAACCACCGCACTGGCGTGAGGTGGCTAAAAAGTCTTACCAAAGGAATGATGAAGTGGAGCAAGATTCGATCACCTGATGCTGCGGATTCATCAGGTCATTGATTCGTGTGCTTCATCGCCGACAACGGTAACACCGCAAGGAACATTTGAACTATTACGAAGATCGATAGTGACTATCACGACCCATTCATGAACCGTTCAGCGGAAAAATGCTAAAAGTTTTTCGGTCCGGAGGGCACATTCGGTACAAAATGGGGTCTGGCGGGCCTCGTCGAAACAATAAGGAAACGGGCTGAGAGCCTGTCGATTTACCGTGAAGATCAATTACGGTGTTGATGTATTTTGCCCATCTGCCATAGCGCGAATTCCACCGTTTCATATCTCGCCTGAACTCAGGAGGATGCCCTGTATTTCAGGGTCTGCGGAACGTTGGGCCTTAATTGAGACAGGGGATAATAATGACGTTTGTGAAATGGAACCTCGTGACGCTCGCGGTTTCGCTGGGCGTGAGTCAACTGGCAGCGGCAGGGGTTATCAGTGACCAGTCCGACGCCAAGGGCTTTGTCGAAGACAGCAGCCTGACGGTTCATCTCAAGAACTATTACTTCAATCGCGATGGCAAGAATGGCGGTGGCGACCGCAAGGACTGGACACAGGGTGTGCTGGGCAACTTCAGCTCCGGCTTCACTCAAGGCACCGTTGGTTTCGGTGTCGACGCCTATGGCTACTGGGGCATCAAGCTCGATGGCGGCGCTGGCACAGCGGGTACCGGTAACCTGCCGGTGGACCGTCACGGCGAGCCGGAAGATGAGTACGGCACCGCTGGCGGGGCCATCAAGATGCGTATTTCCAAGACCGAACTGCGTTACGGCGATTTGATGCCGACTGCGCCGGTCTTTGCCGCAGGGGGCTCGCGTCTGTTCCCGCAGACCGCTACCGGCTTCAATCTGCTGAGCAGCGATATCGCCGGTCTTGAACTCGACGGCGGTCATTTCACCGGCGGCAACGGCCCGGTCACCACCAACCATGATCATGATATCTATGCGTCGTACGCCGGCGTTACGGCCACCAGCGTTGACTATGCGGGCGGCAAGTACGCGTTCAGCGACAATCTGACGGCGAGCCTGTACGGTTCCAACCTCAAGGATGTCTGGGATCAGTACTACGCCAATGTGAATTACACTCAGGCGATCACTGGCGATCAGTCTGTCAACTTCGACTTTAATATCTATCGTACCAATGATGCAGGTTCCGCCAAGGCCGGTGATATCAGTAACACCACGTGGTCGCTGGCCGCGGCTTATTCTTTCCTGACGGCGCATACCGTCACCCTGTCTTACCAGAAAGTTCATGGCGATACGCCGTTCGATTATGTGGCCTTTGGTATTAACGGCCCAGGCGATACGGCGGACTCGATCTTCCTGGCGAACTCGGTGCAATATTCCGACTTCAACGGTCCGGGGGAGAAGTCATGGCAGGCGCGTTATGACCTGAATATGGCGAGCTATGGCGTGCCGGGGCTTAGTTTCATGGCGCGGTATATCACCGGTGACAATATCGACGGGTCGCATATGCCGTCGAACAGTACCTATGTGAATTATGGGTATGGTGATGATGGCAAGCATCATGAGACCGATGTCGAGGCCAAGTATGTGGTGCAGTCGGGTCCGGCCAAGGACCTGGCATTGCGTATGCGTCAGTCGTTCCACCGTGGGAATGCTGATCAGGCGGAAGGGGATAACAATGAATTGCGTCTGATCGCCGATTATCCGATCAACGTGTTCTGATTTTGGTGGTTGTGTCGTAGGAAAAGCCAGACGCTCTGTTTAGGGCGTCTGGCTTTTTTGGTTTTCGGCGGTGGGTGATTTTCTTCGCCTGGGAAGAGCGAAGGCTTGGCGGATTGAAGCTAACGCACTGCGAGTTTTGATGCCGAACATTATTCTTCGCACCACCCCTGCATCACTCAGGCGTGTGATCGCCCCGGATCGAGAAATTGGCCATGTGTTCCAGGCCCTTGATCAGCCCTGAGTGGTCCCAACCGCTGCCGCCCAATGCCGCGCAGGTGCTGAATACCTGTTGGGCATTGGCGGTGTTGGGCAGGTTGAGGCTCAGTTCCCGTGCGCCTTCGAGGGCCAAGTTGAGGTCTTTCTGATGCAGGGCGATGCGAAAGCCCGGGTTGAATGTGCCCTTGATCATGCGTTCGCCGTGGACTTCAAGGATTTTCGATGACGCAAACCCACCCATCAGCGCTTCACGGACTTTGGCCGGATCCGCACCGTTCTTCGAGGCGAACAGCAGCGCCTCGGCCACTGCCTGGATATTCAACGCGACGATGATTTGGTTGGCGACCTTGGCGGTCTGACCATCGCCATTACCGCCGACCAGGGTGATGTTCTTGCCCATGGTCTGGAACAGGGGCAGGGCGCGGTCGAAGGTGCCTTGATTGCCGCCTACCATGATGCTGAGGGTCGCGGCCTTGGCGCCGACTTCGCCGCCCGAGACCGGCGCATCCAGGTATTGCGCACCGGTGGCGTTGATTTTCTCGGCAAAGGCTTTGGTGGCGGAAGGGGAAATCGAGCTCATGTCGATCACCACCTTGCCCGCGCCGGTGCCTTCACTCAGCCCGTTCTCGCCGAACAGCACGTCGTTGACCTGAGGGGTGTCAGGCAGCATGACGATGATGAATTCGGCTTCCTGAGCCACTTCGCGGGGATTGCCCAAAACGGTGGCCCCGCCTTCGACCAGCGCAGCGGGTGGTGCCGAAAAGTGTTTGGACAGGAACAGCTGATGACCTGCTTTCTGCAGGTTTTCTGCCATTGGCAGGCCCATGATGCCGGTGCCGATGAATCCTATGTTAGCCATGAGATATTCCTCTCTAATAACGCGCGCCGAGAAAATGATGTTGGGCGTCGACGCAGAATGTTTTTTGTAGGGGCGCGCTTGCCCGCGATGGGATTTGCCTATGACGAACGTGTCGTCCGAATGCGGCCCAGACCAGGCGCGCGCCTACAGGGATCGGTGTCAGATCATATTGTGGGTTTTCAACCAGCCCAGGCCCGCTTCGGTCGTGGTCAATGGCTTGTACTCGCAGCCGATCCAGCCCCGATAACCTAGCTTGTCCAGATGCCCGAACAGGAAACCGTAATTGATTTCGCCAGTCCCCGGTTCATGCCGGCCGGGGTTGTCCGCCAGTTGCACGTGACGGATCACCGGCAGGTTTTTTTCAATGGTACGGGCCAAATCGCCTTCCATGATTTGCATGTGATAGATGTCGTACTGCAACGACAGATTGCGGCTGCCGACTTTCTCCCGGATCGCCAGAGCCTGGGCCGTGGTGTTCAGGTAGAAGTCTGGAATATCCAGGGTGTTGATCATCTCCATGACCAGATCGATACCCTGAGCCTGCAGCTTGTCGGCAGCGTATCTGAGGTTGTCGACGAAGGTTTTCTCGATCAGCGCATCGTCGAAGCCCTGCGGCTTGATTCCGGCTAGGCAGTTGATTTGGGTGTTGCCCAGCACTTTGGCGTAGGCGATGGCCAGGTCGACCCCGGCGTAGAACTCCTCGACCCGGTCCGGGTGGCAGGCGATCCCGCGTTCACCCTTGGCCCAATCGCCAGCGGGCAGGTTGAACAACACTTGAGTCAGCCCGTTGGCCTCCAGTTCGGCCTTGATCTGCGCCGAGCTGAAGTCATACGGAAACAGATACTCGACCCCGTTGAAACCGGCGTTGGCGGCAGCTTCGAAGCGTTGCAGAAAATCCAGCTCGGTGAACAGCATGGACAGGTTGGCGCAAAGACGTGGCATGGCTTGCTCCTTTCTCTCGTTGTTCTGTGGCGCCGATCAGTCCAGCAGGCTGATGGCGGTAGGGGCGTCGGCGCGGCTTTCGGCCAGCGATTCGAATTCGTTGATCGCATTGATCTCGGTGCCCATGGCGATGTTGGTCACTCGCTCAAGGATCACTTCGACCACCACCGGGACGCTGTACTGCTGCATCAGGCCGGTGGCCTCGGCGAGCGCGGCCTGGATGTGCGCCGGGTCGCTGACCCTGATCGCCTTGCAGCCCAGACCCTCGGCGACGGCGATGTGGTCCACGCCATAGCCTTCCAGTTCGGGGGCGTTGATGTTGTCGAACGCCAGTTGCACGCAGTAATCGATGTCGAAGTTGCGCTGCGCCTGACGGATCAGGCCCAGGTATGAGTTATTCACCACAACGTGGATGTACGGCAGCTTGAACTGCGCGCCCACTGCCAGTTCCTCGATCATGAACTGGAAGTCGTAGTCGCCCGACAGCGCGACCACCTTGCGGCTCGGGTCGGCCTTGGCCACACCCAGCGCTGCGGGAATGGTCCAGCCCAGCGGGCCGGCCTGACCACAGTTGATCCAATGGCGAGGTTTGTAGACGTGCAGGAACTGCGCGCCGGCAATTTGCGACAGACCGATCGTGCTGACGTAGCAGGTGTCCTTGCCGAAGTACTGGTTCATCTCTTGGTAAACACGCTGCGGCTTGACCGGCACGTTGTCGTAGTGGGTCTTGCGCTGCATCGTGCGCTTGCGCTCCTGGCAGCTGGCCAGCCACTGGCTGCGATCTTTCAGCTTGCCTGCGGTGTGCCATTCGCGAGCGACTTCAAGGAACATCGACAGCGCCGCGCCAGCATCGGAAACGATGCCCAGGTCCGGCATTAATACCCGGCCGATCTGGGTCGGTTCGATGTCGACGTGGATGAACTTGCGACCCTCGCTGTACACCGAAACCGTCCCGGTATGACGGTTGGCCCAGCGGTTGCCGATGCCCAGCACCATGTCCGATTCCAGCATTGTCGCGTTGCCGTAGCGGTGGGAAGTCTGCAGGCCGACCATACCCGCCATCTGCGGGTGATCGTCGGGAATGGCGCCCCAGCCCATCAGGGTAGGAATCACCGGAATCCCGGTCAGCTCGGCGAACTCCACCAGCGCGTCAGAGGCATCTGCGTTGATGATGCCGCCACCGGCGACGATCAAAGGGCGCTCGGAAGCGTTGAGCATTGTCAGGGCTTTTTCGATCTGGTTGCGGCTGGCCTGGGGCTTGATCACTGGCAGCGGTTCGTAGGCGTCGATGTCGAATTCGATCTCGGCCATTTGCACGTCGAACGGCAGGTCGATCAATACAGGGCCAGGACGACCGCTGCGCATCAGTTGGAAGGCCTTCTGAAACACGTAAGGCACTTGGCCCGGTTCCATGACGGTGGTGGCCCATTTGGCGACTGGCGAGGCAATGGCCGCGATGTCGACTGCCTGGAAATCTTCCTTATGCATGCGAGCACGTGGCGCTTGCCCGGTAATGCACAGGATCGGGATCGAGTCAGCGGAGGCCGAGTAGAGACCGGTGATCATGTCGGTGCCGGCAGGCCCGGAGGTGCCGATGCATACACCGATGTTGCCGGCGATGGCACGGGTATAACCCTCGGCCATGTGCGAAGCGCCTTCGACGTGGCGCGCCAGCACATGATCGATGCCGCCGAGTTTTTTGAATGCGGCGTACAGCGGGTTGATGGCAGCGCCGGGGATACCGAAAGCGGTATCGACCCCTTCGCGACGCATCACCAGAACGGCGGCTTCGATGGCTCTCATGATGGTCATTTGTTAGTCTCCTGAACTCGATAGTTTTTGTACGTAAGTAGCGTGATTTGAATTGAAGTTTTTGTGAATGGCTGCTTTTGGCAGTTCTGTCGGTATCAGGAGTATCGAATGGATCGTTACACAGAAGTGCGCAGCTACGTGCTGGTCGCCACCCATGGCAGTTTCGCGGCGGCGGCGCTGGTGGAAGGGGTTACGCCGGTGATCATGGGCAGACGACTGAGCGCGCTGGAGGATCGGCTGGGGGTGAAACTCATTCACCGCTCGACTCGGGGGCTGACTCTGACCGACGCCGGCGAGTCGTATCTGGAAAGTGCCAAGCTGGTCCTGCAATCGTTCGAGGAGTTGGACGCCAGCATCAGCGAAAACGAAAACAGCGTGCGCGGGCATTTGGTTGTGTCAGCGCCAGCCGGCTTCGGGCGTCAGCACGTGGCACCTCACGCGCCGGAATTCCAGGCGCGTTTTCCCGATCTGCAGCTGTCATTCAACCTGACGGACAACGTCGTCGATCTGGTCCGCGAGGGCTACGACATGAGTATCCGCATCGGCGAGGTACTCGATCCCAACTATGTCGCCATCAAGCTGTTCGCCAACAAACGCGTGGTCTGTGGCTCGCCGCAGTATTTCGCCAAGCATGGGCTGCCGCAAACCCTCGAAGATCTCGCCGAACACAATTGCCTGTCGTTCAACCTGCAGGGCGGCCAGCATCGCGGCTGGACCTTTCAGCGCGACGGCAAACCGGTAGCGATCAAGGTCGCGGGTAACCTGTATTGCAACGATGGCGAGCTGCTTTACGACTGGGCCAAACGTGGTCTGGGGCTGTGCTGGCGCTCGACATGGGAAATCCAGAACGAGATCGAAAGTGGGGCGCTGTTGACGGTGCTCGATGACTTTGCGCTGCCCAGCTATGACATTCAGGGCGTGTATCCGCAGCAGCATTACCTGCCGGCCAAAGTGCGCTTTTTCATCGCCTTTCTAAAGGAGGTATACAACCGGCCGGGGTATTGGACGCAAGGCGCTTAGCGAACTGCGACGGCAGGGAACCGAAACCCCGTTGCGCGCCACTCATGCGGTATTCAATCCGTCCGCGAGGTGTCACATGTCGATGAAAATACTCGGGCCTTCCCAGCAGGGATTTGGTCTGGACCGCAGCGATTTTGGTCACATGGATGCGTTCAAGGGCGGTACGGATGGCAAGCCGAATAGCGGGCACAATGGCGGGCAAATCAGTTTCGGAGGTGCTTCAGGCGCAGGAGTGCAGAATGCTCAGGTCGATTTCGGCGGGCGGTCTTCGCAACTGAGCGACAGTCGGGTGAACGCACCGCAAAAAACGGCCGATGCCGATGACGGCCAGTTGAGCAACCAGGTAAAGGACCTCGTCCAGCAGATACTCCAGCTCATCGCCCAGATGATGCAGAAGAACCAGACCGGTACGGGTGATCAAACCGCGAACAGTGCCAGCCAAGCGGTGGGCTCGTCGAGCCCGGTGGCGAATGCCGCTCAACAGCCAGCAGTAACGTCTCAGGCCGGCGACGCCACAGGCCAGGCGTCGACAACATCACCCGCTGCTGCCACTGAACAGCCCGCGGCGAATTCGCAGGCGAGCAATGCACAAGCGCCGCAGACCGCCGCACCTGAAACGGCCTCTGCTGCCACATCGACTCCAGAGACCAGTGCAGCCACCTCCGTGGGCGACGGGCCGACGGCAGGCAGTGGTCCGCGCTCTTTCAACATCACCAACACCCAGGATCACCCAATCAAGATCGGGCAGTTCGACAAGAACGACACACTCACCGCCGAACTGACCCTGCAGCCGGGGCAGAAGGGCACGATGAAGTTCGAGAACGACACCACCGGCCTGCTCAAGCAAGCGGCCGCGGACGGCGTCTACAAACCGGATGCCAGCCGTCTGGAGTTCTACAACGGTTTCATCAACACCAGCGACATCGACGGACGTAACGCAGCGATTCACGCCACCGATGGCAAAGGCTTCGAAATCGGCGACACCAAGAGCATCGCGGACAAGGCATCGAATGACATCGTTTCTGCCGATGCAGCCGGTGACAAAACCGTCGCCGGCTTCTACGACGGCTCAACGGACAAGATGCAGAAAGGCGGTGATTTCCTCACCAGGGAGCTGGGCACGGACATGACCTACATGCACCCGAACGACGACACCCTGGGGCAGGGGCGTAATCCGATGCGTCACACCGACTCCCTGTCACTTGACGTGACGTTCGGTAAGGCCTGAGGCGCGGCGCTTCCCGGAGCATTCGATCGGCAGCAAATCGTCGAATGCCGGGGCGCGCAGTGACGGTCAGATCAGCTCGAATGAGATCGGCGGCAAGCCACGAATTTCGCCCAGCGCCAGCCCCGGCCCTTTGGTCTGGTACATGCCGGTGTAGGAGCCCGTTGTGATCACCAGGTCCGGCGTCACGCTTTGCCCGTTCCGGGTGAGATGATTGACCACCCACGGCAGCAAGCGACGCGGATCGCCGGCGGGGTTGGCACCATCGCCCGGCACGATATCTTCGCCGGCGAAGGTGAAGGTCAGCGCAGGTTCGAGAAACGGGAAGCCGGCATCGTAGGGCACGAAATCCCCGACGATCAGCGCGCCGTGGTTGAGTAGATCGCCCAGGGCCAGCAGCGGCTCGATCTTCGGCCACGCGGCGAAACGGCTCGACACTATTTCGATGGTCGTACCCATTGAGCCGATGCTGCTCAGCACTTCTTCATCGGAGTAGGGCTCGTCGCGCGGGGTGAACTCGCGATTGAGGCGCAAGGCGATTTCCAGTTCCAGGATCGGCTGAGGATAATCGACGATTTCCACCTGGCTGCCACTGGCGAACAGGCCATCCTCGGGCAACAACGCGCCATTGATCGGGCCGCCGGAGGTGGATTTCGAGCCGACCTTCCAGCCGCCGACGGTGGTGTCGCGCAGACGCAGGATCTCCCGTTGCAACGCATAGGCGCTGGCCGCGTCGGCAGGCACATAGTCGGGACGGATTTCGGTGAGTTTCTGACCGTTGTGCATGGCGTCGACGATCAGTTGGGCAATGTTCGCTGGGTGAGACGGTGGGTTCACGCGGGACTTCCTTCAGGCTATTGAATGGAAAGCGCTCCACAGGCGGTACACGCGTCGAACTGCGGAGCCAGCGCGCCTACTCTAACCTCATTTGCATACGATGACAGCGCGTGAAATATCCGTTGAGACGTAGCCGCCTGAAAACTCAGTGCAAAATCAGGCGCGACACTGGCTTTTATCGGCAAAAAACCGCTG
The DNA here is from genome assembly GCF_002934685.1 of Pseudomonas bohemica. Taxonomy (GTDB): domain Bacteria; phylum Pseudomonadota; class Gammaproteobacteria; order Pseudomonadales; family Pseudomonadaceae; genus Aquipseudomonas; species Aquipseudomonas bohemica. The sequence continues at coordinate 30,742 of NZ_NKHL01000072.1, forward strand.
CTTTTGTCCGGCAGCGGTTTTTCCATGGGGATCGAAACGCAAGCGCAGATGGATGCGCGGTGGCTCAACCATTCTGGCAACCGTCACCCAGACGGGTGTACGCCAGGTTGTGGGTCGCGCCTTTGCTGTCCATATACACCATGTGCGCTTCAATCGGGCCGCAGGCGCTGGAGGCATCGCTGGCGCTGCTCATGCTGATGACCTTGGCGATGTCCAGGTGTTGCGAGTAGTTGTACTCGACGGCGGGCGGAACGGACTCGGGAGCGTTGACTGTGCCGTTCGCCGAGGCGAAGGCGCTGAATATCGAGAGTGCGGCGAACAATGCGTATTTCATGATGGATCTCCAGAAACGAATAAAGCGATCATCCCGCGCGAGATGTGTTCTCATTAACTTGCCAGTGTAAAAATTTGACAGCGCTGGTACTGAAACGGTCAGTGTCGATAACAGCAACTGTTGAGCGTAATAAGTAGATCACTATCAAGGCAGTAGTCATGCTTAACCTTTCGCTGATAGTGAGTTTGGTTTAAATACTCAACCTTTCTCGCAATCTCCCAAACGCGTGTACTCAAGTTTGTGGCTGATGCCCTTGCTATCGACGTACTCCATCTGCGCTTTCTGTGGCTTGCAGTCGCTGGCAGCGGTGCTGGCGTTGCTGATGCGCACGAGCTTGGCGATGTCCAGGTCCTGGCTGTAATCGTACGGCTCACCCTGAGCGGACGCATTTGTCGGGCCGGCGATAGTATCGTTGGCCGAGGCGAACAGACTGCACAGCGACAAGGCGGCAAACAGTGCGTATTTCATGATGAACTCCAACTAATCGGCTAGCGCAGCTGGCTCAGCTAATGGTTTCGATGTGGAGCATTCTAGGTTTTGTACGAAAAGTATTGCCGCATACAACGTAGGCTGCAGGCCAGCGTGACCATGGCTGCGTAGCTCTTGGC
>NZ_NKHL01000025.1 GCF_002934685.1 Pseudomonas bohemica
TGGCGCATGACCACGTCGACCTTGGCGGCCCAAAGGCGGTAGTGCTCGCAGAACCAGCTGTATTGGAAGCCTTGCGGGTGAGCGAGTCGATATTCCTGCCAGAGCAAGGCTAAAGTGACGCCGGGGCGGCGCAACTCCGCGTGTACCCACGCCCAGTCAGGCATTGGGCGCTGGTCGGTCGGCACTGGCGCTGCCGGTGGAAACAGCCGTCGATTCAACTCCGCGTCAGAAATATCGATGGGCCACTGAAGCCCACTGGCGGCGAACCGGCAAAGGTAATCCCCTGCACTCGAATGGCCGATGGATAAGCTGGCGGCGATCTTGCGCACGGACAGGCCGGCGTCGAACTTTAGGCGTAGTACCTCTCGGATTTTACGCATGGATAAACGCTCCACGACGACCTCTTCGCTTCGAAAAAAGAGGTCGATAGTAGTGAATAGTCCTGCGTTGCTGCCTGCCTGAGAGTGTCCGGATGGCCGTGGAATCGGTGTCCAGATGCTTGTGGAATGAGTGTCCGGATCAGCGTGGAATCAGTGTCCGGATGTTGGTGGAATGGGTGTCCGGATGGTCATGGAATCCGCACTCACGCCAAGTAATTGGTTGGTCAATGAAGCCAAGGATGTGCAGCGACCTGGCTATCGACGCGATGTTGATGGCTGTAT
>NZ_NKHL01000021.1 GCF_002934685.1 Pseudomonas bohemica
TTGCTGATGACAAATCGGCAATCTGCCCTGGGTCAATTTTCAATCGGCAGGGTGGGTCAGTTTTCAATCAGCGCCAACATTTTGCACTCCATCGCTCGATTATCCGAGATAAGGATTCGCCGATCACAGCCGAAGTTGTTACTCGATCCATGAACCCTTTTTCGAAACCGCGAGCCTTGGCCCGGCGCAGGCATTGCCAAAATGTTTTTGTTGGATTGTTGAGCACGAAGGCCCAGTGAAGGAACGCCCAGCCCACAACGAAAATCACGATCCCTAAAATGTCCCTAGGTTTTGTACGAAAAGTATTGCCGCATACAACGTAGGCTGCAGGCCAGCGTGACCATGGCTGCGTAGCTCTTGG
>NZ_NKHL01000121.1:0-188977 GCF_002934685.1 Pseudomonas bohemica
TGCAGCTGTCTCCAGTAGAGTATGAGAAACGCTATTTCCTGAGCTTGGAGAGTGTCTAGAAAATCCGGGGCGATTCATATGTGTACTCCGCGTCAAACCCGTCCATGCGACCGACATCCAGATTTTGTATAACGCCATCAGGAGTTATCACAGATAAGATAAGGTTGTTGATTTCCTGTTCCACATTTACTGTGATTTGCACGGTATCAGCTTTCGTCTTGTTCTGTACCATTTTTAAGTGAATGCGACTTTTGGGACCATCGTCATCCATCTCTTCTCTTTCTGGTATTAGAGGTACTGGCCTGCCATCGTAGATGTGTTGCACCTTTTTAATATCTTTGTAGGATTTAAATGCCGGGTTAGCTAGTCTGTTTATGGCATCCTCAGATAGTCGTTTTTTTTCGACTAGCAGCAAATCTCGCATTTCTACGAAATAATCTTCGTTTAATTTACCTATGCCGTTTTCTTTTGCGGAGTTGTAGAGGATGACGGTCAACCAGGGATCTGCGTAGCGGGGTCCCTCCACATTTACAAATACGATCAGACTCGGCACATAGCTCTCGTCTTTTAGAAATTTGTTATTAGCGTCCGGCAAACGTTTACCCTCTACCGTGCCGTCCAGACACATGAGTTCGTTTGCGGTGCTCCAGAAACCATCGCTTTGCAAATAGGCATAATGAACCGAAATGCGTTTGTATGGGGTAATCGCCTGATTCTTCGCATCGGCACTTGGTAATCCCGTCGTACCCCGTTCAACCCAGAACACGTAGGGGCGTCCCGCAATGATCACGGGGCGCACGGCATCACACTTACTGGTTTCAGTTACTTTTTCAGACACACCTTCTTTCTTGACGACTTCCCCGTTCTCATCTGTTTTGTCCCGCGTTTCGGTAAATACACTCTGCACGATTTGCCCGGTCGGTGTCAGGTCGATCTTCTTCCATTCCGTCCACGCCAGCGGGCTCAGACGTTGCTTGTCATCGCGTAAGCCCATGTCTACGGAGCGCAAATAGTATTCAGAGGGAGATGCGTTGGTTTTACCAATCAGGTAATAGGTGTCGTTTTTAGGGTCGCGGCCATCCAGGTAGCCGCTGACGATCTGCAGGTTACTCAGTCGCTCGAACTTGTTTAGATAACTAAGCACCGCCGTTTCCAGAAGTTCGCTGTCCAGCTTCCCTTGATTGACCTCCACTTCCAGCTCTTCAAACGCAGCCGTTTTGTTTGGGCGGTTGGCGTAGTAAATCAGATTTTCCGGATGATTGATCTGCGTCCGCCATTCTTTCCAGGTCCCGTATTTACTTAGGTACTTTTCCCAGGAGCTATTAGCTGAGGCGGGCAATGGCGATGTTTCATAACCGGGCTCCAGATGTGAGAACAAACGGTACAGGTAATGCTGCAAGCTCGAGATCGCTTGGGTGACTAGGGTGGTTTCTCTTGCTTCGCCACTCACCCAAATATCCGTGAGGAAGTAGCTCGACAAGTCTTCCTCGTCGGTGATGGTCGCCTGTGAATTCGGGTTGGCGGATACCCAGTAACCCATTAGGTAGTCTGCTAAGCCGTCGCGCCACATTGGCTGTAACGCTGCTTCAATCAACGCTCGCTCTTCATCACCGCAAGTACCAATTAACACTTGGCTGGAACTGTTGAATTCTTCGAAAGTCGCCGATTCGTCCAGCAGTGAGAGGTCTAATAGCGATTGGCAGCAAAGCTCGGTGTGTTTTGACAGGGCCTGCAGCCGCAATACGAAGTCGATATCACTAATGTTGTTAGGTACGCAGGGGACGTCCATGAAGGTCGCGGGTTCCGCAATGTACACTTCCATTTCCAGATTAACAGGATTCTGTAGTTCATGGCCTTCCTGCTGGCTACGCCTCTGATAGGAGGCCCAGGCTTTAGGCTGATATGCTGTGTCATATTGCTCTTTAGTGACTTTCAGCGGACCTGGATTTCGTTGAATGAATTTCGTGAATAGTGTGAGCAGGATTTCGTCTCTCTCATCTCGATAGGCTTTCCCTGCTCGCCGCCCGTGATAATTTCGCAGTAGCTGGCTCATACCCCTCTGGTCGTACATCCTTCGCTCATCCAGCGTCAGCGAACTGAGAAAATCATCGAACGTCGCTGATTTGTTACTCTGGTTTTTGGTTGCTGTCATTGATACATAGGGCACCGCCAACAAAGTTTCGTCTTTACCCCAACCAATCAGTTTCCCCAATTGCGTAACAGCTGAATCTATTGCGCCCGGCTCATCGCTCGGGCGCACGTTCGACAGGTAGTCAATGGCGTCGCTCTCTTCAAATCCCTCGGCTCGGCAAATACCGATCCAATCGCGAAAGCGCATGAGTTGATAGAGCAAGTCGAGATTCAGCGAAGCTGGAACGGCCGCTTCAACAGTTGTTTCTTGCGTAGATGTGCTGACGTTTTCATCAGCCTCGCTGTCCTCAAAAACCGCATCCACGAAATCGAACCACTGCGGATGATCCAGCATCGCTTGCAGCCCGGCCGGGCTTAGCTGAGTGACGCGGATGATCTGCGCATGGCGAGTCAAAGGTGCCCAGAGGCTGAACGAGAGCGCTTTGAGCGGCTGATCGTTCTCTTCTGCCATTGTTTCGTCGTTGCCCGCCGCTGCAAGCACGTCTGCCAGCAGGTTGGTGGGTGATGAGTCGATCCAGCGCAGCAATGGCAGAGCGTGGCCTGTCGACAGTCCCCTATTCGCAGCGTCGCCGCCGAATGCTGCGGCGATGAAGTATTTCGCCACGTCTTCCTGTGCCACTCGGGCGTTTACAATCAGCGTCGCAAGGGCCTGTGCTACTTTTTCCTTCTGTCCTTCATTCCCCAGTTTGTCATCCAGGACGCTTTCCAGCTGCGTCAGAAGGCTGTCCGTAACGCCCGCATTGGGTTGTTTGATAACGCCCTGAGCGGTGAGAAAACGGTCCAGCGTGCCGAGCCAATCGCCTTCGTTGAGGTGAACGCTAGACCCGACAACCTCGGCAATTTTGGCCTCAGAGAGTAAGGCCGAGCGCAGCCGAGGCAGCTCATCTTTCAAGGCGATGCGGGCGCTGGCGTCGATCCCGTAGAGCGGCTCAAGATGCTTTGGCACATTTGTGAGTGGCCTGAGCAACGGTAGCAACGTCGTGGCCGACAGATTTTCCCGCTTCAACCACTGCCGAGTGTTAGAGAGGGCAACCAGGACGTCGAGAATGTCCGCAGTTTCGTCCTCGGTGGTGATCCGCGTAGCGCTGGACAAGGCTTTGGGAACCTCGGTGCTACCGAGCGCCAGCAACGCGACCAGACTGGCGCACTCATCCACGGGCAACCGCAACAGGCGATGTAGCCGGCTCTGGCGGTATAGCGCCGACACAACAGCCAGCGACAGGGTCGGTTTGCTCAAGCCAAGCGCGGCGGCGGTCTGTGTCAGATGGAGCCGCACCAGGCGTTCACCCATGCCAAGGGCTCGACATAGACGTGCGATGATTTTCTTATCAACCTCAGCGGCCTGTTCACCAGGATCAAACTCGCGGTCATCGATGACCAACCGGTCATCGACGTCGGCCAGTTGCCCTGCGCCGGGTCCATCCAGCACACGGTCCAGAAATGGCACCTGATCACCCACGGCATACGGCGAAACCTCATGAATCAGCGCGGCGAATTGCTCGGCTGTCACGCCATAGCTTTCGTTGAAATAACGGAACACGCCGAGGGCGCGAAGGGTGTTCTCGGTGATGCGGAAATTCTGCGTCTGGCCTTCGGCGCGCAGGGCTGCCATCAGCAACAGGTCAACCTCGGCAAAGGGTAGGTTCAGCGCGTGTTGCAGGTGGATGATTTTGTGAATGCGGCCAAAATGCGCAGCAGTACCGCCCTTGATGGCGAGGGTGATGCCGGGGCCGCTGCGCGTGTCCTCCAGCGATAGCGCGGGAGCCTGACCGTTGTTGATGAACGCGGCGCCATAGAGATGGCCGCTCAGGGCCGTGCCATCGACGGATGGATAGGCGGCGGAGCGTTTGACGCTGGTAAAGCCTGTGGTGGCATTGTCCGCCACGCCCGAGGTTGCGAGCAGATCATGCACTTGCTCTGGTTTCAGGCCGGTTTTCTGGCAGAACAACGCGACACCGCGCAGCCGGGTCAGCGCGCCGGCATTGCTGCCGTCGACGCCAAACCGGAGCTTGAGGAAGTCTCTGTCGGTCGTCGCGCTGGCGTCCAGCAGTAATGTTTGCAGCGCCGGGCTGAAGCCGGTCGCTGTGCGCATGACTTGCCTGAGCTCCTCGGTGCGCAAGTTGCCGTAGCAAAAATTGGGGTAGGTGTATTCCGAAGTTTGCAGCAGCTCGAACAAGTTGATTTTTTTGTGCCGTAGCACGGCCTGGATCTGCGCAAACGGGTAGTGAAACGGCAGCGCCGCGCGAATCCCTGCCTGACTGATCGTCTCCGGCAGATCTATATTGGCCCCGGCGTTGCTTTGCGCCTGGCGCGTGAGGGCGTTGATCGCCAATGTCAGAGGCCGGATCTGTTTTTTCAGAGCTTCCTGACTCAGCAACAGCTCGCCGATATCGGGGCGGCGTTGGCCCAAGGTGAAGCGCTCGGTTGAGGTGCTTGTAGCCTCCAATGCCAGCGCCTGTTGATACAGCGCATGAAGGTAGGCGATGGGCCCACTGTTGGACTCCAGCGCATCGGGGGAGCATCGGTCGGCCAGTTGCTCGGGGAAGAGGCTGGCGTAGGTGGCGGCGGCAGGTGTAACGGCGGGTTGAGTAGTGCCTGGCATGACGTGTTCTTCCTTGAGTCAGAGATGATGCACATGCGTGCAGGGGCAGCACGGCTGAACAGCGCAGCCTGATGCCTTGCGAGTGAACGCGAACTGTTCGGGTCATCTGAAAAGGCTAGCGCGTCGCTGAAAAGCGTGAGGCCAAGTGCTAGACAGGTTCGCGATAGGGGGAATCGCGAATCGCTATATTTAGGGAGGGAATTGATGGAGCACCGGCTGACCGCCCACATGAATAACCCCTGCCGAGGCTTCTCGTCAGGGGCTTATTTGCGCCGCTCGGTGACGGCTTATGACGGACCGCCGCAGCGCTGCTGTTCGTCGGCTCGGGTCTTTTTTTGGCTCAGACTTGAGGGCGTCGTCGTGGGCGGGACATTCCTTACAGAGGGTGCACGGGCCGCTGGCTCTTAGGCAAGACATCAACCAGACCCGCAATCGAAGCCTCCAACAGCGCCTTTGCCGCTTCGATCTGGTGCACCACGGCTCTGGCCAACGGGCGAAATTCTGCCGGGCTGTTATCGGCTGATTCGTAAGCGGTGGCGGCGGCGCAGTTCAGGTATTCGGATAGCAGGGCGAGGGCGTCTTCGACGTGGATGCCGGGTTGCACGGTGAATAGATTTTGATTGCCGATATTCGCCCCGAAGGGGATGGATTTCGTGACGGGTATTTGTGGGGGATGTGGCGTAGATAGAATCATTGAAACTCCTGTTAGTGGAGCTGACACCGCCCGCTGTCAAACAGGTTGGGTGGCAGCCGTACGCGGGTTGACAGACCAGTCAGGAGCAACCTGGCGCACACGAGTGTGCCCCACGTACAGCCGCCATAAAACGACCAACGGATCAGTGATCTGTTGAAGTCTGGCCAGCAGCGCGTTGCGCCTGAACGGTCTGTCAAAACCGGCCGCTGGATTCAGCGGCGCGAAAGAGGGTATGCCGTGATCCAAAGAGCCGCAACGCGCGGGGGAGAATAGCGGCAAATTTCAGACGCGTCCTACAAGATTGTGTCGGCTTTTGTAATGCATCTGTTACTACTCGGCCGCTGCCGTTTTGGAAACTTTGTATGTGGATCAGTTCGCGCACATAGAAGCTTGCCAACAAAAAAGCCCCCGACGATCTGCATCGCCAGGGGCTTGTTCGGTTACCGCAAAAGGTTACAAACCGGCAGCAGCGCGCAAGGCCTCGGCGCGGTCGGTTTTTTCCCAGGTGAACGTGGTGAAGGTGTCGTCGCCCACGGTCTTGGTTTGCGGCGTGCGACCGAAGTGGCCGTAGGCTGCGGTTTCCTGGTACATCGGGTGCAGCAGGTCGAGCATTTTGGTGATTGCGTATGGACGCAGGTCGAAATGCTCGCGGACCAGCTGGACGATCTTGTCGTCGCTGATCTTGCCGGTGCCGAAGGTGTTCAGCGAGATCGACGTAGGCTGCGCGACGCCGATGGCGTAGGACACCTGAATCTCGCAGCGCTCGGCCAGGCCCGCAGCGACGATGTTCTTGGCAACGTAACGACCAGCGTAGGCGGCCGAACGGTCAACCTTGGACGGATCCTTGCCGGAGAACGCGCCGCCGCCGTGACGGGCCATGCCGCCGTAGCTGTCGACGATGATCTTGCGACCGGTCAGGCCGCAGTCGCCCACTGGGCCGCCGATGATGAACTGGCCAGTGGGGTTGATGTGGAACTGGGTGTCCTTGTGCAGCAATTCGGCGGGCAGCACGTGCTTGACGATCAGCTCCATCACGCCCTCACGCAGGTCTGCGTAGGAGACTTCCGGGTTGTGCTGAGTCGACAGAACCACGGCGTCGATACCGACCACGATGCCGTTCTCATAGCGGCAGGTGACCTGGGATTTGGCGTCCGGGCGCAACCAGGGCAGCAGACCGGATTTACGCGCCTCGGCCTGGCGGTGCACCAGTTGGTGCGAGAACGCGATCGGCGCAGGCATCAGCGCAGGGGTTTCGTTGCTGGCATAGCCGAACATCAGGCCCTGGTCGCCGGCGCCCTGATCTTCAGGCTTGGCGCGGTCCACCCCTTGGTTGATGTCGGGGGACTGCTTGCCGATGATGTTCATCACGCTGCAGGTTGCACCGTCGAAACCGACGTTGGAGCTGGTGTAACCGATGCCGCTGATCACGTCACGAACGATCTGTTCCAGGTCAACCCACGCGCTGGTGGTGACTTCGCCGGCGACAATGGCAACGCCGGTCTTGACCAGGGTTTCCACGGCTACGCGAGCGTGTTTGTCCTGAGCAATGATGGCGTCCAGCACCGCATCGGAGATCTGGTCGGCGATTTTGTCCGGATGCCCTTCGGACACGGACTCGGAGGTGAAAAGGGAGTATTCGCTCATCTCGACGGTTTTCCTGAGTGTTACCGATGGTGAGTGTCGCCAGCCGGTCGCTGAAAATGGCGGACCTGGATCTGGAAACCATTACGTAAGCCTACATACAGACTTTCCCCGGGGACCAGCCCCGCAGCGATGGCCCAACGGGCCAGATCTTCCTGTTCGAACCCTAACCAGAGATCGCCACAGGCCTCCCTGGCCCAGCTCTGGTCATGGCTGCACAACTCTGTCACCAACAGGCTTGCGCCCGGTTTCAGCAGGTTGGCCAGCTGTTTGAGTGCTTCGGCCGGCGCCGCAAAATGGTGAAGCACCATATTCAAGACGACGCAGTCACCGACAACGTTAGCGTCGGCCAACGCGTCGGCCAGTTTCAGCTCCACGTTGCCCAGCGCCTTTTGCTCACAGATGCCGCGGGCCAGATCGAGCATGGCCGGGCTGTTGTCCAGCCCCGTGACATGCCGAAAGCGCCTCGCCAGGTCAGGCAGAAAACCACCATCGCCGGGCCCGACTTCCACGGCTGTGGCATCGGGATCGAAGCTTAGTTTGTCCAGCAGCGACAACAGACTGTCGCGATACTGGGGCAGTCCTGCGATCAGGTCCTGCTGGGCGCGAAATTTTTCCGCAGTGCGTGCGAAAAAATCCTGACTGGCATTGGCGCGCTGGCGGTGTACCAGGCCGATTCGTACTTGAACATCCTCCGGCATCGAAAGGCCATCGACCTCTTCGAGCAGCGCAACATGGAGTTTGCCGCCGAGCTGTTCGGTGTGGGGCAGGGCGCGACGATAAAAGATCGCGTTGCCTTCGCGGCGAGTCGCTACCAGACCCGCCTGGGCCAGCACTTTGAGGTGATGGCTCATGCCCGACTGACCGATGGCGAAGATCTGCGCCAGTTCGAGCACACCGAACGAATCGTTGGACAGAGCGCGCAGCACATTGAGTCGCAGCGGATCGCCACCGGCCTTGCACAAGGCAGCCAGTTCGTCGCTTTGATCATGCACAAGGACAGGCGCGCGTAGATTCATAGGGTTGGCAGTCTAGTTTCCGACCGTGCTCGCTGCAAGATCAATATCAAAAAGTTTTGATATTGCCTAAGGGCGGCAACCGGCAGGCGCCGTTATTCTGCCGTTTTCACCGGCGGGCGCGAGCCACTGTACGAAAAAGCGTCGATAGCGCAGGAAAAACGCGACGGGACGTGATCTGTCATTGCCCCCAAGCAGTGCCTGAGGGAAAATGGCCGCCTTTTTCAGATCCCACTTATTTCTGCCCCAGGAGATCAGCGATGCCAAGCCGTCGTGAGCGTGCCAATGCCATCCGTGCACTCAGCATGGATGCCGTGCAAAAGGCCAACAGCGGCCACCCAGGTGCCCCGATGGGCATGGCGGATATCGCTGAAGTTCTTTGGCGTGACTATCTGAAGCACAACCCAAGCAACCCGCTGTTCGCCGACCGTGACCGATTCATCCTGTCCAACGGTCACGGCTCGATGTTGATCTACTCGCTGCTGCACCTGACCGGTTACGACCTGTCTATCGACGACCTGAAAAACTTCCGTCAACTGCACAGCCGCACGCCGGGTCACCCTGAATACGGTTACACCCCTGGCGTCGAAACCACCACCGGCCCGCTGGGTCAAGGTTTCGCCAATGCCGTCGGTTTCGCTGTCGCCGAGAAAACGCTGGCTGCACAGTTCAACCGCCCAGGCCACAACATCGTCGACCACCACACCTACGTGTTCATGGGTGATGGCTGCATGATGGAAGGCATTTCCCATGAAGTCGCCTCGCTGGCGGGCACTCTGCAGCTGAACAAGCTGATTGCCTTCTACGACGACAATGGCATTTCCATCGACGGTGAAGTCGAAGGCTGGTTCACAGACGACACACCGAAGCGCTTCGAAGCTTACGGATGGCTGGTGATCCGCAACGTTGACGGCCACGACGCCGAAGAGATCAAGACAGCCATCGAAACCGCTCGCAAGAGCGACAAGCCGACCCTGATCTGCTGCAAGACCACCATCGGTTTCGGCTCGCCGAACAAACAGGGCAAGGAGGAGTGCCACGGCGCGCCGCTGGGTAACGACGAAATCGCCCTGACCCGTGCTGCGCTGAAGTGGACACACGGTCCTTTCGAAATCCCGGCCGATATCTACAAAGAGTGGAACGCCAAGGAAAAAGGTCTGGCGACCGAAGCCGAGTGGGATCAACGTTTCGCTGCCTATTCCGCTGCATTCCCTGAGCTGGCCAACGAGCTGATCCGTCGCATGAGCGGCGAGCTGCCAGCTGATTTCGCCGAGAAATCCGCGGCCTACGTCGCCGAAGTCAACGCCAAGGGCGAGACCATCGCCAGCCGCAAGGCCAGCCAGAATGCACTCAGCGCCTTCGGCCCGCTGCTTCCTGAGTTCCTCGGCGGTTCGGCTGACCTGGCCGGTTCCAACCTGACCATCTGGAAAGGCTGCAAGAGCATCCTCGGCGACGACGCCAGCGGTAACTACCTGCACTACGGTGTGCGTGAGTTCGGCATGGGCGCGATCATGAACGGTATCGCCCTGCACGGCGGTTTCGTGCCTTACGGCGCAACCTTCCTGATCTTCATGGAATACGCCCGCAACGCAGTGCGCATGTCTTCGCTGATGAAGAAGCGCGTCATTTATGTGTTCACCCACGACTCCATCGGTCTGGGCGAAGACGGCCCGACTCACCAGCCGATCGAGCAACTGACCAGCCTGCGCACCACGCCGAACCTGGACACCTGGCGTCCAGCCGACGCCGTGGAATCGGCCGTGGCCTGGAAACACGCCATCGAGCGCAACGATGGTCCGTCCGCGCTGATCTTCTCCCGGCAGAACCTGCAGCATCAGGCTCGCGACGCTCTGCAACTGGAGAACATCAACCGTGGTGGATACGTGCTGCGCGACTGCAATGGCGAGCCGGATCTGATCCTGATCGCCACAGGTTCCGAAGTCGGCCTGGCGGTTCAGGCGTTCGACAAGCTAACCGCTGAAGGCAAAAACGTACGTGTGGTTTCCATGCCATGCACCAGCGTCTTCGAAGCTCAGGATCCGCTGTACAAGCAGTCGGTGTTGCCACTGGAAGTCAGCGCGCGCATCGCCATCGAAGCCGCTCATGCCGACTTCTGGTACAAGTACGTCGGTCTGGAAGGCCGCGTGATCGGCATGACCACCTTCGGCGAGTCGGGCCCTGCGAACCTGCTGTTCGAAGAGTTCGGCTTCACGCTGGAGAACATCATCTCCACGGCTGAGGAGCTGTTGGAAGACTAGGAAACAGCGCGTTCCCCTTATAGGAGCGCGCTTGCCCGCGAATGCAATCTGCCTGTCACCGGATACTTCGCTGACACAACGCAATCGCGGGCAAGCGCGCTCCTACAGGTTCTCGATACCACTCAAATATTTTGAGCACCCCCATGCCCCAGTCCCGCCCTTATAAAGTCGCCCTCAATGGTTACGGTCGCATCGGTCGCTGCGTGCTGCGCGCGCTGTGCGAGCGCGGCGCGAAGGCGGGCTTTGAAGTGGTGGCGATCAACGATCTGGCCGACATGGCCAGTCTCGAATACCTGACGCGCTTTGACTCCACACACGGCCGGTTTCCCGGCGAAGTGCGGGTCGAAGGCGATTTTCTGCACATCGACGATCACGTCATCAAAGTGTTCCGCAGCGCGACGCCCGAAGGCATCGACTGGGGCGCCCTGGATGTCGATCTGGTGCTTGAGTGCTCCGGCGTCTACCACTCTCGCGCCGACGGCGAGCGCTTCCTGTCCGCGCGGGCGCCGCGAGTGCTGTTTTCCCAGCCGATGGCCAGCGAGGCCGCCGTCGACGCCACCATCGTTTATGGTATCAACCAGCAAACGCTGACTGGCGCAGAGCTTCTGGTATCGGCGGCTTCATGCACCACTAACTGCAGCGTGCCATTACTGGACCTGCTGAACCGCAAGCTTGGGCTGGAATACGTCACCATCACCACGATTCACTCGGCGATGAACGACCAACCCGTGATTGACGCCTATCATCACGAAGATTTGCGGCGCACGCGCTCGGCTTTTCAGTCGATCATTCCGGTGTCCACTGGTCTGGCGCGGGGCATCGAACGCCTGCTTCCGGAACTTGCCGGCCGAATTCAGGCCAAAGCAGTTCGAGTGCCGACGGTAAACGTCTCATGCCTGGACATCACGTTGCAGGTAGCGCGAGATACCGACGCGGTAGAGATCAACCGCATCCTGCGCGAGGCTGCCACCAGCGGCCCGCTCAGAGGGTTGCTGGCGTACACCGAATTGCCGCACGCCAGCTGTGATTTCAACCATGATCCTCATTCGGCGATTATCGATGCCAGTCAGACACGGGTGTCCGGGCCACGATTGGTCAACGTGCTGGCGTGGTTCGACAACGAATGGGGTTTTGCGAATCGAATGCTGGACGTTGCCGATCACTATCTGCAAAGCATCCATAAACAGCAGTAATAAACAGGGAACGCCTCATGACCGTGTTGAAGATGACCGACCTCGACCTGCAAGGTAAGCGTGTACTGATCCGCGAAGACCTCAACGTCCCGGTCAAGGACGGTGTCGTCACCAGCGATGCACGCATTCTTGCTTCGCTGCCGACCATCAAGCTGGCGCTGGAAAAAGGCGCAGCCGTCATGGTCTGCTCGCACCTGGGCCGCCCGACCGAGGGCGAGTTTTCTGCCGAGAACAGCCTCAAGCCGGTTGCCGAGTATCTGAGCAAGGCGCTGGGTCGCGACGTGCCGCTGGTTGCCGATTATCTGGACGGCGTGGACGTCAAGGCCGGCGACACCGTGCTGTTCGAGAATGTGCGCTTCAACAAGGGAGAGAAGAAGAACGCTGACGACCTGGCGCACAAATACGCTGCCCTGTGCGACATCTTCGTCATGGATGCTTTCGGCACCGCTCACCGCGCCGAGGGGTCGACCCACGGCGTTGCCAAGTTCGCCAAGGTCGCCGCCGCAGGCCCGTTGCTGGCCGCCGAACTGGATGCGCTGGGCAAGGCGCTGGGTAGCCCGGCCAAGCCAATGGCTGCCATCGTGGCCGGCTCCAAGGTTTCCACCAAACTGGACGTGCTCAATAGCCTGAGCCAGATCTGCGATCAATTGATCGTCGGCGGCGGCATCGCCAACACCTTCCTCGCGGCTGCCGGTCATCCGGTCGGCAAGTCGTTGTATGAGCCGGACTTGCTGGACACCGCCCGCTCTATTGCGGACAAAGTCAGTGTCCCCTTGCCGGTCGATGTGGTCGTCGCCAAGGAGTTTTCCGACAAAGCCGAAGCGACCGTGAAACTGATCGCCGATGTGGCGGACGATGACATGATCCTCGACATTGGCCCGAAGACAGCGGCCCAATTCGCCGATTTGTTGAAATCCTCGAAGACTATTCTGTGGAACGGGCCGGTCGGCGTATTCGAGTTCGATCAATTCGGCGAAGGCACCAAGACCCTGGCCAAGGCGATTGCCGAGAGCTCGGCGTTTTCCATCGCTGGCGGTGGCGATACGCTGGCTGCCATCGACAAGTACGGTGTGAAGGATCAAATTTCCTACATTTCCACCGGTGGTGGCGCATTCCTCGAATTCGTCGAGGGCAAGGTGCTGCCTGCCGTGGAAATTCTGGAACAACGCGCCAAGGCCTGACGTCAGGCCATGGTGAAGGGGAATGAGATGGTCAAGCCATTACCGCTGTTGATCATGGCGGGTTTGCTGGTCGGCTGCGCAAGCAAGCCTGAAGCCGAGGCCGCGCCAGGCAATGCACCGGAACAGCTTCAGGTTAGCTGCTATCAAGCTGGCTGGCAGGCTGAAACCGTACCGATCGTTTACAAGCGCGGCGGTCCTGAAGTCTGGGAAAAATATGAGTTCATGCCCGCTGTCGGGCCGGTAGCCTGTCGCTGAATCTGAACTGACAGCGCACAGAAACATCTGAAACAGAACTGCCCCTGGGTATCGAAACGAACGGCAGATGTCGCGCTTCGCAGGGGATCCAGGAGTGGTGATGAAAGGCTTGGTTGCCCTTGCGACACTGATGCTGCTGGGCGGTTGCGCCAGCATGAAGGCGTCTGAACCGGTTGCGGCGTGGACCCATTGGGTCTGCGACAGCAAGGCCGAGATTTACTGGCGCTACGTCGATGCTGCGAAAAAAGAGGTCGACGTACGCTTGAATCAGAGCGAGCAGGTATTCCGTCTGCAGGCTGCGCCCGGCGCTTCGGGTGCGCTTTACAGCAACGGCGTGTTGGCGTTCGACAACAAGGGTAGCGAAGGCCTGGTGTACTGGGACGCTACCAATGATTTGATCGGTCGCGGCTGCAAGGCGCCTTGACGGGCTGAGCAATCCGATCGATGCGACACCGGGCGGTGACCGAGTAATACGCCCCTATAATTTGAATAGCCGCCGTTACGGCAGGCACACGCGATTAACGACCCTACCGGGAGAGAGACAGACAATGGCACTTATCAGCATGCGCCAGATGTTGGACCACGCCGCCGAATTCGGCTACGGCGTGCCCGCATTCAACGTGAACAACCTGGAACAGATGCGCGCCATTATGGAAGCGGCCGACAAGACCGATTCCCCGGTGATCGTTCAGGCCTCGGCCGGCGCACGTAAATACGCAGGTGCCCCGTTCCTGCGCCACCTGATCCTGGCGGCGATCGAAGAATTTCCGCACATCCCGGTGGTCATGCACCAGGACCACGGTACCAGCCCTGCTATTTGCCAGCGTTCGATCCAGCTGGGCTTCAGCTCGGTGATGATGGACGGCTCGCTGCGCGAAGATGGCAAAAGCCCGGCGGACTACGAGTACAACGTGCGCGTCACCCAGGAAACCGTTGCCATGGCTCATGCCTGCGGCGTTTCCGTTGAAGGTGAGCTGGGTGTTCTGGGCTCGCTGGAAACCGGCATGGCCGGTGAAGAGGATGGCGTTGGCGCTGAAGGTCAACTGGATCACAGCCAGATGCTGACCGATCCGGAAGAAGCGGCCGACTTCGTCAAGAAGACCCAGGTCGATGCCCTGGCGATCGCCATCGGCACCAGCCACGGCGCTTACAAGTTCACCAAGCCGCCTACCGGCGACATCCTGGCGATCGAGCGCATCAAAGAGATCCACAAACGCATTCCTAACACTCACCTGGTGATGCACGGCTCGTCGTCCGTTCCTCAGGAGTGGCTGAAGATCATCAACGAGTTCGGCGGCGACATCAAAGAAACCTACGGCGTGCCGGTCGAAGAAATCGTTGAAGGCATCAAGCACGGCGTGCGCAAGGTCAACATCGACACCGACCTGCGTCTGGCGTCCACCGGTGCCATCCGTGAGTTCATGGCCAAGAACCCGAGCGAGTTCGACCCGCGCAAATACCTGGCGAAAACCGTATCGGCCATGCGCGACGTCTGCATCGCCCGCTACGAAGCCTTCGGCACCGCTGGCAACGCCTCCAAGATCAAACCGATCTCCCTGGAGAAGATGTTCGAGCGTTACGCCAAAGGCGAGCTGAACGCCAAGGTCAACTGATCGTTTTTTGATCATTTGGTCGGCAAGAAGAAGCCCGCAGCGATGCGGGCTTTTTTGTGGGCGGGATGGTGCTCGGAACACCGAAGCGAATCAGGGCTTACCGGGTAAACCTATGACTCGACCGGTGTAGGCGGGGGCAGGCTGGTCATGCTGTGCCTCGACGAGCATGTGCAGGGCTTCCAGCGATTGCTTGCTGAACAACGCCGATTTAGGCCCGGTGGCCAGATCGACGTGCAGCAACATCTGATCGCTGGCAGCCAATTGCTGGTCGCCCCCGGTTTTGTACAAGCTGTGATAGAGCTGCACCCGCTTGCTGTCGTGGGCGACGATCTGGGTGCGCACCTCAACTTCTTCGCCGAGTTTGACCTCGTGCAGGTAGTTGATATGGGCTTCCAGAGTGAACAGCGAATTGCCGCTGGCGTCCCGGTCGTCGCTCGCCAGGCCGATCAGGTCCATGAAGGCGTCGGTGGCGTAGCTGAAGATCAACAGATAAAACGCGTCGCGAAGATGGCCGTTGTAATCGACCCAATCAGCGAGGATCGGAGTTTTGTGTGTGATTAAGGCGGGCATAAGAATTACCGGGCTCGTTCGATTTAGCTGGGTTGATTGAACCGGCCTATTCGTGAGCAAGCTCACTCCTACAGTAGGTCAGGTTGTGCCCACGACCTCTGTCCCCTGCAAAATCTGTGGGAGCGAGCTTGCTCGCGAAGGCGTCGGTCCAAACGATGAAATGCTTGTGGATCAGTCCTCAAACGCCATTCCATGCTTGGCCTTGGTGCTCTTCACCGCCTCCAGTACCGCCAGCAGGCAGTCATCGCGGTAACGTTCCAGTGCCGAAATGCTATGGCTGCCCAACTGGTCGCTGGTGCCGTCGACCACGTCGTCGATCAGCTTGTCAGTCAGCTCTGGCGCAGGCAGGTAAGTCCAGGGCAGTTGCAGCGCCGGGCCGAACTGGGCCATGAAGTGACGCATGCCCGCGTCGCCGCCCGCCAGGGTGTAAGTCAGGAAAGTCCCCATGAACGACCAGCGCAAACCAGCGCCGAAGCGAATCGCATCGTCGATTTCTCCCGTGGTCGCGACCCCGTCATTGACCAGATGCAGCGCCTCACGCCACAGCGCTTCCAGCAAACGGTCGGCGATGAAACCGGGGACTTCCTTGCGCACATGCAACGGGCGCATGCCCAGCGACTCATACACCTGGATTGCAGCCTGAACCGCTTCCGGCGCGGTGCGCTTGCCGCCAACCACCTCGACCAGCGGTAACAGATATACGGGGTTGAACGGGTGGCCGACCACGCAGCGCTCGGGATGCGTTGCGCTTTCATAGAACTCCGAAGGCAACAGGCCCGAGGTGCTGGAACCGATGATCGCGTTGGGTTTGGCCGCCGCGCTGATCTTGCTATGCAGGTCCAGTTTCAGATCCAGACGTTCCGGGGCGCTTTCCTGGATGAAATCGGCATCGCGCACGCAGTCTTCGATAGTGGTGACGAACGTCAGGCGGTCTTGAGAAGCACCAGCAACCAGGCCTTTCTGCTCAAGAGCAGGCCAAGCGTTGGCGACGCGCTTGCGCAAGGCGGCTTCGGCACCCGGCGCCGGGTCCCAAACCACTACGTCCAGCCCATGGGCAAGGGCGCGGGATACCCAACCGCTGCCGATGACACCGCTACCCAGCGCGGCGAAGGTCTTGATTTCAGTGATGAAGGTCATGTTGATCGCTCGGAAGAAGTTCATATAGGAGCTGTAGGAGCGTACTTGCCCGCGAATGCGGCGTGTCAGTCAGCACATCTGACACAGGCAAATAGCAATCGCGGCCAAGCGCGCTCCTACAAATAAGGATCGGGTGGGATCAGAAACGCTTTTTCAGCCCCATCTTCACGCGGCCCTCAGCGGGGGTCATGACCCGCGCGCCCATGCGGCTGAGGATTTCACTGGCACGTTCGACCAGCGCGCCATTGCTCGCCAGTACACCCTTGTCGAGCCAGATGTTGTCTTCCAGGCCGACCCGCACGTTGCCGCCCAACAGCACCGCTTGTGCCGCCATCGGCATTTGCATGCGCCCGATGCCAAAGCCGGCCCAGACCACATCCGCTGGCAAATTGTCGACCATGGCTTTCATGGTCGTGGTGTCCGCCGGTGCGCCCCATGGGATGCCCAGGCACAGCTGGAACAGCGGGTTGTCGAGCAGGCCTTCTTTCATCATTTGCTTGGCGAACCACAGATGACCGGTGTCGAAAATTTCCAGCTCGGCCTTCACACCCAGTTCCTGAATACGCTTGGCGCCAGCGCGCAGCTGCGCCGGAGTAGAGACATAAATGGTGTCGCCGTCGCCGAAGTTAAGGGTGCCGCAGTCCAGTGTGCAGATTTCCGGCAGCAACGCTTCTACGTGCGCCAAACGGGTCAGCGGGCCAACCAAATCAGTTCCCGGCCCGAAATCGGTCGGACGCTCGCCCGGGCCGATTTCCAGATCGCCACCCATGCCGGCCGTCAGGTTGACGATGATGTCGATATCGGCCTCGCGGATGCGGTCCATGGTTTCGCGGTACAGCTCGACGTCACGGCTGAACTTGCCGGTTTGCGGATCACGCACATGGCAATGCACGACAGTGGCGCCCGCCCTGGCAGCCTCGATGGCGGCGGCGGCGATTTGTTTCGGGGTGATCGGGACCAGATGGCTTTTCCCGGTCGTGTCGCCAGCACCGGTCAGTGCGCAGGTGATGATGACGTCGTGATTCATGTGTGAGGTTCCTTTCAGGCCAGGTCGTTTGGTGACGGGTTTTTGCTGCCCGCTTTTGAGGTGCAAAGCTACGCAGCCCGGACGCGCTCAAAACGCACAGCGGCGACAGGCTCTTGCACAGCAGCGACCTGCAACAGGATCGCCAGTCGCTCCAGACTTATCTTCGATTTGCATTTTTGTGAACGCGACCACGTGGATGGCCGAAAAGCGGCGGGCATTGGCCTGTCTGTGCCATCGAGTAATCTTTTATGGCGTCGATAGGTTGTATGGAGACACTTATAGGGAGATTCCAATGGCCGTAAGTAGTAATGGTTCAGTTTTAATTATGTACGCCAGTAGGGCGCATGTTGACAAAATATTAAAGCCGAGCGAGGTAGTGAACCAATATACGATACTTAACAATGAGCAAGCAGAAAGTGCAGTGGCTAACGAAGGCTTAAAAGGCGTCGAAGAGCTGAAAGCTGCCGTGCGAGGAAAGGACATGACGGCGATCAGTACTCGCGAACTGGCGATGCTTGGAAGCATGCTGTACCGGTTGGGACTGGCAGAGGATTTCGCAGCAACTGTATTTGTCGCGGGAAATAGTGACTGCGATAGACAGGGGCGCCCACGAAATACGGATGTTAAATTCAATGCCATTGCGTTATTTAATCAGAAATATCAGGAGCAACGGGAGTACGGCGAAAGTCAACCTAATTACAGTCAGGACAAGCAACTTCAGGCGTTCACTCGTGGGGTAAAGTCTGCCAACCATATATTGGCTGTGCTGTCCTGGTTTGCGAGTTCTCCGGGAGACGATCTGGCCCTCAATGTTAAGGCCTAGCCTTGGACGGGCCGCGATCAGGGATCGCGGTCCATACACCTATTCAACGGGTGATTTTTGTATATCCAGAGTAGCTCGCAAGATTTACGGAGATATTGCGGTAGACGACTCTGTAAACCCCGTCGTGTACAGCTATTCTGGTGCTCGCTCCTTGCACTTTTGCCTTCTCTTTCCATTGGGAGCCAATTCGCTCCTCTAGATATACCTGTGGCTTGGCGCCCTTGCCAGATTGGGAAATGCCCACTTCGATAATACCTCGACAGCCTTTCCCGCTCTGAACGGAAAAGGGGCCATGCACAACAGTGGTTGATGATGCCGCCAGGACGCCCGAAGAGTAACGGTGGTTGGTAGTAAGGCAGGCGGCATGCGCTTGTGCACACAGTGTAAATACAAACAGCGGTACGATAAATAATCTGGTCATGGGAAGTCTCTTGAGGGTAATGGTCACTCATACTTGGCGACGTGGATGTCTCATTTTGACGCTCGTCAGAATCGTTAATCTGGATGTCAGTATATTCACTCAGAACGTGCTCGGTCCCCTCCACTGCTTTATTGATCTATGTGGATCACGTAATTCCAAAGTTTTTACAGCGTCAAATGACAAAAGGGGGACCTCTTTCGAATGATTTTCCGTGCTCTGCCCCACAAACGCTGAGCGCAGTCGCCAGCCCTGCGGCACCCGGTTTACCATGCGCCAATCCGTAAGGCCCACGACCATTCACCGAGCCAGACTTGATGTCCCAGAACTTCTATTTTCTGCTCATGCCCGGCTTCTCGATGATGGGCTTCGTCTCGGCGCTGGAGCCGCTGCGCGTAGCCAATCGTTTCGGGGGCGAGTTGTATCGCTGGCATGTGCTGAGCATCGACGGCGGGCCGGTGATCGCCAGCAACGGCATGTCGGTCAACGCCGACGCCGCGCTGGAGGCGCTGAAAAAGGGCGCGACGCTGTGCGTGATGGCCAGCGTCGATCCGCTAAAGTTTTACACCTCCACACTGGAACACTGGCTGCGCCGCCTCGATCTGGAGGGTGTGACCCTCGGCGCGATCGACACCGGCAGCTTCGTTCTCGCCGAAGCCGGTCTGCTGGAGGGCTATCGCCTGACGCTGCATTGGGAAGCGCTGGACGCATTCAAGGAAACCTACCCCAGCCTGCAGGCGACTCAGGAGCTGTTCGAAATCGACCGCCGGCGCATCAGTTCAGCAGGCGGCACGGCGTCGATCGACCTGATGCTCGACCTGATCGGCCACGCCCATGGCCCCGACCTGGCGATCAAGGTGTCCGAGCAATTCGTGCTCGGCCGCATCCGTCAGCGCAAAGACCACCAACGGATGCAGATCGCCACGCGCTACGGCATCAATAACAAGAAGCTGGTGCAGGTGATTGGCGTCATGGAGCAACACACCGAGCCACCGTTGAGCACCCTGGCCCTGGCCGAAGGTATTCAAGTCACTCGACGCCAACTGGAGCGTCTGTTTCGCCTGCATTTGAACGACACGCCGAGCAACTTCTACCTCGGTATCCGGCTTGAGAAAGCCAGGCAACTGTTGCGCCAGAGCGACATGAGCGTTCTGGAAGTAAGCATCGCGTGCGGATTCGAATCGCCGTCGTATTTCACTCGTAGTTACAAGGCGCGGTATGGAGCGTGCCCACGGGAGGATCGTGGGCGGGTTGCGCGGGAGCAGAAGGTGGTTTGATTTTCGATTATGCTTGAGCGGCTGCACAGTGCTGCGCAGAAAATGATCGTGTTGATCATCGATTAAGCCCATCACGCCCTGACCCGTGAAGCGGGCTCAACGCTATGTTTGTGTTAAAGGCTGCACGCGATGCGCTCAATCAAGGGTTAGAGCGCGGCGACGGCGGATTGCGGCTGGTGCTCACCGGCTCCAATCGAGACAAGCTGGCGCATCTGGTGTTGAACAAAAATCAGCCGTTCTTTGGCCCCGGCATCACGCCTTTCCCATTATTGGGCGAAATCCAGTCGCGGTGCCTATGCGCTGGAGGATAAAGCGTTCGGCGAATGGCTGAGGCAACGTAGCGCTTGAATGGATTCAGCCAAGAGGAGCGCTTGCCCGCGATGAATGATGACGCGGTTTGTCTGACAGAACGCAGCTGCTTGAACGCTGACAATCGCGCTCCTACAGGTTTCTATTTACCGCCCTTCATCAACGCCGAACACGCCGCCTTGTATGCCTCATGCTGATATTTATTCAGCGCGGCAGGCAGTTCGAAACTGTGCTTTTTCATCTGGGCGTTGATGGTCTGTGGCGAAAGCAGGACGACCTCGCAGTTTTCCAGCAGTTGAAAGATGGTTTCGATCTTGAAGGTGGTCGGGCCACCGGCGAACTCGCCTTTTTTGCTGCGTTTCTTGATGGCGATGCGGGCGATGCCGTTTTCGCGGACGAAGTTCGCGATCTGCCGGGCGAAGGCTTTGACGTTGTCGGCTTCGTCATCGTCTTCCAGCGCGATCTTCTTGACCGACAGCGGCAGATGTTCGAGGGCGCCGGATGCGCGAGTGGCGACAGCGAAGATCGCTTCGCTGCCTTTGATTTCTACGCCGCAGATGTTCATGTGCATACCTTGAGCTGATGAAGGGCGTCAGGGTAGCGCATTCGGCCGTTATTCTGGCTGCAGGATGCTGTCCAGGTATTCCGAGCGCTCATCGCTCATTCGCGCCGTGCAGTCGTTCTGGCCAATGTTGAATTCCTTGGTGCCTTTCTTGGCGGGGAACACCTCAACTTCGCAATCGGCGTCGCGGAGTTTTTTCCAGGCGTCTTCGGCCGCTTTCAGTTTGCCGATGAAATCGTTGGCCTCGGTCTTGTTGGCGCCGTACTGAGTGTTCACGCGCTCCAACAGGTTTTCGAAGTTCTCATCCAGCAGCTTCACCGCGGTGTCGCGGCTGTATACGGAGCATTCCAGGGTCTGTTTGTCCTCGTCCACGCCGTCGCACGGGGTGGCGTCGGGGTTTGCCGCTGCGTGTGCGCCTGTCGCGAATAGAGCCAGAGCCAGAAAAATCGTCTTCATTGGGGTTTCCCGATTCAGTGATACGGGGAATTCTCGCCCAAGCGCGCGGCAAAGAACAGTTATCAAACGCAGGCAGCAGACGCATGCGGTCGCCCTTTGTCGTTTCTTGACGCTTTCGGCAATTCCTCTGTCGTTTTTGCACCCGGCTCCTCCGACCCTCAGGCATATGCTGGCCCCAAAGCGCCGGCCGACGTTTCGGCGCGTGATTAACCTAAAGGGGACAGCCTGATGAGCCCAGCCGAATTGCACGCCGACAGCATCGTTATTGACGGGCTGATCATTGCCAAATGGAACCGTGAGCTGTTCGAGGACATGCGCAAGGGTGGCCTGACCATGGCCAACTGCACTGTTTCGGTGTGGGAAGGTTTTCAGCAGACCGTCAATAGCATCGCCTCCAGCCAGAAGCTGATTCGCGAAAACAGCGACCTGGTGATCCAGGTACGTAACACCGCCGACATACGCAAGGCCAAGGAGTTGGGCAAGACCGGCATCCTCTTTGGCTTCCAGAACGCGCACGCATTTGAAGACCAGATCGGCTACGTGGAGATATTCAAGCAACTGGGCGTGGGCATCGTGCAGATGTGCTACAACACCCAGAACCTGGTAGGCACCGGCTGCTACGAGCGTGATGGCGGGCTGTCGGGCTTCGGTCGTGAGATCGTTGCAGAAATGAACCGTGTCGGCGTTATGTGCGACCTGTCTCACGTAGGTTCCAAGACCTCCGAGGAAGTCATCCTCGAATCGAAGAAGCCAGTGACCTATTCCCACTGCCTGCCTTCGGGTCTGAAAGAGCACCCTCGCAACAAATCCGACGCGGAATTGAAATTCATCGCCGATCACGGCGGTTTCGTCGGCGTGACCATGTTCGCGCCGTTCCTGGCCAAGGGCATCGACTCGACCATCGACGACTACGCCGAAGCCATCGAATACGTCATGAACATCGTCGGTGAAGACGCGATCGGTATCGGCACCGACTTCACCCAGGGTCATGGCCAGGAGTTCTTCGAATACCTGACTCACGACAAGGGCTACGCCCGCCGTCTGACCAACTTCGGCAAGATCATCAACCCGCTGGGCATCCGCACCGTCGGCGAGTTCCCGAACCTGACCGAAACCCTGCTCAAGCGCGGCCACCCCGAGCGCGTTGTGCGCAAGATCATGGGCGAGAACTGGGTTCGCGTGCTTGCGGACGTCTGGGGCGAGTAAGGCACTCACCTACTGAATTTTTCCCTCTCCCGTTCGCGGAGAGGGCATCCAAACGAATTTTCTGGAGTTAAGTTTCCATGGCCAAGATCGCCCCGCAATTGCCAATCGAAGTCGACAGCGAGACCGGTGTCTGGACGTCCGATGCCCTGCCGATGCTGTATGTACCTCGTCATTTCTTCGTCAATAACCACATGGGCATCGAGGAAGTTCTGGGCGCCGAAGCGTATGCCGAGATTCTCTACAAGGCTGGCTACAAATCCGCCTGGCACTGGTGCGAGAAAGAGGCCGAATGCCACGGTATCGAAGGCGTGGCGGTGTTCGAGCACTACATGAATCGCTTGTCTCAGCGTGGTTGGGGCCTGTTCAAGATCCAGGAAATCGACCTGGATAAAGGCACCGCCAGCGTCAAGCTGGAGCACTCGGCCTTCGTTTACGTCTACGGCAAGGTCGGCCGCAAGGTCGATTACATGTTCACTGGCTGGTTCGCAGGCGCAATAGACCAGATTCTCGCGGCCAAAGGCAGTTCCGTTCGCACTGTGGCCGAGCAGGTTTACGGTGGCTCGGAAGAAGGCCACGACGACGGCCTGTTCGTCGTCAAGCCGTTGTAAGTCGAGGTTTCCGTCATGGCTTTCGAAGCGATGTTTCAACCGATCCAGATCGGCAAACTCACCATCCGTAACCGCGTCCTCAGTACTGCGCATGCCGAGGTCTACGCCACTGATGGCGGTATGACCACCGACCGTTACGTGAAGTACTACGAGGAGAAAGCCAAGGGCGGCATCGGTCTGGCCATTTGCGGTGGCTCTTCGAGCGTGGCGATCGACAGCCCGCAAGGCTGGTGGAAGTCGGTAAACCTTGCGACCGACAAGATCATCCCGCATTTCCAGAACCTCGCTGACGCCATGCACAAGCACGGCGCCAAGATCATGATCCAGATTACCCACATGGGCCGCCGCTCGCGTTGGGACGGCGATCACTGGCCGACCCTGATGTCGCCCTCGGGCATCCGCGAGCCGGTGCACCGCGCGACCTGCAAGACCATCGAGCCGGAGGAGATCTGGCGCGTGATCGGCAACTACGCCAGCGCAGCGGCGCGGGCGAAGGCCGGTGGTCTGGACGGCGTTGAGCTGTCGGCGGTGCATCAGCACATGATCGACCAATTCTGGAGTCCGCGCGTCAACAAGCGTACCGATGAGTGGGGCGGCAGCTTCGAAAACCGCATGCGTTTCGGTCTGGAAGTGATCAAGGCCGTGCGCAAGGAAGTCGGTCCTGACTTCTGCGTGGGCCTGCGTATCTGCGGTGACGAATTCCACCCGGATGGTCTCAGCCATGAAGACATGAAAGAGATCGCCAAGTATTACGACCAGACCGGCATGATCGACTTCATCGGTGTGGTGGGTTCGGGTTGCGACACCCATAACACCCTGGCAAACGTAATCCCGAACATGAGTTATCCACCGGAGCCGTTCCTGCACTTGGCTGCCGGTATCAAGGAAGTGGTCAAGGCGCCGGTACTGCACGCGCAGAACATCAAGGACCCGAATCAGGCAACGCGGATTCTCGAAGGCGGCTATGTCGACATGGTCGGCATGACCCGCGCGCACATCGCCGATCCGCATTTGATCACCAAGATCAAGATGGGCCAGGTCGATCAAATTCGTCAGTGCGTGGGTGCCAACTACTGCATCGACCGCCAGTATCAAGGTCTGGACGTGCTGTGCATCCAGAACGCCGCGACCTCCCGTGAATACATGGGCCTGCCGCACATCATCGAGAAAACCACCGGCGTGAAACGCAAAGTGGTGATCGTCGGTGCGGGGCCTGCGGGTATGGAAGCCGCGCGGGTGTCGGCCGAGCGTGGTCATGACGTGACATTGTTCGAGAAGAAGGAATTCATCGGCGGGCAGATCGTAACGGCCTCCAAGGCACCGCAACGGGACCAGATCGCCGGTATCACTCGCTGGTATCAGCTGGAGTTGGCGCGTCTGAAAGTCGATCTGCGTCTGGGCACTGCTGCGGATATTCCCACCATCATGGACCTGCGTCCTGATGTGGTGGTGCTGGCCGTCGGCGGTCATCCATTCCTTGAGCAGAACGAACATTGGGGCGCGGCTGAAGGTCTGGTGGTCAGCAGCTGGGATGTGCTCGACGGCAAGGTGGCACCGGGCAAGAACGTGTTGGTTTACGACACCATCTGCGAGTTCACCGGGATGTCGGTTGCCGACTTCATCGCTGACAAAGGCAGCCAGGTCGAGATCGTTACCGACGACATCAAGCCGGGTGTGGCCATTGGCGGTACGTCGTTCCCGACCTACTACCGCAGCATGTACCCGAAAGAAGTGATCATGACTGGCGACATGATGCTGGAAAAAGTCTACCGCGAAGGCGACAAGCTGGTGGCGGTGCTGGAGAACGAGTACACCGGCGCCAAAGAGGAGCGGGTGGTCGATCAGGTGGTGATCGAGAACGGCGTGCGTCCTGATGAAGCGCTGTATTACGGCCTGAAGGAAGATTCGCGCAACAAGGGCCAGATCGATATCGACGCCCTGTTCGCTATCCAGCCTCAGCCGTCGTTGAGCCAGCCGGGCGATGGCTACCTGCTGTTCCGCATCGGCGATTGCGTGGCGCAGCGTAATACCCATGCCGCCATTTATGACGCACTGCGGCTCTGCAAAGATTTTTAGGCGCTTGTGGATAACCCTGTGGGAGCGAGCTTGCTCGCGAATGCAATCTGTCGGGCGACGCTGATGTCGACTGATCCGGCGCTTTCGTGAGCAAGCTTACTCCCACAGGTATCGGGCAAGGCATCCAGATCGTTTGGCCTGCAACACCCCCGGTCTTTGGGAGCTACACATGTTGAACACCCTTCTCCCCATCCTGCTGTTCACTGCGCTGGGTCTTGCAATCCTGGGTGCTTTGCGGCGGGTGGCCATGTGGCGCAACGGGCGTGCGTCCAAGGTCGATCTGCTGGGCGGTCTGCTGGCGATGCCCAAGCGCTATATGGTCGATCTGCACCATGTGGTCGCGCGCGATAAATACATCGCCAACACTCACGTCGCGACGGCGGGCGGTGCGGCCGCGTCTATCGTGCTGGCGATTCTGGTCCACGGTTTGGGCCTGCATAACCGCATCCTGGGATATGCACTGCTGCTGATGTCGGCGGTGATGTTCGTCGGTGCGATCTTCGTTTACATGCGTCGTCGCAGCCCGCCGAGTCGCCTGTCGAAAGGCCCGTGGATGCGCCTGCCGAAAAGCCTGCTGGCGTTCTCTGGTTCGTTCTTTCTGGTGACCCTGCCGGTCGCGGGCATCCTCCCGGAAAACTTCGGCGGCTGGCTATTCGCAATCATCCTGGGGATCGGTGTGTTGTGGGGCGTTTCCGAATTGTTCTTCGGCATGACCTGGGGCGGTCCGATGAAACACGCATTCGCCGGTGCGCTGCACCTGGCGTGGCACCGTCGCGCCGAACGTTTTGGCGGTGGTCGTTCCACTGGCCTCAAGCCGCTGGATCTGGCCGACCCTACTGCGCCGCTGGGTGTGGAAAAACCCAAGGACTTCACCTGGAACCAATTGCTGGGTTTTGACGCCTGCGTGCAATGCGGCAAGTGCGAAGCGGCATGTCCGGCATTTGCTGCAGGTCAACCGCTGAACCCGAAGAAGTTGATTCAGGACATGGTGGTCGGTTTGGCGGGTGGCACCGATGCCAACTTCGCGGGTAGCCCGTATCCGGGTAAGGCAGTAGGCGAACATGGCGGCAACCCTCATCAACCGATCGTCAACGGTTTGGTCGATGCTGAAACCCTTTGGTCCTGCACCACGTGCCGCGCTTGCGTGGAAGAGTGCCCGATGATGATCGAGCACGTAGACGCCATTGTCGATATGCGCCGCCACCTGACCCTGGAAAAGGGCGCGACGCCGAACAAAGGGGCCGAAGTTCTGGAAAACCTCATCGCCACCGATAACCCTGGCGGTTTCGCGCCGGGCGGACGGATGAACTGGGCGGCGGATTTGAACCTCAATCTGATGAGCGAGAAGAAGACGGTCGACGTGCTGTTCTGGGTCGGCGACGGCGCGTTCGACATGCGCAACCAGCGCACCCTTCGCGCCTTCGTCAAAGTGCTGAAAGCGGCGAAGGTCGACTTCGCGGTGCTGGGACTTGAAGAGCGCGACAGCGGTGATGTGGCCCGTCGTCTGGGCGATGAGGCCACTTTCCAGATGCTCGCCAAGCGCAACATTCAGACACTGTCCAAATACAGCTTCAAACGCATCGTCACTTGCGACCCGCACAGCTTCCACGTGCTGAAAAACGAATACGGCGCATTCGATGGCAATTACCTGGTGCAGCACCACAGCACCTACATGGCGGAGCTGATTGGCGATGACGCTCTGAATCTTGGGCAGCACAAAGGCTCGAGCGTGACCTATCACGACCCGTGTTACCTGGGGCGTTACAACGGCGAGTACCAAGCGCCGCGCTATGTGCTCACGACGCTGGGGATCGAGGTCAAGGAAATGCAGCGTTCTGGCTTCCGCTCCCGTTGCTGCGGCGGTGGCGGCGGTGCGCCAATCACCGATATTCCAGGCAAGCAACGTATTCCCGACATGCGCATGGAAGACATCCGCGAAACCGGCGCCGAGCTGGTGGCCGTGGGTTGTCCACAATGCACCGCGATGCTCGAAGGCGTAGTCGAACCGCGCCCGGTGATCAAGGACATCGCCGAACTGGTGGCCGATGCACTGCTTGAAGACGCGGCGCCGGCAAAACCGGTACCCGTCAAACGTGAACCTGCGGAGGCGCATTGATGAGCGACATTATTCGCCGCGACCCTCGTGCCGAGTGGATCGCCCGCAACCGACTGCACCCGCTGCACGCGGCCATGCAACCGGTACAAACCAGCTGGATGGGGCCTAATGGCGTCATGCGCAAGAACGTGCACGGCATCGGTTTCATCGGCCCCAACGGCATCAAGCGTATCGACCGAAGCGGCGTCCAGCAGGGCAGGACGGTCAAGCGCTCGGCGTCTGTCGAAGTGCAACTGCCGCTGCATCGGGTGGCCGCGCCGGCTTTCTATATTGCTGTCGTGCCGGATATGGTCGGCGGACGCCTGAGCAGCCACGACCGCGACCTGTTGGGCTTGGCTCATGGTCTGGCGGGTCAGGATGGCGCAGTGCTGGCGATCGTTTTCGGCGAGCACAAGGAGACTGCGTTCGACACTGCGGGTGTGGATCGACTGCTGGTCATGGAAGGCATCGAATTCGCCGGCTATTGCCCTGAACAACGTGTGCAGGGCTTGCGGGCTGTGGATAACCAGTTCGATCCACGGCATTGGTTGCTGCCTGACAGCCGCAGCGGTGGCGGTGAACTGGGCCGCCGGTTTGCCGCAAGCATCGGCGAACGCCCGGCGACGCGGGTCTGGCAAGTCAAGGATGAGCAAGCCACAGGCCGCGCGGGAGCTGGTCTTGAAGACCTGGCACGCCCCGTTTCACGCCTTATCCTGCCAACGGCGGAATGTGCCGAGCCAGTGAGCGAAACCCGTCATGAAGCGCTGCTGGTCGAGTTGTCCACAGCCATCGCTCGCAGCCTGCCACGGATCGAAGACCTTGGCGCCGTGGCGGTCGATCCGGCACTTATCCCCATGGCTGAAGCGGAGTTTGTTTTCTCCGGCGGAAACGGGGTCAAGGATTGGGCATTGTTCCATCGCACCGCGGCGGCGTTGGGCGCCACAGAAGGCGCATCCCGCGTGGCGGTGGACGATGGTTTCATGACGCGTGATCGCCAGGTTGGGGCATCCGGTACTTGGGTCACCGCGCGGGTATACGTCGCCGTGGGTATTTCTGGCGCAATTCAGCACTTACAAGGCATTGGCGCCTGCGACAAAGTCGTGGCGATCAACCTTGATCCAACCTGCGACATGATCAAACGTGCCGATTTGTCAGTAATTGGCGAAAGCGCAGCAATCCTCGATGCGCTGATCGAAGCCGTCGAGTCCTACCGGAATGGGGCGAAACGCGATGCAGCCTGACAATAAGTTGCCTGTGGATAAAAGCGCCTTGCACGTCATCAGCCTGGTTTCCATTGGCGCGCACCCGACATCCGGTCGTCCACGCCGCGCTGAGCAGGACGCTCGCGCTGTCGAACTAGGTCTGCAAATAGCTGGGGATAACTTGCACGTCCTCCACGCCGGCAGTGCTGAAGAACCTGCGCTCAGGGCCTACTTGGGGATGGGGCTCAAAGAGCTGCATGTGCTCGAGCAACCCAAAGACGCCGACGCGCTGCCGGGGCTGGCCGATTACATACGCGAATCCGGCGTGCAATTGGTCCTCGCGGGCACCCAGGCCGAAACCGGCGAAGGCTCCGGCATGCTGCCGTACCTGTTGGCCGAGAAACTCGGCTGGCCGCTGGTGGTGGGCATGGCGGAAGTGGAATCAATGAACAACGGCACCGCTCAGGTACTCCAGGCATTGCCACGGGGCCAGCGCCGCCGTCTCAAGGTCCGTCTGCCATTCCTCGCCACCGTGGATAACGCCGCGCCCAAACCTCGCCAAAGCGCCTTCGGCCCGGCCCAACGCGGCACGCTTGATGTGGAACAGATCGAAGTGGTCATTGACGAGTTATTCACAGCTGCCGAACTGACGCCTGCGAAACCTCGACCAAAACGCTTGAAAGTCATCAAAGCGAAAAGCGGTGCCGACCGGATGAAAGCGGCGACGGCGAAAGCCAGTGGCGGCGGTGGGCAAGTGCTAAAGGGTGTAACTGCCCAGGAAGGCGCTGCGGCGATATTGAAACTGCTGGTGGAGGAGGGGGTGGTTCGGTGAGGCTCGCTCTCTGGCGGCCAGTTTACTGATCACAAACCCGGCTGACTGTCAGGCGCTTCCGCTTCTGTCGCTATCTTACCCTTCCACATACCCACAATCCCTGTTAGCCCACCTGTGGATAAGCTGTTGGGTCATTGACGAAAGCCCTATGTTCCGCAGCTTACAAGGGGGTGATCAACAAATGATCAATCTATCTATCGGTTTTTAAAGGTTTTTTCCACACGGTTGCTTTGGTCTGGGCCGCGGTTTTGCCCACATTCTCTGTTAGCGATTATGTGGATAAGATGTTTGCGATCCTCTGGAACCCTTATAAATAAAGGCTTTCATGATTATGGTTAAAAACTGATCAATCCGCCGTTTCTCTGACGATTAGCCCTGCCCACCACCTGATTGTCGACCTAGCGATCTGTTTTCCACAGCCAAAAAACGAAACGTGGAAGTTGCCCACAATCCCTGTTGGCGCTTCTGTGGATAAGGTGTATGTGATCCGCTATAAGCCTTCAAATACGCGGCTTATAACAGTTTGATCAAAATATGATCACGCGTGGATGAATCGTGACAGTTGGGGTAAGCCACGGTTTTTCCTGATTTTTTGCGCAAGCCAAATTCAAGTTCCCCACAATTGCTGTGGGTTGTTCTGTGGATAAGTTGTTTGCGGATGCCACGGCGAGGCGGCAGGGTTGTGCGGGGAGGGGCTGGTTATTATTTGACCAGCAGCAGGAGCGTCGCTCCTGTACACGCATTGCGGGCAAGCGCGCTCCTACAGCGGATGCATTCCACCTGTAGGAGCGCGCTTGCCCGCGATATCGTCGGACAAGCGTAGAAAGCTTACTCGTGGTTAACCGCTACACCCTTCAAATAGGGCGCAGGCTCAGCGCCCATGTTCTCCAGCAACTTGGCGCTGTACCAGTCGATGAAGTTGACCACACCGAACTCATAGGTTTTCGAGTACGGGCCTGGCTGATAGGCGACGGAGTTGATGCCGCGCTGGTTTTCCTCGGCCAAGCGACGGTCCTGGTCGTTGGTTGCGTCCCAGACTTCACGCAGGCGCGCGACGTCGTAGTCCACGCCTTCAACGGCGTCCTTGTGCACCAGCCACTTGGTGGTGACCACGGTTTCCTGAGCGCTGATCGGCCACACGGTGAACACGATGACGTGGTCGCCCATGCAGTGGTTCCAGGCGTGCGGCAGGTGCAGGATGCGCATCGAACCCAGGTCCGGGTTCTTGATGCGGCCCATCAGTTTGCTGCTGCCCTGTTTGCCGTCCATGGTCATGGAGACGGTGCCTTTGAGCAGCGGCATGCGCACGATGCGGTTGCGCAGGCCGAAGCTGGCGTGGGCAAACGGGATCTTCTCGGCTTCCCAGGCAGCAGCGGAGGCGGCGACGTGGTCCTTGAACGCCTGGTCGGCGCGTGGGTCGGTGACATCGTCCCATTCCAGCAGGGTATTCAGCAGCTCAGGGTGCGAGCCGTTGCAGTGGTAGCACTCTCGGTTGTTTTCCAGCACCAGCTTCCAGTTGGCTTTTTCCACCAGGGTGGTTTGCACCGCCACCTTGGTGTTCTCCATGTCGTACGGTTCCATGTAGTGATTCAGCGTCTGCAGGAACTCGTCGATCGCTGGAGGATTGGCCGCCAGGCTGATGAAGATGTAGCCGCCAGCCACCTTGCAGTTCACCGGCTTGAGGCTGAATTGCTTCATGTCGAAGTCGGCGCCCATTTCGGTGCCTGCATAGAGCAGGCGGCCGTCAAGCTCGTAGGTCCACTGGTGGTACGGGCAGACCAGTTTGGCGACCTTGCCTTTTTCCTTGGTGCACAGGCGCGAACCACGGTGGCGGCAGACGTTATGGAAGGCGTTGATCGAACCATCCGGGGCGCGTACGACCAGGATCGGGTTCTTGCCGATCTGCAGGGTCAGGAAGTTGCCTTTGGCCGGAATCTCGCAGGTCATGCCCGCGATCAGCCACTCTTTTTGAAAGATTTCCTGCATGTCGATTTCAAACAGCCGCTCATCGCTATAGAAAGGCTGCGGCAGCGAGTAGGTACGCTCGCGGTTCTGCAGCATTTCAGCGGTGGCCTTGCGTGCGGGTTCCAGCGGATCGCCCAGGCTCAGAGTTGCGGTGACGTCCATCTTTCAAGTCCTCAGACCGTGTTCTCGTCGATCTACGAATGTGGCCAATACGGTTGTGTAGAGTGGTTTTGCAGGCAAGGCGACGGTGGATTCTGTCGCTCGTCCTTATGGTTGAGAAATCTGTATTCGATTGACGGCGAGTGTGTAGCCGGGCGCGACGCGAACCTTATCCATGGGCGACATGGCCGAATCCGTTTCCGACTACGTAACCCCTATAGACCGGGGCTGGTCGCCATAAGTATGTGAATGTCGCTGATAGGTAAATAGGCGGCTCGTGCGTTACGCAGAATCGCCACCATAAGAGGCCGACAGTCGGCCGTGGAGAGTAAGCATGTCCCAGAGTTTCCTGAGCCCCGTTAACACGCAGACCTGGGCCAATGGCCGCCACCTGGTGCGGGTCGTCAAAGTGATCCAGGAAACCTGGGACGTGCGCACCTTTTGCTTCATGGCCGACCAGCCGATCCTGTTCTTTTTCAAGCCCGGTCAGTTCGTCACCCTGGAGCTGGAAATCGAAGGTGTACCGGTCATGCGCTCGTACACCATTTCCAGCGCGCCGTCGGTGCCGTACAGCTTTTCGATCACCATCAAGCGCGTACCGGGCGGCAAGGTGTCTAACTGGCTGCACGACACCTTGCATGAAGGTCAGGAGCTGGCGGTGCACGGGCCGGTCGGGCTGTTCAACGCCATCGACTTCCCGAATCCGAAAATCCTCTATCTGAGCGGCGGCGTCGGCATCACGCCGGTTATGTCGATGGCGCGCTGGTACTACGACACCAACGCCAACGTCGACATGGTGTTCGTCCACAGCTCACGGTCCCCCAAAGACATCATCTATCACCGCGAGCTGGAGCAGATGGCGTCGCGCATTAACAACTTCTCGCTGCACATCGTCTGTGAGAAGCACGGCCTGGGCGAGCCTTGGGCCGGATATCGTGGCTATTTGAATCAGAAGATGCTGGAGCTGATGGCGCCGGACTTCATGGAGCGCGAAGTCTTCTGCTGCGGCCCGACGCCGTATATGAACGCCGTCAAACGCCTGCTGGAAGCCAACGGTTTCAATATGGCGCAGTATCACGAAGAGTCGTTCGGTGCGACGCCGCCGGAAGCCAGGGCTGACGCCGTAGAGCAGGCCGAACAGGCGGCAGACGCCCCGCAAGTCGATGCTGCCGAACTGCATCAGGTCGAATTCACCGACACCGGCAAGAGCATCCGTGTGGCGCCGGGCGAAACCGTCCACGCTGCCGCCGCCAAACTCGGCCTGATGATTCCCAAGGCGTGCGGTATGGGTATCTGCGGAACGTGCAAGGTGATGAAGCTAAGTGGCGAAGTGGAGATGGAGCACAACGGCGGGATTACCGATGACGACGTGGAAGAGGGCTACATCCTGTCGTGCTGCAGCGTGCCGAAGGGTGATGTGCGGATCGAGTATTGATCGATCCATCGCTTAATAATTGCTGGCGGATTGAGATGTGAAATCCGCCAACCTTCGTGTTGGAGCGACCTTGCCTGCTATAGCACTGTGTCGGCCACCATCTGAGGCATTTGACACGCCGCCATCGCGGGCAAGCGCGCTCCTACAGTTGATCGTTCAAGTCAGAGCCTGAAACGCCCTACCATCCCATTCAAATCAACCGCCAGACGCGACAGCTCGTTGCTCGCCGCGCTGGTCTGATTGGCCCCGGTTGCCGATTGGGTCGACAGGTCGCGGATATTGACCAGATTGCGATCCACCTCGCGGGCCACTTGAGCCTGTTCTTCGGCAGCACTGGCGATCACCAGGTTGCGCTCGTTGATTTCGACCACCGCGCTGTTAATGGTATCCAGCGCAACGCCGGCGCCTTTGGCGATGTTCAGCGTCGATTCGGCGCGTTCGGTGCTGCTGCGCATGGAGTTGACCGCCTGTTCGGTGCCGCCCTGAATGCTGCCGATCATGCGCTCGATTTCGCTGGTCGATTGTTGCGTGCGATGAGCCAGGGCGCGCACTTCGTCGGCGACCACCGCAAAGCCACGACCGGCTTGACCTGCACGCGCCGCTTCAATGGCCGCGTTCAGGGCAAGCAGGTTGGTCTGGTCGGCCAGGCCGCGAATCACGTCCAGCACCTTGCCAATATCGCGGGACTCGTCGGCCAGATTGCCAATTAACGTGGCAGTGCCTTGCACGTCGTTGCTCATGCGTTCGATGGCGCTGACGGTTTCCTGCACCAGATCGCGGCCGTCGCTGGCCGAGTTTGTCGCGTTCTTCGAGGCTTCGGACGTGCTCACCGCATTGCGCGCCACTTCTTCCACCGCGCTGGTCATCTCGTTGACAGCCGTGGCGGCCTGTTCGATTTCATCGTTCTGCTGCGACAGGCCACGGGCGCTTTCGTCGGTGACCGCATTGAGTTCCTCTGCCGCCGAGGCCAGCTGAGTTGCCGAGCCGGAAATGCGTTGCAGCGTGTCGCGCAGCTTTGACTGCATCTTGAGCATGGCGGCCAGCAGCCGGCCGGCCTCGTCAGTACCGTCAACATGGATGGTGCGCGTCAGGTCGCCCTCGGCGATTTCCTCCGCCGCGTTCAAAGCCGAAGCAATGGGTCGGGTGATGCTGTTGGTCAAGAGCCAGGCGAACAGCAGGGTCAATACCGTGGCGATGATCAGAAGGGTGACTACCATTGTGATGGCAGTCGAATACTGGTCCGATGCCTCTTTTTTGGAGTCGTTGAGCTGTTGAGTGTTGGTCTCCACCAGTTTGGCCAGCACCACGTTCATCTGGTCCGAGTTGGTCTGTAAGTCGTTATTGAGCAGGACAGTCAGCTCGTCCATTTTGTTGGCATTGTTCAAGGACTTCATGCGGTCCTCAAGCTGGCGGTAGTCAGCGAGAAGCTTTACGTATTGGTCGTACGCGGCCTGCTCCTCAGGAGCGGAAATCAGTTTGACGTAGATCGCCCGGGCTTCCTCGATCTGCCGGTTGCGCATGGCCAGCAGCTCAATGGTCTTCTGCTGCGTTTCGGCTTCGCGGTTTAGCATCAGCCGATACGACAGCACGCGCAGGCGAATGCTCGCTTCGGTCAACTTATCCAGCGCCTTGATGCTAGGCATGCTGTTGGTGGCCATGGCCTCTGTCGCGTCGTTGATCTTGCTCATTTGCGTCAGAGCGAAGATACCAAGCGCCAGCATCAGCAAGCCGATGATGGAAAAACCGAGGAAGGCGCGAGGCGCGATATTGATATTGCGTAGGGACATGACGGTTCCTGGGAAAGCCGCGATCCATGCGAGACAAGGGGAGTAATGACAGCGATGCATGACGTATCGGTAGTCTCTGCCAAGACTTGAACGCTCTGGATCATTGCTGTGCGCTTATGTCGCAGGGACCCGATCTGACGAACAGCAGGAACAAGACCGGGAAAACGCAGTCAATCAGGTCCGTTATGCGTTTGCGCAATTGAAGTAGTACAAGTGCTTGTCTGTTCGGTGTAGTGGCGTGAAAGCCCTGATTTCACTGGTAGCTGGAGTGACTTTTCTTTATCGTACGCGCCCTTTGAAATTTGCCTGGAAAATCAAAATGTTGGAAGCATCCCTAAGCCAGTTGGAAAAGCTCGTCGGTGACTTGGTGCAGCACAATCAGGAGCTGCAGAACACGAACGCGAAGCTCGGCGAAGAACTCAAGCAAGCCAGGGATGAGAACGATAGTTTGCAGCTGAGCCTGCTGGAGCAGGAAGAGAAGCAGGGCGCTACCGCTGCGCGGATCCAGGCACTGGTCGATCGTGCCACCAGCGTCAGCGCGGTCGACGCATGACCAGCGACCGCGACACCACAAAGGTCATTTCCATTCTCGGCAACGACTATACGATCAAGGCGCCTGAAGGCCAGGAGCAGACCTTGATGGATGCCGTGGTCATGCTCAAGTCTGCATTGTCCGAGACCAAACGCAGCTACCCGACCCTGATCGGCGACCGCTTGCTGGTCCTGGCGGCACTGAATCTGTGCTCCAGGCAGATCGAACTCAAACAGCAGCACGCCGAAGAGCTGAGCCGTTATGAGGACAAAGTCAGTGCGACGGTCGAGGTGATTGAGAAGGTGATTGCGCAGGGGTGATGCCTGCGTGCGGACGATTGCAGGCACGCGCTTGCCCGCGAAAAACGATGACCGGTGGGCTGTACAACTGTGTCGTTTTTATCGCGGGCAAGCGCGTTGCTACATGGACGCTGTTACGCCTGCCTTAGGCCGTCATCACCAGCCTGATATCCGCCGCAAGCTCGCGCACGCGGGTCTCTTCGGTGTCCCACGAGCACATGAAGCGTGCGCCGCCGCTGCCGATGAAGGTGTAGAAGCGCCAGCCCCTGGCGGTGAGTGCCGCGATGGCGGCTTCCGACAGCTGCAGGAACACGCCGTTGGCCTGTACCGGAAACATCAGTTCTACGCCAGGAATGTCCTTCACCAGTTCGGCCAGCAACTGCGCGCAGCTGTTGGCATGACGGGCGTGTTTGAGCCAGGCGTCATTCTCCAACAGGCCGACCCACGGCGCTGACAGAAAGCGCATTTTCGACGCCAGTTGCCCCGCCTGTTTGCAGCGATAGTCGAAGTCTTCAGCCAGTTTGTGGTTGAAGAACAGAATCGCCTCTCCCACCGCCATGCCGTTCTTGGTGCCGCCAAAGCAGAGCACGTCGATGCCGGCTTTCCAGGTCAGTTGCGCGGGCGTGCAACCCAGATAGGCACAAGCGTTGGCGAAACGCGCGCCGTCCATGTGCAGGTTCAGGCCCAACTCCTTGCAGGTGTCGCTGATGGCTTTCAGCTCTTCAGGCAGGTAAACGCTACCGACTTCGGTGGCCTGGGTCAGGGTGACGACGCGGGGTTTGGGATAGTGGATGTCCGCGCGCTTGAGCGCTACTTCGCGGATCGATTGCGGCGTCAGTTTGCCGTTCTCGCTGCGGGCGGTCAGCAGTTTCGAGCCGTTGGAGAAAAACTCCGGCGCGCCGCATTCGTCGGTTTCGACGTGGGCAGTTTCCGAACAGATGACGCTGTGATAACTCTGGCAAAGCGACGACAGCGCCAATGAGTTGGCTGCGGTGCCGTTGAAGGCGAAAAACACTTCGCAATCAGTTTCGAACAGCAGGCGGAATTGATCGGCCGCGCGCGCTGTCCATTGGTCGTCCCCATAGGCGCGTTGATGCCCGTGGTTGGCTTGTTCCATGGCCGCCCAGGCTTCCGGGCAGATCCCCGAATAGTTGTCGCTGGCAAACTGCTGGCTTTGGTCTGACATGGCCGGTTCCCTGTAATCGAAGGCTGCGACTGTAACCAGATTTCGATGTTTTGGTCATGCATTCTTGCGTCACAAATTTCAGTCAAATAGCGAAGTGAGATGAGCGAAACCCATTCAATCGAACGACGCGTGCGAGATCGCGCGCTGGACCTGCTCAAGTGGCTGGCGATGCTGAGCATGGTGCTCGATCACCTGCGTTACGTCGGCTGGCATGTCGATTGGCTGTACGTGCCGGGGCGGCTGGCGTTCGCCTGGTTTTGCCTGGCGATTGCGGTGAATGTCGGGCGGGAGGCGGCTCGGGGCAGTCAGCCCGGCCTGAATGGGAAATATCTGGCGTGGCTGGCGGTGTTTTCGATTGTGGCGCAGTTTCCCTATCGCCTGTATATGGCCGATGAAGTCACGACACTGAATGTGCTGCCGACGCTGACGTTGGGCTTGCTGGTGGCGCAAGGGGTGCTCATTCGGTCATGGCCGACGCGGATCATGGGCGTGCTGGCACTGGGCGTCGGTGTCGCTTTCGGCCAACAATTGATGTTCGGCGCCTATGGCGTGCTGCTGCCGACCGCTTGCCTGCTGGTGTTGCGCAGATCGCTGTGGCTGGCAGTGCTGCCGGGCGTGGTGTGTCTGTTGAGCAACGAGTGGCCGAAGATCATCGACGGCATGCGGTGGGGCGACCCGGTTTCGATTGGCGCGCTGATCGCGTGTCTGCTCGGGCCATGGCTGGGACTGGTGTTATTGCGCTGTAAGCCGCCATTCGGCGTCTGGCCGATGCGGCGCTGGGCATATTTAATTTATCCGGGACATTTTTTGCTGCTGTTGGGGCTGCGCATTTTGTTGGATTGATTTCTTCGTAAGGCCATCACGGATTACACGGTCAACCGTTGACCTGTGGGAGCGAGCTTGCTCACGAAGAGGCCGGTACAGCCATAATATTTTTAGCGTTTGAGACTCAGCATTCGCGAGCAAGCTCGCTCCCACAGAGGATTCGGGATGAGGCGGAAATCGGTATAGACAAACCGTCATCGCCCCGATTATCTTCCGCACCAGGCCACCGCAGTGGCCAGCGTCGCTCGGACGGTTCCGGGCGCTTACGTCTTCTAGAGGCCACCATGGCAGACCAAGGTTCGCCGCGCCGTTTCGCGCGCATCGATCGACTCCCCCCTTACGTGTTCAACATCACCGCCGAGCTGAAGATGGCCGCTCGTCGTCGTGGTGAAGACATCATCGACCTGAGCATGGGCAACCCTGATGGGGCAACGCCGCCGCATATCGTCGAAAAACTGGTCACCGTCGCCCAACGTGAAGACACTCACGGCTACTCGACGTCGCGTGGCATTCCGCGTCTGCGTCGGGCGATTTCCAGCTGGTACAAAAAACGCTACGAGGTCGACATCGATCCCGAAAGCGAAGCCATCGTCACCATCGGTTCCAAAGAGGGCCTGGCGCACCTGATGCTCGCCACCCTCGATCAGGGCGACACAGTGTTGGTGCCGAACCCCAGCTATCCGATCCACATCTACGGCGCCGTCATCGCTGGCGCGCAGGTGCGCTCCGTGCCGCTGGTGCCGGGCGTGGATTTCTTCGCCGAGCTGGAAAAAGCCATTCGCGGCTCGATCCCCAAGCCGAAGATGATGATCCTGGGCTTCCCGTCCAACCCGACGGCGCAGTGTGTGGAGCTGGACTTTTTCGAGCGCGTGGTCGCGCTGGCCAAACAGTACGACGTGCTGGTGGTTCACGACCTTGCCTACGCCGACATCGTCTACGACGGCTGGAAAGCCCCGTCGATCATGCAGGTCCCTGGTGCCAAGGACATCGCGGTGGAGTTTTTCACCCTGTCCAAGAGCTACAACATGGCAGGCTGGCGGATCGGCTTCATGGTTGGTAACCCGGAACTGGTCAATGCGCTCGCGCGGATCAAGAGCTACCACGACTACGGCACCTTCACCCCGCTGCAAGTGGCGGCCATCGCGGCGCTGGAAGGTGATCAGCAGTGCGTGCTCGACATCGCCGAGCAGTACCGTCAACGCCGCAATGTGTTGGTAAAAGGCCTGCACGAACTGGGCTGGATGGTGGAAAACCCGAAAGCGTCGATGTACGTCTGGGCCAAGATTCCCGAAGCCTACGCACATATGGGCTCGCTGGAGTTCGCCAAGAAGCTGTTGCTCGAGGCCAAGGTCTGCGTCTCGCCGGGTGTCGGTTTTGGTGAATACGGCGACGACCATGTGCGTTTCGCGCTGATCGAGAATCAGGACCGGATCCGTCAGGCGGTGCGCGGTATTCGCGGAATGTTCCGGGCCGACGGGCTGCTGCCTGCCAAATCGGTCTGATTGCGACATCCGCTCCCTGAAAATCCCCCGGCCCACAACTGGGGGATTTTCGTTTTCAGGATCTGCCCCCTGCATCAGGCACTCCGCTGACCTGTAGGGGAGAGCTTGCTCGCGAAAGAGGCGGTACGTCCCGCATATCTCTAGCGCCCCGCCCTCGGCCTTCGCGAGCAAGCTCGCTCCCACAGAGTATGGGTTATGGCCAATATTGTTGGTTGCTGCGGATCGCCAACCTCTCGCCCTGATCTCTCCGCGCCAACCCATGTCGTAAACGCGCCTTTGTGTGGCGTGCGTAGGCATCTGGGCAGTCTGCGTCGGCCATACCATCGCTTCCAAAGGGCAGTCCACAAGCCCTATCGATCATTCAGGCGCCGCGCCGCCGCTGGGAGAACCGCGATGTTCAGCAAGCAAGACCAAATCCAGGGTTATGACGACGCACTGTTGGCAGCGATGAGTGCCGAGGAACAGCGTCAGGAAGATCACATCGAGCTGATCGCCTCGGAGAACTACACCAGCAAGCGCGTGATGCAGGCTCAGGGCAGCGGCCTGACCAATAAATACGCCGAAGGCTATCCGGGCAAGCGCTACTACGGTGGCTGCGAGCACGTGGACAAGGTTGAGCAATTGGCCATCGACCGCGCCAAACAGCTGTTCGGCGCCGATTACGCCAACGTCCAGCCACATTCCGGTTCTTCGGCCAACAGCG
This sequence comes from Pseudomonas bohemica, assembly GCF_002934685.1. Lineage (GTDB taxonomy): Bacteria > Pseudomonadota > Gammaproteobacteria > Pseudomonadales > Pseudomonadaceae > Aquipseudomonas > Aquipseudomonas bohemica. The sequence continues at coordinate 39,596 of NZ_NKHL01000121.1, forward strand.
CCGTTTACCTGGCCCTGCTGCAAGCGGGCGACACTATTCTGGGCATGAGTCTGGCCCATGGCGGTCACCTGACCCACGGCGCCAAGGTGTCGTCATCGGGCAAGCTGTACAACGCGGTTCAATACGGCATCGACACCACCACCGGCCTGATCGATTACGACGAAGTCGAGCGTCTGGCCGTCGAGCACAAACCGAAAATGATCGTTGCCGGTTTCTCGGCCTACTCCAAGACCCTGGACTTCCCGCGCTTCCGCCAGATCGCTGACAAGGTCGGTGCGCTGCTGTTCGTCGACATGGCCCACGTCGCCGGACTGGTCGCCGCTGGCCTGTACCCGAACCCGCTGCCGTACGCCGATGTGGTCACCACCACCACCCACAAGACCCTGCGCGGCCCGCGTGGCGGCCTGATCCTGGCCAAGTCCAACGAAGAGATCGAGAAAAAACTCAACTCCGCCGTGTTCCCCGGTGCTCAGGGCGGCCCGCTGATGCACGTTATCGCCGGCAAGGCGGTGTGCTTCAAGGAAGCGATGGAGCCAGGCTTCAAAACCTACCAACAGCAAGTGATCGACAACGCGCAGGCCATGGCGCAGGTGTTCATCGATCGCGGTTACGACGTAGTGTCCGGCGGCACGGACAACCACCTGTTCCTCGTCAGCCTGATCCGTCAGGGCCTGACCGGTAAGGACGCCGACGCCGCGCTGGGTCGCTCACACATCACCGTCAACAAGAACGCCGTTCCCAACGATCCACAATCGCCGTTCGTGACTTCGGGCCTGCGCATCGGCACCCCGGCGGTCACCACTCGCGGTTTCAAAGTCACTCAATGCGTCACGCTGGCAGGCTGGATCTGCGACATCCTCGACAACCTCGGCGATGCCGATGTCGAGGCCAATGTCGCCGGTCAGGTCGCCGCGCTGTGCGCCGATTTCCCGGTTTACCGCTGAGTCAGGAGTCGCACCATGCAGCATTACTCAGGCTTCGGCCTCTTCAAACACTCCCTCAGCCACCACGAAAACTGGCAGCGCATGTGGCGCACGCCGACCCCGAAAAAAGTCTACGACGTGGTCATCGTCGGCGGCGGCGGGCATGGCTTGGCAACGGCCTACTACCTGGCCAAGGAACATGGCATCACCAATGTGGCTGTGGTCGAGAAGGGCTGGCTGGGCGGCGGCAACACCGCTCGTAACACGACCATTGTGCGTTCCAACTACCTGTGGGACGAGTCCGCGCATCTGTACGAGCACGCGATGAAGCTGTGGGAAGGTCTGTCTCAGGACCTGAACTACAACGTGATGTTCTCCCAGCGCGGCGTCTACAACCTGTGCCACACCCTGCAGGATATGCGTGACTCCGAGCGCCGTGTCAGCGCCAACCGTTTGAACGGTGTGGACGGCGAACTGCTCAATGGCAAGCAAGTGGCCGAAGAGATTCCGTACCTGGACTGCTCGAAGAACACCCGCTACCCGATCATCGGCGCGACTGTGCAACGTCGCGGTGGTGTTGCGCGTCACGACGCCGTGGCCTGGGGCTTTGCCCGCGCCGCCGACGCCTTGGGCGTGGACCTGATTCAACAGACCGAAGTGACAGGATTCCGCAAGGAAAACGGCGTGTGCATCGGCGTCGAAACCAGCAAGGGCTTCATCGGTGCCAAGCGCGTTGGCGTGGTCACCGCCGGTAACTCCGGCCATATGGCCAAGCTCGCCGGTTTCCGTCTGCCGGTCGAATCCCATCCGCTGCAAGCACTGGTGTCCGAGCCAATCAAACCCATCATCGACAGCGTGATCATGTCCAACGCGGTACACGGTTATATCAGCCAGTCCGACAAGGGCGACCTGGTGATCGGCGCCGGAATCGACGGCTGGGTTGGCTACGGTCAGCGCGGTTCGTACCCGGTGATCGAGCACACCATCCAGGCCATCGTCGAGATGTTCCCGGTGCTGTCTCGCGTGCGCATGAACCGCCAGTGGGGCGGCATCGTCGACACCACGCCGGATGCCTGCCCGATCATTTCCAAAACGCCTGTGCCGAACATGTTCTTCAACTGCGGTTGGGGCACCGGCGGCTTCAAGGCGACTCCAGGCTCGGGCAACGTGTTTGCCGCAAGCCTGGCCAAGGGTGAAATGCACCCGCTGGCCAAACCTTTCTCAATCGACCGTTTTCACAACGGCGCATTGATCGATGAACATGGCGCTGCGGCTGTCGCGCACTAACCGCTCACAGGAGAAACTCCGATGCTGCACATCTTCTGTCCTCACTGTGGCGAACTGCGCTCCGAAGAGGAATTCCACGCGTCCGGCCAGGCACATATCCCGCGTCCGCTGGACCCGGCCGCCTGCACCGACGCCGAATGGGGCGACTACATGTTCTTCCGCGACAACCCGCGCGGCCTGCACCACGAACTGTGGATTCACGCAGCCGGTTGCCGTCAGTACTTCAACGCCACGCGTGACACCATGACTTACGAAATTCTCGAGACCTATCTGATTGGCACCAAACCTCAGTTTGTTAACCAGGTTCCCGCTATCAGAAAGGGAGATCAGGCATGAGCCAGACCAATCGCCTGCCCAACGGCGGCCGCATCGACCGCAGCAAGGTCCTGAACTTCAGCTTCAACGGTCAGACTTACCAAGGCTTTGAAGGCGACACCCTGGCCGCGGCCCTGTTGGCCAACGGCGTCGACATCATCGGCCGCAGCTTCAAATATTCGCGTCCTCGCGGCATTTTCGCAGCGGGCTGCGAAGAGCCCAACGCGGTACTGCAGATCGGTGCCACCGAAGCCACGCAGATCCCGAACGTGCGCGCCACGCAACAGGCCCTGTACGCAGGCCTGGTCGCCACCAGCACCAATGGCTGGCCGAGCGTGAACACCGACATGATGGGGATTCTCGGCAAGGTCGGCGGCAAGCTGATGCCGCCGGGCTTCTACTACAAAACCTTCATGTATCCGCAATCGTTCTGGATGACTTACGAGAAATACATTCGTAAGGCTGCTGGTCTGGGTCGTTCGCCGACTGAAAACGATCCGGATACCTACGACAACATGAACCAGCATTGCGACGTGCTGGTGGTCGGTGCGGGTCCTGCCGGCCTGGCGGCGGCTCTGGCGGCGGCGCGCAGTGGTGCTCGGGTGATCATCGCCGACGAACAGGAAGAATTCGGCGGCAGTCTGCTGGACTCCCGCGAAAGCCTCGACGGCAAGCCAGCGGCGGAGTGGGTTGCCACTGTTGTTGCTGAATTGAAAGGCCTGGCCAACGTGACCCTGCTGCCACGCGCCACGGTCAACGGCTATCACGACCACAACTTCCTGACCATTCACGAGCGCCTGACCGATCACCTCGGCGACCGCGCGCCCATCGGCCAGGTCCGTCAGCGCCTGCACCGCGTTCGCGCCAAGCGCGTGGTGCTGGCGACCGGTACTCATGAACGCCCATTGGTCTACGGCAACAACGACGTGCCCGGCAACATGCTGGCCGGCGCCGTTTCGACGTATGTCCGCCGTTATGGCGTAGCGCCGGGCAAGAAACTGGTGTTGTCGACCAACAACGATTACGCCTACCGCGTTGCGCTGGACTGGCTCGACGCCGGTCTGCAAGTGGTCGCGGTAGCCGATGCGCGCCACAACCCTCGTGGTGCGCTGGTGGAAGAAGCGCGCGCCAAAGGCATTCGTATTCTGACGGGCAGCGCTGTGATCGAAGCCCGTGGCAGCAAGCGTGTCAGCGGTGCTCGCGTCGCAGCCATCGAAGTCAAATCGCACAAGGTCACCAGCCCCGGCGAATGGCTGGACTGCGACTTGGTCGCCAGCTCCGGCGGTTACAGCCCGATCGTTCACCTGGCCTCGCACTTGGGCGGCAAGCCGGTCTGGCGTGAAGACATCCTCGGTTTCGTACCGGGTGAAGCGCCGCAGAAACGCGTGTGCGTGGGTGGCGTGAACGGCGTCTACGCGCTCGCAGATTCGCTGGCTGACGGTTTCGAAGGTGGCGTGCGCGCTGCGAGCGAAGCCGGCTTCCAACCGGTGGAAGCTGTGATGCCCAAAGCGCTGAGCCGCGTTGAAGAGCCGACGCTGGCGCTGTTTCAGGTGCCGCATGAAAAATCCACCACACGTGCGCCGAAGCAGTTCGTCGACCTGCAAAACGACGTCACTGCCGCTGGCATCGAACTGGCAACCCGTGAAGGCTTCGAGTCGGTCGAACACGTCAAGCGCTATACCGCGCTGGGCTTCGGCACCGATCAGGGCAAGCTGGGCAACGTCAACGGTCTGGCCATCGCGGCCCGTTCGCTGAACGTCTCGATCCCGGAAATGGGCACCACCATGTTCCGCCCCAACTACACGCCGGTGACCTTCGGCGCGGTCGCCGGTCGTCACTGTGGCCACATCTTCGAGCCTGTGCGCTTCACCGCGTTGCACGCCTGGCACGTCAAGAACGGCGCCGAATTCGAAGATGTCGGCCAGTGGAAACGTCCGTGGTACTTCCCGAAAGCCGGTGAAGACATCCATGCTGCCGTGCGTCGCGAATGCAAGGCCGTGCGTGACAGCGTCGGCCTGCTGGACGCCTCGACCCTCGGCAAGATCGACATCCAGGGCCCGGATGCGCGCGAGTTCCTGAACCGCATCTATACCAACGCCTGGACCAAGCTCGACGTGGGTAAAGCGCGCTACGGCCTGATGTGCAAGGAAGACGGCATGGTTTTCGACGATGGCGTAACCGCCTGTGTCGCCGACAACCATTTCATCATGACCACCACCACAGGCGGCGCCGCGCGTGTTCTGCAATGGCTGGAAATCTATCAGCAGACCGAATGGCCAGACCTGAAGGTGTATTTCACCTCGGTCACCGACCATTACGCGACCCTGACCCTGTCCGGTCCGAACAGCCGCAAGCTGCTCGGCGAAGTGACTGACATCGACCTGGACCGTGAAGCCTTCCCGTTCATGACCTGGAAAGAAGGTCTGGTCGGCGGCGTTCCGGCTCGCGTGTTCCGGATTTCCTTCACCGGCGAGCTTTCCTACGAGGTGAACATTCAGGCCGACTACGCGATGGGTGTGTTGGAAAAAATCGCCGAGGCCGGCAAGAAGTACAACCTGACCCCGTACGGCACCGAGACCATGCACGTCCTGCGGGCCGAGAAGGGCTTCATCATCGTTGGCCAGGATACCGATGGCTCGATGACCCCGGACGACCTGAACATGGGCTGGTGTGTCGGCCGCACCAAGCCGTTTTCGTGGATCGGCCAGCGTGGCATGAATCGAGAGGACTGCGTGCGTGAAGACCGCAAGCAACTGGTGGGCCTCAAGCCAGTCGATCCGAACAAATGGCTGCCGGAAGGCGCGCAGCTTGTGCTGGATGCGAAACAGTCGATTCCGATGACGATGGTCGGCCACGTGACGTCGAGCTACGCAGCGAACTCGCTGGGTTATTCGTTCGCCATGGGCGTGGTCAAGGGCGGTCTGAAGCGCATGGGCGAGCGAGTGTTCTCCCCGCAGGCGGATGGCTCGGTGATCGAGGCAGAGATTGTGTCTTCGGTGTTCTTCGATCCGAAGGGTGAGCGGCAGAACGTGGAGTGATAGGCGGGCGCGGTGTGTCTGATGCACCGCGTTGCCTTATCGATTCGCGGGCAGGCTCGCTCCCACAGTAAACCGCCTACGCCTGTGGGAGTGAGCTTGCTTACGAAGAGGCCGTCCGAAACGCTGAAAATGTCGCATCGACCGGTACAACAGAATTCAAAACAGGTGCTCTATGACCACAGCCAACGTTTATCAACAGCGGCCAACGACCGACGTCAAAGCCGAGTCGCCACTGTTTCACGCCGACCTGAATAGCCTGGTCGGCAAAGGCTGCACCAACCCGGGTGTGGTGCTGCGCGAGAAAAAACTGCTGGGCCACCTGACCATTCGTGGCAACGGCCATGATCCGGCTTTCGCGGCAGGCGTCCACAACGCGTTGGGCATGGAACTACCCGGCGCGCTGGCGCTGGTGTCCAAGGGTGACAGCTCGATCCAGTGGCTGGGCCCGGATGAGTGGCTGCTGATCGTGCCGACCGGCGAGGAATTCGCCGTCGAGCAGAAATTGCGCGAAGCGCTGGACGGTCAGCACATCGCGATCGTCAACGTCAGCGGCGGCCAGTCGCTGCTGGAACTGACCGGCCCCAACGTACGCGACGTGCTGATGAAATCCACCAGTTACGACGTGCACCCGAGCAACTTCCCGGTGGGCAAGGCCGTTGGCACTGTGTTCGCCAAGTCGCAACTGGTAATCCGCCGTACTGGCGAAGAAACCTGGGAACTGGTCATCCGGCGCAGCTTCGCCGATTACTGGTGGTTGTGGCTGCAGGATGCGAGCGCCGAGTATGGATTGGGTATCGCCGCTTGATCCTGTAGGAGCGCGCTTGCCCGCGATTGCAGTGTGTCAGTCAACATTTTCGTCTCAGACATACCGATTCGCGGGCAAGCGCGCCCCTGCGAAACTTCTTCAGATGCACCCACAGGAGCAACACCCATGAGCCGCGCCCCCGATACCTGGATTCTGACCGCCGACTGCCCCAGCGTACTGGGTACGGTGGACGCGGTGACGCGCTATCTGTTCGAGCAGGGTTGCTATGTCACCGAGCACCATTCGTTCGATGACCGGCTGTCCAGCCGCTTTTTCATTCGCGTCGAATTTCGCCAGCCCGATGGTTTCGACGAAGCGTCGTTCCGCGCAGGTCTCGCCGAGCGCGGCCAAGCCTTTGGCATGGTCTTCGAGCTGACAGCGCCAAACTACAGACCAAAAGTCGTGATCATGGTCTCCAAGGCCGATCATTGCCTGAACGATCTGCTCTACCGTCAGCGCATCAACCAACTGTCGATGGACGTGGTCGCCGTGGTCTCCAACCACCCCGATCTCGAACCCTTGGCGCGCTGGCACGACATTCCCTACTACCATTTCCCTCTCGACCCCAACGACAAGCCTTCCCAGGAAGCCAAGGTCTGGCAGGTGATCGAAGAGTCCGGCGCCGAGCTGGTGGTACTTGCCCGTTACATGCAGGTGCTGTCACCAGAGCTGTGCCGCAAGCTCGATGGCAAGGCGATCAACATTCACCACTCGCTGCTGCCGGGCTTCAAGGGTGCCAAGCCGTATCACCAGGCCTACAACAAGGGCGTCAAGCTGGTCGGCGCTACGGCGCATTACATCAACAACGATCTGGACGAAGGTCCGATCATCGCTCAGGGCGTCGAGGCGGTGGATCATAGCCACTACCCCGAGGACCTGATCGCCAAGGGTCGCGACATCGAAGGGCTGACCCTGGCCCGCGCGGTGGGTTATCACATTGAACGGCGCGTGTTTCTCAACGCCAATCGCACGGTGGTGCTGTGATCTGTAGGCGCGTGGGGGAACGCCCAGTCCTCGCCCGCGATGAGCGATGACGCCATCTGCCTGAACGCCGCGGCATCTGTATCGCGGGCCAGCGCGCTCCTACAGCGGAACGCGCTGAATTTTTAACCGAAACAACCAGGGCAATCAGAGCGTTGCCGCAACACCCAAGCAACGCATAACTCCGCTACACGGCTGTATCCATAACAACAAACAGCGAGGTGAAAGCATGTCTGGTAATCGTGGTGTGGTGTATCTCGGCGCAGGTAAGGTCGAAGTACAGAAGATCGACTATCCCAAAATGCAGGACCCGCGCGGGAAGAAGATCGAGCACGGTGTCATCCTGCGCGTGGTATCCACCAACATATGTGGCTCCGACCAACACATGGTGCGTGGTCGCACCACTGCGCAGGTTGGCCTGGTGCTTGGTCACGAGATCACCGGTGAAGTGATCGAGAAGGGCAGCGACGTCGAAAACCTGCAAATCGGCGATCTGGTGTCGGTGCCTTTTAACGTTGCGTGCGGCCGCTGCCGGTCCTGCAAGGAACAACACACCGGCGTCTGCCTGACCGTCAACCCGGCCCGCGCCGGTGGTGCTTACGGCTACGTCGACATGGGCGACTGGACCGGTGGCCAGGCCGAATACGTGCTGGTGCCGTATGCCGATTTCAACCTGCTCAAGCTGTCTGGTCGCGACAAGGCGATGGAGAAGATTCGCGACCTGACCTGCCTCTCCGACATTCTGCCGACCGGCTACCACGGCGCGGTGACTGCCGGTGTCGGTCCGGGCAGCTCGGTGTACATCGCCGGTGCCGGTCCGGTCGGTCTGGCGGCGGCCGCTTCGGCGCGTCTGCTGGGCGCTGCCGTGGTCATCGTCGGGGACGTCAACCCGGTGCGTCTGGCCCACGCCAAGGCTCAGGGTTTCGAAATCGCCGACCTGTCCAAAGACACCCCGCTACACGAACAGATCGCCGCATTGCTGGGCGAACCTGAAGTGGACTGCGCCGTTGACGCCGTAGGCTTCGAAGCTCGTGGCCATGGTCACGCGGGCGCCAAGGCCGAAGCCCCGGCCACCGTGCTCAACTCCTTGATGGGCGTGGTACGCGTCGCGGGCAAGATCGGTATCCCCGGCCTGTACGTCACCGAAGACCCGGGCGCTGTGGATGCTGCCGCAAAAATCGGTAGCTTAAGCATTCGCTTTGGCCTGGGCTGGGCGAAATCCCACAGCTTCCATACCGGCCAGACCCCGGTCATGAAGTACAACCGCCAACTGATGCAGGCCATCATGTGGGACCGCATCAACATCGCCGAAGTGGTCGGCGTGCAAGTCATCAGCCTCGACGACGCGCCGCGCGGTTACGGTGAATTCGACGCAGGCGTTCCGAAGAAATTCGTGATCGACCCGCACAAGCTGTTCAGCGCGGCCTAGGCTGACGGGCGCCAAAAAAGGGTGACCTCGGTCGCCCTTTTTATTTCTCCTGAATCAGCTTCAGATAAGTTTGCGAGAGGGGATCGCCTGTGCCGCTGATCGCCTTGCCGACGTAGGTGCAAACGATTTTCTCACGCTCATTTTCTATTGTTTCAGGCCTGAGTTCGTATCTGGCCTCCAGATAGCTGTCGTTACTGCCCAACGTCTCGCCGTGCCAATCCTTGCCGGATTCCCCTGGGGCTTTGTACTCATAGCCCCTGTTGTAGGGCGCGGCCAGAAGTGGGTTGGCGGGGTTCAGCTTTAGCGCCTTGATATCGGTCACCTTCGGACAAGCGCAAAGATCTGCAGCCGTACAGGCCTGACTGGCCAGCGAAAGGGCGAGTAGTGCGGCGCAAGCGTGTCCGTTTCGCATGGGTACTCCTTTACCTTGGCCTGCGTAACGAGGCCCCATATTGCACGTGCGCCATACGCCTGCCTACTGTCACAAATGACAGTTTTAGAGCCGATTCGTAATGGCAACAATCGCGATTGGTTATGTCGAGGTTTGAATACGCTGAAAGCGGTGATCCGTTTCGAGACCGCCTTTTTTCGGGGGCCGCGTAGGTGCTTACGCTGGCCGGTGTCAGGGATTTCCGAGAATGGTTATGGAATATTTGATTTCCGTTCCAGCTTGTTTCTAGAGGCGTTTCCACGTGCTATTTGTCCGCCCGGTTTTTTCAGGGCGCGGGTGGTACATGTTTATTGGAGCGATTAAAGCTGGCTTGCTGGCGGGTGTCGGGATCGGTTTGACCGCTATGCCCACGGTATTGGCGCATGGGCAGGCGCAGCCGCAGACGCCACGCTGGATCAGCTCCACGGTTTTCTTCGAAAACGCCAATGCGTGTAAATGGGCTGGCATCCGCGCGCGTGTTTGTGAGTCGGGCTACCGTTCGGCGTATCGACAGCATGTTCGAATCGCGCCGGCCTATCGCGAGCAGGCCGACTGTGAAGCCGATTTCATTCCGGGCGAGTGCTTCGTCAGCGGTGCCTCTCAGTTGTGGACGCCGTGGCTTTCGGGCTTTTCCTTGATCACCCATGCGCGGCTGCCGCCCTGCGCGTTGCACGCTCAACGCGAGCCTCGCACGCCGATGGCAAGTCTGAACAAATCATGGGCGCAGCAACTCCAGGAAGTACGCCATTCACCTGACGCTGCGGCTCAAGTGCGCTTTTTCAGCGAGCCGCTGTATTGGGAGCGTGATCATCAGGGTGGCTTTCACCTGACCACGCTGCGGGAAAAGCTGCGTAATGGTGAACGGTTTGCCAACGCGTTCAGCAAACGGCCGCCGGTCACGCCAGGGTCTCCGCTGTGGACCCGGCAACTGGCAAGAATCTTCGAGCCGCAACGCCTGGTTGACGTCGCCATTCCCTGATCTGGCCTATGGCGACGCTAATTGCCCTTTATAAGATTGGGCGGGCCGGTTTGCCTGATGGCGAGCCACTTTTCGGTTCCAGGTTGATGGCGTAATCGGCGGCGAGCTCACTGTGTGACTCATGGTGCGTGCAGGGGCTACGTCGTGGCGGATCGAGTGGATGCAACGACCCTGCAGATATTTCGCAGCCCTGGCAGGAGCAGCGCGTTTGAACTTCCAATCGGGCAGTGGTCCAACGCGCAGTTTAAAGTTTTACAAGTTCTGCCCCGGCCGAGGCCGGTTCTCTTGCAAGTGAGGTGGGTTCAATGAAGGTTTCAATGAAAAACGCACGCGGTGCTGCATTGGCCGCGCTGATGGCGCTGGCGGCAACCCCGGTCTTCGCTTTCAATCTGAACGATGCGGCGAACGCCGTTTCCAACGCCACCGGTGGCCAGCAGAAAGCCACTGCAGCGCCTGAAGCCGCCGGCCTGCTCAACACACTCGGCACCCAGTTGAACGTCACCCCGCAACAAGCCGTCGGCGGTACCGGCGCGCTGTTGGGCCTGGCGAAGAACAAAATCTCCGGCAACGACTACTCACAATTGAGCAAATCCGTGCCAGGTCTGGATCAGCTGTCCGGCACCTCCGCGCTCGGCAGCCTGGGCGGCGTGCTTGGCAACTCTGGTAGCAACAACTCGGCGGTCAACAACGCCCTGGGCAACGTGCAGAGCATGGGCGACGTGAACAAAGCCTTCAGCGCGCTGGGCATGGACAGCGGCATGGTGGATCAGTTTGTTCCGGTGATCCTGCAATACCTCGGGCAGCAAGGCGCGAGCGGTTCGGCATTGTCGGCGCTGAGTGGGGTTTGGGGAGCGAAGTGATTTCAACCTCACCGCACTCTCTGTAAGAACCGTCGCAGGTTACGACGGCCCCGAAGCCACGGATCTGTGGGAGTGAACTTGCTCGCGAAGACTGACGCTCAGGCGCTTGAGTTGCAGTGGCTATCCTGGCCCTTCGTGAGCAAGCTCCACTTCCACGGCCGCTCCGCCGTCTTCAACTCTTCGGCTCATCCGCCCGCAACACCTCAATGCGCGCATTCTTCTCGACCCACAGCCGATTCACCCAGTCCTGCACATACACCCGAAACACAGGGTCGTTTTCGTAGTCGCCTTGCCACAGTGCGGGATCGAGGTCGCGGGTCTGGATGTCGATGATCACCTTGGGTACCTGGCCTGAAATCAGGTCCCAGAAGCCGGGAATCCGTTCGCTCGGGTAGACCACGGTCACGTCCAGCACAGCGTCCAGTTGCTCGCCCATCGCCGCCAGCACGAATGCGACGCCGCCGGCCTTGGGTTTGAGCAGGTAACGGTAAGGTGATGTTTGCTCGGCGTGTTTGGCAGCGGTGAAACGGGTTCCTTCGAGGTAATTCACCACGGTCACTGGCTGGCGCTTGAACAGTTCGCACGCCTCTTTGGTGATCTCCAGGTCCTTGCCCTTGAGTTCCGGGTTCTTCGCCAGAAACGCCTTGGTGTAGCGCTTCATGAATGGGTAGTCGAGCGCCCACCACGCCAGGCCCAGAAACGGCACCCAGATCAGTTCTTTTTTAAGGAAGAATTTGAAGAACGGCGTGCGGCGATTCAGCGCCTGCACCAGTGCCGGGATATCGACCCAGGATTGATGGTTGCTGATCACCAGATAAGACGTATCGCCACGCAGGCCTTCATGGCCGCTGATTTCCCAGCGTGTCGGGATACACAGCCTGAAGATCAACTTGTTGATCTCGATCCAGGTTTCGGCGATCCACATCACGGCCCACGAGCAGCGATCGCGCATCTCGCTCTGGAACACCAGCTTGAGTAGCGCGAAGACCATCAGCGGCCCGAACAGCACCAGTGTATTGAGCAGAAGCAGCAGCGTGACGGCGATTCCGGTGAACAGGTGACGCATAAATCACTCATGTCGAGGGCCGGGCGGGCAATGATAAGCAGCTCGGTCGAAGTAGCCAAATCCGGCGGTCGCCGACAAATGTTTCACTCGGCGACCTGTAGCGTGACGTTCTTCTTTGGTAAGCGAACGATGCGCAAAGTTGCGGTCTAAAATCGGGCCCATGCGACGCCCCATTCATTGCGAGGAACCTGTTACGTGAAATCCCTTATGGCGCTTCTGTCTTTGCTGGCGTTGCCTGTCATGGCCGCCGAACCGACGTTGTATGGTCGCTACGAGTACATTCAGGTCTCCGAGTTCGGCGAGACCTTCAAGGCCAAAATGGACACCGGCGCGCTCACTGCTTCGCTTTCGGCCAAGGATGTCGAGCTGTTCAAGCGTGATGGCGATGACTGGGTACGCTTCCGTCTGGCGACCAAAGACGCTGATAACAAGGTCTATGAACACAAGGTTTCGCGTATCAGCCGCATCAAGGGCCGCTCCGACGGCGAGGATGAAGACGAGCCAGTAGACCCGACCAAACGGCCGGTCGTGGACCTGGAGCTGTGCCTGGGTGACGTCAAGCGCACTGTCGAGGTCAACCTGGTCGACCGCAGCCACTTCAACTATCCGCTGCTGATAGGCGCCAAAGCCTTGCGCGAATTCGGTGCTGCGGTGAACCCGGCACGTCGTTACACCGCCGACAAACCCGAGTGCTGATTGACGTGCCGGCCTGATATCCGGCACCGTTCCGGCTTTACGCCAAGTGCTCGGATGCCATGCCCCACATTCTGATTGTCGAAGACGAAGCCGCCATTGCCGATACCCTCGTCTATGCCCTGCAAGGCGAGGGTTTCACCACCACCTGGCTGACTCTGGGGCTGGCGGCGGTCGAGCATCAGCGCATCACGCCTGCCGATCTGATCATCCTCGACATCGGCTTGCCTGACATCAGCGGTTTCGAAACCTGCAAGCAACTGCGCCGTTTCAGCGAAGTGCCGGTGATGTTTCTCAGTGCGCGCGATGGCGAGATCGATCGCGTCGTCGGGCTTGAAATCGGGGCGGATGATTACGTGGTCAAGCCGTTCAGCCCGCGTGAAGTCACCGCGCGGGTTCGGGCGATTCTCAAGCGCATGGCGCCGCGCACTGAGTCTTCTTCTGCCGCTTCTGGTCATTTTACGATCGATGCCGAGCGCGTGCTGATCAGCTATCGCGGACACACGTTGAGCCTGACCCGCCATGAATTTCGCCTGCTGCGATGTTTGCTCGAACAGCCGCACCGGGTGTTCAGCCGCGAACAATTACTCGCTGCCGTGGGCGTGCCCAGCGATGCTGGCTATGAGCGCAGCATCGACAGCCATATCAAGAGCGTGCGCGCCAAACTGCGCCTGATCGCCGCCCACGCCGAGCCGATCCAGACCCATCGCGGCCTGGGCTACAGCTATAGCCCGGACCGCAGCTGATGCGCCTGGGTATCCGGATCTTTCTGGTCTACGCGCTGTTCATCGGCCTGACTGGCTATTTCGTCCTCAATACCGTGATGAAGGAGGTGCGTCCCGGCGTGCGCCAATCCACCGAAGAGACCCTGGTGGATACCGCCAATCTGCTGGCCGAAGTCCTGCGCCAGGATGTCAGAAACGGCACCTTGAGCCAGAGCCATTTCCCCGACGTGCTGAAGGCCTACGGCTTGCGGCAGCCCGGCGCGAACATTTGGGGCCTGCCGAAGAATCAGGTGAATAACCGTGTGTATGTGACCGACGCCAAGGGCATCGTGTTGCTCGACTCCAGCGGCGAGGCGGTGGGCCAGGATTACTCGCGCTGGAATGATGTCTACCTGACCCTGCGCGGCGAATATGGCGCGCGCTCGACCCGCAGCGATCCACAGGACGCCAACTCGTCAGTCATGCACGTCGGTGCGCCGATTCGAGACGACGGCCGGATCATCGGCGTAGTGACGATTGCCAAGCCCAATAGCTCGTTGCAGCCGTATGTGGACCGAACCGAGCGGCGTTTGCTCTGGTACGGCGCAGGCCTGGTCGTGCTGGGATTGCTGTTCGCCGCGCTGCTGTCGTTGTGGTTGAGCAAATCACTGCGTCGCCTGACTCACTACGCGCAGGCTGTCAGCGAAGGGCGTCGTGTCGAGCTGCCACACTATCGCGGGGGCGAGCTGGCGCAGTTGTCTGCGGCCGTCGAGCACATGCGCACTCAGCTGGAAGGCAAGGCCTACGTCGAGCGCTACGTGCACACGCTGACCCATGAATTGAAGAGCCCGCTGGCGGCCATTCGCGGTGCGGCGGAGCTGCTGCATGAGGACATGCCGGTTGAGCAGCGGCGGCGCTTTGTCAGCAACATCGACAGCGAAAGCGCCCGGGTGCAGCAGTTGATCGAGCGACTGTTGAGTCTGGCGATGGTCGAGCAGCGTCAGGGTCTGGAAGAGTACGCGACGATTCCCTTGGCCGAACTGATCGACGAAACCCTGGTCGCGCAGCATGCCCGCATCGCTGGCAAGGGATTGCGGGTCGAGCAACGGATTGCGGCTGAGATAAACGTGACCGGCGAGCGATTCCTGCTGCGTCAGGCGTTCGCCAATCTGCTGGAGAACGCGCTGGATTTTACACCGGCCAACGGCACGCTGCGCTTCGATGCCGAGCAGCTTGGCAATGGTCTGAAAGTCACGGTCTTCAATAGCGCCGAGCCAATCCCCGAGTACGCGTTACCTCGTCTGAGTGAGCGCTTTTACTCATTGCCAAGGCCCGACAGCGGACGCAAAAGCACGGGGCTTGGGCTGAATTTCGTGGAGGAAGTGGTGCAGTTGCATGGCGGGGAATTCGGCATCGCGAACGTCGAAGGTGGGGTTCTGGTGAGCCTGCGGTTTGCGTGACGAGCTCCACTCTGTTGTTGGCGCAGAGCCCCTTTAGGAGTGAGCTTGCTCACGAAGGCTGACTTGCGGAACTACATCTTCTGTAGATGTACTGTCCCTTTCGCGAGCGAGCTCACTCCCACAGTAGTCAAGCGTACGACCTGCACACCGGAGGCGCTGGGCGTACAGCATGGCTCCACACAATCTCCACACTTCTCCCACCGTCCCTCCACACAGCGCTTGCAGACTCTGCCCATCAAAACGGAGAGAGCCGCATGAACAAAGGCATGTCGTTGTACAAACTGGGAATGATCGGGCTGTTGATCCTGTTGCTGTTGATCCCGCTGATAATGATCAACGGAATCATTCAGGACCGGCAGAACCGACGCGACGTCGTGATTGGAGACATTGCTCGCAGTTCCAGCTACAGCCAGCAGATCAACGGGCCGATGCTGATCGTGCCGTATCGCAAGAAGGTCCAGGTCTCCAGGCTCAATGCGAGCCAGCAGCGCTATGAGGAAACGGTCGAAGAGCGCGGGCGATTGTATTTTTTGCCCGAGAAGTTCGAGCTCAATGGCGATGTAAAGACCGAAGTCCGCGCCAGGGGGATTTATGAAGCACGGCTGTTTCACGCGGCGAACAACATCAGCGGCCAATTCGTATTGCCTGAACACTTCGGGATCGGCGATGACTTTGCCGATTATCAATTCGACGAGCCATTTCTAGCGGTCGGTATTTCGGACATTCGCGGCATCGAAAACACCCTTGTGCTGGACCTTAATGGCGAGCAACGGGATTTCATTCAGGGCACCGATGTCCCGCTGCTCGGGGAAGGTGTGCGGGCCTTGCTGCCAACCCAGAACGGCACCACCGAGCAAACGCTGAAATTCGCTTTCGAGCTGCACCTGCAAGGCACGGGGCAACTTGCGGTGACGCCGGTAGGCAAATCCAGTTATGTGCATATGGCGGCTGACTGGCCGCATCCCAGTTTTATCGGCAATTACTTGCCTATCGCCCGAACCGTTTCTGCAGACGGCTTCAGCGCAACCTGGCGGACGTCTTTCTTCTCCACCAACCTGCAGGAGACCCTCAATCGTTGTGCGGTAGACAAAATCTGCAACGAGCTCAGAGCGCGCAGCTTCGGCGTGAGCTTCATTTTCCCGGTCGACCAGTACCTGAAGAGCGATCGCTCGATCAAATACGCGCTGCTGTTCATCGCGCTGACGTTCGCCGGTTTTCTGCTGTTCGAAGTGCTCAAGGGGCTGGCAGTGCACCCGGTGCAGTACGCCCTGGTGGGCGCGGCACTGGCGCTGTTCTATCTGCTGCTGTTGTCGCTGTCCGAACACATCGGGTTTGGCCTGGCCTATCTGTTGTCGGCCACGGCCTGTGTTGCGTTGATTGGCTTTTATGTCTGTCATGTGCTGCGCAGCGTGGCTCACGGGCTCGGTTTTGCCGTGGGACTGGGCACACTGTACGCCTTGCTCTACGGACTGCTCAGTGCCGAGGACTATGCGCTGCTCATGGGCTCGCTGCTGCTGTTCGGCCTGCTGGTGGTATTCATGGTGCTCACCCGCAAACTTGACTGGTACGCCATTGCACAGCGCACCGCCAAACCTGTCGCGGCGCCGGTGGGGGTGAGCCATGAGTAATTGGATGGGATTGAGGGAGGATCAGCGGGTGGGGAAGGGTTTGGTGGCCGAAATCGGCAAGTGGCTGGCATCCGATACGGGTGGCAGTTGTCTCACTTTGAAGCCGTCTTACGGTCGAAAATCAAGCGCCGTTTCTTGTGGGCATGAGCTTTTTCACGAAGTGGGTTTTAGGCCGCCAGATCTGTTGAGCCGATAAAGCCGCCCTCGCGAGCCAGCTCGCGCCCATAGAAAAGCAATTCGTTACGTGGGCGACTGCATCTCCACCATCGAGGGCCGCCGACTGACTTCGTAATACCCGCTCGACAATCGCGTATACATGCTGCGCCAGCCGAGGTCTTGAAATTGAGCCTTTCTGTCTGAGGGCGGGGTTTGTCACAGAGCGCTGCAGTTATATGCGCCGCGCTCGTGATTGAAAAAAAACCTGCACCGACTCAAGGTCATGCGATGACGTGTTGCGGCACGGCTTATTGGCGGTAGCGAAATCAACACAGCCACTATCGCGAGCGATGCTGCCAGGTATGTGATGCGGGAAATGGCTCAGCTCGAAGCGCGCCGTCGCACGATCAGCCCCTTGATGCTCAACCATGCCGGAATGCTCATGCCCACCCACGACAGCACGTCCCACGCGCCGTCGCCCAGCAGCGCGGCGAACAGGCCTGCGGCTGTCAGCAGTGCGATCCAGGTGGGTTTGGCGAAGGTTTTCCAGAACGCCGAATGCTTCTTGTGCCGGGTCATGCCGCCTCCACTGCCTGACGAACATTGACTGTTGCGGCCGCACGACGTCTTACCCACCACAGGTACACGCCGCTGCCCAGCACGATGATGGTCAGCACATCCAGCACGCCCCAGAGAATCTTCATCGGCATGCCGCCGTAGTCACCGAAGTGCAGCGGTTGCGACAGCAGCAACGCATCCATGTACCAAGGGCTGCTGACGATGGCTGTGACTTTCAGGTCCTTGGCATCGATCAGCACCGGCGTCAGCAAATGAGACGTCAGGTGTGTGTTGCCTTTCATGAATACCGCGTAATGGTGTTCGCTGGAAAAACGTGAGCCCGGGAAGGCGATGAACGAGGGCTCGGCGCCGGGGACAATGGCCTGGGCAATTTCCAACAGGTGCGTTGCAGGTGCTCGATCAGTCAGCGGCGGGGCATCATGGTAAGGCGCGACCATGGCCGCCAGCGCATCATTGCGCCACTGCGCGATCACAAGGTCGGCGCAGGCATTGAGCACGCCGGTCAAGCCGACCACGAACGCCCAGGTCAGGGTCACCACGCCAATCAGGTTATGCAGGTCGAGCCAGCGCACGCGGGTCGATTTGTTTGGGCGTACGGTGGCGAAATCCAGTCGGCGCATGAACGGCGCATACAGCACCACGCCTGAAATAATCGCTAATACAAAAAGCAGCCCCATGAACGCCAAAAGCAGCTTTCCGGGCAGCCCGGCATACATGTCCACGTGCAAACGCAGCATCACCATCATGAAGCCGCCGTTGGCTGAGGGCGTTTCTACTGCCTCGCCGGTCCGTGCGTCGAGCATGAAAGTGTGAGTGTCATTCGGATCGCCGCCTGCGGTTTTACCCATGTACGCATAGATGCCGTTGGGCTCGTCCTCGTCCCAGCCAAAATACTGCACCACTTCGCCCGGTCGATGAGCTTCGCAGGCCTGCACCAACTGCTGCAAGTCCATGCGCGGCGTATCGGCGGGCATTTCCCTGAGTTCAGGCGCGTCGCCCAGCAGATGCTCGATCTCGTGGTGAAACACCAGCGGCAAGCCGGTGATCGCCAGCATCAGCAAAAACAGCGTGCAGATCAGGCTGCTCCAGGTATGGATGAATGACCAGCGGCGGATGGTTTGGCTCTTCATGGTGCAGGTACCGGATTGAACGAAAGCAAAAAGGGTCGCTGTTTCGAGCGACCCTTGTTTTACAACGTCAGGAGTTTAAACGATTACCATTTGTAGTCCACGCTCGCGAGCACGTTGCGCCGATCACCGAAGTAGCAATAGAAGCCGTCGCAAGTGGAGATGTATTCCTTGTCGAAGACGTTGTTGGCATTGACCGATACGCTTACACCTTTGAGCGCGTTGCTCATGCGACCCAAGTCGTAATGAACGGCTGCGTCATACACGGTGTAAGCGTTGCTGTGACCGTAGTTTTTATCGGCTACATAACCGTAGCTGCCGATGGCAATGTTGTCGGTCTCGCCGATGTAGCGTGCGCCGAAGCCCAGACCGAAGCCGTCGAGCAGACCGGTGTGCCAAGTGTAGTCACCCCAGATCGACGCCTGGTTTTCCGGGGTCAGCGGCAGCGGACGGTTCTTGTCCGCCGGGTCGGTGACCTTGGTCATCTTGCTGTTGGCGTAGGTGTAGGACGCGGTCACTTTCAGGTTGTCGGTGACGTTGCCCACCGCTTCCAGTTCGAAACCACGGACCTTGGCTTCGCCCAGCGGACGTTGCACGCCCAAGGTGTCGCTCAGGACGATGTCGCGACGGGTTAGATCATACGCCGCGGCAGTGAACAGGATATCGGTGCCCGGCGGCTGGTATTTCAGACCGACTTCGTATTGTTTGCCGGTGCCCGGCTTGAAGGCGTTGCCATTGGCGCCGCCCTGTTCGGCCTGGAACGACTCAGCGTAGGACACGTACGGGGTGAAGCCCGAATCGAAGACATAACTCAGCGCCGCGTTGCCGGTGAAAGCGCTGTCGGTGCGATCGTCGCTCTGATTGGTGTTGTAGAACTTGGTGTCGGTCTTGAGCAGATCCTGACGGCCGCCCAGGGTCAAACGCCAGTTATCCAGCGCCATCTGATCCTGGAAATAGGCACCCACGTCGTCGGTTTTCTGGTTGTAATTCTGATAAGCCGTGTAGGTAACGTTGCTGAAGTCCAAGCCGTAGGGATGAGTGATGATGTTGCCATCGGGCGCGTTGCCATACAGCCATTTGTAATTGTGGTTGATGCGCTGATAGTCCAGGCCCAGCAGCAAGGTGTGTTTGAGCGCTCCGGTTTCGAAGTCGGCCTGGAAATTGTTGTCTACGGCGAACTGGCTCATGTCTTCGTTGACGACGTTGGCGCCGCGCGCGAGCGTGCCATCGTCAGCGACGGAGCCGTAGTAACCGCCTGCAGTGATGGTATGGAAGGACAGGTCGCTTTTGGTGTAGCGCAGGTTCTGCTTGAACTGCCAGACGTCGTTCAGGCGATGCTCGAAAGCGTAACCCAGTGCGTAATAGGTCTTGTCGTAGTATTCCCAGTGCGGATCGCCCAGGTTTTCGTGGTATTTCACACGGCCAGCAGCGGACGGGTATTTGGTGCCCTGAATCGGCAGAAACTGACTGGTGCTGCCGGTATCGTCGCGGTTGAACTGGCTGAGGAAGGTCAGCTTGGTGTCTGGATCGATATTCCAGGTCAGGCTGGGTGCGATGTTGTAGCGTTTGTCGTCGATGTGATCCACCGAAGTGCCGCTGTCACGCACCACACCGCTGACGCGGTATTCGAAATTATCGGCGTCGTCGATCTTGCCGGTACTGTCGAAGCTGATCTGCTTGCGGTTATAACTGCCGACCTGGGCCTGGATTTCGTGGCTGGCTTCAGCTTCAGGACGACGGCTGACCATGTCCAGCATCCCGCCCGGTGGGGTCTGACCGTAAACCGAGGAAGCCGGGCCGCGTAATACGGCGACGCGTTCCAGGTCCCAGGTTTCCAGCTTCGGCATCACGTAGGCGCCTTTCGGAAGCGGCAGGCCATCGAGGAACTGGGTGGGCTCGAAACCACGGATTTTCAGCCATTCGGCACGGCTATCGCTACCGTAACTGCTGGCCACCACGCCCGGCATATAGCGCACCGCGTCGTCGATATTCTGCACCGCACGGTCCTGCATCTGCTGACGAGTAGCGACAGAAATGGAGCGCGGCGCTTCGGCCAGCGCGGTGTCGGTCTTGGTCCCGGCTGCGGTGCGAGTGGCTGCGTAGCCTTCAGCCGGGCCCCACGCACTTTCAAGCTGCTCCTGACGGCCCTGAATGCTGGTTTCCGGCAGCGCCATGACGCCTTCCGGTGCCGCAACCAGGCTGTAGGTGCCGGCCGAGGTCTGGCTCAATTGCAGGCCCGTTCCGCGCAGCGCCTGGGCCAACGCGCCCGGTGCGTCGAACTGACCTTGAACCGGTGCCGACGTACGACCGGCAGCCAACGACGGATCCAGCGACAAGGCAAGGCCAGCCTGGCTGGCGATTTGAGTCAGGGTTGTGGACAGCGGCGCGGCAGGCAGGTTGTACGCACGTACGCTGGACGCCTGAGAAGCTGCCATAAGCTGAGTGCTTGCCAGTGGTGCGGCAAGGGCGACAGCTACAGCCAACAGGCTCGGGCGCAGAAGGGTTTGAAGCGTGCGGGACATGGGCGGCTCCTGAGTTGAATTGTTCTCAATGCCTATGTGCCGGACGAGATTGAAAAAGTGATAGGGCCGAATCGAAAATAATTTAGATTCACGATTTGGCCCGCTCAGTTGCGCTTACAGCGGTCAACCTGTGGGAGCGAGCTTTGCTCATCAAGGCTGAGGTACAGACGCCAGAAATGTCGGGATTTCGCACCGTCTTCGTGAGCAAGCTCACTCCCACAGGGATTTGAGTAGGCTAAAGGCGTGCGCTCGTCACAACTTGCGCGTCTGTTTCGCATCACTCGCCACCACCGTGACCCACCAGTGGGTGCGCGCTTCGATCTCCACCGGTAGCGTGGGCGTCAATGCCTTGAGGGCCAGGTCGGTGTCACCGAGCGGGAAGCTGCCGGTGATCCGTAGATCGGCCACCTCCGGCGCGACGCCCAGATGCCCCTGACGGTAACGGCTGATTTCCGCGATCACGTCTTTGAGCCGGGCGTTGTCCACCACCAGCATGCCGCGCATCCAGGCATCCGCCCCAGGCGCGATGGCGACCATCGGCCCCAGGCTGTGGCGCTGTATCAGCATCTGCTGGCCTTCACGCAGGATCATTTCATTGGCAGATGCCTGCGGATGCACCGCGACAGCCGACTGCAGCACGCTTAGCAGTGTCCCGTCATCCCGGCGCTTGACCAGAAACCTGGTACCCAATGCCCGCATCTGCCCTTGATCGGTTTCGACGATGAACGGCCGGGGGTCTTCGTGGCTACCGGTCTCAACGAATATCTCGCCTTCCTGCAGAATGACCCGGCGCTGTTTGGCGTCGAATCGGATGTCTAGCGCGCTGTGGGTATTGAGACGAATCAGGGTGTTGTCCGACAGCCGAATGGTACGTTGCTCACCGGTGGCGGTGCGTTGATCAGCCAGCCAGTAGTCCATCGGCAACAAGCGGTCGCCCAGAAAAAGTGTCAGCCCCAGTGCCAGTGCGAAACCGGCCACTCCGCGCCCCAGCTTGCGCACCTGTCGGCCAAAGCCCTCGCGCGAGCGCATCAATGCCGAGCGCGCGGGGCCAGTGGTATGCACGAATCGCTGATCGACCATCCCCAGTTGCATCCAGGCTCGGGCATGTTCTTCGCTGGCGGCGTACCACTTGGCGAACTCTTCATGCTCGGCCTCGCTGCCCTGGCCGCAATCCAGGCACAGCTGCCAGGCGATAGCGGCGTCCAGCACTTGCGATGAAACCGGGCGGGTGGTGATGCTCATATCGGCTCACCATACAGTGCGATGTAGCACTGACGCATGCCCTGGGCCAGATATTGCCGAACACGGGGAATGGAAACGCCGACCTTCTCGGCGATTTCGGCGTGGCTCAAGCCGTCCAGACGGTTGAACAGGAAAGCCGCCCGGGCCTTGCTCGACAGTTTGGTCAGCATGCGGTCGATGGCTTTGAGATCTTCAAGGATCAGTTGCTGTTCTTCGAGTGAAGGCTGTTCGCCTTCCGGGACCCGCATCAGCTCATTGAGGTAGGCCTGCTCCAGGGCGGCGCGCCGGAAATGATCGAAGAGCAAGCCCTTGGCGACCTGCACGAGAAACGCACGGGGTTCGCGCGGCGCCTCGAGATGCTCGCGGCCCAGCAGACGGATGAAGGTGTCCTGACTCAGGTCCTCGGCGCGGTGCGGGCAGGCGACGTTACGCTTCAGCCAGGTCAGCAACCAGCTGCGATGGTCGCGATAGAGCGTTCCGACAAGCTGATGTTGAGGACGTTGAAGTGACGACACGTACGCACCAAGGAGAACAAAGTAACTAACGAGAATTATTCGCGATTGTGTCAGAGCCGGGGAATGCTGGCAATTGGTGCTTATAAGAAGGAGCCGAACGGCGTTGTAGGATTTGCCCACGGAGTATGTAAGGGCCGCGCGCTGTGGGAGTGGGCTTGCTCCTGAAGAGGCAGTACATCTACAGCAGATGCAGGGTCGGGGAGTTAGCTTTCGTGAGCAAGCTCCCACAGGAGAACCCCGCGGCTGTGGCAGCGCATCAATACCTAAAACGAATGCGACTGCTGCCTGCGTCGCCACTTCGCCAGACACCGTTCCAGCTGCGCCGGGCTGTCCATGCCCTGACGCCGGGCATGGCTGAACAGAATCAGCGCCAACTCCGCTGTCACCAAAGCGTCGGCGCTGGCGTGATGGCGCTCCTCGGCCTGCAGGCCAAAAAAACCGGTCCAGTCATCCAGCCCGGCCTGGCGCAGGCACCCTTGCGGCCACAGCAGCGGTGCGATTTCGGCGACATCCAGAAACGTGTGCTGCAGCTTGTATCCCAGGCTTTCCTTTAATGCACGGCTGAGCATGTGCTGATCGAACGGGGCATGAAACGCCAATATCGGACTGTCACCGACGAATGCCATGAAATCCAGCAGCGCCTCGACCGGCTCGCTGCCCGCCGCGATCGCACTTGGCCCCAGCCCATGAATCAACACGCTGGGGCTGAGCTTGTGATCGGGACGCAGCAAGGTGCGTTCGAATTGCTGACCCAGATCGATCGCGCCGTCCTCGATAATCACCGCGCCAATGGACAGCACCTCATCGCGGTTCATGTTCAGGCCGCTGGTTTCCAGATCCAGTACCACCCAGCGTTGCTGGCGCAGTGGCTTTTCGCTGAGCGCAGTGGCGCGGGGCAGTTCGCTCAAGCGCTGCAATTGTTCGGGTGTCAGGTCAGGCGTCCTGGCGCGTTTGGCTGGCTTGAGCCATTGGAACAGGTTCATGGGCGGTCGCTTAAAGTTGGTAACGCAAGGTCAGGCTGCTCTGCAGTCGCTGCGCCTGACGGAACGATTCGCGCAGGATTCGCCGGTCCAGATGATTGAGCACATCGGGATCGATCCGGTTGGAATACGGCAGATTCTGTCGGCTCTGCTGCTGATGCTGCTGCATGCGGGTCTGCTGGATGAAGTGATAGGCCTCTTCATAGGCCGCCCCGTCCAGCGGGTCGATGACTTCCCTGATCACCAGTTGGCGCAGCCGTTCGAGGGTGTTGTTCGCCCCGATGCCGTTGGCCAGCGCGAGCAAACGCGCGCCATCGACGAAAGGTGTCAGGCCTTGAGTCTTGAGGTCCAGTGTGTCTTTCTCGCTGCCTTTGCGCGCCACCACGAAATCCTTGAAACGCCCCACGGGCGGCCGTTGACGCAAGGCGTTGTCGGCCATCATGCGCTGAAACAGTTTGTTGTCGGCGACTTGCGCCAGGATGCTCTGACGCAATTGCTCGCCGCCAGTTTCATCGCCCCAGACCACGCGCAGGTCGAAATAGATGCTGGACGACAACAAGTTCTCCGGGGTCGCTTCGCGAATGAACGAACCAAAACGTCGCGCCCATTCGATGCGTGAGAGGCACAACTCGGGATTGCTGGCCATGATCCCGCCCTTGCACAGCGCAAAACCGCACAACGCCAGGCCCTGATTGATCCGCTCGGCAATCGGCAGCAGACGCCCGCGAATCTCGGCGGCTTCGGCGGCGTCCCTGGCTTCGAACAGAATGCCATTGTCCTGATCGGTATAAAGCGTCTGCTCGCGACGGCCTTCGCTGCCGAAGCACAACCAACTGAACGGAACACCGGGATCGCCTTTCTCTTCCAGGGTCAGCTCGATGACGCGGCAGACCATGTGGTCGTTGAGCAGGGTAATGATCTGGGTGATCTGCATTGACGAAGCGCCATGAGCCAGCATGCGATCGACCAGTTGCACGATGTCGCCACGCATGTTGCTCAGCGCATCGATGCGCGGGGCGTTGCGGAGGGTTCGCGCCAGATGCACCAGATCCACCCGCTGTAGGGAAAACAGGTCGCGCTCGGACACCACGCCACACAGGCGCTGATCCTTGACCAGACACACATGGGCGATATGCCGTTCGGTCATGGCAATCGCCGCATCGAACGCGCTGGCGTCGGGGCTGAGATAGAAGGGCGCCTGAATCATGTTGTGTTTGATCGGTTCGCCGAAGTCGGCGTTTACATCCGCCACGACTTGTCGCAGGTCGCGCAGGGTGAAAATGCCCAGCGGCGCCCTGGCCTCGTCGACGATCACGATGCTGCCGACCTGCTGCTCATCCATCTGTTTGACGGCCTCGCGCAGCGGTGTGTCTGGCGAGCAGGTTACTGGATGCCGCATGGCCAGCTCGCCCAGACGCGTGTTCAGCGAATACTGAGTGCCGAGTGTTTCCACAGCCTTCTGCTTTACTTGCTGATTGACCTGTTCGAGCAAACTGCTGACGCCGCGCAGCGCAAAATCGCGAAAGGTGTCGGAGAGTGCGAAAAGCTTGATGAACGCTTGTTTATTCAGTTGCAGGCAGAACGTGTCTTCAGCCGCCAGATGCTCGGTGCGCGTGGCGCGCTCGCCCAGAAGCGCAGCAAGAGGAAAGCACTCGCCGGTGGTGATTTCGAATGTGGTTTCAGTGCCGCCTTTCGCGGAATGCGGGCGTTCGCCAACGACGCGGCCCTGTTTGACGATATAAAAGTGCTCTACTGGCCCATCGCTAGGCTTGATGATGCTCTCATCCGTAGCGTAGAAACGCAGCTGGCATTGTTCGACCAGATAGGCGAGATGAGCATTCTCCATCTGATTGAATGGGGGGAATTTCTGCAGGAATTGCATGGTGCCGTGGATGTTCTGCAGCACGGCTGTCTTTCCTGCCTGGGTGAATGCGTCCGCTTTGCTCATGACTGGCACCACTTGTTTTTATGAGTTCATGGTCGACCGCTTATCGGGCAGTGCCCATTGGACGTAAGTCTTAGGTCGCGTAAAAATCATTGGAGTGCAAAGGGCGTGGTGTGCAACTGCATCACGCGCAGGCCGTAATGGCCGGCAGGGAGCCGAAAAAGTGCGCAGCGTATTCAGTCTGTTTGCGCTGTCAGAATGAAGTCGACGGGAAAATGGGACGGGTATGTTCGATCACGACATTTTGAGTGATGAAGAGCGCGAAGCCCTCAATGAGGTGATGCTTGCCCCTCCATCGCAATCGCCACAACGGGTGCTGATCGTCGATGATGATAAGGATGCTCGGGAAATTCTTGCCGAAATCCTCAGTCTCAACGACATCAGCTGTATCACCGCAGCTGGCGGGACCAGCGCCATGCATCTGCTGCAAACCCGTCCGTCCATTGCGCTGCTGATCACTGATCTGCGGATGGCGCCGTGCGATGGCCTGGATTTGATTCGGCAGGTCAGGGATTCGGATCGGGCCGCGCTCCCGATCATCATCGTCTCGGGCGATGCCCATGTTCGCGACGCGATCGATGCGATGCATCTGAGCGTGGTGGACTTTCTACTCAAGCCGATCAACACCAAGCAGTTGTTGCGGTTGGTGAAGCGCGAGTTGGGGATGGAGTAGATTCACCACCGGCCCACTTGTAGAGCGCGCTTGCCCGCGATTGCATCTGTCAGTCGACATGGATGTTGTTATCCATCGTGATCGCGGGCAAGCGCGCTTCTACTGTATTTGCTGGCAATGAAAAAAGCGGCGTGCCATGTAGGAACGCCGCCTTTTTGTTTACTGCTGAATTACAACCCGTTCTTCGCCTTGAACTCCCGACGACGGCGATGCAGCACCGGCTCGGTGTAGCCGTTCGGCTGTTTGGTGCCTTCGATCACCAGCTCAACGGCCGCCTGGAAGGCGATGTTGCTGTCGAAGTCTGGCGCCAGCGGGCGATACAGCACGTCGCTGGCGTTCTGGCGGTCGACCACTGGCGCCATGCGCTTGAGGCTTTCCATCACTTGTTGCTCGTTGACCACGCCGTGACGCAACCAGTTGGCAATGTGCTGGCTGGAGATACGCAACGTCGCACGGTCCTCCATCAGCCCGATGTCATTGATGTCCGGCACTTTCGAGCAACCCACGCCCTGATCGATCCAACGCACCACGTAACCGAGGATGCCCTGGGCGTTATTGTCCAGTTCATTCTGGATCTCTTCGGGTGTCCAGTTGGTGTTCGGCGCCAGCGGGATGGTCAGGATGTCATCGACCGAGGCGGGTGCGCGCTGAGCCAATTGAGCTTGACGCGCGAACACGTCGACCTTGTGATAATGCAACGCGTGCAGTGCCGCCGCGGTCGGCGATGGCACCCACGCCGTATTGGCGCCGGCCAGTGGGTGAGCGATTTTCTGTTCCAGCATCGCTGCCATCAGATCGGGCATTGCCCACATGCCTTTACCGATCTGCGCACGCCCCTGCAGGCCACACTTCAAGCCGATATCGACGTTGGAGTTTTCATACGCAGCGATCCACTTCTCGGCCTTCATCTGCGCCTTGCGTACCACCGGGCCAGCTTCCATCGAGGTGTGAATCTCGTCACCCGTACGGTCCAGGAAGCCGGTGTTGATGAACACCACGCGCTCGCTGGCGGACTTGATACAGGCCTTGAGGTTGACCGTCGTGCGGCGTTCCTCGTCCATGATCCCGACCTTCAGTGTGTTGCGCGGCAGGCTCAGGACTTCTTCGATTCGGCCAAACAGCTCGTTGGTGAACGCCACTTCTTCAGGGCCGTGCATCTTCGGTTTGACGATGTAGACCGAACCGCTGCGGCTGTTGGCGCGCGAGGTGTTGCCCTTGAGGTTGTGGATCGCGGCCAGGCTGGTCAGCAGGCCGTCGAGAATGCCTTCGGGCACTTCGTTGCCTTGATTGTCGAGGATCGCATCGATGGTCATCAGGTGACCGACGTTGCGCACGAACAACAGCGAACGGCCGTGCAGCGTCACCGGCTCGCCCTTGGGCGAGGTGTACACGCGGTCAGGGTTCATGGTGCGGGTGAAGCTCGTGCCGCCTTTGGAAACTTCTTCGGACAGATCGCCCTTCATCAGGCCGAGCCAGTTGCGATAGACCACGACCTTGTCGTCGGCGTCGACTGCGGCGATGGAGTCTTCACAGTCCATGATGGTGGTCAGTGCGGCTTCCATCAGTACGTCTTTGACGCCGGCGGCATCGGTCTGGCCAATGGGGCTTGTGGCATCGATCTGGATTTCGAAGTGCAGGCCGTTGTGCTTGAGCAGCAGCGCGGTTGGAGCGGATGCTTCGCCCTGGAAGCCGATCAACTGTGCGTCGTCACGCAGGCCAGTGTTACTGCCGCCTTTCAAACCGACGATCAGCACACCGTCGCCGATCTTGTAGCTCGTGGAATCAACGTGAGAGCCTGCAGCCAGTGGCGCGGCTTCGTCGAGGAAGGCGCGGGCGAAGGCGATGACTTTATCGCCGCGGACCTTATTGTAACCCTTGCCTTTTTCCGCGCCGCCTTCTTCAGAGATGGCGTCGGTGCCGTACAGCGCGTCGTACAGCGAGCCCCAACGGGCATTCGAGGCGTTCAGCGCGAAGCGGGCGTTCATCACCGGGACCACCAATTGCGGGCCGGCCATGGATGCAATTTCTTCATCGACGTTTTGCGTCGTGACCTGGAAGTCCGCTGCTTCTGGCAGCAGATAACCGATTTCCTGCAGGAAAGCCTTGTATGCCGTGGCGTCGTGGGCCTTGCCGGCATTGGACTGGTGCCAGGCATCGATGCGCGCCTGGAAGTCGTCACGTTTGGCGAGTAGGGCTTTGTTCTTCGGCGCCAGCTCGTGGATGAGCTTGTCGGCACCGGCCCAGAACGCGGCGGCTTCGATACCGGTTCCAGGAAGGGCTTCGTTGTTCACGAAATCCAGAAGGACTTTGGCGACCTGAAGGCCACCGACTTGAACGTGTTCAGTCATTGCTTGCCTCACTCTGCTCAGCTATCTGCGCTTCATTCTCGAGCGCGCTTTTGTTAAAGCCATCGACATCGCTGCTTACCCCCGCCAGAACATGCCATTGCGGGCGGCTGGGCCGGGGCACCTGAACGAAAGCCCGCATGCATTATGCGCAACAGGTTTCATCGAGCGGCGATGCTGGGTCAGGCATCTTCCCAACGTTTATGTAGTGAACGCGGCGGAATACTACATGATGAGTCGCGATGTGAAAATCAGACTAAATATGTCACCGAGCGACCAGATTTTCACCAATGGTCACGTCGAGGTTACGGATGTTCTCAAAAAAACGGTGAATTGTTCCAGAGAATTATGGAAATGGTACACAAATTGTTTCCTCAGGAAGCATCCCGGCGCACTTCGAGGTCTTGCCTATACTTGTCCGACCACCACGCAGGCACGGGAAACCGGGCAGTGGATATGTATATAGAAGGAGTGGACCGTGGATCATCTCATCGTCACCGTATTTGCCCCGGACAAACCGGGGCAGGTCGAACAGATCGCATCATGCATTGCAGATCACGGTGGTAATTGGCTGGAAAGCCGCATGACTCACATGGCTGGGCAGTTCGCGGGGATTCTCAGAGTGGATGTGCCCGCCGAGTCTCAGGCGCAATTGCGTAGCGCGTTGCAGGGACTTTCGTCCTACGGCATCCGCGTGCAGTTCGCTGAAATCGGCGCTGAGCCCGCGTCGCACTCCAAGCCCATCAACATGGAACTGGTGGGTAACGACCGACCCGGAATTGTGCGTGATGTGACGCGACTGCTGACGGAGCAAGGGGTTAATGTCGAACAACTGGTGACGAACGTCGAACCCGCGCCGATGAGCAGCGAGACCCTGTTCCGCGCCAACGCCTTACTGGGCTTGCCGCTGAACTTGTCGCTGGATGATTTGCAGGAGCGGCTGGAAACCTTGGCGGATGAGTTGATGGTTGAGTTGAAGATCAAGGCTGAGGATTGAGCGAGTGAATGAGTTATCCAGTTTTTTCATAAGCCTGCCTGTGGATAACCTGCGGATACAGCCCTGCAGGCTACGTGAACCAATGCCCTGCGGCTATTGATCAAAAAAACAGCAAATTCAACAGCTTGTGCACAAATAGGTTGAACGAGCTTGTGGATAACCTGAGCAAACATCGCTGCAGGCCAGGCGTGGCGTGGCCTGCAGCGTGGTGTCCATTATTTGATCAACGTGCGTTGCGGCGTCGTGTAGCCATCCAGGCGTCGACGCTGTAGATGATCAGGCCGAGCCAGATGAAGCAGAAGGTCACCAGCGTCGCTGAAGGCATGTGTTCGCCGAAGATCAGTACCGCCAGTGACAGCACCAGCGTCGGCGCGATGTACTGCAAAAAGCCCAGCGTGGCATAAGGCAAATGCCGGGCGGCGGCGTTGAAACACACCAGCGGCACCAGCGTTACCGGGCCTGCCGCCGCCAGCCAGATAGCCTGCGACGTGGTCCAGAATTCCGCCTGTGCACTATGCGCCATTGGGTTGAACAGCAACCAGCCAACCGCCAGCGGCACCAGAATCCAGGTTTCCACCACCAACCCCGGCAATGCCGCGACCGGGGCTTTTTTGCGAATCAACCCGTAGAAACCAAAGGTGAGCGCCAGTGCCAGCGAAATCCAGGGCAGGCTGCCGACCTGCCAGACCTGTTGCGCAACGCCGATGAGCGCGAGGATCACCGCCATCCATTGCAACGGTCGCAGCCTTTCGCGCAGCAGTACCATGCCCAGCATCACGTTGATCAGCGGGTTGATGAAGTAACCCAGGCTGGCTTCGACCATGTGGTTGCTATTGACCGCCCAGACATAGATCAGCCAATTGGCTGCAATCAGACAGCCGCTTACCGCTAGAACGGCCAGGCGCCGCGGGTTGTCTCTCAGTTCTTGCCACCAGCCGGGATGTTTCCAGACCAGCAACAGCAGCGAGCCGAAGATTGCCGACCAGATCGCGCGATTGACGATGATTTCCAGAGCAGGCACTGCAGAAAGCAGCTTGAAGTAGATCGGAAACAATCCCCAGATGATGTAGGCGCTAAGGCCAAGAATGTACCCGCGACGCGGGTTGGCAGCTTGCATGGGTGGTCCTTCGGCAAGTTTTTTGTAGTGTGGTGCGGGCGGTATTTTCGGCTCGATCCAAACACGGTGGCCGTCACGTTCACCGTTGTAGCAGTCCCGCTTGCCGGCGATGGCGTCAGTGAAGTCCCTACACCGGCAAGCCGGACTGCTGCGGGGTTTGAGACTCACTTCAAAACAGCTTCAACGGCTCCTCATTCAGCGCGGACAACTGCTCGCGCAGGGCCAACACCTGATCGCCCCAATAGCGTTCGGTGCCGAACCAGGAAAAGCTGTGAGGGAACGCCGGGTCGTCCCAGCGGCGGGCGAGCCAGGCACTGTAATGCAGCAGACGCAGGGCGCGAAGCGGTTCGATCAACGCCAGCTCACGTGGGTCGAAATCGTGGAATTCGTTGTAGCCATCCATCAATTCCGACAACTGACTCAGACAATCCTGACGATCTCCAGCGAGCATCATCCAGATGTCCTGCACGGCCGGCCCCATGCGGCAGTCGTCGAGATCGACGATGTGGAAGATCTCGTCGCGGGTCATCATGTTGCCGGGGTGACAGTCGCCGTGCATGCGGATGTTCTGATGCGGCGTGGCGGCGTAGACGTCTTCCACACGCTTGAGCAGATCCTTGGCCACCGACTCGTACGCAGGCAGCAGGCTGCGCGGGATCACGTTGTTTTCCAGCAGGTAATTAAGCGAGTCGTGACCGAAGTTCTTAACGCCCAGCGCTTCACGATGCTCGAACGGGCGAGTGGCGCCGACCGCGTGAATCCGGCCCAAGAGTTGGCCGAGACGATAGAGCTGGTCCAAGTTACCCGGCTCAGGGGCGCGGCCGCCGCGACGCGGGAATAGAGTGAAACGAAACCCCGCGTGTTCGAACAGGGTCTGGCCATTGTGAACAAGGGGCGCGACCACCGGGATTTCCACGTCGGCCAGCTCAGCAGTGAAGCTGTGCTCTTCGAGGATGGCTTCGCTGGTCCAGCGGTTAGGGCGGTAGAACTTGGCGATAAGCGGCTGGCTTTCATCAATGCCAACCTGATAGACACGATTCTCATAGCTGTTGAGCGCGAGAATCCGTGCGTCGCTGACAAAACCGATGCTTTCAACGGCGTCCAGCACAAGGTCAGGTGTGAGTGTTGCAAACGGGTGGGCCATGCTTACTCCTGCGCGCAGCAGGCTGCCGCGTCGGGCCAGCCATGGTAACTCAGGTGCGCAGTGCCTGACACACCGGTTACGCCCCACGGATAAGAGGCGGGAGCATGTGATTGCGCAGATCCCCGTGGGAGTGAGCTTGCTCACGAAAGGGCCATCACCGACGCAGCGCTTTTGTCGCCTGAAAGTGCGCCTTCGTGAGCAAGCTCACTCCCTCAGTTGTTCTATCGCCCCTGGAATAGGCGGTGGAACCGTTATCCTCCAATCACCCCACCATCTTCCCGCGTGATCACCATCACCGAAGACCTTGGCTTGCCGTTAGGCAAATGCTCGGGAAAGGTCGAGCCGCCTTTTTCGCCAGGGTGCTGAATCCCCACGAACAGCGCCTTCTGGTCCGGAGCGAAGCTGATGCCGGTCACTTCGCAGCCCACCGGCCCGACCATGAACCGGCGAATCTCGCCGCTGGCAGGATCGGCGCAAAGCATCTGGTTATTACCCATACCGGCAAAATCCCCGGCGTTCGAGTAATCCCCGTCCGTCAGAATCCAAAGCCGGCCCGCCTTGTCGAAACCCAGGCCATCCGGGCTGTTGAACATGTTCTGAGGGTTGATATTGCTCGAACCGGCCTGAGGTTTGCCCGCATGTACACCGGGATTGCCTGCTACTACGAACAGATCCCAGGCAAAATCCATCGATGCGGCGTCCGAGCCCGTTTCCTGCCAGCGCAGAATCTGCCCGTACTGATTCTTCTCCCGAGGATTGGGCCCGCCAACCGGCTGACCCTCTTCCCCGCGCTTGGCATTGTTGGTCAGCGTGCAATAGACCTGACCGTCCTGGGGGCTGACCACGATCCATTCCGGCCGGTCCATGCGCGTCGCCTTGACCAGGCTTGCCGCAAGACGCGCGTGAATCAGCACCTCGGCTTGACTGGCAAAACCGCTGGCAGCGTCGAGCCCGTTCCTGCCGTGGGTCAGCTCAATCCACTTGCCCTGGCCCTTTGGATGATCGGCGTTGCTGTCGCCGTTATCGAACTGCGCCACGTACAAGGTGCCGTGGTCGAGGATGTCGCGATTGGCCTTCGGAGTCTTGTGATCGACCTTGTCGCGGCTGATGAACTTGTAAATGAACTCGCCCCGTTCATCGTCGCCCATGTACACCACTACGCGGCCATCCCTGGTTTCGGTGAGCGCCGCGTTCTCATGTTTGAAGCGACCCAGCGCCGTGCGTTTGACCGGGGTGGACTTCGGATCAAACGGGTCGATTTCCACCACCCAGCCGTGGCGATTGAATTCGTTGGGGTTCTTTGCCACATCGAAGCGAGGATCGTGAGGGTGCCAGTTCACTTCCTTACTGCTGGCGACTACGCCGTATCGCTTGGCAGCTGCGTCGAAGGTTTGCGCAGGATCACTGCTGCCAAAGCAGTCGGTGAAGTTCTCTTCGCATGTCAGATAAGTACCCCAGGGCGTCTTGCCATTGGCGCAGTTCTGGAAAGTACCGAGCACATGCTTACCTGTTTGGTCGGCGGCGGTCTTTAGCCATTCATGACCGGCAGCCGGACCGCTCAATTGGATCGGCGTATTGCCATGAATGCGGCGGTTGTATTTCGAGCTTTGAACGAACGTCCAATGACCGCTCTCACGCTTCACTTCGATCACCGAAACGCCTTCGCTGGCCAACGCCTTGTGCACGTCGGCGGCCGATTGCGGATCCTTGCCGTGTCCGAACAGGTAGCGGTAATTGGTGTATTCGTTGTTGATCGCCATCAGTGCGCGCGTGGCGTTGTCGGCATCGTCGCCGGGGAAGGTGAACAGGCTCATGCCGTCGTTGTTGTCGCCGAACTGCAACTCCTGCGCTTTGGCAGTGCCCTTGCCGCTAGGGTCAAAGGCCGGGCCCCCGGTATGCAGTGGCTGACCCCAACTGATCAGGACCGAGGATTTGTAACCCGATGGCAGGCTGATGTTGTCGGCGGTGGAGGAGGGGATACTGTCGAACCCGAGCAATGTGCTGTTCGCGGCGCTGACGCTGGCGGCCATCACGCTGCGGCTAAGCAGATTGCCGCCCAGAAACATCGCGGCGCCGCACAGAGCGCCCGCGCTGATGAAGCCACGGCGGGTGAGCCCCACCCTGTTTTCCATAACCAGCGTTTCGAGGTCGGTGGACTGGTTGTCTTCGAGTAATTTCATCACGGGCTTCCTGCGGTTTTGGCGCAAACCTTATTCAGCCCGGATGACGCTATTGTGTCCGTCCGATGACGACGTTGATCGTGTGGTTAGCCGTTGTGCAGCAATTACAGCGGGGTGCCAATCAGCACATAGGACGGCGCGAACTGCACCTTCACCTCGCTGCCGACCTTCAGTTCCAACGCTTTCAAGAGATCCGGTTCGGCCACCGCGCACAACGTCTGACGGCTGGGAAGGCCGATTCTGACTTCGCTGGGGCCGTCTTCGCCGTCCAGAATCTCGTCGATTTTGCCGCTAAGACAATTGTGTCCAGTTGTAACCGCTTGATCGGGCGCCAGCAACTCCAGCCAACTGGCCTTGATCAGGGCGAACACGTCAGTGCCAATCCCCAGCTCCAGGCGCAGCGTGCTGTCGTGGGTGATCTGCGCATCGAGGGACAGCCCGCCCGCGAGGGTCAGGCGGATCATGTCGTTGCGCCCGAACGGCGTGATGCTCGCGACCTGACCGTGCAACTGATTGCGCGCGCTGGTGCGCAGCATCAGGCGACTGAGCAGGGCCAGGTCGCTGGATTCCTCCGGCGTTTCCAGCAACTGGGTCTGCAGCGCCTGCAAGCGTTGATAAAGCCGCAGCACCCGCTCGCCTTCTGCCGACAACCTCGCGCCGCCGCCGCCGCGCCCACCGACGCTGCGCTCGACGAGCGGTTTCTGCGCCAGATTGTTCAGCTCGTCGATCGCATCCCACGCCGCCTTGTAACTGAGCCCCGCGCTTTTCGCCGCGCGGGTGATCGAGCCCTGCTCGGCAATGTGCTGCAGCAACGCGATGCGGTGCGGGCGGCGGACCATGTGTTGCGTGAGGGAGGGCGGTAGGGACATATCGGCCAGATGTTGTCTTGTGATGATGGGGGCGGAGTGTAAGCCAAATGATCGTCGCTTGGTTCCCGTACGTGGGAGCACGCTAGCCGCCAAAGCGTCAGATCAGGCAATTACTGCATTGGCCGGCACACCGCAATCGTGGTCCTGCAATAACTACGTCGCATCGTGAGATGGCATCAATCCCCAGGCTTCGGCGTCCGCGCCAGGCAATACACATCCACCTTTCTCGCACCTGCCTTGCTCAATAGCCGGGCCAGCGCGTCGGCGGTGGAGCCGGTAGTTAGAACATCATCGATCAGGGCAACATGCTTACCCGTCACCCGAGCAGGGGCTGTCAGAACAAACGCATCACGCAGATTGCGCTTTCTCGCCTTGGCACCCAGCCCTTGTTGCGCAGGGGTTTCTTTCACACGCTTGATCAGCCGTTCATCAACGGGTAAACCCAACTGTGAGCTCAGCCAGTTCGCCAGCATCGCCGCCTGGTTGTAACCGCGCTGGCGCAGTCTTCTGTTGGCCAGCGGCACCGGAATCATCAGGTCGGGCCTCGCAAGGCCCTCATCAAAGCGATGCTGCAAGCTCAGACCGAGCAGCTCGGCGAGCAAGCGTCCCAGCGGCCACTTGCCCTGATGTTTGAAGCGTGTGACCAACGCGTCGATAGGGAAGTCGTAAAGCCACGCAGCGATGACTTCGTCGAACGCGGGAGGTTGGCGTGTGCATTGCGCACAGGTCAGCCCGCAGATCGACAGCGGCAGAGCGCAGCGCTCGCATTGGTCGATCAGCCAAGGCAGATCGCTCTCGCACGCCGTGCAGATTGGAGTGTCGGAATCGGTTTGTTCATCGCAGAGCAGGCAGGTTTGTACGTTTTTTAACCAGATGTAAACCTGATGTCCGTTGTGTGGTTGACAGCGCATGTCTCTTCCTTAAATATGCCGAACATCCGTGTTGCGCCTGTGGACTTTAGGGTTTGCCGATTGAGCCGAACCACCCGGGTACTCGCCAAAAACATCAAGGAGCCGCCCATGAGCGCCAGCATCAATGCCACTTTGCGTCACGACTGGACCTTAGCCGAGGTCAGGGCGCTGTTCACACAGCCCTTCAATGACCTGCTGTTTCAGGCGCAAACCGTGCATCGCGCTCATTTCGACGCCAACCGCGTTCAGGTCTCCACCCTGTTGTCGATCAAGACCGGCGCCTGCCCGGAAGACTGCAAGTACTGCCCGCAGTCCGGTCACTACAACACCGGGCTTGAGAAAGAAAAGCTGATGCAGGTCCAGCAGGTGCTGGAAGAAGCCGCGCGCGCCAAGGCCATCGGTTCGACCCGTTTCTGCATGGGCGCCGCGTGGAAACATCCTTCGGCCAAAGACATGCCGTACGTGCTGGAGATGGTCAAAGGTGTGAAGGCCATGGGCCTGGAAACCTGCATGACCCTGGGCAAGCTCGATCAGGATCAGACCAAAGCACTGGCCGACGCCGGGCTGGACTACTACAACCACAACCTCGACACCTCACCGGATTTTTACACCAGCATCATCACCACCCGCACTTACAGCGAGCGCCTGCAGACCTTGGCTTACGTGCGCGATGCGGGCATGAAAATCTGCTCAGGTGGCATTCTGGGCATGGGCGAATCGCTGGACGACCGCGCCAATCTGCTGATTCAACTGGCCAACCTGCCGGAGCACCCGGAATCGGTGCCGATCAACATGCTGGTAAAAGTGGCCGGTACACCGCTGGCGAACGCTGAAGACGTCGATCCTTTCGACTTTATCCGCATGCTGGCGGTGGCGCGCATCCTGATGCCGCAATCCCATGTGCGCCTGTCCGCGGGCCGCGAAGCCATGAATGATCAGATGCAGGCCCTGGCGTTCTTCGCTGGCGCCAACTCGATTTTCTACGGCGACAAACTGCTGACCACCGCCAACCCGCAGGCTGACAAGGACATGCTGCTGTTCTCGCGTCTGGGCATCCAGCCGGAAGCGCGTGAAGAGCATTCAGACGAAGTGCATCAGGCGGCGATCGAACAGGCTCTGATCGAGCACAAGAGCAGCGAGATGTTTTACGACGCTGCGGTTTGAAGCTGACGCATTGCTTATTGTGTGAACACCGCTTTCTGTGGGAATGAGCGTGCTCACGAATAGGACGTTACATTTGGCATTTGATGTTGGCGGGCCTGACCCCTTCGTGAGCAAGCTCACTCCCACGGGGTTTCAAGCCCTCCGAGTATCATCGGCGTTGATCTCCCCAAGAACACCCACGAGGCCTGCATGTCTTTCGATCTGAGCGCACGTCTCGCTGCCCGTCGTGCCGAACACCTTTACCGTCAACGCCCGCTGCTGCAGAGCCCGCAAGGCCCTGAAGTGGTGGTCGACGGCAAGCCGTTGCTGGCTTTCTGCAACAACGACTACATGGGCCTGGCCAACCACCCCGACGTCGTCGCCGCGTGGAAGGCCGGTGCCGAACGTTGGGGCGTGGGTGGCGGGGCTTCACATCTGGTCATTGGCCACAGCACGCCGCATCACGAACTCGAAGAAGCCCTGGCCGATCTCACCGGCCGCCCTCGGGCCTTGCTGTTTTCCAACGGTTACATGGCCAACCTCGGCGCCGTCACGGCGCTGGTGGGGCAGGGCGATACCGTGCTGGAAGACCGCCTCAACCACGCTTCACTGCTGGACGCCGGTTTGCTCAGCGGCGCGCGTTTCTCCCGCTATCTGCACAACGATCCTGAGAGCCTGAATACCCGACTAGAAAAGGCCGTGGGCGATACCCTGGTGGTCACCGACGGCGTGTTCAGCATGGATGGCGACATAGCCGATTTGCCTGCGCTGGCCAAGGTTGCGAAAGCGAAAAACGCCTGGCTGATGGTCGATGATGCCCACGGCTTCGGGCCGCTTGGCGCGAACGGCGCGGGTATTGTCGAGCACTTCGGCTTGAGCACCGAGGAGGTGCCGGTGCTGATCGGCACCCTCGGTAAATCCTTCGGCACTGCAGGCGCGTTCGTCGCTGGCAGCGAAGAACTGATCGAAACCCTGATCCAGTTCGCCCGTCCGTACATCTACACCACCAGCCAGCCGCCCGCTCTGGCCTGCGCAACCCTGAAAAGCCTCGAATTGCTGCGCAGTGAGCATTGGCGACGGGAGCATTTACAGGCGCTGATCAAGCAGTTCCGCAATGGCGCGCAGGCCCTTGGCCTGGAGTTGATGGACAGCTTCACGCCGATTCAGCCGATCCTGATTGGCGACAGTGGCCGGGCCCTGCGCCTGTCTCAGATGTTGCGTGAACGTGGGCTGATGGTTACGGCGATTCGTCCACCTACCGTGCCAGCAGGGAGCGCGCGTTTGCGCGTCACCCTCTCCGCAGCCCACAGCGAAGCCCAGGTCCAGCTATTGTTGGAAGCACTGGAGCAGTGTTATCCGCTGCTGGGGATGAGTGATACGGTGGAGCCACAACATGCGTGATCGGTTGATCCTGCTGCCGGGCTGGGGGCTTGGCGTTTCGCCTCTGGAGCCGTTGGCGGCGGCGCTGCGCGGGCTGGACGAACATCTGCGGGTCGAGATCGAACCGTTGCCGGATCTGGACAATGACGACCTGAGCGACTGGCTCGACGAACTGGACTCGACCTTGCCGGACAACGTCTGGTTGGGCGGCTGGTCTCTGGGCGGCATGCTCGCAGCCGAGCTGGCGGCGCGGCGCGGTGAGCGTTGCTGCGGCCTGGCAACCTTTGCCAGCAACGTGTGTTTCGTGGCTCGCAGTCAATGGCCGAACGCGATGCCCCAGACCGACTTCGACGCCTTCATCGCCGGCTGCAAAACCGACCCGAGCGCCACCCTAAAGCGTTTCAGTCTGCTGTGCGTGCAGGGCGCCGAAGAACCCCGGGCATTGTCGCGACAACTCAAGGCTGGCGCGCCTCTGGGCTCCAGCAACGGCCTGATCGAAGGCCTGAAGCTGCTCGAACAAATGGACACCCGAGCCGCATTGCAGGCCTATCGCGGTCCGCAACTGCACCTGTTTGGTGGCCTCGATGCGTTGGTGCCTGCCGAAGCGTCGGCCGATCTGCTCAATCTCTTGCCCGACATCGAAGTGGGCGTGATCGAGCAGGCCAGCCACGCATTCATCCTGGAAAACCCCCACGGCGTGGCCGCAGCGGTCCAGGCGTTCCTACATGAGTCCGGTGATGACTGATCTTTCCCACTGCGCGGTAATGAAGGCCGTGAAACAGCAACAGGCGAACAACCAGAGCCATCTGCCGGACAAGCGTCAGGTGGCGGCATCTTTTTCCAGGGCTGCGGCCAGTTACGACAGCGTCGCCGAGTTGCAGCGTGCGGTCGGAACCGAATTGATGGCGCGGCTGCCTGAAATCACGCCTGATCGCTGGCTCGATCTGGGCAGTGGCACCGGTTATTTCAGCCGGATGTTGGCAGCGCGATTCCCCGAGAGTGAAGGTGTCGCGCTGGATATCGCCGAAGGCATGCTCAATCATGCCCGACCGCTTGGCGGCGCCCTGCACTACGTGGCCGGCGACGCGGAAAATCTGCCACTGCGCGATGGCAGCGTCGAGCTGATGTTTTCGAGTCTGGCTGTGCAATGGTGCTCGGATTTTGCCTCTGTGCTCGCAGAGGCCGAGCGGGTATTGCGGCCCGGAGGCGTTTTCGGCTTTGCCAGTCTGTGCGTTGGCACCCTGTATGAACTGCGCGATAGCTGGCAGGCAGTGGACGGCATGGTTCACGTCAACCGTTTCCGCGAGTTGGCACACTACCAGCGATTCTGCGCCGCAAGTGGCCTGCAGGTTCGCAGCCTGGATGTATTGCCCCACGTGCTGCATTACCCGGATGTGCGCAGCCTGACCCACGAACTCAAGGCGCTCGGCGCACACAATATCAATCCGGGCCGCCCGGGAGGTTTGACTGGCCGGGCGCGAATTCAGGCGCTGATTGCCGCCTACGAAGGGTTCCGCCAGGACAAAGGCCTGCCTGCAACTTATCAAGTGGTTTACGGCGTGTTGGAAAAGCCTGCGGCCGTTTAAAAAATGACCGGTTTTGCGAGCGCTGTTCCTCTGAGCGCTATAGTTGAGTGAGCAATAGTTTGAAATATCTGAACGGATGGTCGCCAAGATGAGTGCTGCATATTTCATCACGGGAACCGATACCGATGTCGGTAAAACCACCATTGCCACAGGGTTGCTCTATGCGGCGCGACAATCGGGATTGAGCACGGCGGCAGGCAAACCCGTGGCCTCGGGCTGCGACGTGAAGCCCAAGGGCCTGCGTAATGCCGATGCGGTCGCGTTGCGTGCCGAATGTTCGATCGAGTTGAGCTACGACGAGGTCAACCCGGTTGCCTTCGAACCCGCCATCGCACCGCATCTGGCGGCCCGCGAAGCTGGCGTCGCGTTGACCGTGCAATCGCTGCTTGGCCCGATGCGTCACATTCTCGACAAAAAGGCCGACTTCACTCTTATCGAAGGCGCGGGAGGCTGGCGTGTGCCGCTTGCGGATCAGGCCAATCTATCGGGTCTGGCCATTGCGCTGAAGCTGCCGGTGATTCTGGTGGTGGGTGTGCGTCTGGGCTGCATCAGCCACGCGCTGCTGTCTGCCGAAGCCATTGCCAGCGACGGGCTGCAACTGGCGGGATGGGTAGCGAACATCATCGACCCGAAGACTTCTCGGCTGGAAGAGAACCTCGCCACCCTGGCCGAGCGCTTGCCTGCGCCCTGTCTGGGGCGTGTGCCGTACATGAAAAAAGCCACACCGGAGAGCGTTGCCGAGCATTTGCATCTGGAACTGCTGGATTAGCACCAGTGCAACACGTCGCTCCTGGTCGCAGGGCGTAGGAGCGCAGCTTGCTCCTACGCCCTGCGGCCAGAATCGAAAGCAATTGCGGCGAGGTCGGCATTTGAACCTCATTTGATATACCACCCCCAAGCCTGCTCGCTGATGTACTCGGTTACCTGCTTGACCTCCAGGTAATTATCCAGCCCCCATTGCCCCAATTCTCGGCCAATGCCGCTGTGCTTCATCCCGCCCCAGGGCGCTTCGACGAACGTCGGTTGTGAGCAATTGACCCAGACGATGCCAGCGCGCAGGTGATTGGCCACCCGCGTTGCGCGTTGCGGATCGGCGCTCATTACTGCCGCGGCAAGCCCGAAACGGCTGGCGTTGGCCATTTGTACTGCTTGTTGCTCGTCCTTGAAGCGCTTGACGCATAGCACCGGTCCGAATATTTCCTCACGCCAGACGATGCTGTTGTGTGCGGGTTCTTCGAAGATTGCAGGCTCCATGAAATAACCCTGCGCCAGATGCGGCGGTCGTTTACCGCCGATAAGCAGACGGGCGCCGCTGGCGATGCCCTGATCGACGAAGCCCAGCACTTTCTCGTACTGGCCGCGACTGACCAGCGGTCCAAGCAGCACGCCAGGCTCGAGTCCCTGGCCAATGGTGATCTTGCGGGTTTCCTCGACCAGTCGCTCGATCAAGCGCGGCGCGATGTTTTCCTGCACCAGCAGGCGTGATGTCGCGCTGCACACTTGGCCCTGGTTCCAGAAAATTCCGAAGAGAATCCACTCTACCGCCGCCTCGACGTCAGCGTCGTCGAACACGATGAGGGCTGATTTTCCACCCAGCTCCAGACTGATGTTCTTGATATCGCTGGCCGCCGCCGACATGATTTTCGAGCCGGTGGGCACGCTGCCCGTAAAGGCCAGCTTGTCGACGCCGGGGTGCAGTGTCAGCGCGCTGCCCGCATCGGTGCCCAGCCCGGTCACGATGTTCAGCACCCCGGCCGGCAGGCCGATGCGGTCCGCGGCGCCCGCCAGTTCCAGCGCAGTCAGCGGCGTCAACTCCGAAGGCTTCAGCACCACGGTAGCGCCGGCCGCCAATGCTGGCGCGACCTTCCAGGCGGCCATCAGCAGCGGGTAGTTCCACGGAATGATTTGCCCGGCGACGCCGATGGGTTCCAGCCGGATACGGCAGCGGAAGCGCTCATCGGGCAACGCCAGCGGCTCGTCCTGTCGGTCATCCAGGTTCCGAGCCAGGCCTGCGTAATAGCGAAAGCAGGCAATTGCATCACTGGTGTCCCACTGCGCCTCGGGTAGCGGCTTGCCGTTATCGCGCACTTCCAGAATTGCCAGGGCCTCCTGCGAGCCTTGCAACTCATCGGCCAGCGCTTCCAGCCAGACCGCCCGCTGAGCGCCGGTGGTCTGGCCCCAGTCGCTGTCGAACGCACGCCGCGCGGCCCGCACGGCGTGATCGATGTCCTCCTCAGTGCCGGCTGCCACTCGTTGCAGGGTCTGTTCGGTTGCGGGGTCGATGACGTCCATGTAGCCGCCCAGATCAGGGCTGACCCACTCGCCGTTGATGTACAACTGGTCACGCATGTGAGGCTCCTGAGCGGCGGTTTTGCAGGTAACGGGACGTGAAGAGCAGCGCCAGCGAGGCGCCAATGATCACGGTGGAGACAGCATTGATTTCCGGCGTCACGCCGCGCCGTATCGACGAAAAGATGTAGATCGGCAGGGTGGTTTCTGGTCCTGCGACGAAGAAGGCGATGATGAAATCGTCGAAGCTGAATGTGAACGCCAACAGGAAACCCGCCATGATCGCCGGGGTGATTTGCGGCAGTGTCACGCGCCAGAAGGTCTCCAGGGGCGGGGCATAGAGATCGGCGGACGCTTCTTGCAACGCTTTATCCAGCGATTCGACACGGCTGCGCACAATCACCATGACCAGCGCCATGGTGAACAGCGAGTGTGCCGCCACCACTGTAAAGAAGCCCATGTTCAGTCTTGGGATGCCTGGGATCACTTGCGCCAACAGCGGGTTGATCAAGTCGAACAGGCTGATGAATGCAATCAATGTCGAGATGCCGATGACGATCCCGGGGATGATGATTGCGCAGTAGGTCAGCGCATCGAACAGCATGCGCACCTTGCCCCCGGCGCGTTGCAGACCGAAAACCGCCAGCGTGCCGAACAGCGTCGCCAGCACCGCCGAGCAACTGGCGATCAGCGCACTGTGACCCAGCGCTTCCATGATGAACGGGTTGCTGAAGGCTCGACCAAACCACTGCACCGAGCAGCATTCGAAGGCCAGGCCGCTGCGACCGGCGTTGAAGCTGAACAACATGATCAGCGCGATGGGCAGGTACAGAAACAGGTACAGCGAGGTGGAATAGGTACGCAACCACATGTCAGAGCGCCCCTTCGCCAGGCTTGCCGCCGTAGCGGGCCACCAGTTTGAGATACACGCCGATGATCAACAGCATGATCGTCACCAGCGTCATCGCCAGCGCGCTACCGAATGGCCAGTTGCGCGATTGAAGGAACAGATCCACCAGCGCATTGCCGACGAAAAATACCTTGCCACCACCCAACACAGCAGGGATCAGGAACTCACCCATTAACAGGATGAACACCAGCATCACTCCGGTAATAATCCCCGGCGCCGCCAGCGGCAGGGTGATGCGTCGCAAACTTTCGAATGCGCTGGCGCCGAGATCGGCCGAGGCCTCCAGCAGACGCTTGTCGAGTTTTTCAAGGCTGACGTAGATCGGGAAGACCATCAGTGGCAGGTAGCCGTAAACGATGCCGATCAGCACCGCGTAAGGCGTGTTGATCAGTCGCACGTCGTCGAGTCCGACACTGGCCAGCAGCGCCGGAATGCCCTTGCCGCTGAGGATGAAAATCCACGCGTAGGTGCGGATCAGGAAGCTGGTCCAGAACGGCACAATCACCAGCGTCAGCAGCAGCGAGCGGTTCTTGCCGGTCTTGACCGCGAGAAAGTAGGCCAGCGGATACGCCGCCAGCAAACACACCAGCGTGCCCAGCGGCGCCAGCACCAGCGTGTTGCTGAATGCAGCCGCACGGGAACCGAGGTTCAGGTAGTTGGCCAGCGTCAGGCCGCCGGCATAACCGCCGACGGCGCTACGCTCGCCAAAGCTGAATACCAGAATGATCATCAGCGGCATCACCAAAAGCAGCAGGAACCACAGCGTCGACGGCAACAGCATCAGCAGGGTGATACGCCGCCCCAGGCTGCGCCGTTTCTTTTGCGTACGCTCGATGTTCACGTCCGAAGCATCGGCATGCCGGGCGTTGGGTGAAATGACGGCATCCATGTGAGGTTCCTTGCGGCTCATGGTGGGTTCTGATGGCATTCGATCAGGCGGACTTGAAGCGGGCCATCAGCTCGGCGCGCAACGGGCTGGTCAGCGTGGCGGCAGCGCCGAACTCCAGTGGGCTCAATTGCTCGACGGCCGGGTACATGATCGGGTCGTTGAGCATGGCCGGTGGCAGCAAGGCATCTACGCGTTTGTCGCCGCTGGGGTAGCCATGGGCGAGCACTTCGAGCTTGTTGTGCTGCGGGTCGAGCAGGTAGTTGATGAACGCATAGGCGGCTTCCTTGTGCTCGGCGCTTTTCGGGATGGCAAAGAAGTCGCTCCACAGCTCACCGCCTTCCTTGCCCAGTGCGTAGACGATGGAGGGAGTGTCGCGATGCAGCTGGGAGGCATCACCGGTCCAGGACATGGCCAGAATCGCGTCACCGCTGCGCATGGATGGCTGAATGTCGGAGTTGATCGCGAATAGGTGTGGCTTGACCTCGATTAGCAACTTCTCGGCATCGGCCAGCTCTTTGGCGTCCAGCGAGTTGAAGCTGTAGCCGAATGATTTC
Organism: Pseudomonas bohemica; assembly: GCF_002934685.1. Lineage (GTDB taxonomy): Bacteria > Pseudomonadota > Gammaproteobacteria > Pseudomonadales > Pseudomonadaceae > Aquipseudomonas > Aquipseudomonas bohemica. The sequence goes on from NZ_NKHL01000121.1 coordinate 84,247, forward strand.
AGCGCGTTGCCAATGGCCGTCAGCTGATAGTCGTGAACCATGGTGCGACCATCGGCCTGATCCTTGGCGACCGCCCAGAACTCTTTCCACGACGTTGGCTTGGCCTTGAGTTTGGCGCTGTCGTAGGCCATGCCGGTGGTGCCCCAGTTTTTCGGCACGGCGTACACCTTGCCGTCGACGGTGCCTTGGGCCATGAACTTTTCCTGAAAGGCCGAGGGGTCGAAATTGGGAATGCGCGACAGGTCCAGCGGCTCGATCATCCCCAGTTTCACGTAGGTGCTGATGGTGTAGTTGGTCGGCACCAGGACGTCCCAACCGCTGCCGCCGGCTTGCAGTTTGGCGAGCATCTCTTCGTTGGAGCCGAATACGCTCATCGATACGCGCGCGCCAGTGGTTTTGGCGAAGTTATCGAGGTTTTCCTGGCTGTGGTAATTCGGCCAGGTCGCAAGGCCCAGACGGTCACCGATGTTTTTGTCGGCGCCCAATGCGCTTGTACTGGTACTGCCGCTCAGCAGCCCCGGCATGTTGGTGGCCATGACCGCTGCAGCGATGCCAAGGCCGGTGCGCCCCAGAAAATCGCGGCGGGTGATTGAGCCGTTCTGCCAACTGCGCATCGTCTTGATAAAGGTTTTCTGGTCCATAGCATTCTCCCCGTCTGTTAAGTGGTGTGAATCGCCTACTGGTTACAAGGCCATGGCCAGGCCACTGGCATTGTTCCAGCCAACCTGTACAGCCGCTCCGTGTTCGAAGCCTGCGTTGTCGTAATTACCTTGGCCGCCGGCGCCGTGCTGACGCTGCACGCGCACGCAGACGATGCCGAATGGTTGAGTGCGCACGCGGTATTCGGTGATGTTTCCCAGATATATTCGATCCTCAACGCAGCCATTAAGCGTGACGTCGCGGCCTTGCAGGCTGCCCTGGGCGGCGATGTCGATCAGCTCCGGGCGTACCGCGATGCAGCCCTCATCGCTGGCGCTCAGGGTCGTGCCGTTGGGTGTCATCGGGCTGCGCAGCTCGATGCCTTGTTCGGTGAGCAGCAACGCCGAGTTGCCTTGCACATGGCGCACGGTGCCGGTGAACAGATTGGATTCGCCGATGAAGTCGGCCACGTAGCGTGTCGCCGGCGCTTCATAGAGTTGTTCCGGGGAGGCGGTCTGGATGATCGAACCGCAGTGCATGACACTGATGCTGTCGCTCATGGACAGCGCTTCTTCCTGGTCGTGAGTCACCAGTACGAAGGTGATGCCGACTTCCCGTTGCAGGCGCAGCAGTTCGGATTGCATTTCCTTGCGCAGCTTTCGGTCCAGCGCAGCGAGCGGTTCATCCAGCAGCAGAACGGTAGGCTTGTTGACCAACGCTCTGGCCAGCGCAACACGTTGCTGTTGACCGCCGGACAACTCACTGGGCTTGCGATGGCCGAGGCCGGACAGGCGTACCATTTCCAGCGCTTGATCTGCGCGGCGCTGCTGTTCTTTTTTGTCTGGACGCGGCGCCAGGTAGCGCAGGCCGTAGGCGATGTTTTGCGACACGGTCATGTGCGGGAACAGCGCGTAATGCTGAAACACCATGTTCACAGGACGCTGGAAAGCTGGCACGCCCGCGACGTTCCTGCCCGCCAGACGCACTTCGCCGAGGGTTGGCTGATCGAAGCCTGCGATCATCCGCAGCGTCGTCGTCTTGCCGCAACCCGAGCCGCCGAGAAAAGAATGGAATGTACCGCGCTTGACCTGAAAACTGAGATTGTCGACGGCTTTCAGGTTGCCGTAGTGCTTCTCTACGTTGCAGAACTCGATATCGTATTCGTGGCGATTGTCGCTCATCGTTAGCTCTCGCATTCCAGTGCATGGGTCGCTGCAATGGAGGCCAAACTAACAACCGCGGTTTTGCGCTGTATATATCCCTTGGGGGATAGAGTCGCTTTCGGAGCTCAGGCCGGAACCGCGACATCCGGGCCGGTCAGCTCACGAATGAACAACCCCAGAAGTTCAGCCTGACTGCCGATACCGAGCTTGGCGTAGATGTTCTTGCGATGGATTTTTACAGTGCCAGGGCTGATTGACAGCTGCTCGGCCACGGATGCGCTTGAGTGACCCCGCAGGAGGAGACGTACGATTTCCTGTTCGCGGCCGGTGAGAATGTGATCGCCGAAATGATCGAAAGCGGCGTGCACCTTGAAATCCAGATCCTGGGCTGAGCGTGGCTGTTCAGCGCGATACTGGCGCCAGGCTTCATTGATGACCTGCTCGACAACGGCCAGTGCACATTCCATTAACTGCATCTCGTCCCGGCTGAACGCGGAACTCGCCGTGGCGCGCATCAATGACAGCACCGCCATTGCATCGCCACCCAAGTCGACGAAAAACGCTACTTCTTCTGCCAGGCCGGTCTGCTGGTAATACGCCAGGTAGTACTCGCTGAGATAGAAGTGGTCGGGCGCGAACTGACGCAGACGCCACAGCCCCGGTTGCTGTTTACGGGTACAGGCCAGATAAAACGGATCGAGCAGATAAGGGCCGACCTGATAGTCGTCGACGTAGATCTTGCGCTTGTCCGGTGGGAAGGTGTCGAACATCGCCAGAGGGCGATGATTGCCCTCGTAAACGAACAGCACGAAGTGGTCGACGGGGGCGATCTGCTTGAGCCACTGACTCAATCCGGCAAGACGCGCCGCGCCTCCCGCAAGGTCGAGAAGGTGAGCGATTCCAGTGGTCCAGTGTTTCAGTTCCTTTGGGCGCATGAGGGACGTTCGAGGGCGAATCCGAAATGAGGGCAGTTCAGCACAGGATGCAGGATGTGCGCCACTGCACAGTTCAGGACGTTTACTGCGGCGCATGCGGTGCGATGCGGTTATGGTCACACTTCGAACTGTTTCATGCTGCACCATTTTCAGGCAGCGCGTGTTACCGGTTGCTACGCATTAGCTGGAGTGGCGAGCGATCACCCGCAGTTTGGAAGCGCGTCTATTGGCAGGCTCAGTGCCATTATTGTTTTTGACGGGCGTTTTCAGGCGTCTTCTGTTTCAATGCTGGCAGTTCGTTTTATGAACAAAGGATCGTGGTGATGCAAATTTCGCTGAACAACACGCTTTACCCTGGCCTGAGCGCAATTCAGGTCGGGCAGGATCGTGTCGATTAGGCTGCCACTCAACTGGCCAGCCCAGCCACCGAAGTGTCCGGTCGCAGCCAGTCTTCGGACTTCCAGCTCGAGCGCCTGCGTTCGGTAGACCGTGCTCAGCGTTCCGACCTGGCCAGCAATGTCGTCGAACTCGCCCGGGGCCAAATCCAGGTCCAGGCCGGCGCCAAGGTCGAGAAAGCCGCCGATGAAATGCTTGGTACGCTGATCGACACCTACGCCTGATTTTCCGGAAATCTGCTTCCCTCCCAACGTGCGCTTCGGCGCACGTTTGCATTGCGCGCCCCTCTAAATAATGGCCTACCACCCGATCGAATCGCCGCTGCCTTGCGCCTGCGACGCGGCTCCGCTCAACCAGACTCAGCCCTGACCACACACTCAACGCATGCGCGTTGGGCGTCATCACGCATGACATTTCTCACATCGACGATGAAAGGTGCGTGACGCACCCTTGACAACAAATGGGCGTAAACGTATGTTTCAAACACCTGTTTGACCATCGACCAAACCACAAATCCTGGTGGAAGGGGCAAGTCCCCGTAGTGACCGAACGGTCATCCAATTCCAGGATTCATCAGCAGAGGTTTATCGCTATGCCTGACTACAAGGCCCCCTTGCGTGATATTCGCTTCGTTCGTGACGAGCTGCTCGGCTACGAAGCGCACTATCAGAGTCTGCCAGCATGCCAGGACGCCACGCCTGACATGGTCGACGCCATTCTCGAGGAAGGCGCCAAGTTTTGTGAGCAGGTACTGGCCCCGCTGAACCGTGTCGGTGACACCGAAGGCTGCACCTGGAGCGAGTCTGGCGTTAAGACCCCGACTGGCTTCAAAGAGGCTTACAAGCAATTCGTCGAAGGCGGCTGGCCAAGCCTGGCCCACGACGTCGCCCATGGCGGTCAAGGTCTCCCTGAGTCGCTGGGTCTGGCTGTCAGTGAAATGGTCGGCGAAGCCAACTGGTCGTGGGGCATGTACCCAGGCCTGTCCCATGGCGCGATGAACACCATCTCCGAGCACGGCACCCCTGAGCAACAGGACGCATACCTGACCAAGCTGGTTTCAGGTGAGTGGACCGGCACCATGTGCCTGACCGAACCTCATTGCGGTACTGACCTTGGCATGCTGCGCACCAAGGCCGAGCCTCAGGCTGATGGTTCGTACAAGGTTTCCGGCACCAAGATCTTCATTTCCGCTGGCGAACACGACATGGCCGATAACATCGTCCACATCGTATTGGCCCGCCTGCCCGACGCGCCTGCTGGCACCAAAGGCATTTCGTTGTTCATCGTTCCCAAGTTCCTGCCAGCCGCTGACGGCAGTGTCGGCGAGCGTAACGCGGTGAGCTGCGGTTCGCTGGAACACAAGATGGGCATCCATGGCAATGCCACCTGCGTGATGAACTTCGACAGCGCTACCGGTTTTCTGATCGGCCCGCCGAACAAGGGCCTGAACTGCATGTTCACCTTCATGAACACCGCGCGTCTGGGGACTGCGTTGCAGGGCCTGGCCCACGCTGAAATCGGCTTCCAGGGCGGTCTGAAATACGCTCGCGAGCGTTTGCAGATGCGTTCGCTGACAGGCCCCAAAGCACCGGACAAAGCCGCTGACCCGATCATCGTTCACCCTGACGTACGTCGCATGCTGCTGACCATGAAGGCCTTCGCCGAGGGAACTCGCGCGATGGTGTACTTCACCGCCAAGCAGGTCGACATCGTCAAATACAGCGATGACGCCGACGCCAAGAAGCAGGCCGACGGCCTGTTGGCCTTCATGACCCCGATCGCCAAGGCCTTCATGACCGAAGTCGGTTTCGAATCCGCCAACCATGGCGTGCAGATCTACGGCGGCCACGGCTTCATCGCCGAGTGGGGCATGGAGCAGAACGTTCGCGACAGCCGCATCTCAATGCTGTACGAAGGCACCACCGGCGTTCAGGCTCTGGATTTGCTGGGTCGTAAAGTGCTGATGACTCAGGGCGAAGCGCTTAAAGGCTTCACCAAGATCGTCCACAAGTTCTGTCAGTCGCAGGAAGGCAATCAAGCGGTCAGCGAATTCGTTACGCCGTTGGCTGCGTTGAACAAAGAGTGGGGCGACCTGACCATGAAGGTCGGCATGGCCGCCATGAAGGATCGCGAAGAAGTCGGTGCCGCTTCCGTGGATTACCTGATGTTCTCCGGCTACGTGTGCCTGGCATACTTCTGGGCCGACATGGCTCGTGTTGCGGCCGAAAAACTGGCTGCCGGCACCAGCGAAGAAGCCTTCTACACCGCCAAGCTACAGACGGCGCGCTTTTACTTCCAACGCATCCTGCCGCGTACCCGCACTCACGTCGCGGCGATGCTGTCGGGCGCCAATAACTTGATGGACATGAACGAAGAGCACTTCGGTCTGGCTTACTAAGACGCCCGCCGGTTTTACCTCAAAGCCGCTTGTCCTCCGGGGCGAGCGGCTTTTTTGTGTCGACGCATTGGCTCGAATTGTAGGGGCGCGTCTGTCCGCGATGCATGGGTACATCCTCCGCAGATCTGCCGGATATGAGTGCAATCGCGGGCAAGCGTGCTTCTACAGGATTTGTATCGCGCCGCTCGTCTCGCGAACGGCTGAATAACGGTGACCCATCTCACATTTTTTCTCATCTAACCTGTTATCCGGCCGATACAGGCACAATGCCATTCAGTTTAGATACGCTCTTCACGGGTAGGAGACAGTCCTCTTGCTGCGCGCTTCAGCTGCACGCCTCAGCCATTTTCTACCGTCACTGGCGTTATTGATCGCCGGGCTCGCGGCTACGTACGTGAAGGACCTCAACGTATTCTTCACCTCACTGTTCAACGTGTTGCCAACCCTGGTTCTATTACTCGGCGGTGCGTATTGCGGCGTTTACAAACGTCAGCGCGAACTGTTTCTGATGATTACCGTGTACATCGCTTACTTCCTGCTCGATACGCAGACCGATTACTACCGCGACAATGGAAAAGTCCGAGAAGACGCTGCAGTAGTGTTCCACCTCTGTTGTCTGTTGCTGCCAGTGATGTTCGGCCTGTTCGCGGCATGGGAAGAACGCACGCATCTGTTTCAGGATCTTGTGGCGCGCCTCGCTGTGCTTATTGCCGTCGGAAGCGTCGCGCTGGGGTTGGAGCAGAGCTTCCCGGAAAGTCTGCTCGGCTTGCTGGCCGACATTCGCTGGCCTTCATTGCATTTCGAATGGATGAGCCTGATCCAGCTCTCCTACGCGACCTTCCTCATCGCGTTTACCGTGCTGATCATCCAATACATCCGTAAGCCCAGACCCTTGCATGCCGCGCAGTTGATCGGCTTGCTCGGTCTGTTCTGGGCCTTGCCGAAAACCTTCATCCTGCCGTTTACGCTGAACATCATGTGCAGCCAGGTGATGCTGATGATCGCCTCGGCGGTCGCCCATGAGGCTTATCAAATGGCCTTCCGCGACGAGCTGACCGGATTGCCGGGCCGACGCGCGCTCAACGAACGGATGCAACGCCTGGGTCGCACTTACGTGCTGGCGATGAGTGATGTCGACCATTTCAAGAAATTCAACGACACCCACGGCCACGATGTCGGTGACCAGGTATTGCGGCTGGTGGCGAGCAAGTTGTCGAAGATCAGCAACGGCGGCGGGCGCGCGTATCGTTACGGCGGCGAAGAGTTCGCTATCGTTTTTGCGGGCAAGACCCTGGAAGAATGCATGCCGCATTTGGAGGCCATCCGCGAAACCATCGCCAACTACGCTATCCATTTACGTAATCCGGACAACCGACCACAGGACGATCAGCAAGGTCGTCAGCGTCGCGCCGGTTCCCAGGCTTCGACGGTTTCGGTAACGGTCAGCATGGGGGTCGCCGAACGACAGCCTGAACACCGCAATCCCGAAGAAGTGCTCAAAGCGGCTGACCAAGCGCTTTATGCTGCCAAAGGTGCAGGCCGAAATTGCGTGATCGCCTACGGTCAGATTAACAAACGCGGCGCTGTACGAATGGCTGCGGCTAGCTGACGGTTCCATGTTGTTTTTGTGTCGTCAAAGGCCTTCACGATCAGGTGAGGGCTTTTTGATTTCTGCTTTAGTTTTGTGACCGATTGTGTATTTTTGGTCACTACTTGACCCTATGTGTCGCAAATGGTGTTCCTGTACACTCGGATTCACTGACACATTGATACTGCACGCTGTACGCGGTGTCTCATTTCCGGGTATCTGTTGCTGTTTGCGAGGTTTGCCATGGCTGACTACAAAGCGCCTTTGCGCGATATGCGCTTCGTCCTCAATGAAGTGTTCGAAGTCTCCCGACTCTGGGCTACGTTGCCGGAATTGTCCGAGGCAGTGGATGCCGAAACCGTCGAAGCGATTCTCGAAGAGGCAGGCAAGGTCACCAGCAAATCCGTGGCCCCACTCAGTCGCGCGGCCGATGAAGAAGGTTGCCACTGGAATGACACCGTGGTGACCACGCCGCAAGGCTTCGTCAAGGCGTACCAGACCTACGCCGAGGGTGGCTGGGTTGGCGTTGGCGGCAATCCGGCGTTCGGCGGCATGGGCATGCCCAAGGCGGTTTCCGCTCAGGTCGAAGAAATGGTCAATTCCTCGAGTCTGGCGTTCGGCCTGTACCCGATGTTGACCTCCGGCGCCTGCGTTTCGATCAACACCCATGCCAGTGAAGACCTCAAAGCCACTTACCTGCCCAACCTCTACGCCGGGATCTGGGCCGGTTCCATGTGCCTGACCGAAGCGCACGCTGGCACTGACCTGGGGATCATTCGCACCAAAGCCGAGCCGCAAGCAAACGGTTCCTACAAGATTACGGGCACCAAGATCTTCATCACCGGCGGCGAGCACGATCTCACCGAGAACATCATTCATCTGGTGCTGGCCAAGCTGCCGGATGCACCCGCTGGCCCGAAAGGCATTTCGCTGTTCCTGGTGCCGAAATTCTTCGTGAATGGCGACGGCAGCCTGGGCGCGCGCAATACCGTGTCCTGTGGCTCCATCGAGCACAAAATGGGGATTCAGGCCTCCGCCACGTGCGTGATGAACTTCGATCAGGCCGAGGGTTATCTGGTCGGCGAGCCGAACAAAGGGCTGGCGGCGATGTTCACAATGATGAACTACGAGCGCCTGGGCGTGGGTATTCAAGGTCTGGCCTCCGGCGAGCGCTCTTACCAGAACGCCATCGAATATGCCCGCGATCGCCTGCAGAGCCGTGCTCCGACCGGCGCGCAGTCCAAGGACACCATCGCCGACCCGATCATCGTTCATCCCGACGTGCGTCGCATGTTGCTGACCATGAAAGCGCTGAATGAAGGCGGCCGTGCGTTTTCGACATATGTGGCCTTGCAGCTGGATACCGCCAAATTCAGCGAGGACGCCGATGTGCGCCAGCGCGCCGATGGGTTGGTTGCGCTGCTGACGCCGGTGGCCAAGGCTTTCCTGACCGACATGGGGCTCGATACCACTGTCCTGGGCCAGCAAGTGTTCGGCGGTCACGGCTACATCCGTGAGTGGGGCCAGGAGCAACTGGTTCGTGACGTGCGCATCACCCAGATTTACGAAGGCACGAACGGCATCCAGGCGCTGGACCTGATGGGCCGCAAAATCGTCGGCAGCGGCGGTGCGCATTACCGCTTGTTCTCCGACGAAGTACGCGCATTCGTCGCAGCGTCTGACCCGTCGCTGAACGAATTCACCAGGCCACTGAGCACTGCGCTGACAATACTGGATGAATTGACTGACTGGGTACTGGACCGCGCGCGGAACAATCCCAACGAGATTGGCGCCGCTTCCGTCGAGTACCTGCATGTTTTTGGCTACACGGCCTACGCCTACATGTGGGCAATGTCGGCCAAGGCAGCGATTGGCAAAGAAACTCAAGACGACTTCTACGCCAGCAAACTGGGCACTGCGCGGTTCTATTTCGCACGCCTGCTGCCGCGAATTCAGTCGCTTGCAGCGTCGGTCAAGGCTGGCAGTGAGTCGCTGTATCTGCTGGACGCGTCACAATTCTGACAACTCAGGCGTTGTGTAAGCATTTGCTTACACAACGTGCTGACATTTAGCTATATCGCATTATAGGATCCAAAGTTAATCTACACACATGGACGCCGCGCAGGATGCGCAAACAGACAACATGGACACGTAGGAATGCCTGCCAGGACGGCGGGAGGAAAGGGAAGTCAAAGGGAAACAGTCTGGAAAACCTCGCTTCGGCGGGGTTTTCTTTTATCTGCGGCCTGTAAATTCGTCGCCCCTTCAAAGCCCGTCCAACGATGTTGGCTTGGGGTTCTCCACTTCATCGAGCACAGATTTGAGCAGCTCCAGCGTCGCTTGTTGTCTTTGTGCATCTCGATACACTAGCCCGATCTGCAGCGGCACTCGCGGTTCACTCAACGGTTTCCACAGCAGCTCTTCGTTTTCCTGAATATCCTGAGCGCGCCCCGGCAGCACGGTTGCCAGCTTCATATGCGCCAGACTGTCGAGAATCCCCGCCATATTGTTCAGCTCAGCCTGTACGTGAGGGCGACGGCCCAGATTGCTCAGTTGCGTCTGCCAGATCTGCCGCACCTGAAACTCTTCCCCGAGCAACAACATTGGCAGTTCGGCGGCCTGGCTCATCGAGACCTTTTTGAATTCGCGTAGCGGATGATTCCCCGGGATGACCAGCTTGAGTTCATCTTCGTACAGCACCATGCCGTGCAGACCTGGCTGGCGCGGCGGCAAATAACTGATGCCGATATCCAGCGAGCCGTTGAGCAGCCGCCGCTCGATTTCCATCGCGCTCAACTCGTAGATTTGCACCACCAGATGTGGCTGGGCCTTGCGCACATGTTCGAGCATCTGCGGCACCAGGCTCGAATGCACGGTTTGCATTACGCCGATGGCCAGCGTCCTTTGCGATTGGCCCTTGAAGTTGCGCAGCGCGTCGCGAGCGCGCTGCATGCCTTCGAGCAGCGGCACTGCATGGTTGTACAACGTGTGCGCAGCGAGGGTCGGCAGCAGGCGTTTGCTGCTGCGCTCGAACAGGCTGACGTCCTGGCTGTGTTCGAGCAGGCGAATCTGCTGCGACAGCGCCGGTTGCGACAGGGAAAGGCGCTCGGCGGCGCGTCCCACGTGGCCTTCTTCGTAGACCGCGACGAAATAACGCAGTTGGCGGAAATCCATAAGTGTTGCTTATCGAAATGGCTGGAAAATCGAAATGGTCGTTTAAGCGGTTGGCGCATAGTCTACGCCCAATTCACAGGCGTCACAGGGCCGTAAAGCGCAATGAACAGTGTTCAGGTCGATGGTGTTTACATAGGTAAAGCGAAAAATCTGGGTCAAGGATTGATCAGCGATATCGACAAGCACCGAGTGGACCGACGCTTATGGCTATGGCCGCAAGGACTTGGCAGTGACGAGCACGGCGATCCACGCTTCCACACCGGCCCCGAACGCGCCTTGCATCACTATCCTGCCGAGCATTACGCCTACTGGCTCAAGCACTACCCGGACATCGACTGGTGCGCGCCGGCGTTCGGCGAGAATCTGTCTTCCCACGGGCTGACTGAAGAACATGTGTGCCTGGGCGACATGTTTCGCTGGGGCGGCGCGCTGCTGCAAATCAGCCAACCGCGCTCACCGTGCTATCGGCTGAGCAACCGCTGGGGTATTGAAGAGCTCCCCCAACACGCGCAGGACACCGGCCGTTGCGGCTGGTTTTATCGCGTGCTCAAGCCCGGTTTCGTCAGCCCCGAGGATACTTTCGAGCTGATCCAGCGCAGCTATCCCGGCTTGACCGTGGCGTGGGCGCTGCGCAGTTTTTATCAGGAGCCTCTGGAGCATTCCGGCCTGAAGAAACTGGTCGATTGCCCGGCGCTGTCTTCCCGCTGGCGCGACATCGCCTTGAAACGCCTGCGCACCGGTCGGATAGAGGACTGGAGCGATCGTTTGCTCGGCCTGCCGTTGGAAGGGTTGCGCGCATGAATCTGTTCAAGCTGCTGCGCAATACCGAAACCGAAAATGAAGTCGGCGAGCAGCCCGCTTTGCTGTCTCCTTTGCAGCGCCTGCGCCAACGGACCTGCAGCGACCAGGCCGGCTTGTTCGTCGCCGAGCATGATGCATTCGCCGCAGCCATGACGCTGGCGCGCAAATGGGGCGAGCTTCATCGGCGGGGCGAATGCGGCGTGGTGGTGGCCAGCGGTGGGCGTTTCGAGGGTTTGATCGAGTCGATGGCCAGCCACTTCTGCCGAGTGCCATTCAACGACCTGCTGGCCATGGATGCGGCCGTCGATTCCCGAACCGTGGCGATCATTCTCGAGCCAATCCAGGGTGAGAGCGTCGTGACGCCTGCCTCCCACGCTTACGTACAGGGCGTGGAAAAGCTCTGCCGCGAGTTGAACATGCTGCTGATCTTCAGCGAAGCGCGCGGCACGATCGGCCAGCACGGCGGCCTGTTATGCGAAGACACCTACGGCGCGCGCGCCGATATCGTCGTGCTGGGTGACCACTCCAATCGCAGCCCGCGAAGCTCGGCATTGCTCGCGCGGGGCCATGCCTGCACAGCGCGGATCGAAGAACTGCCAGGCTTCGTTCAGGAGCCGATCTCTCGTCCCACCCGCATCGCTGCGCCCGTCAAAGCGCAGCGACAGTCTGTCCCGAGCGGCCTGATGGCTTGAACCGGACGTGCCGCGACCTCATACCGTCTTGCGTTATTTACGCTTCGCCCCGCACCGGAAACCTGGGTGCGGGGCGTTTTTTTGTCCGCGGGTGATAGCTCGATGATAGGGGCAGTGGAACCCCTGTAATGGCGCAGGGTCGATTAGCTGTGTGGCCCGAATTGGCCATCGTCCCAATCAGGAGCTCCACCCATGGACATCATCCGCATCATCATCGCCATCCTGCTGCCACCCCTGGGCGTGTTCCTGCAAGTCGGCTTCGCCGGTGCCTTCTGGCTCAACATCCTGCTGACCCTGCTGGGGTACTTCCCCGGCATCATCCATGCCGTTTACATCATCGCCAGCCGCAAGTAAGCCGACTCACGCAAGCGCATCAACGTAGGAGCGCGCTTGCCCGCGATCTCGGTCTGTCAGTCACAGCACTTGATTTCGGCAGATCGCTATCGCAGGCGAGCGCGCTTCTATAAGACCTGCTACATGCTCCAGGTCATTACAGTTCGCGCTCAAAAACCTTTCCTGACCCATGCCACGTCCCCTAAAGTCCAGCTTCGGATTTTAGCCAGGGATGTCGGGCATGGATGTTGTACTGGGGCTTTTGGCCGCATTGTTCTGGGGTGGAACAGATTTTCTCGTAGGGCTCAATGCCCGCGCCGTCGGCGTCAAGCGAGCCGTGTATTTTGGTCAGATGCTCGGCTTTGTGATCATGTGCGCGCTACTGCTTTGTTACCCGAATTTCATTCTCCGATCACTCCTGGCATCGCCCGCGATGTGGCTGCTGGGCGTGCTCGCATCTGTATTTACCGTGAGCGGTGCATTGGCGCTATCCAAGGCATTTGCATTGGGCAAAGCCTCTATCGTTGCGCCACTGGTAACCTCATACGGCGTTTTCACTACCTTGATGTCCTGGCTCAGCGGTGAGCAGATATCGGCGCTTCAACTTCTGCTCATCATCGTTTGTGTTTTCGGAGTGGTGCTCTCGAGCGTCACCAGCAATGACGACGCGTCGGCAAAGCACCACAACCGTCAGGCGATTCTTTATGCGTTGGGCGCTGCGTTTCTGTACGGTTCGAGCTTCTGGCTGCAGGGACGATTTACCCTTCCGGCGCTCGGGCCAGTGACGATGCTTTGGCTGGGTTACCTGACCGGCCTGGCTGTGCTATCCGTGATGGTCTATCGGATCAAGGATGGCATGAAATTTCCACCTGTTCGAAGCGGGATGACGTTGATCGCTGCAAGCCTGCTGAATCTGGGTGGATTTTCAGCTTTCTCATACGGCGCGATGATGGGATCGGTTTCCGTGGTGACGGTCATCAGCACGCTGTCTGGAGGGATCGCTGCGGTGCTCGGCTATCTGTTCTTCAAAGAGAGGCTCAGTGCGGTGCAGATTTGTGGCGTGGTGCTGGTTCTGATGGGCGCCGTGGCGTTGCATCTGTATAGCGGTTGACCGGGCCCAATGTGGAGCGAATTCATTCGCGAGATGGCCGTACACCCGATAAACACCTGTCGGATGTGCCGTTGCCCCGCGAATGAATCCGTTCCCACAGTGGTTCAGCGTTTGCCAGGTACGGCAGAGGCGTTTTCAGCCATCAATCACCTTCCGATAAAACGCCCATTCGGTCTCGAGCGCATGAGCCTGGTTGCTGGCCTTGCGGAAGCCGTGGCGTTCGTCGGGGTAGAAGTGGCCTTCGGCGGGGATGCCTTTTTCCACCAGCGCGGCGAGCATGTCGCGGGTTTGGGCGGGAACGACCACGGCGTCGAGTTCGCCCTGGAAGAAGATCACCGGAACCTTGATCTGCTCGGCATGCAACAACGGCGTGCGCTCGCGGTAACGGGCCACGTCGATGTCCGGGTCGCCGATCAGCCAGTCCAGGTAATCGGCCTCGAACTTGTGTGTTGCCTCGGCCAGCGCCAATGGATCGCTGACGCCATACAAGCTCGCGCCGCCACGGAACACGTCCTTGAACGCCAGCGCACACAAGGTCGTGTAGCCCCCCGCGCTGCCGCCGCGGATGAAAGCCTTGCTCGGGTCGATAAGGCCCTGATTGCCCAGGTAATCGACCACCGCGCAGGCGTCTTCGACGTCGACCACGCCCCACTCCAGAAACAGCGCCTGCCGATACGCGCGACCATAACCGGTGCTGCCTCGGTAGTTGAGGTCAGCGACCGCGAAGCCACGTTGTGTCCAGAACTGGATACGCGGGTCGAGCACCGGGTAGCAAGCCGATGTCGGGCCTCCGTGAATGAACACCACCAGCGGCGGCTTTTCGTCGCCGTTCATGGCCGGGTAGAAATAGCCGTGTGCCTCGCCCGAACCGCTGGGATAGCGCAGAGTTTGTGGGCGGCTTATGCGTTCGGCGGGCAAGGGCGCAACGCCCCCGGCCAGCACTTGAACACTTTTGTCCGAGCGATTGATTGCCAACACCGCGGACGGGCGGGTGGCAGAAGCAGCGATGCAATAAATGTACTGATCATCCAGCGCGAGGCTGCGGAAACGGCTGTATTCGCCGCTGAAATCTTCCACCGAGCCGTCGGATCCGCGCACCGCCAATACACCCATGCCGTTTTCCGACCAACTGGCCAGATAAGCGCCGTCATTCAGCGGCAACCAGCTGGAGCCGCCCAGTTGCCATGGCGCGGGAGCGTGATCGGCTTTGGCTGCGGGCAATGCTTCGAAGCCCTCCAGCGTCTCAACCCACGGCTGCCAGAACCCCGCGCGATCGGTCAGGCAATAAAGACGACCCTGCGCATCGAAGCGCGGTTGTTGCAGCGCCTCCAGCCCCAGCCCTCCGGCCAGGCAGTGCGCGCGACCCCAGGTGGCATCGGGCAGGCGCTCGACGCTCAGCAATCGGGTCGATGTCCACGGCTGATGCGGGCGCCACCATTCGACCCATACCAACCGATTGCCGTCGAGGCTCAAAGTAGGGGATGCATAGAAATCGGCGCCCTCGGCCAGCACATTGCGCCGGCTATCCACCAGATCGATCGCGACCAGGCGATGAACGTCTTTGTCCTCCTCGACCGCCAGAATCTGCCCATGCGCATACCGGACATCTCCATAGCGTTTGTCGCCTTGGGTCAGGGCTCGCGGGGCGCTGGCGTCGAAAGGTTGAAGGTGGATCTGTTGATCGGTTTCGTTGACGAACGCTACGGCGTCGTCGGTCAGGCAGAACGAGCCGCCGCCGTATTCGTAGACCCGGCTGCGGACGCTGAAACCGTCCGGGGTCAGGCATGTAGTTGCGCCATTGCTCCAGCGCCAGATGCGCGACGCCGCGTCCTGCGGGCGAAATTCATTCCAGAAAAGCCCAGCAGGACTGACGCTCAATTCTGCGAAATCGACGCCTGCCGCCACAGCCTGGGTGGCAGAGAACAGATCAGGATTTTGCGATGAGGCGAGAGTTTCGTTCATTGCGGAAGGCCAGTTGCTCGATGGTCTGGCTAGCATACTCGGCTTCGTCGCGCGCTTGGGTGATCAGGCTGTGTTGCGGCGACTTGCTGCACACCGGGTCCGCGTTGCTGGCATCACCCGTGAGCATGAAAGCCTGACAGCGGCAGCCGCCGAAGTCCTTTTCCTTCTCGTCGCAGGAACGACAAGGCTCGGGCATCCATTCATACCCTCGAAAGCGATTGAAGCCGAACGATTCGTACCAGATGTGCTGCATGCTGTGATCGCGCACGTTGGGAAACTGAATCGGCATTTGCCGCGCGCCATGGCAGGGCAGGGCGGTGCCATCCGGCGTAACGGTCAGGAACAGATTGCCCCAGCCGTTCATGCAGGCTTTTGGTCGTTCTTCGTAATAATCGGGCGTGACGAAGATCAATTTGACCGGGTGATTTTCGGCCGCCAGCTTGACGCGGTACTCGTTGGTGACGCGCTCGGCACGTACCAGTTGATCCCTGGTCGGTAGCAAACCAACGCGGTTCAAGTGCGCCCAGCCGTAGAACTGGCAGGTGGCCAACTCGACGAAATCCGCTTCCAGCGCCACGCACAGCTCGATGATCTTGTCGATCTTGTCGATGTTGTGCCGGTGAGTCACAAAGTTGAGCACCATCGGATATCCGTGCTTTTTCACCGCACGGGCCATTTCCAGCTTCTGCGCGAAGGCTTTTTTCGAGCCTGCAAGCATGTTGTTCACCTGCTCATCGCTGGCTTGAAAGCTGATCTGGATATGGTCCAGGCCCGCCTCCTTGAAGTCGATGATCTTTTGCTCGGTCAGGCCGATGCCAGAGGTGATCAGATTGGTGTAGAAGCCCAATCGCCGGGCCTCGGCGATCAATTCAGCCAAGTCCTGACGTACCAGAGGTTCGCCACCGGAAAAGCCGATCTGTGCGGCGCCCATCTGCCGCGCTTCGGCCATCACCTTGAACCATTGTTCGGTGGTCAGTTCCTGGCCCTGTTTGGCGAAGTCCAACGGGTTGGAGCAATAGGGGCACTGCAGCGGGCAGCGATAAGTCAGCTCGGCGAGCAGCCACAGTGGCAGGCCGACGGCAGGTGTCGGTGGAATCTGGACCTTGGGCTCGGTCACCGCTGATTCATTGGCCGGAGCTAGCGGCAAGTTCGATCCAGTGTTCAGCACGTGCGACCTCCATGAATTGCTCGACATCGGTGCCGAGCTCGGGAACGCCGGGAAATTTCTCGTCAAGCGCTGTGATGATCTCGCCGACGCTGCGCTGACCGTCGACCAAACCGCCAATCGCGCTTGCGCTTTCGTTGAGCTTGATCATGCCTTCCGGATAGAGCAACACATGGCCATTCTGCGCAGGCTCAAACTGGAAGCGATAACCCCGGCGCCAGCTCGGCACCTGTTCACGATTGAAGCTCATAGGGCGATTCCTTTATGCCAGACGCGTTGGTCGGTGACGCTGTGGTAAGGCGGACGGTTCAGCTCGTAGGCCATGCTCATGGCGTCCAGCATGCTCCACAGAATGTCGAGTTTGAACTGCAGGATTTCCAGCATGCGCTGCTGGCCTTCCCAGGTGGTGTAGTGCTGCAGCGTGATGGCCAGACCGTGCTCGACGTCGCGCCGTGCCTGGCCCAGACGGGTGCGGAAATATTCATAGCCCGCCGCGTCGATCCACGGGTAATGCTGCGGCCAGCTATCCAGACGCGACTGGTGGATCTGCGGCGCGAACAATTCGGTCAGCGAACTGCTGGCAGCTTCCTGCCAGTTGGCGCGCCGAGCGAAATTCACATAAGCATCGACGGCGAATCGTACGCCCGGCAGTACCAATTCCTGCGAACGCAGTTGATCTGGATCCAGTCCCACGGCCTGACCCAGACGCAACCAGGCTTCGATCCCGCCATCTTCTCCGGGTGCGCCGTCATGATCGAGCAGGCGTTGAATCCACTCGCGACGGATTTCACGGTCCGGGCAGTTGGCCAGGATCGCAGCGTCTTTCAGCGGAATATTGACCTGGTAATAGAAGCGATTGGCGACCCACCCCTGAATCTGTTCACGAGTCGCGCGGCCTTCATACATCGCCACATGAAAGGGGTGATAGATGTGGTAATACGCGCCCTTGGCACGCAGCGCCTGTTCGAATTCAGCGGGGGGCAGCGCAGCACGTTCGCTCATGTTGGCTCCTTAAAGTTCGATGCTCATGCCATCAAAGGCCACTTCAACGTCACGGCGGGCCAGCTCGGCGCGCTCGGCGGAGCCTTCATCGAGAATCGGGTTGGTGTTGTTGATGTGGATGAGCACCTTGCGTTGTCTGGGCAGTTTTTCCAGCACTTCCAGCATGCCGCCGGGGCCGTTCTGCGCCAGATGACCCATCTCGGTGCCGGTGCGGGTTCCCACACCTCGGCGCTTCATCTCGTCGTCATCCCACAGGGTGCCGTCCACCAACAGACAGTCGGCGCCGCTCATTTTCTCCATGAGGGTGTCATCGACTTTGCCCAGGCCCGGCGCGTAAAACAGTCTGCCGCCGGTGTGAGTGTCTTCGACCATCAGCCCGATGTTGTCGCCCGGGTGCGGGTCGAATCGGTGCGGCGAGTAGGGCGGTGCCGCGCTGCGCAGTGGAAAAGGCGTAAAGCGCAGATTCGGACAGGCCGGGATCACGAAACTGCCCTCCAATTCGATGCGATTCCAGACCAGGCCGCCGTTCCAGTGCTTGAGCATGTTGAACAGCGGGAAACCGGTGCTCAGGTCTTCATAGACCATGTCTGTGCACCAGACCTGATGCGGGCAGCCTTCGCGCAGGCTCAGCAGGCCCGTGGTGTGGTCGATCTGGCTGTCCATCAGAATGATCGCGCTGATGCCGGTGTCACGCAGGCCGCGATTGGGCTGCATGGGCGCGAAGCCTTGCAGTTGAGCGCGGATGTCCGGGGAGGCATTGCACAAGACCCAGTTCACGCCGTCGTCTGATAAGGCGATGGACGACTGAGTGCGAGCCTGGGCCCTCAAGCTGCCGTCGCGAAAGCCCGCGCAGTTGACGCAGTTGCAGTTCCACTGAGGAAAACCGCCGCCCGCAGCCGAGCCGAGAATCTGGATGTGCATGTGTACTCCGTACTGAATGGGGCAATGATGCCCAACGTCCGCCAGAACGCCGCGCTTCGAAATCTTTGAGCCTTTAACAAAAAAGCCCCGGCGAACCGAGGCTTTTCACCGCGCAGAAATCAACGGCTTGCGAAGTACATGGTGACTTCAAAGCCGATACGCAGATCGGTGTAAGCAGGTTTAGTCCACGACATAGGAGACTCCTTCTGGGTTAGTGCAGCGGTGGGTGAGTACATCTTTAGTACACCTGCGAGAGGAGACGTTCAAATGCTTAGGTGGCTATGTTACTAAAAATATCCTGCGCCCAAAGGTGAAATATCGGATAAAGCTTTTTGCATTTGCGGCAATGATCATTGGCTTGGAGGGGCCGATCCGCCTGGGCTAGAGCGATTGGACAGGCATAGCACCGAGGTTTGGTGTAGCGCTACCCGGGTGGCTGCGTCGCGCAGCCGATCACGATGAAGACGTGCCAAGGAATGTTGCAGATGGGCGGTATAGTCTGTCGAATGGCCTGCTAGGTGAGCCTGCCAGAGCATTTCAGCAGCCTGCTGAGTGTCCATGGTTGCCGGGTCCAGCTGGCTTTGCAGCGCCGATAGCTGCGACGGAATATCGGCTTGTTCGATCAACGTTGGCAGCGTTTCCGTGAATGCTTTGATGTGTTCGACCAACTGCTCTGCAGTAGCGCTGGGCGACTGCACGCCGAAAAGTATCCCTCCATGCCCGGCAATTTGTCGGAAACCGCTGAATACTGCGTAGCCCAACTGCAGATCGACTCGAAGACGTTGATAGAACGGCGCCTGGACCAAGTGTGCAAAGAATCGCCACATCGCCTCGTCCTCGACGCTTTTCGAGGGTGCCAGGTAAAACAGCAGCACAGCACTTTCGGACGATTCTGACGGCTCGATTGCCCAGCGTTGCGCGTCCGTCTGTATGCGAGTCTGAGGCTGTTTTTCGGCAGCTGCGCCGGGCGCGTCGCATAGGGCGTGAGCCAGAGCCGATTGACTGTCGCTCGGGAAGCCGATCGCAAAGCCGACCCAGAGCGCCGTCGCCCAAATCGTTTGCAGATCGTTGGTTTCCGACCTGGCCAAATTGTTCAAGAAATGATCAGGCAGTGTCTGAAGCAGTCGACGGATCGGGATTGGTGCAGGCCCGGTGTCTGGCTGCCCGTAGCGCGCCAGCCTTTGGCTGTCGGGATGGCTAAGCAGTTTTAATGCCTGTTCAACGACGGCGGGAATCGGTTCAGCCAGACCGCTTACCTTCAGCTGCCACTGGTTGCCATAAGCGCTGAATGCCAGCGTTACACCGGCTTGTTGGGCGTCAGCACTCAGCGTCTTTAGGCTGTCGTTGAGCATCAGGTGAAGTTTTGGCTGTGGGGCGTGGAGGGTCCAGCTCAGGTAAAGCGCGGCCTCGCCGGTGGCTGGCAGGCTATCGCTGAATGTCAGCGAGGGCGGCCGTGGCACCTGTATGACGGCGAGTTGAGGTGGGCGTAGAAACGGATTGGCTGGGGGCAGGCGCCAATCACTGTCGGCAAAGTCGCTTTTCGGGGAGTCGAGCAATGGCTGGAGCAGCGATTGTGGCGTGAGGGTGTCGAGCAGGGCATCGAGTGCGCGAATCGCCTGCTCCGACAGGCCCGGCGCGCTTGTCTCTGCGCTGTAGTGGCGAGCCAAGGCCAGGGCGCCGAGGACTGCGAGTCGGCGCTTTTCGAGCAGGACGTATTCGTCGAGCAGTTGACGGTAGTGGGTTTTGAAGAAGGTCAGCCAGTTGAAGATCAGGCTTGAGATCTGTCCTGCCTGATCTGACGTCATCGCGGGCAGGCGCGCTCCTACAGTTAAGTGCGGTTCTTCTGTAGAAGCGCGCTTGCCCGCGATGGCCTGCGTAAGAACAACCTCAATCCCAAACAAAACCTGCCCGGCAAACTCATACAACACTTCAGCCTTGAGCGACTCAATCAACTCGCGATCACGCAACTGCGCGACCAACCCGCCGGCCTGTGTGTTGTTCATCCAGGTGCAGAGGAATACTGCGGCCTGGTCATGCCCGGATGGCAGCCCTTCGCACGGGAAAATCAGATGTATCCGACGCTGACTGGTCTCTGCATCGTATACGCCACACTTATCCACAAGCGCCGGCGGTTTCAGTTGTTCGACCTTACAACCTTTAGCGAAATAGCCGCCAAATACGGTCGCTAATGCCTGCAGCTCATCCAGCGTCTGTGGTCCGGTCAAACTCAAGGTCATCTGACCCGCTTGATAGAAAGTCCGGTAAAAGTCCTGCAACGCCTGCTGAAAAGCCGGACGCAGAACCGGCAGGCTGAACCGATTGCCCGCATGAAACCAGCGCAGAGGATGTAACGCCGATAGCGGCTGAAGGCGTTTCAACTGTTCGCGTGAGGCATCGTCGCGCAACCAGGCAATGAACTCGGCATGCAGCACCTCACGCTCGCGCAATTGATCGGCCTGGGTCATACGCGGATGCGCGAGCATTTCACACAAACGCTCCAGCCCTCCTGCAAATACAGGCGGGGCCAGTTCGAAAAAGAAATCCGTGACGCGCTCGCGAGTGCTGGCGTTGACCTGTCCGCCGTGGCGTTGGACGTAGGTCATCAGGTTCTCGTCTGCAGCAAAGCGCTCAGTGCCGCGAAAGAAAAGGTGTTCAAGGAAGTGCGCCAGTCCTGGCCACCGGGCAGACACATCATGACTCCCCGCCGCCACCCGCAATGCCGCCGCACAGCGCTTGAGCCTTGGCACCGAGCAGAGCACAACGTGCAAGCCATTGGGCAAGGTCAGAGAGCGATGGGTAATTGAATCGGGCGCACACATGACGATTTCCGCGAAGGTGTGGGAAAGTGACTGGTCATGCTATCGGATTACCGGAATTGTGGTGTAGGACCGTGCGCATTTGGCAGATCAGGGGTTGACCAATCCTGAATAAAACCCCGGCCGACGATCCTTGAAATAGGTATTGATCGCCTGTGACTCGCTCATCGCCTGGCGATCCAGATCTGCCACCACCAATGCTTCATCTTGCCCGGCGAGCCCGATCCGCCTGCCATCCGGCGCACAAATGCTGCTCAAACCGCAATATTGAATCTCGCCCTCGCTGCCGCAGTAATTGGCGTAAACCAGGTAGCACTGGTTTTCGAATGCTCTGGCCCGAACGGTCACCTCACAGACGAAATCGTAAGGCGCCATGTTGGCGGTCGGCACCAGAATCAGGTTAGCACCCGCCAAGGCCAGGCGCCGGGTGTTTTCGGGAAACTCCACGTCGTAGCAGATGAGGAATCCCAGCGTCCAGCCATTGAATTCCACCACCGGAAAATGCTCATCGCCTGCGCTGAACATGGATTTGTCCAGCTCGCCATACAGATGCGTCTTACGATAATTGCAGCGTCGTAAACCTTGCGCGTCGATCAGTTGCACAGCGTTGTAGACCTGATCGTCGGTGCTCAGCTCAGGATAGCCATACAGAATCGCGATGCCGTTCGCCTTGGCGATGTCAGCGATTTCCTGCGCTGCCGGCCCGTCGCTGGGTTGCGCCAGTTCCCGTGCGGCTTGCGCGCCTATGTTGTAGCCGCTCAGAAACATCTCCGGGAAGACCAACAGCGCGGCGCCTTGCACCGCGGCTTCAGCCGCCTGAGCTTTGAGGCGCGCGAGATTGCTGCGAATTTCCAGCGGCAGCGGCGGGCATTGATACAGGGCAACGCGCATGGGGGCTTCCTTTATTCGGGCAAAACGATCGGGCCGATCTCATGAAACACATCGCCCGGCCCCGGGTTTTCGGCGTGAGTCTTGCCACCGAAGTGGGTCATGATGCCCCACACCGCGTTGAGCGATGTCTGCACCGCGCCCTCGACCCAGGCCGGGGTCCACGAAACGTCGTCACCGGCAATGAAAATGCCGCGTTGCTCGTCAGGCATGTCCTTCTGCATGAAGTGCGCATACATCCGTTGGTTGTAGCGGTAGTGGCCAGGCAGCGCGCCCTTGAAAGCGCCGAGGAAATGCGGGTCGGATTCCCACGACACTGTGATCGGATCTCCGATGATACGTGCGGCGATATCCACCTTCGGATAGATCTTTTTCAACGAACCGAGCGCCAGGCTGACGCGCTTTTCCACCGGGTGAGGCAGCATTTTCAACGCATCGCTCATCCACGAGTACGACAGACAAATCACCCCCGGCTTCTCTACTCCGTTGGAATAGGTGCCGTTGTCGAACAGATACGTGCCGCGGGTCAGGCGGTCGGTCAGCGTCATGCTCATCAAGTCGCGGCCGGTTTCGGGGTCTTTATCTTTCCAGAACGGACGGTCGACCATAACGAAGGTTTTCGACGACTGCATGTAGCGCGTGCGGTCCAGGGCCATCCACATTTTTTGCGAGAACAGCGATTCCTCGCATTCGATCTGGGTCGTCAGCAACCAACTCTGGCAGGTTGCCAGGACCACGTCGTAATGCCGCGTGTCGCCCAGATTGTCGGTGACAGCGAATTGCCCATCCGCTGCACGAGCAATGCGTTTCACGCCAGTTCGTGGCGCGCCATGATGCAAGCTAGAGAGGGTGGTGCCTTGTGGCCAATGCGCGCAGCGCTCGGGTGCGTGTCGCCAGATACCCAACGGCACCTGGCCCACGCCGCCGACGATCAGGTGTTGATGATCGTCGCAGTTGGTCATGACCACGCGGAAAATTTCCAGCATTGAATTCGGGAAGTCAGAGTCCCAGCCGCCGGTGCCGAAACCCACTTGGCCGAACACTTCGCGGTGGTAGAACGACAGCTTGGCGAAGGCCTTGGAGGTGGCGACGAAATCGTAGAACGTACGGTCATCCCACAATGGCACCAGTCTGTCCCATAGCTCTTTGAGGCGCGGCACGTCACGATCGCGGATCGCCTGCTGAATGTCGGCGAACTGCGCGCCATCTTCCAGCGCGTCGGCCCAGGCGTCAGCCACTTCCTGAAATAGCGCAGGCAAGTCCGACAGCTTCTGTGCGTAATGCGTAGTGCCTTCCAGGTCGATCACCGTGCTGCCGGAGGCGGCGGTCAGCGGGTTGGGGAAAGGTTTGGATTCCAGGCCCAGCTTGTCAACGTAGTGATAGAAAGCGGTGGACGACACCGGAAAACGCATGCCACCCAGTTCGGCGATGATGCCTTCGGCGCCCTCGAACTGCTGCGAACGCAGACGGCCACCCATTTTTGAGGCCTCGTAAACGACCGGCTTCAGGCCGAGCTTCATCAGCTCATAGGCCGCGACCAGACCGGCAATACCTGCGCCGACAATCGCCACTTCCTTGCCCAGGTTGTCACTGGGAATAGTGCCCAGGCCTGCCGGATGCTCGATCCAGTCGTCGAAGGCGAATGGAAAATCCGGGCCATAAATCGTGATCGGTTTTTTGCCGTCGGCGGGGTGACGATTGTTCTTCATGACTGACCTTGTTCGACTGAGGCGCGAAAGGGGAAAGTCTAGATAACAGTTGAGACGTTAATAAGACGCAGAGTGTCGTCGTTATGTAGAGATTTTAGGCAAAGTGACGATAGGGATTGGCATTCCGACGATGGCGCAGCTCAGGCGACAAAAAATTCCGACTAAACCGGCTGCCCACGATCAATCTTGCTGCTCAGAATAATCGACGTCGTGGTCTTTTCGACGCCATCGACGCTGCCGATTAGATCCAGCAACTGATCGAGCTGCTCCGGCGAATCGGTGCGCAACCAGGCCACGTAATCGAATTCCCCACTCACCGCACACAGCTGCTGCACCTGCGCCAGAGCGGTCAGGCGGCGCAACACTTCCTTGCCCGAACGCGGCTGCACGGTAATCCCGACATAGGCTTGCAACCCACCATCGACCACGCGCTGACTCAATCGCACGCCGTATCCGGTGATGATCTTGGCCTTTTCCAGACGCGCCAGACGGGAGGTGACGGTGGTCCGGGCGATGCTCAGTTGACGTGCAAGATTGGCCACCGGCTCACGCGCATTGATTTGCAGCGCGGCGATCAGTTGTCGATCGATGTCATCGAGGGCGGGAGGGCGAGTGTCGGACAAGAGGCGGATCTCCTTCGGCAAGCGGGTGATGTTACCTGCTGGGAGGAAGGTTTGCGTGCTTCTGACCCTCTTTCGTTAAGCATTCTGGCCATCGCGGACAAGCGCGCTCCTACAGAAGAAGGCGGTCGATTGTAGGAGCGCGCTTGTGCGCGACAGACCGCGAAGCGGTCTCTATGCGTAAGGTCTAGTTTTTATAGTCAGGCGCCACTCGATCCAGCATCCGCAGCAATGCCGCCCAGGCAAAATCAATCGCATCCAGGTCGCTCAACTCACCATCGGCAACACCTTGTCCCGGCGCATTGAACTGCCGTTCAGTACGCAAGCGCACATCCTCCGGCGGCAGGTGCAGACCGCCACCCGCCTGAGCCGCGATCTGAATCTCGCAGGCCTTTTCCAGGTAATACATGCGCAGGAACGCCTGTTTTACGCTGTTGCCCACGGTCAGCAGCCCGTGGTTGCGCAGGATCATCACCGAGTTATCGCCAAGGTCCGCGACCAAGCGTTGCTGCTCATCGAAATTCAGGGCGATGCCCTCGTAGTCGTGATAGCCCACGCGACCATAGAACTCCATCGAGATCTGATTCACCGGCAACAGCCCGCCTTCCTGTGCCGCCACCGCGCAACCTGCCCTGGTGTGGGTGTGTAGCACGCACTGAGCATCTTCCCTGGCACGGTGGATTGCGCTATGAATCACGAAGCCTGCCGGGTTGACCGGGTATTGCGAGGCCTCCACCTTATTGCCGTCAAGGTCGATCTTCACCAAATTAGAGGCTGTGATTTCCTCGAACATCAGCCCGTAAGGATTGATCAGGAAATGATGCTCCGGCCCAGGAATGCGCAGGGACAGGTGAGTGAAAATCAGATCGGTCATCCGATAGTGTGCGATCAGGCGATAACAGGCCGCCAACTCCTGCCTCAGTTGCCATTCCTGCGGGCTGTACGCGTGTGTCATTTTTCCTCCGGTTATGTCGGCCTTGGCGGATCAATGCGCCAGCCAGGCGTTCAGACGTTCTTCCAGTTCTTCACCATGATCGACCCAGAACTCGATGTTCAATGGCATCGCCACCGCCATGTTCTGCGGCGAGGTGGGAATCCAAGGGGCCTTGCTCGGGTCCAGTTTGTCGCTCAACGCCTTGTTGGTCACGCCGTACGCGATGGCCTGGGAAAATGCCTGCTGCGGTGCGGTTTGGTTGGCGTAAGCGATGAATTTGTTCGCCGCTTCCTTATGCTGCGAGCCTTTGACGATGGTCCAGTAATCCATGCTGTACAGCGAGCCTTTCCAGATCGGCGCCACTTTAAGGCCCTCGCTGGCAGCCACTGCGCCACGACCGCTGAAGGTGGTGGTCATGACGATGTCACCCGAGGCAAGCCACTGCATTGGTTGCGAGCCCGCTTCCCACCATTGGATGTACGGCTTGAGCTTGTCCAGCTTGGCGAAAGCACGGTCGACGCCGGCTTTGGTGTTCAGCTCTTTATAGACGTCTGCGGCAGGCACTCCGTCCGCCAGCAGCGCGTATTCGAGGGTGTACATCGCACCCTTGCGCAGGCCACGTTTGCCCGGGTACTTCTCGGTGTCCCAGAAGTCGGCCCAACTGGTTGGCGGGTTTTTGACCTTGTCGGTGGCGTACACCAGCGGCATGCCCCAGACCAGCGCCGCCGAGCCACAGTCCTGCTGCGCACCTTCGATCAACTGTTGGCCGCTGGCGAGCTTGGGCCATTCCAGCTTCTCGAACAGGCCCTCCGCGCAACCGCGCTCAAGGTCCGGCGCCTCGACCTGCACCACGTCCCAGTCGGCATGACCGGTTTCGGCCATCACCTTGATCTTGGCCATTTCCCCGTTGTATTCGGTTTGCACCCCGCTGACCCCGGCCTGCTTGGCGAAGGGTTCGAAAATGGTCGTGTTCTGGATTTTCTGGGCGGCGCCACCGAAGCCGACGATGACCAAATTCTCAGCAGCGAATGCTGACAAAGGAGAAAGCATCAGTACCGCACACGCAATTTTCAGGTTCTTACTGTTCATCGACATTTTCCTTGCGGCCGTAGGGCTCTTTTTCGCAGTCGAAGGGGCACAGAGGCACGCCCTGGGCTGCACAGGGGTAATCGGATAGAAACAGGCAATGGTTTGAAAAACAGGGAAGCTGGTGCTGCAAATCCGCGAGTAGCTGCGCGGCCATTCAGCGGTGTGTCTTTATTATTTTCGCCGACGGCATTGAGCGTGAGCGTGGCTAGAGACTAATTCAGCGCAAGTGAAAAAAGAAGATGGGAATGATTGTTTAGTAAAAAAAAAGACTGAATTTTCACTCCTGGTGAAACCTGAGCTTAAATTAGCTCTGCCGGATCGGTTTTTTCACGCAGAGCCGCTTAAACTGCGCCACATTTCGCGCACTCAGCAGACAGGTACCGAGGTTCGACAATGAGCGAAGGAAAAATCAACAAGAGCGCCAGGAAGGCAGAATCGGTAAGCAACGACCTGACTGCTGGCGAAAGCTTTCTTGGGGAGCGCATCCGCGGCCTGCGCAAGCGGCAGGGCCTTACCCTCGCCGAACTCGCGCGGCTCAGCCAGCTGTCGGTGGGTTACATCAGTCAGCTGGAGCGCGACCTGTCGCGGCCTTCCGTGGACACCCTGCTGAGAATCGGCCGTTGCCTCGGCGTGAACATTCAGTGGTTTTTTTCCACCAAGTCCGAGGTGAGCGAAGCCGATGCCGGTTACGTGGTACGCAAGGGTACCCGCCAGAACATCCATTACGACGATGGCATCTACGATCAGCTGCTCACGCCAAGCCCCAGCGGGCAGATCGAGATGGTGCACTCGCGCTTCCCGCCCGGCGCGTACAACCGCACCAGCTATACCCATGAAGGCGAAGAGGTCGGCTATGTGCTGACCGGCACTTTCGAATTGTGGGTGGGCGAGAAGCATTTCCTGCTTGGCGAGGGCGACAGTTTTCGTTTCGCCAGCAGCGAGCCTCACCGATACGGCAATCCGGGCGAGGCCGATGCCGTGGTGTTGTGGGTCATCACGCCGCCGACCTACTGATGGTCAAGTTCCATTCGAGCGATTAATCGGTCTGGCATGTAGGACTTTTCTATGCTGTCGCCCCTTTGTCATTCAGATGTCACCCCCGGCGTGTCTAACTTCTCTCCCTGACCCTCTGAATCCACGCCGGGAGCTCTGTGATGACTCTGGATCTATCCGAAACCGCCCGCTACATCCACGCCGACATCCTCGACAGTTTCGACGAAGAACTGGA
Organism: Pseudomonas bohemica; assembly: GCF_002934685.1. Classification (GTDB taxonomy): domain Bacteria; phylum Pseudomonadota; class Gammaproteobacteria; order Pseudomonadales; family Pseudomonadaceae; genus Aquipseudomonas; species Aquipseudomonas bohemica. The sequence continues at coordinate 111,811 of NZ_NKHL01000121.1, forward strand.
GATGGAATACGACGACGCGCGCCTGGATGGCCTGCTCTCGGATCTGGGTGAGGAGGTGCCGAAGGGCATCGATCGTCGAGTGTATTTTCGCGAACTGCTGCGTCTGCAAGGGGAGTTGGTCAAGCTGCAGGACTGGGTCGTGAGCCAGAAACTCAAAGTTGTCGTGCTGTTCGAAGGGCGCGATGCAGCAGGCAAGGGCGGCGCGATCAAACGCATCACGCAGCGCCTGAATCCGCGGGTCTGCCGAGTCGCGGCGTTGACGGCGCCGAGCGAGCGTGAGCGAACCCAGTGGTACTTCCAGCGTTATGTGTCGCATCTGCCGGCGGCTGGCGAAATGGTTTTGTTCGACCGCAGCTGGTACAACCGCGCAGGTGTCGAGCGGGTCATGGGGTTCTGCAGCAACGACGAGTATGAAGAGTTCTTCCGCACCGTTCCCGAGTTCGAAAAGATGCTGGTGCGCTCGGGCATCATCCTTATCAAATATTGGTTTTCCATCACCGATGACGAGCAATATCGCCGCTTTTTGATGCGCATCCACGACCCGCTGAAGCAGTGGAAACTGTCGCCGATGGACCTGGAGTCCCGCCGCCGCTGGGAAGACTACACCCACGCCAAGGAAGAAATGCTCACACGCTCGCATACTGACGTGGCGCCGTGGTGGATCGTCGAGGCCGACGACAAGAAGCGCGCACGCTTGAACTGCATTCACCACCTGCTGAGCCAGATCCCGCGCGGGGATATTGAGTCCTCGTTAGTGGTGCTGCCTGAGCGCGAATACAACGCCGACTACCTGCGTGCGCCAGTGCCGCGTGAGATGGTGGTGCCGTCTGTCTACTGATTGCGTAGTGCACGTTTGTAGCAGCACGGCTTGCCAACGGTGACCGATTCGAAGTCGCTACTGCTGGCAAACTGGGCTGTTACGGACGCTGGCAGCGAACATCAAATCTTCCACTTCTGCGCCGTTTTCGCTAAGCGCCGCTGTAGCCCTTCGATGTTCAGTGCCAACTGCCGGGTCATCAGTTCATAACCCAACACTTCTGCTGAGACGGCTGGCGCTTCCGGACCGACCGCCAACGATTCGGTCGGACGCTCCAGACGCTCAGTGGCGCCACTCTGCAGAGCGCGCGCCATACCGATCAGCATACGCCGAATCCGGCGCTGCTCAGCAGTCATTCCTACGTTGCCATGGTCGGCAGGACGTAAGTTAGAAAGGATCTCCAACGTGCTCAGGCACATGCGGAAATGCCCTTGAATCGCATCCAGCTCCACCAGCGAAATCTTTACTTCCTTCGACACCGAAGGCATCAGCGAGCGCAATTGCAGCATCGTCGCGTTGAGCCTGGCGGTCAGCTTCAAGTGCTCATCAGCGGCAATCGACTGCCCGCTACTGATACGTTCATAAACTTTCGCGCAATCCCGCAAACCGGTGGCCAGGTTGTAGCGCCAGGAGTACACGGCATACAGCGGCAGCGCAAAGGAAAACGCCAACGCCAGCGCGATACCGATCAGAATATCCACCGTTCGCCACAGCCCGTCGGTGATCGGGTTGTCACCATGACCCGCGACAATAAACAGCGTAATCGCCGACAACAGCGCCGTATAACCGCCCTTGCCGATGGCGTGATAAGCGAAGAAACCGCAGATCAACGACATGATGACGTACGTCAGCAGCGGCATGCCCAGATAACTTTCCTGCGCCACCACCGCCAACCCCAACGCCGCCCCGATTAACGTCCCGTAGGCACGCTCCACCGACTTCTTGCCGATATTGCCATGATGCTGCAACCCGCCAATCACGATCAGCATCGTGACCGATGCCCACTCGCCGTGGGGTAGATGGATGCCTGTGGTCAGCAGTATCGAAACCAGCAAACCCACAACGATGCGGCCGGCGTGGATGTAGCGGGCGTGGCGATAACGGCGGTAAGGGTCCAGAAGTGGACGCAGAATGCGACGCAAGAAGAGGGGGAGGGAGGGTGTGTTCATGGGGTTACAGACCATCGAAGTCACGAATATATCCGGCAGTTTGGCAAACGCCGCGAGTTATTACACCTAACCAAACGCCAATTCGGGGACCTGGCGACAGTCGATTAATGGGGACGCTACGAAGATATTGATCGGATGTTCTTTCGTGATTTTAATCGCGGTATTTTGGATAAAAATCATCGACAGAAAGCACAAAAGCCGCGCAATGCGCGGCTTTTGAAGGTGGTGGGCCCACACGGACTCGAACCGTGGACCAAAGGATTATGAGTCCTCTGCTCTAACCAACTGAGCTATAGGCCCTCAGTCAGGCGGCGGATTATAACGACGGTTTCCGCGCTGTGCTATCCGAAAAGTCTGAAACGGCTATACGAAGAAACGTCGAGCAGAATTCTTCGGGGGCCAGGGGGAGGCTGACGATGTAGCCCTGGATCTGTTCGCAGCCTTCTTCGGCGAGGAATTGTTGTTGTTCGAGGGTTTCGACGCCTTCAGCAATCACGGTCAGTTGCATGCTGCTACCCAAGGCGATGATGGCGCGCACGATAGCGGCGTCGTGTTGGTCGTCAGGCAGGCCGCGCACGAATGATTGGTCGATCTTGAGGATGTCCAGTGGCAGGCGTTTGAGATAGCTGAGCGATGAATAGCCGGTGCCGAAGTCGTCGATGGCCAGTTGCACACCGATTTTTTTGAGGCGATGCAGCACTGAAAGCGCTTCTTCGGTCTGGGACATGATGAAGTTTTCGGTGATTTCCAGCTGCAGGCATCCAGGCTGCAGTTGGTACTGGTTGAGCAACTGTTCGATGCGATTGAGCAGGTTGGGCTGGCGCAGTTGCGCGCCCGCCAGGTTCACCGAAAGCGAGCCGAACACATCGTAGGACTGGTTCCATTGGTGGAGCTGTTGGCAGGCTCTGTCGAGTACCCATTCGCCGATCTGCAGGATCATGCCGTTTTCCTCTGCCAGAGGAATGAACCGCTCGGGTGGGACTTCTCCGAAAGTTGGGTGGGTCCAGCGGATAAGGGCTTCGGCTCCGACCAGCCGTTGTGTCAGCAAGCTGATCTTGGGTTGGTAGGAAAGGGTGAATTCGTTGCGTTCGATGGCGCGCCGCAGTTCGTGCTCCAAAGCGACGCGCTCACTGGCCTGGGCGGTAAGGTCGCGGGTATAGCTTTCGACGCGGTTGCGGCCTTTGGCCTTGGAGCGATACATCGCGGCATCGGCGTTTTTGATGAGGGTGGCAACGTCTGCTCCATCGTTAGGAAACAATGCGGTGCCAATGCTGGTGCTGATGAAGAACTCGTGCTCCCCGGCCTGGAAGGGGGCGGAGAAGCTGTTCAGCAGCTTTGTGGCAATGGCTTCGGCGTCACTTCCGGTTTGCAGGCCCGGGAGCAGGATGATGAATTCGTCGCCACCCAATCGGGCGACGGTATCGATGTCGCGCAGGTTTTCTTTCAAGCGTTGGGCGATGCCTTTGAGCAACAGATCACCGACCGGGTGGCCCAGGCTGTCGTTGATGTGCTTGAAGCGGTCCAGATCGAGAAATAGCACCGCGCCGAGGCTATGGAGTTCTGTGCTGTGAACAAGGGCGGCGTGTAGCCGGCTTTCGAATAGCGTGCGATTCGGTAGGCCGGTGAGTGGGTCGTGGTGCGCCTGATAATCGAGCCGGGCCTGCGCCTGTTTGAGGCTCGAAATATCGGCGAAAACGGCGACAAAATGGGTGATGAACCTCTCGCGGTTGCGCACTGCGCTGATCGTCAGCCAGCTAGGGTAGATCTCGCCGTTCTTCCGGCGATTGCTGATTTCTCCCTGCCAATGGCCTTCCGCGGTCAGCTGATACCACATGGCTGCGTAAAACGCGCTGTCATGTAGCCCTGAGGCCAGCAGGCGAGGGGTTTCGCCGATGGCTTCGCTCTCGCTGTAGCCAGTGATTTCACTGAAGGCGCGGTTGACGGCATTGATGCGCTGTCGAGTGTCGGTGATCAAGACGCCTTCGGCTGTGCTCTCGAAAACAGTGGCGGCCAATTGCAGCTTTTCCTGCATCTGCTGACGTTCGGTAATATCTCGGGCGATGGTGAGCATGCAGTCTTCGCCGCCGATGGGCAGCGGTCGTGAAGATATTTCGCACAGCCTTATCTGCCCGTCCCTACGTCTGATATGGCTAGTGAAGTCCTTGACGAAGCCATCGCGGTTCAATTGCTCAAGCAGTTGCTGACGCTCATTCAGATCGACCCATATCCCGAGCTCAAGTGTCGTGCGATCCAGCGACAGCGAGCTGTGATAGCCAGTGATACGACTGAAACCATCGTTGATTTCCACCAGCAGTCCGTCGCTTTGCCGCGAAATGAGCAGGCCGTCGGGGGAGGAGTGGAAAGCCTTGGCGAACTTCTCCTCGGATAGCTGCAACTGCTGCTGAGCTTCCTTGAGTGGGGTGATGTCGCGCACAACCACCACCACAGCAGGGGTTGAATCCAGATCGAAAGGTTCAGCGGACAACAGGCCGGTAAACGTTCTGCCGTTGCTGCGGCGAAATGGCATTTCCAGATTGCGGATGCTGCCCTTTTGCAGGCGCTGAAGCAGACTGGGGCCAATATCCGGAATGCCCCAGATGTTCAGTTCACTCGGCGTTCGGCCGATCACCTCGCTGGCGTTTATGCCGATCTGCTCGACGAATGCCCGGTTCGCCTCCAGGAAGCAACCATCCGACAGTCTCGCAATCACCAGGATGTCCGGGCATTGCGCGAATACCGAGGCGAATTTCCCCTCAGATTGACGCAGAGCCTCTTCGGTCTGCTTGGCTTCTGTGATGTCGATCATGAGCCCACGCATCACCGGTTCGTGGCCGTAGCTGATCAACGCAACGATGTCACGTATCCACAACGTTCGGCCGTCGGCACTGATGACGCGATAATCGACGCTGTGATCGTTGCCCAGTTTTGTTTGTTGGTCGCAATAAGTTACGGCAGCTTGCAGGTCCGCAGGGTGCACGAGGCTGTGCCAGAAACCGGGCTTGAGCCATTGGTGGAGCGGGTAGCCGAGCAGGTTCTCGGCGTGAGGCGAGACATAGTTGTACGAATAGTCGTGGGTGCTGGCTTCCCACGCGATGGCCGACAGACTTTCGATCATGCCGCGGTAATGGTATTCGCTGCTGCGCAGCTCCTGTTCGAGTGCCACCCGGCGGGAGATCTCCGAGCTGAGGCGGCGGTTGATCCGGACTACGATCGCCAGAATCGTCGACAGCAGGAGCAGGCCCGGAAGCCCGTAAAGCAAGAAGTCCCGCCAGAACTTGGCGGATTCGCGGGAGCGGGCGTTCAGCGCGGGTGTCCCGAGATCGGCTCGGGGAGGGTCGGCGTAGGTCAGCGCCTGATGCAGACCGTCTTCCGAAGCCGGAAGGTTGCCGCCGACGAAACTGATTCCGTTCAAGTGTTCAATGTCCGGCGATGCAGCATCCGTGCGCTGCATTGATCCGTCATGCATGCCCGGCCAGGTCGTTTCCCCTTGTGGAAGAAGCTGAGCGTCGACGGTGGTCGACCCCATCAAGCACAACAAAGCAATGGCCGGCATCCAAAACATGGCAGCCTCATTAGTTGCATCGTTAGGAATGAGTCGAGTGTAGCTGTGCTTGGGGCGGGTGGCACACTGCCAAATTTCTGTTCCTTGAAACGCAAGACCCCCGGCATGGCCGGGGGTCTTGTTTAGACGCGTTTGAGCTTACTCGTCCAGGAACGAACGCAGATGTTCGCTTCTGGTCGGGTGACGCAGCTTGCGCAGCGCTTTGGCTTCGATCTGACGAATACGCTCACGGGTAACATCAAACTGCTTACCGACTTCCTCGAGGGTGTGGTCAGTATTCATGTCGATACCGAAGCGCATACGCAGCACCTTGGCTTCACGGGCGGTAAGGCCGGAGAGCACTTCACGCGTTGCCTCTTTCAAGCTCTCAACGGTTGCAACGTCGATAGGCGACTGCATGGTTGAGTCTTCGATGAAGTCCCCCAGATGCGAATCTTCGTCGTCACCGATCGGGGTTTCCATGGAGATCGGCTCTTTGGCAATCTTCAATACCTTGCGGATCTTGTCCTCGGGCATTTCCATGCGTTCGCCCAGCTCTTCCGGCGTCGGTTCACGACCCATTTCCTGCAGCATCTGGCGGGAAATGCGGTTGAGCTTGTTGATCGTCTCGATCATGTGCACCGGAATCCGGATGGTGCGAGCCTGGTCAGCGATCGAACGAGTGATCGCCTGACGAATCCACCAGGTGGCATAAGTCGAGAACTTGTAACCACGACGATATTCGAACTTGTCCACCGCCTTCATCAGGCCGATGTTGCCTTCCTGAATCAGATCCAGGAACTGCAGGCCGCGGTTGGTGTACTTCTTGGCAATCGAGATCACCAGACGCAAGTTCGCTTCAACCATCTCTTTCTTCGCGCGGCGGGCCTTGGCCTCCCCGATCGACATGCGACGGTTGACGTCCTTGATTTCCAGCACGGTCAGGCCGGTTTCTTCTTCCAGCGCGGTCAGCTTTTGCTGGCAACGTTGGATGTCGGGCTGCAGGCGACTAATGGCTTCGGCGTATTTGCTCTTGCCTTTGGCCAGTGCATCGGTCCAGCTCTGATCGACTTCGTTGCCAGGAAACTGGCGCAAAAAATCGGCACGTGGCATGCGTGCATCACGCACACACAATTGCATGATAGCGCGTTCCTGCGCACGCAGACGCTCCAAAGCGCTGCGAACACGTTCGACCAGACCCTCAAACTGTTTTGGAACCAGTTTGATTGGCATGAACAATTCAGCCAGAGCCAGCAGCTCTTGGTTAGCCTGCTTGCTGCCACGACCGTGCTTTTTCAGGGCCTTGACAGTGACCGCCATTTGATCGGAGACCGCACCGAAGCGTTGCGCTGCCACGACCGGATCAGGGCCGCTTTCGGCCTCTTCCTCGTCGTCGCCATCGGCAGACTCTTCGTCGTCATCGTCAGCTTCGGCCTTTTCGGCTTTCTGATCGATCGGCGGCGGAACCTCGGCTGGCGGCGCGATGCCGTCGTCCGGGTCGATATAACCGCTCAGAACGTCGGACAGGCGACCACCTTCGGTGGTAACGCGGGTGTATTCGGAGAGAATGTGCTCGACCGTGCCAGGGAAGTGCGCGATTGCGCCCATCACTTCACGAATGCCTTCCTCGATACGCTTGGCGATTTCGATTTCGCCTTCGCGTGTCAGAAGCTCGACCGTACCCATTTCACGCATATACATGCGCACAGGGTCGGTCGTGCGACCGATGTCGGTTTCGACTGCCGCCAACGCTGCGGCTGCTTCTTCAGCGGCCGCTTCGTCGGTGTCAGCTTCGGCCAACAGAAGGGCGTCCGCATCCGGAGCACTCTCGAATACGTTGATCCCCATGTCGTTAATCATGCGGATGATGTCTTCCACCTGTTCCGGATCTGAAATATCCTCCGGCAGGTGGTCGTTGACCTCCGCGTAAGTCAGGTAACCCTGCTCACGACCACGGCTGATCAACTCTTTGAGGCGAGACTGCTGTTGCGCTTTTCCGGACATAACACCCTATCCACTGAAGGTCTTGGCGGGCAAAAAACAAGCCGAGGATTATACCCGAGCTCGGACCTCACGCGCCAGTTGAGGTCGGGGTTTGTGCAGGAACTTTGCGATTTAACAGGTTGAGTAGCTGAACTTTTTCCTCAGCACTCAGCCCGGTCTGCCGTTCCTTCCTGATCAATTGATCCAGGCTTCGCTCGCGTTGGCGGGCGGACAAGCTAGTTATAGTGTCGAAAAACTGTTGTTCAAGGTTATCGGCCGATATCAGCCATTCCTTTTCCGCCAGTTGTCGTAATAATCGTCCCTGATCGGTCCCGTGCCAGCGAGCGATCAACTGCAGCGATCGCAGCTTGGGGTTTTTTTGCAGTGCTTCGAGTAGCGCCACCAGCAACTGTGAGTAAACGTTGTCTTCTGCGGCGAAGTGGCTGGTATCTTCCACCTTCTGTGACAGATCAGGATGATGAAGCAGGGTCCTGAGCGCTGTCAGAGTCGGAGGTTCGACGGTCGCCGGCGTTCGCGGGGCACGTGGCTCAAAATCGGGTCGTTTACCGTTCCTGTCCCACTTCTTGCCCTTGTCCCAAGGTTTCTTTTCCCATTTTTTCTGTTGTCCGCCCGATGTATTGGGCGTCCATTCCTGCTGCGGTTCGTATGCGTCGTGAGGCTGGTAATCGCCGTAATCGGGCACTGAATCGTAGTCGAAGCCCGGATCGTAAACCGGTTGTGGCTCGGCTGGAGCGGTCTGCACCAGCTGATTCACGGCCGCGGTATCCAGCCCGGTAATTTCCTTGAGACGGCGACGCATCAGTTCGCGCAGATTAGCCCCAGGGACTTTTTCGATCAGCGGTGCCGCCAGGGTGACCATATGTGCTTTGCCTTCCAGCGAGCGCGGGTCCGCCTCTTTGGTCAGCTGTTCGAAAAAGTAGTCGGCCAGCGGTTGTGCGTGCTGGTTGATCCTGGCCTTGAATGCGTCAGTGCCTTCCGCGCGAACCAGGGTATCCGGGTCTTCGCCTTCGGGTAGAAACAGAAAGCGCGCGCGACGACCGTCCTGAAGACTGGAAAGCGTTGCCTCCAGTGCTCGCCAGGCGGCGTTGCGGCCGGCCTGGTCTCCGTCGAAGCAGAACAGAACGTTCGGCACCACGCGAAACAACCTTTTAAGGTGCTCTTCGCTGGTGGCGGTGCCCAGTGTCGCGACGGCGTTGCGCAAGCCCTGTTGGGCCAGTGCAATGACATCCATGTAGCCTTCGACCACGATGATCTCGTCGAGGTTGCGATTGTATTTGCGTGCCTCGAACAGGCCGTACAGCTCCTGGCCCTTATGAAATACCGGGGTCTCCGGAGAGTTCAGGTATTTCGGTTTGTCGTCACCCAGAACCCGACCGCCAAAGGCGATGACTCGGCCTCGACTGTCGCGAATGGGGAACATGACCCGGTCGCGAAAACGATCGTAGCGCTTGCCGGTTTCGGCGTTCTCGATCAGCAGGCCGGCATCGATCATGGCCTTCTGCTGAAGGGTGTCGCTGCTCAGATGCTTGTACAGATTGTCCCAGCCAGGCGGGGCGAACCCCAGGCCGAAGTCGCGGGCAATCTCGCCTGACAGGCCACGGCCTTTCAGGTAGTCCACTGCGGATTTACGTGTCGGATGGCTTTTCAGTGCGGCACGGTAGAAATCGGCGGCGGCGGTCAATAGCGGGTAAAGCGGCGAATCAACGGGCTGCCTTGGCTTTTGGCCTCTGACACCCTGTTCGCGGGGTACTTCCATGCCAGCGGCTTTGGCCAGTTCCTCGACGGCCTGGGGGAAATCCAGGTTGTCGTGGTCCATGATGAAGCCAAGGGCGTTGCCACCTGCGCCACAACCGAAGCAGTAATAGAACTGCTTGTCGGGGCTGACGCTGAACGACGGTGTCTTTTCCTTGTGGAAAGGACAGCAGGCGCTGAAGTTCTTGCCGGTTTTCTTTAATTGGACGCGTGAGCTGACAACATCGACGATGTCGGTGCGGTTCAGAAGGTCGTCAATAAAACCTTGGGGAATCAGTCCGGCCATGGCGTTCTCATCATCAGGCGCCCCGCCAGAAAGATCGTGGCGAATCCAAAGCGTAACGACGGTTGCTTGGTCAGTGTAGACGGGTCAACGCTGCCTGAATCAGGCTGGAAGAATGAGACGAGGTTCGTCTTGGTCGCATCTGCGATCGTCGAAAGCCTTTGTCCGTGCTGCTTGAGGCTAAAACTGTAACTGCCGACAGCCCGGCTTTGAGGCCGGGCAAGGCAGAAGCTTGCGACGAACGTCTGTATTAATACAGACGAACGGCGCGGCGCTGTTCGCGCTGAACTTTCTTGGCGTGACGCTTAACAGCAGCAGCTGCCATACGCTTACGCTTGGAAGTTGGCTTCTCGTAAAATTCGCGGCTACGAACTTCGGCCAGAGTGCCGGCTTTCTCGCAGGAGCGCTTGAAACGACGCAGAGCTACGTCGAAGGGTTCATTCTCTTTAACTTTGACGGCTGGCATCCAGAGCTACCTTCATTCATTACCGGGGTCGACGCCTCGTACAACGCTTGCACTGAGTACGCCGGTTTTAAGGGTTGCGGATGTTAACCCCTCGGCGCGAGGAATGCAAAGCCCCTGATCGAAAACTGCTGGTCGCAGGCATAAGCGGCGACTATTATGCGCGCCTTCGAATTCAGCCTCCACAAGGCGTACCCCCATGTTAGTACTGGGATTGGAAACATCCTGCGACGAGACCGGCGTTGCGCTCTACGACAGCGAACGCGGGCTGCTCGCCGATGCATTATTCAGCCAGATCGACCTGCACCGGGTCTACGGCGGCGTGGTTCCGGAGCTTGCCTCCCGCGATCACGTAAAACGCATGCTGCCTTTGATTCGTCAGGTGTTGGCCGAAGCCGATTGCGCTGCGACAGAGATCGACGCGATCGCTTACACCGCAGGCCCCGGCCTGGTTGGCGCGCTGCTGGTCGGGGCTTCCTGTGCACAGGCGCTGGCTTTCGCCTGGGACATTCCCGCCCTGGGCGTACATCATATGGAAGGTCACCTGCTGGCTCCCATGCTGGAAGCACAGCCACCCGAGTTTCCGTTCGTCGCTTTGTTGGCTTCAGGTGGTCATACGCAGCTGGTTCGTGTCGATGGCATTGGTCTTTATGAGCTGCTGGGGGAAACCCTGGACGACGCCGCCGGTGAAGCATTCGACAAGACTGCGAAGATGATGGGCCTGAATTACCCAGGCGGGCCCGAGATTTCTCGTCTGGCGTTAAGCGGAACGTCGGGTCGCTTTACTTTCCCGCGACCGATGACTGATCGCCCCGGCCTTGATTTCAGTTTCAGCGGCCTGAAAACCTTCGCTCTGAACACTTGGCAGCAATGCCAAAGCGCTGGAGACGACGGCGAGCAAACCCGTTGCGACATCGCGCTGGCCTTCCAGCAGGCGGTGGTGGAGACTTTGACCATCAAGTGCAAGCGCGCACTCAAGCAAACCGGCCTCAAGCGCCTGGTCATTGCCGGGGGCGTGAGCGCGAACAAGGCTTTGCGTCAGTCGCTGGAGCAGATGCTCGGCGCACTGGGTGGCAATGTGTATTACGCGCGGCCGGAGTTCTGCACCGACAACGGCGCGATGATCGCTTTTGCCGGGTGTCAGCGCCTACAGGCGGGGCAGAAGGAAAGTCTGAGCATCAGTGTCCAGGCTCGCTGGCCGATGGAGCAGTTGCCGGGTCTTTAATGTAGCGGTTTAGTCAAAAAAGGCTCGAATGAGCCTTTTTCATCTTTTGCATTCAGAAATGCCGTTCGCGCCCGGCAAACAGGTCGCGTAGATTGCCGCGATGACGCCAGACAATCAGCAAGCTCAGCAGAGTCATGGGCAACAGCGCGTGAGGTTCTTGCCAAGCCAGCAGTGGCAGAGTCAGAGGCGTTGCGATCAGCGAAGCCAGTGAACTGGTGCGGGTGAGGTAGAAAATCAGCAGCCAGGCAATGATTGCCAGCAAGGCGGCAGGCGCATACAGGCCCAGCAGCATACCAGCAGCGGTGGCGACGCCTTTGCCGCCACGGAAACGGAAGTACAGCGGGAAAAGATGGCCGAGCACCGCGCAAAGCCCCACCCACGCCTGTTGCCGTGGATCGAGTCCGGCCCAGCCAGCGATCAGCACCGGGATCAACCCTTTGCAGACGTCGCCGATCAGGGTCAGGATAGCGAGCTTCTTGCCGGCCAGGCGCAGCATGTTGGTGGCGCCCGCATTGCCCGAACCACTGGCGCGCGGGTCCGGACTGCCGGTGATGCGGCTGAGCAGGATGGCAAAGGACAGCGAGCCGAGCAGGTAGGCGAGGATCGCCAGTAACCAAAACATGCTAACCATTCCGGGTAGGGATGCCCTGATTCTAACGGCGCATCGCGCCCTTGTCGTGCAGCGGAGAGAAAGGCTTGGACAGAGTTTTCATTGAGGGTCTGGAAGTCGATACGGTGATTGGGGCCTACGACTGGGAGCGCGGCATCCGACAATGCCTGCGTCTGGATCTGAGTTTTGCCTGGGACAATCGGCCGGCGGCGGCAGGTGATGACCTGAGCAAGGCGCTCGATTACGCCAGTGTCTGCGCGCGCATCCAGGCGTTTGCCGATGTGTCGCAGTTCCAGTTGGTTGAGACCTTCGCTGAACGTCTGGCCGAAGTACTGATGAGTGAATTCCATATTCCCTGGCTGCACCTGAAGCTGACCAAGCCCGGAGCCGTGCCAGCGGCCAAAGGCGTGGGCGTGGAGATTGAGCGCGGATGTCGCTGACACGGATTTTCCTTGGGCTGGGCAGCAATATCGACCGGCATCTGCACTTGTGTGCGGGGCTCGAGGCACTGGCTGACTTCCTGACTGACATGTCCTGCTCGCCTGTGTTCGAGAGTCATCCAGTGGGAATCAAGAGTGGGCCATTCATCAATCTGGTGGTGTCAGCGCTGACGGACCTGCCCTTGATCGAGCTTGACCGCCGCCTGAAATTCATCGAGGCCGATAACGGACGCTACGCACCGGACCGCAAGGGTTTGCCGCTGGATATCGATGTATTGCTGTATGGCGATCAGGTTGGCAATTTCGATGGCTTGATCCTGCCGCGCGCGGAAATTCTGAAGAACGCATTCGTGCTGTGGCCTTTGTCTCTGATTGCGCCGCAGATGACGCACCCAGACGTAGGCGTAACATTCGCTCGTTTGTGGGAAAACGCGAAGATCGACCAGCAGCTGTGGCCGGTCGGGTTCGAGTGGCGGGGTAAGCAACTGACTCCGGTCGGGATGTTGCCCTCTATCTAACAGGCATCACCCGTTCTCTGTACGAGTGAGCTTGCTCACGGACGCCTAGTGCCAGTCAGCTTGGGTGGGACTGCCCCACCGCATTCGTGAACAAGCTCACTCCCACAGCGACCGCAAACTCCCCTGTGTCATGCATTCAAACTTGATACGACGCCTTGTAAACCGTCAGCGTATCCAACCGTTCCCGCTTGAGTGCTTCGCCCAGCTCCTGCCCTTGATAGCCCTGGTCCAGCAACGGTTGCACCGCGACTTGCCTGGCGGCCTCGGCCGCGCCACGCAAATACTCGGCCTGTGGATAACTGCGATCCTCGAACCCCTTGCGCCCGCAGGCATCCATCTCGCAGGCGACGATGAATTCCTCGAAACGCTGAGGCCGGCGATACACGTCGAAGCTTTGCAGTAGATCGAGCAACGTCGAAGGTCGCAATTCCAGTGCCCGATGCCCGTGGGTGTGATATTGGCCGACCAGCAGCGCCAGCTCTTGGCAGTCCCTCGGTACCTTGAAGCGCAGGCTCACGGCCTTGATGGCTTTCAGGCCCTTCTGCTCGTGGGCAATGTGCCGAGGCCATTCCTCTTCCGGCGTCAGCCCTTTGCCCAGATCATGCAGCAGGCACGCCCAGCGGACACTGAGCGGCTGATTGTGCACAGCGGACTGATGCAGAACGCTTAGGACATGCAGGCCGGTATCGATTTCCGGGTGATGGGCTGCGGGTTGAGGCACGCCAAACAGTGCATCGATTTCCGGCATCAGCACCTTGAGCGCGCCGCACTCACGCAGCACCTGAATGAATACCTGTGGCTCGCGTTCCATCAATGCGCGGGAAATTTCCTTCCAGCTGCGCTCCGGCGTGAGGGCTTCCAATTCGCCCGACGCGCTGAGTTGACGCATCAGCATCAGTGTTTCGGGAGCAACGATGAAACCGTCGGGTGCATAGCGCGCAGCAAAGCGGGCAACGCGCAGCACTCGCAGGGGGTCTTCCGCGAACGCCGGGGAAACGTGGCGCAAAATGCGCTCCTGCAAATCGCGTTGACCATGATAGGGATCGATCAGATGGCCGTCTTTGTCTTCGGCAATGGCGTTGATGGTCAGGTCGCGGCGGATCAGGTCTTCTTCGAGGGTCACGTCCGGTGAGGCGTGGAACACGAATCCGCCATAACCGCGTCCGGTCTTGCGCTCGGTGCGGGCAAGGGCGTACTCCTCGCCGGTCAGCGGATGCAGAAACACCGGGAAGTCCGTGCCTACGGGGCGGTAGCCCTTGATCAGCATTTCATCGGTTGTCGCGCCGACGACGACCCAATCGGTGTCCGCGACGGGTTTGCCAAGCAGGCGATCGCGTACCGCACCGCCAACTTTATAGATCTGCATAAAAAACCTCCGTAAGCGCGACAGGATAAACCTTACGTCGCGCTTGCGGAGGTGCATTTTTTCTTCAGATCCCGCTTTAGGTTCTATAGGTGAACGACCGCCAGGTCGAGCCGGGGATACTCACTGTCAGCGTGTTCGCTTCTCGGCGGTACGTGGTGGGTTTTCATCACTTGATCGCCCTGCAGCGTCTCCAGATGAATGTCGAAGCCCCAGAGACGATGCAGATGTTTGAGCACCTCGTCGGTAGAGTCGCCCAGCGGCTTCCGGTCATGCTGTTGATGGCGCAGGGTCAGCGAGCGATCGCCGCGGCGGTCGATGCTGTAGATCTGCACGTTGGGTTCTCGGTTGCCCAGGTTGTATTGGGCAGCGAGGGTTTCGCGAATTGTCCTGTAGCCCGTTTCGTCATGGATGGCAGGAACCAGCAGATCGTCCTTCTGATCGTCATCCAGAATGCTGAACAGCTTGAGATCGCGGATTACCTTGGGCGACAGGTACTGCAGGATGAAACTCTCGTCCTTGAAGCTGCTCATCGCAAACTTCACGGCAGTGAGCCAATCAGTGCCGGCCAGGTCCGGGAACCAACGCCGGTCTTCGTCGGTAGGGTGCTCGCACATCCGCCGAATGTCCTGATACATGGCAAAACCCAGGGTATAAGGATTGATGCCACTGTAATAAGGGCTGTCGAAACCGGGTTGGAACACCACGCTGGTGTGGGACTGCAAGAATTCGAGCATGAATCCGTCAGTCACCAGGCCTTCGTCGTACAGGTCGTTCATCAGCGTGTAGTGCCAGAAGGTCGCCCAGCCTTCGTTCATCACCTGGGTCTGGCGTTGTGGATAGAAATACTGCGCAATCTTGCGCACGATGCGCACCACTTCACGCTGCCAAGGCTCGAGCAGCGGCGCATGTTTTTCAATGAAATACAGGATGTTTTCCTGCGGTTCGGCAGGGAAGCGGGCGTTGTCCTCCTTGTCGTTCCTGCTGGCGTTTTTCGGGATGGTGCGCCACAGATCGTTGATCTGCTTTTGCAGGTGCTCTTCCCGATCCTTCATGCGACGGCGTTCTTCTTCCGCCGAAATAGGGTAGGGGCGCTTGTAGCGGTCCACGCCGTAATTCATCAGGGCGTGGCAGGAATCGAGCAGGTCCTCCACGGCGTCGATACCGTGGCGTTCTTCGCATTGCATGATGAATTGCTTGGCGAATACCAGATAGTCGATGATCGAGCTGGCGTCGGTCCAGGTACGAAACAGGTAATTGCCCTTGAAGAAACTGTTGTGGCCATAGCACGCATGGGCCACCACCAATGCCTGCATGCATATGGTGTTTTCTTCCATCAGATAAGCGATGCAAGGATCGGAGTTGATGACGATCTCGTACGCCAGCCCCATCTGCCCGCGTGAGTAAGATTTTTCCGTGCTGAGGAAGTGCTTGCCGTAGGACCAATGGTGATAGCCCAGCGGCATGCCGACCGACGCATAGGCGTCCATCATCTGCTCGGCGGTGATCACCTCGATCTGATTGGGATAAGTGTCCAGGGCATAACGCTCGGCGATGCGGCTGATTTCCCGGTCGTACGCCTGGATCAGTTCGAATGTCCACTCTGAACCCGTGGAAAGGGGTTGGCGCTTCTGCTCTCTAGCGGTCATGTCACTAACCTGCGCTGGAAGAGTTCACGGAATACCGGATAGATATCACCGGCAGAGACCAGCTGCTGCTGGGCAAACGTGTCAGCGAACGCTTCGCCGATACGTTCGTATTCGAACCACAGCGCCTGATGCTCGCGCGGGGTGATCTCGACGTAAGTGTAGTACTGCACGAACGGCATGATCTGCTTGATCAGAATGTCACGGCAGATGGGCGAGTCATCGTTCCAGTTATCACCGTCCGACGCCTGCGCCGCGTAGATGTTCCACTCGTTGGTGGGGTAGCGTTCGGCCATGATCTCCTGCATCAGCTTCAGTGCACTGGAAACGATGGTGCCGCCTGTTTCCCGGGAATAGAAAAACTCCTCCTCGTCGACCTCGCGGGCGCTGGTGTGGTGGCGGATGAACACGACTTCGATCTTGTCGTAGTTCCGCTTCAGGAAAAGGTACAGCAGGATGAAAAAGCGTTTGGCAATGTCCTTGGTCGCCTGAGTCATGGAGCCGGAGACGTCCATCAGGCAGAACATGACGGCTTTTGAGCTGGGGTTGGGTTGCTTGACCAGTAGGTTGTACTTGAGATCGAAGGTGTCCAGATACGGCACCCGTTTGATGCGTGCCTTCAAGCGTTGGGCTTCAACCTCCAATTCTTGAATGTCGCCAAAATTGTCGGGTTCTTCGCGTTTAAGGCGCTCAAGTTCGGCGAGCACTTCTCGAAGCTTGGCTCGACTGCTGCCCGATAGCGCAATGCGTCGGGCGTGTGCCGAGCGCAGCGTACGAATGATGTTGATCCGCGACGGGTTGCCTTCGTTACTGATGCCCGCACGCACGGTTTTGAAGGTATCGGTACCACTGAGGTTGCGTTTGACCAGATTGGGAAGTTCGAGGTCTTCGAACATGAACTCGAGGAATTCTTCCTGGGTGATCTGGAACACGAACTCATCCATGCCTTCGCCGGAGTTGCTCGCCTTGCCGGGCCCCTTGCCACCGCCGCCTCCTTGCGGACGGGCAATGTGCTCGCCGGTGGTGAATTCCTTGTTGCCAGGATGGACGACGGTCTGTTTGCCGCCGCGGCCATGGTGCAGCACCGGTTCGTCGATATCGCGACCGGGGATGCTGATCTGTTCGCCATGCTCCATGTCCGTGATGGAGCGGCGGCTGACTGCTTCTTCGACTGCTTTTTTGATGTGGTCACGGTAACGACGCAGAAAGCGCTGCCGATTTACCGTGCTCTTGTTCTTGCCATTGAGACGTCGGTCGATCACATAGCTCATAGGCCCTCCGGGCAGCTACAAGAAAAAAACAGCCACAAGCTGCAAGCTGATCCTGGCCAGGCATTCAGACGCTGACCCATCCAGCTTGCCGCTTGAAGCTTGTAGCTCACAGCTGCTTTATTGCGACTTCCGCACGCGCAGGTACCACTCGGAAAGCAGTCGTACCTGTTTGTCCGTGTAACCCCGCTCGACCATCCGGGTGACGAAGTCGTTGTGTTTTTGTTGATCCTCTTTGCTGGCTTTGGCGTTGAAGCTGATAACCGGCAGCAGATCCTCGGTGTTCGAGAACATCTTCTTCTCGATCACTACGCGGAGTTTCTCGTAGCTGAGCCAGGTCGGATTCTTGCCATTGTTATTGGCGCGGGCACGCAAGACGAAGTTGACGATCTCGTTACGGAAATCCTTCGGATTGCTGATGCCTGCCGGTTTCTCGATCTTCTCCAGCTCTTCGTTGAGCGCAACTCGGTTGAGGATTTCGCCGGTTTCCGGATCGCGGTATTCCTGATCCTGAATCCAGAAGTCCGCGTACAGCACGTAGCGGTCGAAGATGTTTTGACCGTATTCGCTGTAGGACTCCAGATACGCCGTCTGAATTTCCTTGCCGATGAACTCGATGTAGCGCGGCGCCAGGTATTCCTTGATGAAGCGCAGGTAGCGTTCGCGGGTTTCCGCCTGGAACTGCTCCTGCTCGATTTGCTGTTCCAGGACATACAGCAGGTGAACCGGATTGGCCGCCACTTCGTGCGGGTCGAAGTTGAAGACCTTGGAGAGGATCTTGAACGCAAAGCGAGTCGACAGTCCGTTCATGCCTTCGTCGACACCCGCGCTGTCGCGGTACTCCTGAATCGACTTGGCTTTCGGGTCGGTGTCCTTGAGGTTCTCGCCGTCATAAACCCGCATCTTGGAATAGATGTTCGAGTTTTCCGGCTCTTTCAAACGAGATAGAACGGTGAACTGCGCGAGCATTTTCAGAGTGTCGGGCGCGCAATGCGCCTTGGCCAGCGAGCTGTTGAACAACAGCTTGTCGTAGATCTTGATCTCGTCGCTGACACGCAGGCAGTACGGCACCTTCACGATGTAGATACGGTCGATGAAGGCTTCGTTATTCTTGTTGTTGCGGAAGCTGTGCCATTCCGATTCGTTGGAGTGGGCCAGCAGAATACCGGTGAACGGGATCGCGCCCAGGCCTTCGGTACTGTTGTAGTTACCTTCCTGAGTAGCGGTGAGCAGTGGGTGCAGGACCTTGATCGGCGCCTTGAACATCTCCACGAATTCCATCAGGCCCTGGTTGGCCCGGCACAGCGCGCCCGAGTAGCTGTAGGCGTCGGCGTCGTTCTGTGGATATTCTTCGAGTTTGCGGATGTCGACTTTACCCACCAGGGCAGAAATGTCCTGGTTATTCTCGTCACCCGGTTCGGTCTTAGCTACCGCGGTCTGGTTGAGAATCGACGGGTAGAGTTTCACCACCCTGAACTGGCTTATGTCGCCCCCGAATTCGGCCAGACGTTTGGTCGCCCATGGCGACATGATGGTATTCAGGTAGCGGCGCGGGATGCCGAAGTCCTCTTCGAGGATCGTCCCGTCTTCGGCAGCTTTGAACAGGCCCAAGGGCGATTCGAAAACCGGCGAGCCCTTAATGGCGTAGAAAGGCACTTTTTCAACGAGCTGTTTAAGCTTTTCAGCCAGAGACGACTTACCGCCGCCAACAGGGCCAAGCAGATAAAGGATCTGTTTCTTCTCTTCCAGACCCTGAGCGGCGTGGCGGAAGTACGAAACGATTTGCTCGATGCAGTCCTCCATGCCGTGGAAGTCTTCGAACTCCGGATAGCGCCGGATGACTTTATTGGAGAAGATTCTGGACAGCCGGGAGTTGGTCGATGTGTCGAACAACTCAGGCTCGCCGATGGCCAGCAGAAGACGTTCTGCGGCTGAGGCGTATGCACGGCGGTCGGTTTTGCAGAGCTCCAAGTACTCCTGTAGCGAGAACTCTTCCTGGCGTGTCGATTCAAAGCGTTGTTGGAAGTGGCTAAAAATACTCATGACGTCACCTCGCTCGATACGTGGAGCCGGCGGCGGATCGTCAGTCGATGCTGGATGACTGCCGATCACTCAGCGGTCATTACCCCCCAAACACCATAAAAGTAGCTACCGATGACCCACGCGCCGGTGTACCGGCTCTCCCCTGATTCGGATGGCCTGGGCTAAGGATAGTTCGGATTCGCACACAGAAAGAAGGAAGGCGTGTGAATGAGGGGTAACCGTTCGTCAGTTAGACGCGCGAGGCCGCGTAGGACGCGGCTTCGCGCATCAAAAAAATATTTTTCGATCAGCCTTGCACGGTTTCGCTCGGGAAAGTGGTTTTCCAGAGTTCGAACCCGCCATCCATGCTGTAGACCTCAGAGAAGCCCTGACCTACAAGATAGGCCGCCGCGCTCTGGCTTGAGTTACCGTGATAGCAAAGCACGACGAGCGGTTTGTCCAGGTCGGCCTGACGAATGAAGTCAGCGATGGAATGGTTATCCAGATGGTGCGAGTCGGGGATGTGATTGCTGGCGTAGGTCTGTGCATCGCGGACGTCGACCAGTACGGCGCCTTGTTCGCGCAGGGCTTGGGCCTGCTCCGGCGGAATGCGTTTGAAGTCGGTCATGGCGTGGGCTCCTGGGCCGTCGGGTTCTCGGTCTGTCGAGAACGGTAAAAACGATTTTAACGCTGTACAGGGCTTCGGTCGTTAGCCGTCAAGTCAGTCAATGCCGGTGAAGCGACGTTGCCTTGCTCATTGCAGTCGCAATGGATCAGCTCACGGGTGTCGACATTCATCATTGTCATTGCCCCGCCCCATACGCAGCCGGTGTCGAGGGCGTAGACGCCGGGCTCGCTGCAGCGACCTTCAAGCGCGGCCCAGTGTCCGAAGATGATGCTCAGGCCCTTGGTCTTGCGATCCTTGTGGCTGAACCACGGCGCGTATCCGGCAGGCGCGCTGTCCAGACCTTCCTTGCTCTTGAGGTCCAGCTTGCCGTCGCTGGTACAGAAACGCATCCGCGTGAAGTAGTTGGTGATCACGCGCAGGCGGGTCACGCCATGCAGATCCTTGTCCCACTTGGCCGGTTCGTTGCCATACATGCCATCCAGAAACGGTTCGAACAGATTGTCGTCGCGCAAGGCTTCTTCGACTTCTTCGGCACAGCGCAGGGCCTTTTTCAGTGTCCACTGCGGCGCAATGCCTGCATGCACAAGGGCGATGTCGCGCTCGGCGTCGTAATGCATCAGCTTTTGCTGCCGCAGCCACTCGAGCAGTTCGCTGGCGTCGGGGGCTTCGATGATTTCCCGCAGCGTGTCGCCTTTCTTCAGGCGTTCGATGTTGCGGCCGGCGGCGAGCAGGTGCAGGTCATGATTGCCGAGCACGCAGATGACGGAATCGCGCATGGCATACAGGAAACGCAGGGTTTCCAGCGATTCGGGCCCACGATTCACCAGATCGCCGACCAGCCACAGCTTGTCTCTGGCGGGATCGAACGACACGCGTTGCAGCAGGCACTTCAGCGGTTCGAGGCAACCTTGCAGGTCGCCGACTGCGTAAACCGCCATCAGTGCAGCGCCCCCGGCACAGCCAGGCGGAAGGGGGCAATGACCGCGTCGAAGCGTTTGCCGTCTTCTGCCAGCATCTGATAGGTGCCTTGCATGTTGCCGACCTTGGTGGTCATGACCGTGCCGCTGCTGTAGGTGTGGCTCTGGCCCGCCTGAATCAGCGGCTGCTGACCCACGACGCCTTCGCCACGCACTTCTTCGACATTCCCGTCTCCGTCGGTGATCACCCAGTGCCGCGACAAGAGCTTGGCCGCCAGCTCGCCGCTGTTGTGAACGGTGACGGTATAGGCAAAGGCGAAGCGGTTTTGCTCAGGTTGGGACTGCTCTGCGAGGAAGCGGGTGACGACGCTGACGTCGACCTGATAACGAGGATCGGACATGCAAGAGGCCTTAAAAGCGGGGGCGGAAAAAGCCGGAAAAGCCCGGAGAAGAGTGAGTCTAGGACATGTGAGGCATAAAAAACCAATTGGTGCTTAGACCAGACATGTCCCGAGGGTATCAACCGACGACAGGCTTATCTGTGAGCTTGTCAGCCAGACGCACGAACGCTGCCAGATCCAGCTGCTCCGGACGCAAGCTGCCATCTACACCCGCTTCAGTGATTTCTTCGCTGGTCAGCAAAGCCTTCAAGGTATTGCGCAAGGTTTTACGCCGCTGGTTGAAAGCTTCGCGGACGACGCGCTCCAGCGTACGGTGATCCTTGGCCGGGTGGGGCAGGGTCTCGTGGGGCACGAGACGGACGATCGCCGAATCGACTTTCGGCGGCGGATTGAACGCGCCGGGGCCGACGTTGAACAGATGCTCCACGCGGCAGTGGTACTGGACCATGATCGACAGGCGACCCCAGTCACCCCCGCCAGGGCCAGCCGCCAGCCGCTCGACCACTTCTTTCTGCAGCATGAAATGCATGTCGCGAATCAGGTGGGCGTTCTGCAACAGGTGAAAGATCAGCGGCGTGGATATGTTGTACGGCAGGTTGCCGACCACGCGAAGGCTATTGGGGGCGGCGTTCAGGCTGGTGAAGTCGAACTTCAGCGCATCGCCTTGATGCAGGTTGAAGTTCGGCATGCCGCTGAACTGTTGCATCAGGATCGGCACCAAGTCTTTGTCCAGTTCCACAACGTCGAGTTGGGCGCCGCTGCTGAGCAGGCCTTCGGTCAAGGCACCCTGGCCCGGCCCGATTTCCAGCATGCGGTCATCGGCCTTGGCGCGAATCGAACGCAGGATCTTGTCGATCACGCCCGCATCGTGCAGGAAGTTCTGGCCGAAGCGCTTGCGTGCCTTATGTTGGTATTGCTCAGTCATTTACGGGTCTCGGCCATCTGATAGGCGGTTCGCAGCGCGACCTTGAGGCTGCCGGTGTCGATCTTGCCGCTGCCGGCCAGATCCAGCGCAGTGCCGTGATCCACAGAAGTGCGGATGATCGGCAGGCCCAGCGTGACATTGACGGCGGCGCCGAAGCCTTTGTACTTCAGCACGGGCAGGCCCTGGTCGTGGTACATCGCCAGCACTGCGTCGCAGTGCTCCAGATATTTGGGGGTAAACAGAGTGTCGGCAGGTAGCGGGCCGCGCAAATCCAGACCTTCGCTGCGCAGACGCTCCAGGGTAGGTTCGATGATGTCGATTTCTTCACGGCCCAGATGGCCGCTTTCGCCCGCATGGGGATTCAACCCGCAAACCAGAATGCGCGGGTGAGCAATGCCGAACTTGTTGACCAGGTCAGCGTGCAGGATGCGGGTGACTCGCTCCAGCCGCTCAGGGGTGATGGCGTCGGCGATTTCACGCAAGGGCAGGTGAGTGGTCACCAATGCCACGCGCAGATCGCCGGTGGCGAGCATCATCACCACCTGTTCAGTCCGGGTCAGTTCGGCCAGAAATTCGGTGTGACCGGAGAAAGCGATACCGCTTTCGTTGATCACGCCCTTGTGCACGGGGGCGGTGATCATCCCAGCGAAATCGCCATCGATGCAGCCTTGCCCGGCGCGGGTGAGTGTATCGAGGACGAACGGGCCGTTGGCCTTGTTCAATTGCCCGGTAATCACGGGAGCCTGTAGCGGGGTGTCCCACACGTAGAGGCTGTTGGCCGGAGCCGGCGCGTCAGGCCATGCGCACGGCGTGACGGGAATCAGGGTGACAGCCACACCCAGTTGCGCGGCGCGCTCATTGAGCAGGTCGCAACTGGTGATGGCAATCAGGGGGTGTGGCTGGGACTGCGCGGCGAGCAACAGGCAAAGGTCAGGACCGATGCCAGCGGGCTCGCCGGGTGTCAGGGCGAAACGCTGGGGTTTCACTTGGCAGCCTGGTCAGCGCCAGGCAGCTTGATTTCAACGTAGGCTTCATCGCGAATCTGACGCAGCCAGGTTTGCAACTCTTCGTCGTATTTGCGGTTACGCAGTACGGTCATGGCCTGTTGCTCGCGCGCCTGATTGGTGCTGTCAGTTGCGCGACGGCCCAGGACTTCCAGCACGTGCCAGCCAAATTGAGTCTCGAACGGTTTGGACACGACGCCCTGCGGGGTCTGGTTCATCACATCGCGGAATTCCGGGACCAGCGAGCGTGGGTCAACCCAGTTCATGTCGCCGCCGTTGAGCGCAGAACCCGGATCCTCGGAGAAGCTTTTCGCCAGTTCGCCGAAGTCTTCACCGTTTTGGATGCGGTCATAAATACGCTGTGCCAGCTTCTCGGTTTCGGCCGGGCTGCGGATTTCGCTCGGTTTGATCAGAATGTGACGAACGTGGACTTCGTCGCGCATCTGGGTCTGATTTTCACCGCCGCGTTTTTCCAGCAGCTTGAGGATGATGAAGCCGCCCGGCGTACGGGCCGGAGGCGTCACTTCACCCGGGCTCATCGAACTGAGCATGTCGCCGAATGGAGGTGGCAGTTGCGCAGCTTTACGCCAGCCCATGTCGCCGCCGTCCAGTGCGCTTTCGCTGGCCGAGGAAGAAATCGCCAATTGCTCGAAGTTCGCACCTTGCTGCAGCTTGCCGTAGATGTCCTTGGCCTTGACTGCCGCCGCCTGGATCTGATCCGAGGTGGCGCTGTCAGGTGTAGGCACCAGGATGTTGGCCAGGTGGAACTCTTCCGAGAACTGCGCCTTGCCCAGATCCGAGGCGAGGAAGTTCTTCACTTCCTGCTCTGACACTTGAATGCGCTCGGCCACACGACGCTGACGCACGCGGCTGATGATCATTTCTCTGCGAATCTGTTCGCGTGCGCTGTTGTACGACAGACCGTCGTGCGCCAGTGCAGCCTTGAACTGGTCGATGCTCATGTTGTTGCGTTGAGCAATGGTGCCAACCGCCTGGTTCAGTTCTTCATCGGTGATGCGAATGCCGGAGCGCTCGCCAATCTGCAGTTGCAGGTTTTCCAGAATCAGACGGTCGAGGACCTGAGACTCCAGAGCGCTGGCAGGAGGAACACCCTGGCCGCGCTTGGCGATGGTTTGCTGAACTTCACGGGTGCGCTGGTCGAGCTGGCTTTGCATGACCACGTCGCTGTCGACGATGGCTACAACCTTGTCGATGGTGCGCACTTCAGCGTGCGCCACCGTACCGATGAGTAACGCGCCCAGCATCAGCGGGCGCAGACAATCAGAAAGCTTGGTCTTCACGTTCACGATAACCTTGGATGCCTTTGTCGAGGAA
Source organism: Pseudomonas bohemica (assembly GCF_002934685.1). GTDB lineage: Bacteria > Pseudomonadota > Gammaproteobacteria > Pseudomonadales > Pseudomonadaceae > Aquipseudomonas > Aquipseudomonas bohemica. The sequence goes on from NZ_NKHL01000121.1 coordinate 136,142, forward strand.
GCTTTCAACTTTTTGGCCGACTACGCCACCAAGTCCCTTCAACACGATTTGTAGGAATACGCCGCGGTCGCCTTTCTCGTTCTGCGGTATCTCTTGAGTGGACTCGTCATAGTCGACCCAGTACCGGTTGATCAGACGCAGCTTCCAGCAGCAGTTGTCATATTCAAAACCACCAAAGGCTTCGAGGGTACGATCACGGTTGTAGTCATATTGCCAGCGACCGATAGCACTCCATTGCGGCGCGACTGGCCAAATGACCGAGAAGTCGTGCTGCTGGATCTTGTAGTAGTCCTTGATGACGGTGCCGTCAGGATAGGTGTAATCGCCGCCGCCCACGCTCCACCGGCCAGTGGTCTGGTCGTAGCGAACCTGGTCGTTGCGGTAGCGGTAACCGGCGTTGATGATCTTGCCGGGATTGTCTTCAGGCTGGTAGTGAACCATCGCGCTGCCGGAGCGGGTGCTGCGGCTGTCCGGGTCCCAGTTGAAATCCGACGTGGCACGCCAGTCGCGGTTGAAGCGGTATTCGTATTCCAGTGCATACGGAGACACGTCGGACTGTGCGTCCTTGCGGTCTTCGTAGCTGATGCCTGGCAACTGCACCTTGCGATCGGCGAAGTAAACCGCCTGACCGATGCTGACGCGCTGACGTTCGAAGCCGTTGTCTTCGATCCAGCGGTTGGTCACGCCCAGCGACAGCTTGTTCTCGTCGCCGATCCGGTCAGAGCCGACGAAGCGGTTGTCACGGAACAGCGAGGCGTAGTTGAAGGTGGTTTCACCTGAGTCGAAAATCGGGATGTTGTCTTGATCTTTCTCAGGGACGTACAGGTAGTACAGGCGCGGTTCCAGGGTCTGGCGATAGTTCTTGCCGAACCAGCTGGTGTTGCGATCGAAGTACAGACCGCTGTCTACGCTGAAGATTGGTACTGCACGGTCTACACCACTATCGAAACTTTGGCGCGTGGCGGAATTCTGGTTTTCGTCAGAGGCGATGAAGGCCTTTCCTTGCCCATCCAGGTCTAGATCATATTTGGTGTAAACATACTTCAGCTTCGGATTTATGAATCCGTAGCTGGCTGTCATCGGTAAGCTGATCGAAGGAGCGAGGTTCATCCTGTCACCGGTGGCGCGTTCAATCCCTCGAATGTTGTTGTCCAAGCGGGAGCTCGCATTACCATCCTCGTCGACGAAGTTGCCATCACGCAAGTCACGATCAAACCGTACCAGTTCGGACTCGTAATCGAACTTCAAACCACCCGGATTGAAAGGCAGCGTGCCGTTCAGGGTCAGTTGAGGCAAACGGCCATACGGCGTGATCTGAGTCACAGTAGTCAGCTGATACTGCTGAACGTTCAGGCGTGCCTGATAGCTGTCGCCGCGATAGGTCAGATCGCCCTGCTGGTTCAGGTAGTCGTGAGTGCTCACGCCTTCCTGGCCGCTTTTCAGGTCCTTGAAATAGTAAGGATCGCTGACTTTGGTGTAGTCGACGTGCGCGGTCAGGCGTTCATCCAGACCGCTGCGGTTCTGCCAGTTGATCATCCAGCGAGTATCTTTGTAATCGGATTCCTGCTTGCGATCGTCGTTGTCGTCGTTCAGGTAAGCGGCACCGAACTGACCTTCGCTGCTCTTGGTCAGGTAACGGAATTCGCCTTCGAGCAACAGACCCCGTTTGGCCATGTAGGTCGGGTACAACGTGGCGTCGTAGTTCGGCGCCAGGTTGAAGTAGTACGGGGTGAGCAACGAGAAGCCGGTGTCGCTGCTGGCACCGATGCTCGGTGGCAGGAAGCCGGACTGGCGACGATCGTCGATCGGGAAATAGATGTACGGCGTGTAGAGGACCGGGATGTCATGCACGCGCAGCGTTGCGTTGGTCGCGGTACCGAAACCGGTGGCCGGGTTCAGGGTGATGTTGTTGCCCTTCACCGTCCAGGCATTGCTGCTTGGTTCGCACGTGGTGTACGTACCGTCCTTCAGGCGGATGATCGCGTTCTCTGCACGGCGAGCGTACAGCGCGTTACCACGCACGTTGGATTTGTGCAGCACGTATTCGGCGTTGTCGACTTTCGCTTCGCCGGTGTCCAGCTGCACTTCGGCGTGATCGCCGACGATCAGCGCGCCGTTGTCGCGCAGACGGACATCGCCGTTCAGCTCTCCACGGTTTTCAGCCTGGTGCAGGCTCGCTTCATCGGATTCGACCTGCATGGAACCCTGACGCAGCACAACGTCACCGGCCAGGGTCGCGATCTGCTCTTCCTGCTGATAGCGCGACGCCTTGGCACCGATGAAAGTCGGCGCGTCGCTCTTCGCGGTCTTGTCATCCATGCCTGGACGAATCGGCTCAATATAGGCACCGGAGCAGTAAGGACCAGTCTCTGCCAGCTGGGCAGCGGTCAACTTCTCGCGTGGCACCCAGTCCAGATGGCTGTAGTCTGCGCTGCGCGACTTCAGGCCACGGCCCTTGGCCTCGGTAACCAGCATCGTCTTGGGCACGACTTCACCGCTTTCGGTGGTCGTTGTCGACTCAGTCACCGTGCTGCTGTTGGACGACACGCTGTTGGCGTCGTGCACTGGCCGCGGAGGCAACTGGGCTGCATTGGTCTTCGGGGAGCAATCCCAGGAACCTGTAGCAGACACCGAGCAGTCATACTGTTCAGCTGCGACCACATACTGGGTGGCCAGAGGTTGCATCGCCAGCAAACTGCCGGTTACGAGCAACGGAAATTTTTTACGAAACGCGGGGGATTTCAATGCCATCTTATTAGTCCGGGCTTCCTGCGCGCCATCTGCCCGCGGGGGGGCCGCACGCCTCTCGATGGGCTGAAAAAGATGTCGGATAATAAAGCATGACCCGCTTGACGGCTAGCGCCGTCGGAGACCCTTGCAATGCCAGATCAAGATGTACGCCTGCAACACCTGAAAGATTGGCTCGATGAGCAACTGCCAAAGTTGTTCGCGGCCCAAGGCTGGGGCGCCATACCCCCGGCCACGTTGACTGCGGCCAGTAGTGACGCAAGTTTCCGTCGCTACTTCCGCTGGGAAGGCGAGGGTCGCACTTTTATCGTCATGGACGCTCCACCCCCTCAGGAAAACTGCAAACCCTTCGTCGATATTGCTCATTTATTGAGCGAATCAGGAATTAATGTTCCCAAAATTTATGCCGAAGACCTGAATCAGGGCTTCCTTTTGCTCAATGACCTGGGTCGAAAAACCTACCTGGATGTCATCGACGAAAAAAATGCGGACCCATTGTTCGCCGATGCCATCGAAGCACTGCTGGCGTATCAGCAACTGCCGATGGATGCGCCGCTGCCTGGCTATGACGCCGCCCTTCTGCGTCGCGAGCTCGAGCTTTTCCCCGAGTGGTACGTCAAGCGGCATCTGGGAATCGAATTCGATCAGGCGCAGCAGGTCAGTTGGCAGCGGGCCAGTAATCTGCTGATCGACAGTGCGCTGGCACAGCCCGTGGTTCTGGTCCATCGCGACTACATGCCGCGCAACCTGATGGTCAGCGAGCCGAACCCCGGCGTGCTGGATTTTCAGGATGCGGTATATGGCCCGGTGACCTACGACATCACTTGCCTGTTCAAGGATGCGTTTTTGAGCTGGCCGGAAGAGCGTGTTGCGGGCTGGCTCAAGACCTATTGGGAGAAGGCCGCGGCGCTGGGGATTGCGGTGCAGGATGATTTCGAGGAATTCCGTCGCGCCAGCGATCTGATGGGCGTGCAGCGTCATTTGAAGGTCATCGGGATTTTTGCGCGGATTTGCCACCGTGACGGCAAGCCACGGTACGTCGCCGATGTGCCGCGCTTCTTATCTTATATAGAAGCCGTGCTGGCGCGCCGACCTGAGTTGGTCGAGTTGAGGAACCTACTGACCAGTCTGGATCAGCCCAAGCAAGAAGCCGCCGTGTGAAGGAATGGATGTGAAGACTGTCTTGAAGAGGGACACATGAAAGCGATGATTCTGGCAGCCGGCAAGGGCGAGCGTCTGCGTCCGCTGACGCTGCACACGCCCAAGCCGCTGGTTCGCGCCGGTGGTGTCCCGCTGATCGAATATCACCTGCGGGCATTGAAAGCAGCGGGTTTTGCCGAGGTGGTGATCAACCACGCCTGGCTCGGTCAGCAGATCGAGGATTATCTGGGCGATGGTCGACAGCTGGGCTTGAGCATTCGCTATTCACCCGAGGGCGAGCCGCTGGAAACCGGTGGCGGGATTTTCCGTGCGCTGCCGTTGCTCGGCGATGAGCCGTTTCTGGTGGTTAACGGGGATATCTGGACCGACTGTGACTTCACGGCGTTGAATGCTTCGATAAACAGCGCGCCAATCCAGGGGTTGGCGCATCTGGTGCTGGTGGACAATCCGCTGCATCACCTCGCTGGCGATTTCGCTCTGGTGGGTGGCGAAGTGCGGGACGACGGCAGCCTGCCGCGCCTGACCTACAGCGGCATCGCTGTTCTGGATCCCCGGCTCTTCGCCGACTGCAGTGAGGGCGCGTTCAAACTCGCACCTCTGTTGCGCGCTGCGATGGCCAAGGGCCTGGTAACCGGAGAACATTTCACCGGGCGCTGGGTCGATGTCGGCACTCACGAACGGTTGGCGGAAGTCGAGCGAATCCTTGCGGTGAAGCCTTAAATGCTCTGGCCATTCACATTGATCGGCGGCGGCGCCGGGTACGCGATTGCCAGCATCCCCGGCGCGATGCTGGGCGCGTTGCTGGGGCAGACGCTGGACCGACGTCTGCATATCCAGAGCCTGGCCGAGCTGCGCGAGCGCATCAGTGGGCGAGAGGCGCTGCGCGATGACGAGCTGATCTTCATCCTGCTGGGCCGAGTGGCGAAAAGTGGTGGTCGGGTGGTTGATGGCCACATTCAGCAAGCCCGGGTCGAGATGCGTCGTCTGGACTTGAGCGAACCGGCTATGCGACGGGCGATTGCGGCGTTCAATCGTGGCAAGGACGGTCGCGATAATTTGCGCGTGCACCTGACACGCCTGAAAACCCAGCCCCATGCCGCCGAAGGCCTGTTGCGTGCCTGCTGGCGCATGGCCTGGGCCGATGGCAAAGCGACGAGAACCGAGCGCGAGTTGATCGTGCTGTGGGGCAAGTGGCTGGGCTGGACTGCGGAGAAGGTCGGGGCTTTATCGTCGACCGAGGATGAACAACGAACGCGGGCGCCCGCCAGCAGGGTTGGCGAATACCAGGAAGCGTTACGCCTGCTTGGTGTGCGCACGGATTCGGAGCCTGCGCAGATCAAGCGCGCGTATCGTCGGTTATTGAGCCGTCACCACCCGGACAAAATCGCTGGTTCGGGTGCCAGTCAGGGCCAGGTCCGCGATGCCACAGAAAGAACTCGCGAACTGCATCATGCCTATGCGGTGATTCGGGAGAGGCGTGGGTTTCGGTGATCTCTCGGGCGTTGTAGGAGCGCGGTGGCTCCTACTGTCCCTCCAACCAACCCCGAACCCGGCGAAACAGTTGATCCTGTTCCATCGCCGCATTGCCCGGAATCGCGTTTAGTGTCACTTGAGTGAAGCGCGCGTTCTTCACGCGCTTGCTGGCATCCAGTCGATCTTGCGCCTGTTGGCGGGGCACCGTCTTGTCCTTGCTCACGAAGTCCGCAGTCGCGACCTTCAGGGTCGGCAACACCTCCAACAACGAAGGTGTGTCCTTGCCGGTATCCACCGCCGTGACCATGACCAGTTTCTGAACCGCAGGCGACGGCCGTTCGCTCATGTAGCGTGCAACCCAGTACGCTCCCGTGCCATGACCCAGCAGCGCGATGCTGTGAGCCTTGTTCTGCTGGGCGAAGACGACGGCGCTATCGATACGGGCGAAGATTTTCTCGGCGTTGGCTTTCGCCAGTTCAGCTTGGGCAGCTGCTTGCTCGGCGGCCGCGGCTGCATCGGCTTCGGCGCTAGCTGCAGGATCGGGCGTCTTGGCTTGGGCGTCCTTGGCCTTGTCTTTGTCAGCGACGGCTTTGTCGTCTGTCAGTGGAGTGTCAGCAGTGCGTGCGAAAATGCCATCGTTGTAGGCGTCCGGCATGCTCAGGCTCAGGCTGGACCAACCCACATCCGGCAGCTTGCGTCGTAGCGGTCCTACAGCATTCGGCCAATCGGTGGATTCATCGGCACCGGGCACGATCACTACCGCGCCTTTGGCGTCGTCGGTGTTAGCCGGCTTCCACAAGGCCAGAAAGCTCTCGTCCCCGGCCTGCAGTTGTTGCTGCTCGGCCTTGGGCACCTGACGCTCCAATGCCAGGGTGTCTTCCTGGCTGCGCGAAGGTAACGCTGCACGTTCGACCGGGGTTTCGGTCGCCTTGTCATCTTTGGCTGGGGCAGGATCTGCCGCCATCGCGATCTGTGTGCAAGGTAGTATCAGCGTCAGGCAAACCGCGGGAAACATTGCGCGAATGGTGTAGGGCATCGAATATTCCAAAAGCCGGAAACAATTCCGGCAGCCTAATGGGTTGATGACTGTTTGTCAGGCCGGGTGTCGACGCCTGCATCTCGGGCGTCTCGCACAACACATGGTCGATCAAGGATTCCGGGAAGTGGAGATGACAGGTTGAGAATCCGCATGCTGCGCCTATGGCTTATCGGCTGTCCGAGAGCGCTCTTGATTGGCCTGCTGCTGAGCATTCTGGCATCGCCCGTGCTGGCCGGAGCGGCGAGTGCGCCCCCCGACGTCCTGAATCGTGACCAGCGGGACTGGCTCAATCAGCGCGGTCAGCTGCGTGTCGGCCTGGTATTGCAGGCGCCTTTCGCGCAGTTCGATCGCCGTGCGCAGGTGCTGTCCGGGGCTAACGTCGATCTGGTCAATCTGATGGCCAAGACCCTACAGGTCGAGTTGCTATGGCGTAACTTCTCCGATCAGGCCGAGCTTGAAAAAGCACTGAACGCTGGGCAGATCGATTTCGCACCGGGACTGACGCAAACCCCGGCCGGGCTGCGCATGTGGTTGTATTCCGACCCTTATATGCGGGTGCCACAACTGGTGGTCGGCGAGCGCGACGGGGCAGGCGCGGTGGACCTGGAGAAACTCGACAGCCTCGTCCGCGTGGCCGTGCGCATGCCCAGCGCCACTGCCGATTACCTGCGTTCCAACTACACCCACCTCAATCTTCAGGGCGTGCCGCTCGAGCGTCAGGCTTTGCAACTGCTGCTGAGCCAGCAGGCGCGTTACGCGGTGGTCGACGAAGCCCAGCTCAGCCGTCTGTCTCGGGAGAGCGAGTTCGCCGGGCTCGCAGTCGTTGGCGATATCGGCTTTCCCCAGTTGCTGAGGGTGGCATCCCGACGCGACGCTCCTGAATTGGCGCAGATCATCAGCCAGGCGCTGAGCGCAATCGCCCCCAAGGACCTGGATCAGCTGCACGCGCAATGGCTGCAGATCAAATATCCCCAGGTCAGCGAGACACCGGGGCTGTGGAAAAACATCGCGGTGCTGTTGCTGGTCCTGTTGATGGCCAGCGCGACGATTGTGTTCTGGCAGCGCAAACAGCAGCAGGTGCTGGAGCGCGATTTGCTTGCCGCCCGTGAAGACATCGCCCGGCGTCTGGCGGGTGAAGAGGCCTTGCGCCTGGCGCAGTTTTCCATCGACCAGAGCACGGTGGGCATTCTTTGGGTCAACTGGGACAGCCACGTGCGTTATGCCAATCAGGCCGCTGAGGCTATGCTCGGGTATGGACGGGGAGGTGTCGTCGACCGGCCGCTGATTGACTTCGAGCCGGGACTGAACATGGACCGCTGGTTGACTCTGTGGAAAAACGCCCGCTCCAGCGATGAAGGCCCGCAGAATTTCGAAAGCAATTGTCTGCGCGCCGACGGCAGCGTCCTGCCTACCGACGTGTCGCTGAGTTTCCTGCGCTTTCGCGAAGCCGAGTACCTGGTGGTGTTCATCACTGACGTCACCGAGCGACGTCGTTCGCTGGCCGCCTTGCAGGAAAGCGAAGCACGTTTGCAGGTGCTGGCCGAACAACTGCGCGACTTGTCGGCACACCTTGAAACTGTCAGGGAAGAGGAAAAGGCCCGAATCGCGAGAGAGGTTCACGACGAACTGGGTCAGATGTTGACTGTGCTCAAACTGGAAACATCCATGTGCGAACTGTCCTACGCCGATCTCGATCCTGGACTACGAGAGCGGCTCAACAGCATGAAGCGCCTGATTGCACAGCTCTTCCAACTGGTGCGCGATGTGGCCACTGCGTTACGGCCGCCGATTCTCGACGCGGGCATCGCTTCGGCCATCGAGTGGCAGGCGCGACGCTTCGAGGCACGTACGCAGATTCCTTGTCTGGTCGAAGTACCGGACAACTTGCCAGCCCTGTCGGACGCAACGGCAATCGGCCTGTTCCGGATCCTTCAGGAGTCGCTGACCAACGTCATGCGCCACGCCCAGGCGCACACCGTTGAGTTGAATCTGAGTCTGAGTGACGGCGTGTTGTGCATGAGCATCGCCGACGACGGACAAGGGTTCGACCAAAGTCACGAACGACCTGCATCCTTCGGTCTGGTGGGCATGCGTGAACGGGTTCTGATCATGGGCGGACGATTGCATCTGGACAGCACGCTGGGAGAAGGCACAACCTTGCGCATCTTCATTCCGCTGGAACAGGTTGCGCAGGAGCAAGTGCAGTGATTCGTGTATTGGTCGCCGAGGATCACACCATCGTTCGCGAAGGCATCAAGCAGTTGATTGGTCTGGCCAAGGATCTGCAAGTGGCGGGGGAGGCCAGTAATGGCGAACAGCTGCTGGAGGCGCTGCGCCATATCGAGTGTGAGGTCGTGCTACTCGACATTTCGATGCCAGGGGTCAATGGCCTGGAGGCGATCCCGAGGATCCGCGCACTGAACAATCCCCCGGCGATCCTGGTGCTGTCGATGCACGACGAAGCACAGATGGCCGCTCGGGCGTTGAAGATCGGTGCGGCGGGTTACGCGACCAAGGACAGTGATCCGGCGCTGCTGCTGACCGCGATCCGGCGGGTGGCCGCGGGCGGGCGTTACATCGACCCGGATCTGGCTGATCGCATGGTGTTCGAAGTGGGGCTGACCGACAGCCGGCCTTTGCACTCGTTGCTGTCCGAACGCGAGTTTTCGGTATTCGAGCGTCTGGCCCAGGGGGCCAACGTCAACGACATCGCCCAGCAGCTGGCCCTGAGCAGCAAGACCATCAGCACCCACAAGGCGCGGTTGATGCAGAAGCTCAACATCACGTCGCTTGCCGAGCTGGTGAAGTATGCGATGGAGCATAAGCTGGTCTGATCGCGTGTCTAAAAGCGACCTTCTGCTGAGACTGTGCTGACGTCACCGCGGGCAAGCGCGCTCCTACAAAAGCACCGCGATACCCTGTAGGCGCGCTTGGTCTGGGCCGCAACCCGACGAACAGGCAGCAACAGGCGAAAAGTATCTCCCTGAGCACATACCTATCCCCGCCATCGTTGTAGGGCAATCCCTACAAAGAACCTTCCATCTCGCCTAGCCGAATCTCTCCTGCCCCCCGATTTGCGTGGCCTGCAGCCTCATCTACGCTTGCTCCCACGGTTGATAATTCAAAGGTGTGGGTAATGAGCAACGTCGATTCAAGCGCTGGGGCGAGTGATGTTCTGGTCAGCTTTCGCGGTGTGCAAAAGAGCTACGACGGCGAAGCCCTGATCGTCAAAGACCTCAACCTGGACATTCGCAAAGGCGAGTTCCTCACCCTGCTCGGGCCTTCGGGTTCCGGCAAGACCACCAGCCTGATGATGCTCGCCGGTTTCGAAACACCGACTGCGGGGGAGATTCTGCTGGCCGGTCGCTCGATCAACAACGTGCCGCCGCACAAGCGCGACATCGGCATGGTGTTCCAGAACTATGCCCTGTTCCCGCACATGACTGTCGCCGAGAACCTGGCGTTCCCGCTGTCTGTGCGAGGCATGAGCAAGACCGATGTCACCGAGAAGGTCAAACGCGCGCTGGATATGGTCCAACTCGGCACCTTCGCCCATCGCTACCCGGCGCAGTTGTCCGGTGGTCAGCAGCAGCGTGTGGCGTTGGCCCGTGCGCTGGTGTTCGAGCCGCAACTGGTACTGATGGACGAACCCCTTGGCGCACTCGACAAGCAGTTGCGCGAACACATGCAGATGGAGATCAAGCATCTGCATCAGCGTCTGGGCGTGACCGTGGTCTACGTCACTCACGATCAGGGTGAAGCGCTGACCATGTCCGATCGCGTGGCCGTGTTCCACCAAGGCGAAATCCAGCAGATCGCGCCGCCGCGCACGTTGTATGAAGAGCCGAAGAACACCTTTGTCGCCAACTTCATCGGCGAGAACAACCGCATCAACGGCACCTTGCTCAGCCAGACCGGCGATCGTTGCCTGGTAGCCCTGACTCGCGGCGAGAAGGTCCAGGCGCTGGCGGTCAACGTCGGACCGGCGGGCAGCCCCGTGACGCTGTCGATTCGCCCCGAGCGCGTGAACCTCAACGGCCGAAGCGAAAGTTGCGTCAACCGATTCTCCGGTCGCGTCGCCGAATTCATCTATCTGGGCGATCACGTGCGGGTGCGTCTGGAGGTCGCCGGTAAAACCGATTTCTTCGTCAAGCAGCCTATTGCCGAGCTGGATCCGGCATTGAGCGTTGGCGACGTTGTGCCCATTGGATGGCAGGTCGAGCACGCTCGTGCGCTGGACCCTTTGCAGGAAGCGTATTGATTCACCTGCGGTACGCGTCAACAGAGTCACCCAGAGGCGAATCAATCGCCCCAACGCTTAAAACAACATTGTTCGTGGAGAGAAATACAGATGCTCAAAACATTGAAACTCACCGCCTTAACGGTCGGCATGATGTGCGCGGCGCAAGCCATGGCAGCTGATCTGACTGTCATCTCCTTCGGTGGCGCGAACAAGACGGCTCAGGAAAAAGCCTTCTACGCACCGTGGGAAAAAGCTGGCGGCGGCAAGATCATCGCGGGCGAGTACAACGGTGAGATGGCCAAGGTCAAAGCCATGGTCGACACCAAGAGCGTGAACTGGGATCTGGTGGAAGTCGAATCGCCGGAGCTGTCCCGTGGTTGCGACGAAGACATGTTCGAAGAAATCGACCCGGCGATCCTGGGCAAGAAAGAAGACTACGTGCCGGGTGCAATACAGACCTGCGGCGTAGGCTTCTTCGTGTGGTCTACCGTGTTGGCCTACAACGCCGACAAGCTCAAAACCGCACCTATCGGCTGGGCCGATTTCTGGAACACCGAGAAATTCCCGGGCAAGCGTGGCCTGCGTAAAGGAGCCAAATACACCCTGGAATTCGCCCTGATGGCCGACGGCGTTGCGCCGAAAGACGTGTACAAAGTGCTGGCGACCAAAGAAGGCCAGGACCGCGCCTTCAAGATGCTCGACAAGCTCAAGCCAAGCATTCAGTGGTGGGAGGCGGGCGCACAGCCTCCGCAATTCCTGCAATCGGGTGACGTGGTCATGAGTTCGGCTTACAACGGCCGTATCGCGGCCGTACAGAAAGAAAGCAACCTGAAAGTGGTCTGGACCGGCGGCGTGTATGACTTCGACGCCTGGGCCATTCCGAAGGGCGCGAAAAATGCCGAAGAAGCGAAGAAATTCCTCGCTTACACCCTCAAGCCTGAACAGCAGAAGACCTACTCCGAGAACATCGCTTACGGTCCGGCCAACACCCAGGCTGTTTCGCTGCTCAGTGCCGACACCCTGAAAGACATGCCGACCACCCCTGAGAACATCAAGGATCAGGTGCAGATCGACGTGAAATTCTGGGCTGATTTCGGTGAGAGCCTGGAACAGCGCTTCAACTCCTGGGCGGCCAAATAAGCCGCTGTCATTAGCGATAAGCGTTGAGTTAGATCCGGGTGCGTTTTTCTCCCTCGCCATAGGGAGAAAACGCACTCCTTGTTGAAAGATTTCGGAGTTCGCTATGGCCACCGCCGTGCCCCTGACTGAAGGCGCCAGCCCGACCTTGAAGCAACGCTTGGCCCGTGCCGAGCGCGTCAACCGCTGGAAGGCTCAGGCGTTGATCGCGCCGTTGGCGATTTTCCTGCTGCTGGTGTTTCTGGTGCCGATTGCGGCGCTGCTCTACAAGAGCGTGAACAACCCTGAAGTGGTGGGCGGTCTGCCGCTGACCGTTACCCAAGTGTCACGATGGGATGGCAAGGGTCTGCCACCGGAGCCGGCTTATAAGGCGCTGAGTGAGGATTTGGCCGCGAGCCGCAAGAATCAGACCCTGGGCGATCTTTCCAAACGCCTGAACCAGGAGCTTGCCGGTTATCGCAGTCTGTTGGCGAAAACTGCCCGCGCCGTTCCGTTCAAGGAAGAGCCGTCTTCCTATAAGGCGGCGCTGGAGGCCATCGACGAACGTTGGGGCGACCCCGCGTACTGGCAGGCGATTCGTCGCAATACCTCAAGTTTTACCCCCTATTATCTGCTGGCCGCTGTCGACCACCGTATCGATGATCTCGGTGAAGTGGCGTCTGCGACCCCCGACCAGGCGATCTACATCGACATCTTCGCCCGCACTTTCTGGATGGGCCTGGTGATCACCGCGATCTGTCTGCTGCTGGCCTATCCCTTGGCCTATCTGTTGGCCAACCTTCCGGCACGGCAGAGCAACCTGCTGATGATTCTGGTGCTATTGCCGTTCTGGACTTCGATTCTGGTGCGTGTCGCCGCGTGGATCGTGCTGCTGCAATCGAGCGGCCTGATCAACGGCGCGCTGATGGCCCTGGGGATCATCGATAAGCCGCTGGAACTGGTGTTCAACCGGGTCGGGGTTTATATCTCGATGGTGCATATCATGCTGCCGTTCATGATCCTGCCGATCTACAGCGTGATGAAAGGCATCTCACCGACCTACATGCGTGCGGCCATTTCCCTGGGCTGCAACCCATTCGCCAGCTTCTGGCGGGTGTATTTCCCGCAGACCTACGCAGGCATTGGCGCGGGCTGTCTGTTGGTGTTCATCCTGTCCATCGGCTACTACATCACCCCGGCGCTGCTCGGCAGCCCTAACGATCAGATGGTCAGCTATTTCGTGGCGTTCTACACCAACACCAGCATCAACTGGGGGATGGCGACTGCGTTGGGCGGCCTGCTGTTACTGGCGACCGTGGTGCTGTACCTGATTTATAGCTGGCTGGTTGGCGCCAGTCGTCTGCGTCTGAGCTGAGGAGAAAGATCATGTTGAGCCCTTATTCCTCGCCTGCCGAACGGCTCTGGCATTACACGCTGCGCACCCTGTGCGGTCTGATCCTGTTGTTTCTGGTGCTGCCGGTCCTGGTGATCGTGCCGCTGTCGTTCAACTCCGGGAGCTTTCTGGTCTACCCGCAGCAGGGCTTTTCGTTGCACTGGTATCAGGACTTCTTCGGCTCGGCCGAGTGGATGCGTTCGCTGAAAAACAGCCTGATCGTCGCCCCGGCCGCCACCGTGCTGGCAATGGGTTTCGGCACACTGGCTGCGATTGGTCTGACCCGCAGCAACTTCCCCGGCAAATCGCTGGTGATGGCGCTGGTGATCTCGCCGATGGTGGTACCGGTGGTAATCGTCGGGGTCGCGAGTTATCTGTTCTTCGCGCCGCTGGGGCTGGGCAACAGTTACACCTCGTTGATTCTGGTGCATGCCGTCTTGGGCGTGCCGTTCGTGATCATCACGGTGTCGGCCACGTTGCAGGGTTTCAACTACAACCTGGTGCGTGCAGCGGCCAGCCTGGGGGCCTCGCCGGTGACTGCGTTTCGTCGCGTAACCCTGCCGCTGATTGCGCCGGGGGTGATTTCCGGGGCGCTGTTCGCCTTCGCGACCTCGTTCGATGAAGTGGTGGTGACCCTGTTCCTCGCCGGGCCAGAGCAAGCAACCCTGCCACGGCAGATGTTCAGCGGCATCCGCGAAAACCTCAGCCCGACCATCGCCGCCGCTGCAACCCTGTTGATTGGGTTTTCAGTGATTCTGTTGCTGGTGCTGGAATGGTTGCGCGGGCGCAGTGAGAAGCTGCGTACAGCGGTGGAGTGATCGGTTTCTGATCGTGCCCACGCTCTGCGTGGGCATGCCTCTCATGACGCTCCGCGTCACATGGACGCAAAGCGTCCGCTCGGGTGTTACCACGCGCAGCGTGGGAACGATCACTCAGGTTGATCGCGATCCGGGTTTTGTATCAATTGCGCCATCACCGTTTAAACTCCCTCTTCGCGACCCATCACGCACGGAGCCCCTCGGTGAACGTCAACGACGCCAGTTTCGAAGAACTGCTCAACGCTTTGCACGACGGCGTCTACATTACCGATGGCGACGGCAAGACACTCAAGGTCAATCACGCCTATGAGCGACTGACCGGACTCAGCGGTGCCGACCTGATCGGCAGGCCCATGCAGGAACTGGTGAAGGCGGGCGTTATCTCGCAATCGGCTTCCTTGCGCGTGTTGCAGGAAGGCCGCCCCGTGTCGGTGATGCAAAGCCTGAGTCAGGGCAAGAAGCTGTTGGTCAGCGCGACGCCCATTCTCGATGCCAACCACCGCATTTCCTACGTCGTCAGCACCGTACGTGACATGACCGAACTGCTGCGCATGAAGCATGAGCGCGATGAATTGCAGCAGCTCAAGCAACTGCGCCACAGTACGGCCAAGCTCCATGCCGGTCAGCGGGACAATCTTTTGCACTCGCCGCTGATGGCCGATCAGGAGGTATCCGGCCGGGTGTTCGCCTTGGCCCGTCAGGTAGCCAGCAGCTCGGTAAAAGTCCTGCTGCAAGGCGAAACCGGTGTCGGCAAAACCCTCGTCGCCCAGTTCATCCACAATGCCAGCCCACGTGCCAGCGAGCCGTTTTTGGCGCTGAATTGCGGCGCCTTGCCCGAGAACCTGATCGAAGCCGAGTTGTTCGGCTATGCCCCCGGCGCGTTTACCGGGGCAGGCCCGAAGGGCAAACGCGGCCTGCTGGAGCTGGCGCATCACGGCACCCTGTTTCTCGATGAGATCGGCGATCTGCCGCTGCCAGTGCAGGTCAAGCTGCTCAAGGTCATCGAAGAAAGCCGCTTCATCCCCGTGGGTGGCCTGGAGTTGAAAGAGGTGGATGTGCGCATCATCAGCGCCACTCACCACGACCTCAAACAACTGGTGGCCGAGGGGCGCTTTCGTGCCGACTTGTTCTATCGGCTCAATGTGGTACCGATCAGCATCCCGGCCCTGCGCGAGCGCAGTGAAGAAATACCGCCGCTGCTGCATTACTACCTCGACAGCTTCAACAGCCGTTATGAGCGCAATGTGCGGTGGAGCCTCGAAGCCCTCGATCTGCTGTGTGAATACGCCTGGCCTGGCAACATTCGCGAGTTGATCAACATCGTCGAGCGTCTGGTGGTGACCAACCTGAACGGCACCATAGAGGCGCTGGATCTGCCCGAGGAAATCCTCAACCTCAATCCGCAGACCACCGACGACAGTCGCCTGCCGTTGCGCAAGGTGCTGGAGAATGCCGAGCGTTCGGCGATTCGTGCCGCGCTCCAGGTACACAAGACCACGCGGCTGGCGGCCAAGGCACTGGGCGTCAGCCAAGCGACCGTGGTGCAGAAGATGAAACGCTGGGAACGCTCTGATTAGGATTTCAATCAAGGCCCTGTAAATCGATCAAAAAGCTGATCAGAACTTTCCGCTCAAATCCCTTTTTAACTCCAAACGATTCGCGCAAACGCCTTGACCACGGTGCTTTGCGCGGGTTGGCACAGCTTTCGCTCTCTCATTCGGCACGTCTTCCGATAAAACAACGTACACAGGACGAACCCGGTGAGCCTTTCTACATCCAAAATCACTGCCTTCAAAATCGCCAATAAACTGATCACCGGCCCAGCCGCCATCGAGCAGCTTGCCGCCGAGCTGACCCGCCTCAACGTCAACAATCCCCTGATCGTCACCGATGCCATTCTGGTTAAGTCCGGCACCGTCGATCTGGCGTTGGCGCAACTGGGTGGACGTCGCTACGGCCTGTTCGATCAGGTCAAACCCGAGCCGGAAATTTCCATCGTCGAGGACTGCACCCGCGCTTATCGCGAAGGTGAGCATGACGGCTTGATCGGACTGGGCGGCGGCAGCGCCATCGACATCGCCAAGGGCGTAGCGGCGTTCGCCGGGCATGAAGGGCCGCTGGCCGAGTTGTTCGGTGTGGATATGGTCAAGCGCAAGGGCCCGGCATTGATCGCTATTCCGACCACCGCCGGTACCGGTTCTGAAGTGACCAACGTCGCTATCTTTTCCGATAAAGAGGCGCAGCTGAAAAAGGGCATCGTCAGCGATTACCTGCTGCCGGACGTCGCCCTGGTCAGCCCGATCATGACCCTGACCTGCCCACGTAGCGTGACAGCGGCCAGCGGCGTCGATGCACTGGTGCATGCGGTGGAGTCGTATCTTTCGGTCAATGCCTCGCCGATTACCGACGCCATCGCGCTGGGTGCCATCAAGCTGATCACCAAGGCGCTGCCCAAGGCTTACGCCAACCCGTCCAACCTGCAGGCCCGCGAAGACATGGCCACCGCCAGCCTCATGGCCGGCATGGCCTTCGGCAACGCCGGGGTGGGTGCGGTGCATGCGCTGGCGTATCCGTTGGGCGGGCGTTTCAACATCGCTCATGGCGTCAGTAACGCGCTGCTGCTGCCCTACGTAATGGCGTGGAACAAAATGGCCTGCGTCGAGCGCTTCCGTGATATCGCCGAAGCCATGGGCCTGCGTGTTGCCGACCTGAGCGACAAGGACGCCGCCGATCAGGCCGTCCAGGCCATGGCCGACCTGTGCGCTGCGGTGGACATCCCGTCCGGCATGCGCAGTTTCAATGTGCCTGAAGAGGCGATTCCGGCCATGGCCGAAGAGGCCAGCAAGATCGACCGTCTGATGCGCAACAACCCGCGCAAACTCACCGCCGCCGACATCGAGAAAATCTACCGCGCTGCCTACTGATTCTGAAATGCCAGAACGCCCGGCCGACAGGTACGGGCGTTTGCCGACACAAGACCAATAAAACAGGTACACACCATGTCCAACACTCCTCAGCCGCGGAGCGAAAGCCCGTACATCCCGCTCGGCCCGTTCAAGGTCCGGCTGCCGTTCATTCATTACAAACTCGAGATGCCGGACTACCTGCAAGGGCTGCTGATGTGCGCCGTGGACCTGGCCGCCATCCCGCTGATGACCGAATTGCTCGGCATGCCGTTCGAGGTGGCTCTGGCGGTGGTGATGCTCAACGGCCTGCTGTATCTGACTCACCATTTGCTGGGCGACCCGACCGTGCCCGGCTGGATTACCCCGGCGGTCCCACTGTTGATGGCCTACTGCGCACAATTTCCAGTGGGCCCGGAGCGTGTCCATGCCTTGATCGCCTTCCAGTTGATGCTCGGGGTGTTCTCGGTCGCGCTGGGGGCGACCGGCATGGCGAAGAAGGTCGTGGAATACGTGCCGTCGGCGATCAAGTCCGGGATTATCGTCGGCGCGGGGCTGAGTGCAGTGATCGCGGTATTTCAGGTCGGCGGCAAATTCAACGTGTTGCCGTGGACCATCTCCATCGCGGTGGGGATCGCGTTCTATCTAATCTTCTCCCAGCACTTCAACGAGCTGAAACAGCGCAACCGCTTTTGGTGGAATTTTGCCAAGTTGGGCATCCTGCCGATCATTCTGCTGGCCGTGGTCATCGCACCGCTGTTTGGTGAAGCGCCGTGGCCGACCATTCAGTGGGGCATCAGCAAGCCGGATTTCGCCGGTCTGTGGAGCCACTACACGGTATTCGGTCTGGGCATGCCACCGCTGTCGATGTTCATTTCGGCGCTGCCGACCATGCTGGCGGTGTACATCATCGTCTTTGGTGACGTGCTCAGTGCCAAGGCGTTACTCGATGAAGCAGAAACTGTTCGCACCGATGAAGTGGTTGATTACAACCCGGATCGTGCCCATCTGATCTTCGGTGCGCGGAACGCTTTGATGAGCATCTTCGGCCCGGATGTCGCCATGTGCGGCCCGAAATGGGCGGCAATGCTGGTGGTGGTGATCGAACGCTTCAAGGGCGGGCCGAAGGCGATGCAGTCGATCATCGGCGGTGTCGGTTCTTTTCGCTGGGGCACCAACACCGGTTTGCTGCTGTTGCCGGTGGTGACGCTGGTGCAACCGATCCTCGGCGTGGCGCTGTCGCTGACCTTGCTGATTCAGGGTTACGTGAGTGTGCGTCTGGGGATTCTCGAAGCACGCAGTCAACGTGATCTGGGCATCGCCGGCGTGATCGGCGCGGTACTGGCGATCAAGGGCGCAAGCTGGGCGTTCGGGATTGGCGTCGTGCTGTGCCTGCTGATTTACGGCAAGAACTTCTTCAAGGGAGAAGTGGATGGCACCTTTACCAAAGACTTGAAGGCGCCTGATGCCAAGCCCGTCGTCAACGCCGAGCGCCTGAAGGAAGACGCGTTGGTGGATTGATAGTCTGTGCTCGCGAAGAGGCCGGCACATCCATCGAGTGTGGCGGCTGTGATTCAGCTTTCGTGAGCAAGCTCACTCCGACAGTTTTTCATTGCTGTGAAGGAACAAGTCGGTTGAACGGCCCGGCATGACGTTGCGCTACGCCTTCCAGCCGGACCAAAAAAGCGGCTCCCGACCTTGGGCCCGTTACTGACCCATCGGCAATGAATAATCTGTGGGAGCGAGCTTGCTCGCGAAGAGGCCTGCAGGGTCACATTGGCTGCACGCTCTGCGCAGGTCTGATCAATTGCAACTGCTGTCGGTAATCATCGGTCACTTGTCGCGCCTGACTATTGCTGGTGACAACCCGCGGCGTGATCAGCACGATCAGCTCCGTGCGCTTCTTGGTCTTGCTGGTGTTGCCGAACAACCAGCGAAGGCCAGGTACACGTCCCAGGTAAGGCACTGCCGACACCGTGTCGCTGTTGTCCTGCTTGATCAGTCCGCCCAGCAACACGGTCTGCCCGCTTTGTACCGCAACCTGGGTCGACACAGAGCGGGTGGAGATGCGCGGGTTGCCGTTGGTGTCGGTGGTCGCGGTGCTGTCGGCATCGCTGACCTGCTGCTGGATATCCATGTACACCAGGCCGCCCGGATTGATGCGTGGCACGACATCCAGTATCACCCCGGTCTGCACATATTCGACACTGCTCAACGTAGTGTCCGAAGTGCTGGTGTTGACGGTGGTCTGGCTGATCGGAATGTTGTCGCCTACTTGAATCTGCGCCTGCTGATTGTTCATCACCACCAGCGAAGGCGCCGACAGCACCTGCGTGCGTCCGCTGGTTTCCAGGGCGTGCAGGGCAAACTGCAGGTTGTTGCTGACGAATGAATAGAACAGCGAATCCGTGGCACCTAAACCGGCGCCGCCACCCCCCAGCGCGCCTTGACTGCCGGCCGTGTTGGCAACGGTGGTGCTGGTGGAATTACCCGCCAGACGCCCCAGATACCACTGCACGCCCAGGTCCAGCTCACCGCTGAGGTTGACCTCCAGAATGCGGGTCTCGATCTGCACCTGCAGCGGCGCGTTGTCCAGGCGTTTGATGGCTGCTTCGATCTCCGCCCATTGCGCTGGACGCGTGCGAACCAGCAGCTGATTGCTGCTCTTCTGCGCGGTGATACGCGTGCTGTCGTCCAGACGCTGGCTGGCGGCGGCAGTGCCTGTGTTGCCGGTGCTCTGGTCTTCTGTGCCGCTGTCGGCGTTTTCATCGGCATCGTCGTTGTCCGAGTCGTCACTGCCCTGTTGCAGTCCTGTCTGACTGGTGCCGCTGCTCGCGGTAGAGCCCAACCCTTGGCCCGTGCCACCCATGCCGGTTCCGTTCATGCCACTCACGCCCGTGCCGCTCAGGCCGCTGCCGTTGCTGCTGGCGCTGCCGTTAAGGGACGACAAGGTGCGGGTGCGCAGGCCCGGCGCCACTTTGGCGGCCGTGTCGTCCTTGATCTGCCCGTTGCCATAGATCTGCCGCAAGTACTTGGCCAGATCGGACGCCTTCATGTTGCGTACGTCATAGACGTACATTTGCGGCTCGTTGCCGCCGCCTTCATCAATGGTGTGAATCCAGTCGCCGACTTCACTCAGATAAGCGGGCTGCGCGGAAATGGCCACCACCGAATTGGTCCGTTCGATTGGCAGAAAACGCACCATGCCCGCCAGGGGCATGCCGCTGTTGGGGCCGAACATTTTCTGGAGTTCCGGCATCAGCTCGCCGACGGTGGCGCGCTGCAAGCCGTACACGCCGATCGACATGCCTTTAAGCCAGTCCACGTCGAAGGTGTCGATGGTGTCCTGATAATTGGCCAACTCGTCCGGTGTGCCTGCGAGGCTGAGCACGTTGCGCGCTGGATCGACCAGCAGAAAAGCATTATCACGGGCAAAGGGTTTGAGCAGTTTCTGCATCTCGGTGGCCGAGATGTAGCGCAGCGGATACAGGCGCGCCGACAAACCGTTGGCGGGCCTGGATACCGGCATCTCCGGCACCAACTTACCGGCTACCGCCTGATTGGCCGGCAGGATCACGTAGCGATCGCCCTGGCGGATCATTGCATTGTCGGTCCACGACAACAGGGTCTCGAGAATCGACAGCGCCTGTTGCTTGTTGACCGCCTGCGATGTGGAAAAGCTGACATCGCCTTTTACGCCCTGGGCGATGCTGTAGTTCTCATGCAGCAAGTCACCCATCACGCTGTTGATGACGGCTTCGATGGGCTGATTGGTGAAGTTGAAAACGATATCGGCCTTGGCATCGGCAGTGCCTTGCGCACTGGGCACGGCCTTGGCCGAGCCTGGGCCGTGGACGAAGGTCTGGCTGCCGCGAATGATCTGCCGGCGGGCCGAAGCGGTGGCTGGCGCTGCCGCCGGGTTCGCTGCGACGACGGGTGCGTCACTCACAGGGGCGCGCTGCGAGCCTGTGCCATTGAGTGCTTCCTGCATCAGGGCCGGGTCGTTTTCGAAACGCTCCGGGGAAGAGGCGCAACCGGCCAGTGCCACGGCGGTGGCCAGGCACAGCAGCGGGCTGCGCAAACGGGAAAACTCAGGGTAGCGATTGTTCATGGTGTGGGTACGTTTGGAAGAGTAATGGGATGTGCTTTTGATGGCGGAGGAAGGCGAAGCAGGGTCAGGCGCAGTTGGCGAGTCTGGCCTTGACCGGTAAAGGTGGCTTGCTGTGGGGTGACGCCGGTCAGGGTCCAGCCACTGTCCAATGCGCTACCGACCGCAAGCTTGATAGTGCGTTTGTCTGGCAATTGCAGAAGCACCCATTGAGCTTGGCCGTCGATGATCACTCCGGTCAGACGCGTGCCGTCCAGCGAAGAAGTGCCGGCAGTGCCGTTGACCGGATCAGGTTGGCGATCAGGGCTGAACATCGATTGCTGCCACGTCAGCGCCAGTGCTTGCGCAGGCATGTCTGCCATTGGCGCAGGTGCGGCCACCTTGACTGTCTCGCGGACCTGGCTGGGCGGTAACCAGGACACGGACTGGCCCGCGCCGCCTGCCAGGCTCACGACCGCACCCGC
The DNA here is from genome assembly GCF_002934685.1 of Pseudomonas bohemica. GTDB lineage: Bacteria > Pseudomonadota > Gammaproteobacteria > Pseudomonadales > Pseudomonadaceae > Aquipseudomonas > Aquipseudomonas bohemica. The sequence goes on from NZ_NKHL01000121.1 coordinate 157,608, forward strand.
CAGCAAAGCAGCGGTGCCCAACAGGCCGAGGGTCAGGATATCGAGCTTCATGCTTCAGGCTCCTTGGGCGCAGATGAGGGTGCCGGAGGTTGTGAAGCCTTGGCCTGTTGCAGATAGCCGCGCAGCAGCAGATGCACTTGCAGACGGCCCGCAGCGCCGCTGGACGGTGCTGTCGTTGCGCGGCGAATGCTCAGGTTGTCGATGAACAGAAACGGCTGGGCATATTCCAGCTCGTGCAGCAGGTTGGTCAGCGGCTCCATGGCGCATTCCAGCGTCAGGCTTACCTTCACCTGTCGATAGGGCTCGGCACTGTCCGACTCCGGCATGATCGGCATGCGCTGCGTCACCTCGCAGCCAGGGCCTTCATTGGCATGAGCCTTGACCTTGTCCAGCGTGCGCTGCATCAGTTCGGCGGCCACGGCGCTGGGATCTTCGCCGGGTAACAGACTGCTGCGGCTGGAAGGGTCACGGCGGGCTGTCTGTAATTGCTGCTGCAGCGTCTCGCGTTGCTCCACGACCCCGGCGTAACGCTGCTGCTGTTCGCGCAGCGCGTCGGCCTGGTCCTGTAGCGCCAGCAGGGGATCGAGGAACCAGCTTTGCACCAGCAGCCACCATGCGGCGGCCAGCACCAGAGCCAAGCCAATGAGTGCGGCGCCGCGTCGCTCGCGGGCGTTGAGATCACGACGCATCGGAGGCCTCCCGGTGTAATTGGGCCCGCAGTGAAAAGTGTTCTTTCCCGGTCTGTGCGTCAGGCTGGATGATGCCCTGGAACTGCACGTCGCGAAGGGTCTTGCAGCCTTTCATGCGGCTGATCAAGGCGCTGGCTCCGGCGCTCTGACCCGTAATGGAAACCCCGCCGCTGTCCGATATTTCCAGCTGCTCCACCCATGTGTCAGCGCCCAGACAGCCGGTCAGGTCCACCAGCACGCTGCTCAGTGTCGGCTGGGCGGCCTTCTGTTGGGCCAGATAGCGCGCTGCACCCTGCGTGTTGATCAATTCACGGCGCAATTGCTGTACCTGTTGCACCTGTTGGCGCTGCTGCTCCACACTCTGCTGCATGCTCTGGACCATGGCCGAGCGAGCATCCAGCCACAGCACCATGCAAGTCAGCAGCAAGACGCCACAGGCCCAGCCCAGGTAACGTGGCAGACGCGCACTGCGAACGCGTGGGGGTTTGAGCCCGGCGGGCAATAAGTCGAGGCCCAGCGGCTGGCCGTCGGCGCTGCGGCAATCCACGCGGTGCAAGGCCAGCCCTTGTTCTGCGCAACTGTCGAGAATCGTCTGCAAACGCTCACGCAGGATGGCAACCAGCATGACCTGCGCCAGAGTTTTGCCTTTGCCAAGTACCCGCGCAACGTACTGCATCTGCTCACGCGGGAAGGGGGTGTACTTGTCCAGTTCGAAGCCGACCACGCTGTGCAGATCGCGCAGGGCGCCCAAAGGCAACTGCAGTGGCTGTGCCAGAACCATACTGGCGGGCAGCAGCAAAACCAGGCGTTCGCCTGCATGCTGATGAAACGAGGCAGGCAGCGGCCAGTCGATTTGCTGCTCGCGAACCTGCGGCAGCAACCGGGCACGCGCGCTCGCAGGCAGCAGCGCCTGCAGTTCGCGCAGCCAGGCTTGCCAGAGACGTTGCGCAGGGCTGTCGCGCCAATGTCGCTGCACCCGAGAGAGCGGGGGCGTCAGACGCTGTAAAAGTAATTGCTTCATTCTTGCCAGCGCAGGACCCGGTAAGGTCGAGTCCCCTCCTTCGATGGGTTCAGTAAGAGCGTGACGCTTAGCGTCGTGGTGTGTCCGCCGGGCAATGTCGCCTGACTGCTGATGGTGATCACGGGACCTGCATCCCGGGTGGCGCCTGCGACCTGCGGCAGGCTCAACGCACGCCGCAGCCAGGCCGAGGCCATACGTGCATCCGGCATCGTTTGGCCGCTCCAGAGGGTCACGTTGTCGGCCGCGCACTGATACAGCGGTTGGGTCATGCCGGACAGCTCGCGCAGTTCTTCGATCATGCGCAACGGCGCCCGTCCGCCACCGCGACGTTGCTCCAGTGACTGCGCCATTCGCTGCGACAACTCCGGCGCTGCCCCGCACGCCGTTACCAGATGCGCGAACGCCTCGGCAGGGGCGGTATTCAAATCCAGCTTGCCCTTCTCGCTGCTCAGGCTGACCGCCAGCTGCGCATCGTCAAAGCGCAATTGATGGGCCTGACCGTCTGCAATCCAATGCCGCTCGGGATCGCGGTCCAATTGCGCCAGCACCGCCATGCCGACACCCGCCTGGGCGGCCAGCAACGACTGAGTCTGCTGCCGTTGCCACAGCGCCTGACGGTTCTGCAGGTGCACCCAGCCCAGCAGTCCGGCCAGCAAGGTGCTCAGCAGCGCCAGTACCCACAGCACCAACAGCAGCGCGACGCCGCGTTGACGCTTCATAGCGCATGCGCCTCGCCGGACAAGTCCAGGCGCACGGCAATGCTCTGCATCGGCCAGGGCACAGGCCCTGAAAGCTGCGCATCGACCCGTACGCCAAGCGGCAGGCGTCCCGGCCACGGCCACTGATCCAGCCAGCCACTGGCCTCACCCTTGGGCGATACGCCGCGGTAGCTGAACTGCACGCTCTGCACCTGATGCAGCAGCACTTGCGGTTCGCCCATCGGCAGCAATGCCTGACCTTGCAGGCGCTCCAGACTGACCTGCAAGCGATGCCCGGCGACCAGCGCCAGGCTGTAGCGGTACAAACCTCCACCCAGCGTTGCCGGCAGCGGCGCGTAGAACGTCATGCTCTGCGCATCGCCTTTGAATACCGGTGACTGCTCAGTACCCGGCGCACCGGCTGCCAGGGGCAATGCCTGACCCACCACGCGATGCAGAAAATTCTGCGTCGAGCGCACCTCGTCCAGACGCGTGCTGTAGCGTTCAGCCTTGCCCATGGCGCGGTTGGCCCCGGTGATGGCGGCGCCCACCAGGGTCAGCAACACGCCCAGCAGGCTGATCACCACCAGCACTTCGAGCAACGTGAAGCCCTGCATTCGGCGTGTCATCGAGCGGCCCCCGAACCTGCGCTGCGCACTTGAAGGCTGCTGAAGTGTGCCTGGCGGGCTCCATCGCTGACCTTCAAATCCAGGCGCCACGCCTGTGCCGAGACATTGCCGGCCGGCAGGCTGCTGACATCCAGTTGCCACTTCACGCCGCTCCAATGGCCTTCGGTACGTCCTGATTCCAGACGACCGGCGCTGGCTTCATCCATCAATGAGCGCGCCGCCAGACTCAATCGGTCACTGCGCTGCGCCTGCTGCAACGCTTGCGCGCTTTGCCCGAATGCGACCACCAGCACACTGCTGCACAGCGCCAGCACAGCCAGTGCAGCGAGCATTTCCAGCAAGGTAAAGCCGCGCTGGCCGGTCAATTAAGCGTGCGCAACTGAACGTTGCCCGTCAGCCAGCTGATGTCGATACGCCAACGTTTGTCGCCGCGTGACAACAGCAGGTGACCGCCGCTGGAGCCGCCATCGGGGTAGAAGTCGAATGCCGAGCCCAGGCCGTCGGCCGTCTGCAAGGTAAGCTGCATGTCACGCGGCAACTGCTGAACCTTCTGTCGCGGGCCCTGGAAGCGTCCATTACGCAGGTCAAAGCGAGTCTGTGCCGGTTGCCCGGTGACAATGGCCTGCACCCGGGCTGCGCGCAGCGCCTGAACCGTCGCGCTTAACGCACGGCGCTCACCCGCGGCCTGCAACCCGTTGCCCACGCCATAGCCCATCAGAGCGACGCTGATGCCGATCAATACGATCACCACCAACAGTTCGAACAGGGTGAAGCCGCGGGCGCGGGGCAGGGCGCGCATGGTTATTCCCAGTTACCGATGTCGGCCTTGTAGCCTTCGCCACCTGGCTGGCCGTCCTGACCATAGAAAATCAGGTCGAAGCTGCCGTGTTCGCCGGGATAGCGATAGCCGAAGGCATGTCCGAACGGGTCCTTGAGGTCCGATGGCTTGGCGTAAGGACCTGCCCAGCCAGGGGCGTTCGCTGGTTTGCTGACCAATTGCTGCAAGTTCGCCGGGGGCGTGCCGACATCCAGGCCGTAACTTTCGATCTTCATGCCCAGGCTGGCCAGTTGCGCCTTGCCTGCACCGTATTTGCCTTTATCGACATTACCGCCGACCTGGCGCACGACGATGGTGGCGACGATACCCAGCAGCACGATCACAGCGAGCATTTCCAACAGGGTGAAACCGCCCTGGCGGTGGCCGCGGGCGAGATTGAAACGAGACATGGGTGTTTCCTCAAATGTTACTGGTAAGGCTCATCAGCGGCAGCATGATGGCGAGCATGATCACCGCCACCATCACCGCCATGACCACTGTCAGACTGGGGACGAGGGCCGCGAGCAAGCGGTCTATGCCGCGCTTGGCCTCAACGTCGAACACGTCGGCGACTTTGAGCAACATGCTGTCGAGATTGCCGGCCTGTTCGCCGACCTCGATCATCTGCAGTGCCAGCTCCGGCAGCAGCGGGTGTTCACCGAAGGCTTGGGCCAGCGTGCCGCCGCCCTTGACCCAATCGGTGGCGTGCTCGACCTGAGCGCGCAATGCGTGGTTACCGCAGACCTGACGGACGATGGTCATCGCCTGTAACAGCGCCACGCCATTGCTCAGCAGGGTGCCCAGCGTGCGTGCCAGTCGGGCGGCCTCGACCCGTTGCAGCAACGGGCCGATGACCTTGATCAGGAGTACGCGCCGGTCGTGACGCTGACGGCGCTGCGGATCTCGGCGCATGATGGCGATGCTCCAGATCGACACCACAATCGCTGCGAGCAATAGCAGGCCGTAAGCGCTCAGGAATTCGCCCAGCCCGAGAATGACTTGGGTGATCAGCGGGATCGGCACGCCGAGGTCGCGGAAAATCGGTACGAACTGCGGCACGACGTAGGCCAGCAGCAATGCCAGGGAGCCGAGCACGCCGACCACCAGAAAGATCGGGTAAATCAGCGCGTTGATGACTTCGCCGCGCAGCATCTGGCTGCGCTCAAGGTAGTCGGAGAGCTGTCGCAGCGTATGTTCGAGCGACCCTCCAGCCTCACCGGCACGCACCATGCTGATGTACAGGCCTGAGAACTGGCCGTGTTCTTCTTCCAGCGCCTGACTCAAGGGCTTGCCAGCCTTGACCTGCTCCCGTACCCGCTCCAGCAATGCATGGCGTTTGGGCTCGTGGGTCTGTCTGAGCAGAATGCCCAGCGCGCGTTCCAGCGGCTGACCGGCCCCCAGCAGCGTCGCCAGTCGCTGTGTGAAACTGACCAGCGCGGCGCCATTCATGGCACTGCGACGCATGACGGCGCGCAAGTCGCTACCGGCACTGGCGTCCAGACTCAATACCAGCAGGCCACGCTGTTGCAGGGTGGCCAGAGCGGCTGTTTGGTCGGGGGCTTGCAGCGCACCATTCTGAACGGCGCCTTCGGCATCCAGTGCACGGTATTTGAAATGCGCCATGGTCAGTCGCCGCGCGTAACGCGCAGCACCTCTTCAAGCGAGGTGACGCCTGCAACGGCCTGGCGCAAACCCTCTTCGTAGAGCGTGCGCAACCCCCTGCGGCGGGCGGCTTGCTCCAGCGTGGCGGCATCGGCCTGACGCATCAGTAGCGAACGCAGCTCTTCGTTCATCACCAGCAGCTCAGTGATTGCGCTGCGCCCGTGATAGCCACCGCCGGACAACTCGCTGGCCGGGCGATAGAGCAGAATCGGCCGCTGGTCGGTGAAACGCTCCAGGCCATGTTCAGCCACCAGTTGCGGCGGTGCCTCAAAGGCGACTCGCGTGACAGGGTCGAGCCTGCGCACCAGACGCTGGGCCAGAATGCCTTTGACGGTCGAGGCGATCAGGTAGCTTTCGACGCCCATGTCCAGCAGGCGGGTGATACTCGCCGCAGCGCTGTTAGTGTGCAGGGTGGAAAGCACCAGGTGGCCGGTCAGCGAGGACTGGATTGCGATACGGCAGGTTTCCAGGTCGCGCATCTCACCGATCATGATCACGTCCGGGTCCTGACGCACGATGGAGCGCAGCGCCCCGGCGAAGTCCAGACCGATAGCGGGTTTTACTTGAATCTGGTTAATACCTTCCAGCTGGTATTCCACCGGGTCTTCGACGGTGATGATCTTGCGTTCGGCGGTGTTCAGGCGCGACAGGGCGGTGTACAGCGTGGTGGTTTTGCCGGAGCCGGTGGGGCCGGTGACGAGCAGAATGCCGTGCGGGTTTTCCAGCACGTCGAGAAAGGTCTGCAGACGCTCGCCGTCCATGCCCAGGCTTGGAAAGTCAAAACTCACGGTCTGGCGGTCGAGCAGACGCATGACCACCGACTCGCCGAAACTGGTGGGCACGGTGCTGACGCGCAGATCAAGCTCCTTGCCCTGGATGCGCAGCATGATGCGGCCGTCCTGAGGCAGGCGCCGTTCGGCAATGTCCAGCCGGGCCATGATCTTGAGGCGCGAAATGATCGCTGCCGAAGAACTGGAAGGGGGAGCTTCTGCTTCATGCAGCACGCCGTCGATCCGGTAACGCACCTTGAGGTGGCTCTCAAAGGGTTCGATGTGAACGTCGGAGGCGCGCTGTTCGACCGCGCGCTGCAGGATCAGGTTGACCAGGCGGATGACCGGAGCCTCGGAGGCCAGGTCCTTGAGATGTTCAATGTCCTCTTCGGCGCCACTGTGCTCATCCAGCGTCTCGATCAAGGAGCCCATTGCCGAGCGACCTTGACCGTAGAAGCGCTCGATCAGGCCGTCCACTTCGCTCGCGGCACCCACCGAAACGTACACCGGCAACTGGCAGGCGTAACGCAGCGCGTCGAAGGCATAGGCATTGCCGGGGTTGGCCGCGAGTACGTGAACGCCATCGGCATGCTTGCCAATGGGCAACAGACGATAGTGGCGCAGGAAGCGCTCGCTGAGCGCGGGCAGGGCATCAGCGGGCAGTGGCACGGCGTCGGTCATGAGCAGCGGTGCATTCAGGGTCGATGCCCAGGCGCGTGCCAGGTCCATTTCCGATACCAGCCCCAGACGCGTCAACATTTCGGTCAGCGAGCTGCCGTCGGCATCCTGGGCCAATCGCCGGGCGCGTTCGAGGTCGACTGTCTTGAGCCCGGCATGGGCCAGCAACCAGCCACACAGCGCTTCGGAAGACAGTGCGGTCAGGTGTTGGCTATTGATGGGGGGCAACGTTATGGACACAGCAAGCTTCAAATAACGGGGGCCTCTTTCGAGACCCCCTTTGGTAATGAGTTACGCACCAATTAAGCGCGTGCGTTAGTTTGACGCAGGCGCTGTTTTATTTGCCGGGCGGCCGCGTTTGTTTTCATCAGCCTGATTCTGTTTATGCTGTTTTTTCTCGATTGTTGTACCTTGAGTTTGAGTCATTACAGTTGAATCAGATGCGCCGGAAACGTTTTCCTGTGTATCGGAATCGGCAGCGAAAGTCGCACCGGAAAGCGCAATCGTTACTGCTGCAAGGGTGCCGAGTATTGGCATTTTCATGGGGTAGTCTCCAGTGTTTATATCGTGCTTGAAATACGTGTCTGGCCGCGAGAACGGGCTGGGTACGGCGCTTCTGCCGTCTGGAAACCCCATTCTGCGAGGTCTGCAGGCGGTATCCAGAAAAATTGCTAAACCTACAGACCTGTAGGTTTAGCGGTAGTTCACTGGTTGTGTCAAAAAATTACAAGTTTTAACGATCGTCTGTTTTTTGTTTGACTTCGCCTGAAAACAGAAGCCTTAATTTAAATGCAGCGGGTATTCCCGTGCTAATCAGTGGCTTATTGCCATTAACCTTAGTAGTTGAGATTGTGTCGTCAAACGTTGGTCGCTAGTTCGGCCGCTGTTTTCCGTCGTCCGTTGTTTCTGGTTAGAGACTTCGGTATAGGCAAGCTATTGCCTGGAATCAACGGTTTCAGCGTGTCAACTGCGACAAAACAGCGCGGGCGATATCTGGAGAATGGTTCTATGCGAAACCGTAAAACATTGGGTGCCCATTCGGCTCTGGCCCTGTTGAGTCTGGCCATCAGCCATGCCAACGCTGCCGATACAACCACGCAGGAGCAACTGGCTGCCAAAGAGATTCGCGCTGACAAAGCGGCCGAAAAAACACTGGCCAAGATGACCCAGGAAGAAAAACTGGCGTACATCGGCGGGATCGGCGGTTGGGACGTCAAACCGCTGAGTCAATACGGCGTTCCTCAGATTTACGGTGCCGATGGCGGCGCGGGCATCCGCTATACCAGCCAGGGCAACGATTCGGGCGTGGTCTATCCATCCGGCCCTAACCTGGCAGCCACCTTCAACCCGCGCCGCGCCATCGATTTCGGCCGCGCGCTGGGCTATGACACCGCCACCGGCGGCTACCAGTTCGTTACCGGTCCTGGCATGAACCTGTACCGCATGCCGTGGAGCGGCCGGGCATTCGAGTACCTGTCCGGTGAAGATCCATTCCTGGGCGCCAGCCTGGGCCCGGCAGTGATCAACGGCATCCAGCAGCGCCGCGTGTGGGCTGAAGCCAAGCACTATGCGGGCAACGATCAGGAAACCAATCGCTTCATCCTCAATCAGGTCATGCCGGAGCGTGTACTGCGCGAAATGACGCTGCCTCCGTTTGAGTCGGCAACCAAGAACGGCACCGTGGCGATGATGATGTGTTCGTTCCAGAAGGTGAACGGCGAGTATGCGTGCGAAAACAAGCACCTGATCGACGGCATCCTGAAAAAGGAATGGGGCTACAAGGGCCTGGTACAGAGCGACTACAACGCCGTCGTTCATGGCTTGCCGGCCGCGCAGGCGGGTACCGATCTGGACATGATGGGTGGCCAGATGAACAGCTCGGTGCTGAAGCCTTACCTGGACAGCGGTGAGCTGGACATGGCGACCATCGATGACAAGGTCCGCCGCATCCTCAAGAACATCTACCTGTACCAGTTCGACAAATTCGCGCCGCTGACCACGCACAACATGAACAGCGCAACCAGCAACAAGGTCGCGCTGAACATCGCCCGCGAAGGCATCGTGTTGCTGAAGAACCAGAACGACGTGCTGCCGCTGGACAAGTCCAAGGTCAAGCGCATCGCTGTCGTTGGCAACCTGGCCAAGTACGCGCCGCCAACCGGTTTCGGCAGTGCCCATGTCGACGCCACGCACTACATCAGCGAGTTCAGTGGCCTGAAGCAAATGGCCCCGAACGCCAAGGTCGAGTTCCTGGACGGCCTGTCCCTTGATCCTGCAGCCTCGCCGTGGACCACCACCGACAGCAAGGGCAACGAAGTCAGCGGCATGAAGGCCGAGTTCTTCACCAATGCCAACTGGTCGGGCGAGCCGTCCGCTACCCGTATCGACAGCCACGTCGATATGGACTGGTCCACCGATGACATCCCGAGCAATGGCGACACCTCCAACACTTCGATCCGCTGGAGCGGCAAAGTCACCCCGACCACCAGCGGCGATCAGGTGTTCAAGGTGCGTGCCGATGGCGCGGTCCGCGTGTGGGTCAACGGGGAGAAGATCATCGACAACGGTGATGGCGAAAACATCACCAACAAGAGTATTCCTCCGACCATTCCGGTGTCCGGCAAGATCAAGCTGGAAGCGGGCAAAGCGTACGACGTGAAGCTTGAGTACTCGCGCCGTGACGGGTACCTGTCGACCATGGGCGGCCTGGTGGGTGTACAGATGGCCTGGGCATCGCTCACTGCGCCGCAGGATCTGTCCGCCTATGACGCGGTCGTGGTGGCTGTGGGTAACAGCAATGAATACGAAGGCGAAGGTTTCGACCACAGTTTCGACCTGCCCGAATATCAGAACGAGCTGATCCAGAACATCGCCAAGGCCAACCCGAACACCGTGGTAACGATGCACGGCGGCACAGCGCTGAAGATGAGCGACTGGATCGATCAGGTGCCAGCAGCACTGCACGCCTTCTACCCAGGGCAGAACGGTGGTCAGGCGCTTGCCGAGATCCTGTTCGGCAAGGTCAACCCGTCGGGCAAGCTGCCGATCAGTATCGAACGCAATGTCGAAGACAACCCGCTCTATCCGGACTTCCCCAAGTTCGACAACACCCGCACGCTCAAAGAGATCAGCTACAAGCACGATCTGACGATGCTGGGCTATCGCGGTTACGACAAGAAGGGCACCAAGCCGCTGTTCGCTTTCGGTCACGGCCTGTCGTACACCCAGTTCACCTACAACAACATTTCCGTCACGCCGGGCGTTGCGGTGGGCAACACACCGATCAAGGTGTCGTTCGATCTGACCAACAGCGGCAAACGTGCAGGCTCCGAAGTGGCCGAGCTGTATGTCGGTCAGCAAAACCCGAAAGTGGAACGCGCCGTCAAGGAGCTCAAGGGCTACAAGAAGGTCTTCCTGCAGCCGGGTGAAACACGTCACGTCACCATCGAACTGAATGACCGTTCGTTGGCGTATTTCGACGAGGCGAGCAAGCAATGGGTGGTCGACGCCGATACCTTCAACATCAGTCTGGGCGCTGCGTCGGATGACATTCGACTCAACGCGAAACTGGTCAACTCGTTCCGTCAGGAACTCTCGACTACTACAAGCAACCCGTTGCCGCGTTCAGCGCTGAACTCGACCAAGGTGACCTTGCCAGCCATCAAGACAGGCGGTGTCTTCGACCAAAGCGAAAGTGCTGACGAAAGCACTGGCAGCAGTGATTACGACAACACCGACTACTGATTCAGCGACGAGGCGGGTGCTGCCAGAGGAGGGCACATCAGGGGTGATTCATACCTGATGCGCCGGATGGCTGGCGCTCCCGCCTCGTGGATCGGAAGGTATTGATACAGTGTGGCCAGTGGTCAGGGGCGGATGTCCCTTTCCACTTGCGCCACATACCCGTCAAAGCGCGCTACCAGATCCACCGTCCCGGGAAACCGCAGCCACTGCAGCTGCAACCCGTCCATCATCGCCAGCAGTTGATGGATCGTTGCATCCAGATCCACGTCCCCACGCACCTCCCCTTTTTCCACCAGCATTTCCAGTCGCTCACGCATTCGACGGTGAATCGCCGTGTAGCGGGTCTGAAACCATTCCCAGGCGGGATGGCTGTCTACCAAACTCTCGGCATTGAGAATACTGAACGCGCGAATGACCCCGGGTGCAGTTGCGTTCGAGCGGTTTATCTCCTGCAGCCCGTGCAGAAAGCTGCGAAGTGTCGGCTCGCTCTGCAACTGATCGACGATACGGTGGTTGACCTCGTCTCGCCGTGCGAGGACCCCCATCAGCAGTGCCACTTTGCTGGGGAAATGATGCAGCACGCCGGCCACCGATATGCCGACGATATCCGCGATGCGGGCAATGGACGCCCCGGTGTAGCCTTCGAGGGAAAACAGCTGAAGCGCTGCGTCCAGCAGTTCCTCCCGACGTTTTTCGCCTTTCGGCGCGCGACGGGTACGAGGCGCTGTAGTGGATGAATGACCTGTCATTGCGATGCTCGCGCCTGGCGCCTCCATGAAATACCAATATCCGAGCGACAGTGAATCCTTCTGTGAGCCTCAAGCTCATCTGCTGCCGTGCGTGACAAGTCGAGCATGCTCTTGCGCCGGGTTGCAAGGGCGCATTTGAGGGTTTGGCCTCAGCTACCCACGGCAATCGCATGGAAAGGCCCGTGTTTGCGGGGGAGCGACGGCATTCATCCGCCACCCGAGCCACGCTTCGGACTCTTGGAGTACAATGCGCGCCACCGTGATTTCGCTCAAAAAGGTGCGTCATGCAGCCCTTCGCTATTGCTCCGTCGATTCTGTCCGCCGATTTCGCCCGTCTGGGTCAGGAAGTCGACAATGTCCTGGCCGCCGGCGCCGACATCGTCCACTTCGACGTCATGGACAACCACTACGTCCCCAACCTGACCATCGGTCCGATGGTCTGCGCGGCGTTGCGCAAGTACGGCATCACTGCGCCTATTGATGTACATCTGATGGTCAGCCCTGTGGATCGCATCATCGGCGACTTCATCGAAGCGGGTGCAACCTTCATCTCCTTCCACCCGGAAGCGACTCAGCACATCGACCGCTCCCTGCAACTGATCCGCGAAGGCGGCTGCAAATCCGGCCTGGTGTTCAACCCGGCAACCCCGCTGAACCTGCTCGAATACGTCATGGACAAGGTCGACATGATCCTGCTCATGAGCGTCAACCCTGGCTTCGGCGGTCAAAAATTCATCCCCGGCACCCTCAACAAACTGCGTGAAGCCCGCGCGCTGATCGATGCCAGCGGTCGCGATATCCGTCTGGAAATCGACGGTGGCGTCAACGTCCACAACATCCGCGAAATCGCCGCCGCTGGCGCCGATACGTTCGTGGCAGGTTCGGCTATCTTCAATGCGCCCGACTACCAAGAGGTCATTGAAAAAATGCGTGCAGAACTGGCGTTGGCTCGTTGATGAGCGGCTTCGAACAGCTGTTCCCGGGTCGCCTGCCCAAACTGATCATGTTCGATCTGGATGGGACCTTGGTCGACTCGGTGCCGGATCTGGCCGCAGCTGTGGATAAAACACTGGTTCAGCTCGGGCGCGAACCCGCCGGTATCGACGCGGTGCGCGATTGGGTCGGCAACGGCGTGCGTGTCCTGGTGCGTCGCGCACTGGCCAACAATCTCGATCACAGCTCGGTCGATGAAGCGTCCACCGAGGCTGCGCTGGCGATCTTCATGGAAGCCTACAGCGAGAGCCACGCGCTGACCGTGGTGTATCCCGGCGTGCGTGAAACCCTCAAATGGCTGCAGAAGAAGGGCGTGGAAATGGCCCTGATCACCAACAAGCCGGAGCGCTTCGTGGCCCCGCTGCTCGATGAGATGAAGCTGGGGCGTTTCTTCCGCTGGATCGTCGGTGGCGATACCTTGCCACAGCAGAAACCCGACCCAGCCGCGCTGTTCTTCGTGATGAAAATGGCCGGTGCCCCCGGCTCGCAATCGCTATTTGTGGGCGACTCGCGCAATGACGTGCTGGCTGCCAAGGCGGCCGGTGTTGCCTGCGTGGCACTGAGCTATGGCTATAACCACGGCCGGCCGATCGCCGAGGAGTCCCCGGCGTTGGTGATCGACGATTTGCGCAAATTGATTCCCGGTTGCTTAGATCTTGGGGCTGAGATAACGTTGCCCGACGTTCAACCCCCCTCCTTTAGAGAATCCATCGTGGTGGTCACTCGCAAACTCTGGATGAAAGTCATCAAGGCCCTGGCCCGTTGGCGTTGGCGCACCTGACTTGAATCTGGCCGGACGTCCGGCGCGTTTGCACACCTGACCGTTTTACCCTCAGACCACGAGGCTGATCATGACCCGCGAAGAATTCCTGCGCTTGGCCGCTGAAGGCTACAACCGCATTCCGCTTGCCTACGAAACGCTGGCCGACTTCGACACGCCGCTGTCGATCTATTTGAAGCTTGCCGATGAGCCGAACTCCTACCTGCTGGAGTCGGTGCAGGGCGGGGAGAAGTGGGGGCGCTACTCGATCATTGGCCTGCCGTGCCGCACCGTGATGCGCGTGCATGAGCACAAGATCAGCGTGACCCACGACGGCGTCGAAGTCGAAAGCCTGGAGGCCGAAGATCCGCTGGCCTTCGTCGAAACCTTCAAGGCCCGCTACAACGTACCGACCATCCCGGGCCTGCCGCGCTTCAACGGTGGCCTGGTCGGTTACTTCGGCTACGATTGCGTGCGCTACGTGGAACCGCGTCTTGGCAAATGTCCAAATCCCGATCCCCTGGGCGTGCCGGACATTCTGCTGATGGTCTCCGATGCGGTCGTCGTGTTCGACAACCTGGCGGGTAAGATGCACGCCATCGTATTGGTCGATCCCACGCAGGCAGAGGCCTACGAAAGTGGACTGGCACGTCTTGAAGTTCTGATGGAAAGGCTGCGTCAGCCGATCACTCCACGTCGTGGTCTGGATCTGACACGCCCGCAAGCCGCCGACCCGATCTTCCGCTCGAGCTTCACCCAAGCCGACTACGAAAAAGCCGTCGACACCATCAAGGAGTACATCCTGGCGGGCGACTGCATGCAGGTCGTGCCATCGCAGCGTATGTCCATCGACTTCAAAGCCGCACCCATCGATCTGTATCGCGCGCTGCGCTGCTTCAACCCGACGCCATACATGTACTTCTTCAACTTCGGCGACTTCCACGTCGTCGGCAGTTCGCCGGAAGTGCTGGTGCGGGTCGAAGACAACCTGATTACCGTGCGCCCGATTGCCGGTACTCGCCCTCGTGGCGCGACTGAAGAAGCGGATCACGCGTTGGAAGTTGACCTGCTGTCCGATGACAAGGAAATCGCCGAGCACTTGATGCTCATCGATCTGGGGCGCAATGACACCGGTCGTGTCTCGGAAATCGGTTCGGTGAAGCTGACCGAGAAGATGGTGATCGAGCGCTACTCCAATGTGATGCACATCGTCTCCAATGTCACCGGCCATTTGAAAAGCGGGCTGACGGCGATGGACGCGCTGCGGGCGATCCTGCCGGCGGGCACCTTGTCTGGCGCACCGAAGATTCGCGCAATGGAGATCATCGACGAACTCGAGCCGGTCAAGCGCGGCGTGTACGGCGGCGCGGTGGGTTATCTGGCGTGGAACGGCAACATGGACACCGCGATTGCCATCCGCACCGCGGTGATCAAGAACGGCGAGCTGCACGTCCAGGCGGGCGGCGGTATCGTGGCCGATTCGGTGCCAGCGCTGGAGTGGGAAGAAACCCTGAACAAACGCCGTGCCATGTTCCGCGCGGTGGCGTTGGCGGAGCAGACGCCAGAGACGTGATGGGAAAAATCCGCTGAACGTTACACCTGTGGGAAGCTTGCTCACGAAAGCGCGTGTTCAGGCGCTACATCTGCTGTGGATGTACTGGCCTTTTCGTGAGCAAGCTCACTCCCACAGATTAATCCTGGCCTGCCGCTGGATTTCAGCGGCAGGCCATTTCATCGCAAGAATTTGCGTTAAAAATCCAGACTGACCGCCAAATTCACCCCTTGCTGTGTCACGTCATCATTCTTGCGCCAGTTGTAACCGGCTTGCAGCGTCAGGTCAAGCGCAAGCTTCTGACTCACGCCAACACTTGCCCGATTCAAACTGCGTTGCGGCTCATAACCCTGCAGATTGAAATCCACCCCCGGCACGCTGTTCAGGGCAATGGTCACGTCCTGCTGGTCGGTCTCGAACTCCCGCTCATGCGCCACTTCACCAAACAGTTGCGTCTGAGGCGTGATCTCGAATTTGCCCTGCAAACCTGCGCCCAGTCGTTTCGACTTGCGGGTCTGGTCGTCATAGGTCAGCGCGGTGGCGCGAGTGCTGTTTTCTGAATAGCCATCGACTTCTACGCGAGAATAGTCGGCGCTGAAAAAAGGCGAGAGGTGCCAGCGGCTGCTCGGTTGGGCGAGATCGAAACCCAGCCGACCGCTGAGTGCCCACAGATTGCCGTCGGTGTCTCCTTTCTCTGCGCCTTCGCTGATGCCCAGAGCGAATTTGCGCTTGAGGTTGTCGTAATCGAGTTTTCCACCCGATGCAGCCAGATCGGCCCACCAGTGAGTCGCCTGAAACTGCACGAAAGCAGTGGCGATATAGCTGTTGAGTTTGTAGTCCGAATCTCTCGGCCCAGCTTCCAGCGTCTGCCGATAAGCCCCGGCGACCAGACCTGCACGCCAGTCGTCGGCAAACCGGTAGCTGCCGCCGACCGTCAGGTTATAGCCATGACCGTTGCCGCTGGCGGAATTGCCTTGCGTATCGAAATCCATTTTCTGACCGCCGCCAGCGATGATTGCGCGCCAGTCTCCGGCGTTTTGCCAGTTGCCCCAATCGGCCAGCCACTGACGGCGCAATTCATCTTGTTGCGCACGCAGGGTGCCGTTGGCCATTTCCGGGAGCAGGGTGATTTCCCAGGGCGCGGAGAGAATCGAATAGCCGTAGTCGGCGATCAGGCGCTGACCGGCGACGGTGGGGTGTACACCATCGTTGAACAGCAACTTGGTCGGGTCGGGCGTGCTGCCGCTGATCCCATAGACACTATTGGCTCTGCAACTGTTACCGCTGAAGCAAGTACCTACCAGATTCTGGTCGGCAGCCAGACCGAAGCGGGCCGGATCATCGAGAACCTCGCGAACCAGGCCAGGCACGTTAAGCGGTATGACCTCGGCATTTATCTGCCCCAGCCGATCGACCAGTTGCTGGTTGAAAACGCCACTGAGCAACGTGGATGGGGTTTGTAGAGGAGTACCGAAGACTGCGGGCGTCTGGCCTATATCGGGGAGCAGCCAGACCATGATGTAACGCGCTCCGGCCTGCGACAGCGCCTGCGCGCCGTCGGCGAGGTTATTGGCGGCACTCACCGCTTGTTCCACGCTCAATACCCGGCCCTGCAGGAAGTCGTTGCCTCCCCCGGTCAGGTAGTACAGCGCGTTCGGGTCGGCGCGGAAGTTGTTTTCCACAAGATAGCCCGGCCGTGTACGGAAGACTGTCGTCACCCCGGTTGAAGTATCCGTATTGGCTACTTGCGATTGTGTGGTGATAGCCGCGAGGATCTGATCCGT
Source organism: Pseudomonas bohemica (assembly GCF_002934685.1). Lineage (GTDB taxonomy): Bacteria > Pseudomonadota > Gammaproteobacteria > Pseudomonadales > Pseudomonadaceae > Aquipseudomonas > Aquipseudomonas bohemica. The sequence continues at coordinate 174,154 of NZ_NKHL01000121.1, forward strand.
CCGATCCCCGCCCACCGCCCAGTTGTTGCCATCGGCCAGGCCCTGCGCAGCGCGCACCGGTGAAGTCGAGGCCTGCAGGTCGCCGGGAGCGACGCCGAGCATGCCTGCGAGTAAAGTTGATGAGTTCAAACCATAGACTTCGCCGCTGCCGTTCAGATAGGTCGGGCCGGTGCGGTTGGTGAAGCGCAGCGTTGCACCGGCAGGTCCTCCTGTGTCGGGAAACTGACCCGCGTCGGCGAGGCTGTCACCGAAAACGATCATGGTCGAGTAAGGAGAGGACGCCGCTACAGCTGAGGAGCAGGCAAGTGACAGCAGGCAGGCAGCGAATGGCCTACGCAGAATGGCTTTAAGCATTTGAGAGATCCCTTCTTGTTTTGTATTGCCGTAGCAGAAGGTAGCAGCCTGGATACAAGTCGCCATGTCTCGCGTCACTTGGATACATCATTCTGTACTGGCCTTGCGGGGTAGATCTGCACCTTGTAACCCACCAATTGCCGCCAAATGACGTTCGAGCACTGCCAGCCGGCCACTACGATATTGCGCCACATGCGGCGGTACGCTACTGTGCGGCAACGTATGAACGAGACCTTTCCTGTGTCGATTGTCAGCAGCTTCTTGATGCGCGTTATCAAGGCTCACGCCCGTTGGCGTTGGCGCGCCTGACTATTTCCCTGCCGGCCATGCCGGACCTGTATTGATATGCCCTCTCAAGCCTCGGTTTAGCGCCGTCTCGCCGGACTCCCTCCTGCGATCAATTCGCGCAACCGTGAGCATTAAAACCGAAGGCCACCTTAGAAGCGTTAATTCAAAAGGTTAAGCACAAAATGCTGCTGATGATCGATAACTACGACTCCTTTACCTATAACGTCGTGCAGTACCTGGGCGAACTGGGCGCCGACGTTAAGGTGATCCGCAACGACGAAATGACCGTCGCCGAGATCGAGGCCCTGAACCCTGAGCGCATCGTGGTTTCCCCTGGCCCATGCACGCCGAACGAAGCCGGCGTGTCCCTCGACGTGATCAAGCACTTCGCTGGCAAGTTGCCGGTGCTCGGTGTCTGCCTGGGCCATCAGTCCATCGGCCAGGCGTTCGGTGGCGATGTGGTGCGCGCCCGCCAAGTGATGCACGGCAAAACCAGCGACCTGATCCATGAAGATAAAGGCGTGTTCGAGGGGCTGAAGCATCCGTTGACCGTTACCCGCTATCACTCGCTGGTGGTCAAGCGTGAAACGCTGCCCGAATGTCTGGAAGTGACCGCGTGGACCCAGCTTGAAGACGGCTCGGTCGATGAAATCATGGGTTTGCGTCACAAGACGTTGAACGTCGAGGGCGTGCAATTTCATCCCGAGTCGATTCTCTCCGAGCAGGGCCACGAGCTGTTCGCCAACTTCCTCAAGCAGACCGGCGGCACTCGTCAGGGTTAAGGGCACTTCTATATGGCAATGGATATCAAGACGGCGCTGGGCCGGGTTGTGAACCAACTGGACCTGAGCACCGACGAAATGCGCGACGTCATGCGCGAAATCATGACCGGTCAATGCACCCAGGCGCAGATCGGCGCGTTCCTGATGGGCATGCGCATGAAAAGCGAGACGATCGACGAAATCGTCGGCGCGGTGTCGGTCATGCGTGAGCTGGCCGATCAGGTCGAGCTCAAGACCCTGGATAAGGTAGTCGACATCGTCGGTACTGGCGGTGACGGTGCGAATATCTTCAACGTCTCCACCGCCGCCTCGTTGGTCATTGCCGCGGCGGGCTGCACGGTGGCCAAGCACGGCAACCGCGCGGTCTCGGGCAAAAGCGGCAGTGCCGATCTGCTGGAAGCAGCGGGTGTGTATCTGAACCTCACGCCGGTACAGGTGGCGCGCTGCATCGACAGCGTGGGCATCGGCTTCATGTTCGCCCAGACCCATCATCAAGCGATGAAACACGCGGCAGGCCCGCGCAAGGATCTGGGCCTGCGGACCCTGTTTAACATGCTCGGCCCATTGACCAACCCGGCAGGCGTCAAGCATCAGGTGGTCGGCGTGTTCAATCAGGCTTTGTGCCGTCCACTGGCGCAGGTTCTGCTGCGCCTGGGCAGCAAGCATGTGCTGGTGGTTCACTCCCAGGACGGTCTGGACGAGTTCAGTCTGGCCGCGCCGACCTTCGTCGCTGAACTGAAAAACGGCGAAGTTACCGAATACTGGGTCCAGCCGGAAGACTTGGGCATGAAGAGCCAGAGCCTGTTCGGTCTGGTAGTCGATAGTCCACAACAGTCGCTCGAATTGATTCGCGACGCCCTGGGCCGACGCAAGACCGAAAACGGTCAGAAAGCTGCGGAAATGATTGTGCTCAACGCCGGTGCTGCGCTTTATGCTGCAGACCATGCTTCTTCGCTGAAAGAAGGCGTGGAGTTGGCCCACGATGCGCTGCACACTGGCCTTGCTCGCGAGAAGCTGGAAGAGTTGGGCGCCTTTACTGCGGTATTCAGACAGGAGAATGAAGGATGAGTGTGCCGACGGTACTGGAAAAAATCCTGGCCCGTAAGGCCGAAGAGGTCGCAGCGCGACGTGCCAGCGTCAGCTTGTCCGAGCTGGAAACCCTGGTCGCGACCGCTGATGCGCCGCGTGGTTTTGCCAGGGCGTTGATCGAGCAGGCCAAGCGTAAACAACCGGCCGTCATCGCTGAGATCAAGAAGGCGTCGCCGAGCAAGGGCGTTATTCGCGAGAACTTCCAGCCTGCCGAGATCGCCAGGAGCTACGAAGCCGGCGGCGCGACGTGTCTGTCGGTGCTGACCGACATCGATTTCTTTCAGGGCGCCGACGCTTATCTGAAAGAAGCCCGTGGCGCCTGCAAATTGCCGGTGATTCGCAAGGACTTCATGATCGACCCTTATCAGGTCGTCGAGGCCCGCGCGCTCGGCGCCGATTGCATCCTGCTGATCGTGTCTGCGCTGGATGACGTGAAGATGGCTGAGCTGGCAGCGGTCGCAAGGGCCAACCGGCTGGACGTGCTGGTCGAAGTGCACGACGGCGATGAGCTTGAGCGGGCACTGAAGACCCTCGACACCCCGTTGGTCGGCATTAACAACCGCAATCTGCACACCTTCGACGTAAGCTTGGAAACCACGCTGGACCTTTTGCCTCGGATTCCGCGTGACCGTCTGGTGATTACCGAAAGCGGCATTCTCAACCGTGCCGATGTCGAGCTGATGGAAATCAGCGACGTGTATTCTTTCCTGGTCGGCGAAGCATTCATGCGCGCCGAGAAGCCGGGCGTGGAATTGCAGCGGCTGTTCTTCCCCGAGAAGGGCCCGGCGGCGATCAAATCCAGCACGCTGGATTGATTGATCGCTGTAGCAGTCCGACTTGCCGGCACAGATTTCATGATCGACGCTGCCGGTAAGCCGGGCTGCTACAGGTGAGTTTCCACGAGGAATGCGCATGACCACACCGGTAATCGACATCTGCGTTGAAGCCGGCCTCAAAGCCGAGCAGGATCTGTTGGCCTCGGTCTGCGCCGGGGATGCCGATTACGGGTTGCTGTTCTGGCGACCCAACGATCATGCGCTGGTCATGCCGCGCCGCCTCAGTCGCCTCCCAGGTTTCTCCAAGGCCAGTGAGACCCTGGCCGACATGGGCTGGCCAGTGTTGTTGCGTGAAAGTGGCGGCGAACCGGTTCCGCAATCGCCCGCCACCGTCAACGTCGCGCTGGTCTACGTTCAGCCCAAATCCGATCTGGACCGGGACCGCATCGAAAAAGCCTATATGCGTTTGTGTCAGCCCATGCTCGATGTGTTGAGCGAGCTGGGCGGCGCCGCTTCATTGGGTGAAGTCGAAGGGGCATTCTGTGACGGGCGTTTCAACGTCAATCTCGACGGCCGCAAGGTGGTCGGCACCGCGCAGCGCTGGCGCCAGAGTCAGGGCGGACAGCGACCGGTGGTCTTGGCCCATGGTGCGATGCTGCTGGATAACGAGCGGGTCGACATGGTCAATGCCGTTAACCGCTTCAATGAGATGTGCGAGGTCAAGCAACGTTGTCGCGCCGAGAGCCACATCGCGCTGCACGAACTGTTCGTCGCAACGGATTTCATCGAACGCTTGGGCGGGCGCTACGCTGACCTGTTCGCCCGGCTGTAGTCTTCTTCAGCGGGTGCCGAATACCACCATGGTCTTGCCGCGCACGTGGACCAGCTTCTGTTCTTCCAGCGATTTGAGTACTCGCCCGACCATTTCCCGCGAGCAACCCACGATCCGGCCGATTTCCTGACGGGTGATCTTGATCTGCATGCCGTCGGGGTGGGTCATGGCGTCCGGCTGCTTGCACAGGTCCAGCAGGCTACGCGCTACCCGACCGGTCACATCGAGAAATGCCAGGTCGCCGACCTTGCGCGTGGTATTGCGCAGGCGTTCGGCCATCTGACCGCCGATTGCATACATCAGCTCAGGATCGTGCTGACTCAGCTCGCGGAATTTGGCGTAGCTGATCTCGGCCACTTCGCATTCGGTCTTGGCGCGCACCCAGGCACTGCGCTGTGGGCCGGTGCTCGCCTGCTGGAACAGCCCCAGTTCGCCAAAGAAGTCACCGCTGTTGAGGTAGGCCACGATCATCTCGCGGCCGTCGGTGCCCTCGATCAGGATCGTGACCGAACCCTTGATGATCAGGTACAGCGACTCGGATTGCTCGCCCGCGCAAATGATGTTGCTCTTGGCGGCGCAGCGTTTTCTTTGCGCATAGGGAAGAAGCTTGTCGACGAGTTTCACTTTGTTCGGTGGGGTCATGGCAACCATGGGTGTATCCCGTAAAAAACTGCGCCCTGCGGCATTCCTATAGGTATCGGCAGTATTTCCGATTTGTCACAGTTAGGCAGCGGCAATTCGCCATTTTTTCAGAAAATTCCTACATTTCTGTCGCTTCTCGACCTTTTCGGTCCACTCAGCGACATCCCGACCCTGTGCTAAGCTGGCCGCCTTTTTTCAAGCAGTGGAGTCCTGAGGATGAAAGCGCGTATTCAGTGGGCGGGTGAAGCCATGTTCCTCGGCGAGTCGGGCAGCGGTCACGTCGTCGTGATGGACGGCCCGCCCGAGAGCGGTGGTCGAAACCTGGGTGTGCGCCCGATGGAGATGGTGCTGATCGGCCTGGGGGGCTGCAGCAACTTCGATGTGGTCAGCATTCTGAAGAAAGCACGTCAGCCGATCGAAAGCTGCGAAGCCTTTCTAGAAGCTGAACGCGCCACTGAGGATCCCAAGGTGTTCACCAGGATTCACCTGCATTTCGTGGTCAAGGGCCGTGGGTTGAAAGAGACTCAGGTCAAACGCGCCATTGAGCTATCGGCTGAAAAATACTGCTCGGCGTCGATCATGCTGGGTAACGCTGGCGTCGAAATCACCCACGACTACGAAATCATCGAGCTGGGTTGATAAACAGCGATCGATAAACAAAAAAGGCGCCATCAAGGCGCCTTTTCAATGTCTGTAACAGGGTTGCATTGTGGAGTGAGCTTGCTCACGAAGACGGATTTACAGCTCAGAATGATGTCGCAGCTGTACCTGGCGCTTCGTGAGCAAGCTCACTCCCCCAGGTTACCAACTGCCTGACTCGGCATCAGATCCGATACGTACTCTTGGTCATCACCTTCGCCAGCACGCTCATGCCAAATTTCACCGGCGCCGGGAAGCGGAAGCCGCCTGCCTGAATGGCACCTTCGGCGTGCTGCTCCTCGTCGGTCCGCATCTGTTCCAGAATGGCCCGGGACTTCTCGTCCTCGACAGGCAGTTGCTCCAGATGCTCGTTCAGGTGTTTGCAGACCTGATCTTCGGTGGCGGCGACGAAGCCCAGGCTCACCTTGTCGCTGATCAGCCCGGCCACCGCGCCAATGCCGAAAGACATGCCATAGAACAGCGGATTGAGCACGCTGGTATGGCTGCCGAGCTGACGAATGCGTTGTTCGCACCACACCAAATGGTCAATTTCTTCCTCGGCGGCATGCTCCATGGCCTTGCGGACATGAGGCAGCTTGGCGGTCAGGGCTTGCCCCTGATACAGCGCCTGGGCACAGACCTCGCCGGTATGGTTGATGCGCATGAGGCCTGCGACGTGCTTGGTGTCGGTCTCGCTCATCCTGGTTTCGGGTTGAACGATGGCAGGCGAGGGGCGGTGCGAGTGCGCGCTGGCGGGCAGCAGCGTTTTCATCGCGGCATCGGCTTGCAGAAGGAAACGATCGATAGGGGAATAGTGACGTTCGGTAGCCATGAGCACCTCCGGATAAATCCACGGCGGCCAGTCTACCTCAATCAATGTGACGGGGCTTGTCTTGCGTCAGCCCGCCGAAGCCCGTGACAGGCACTCGGCGGGTGTAAAGTCGCTGGAAAGGCGACTCAGCCCGGCGGCCAGGTCATCTGACGGTTGCCCAGCACGTGCATGTGTATGTGATAGACGGTTTGCCCGCCTTTCTCATTGGTATTCATCACTACACGAAAGCCTTCCTCGCAGCCCAGCTCTTTGGCCAGACGCTGAGCGGTGAACAGAATATGACCCAGCAGGCCTTTGTCTTCTTCCGTCACATCGTTGAGGGTACGGATCTGCTTTTTTGGAATGACCAGAAAATGGACCGGCGCCTGAGGGGCGATATCGTGAAAGGCCAGCACTTGATCGTCTTCATAGATGATCTTCGCCGGAATTTCGCGATTGATGATCTTGGTGAACAGAGTCTCCACAGCCTTGTTGCTCCGTTTTCGAGGGTGGTAGGCGCAGTGTACTGAGCGTGTCGAGCCACGCCCAGCCGTTTGTTGCCAGGCAGCGTATCAGGCTGAAGTGCGTGTTTTGAGCATCGAAGCCCAGATTTTGCGCGTCATCCAGCGCCCGGCGACGCGCGGCAAATGGGACAGCAAGCGGTTACGCCAGCCTGGGATGATCACCGCGCGGTTTCGGTCGAGCGCGCGCACGGTGTACAACGCGATCTCTTCGGCGGTCATGGTCTTGTCGTCGGTGAATTTATCGGCATTGAGTTGCGCGGTGCGGAAGAACGACGTGCGCGTGGGCCCGGGGCAGAGCACCGAAATCTTCACGCCGGTCTTTTTCAGCTCTTCTCGCAATCCTTCGGAAAAATGCAGCACAAACGCCTTGCTCGCCGCATAGGTGCTCATCCACGGGCCCGGCTGGAAGCCCATGATCGAGGCGACATTGAGGATTTGCCCGCCACCCTGAACGGCCATCAGGTTGCCAACGGTATGGCACAAACGGGTCAGCGCCAGGACATTGAGGTCCAGCAAGTCCTGTTCCTGTGCCCATTCCTGGGCCAGAAACGGCCCGCTGTTGCCGATACCGGCGCAGTTCACCAGCATGTCGATCTGCCGCTCGCCTTCTTCCAGCTCCAGCAGAAATCCCGACAGCCGCAGAGGCTCACCCAGATCACAGGCCCGGAACAGTACCTCGACGCCGAAACGTTGGGTAAATTCGATCGCGATACTTTCCAGCATGTCCCGATGACGGGAAACCAGAATCAGATTGCGACCACGGCGGGCCAGGGCTTCGGCCATGGCCAGGCCAATGCCGCTGGATGCGCCTGTGACCAGGGCGTAACGGGTCATGCAATTCTCCAATGAGCGTGTTGCAAGTGTCGAGACAGCTTCCCTGCTGTCAGGCAGTTATTGATCTTCGTCGTTGTCGCCTGCATCGGGCGGATCTACAGGGTCTACAGGAACGGCCGGTTGCGCGGCATCGCCAGAATCGTCGTCATAGGGCAGGGTCTGTTCATAATCGCCGGTCGTGGCCTGAACCTCTTCTTTGACCTTCTGCAGTCCGCCCATCAGCGCACCCACAAATATCAAGGCAAGGAAGACCACCCACAGCGCCGCAAGGATCTTCACGGATCGGGTATTTTTTGGCGGCGGCGCTCCGTAGCGGTTAGGGCCGGCATTGCCAGGAACGACCATCATCAGCAGCGGAAAGAAGCCGCCGACCACCGGCACCAGATTCAGCAGCAGTAGCCAGGCCGACCAACCTGCGTCGTGCAGACGCTGCGCGCCCATTTGAATGCTGACTACGATGAACGCTACTAGCAGCACAGTACCAAGCAGGCCTCCGGCAATCAGCGACATGCTCAATACCCCGAAACACAGCGCCGCGAGCAACATTCCCACGAAGCTCAGCACCATGGTCCAGGCCAGATAACGCAGCCGACCGATACGCCCCTGAAGGGTGAACACCTTGAGTTCACCCTCGGCTGGCCAGTCATTGGCCACCGAGGCCCGGGGAGGAGCGTAAGGCGAGGCGGCTTGTTCGAATGCCGGTCTGGCCGGCGCAGGTTCCTCGACTTCTTCCAGAGTCCAGGCGACCGGCTGTTCTGGCTCGATACTCGCTTCGACTCCCGCGTCGTTCAGCGCCTTCAAGTACCGCTGCGCATCGTCGCGGGTCAGCCCGCGTTTGACGGTCATGGGCTTGCCGGTGAACAAGCGGTCTATCCCGGACACATCACTCTTGAACAACTGCGCGAGATTCAGGCGCGCAGTTTCCAGATCCACGCCCGTTCGCAGCTGTCCTTCGAAAACGATCTTGAAGTGCTCGGCCATGCTTGGCTTCCTTGTCTTGGGGTAAATGCGTCTCTTGCGACTGAGATCAGAACGGTTTGACTACGACCAAAATGACGATTGCCAGCAGGATCAATACAGGGATTTCGTTGAACCAGCGATAAAACACATGGCTACGACCGTTTTCGCCACGGGCGAAGCGTTTCACCTGCGCGCCGCACATATGGTGATAGCCGATCAGTATGACCACCAGGGTCAACTTGGCGTGCAGCCAGCCCTGCTGGAGGTAGCCGGGGATGAGCGTAATCAGCCAGATGCCAAACACCAGTGTGGCGATCATCGCGGGCCCCATGATTGCGCGATAAAGCTTACGCTCCATGGTGCAGAATCGCTCGCGGCTCGCTGCGTCTTCGCTCAGAGAGTGGTAAACGAATAGGCGAGGGAGGTAGAACAGGCCGGCGAACCAGCAGACCATCGAGATGATGTGCAGCGCTTTTATCCACAGCATTTTGACTTTCTCAGGATCACGGTGGCGCAAATAGTAGTAGCTTGTGGGGCCGTACGTCACGTACACGGTTGTCCCACAGGCGCTGGACTCATATTATCAGCGGCTTTCCAGTGGTTTCGTTGAGGGGCAGGTTATGGTCAAGGTCGGTATCGTCGGTGGCACGGGTTACACCGGCGTCGAGTTGCTGCGTCTTCTGGCACAGCATCCAAAAGCTGAAGTGGTCGCCATCACTTCACGCTCCGAGGCAGGTTTGCCAGTGGCCGACATGTATCCGAACCTGCGCGGCCACTATGACGGTCTGGCGTTTAGCGTACCGGACGTGAAAGTGTTGGGGGCCTGCGACGTGGTATTTTTCGCCACACCACACGGCGTCGCCCATGCCTTGGCTGGCGAGCTGCTGGCGGCGGGCACCAAGGTTATCGATTTGTCTGCCGATTTCCGTCTGCAAGACCCGGTCGAGTGGGCCAAATGGTACAACCAACCGCACGGCGCGCCGGAGCTGCTGGACGAAGCGGTTTACGGCCTGCCGGAAGTCAATCGCGAGAAGATCAAAGCTGCGCGGCTGATTGCGGTGCCGGGTTGCTACCCGACAGCCACTCAGCTGGGTTTGCTGCCACTGCTGGAAGCCGGGCTGGCCGATCCGACGCGTCTGATCGCTGACTGCAAGTCTGGCATCAGCGGCGCGGGTCGTGGGGCAAGCGTCAGCTCGCTGTATTCTGAAACCAGCGAAAGCTTCAAGGCGTATGCTGTGAAAGGCCACCGTCATTTGCCCGAAATCAGCCAAGGCCTGCGTCGCGCAGCAGGCGGCGATATTGGTCTGACGTTCGTCCCGCACCTGGTACCGATGATCCGCGGCATACATGCGACGTTGTATTCCACGGTGGTCGACAAGTCGGTGGACCTGCAGGCGCTGTTCGAAAAGCGTTACGCCACCGAGCCGTTCGTTGATGTGATGCCAGCGGGCAGCCACCCCGAAACCCGCAGCGTGCGCGGCGCCAACGTCTGCCGCATCGCAGTTCACCGTCCACAGGGCGGCGACCTGGTGGTGGTACTGTCTGTCATCGACAACCTCGTAAAAGGTGCATCGGGCCAGGCGGTTCAGAACATGAACATCATGTTCGAACTGGACGAGCGTCTGGGCCTGTCACACGCTGCTCTCTTGCCCTAACCTGAGAGCAGCTTCGAGTGGTGAGCTGCAGGCCTCAAGCTAAAAACTCGATGGCGCGCATTACACTTGCCGCTCGCCGCTCGTGGCTGCTGTCAGAGTAGTTGACCAATTTTCTAGGAGAAGCGGATAATGCGCGTCATTACGCATTATGACGGCTTACCGCCGGGAGATATTGAGCATGAGCGTTGAATCCTTCACTCCTACTGCTCTGGAATTCACGCCAGGTGCAGCGCACAAAGTGAAAACCCTGGTTGACGAAGAGGGCAATGATCGCCTGAAGCTGCGCGTGTTCGTCACGGGCGGCGGCTGTTCCGGTTTCCAGTACGGCTTCACGTTCGATGAAGACGTTGCCGACGATGACACCATCGTCGAGCGCGAGGGTGTGAGCCTGGTCGTCGATCCAATGAGTTTCCAGTATCTGGCAGGCGCAGAGGTCGATTATCAGGAGGGTCTGGAAGGCTCTCGTTTCGTGATCAAGAACCCGAATGCCGCGACTACATGCGGTTGCGGTTCTTCGTTTTCGATCTGATTCCTTCGTTGTAAACGAAAACGCCGCGCATATGCGCGGCGTTTTGCATTCCGGCTGCTATCACGCGGGATAGATCGCACCCAGAACGCGCAACCCCGCCGCGCCAGTGACGCTTGGGCGGTTGGCCGGAACGCTCTCCAGCGCGCAATGCGCGAGCCACGCGAAAGCCATCGCCTCGACCCAGTCAGGATCGACGCCGAATTCCGCGGTGCTGGACACCTTGGTATTGGGCAGCAATGCAGCCAGGCGCGCCATCAACGCCTTGTTGTGAGCGCCGCCGCCGCAGACCAGCAGTTCCTTGGTCTGTGCTTGAGCCGATTGCAGCGACTCAGTGATACTCAGTGCGGTCACCTCAAGCAGCGTCGCTTGCACGTCTTCCGGCTTCAACGTTGGCAGCTGGAACATATGGTGATGCACCCAGCCGAGGTTGAACACTTCACGACCGGTACTCTTCGGACCCTTGGTCTGGAAGAACTGGTCGCTGAGCATCGACTTGAGCAGGTCCGGGTTTACCGTACCGCTTTCACCCCACGCCCCATCCTTGTCGTAACTCAGGCCGCGTTGGGCTTGAATCCACGCATCCAGCAGCACGTTGCCAGGGCCGGAGTCGAAGCCGGAAACCGGTTTGTCGATCTCAATCAGGCTGAGATTGCTGAAACCGCCGATGTTGAGGACTGCACGGTAGTCCTTGTTGTCGTCGAACAGCGCTTCATGGAACGCCGGCACCAATGGAGCGCCTTGGCCGCCTGCAGCAATATCACGCTTGCGGAAGTCGCTGACCACGGTAATCCCGGTCAACTCGGCGAGCAGGGCAGGGTTGCCGATCTGCACGGTGAAACCGCGGGCGGGCTCATGACGAATTGTCTGACCGTGGCTGCCGATCGCGCGAATCTCACCTGCCAGGATCTTCTGCTGATCCAGAAGAGCAAGCACGCCCTGAGCGGCAAGACGCACCCATTTCTGCTCGGCGATCCCGGCGCGAGCCAGCTCGTCCGGGCCACTGGCGCACAGGCCCAGCAGCTCGGCGCGCAAATCATCGGGCATGGGAATGTAGTGGGTGCCGAGCAGACGCGGCCGGTCATCCTGTTCTACGAGTGCGAAGTCGAGCCCATCAAGGCTGCTTCCGGACATTACACCTACATATAAAGTCATAGATCAGCGCTTACTCGAGGCCAGCATGGTGGCCTTTTCCTGGTCCATACGGGCCATCAAAGGTTGGCTCTCCTGCATGAACCGCTGTTTTTCGGACTTGGCGATCGGGTCTGCCATCGGCAGCTTTTGACCCAGCGGGTCAACGTGAACGCCATTTACCTGGAACTCGTAATGTACATGCGGACCTGTCGAAAGGCCGGTTGTTCCAATATAGCCGATGACTTGGCCCTGCTTGACGTTGGAACCGTTCTGAATGCCTTTGGCAAAACCTTGCATGTGGCCGTACAGCGTGCGATAGGTTTCGCCGTGCTGGATGATCACGGTATTGCCATAGCCACCGCGACGACCGGCCAGGATCACCTTGCCGTCGCCAGTCGCCTTGATAGGCGTGCCGCGAGGTGCGGCATAGTCGATACCTTTATGGGCGCGGATCTTGTTCAGGATCGGGTGTTTGCGGCCCATCGAGAACAGCGAGCTGATGCGGGCGTATTCCACCGGGGTGCGAATGAACGCTTTGCGCATGCTGTTGCCGTCGGCGGTGTAGTAGTTGGTGTTGCCTTGTTTGTTGGTGTAACGCACGGCGGTGTACGTCTTGCCACGGTTGGTGAAGCGGGCGGACAGAATGTTGCCGGTGCCGACAGTCTTGCCGTTGACCACCTTCTGCTCGTAAACCACGTCGAATTCGTCACCCTTGCGGATGTCCTGAGCGAAATCCACGTCGTAGCCGAAGATATTGGCCATGTCCATGGTCATGCTGTGGCTCAGGCCAGCGCGCTGTGCCGATTGCGACAGGGAGTTGCTGATGATCCCGTGGACGTAAGCAGTGCGTACGTTCGGTTTGTTCACGTCGCGGGTGAAGGTATAGCCCTTGTCGGTTCGGGAGAGGCTGATGCTTTCCATGTCGGTGAGCTTGCTGTGCAGCTGTTTGAGCTTGCCCTCGGAGGACAGCTCGAATTGAAGGATCTGACCGTTTTTCAGGTGGCTGAATTGCTTGGCCTGCTTGTCGCTGGCAATCACTTCATGAACGGCGGCCGGAGGCAGGCCAACTTTCTCGAATAGAGTTGAGAGGGTGTCGCCTTTGGAGACCACGACTTCTCTATGGGTCGGGCTCGCTGCAGCGCTGGCGACTTCCTTTTTAGGTGCAGCCTTTTGTGGGGCGGCCTCAGGTTCGGTCTTGGCGGTCCCTTCCGGGTCGTCGGCGCTGTTGTCGATCTGTGCAAATGGGGAATCTGTAGAGGATTCTGTGGCCTGAGACTGTTCTTGAGCGTCTTCCTGTTGCTGGAGTTGATCGACCGGCGTTTCCAGTTCGAGGCTCAAGTTGGTTTTTTTGGCTTCGACATCACTGGATGGAAAAACCAGAAGGGCCAGGCTCAAAAGGGCTGCGATACCGCTGGCAGCGAGCAGGTGGCTCTTCGGATAAAGCGGAGGCGCTTTAGGCGGAGTGTCGTTCATAGGTAATTTTGACTTTGAAAAAAGATGAAATGGAAAAGATGAATGACATGATGAAGATGAAATAACTGTATAAAATATAACCAAATCCTGCCTGAGGCAAGCTTGCGTTCGGATCGTTCCCTGATTCGTCGACCTTCTGTTGCCAGAACTTGTATTTGGGCGGCGATCTTGTATGGTTGTTTCCCTTTGAAATAAGGCATTGCGGGGCTGAAATGAAGTCGGTTGAAGAGCAGCTAGCGCTGATCAAACGTGGCGCGGATGAACTCCTGGTCGAGTCCGAACTGGTCGCGAAGCTTAAGCGTGGTCAGCCATTGCGTATCAAGGCCGGTTTCGACCCTACGGCCCCTGACCTGCATCTGGGTCATACGGTGCTTATTAATAAGCTGCGTCAATTCCAGGAATTGGGCCATCAGGTCATCTTCCTGATCGGCGACTTCACCGGCATGATCGGTGATCCGAGCGGCAAAAGCGCCACTCGTCCCCCTCTGACCCGCGAGCAGGTCCTCGACTACGCCGAGACCTACAAGGCTCAGGTATTCAAGATTCTTGATCCGGCCAAGACCGAGGTGGCATTCAACTCCACCTGGATGGATCAGTTGAGTCCTGCAGACTTTATTCGCCTGTCCTCCCAGTACACTGTGGCGCGGATGCTCGAGCGCGACGACTTCGACAAGCGCTACAAGTCGAATCAGTCCATTGCCATCCATGAGTTTCTCTACCCATTGGTGCAGGGCTACGATTCGGTTGCGCTGCGTGCCGACGTCGAGCTCGGCGGTACCGATCAGAAATTCAACCTGCTGATGGGGCGCGAGCTGCAGCGTGCTTACGGTCAGGAGGCACAGTGCGTGCTGACCATGCCGTTGCTCGAAGGTCTGGACGGTGTGAAGAAGATGTCCAAGTCGCTGGGTAACTATGTAGGTATCCAGGAAGCGCCGGGCATCATGTACAGCAAGCTGGTCTCCATCCCTGATGCGCTGATGTGGCGCTATTTCGAGTTGCTGAGCTTCCGCTCCATGGAAGAGATCGACGGCTTCAAGGCTGATTGCGAGGCGGGTGCGAATCCGCGGGATATCAAGATCAAGCTGGCTGAAGAAATCGTTGCGCGTTTCCATGGCGGAGAGGCCGCCGCGACGGCGCACCGTTCTGCGGGTAATCGTATGAAGGACGGGGAGCTGCCAGAGGATCTGCCGGATATCTTCGTGTCGGGTGCCGAGGACATACCAATCGCTGCTGTCCTTAACAAAGCAGGCTTGGTCAAGAATTCGGCAGTCGCGCGGGACTTGCTGGCCTCTGGCGGTGTGCGTATAGATGGTGAGGTCGTTGATCGCGGTTTCATCTTTAAAGTGGGCGCGACTCATGTTTGCCAGGCGGGCAAGAAGGCTTTCGGGCGTGTCACACTGAACTTTGAATAAAGTTCAAATAAGTGCTTGACGCCCCTCTGAATCTCTCTATAATTCGCCCCACTTCCGGCGCAGACGAAACGGAAAACTCCTTGATAATCAAAG
>NZ_NKHL01000121.1:188987-229516 GCF_002934685.1 Pseudomonas bohemica
TGACGCCGTTTTCGCTGTTCTGCGGTCTGGCACTGATCGTGGCCTATGCGCTGCTCGGCTGCACTTGGCTGATCATGAAAACCGAAGGTGATTTGCAGAAAGCCATGCACAACCTGGCGCGGCCCCTGGCGCTCGCCATCCTGGTGGTGATGGGCATCGTCAGCCTGTGGACACCGCTGGCGCATCAGGACATCGCCGACCGCTGGTTCAGCATGCCGAACCTGTTCTGGTTCATGCCAGTGCCGGCGCTGGTGCTGCTGACCCTGTACGGACTGTTCAAGGCCGTTGAACGCAACGCGCATTACACGCCGTTCCTGCTGACGCTGGTGCTGATCTTCCTTGGCTACAGCGGCCTGGGCATCAGCCTGTGGCCGAACATCGTGCCACCGTCGATCTCGATCTGGGATGCCGCATCGCCGCCACAGAGCCAGGGCTTCATTCTGGTTGGCACGCTGTTCATCATTCCGCTCATCCTCGGGTACACCTTCTGGAGCTACTACGTGTTCCGCGGCAAGGTCACCCACGAGGACGGTTACCACTAGTGAGGGTGGTCCCGGTGCCACCTGGCGACGGGACTGATAGTCCAGAGGAGGGTTTGGCGATGTCCGGCAAAGAGTCTTTTCCCGAACGACCTGCGCGCGAGCAGGACCCGGCGCAGAACAAGCCGCTATGGCAGCGTCTGGGCTGGCTGGTGATCATATGGACGGGCAGCGTGTTGGCGCTGTGTGTCGTTGCCACCTTGCTGAGGATGTTCATGACCGCGGCGGGGATGAAGACACATTGAGTAGCATCCCGCACGACTTCGGCTGCATCACATCATCCGGCGGGAGTGAGCTTGCTCCCGAAGACTGACTTCCAGACTTCACATCTACTCAGGATGCGCTGGCCCCTTCGTAAGCACGCTCATTCCCACAGATGACATCTCGCGCCGGAGGATCTACTTTCTGGCCTTGAGAATGACGAACTTCGGCGTCGCCGCCACTTGCTCAACTCCGCGAAACAGCCGCGCCAGTTTGCTGTGATACCCCAGGTGGCGATTACCCACGATGTACAGCGCTCCACCGGTCACCAACGCCGAGCGCGCCTGCTGGAACATACGCCAGGCCAGAAAATCCCCCACCACTTGCTGCTGATGAAACGGCGGGTTGCACAGCACTACGTCCAGCGAATCAGCCTCTTGACCGGCCAAGCCGTCACCGGCGCGAATCTCCACTTCGCGATCGCCTAACGCCAGCTGCCAGTTCTGCTGCGCAGACTGCACGGCCATAAACGACTCATCCACCAGTGTGTACTGGGCCTGTGGGTTGTCCAGCGCGCTGGCGATCGCCAACACGCCGTTACCGCAGCCCAGGTCCGCGACCCGCGCCAAGCCGAGGTTTTTCGGCAGGTAGGGCAGAAATGCCCGGGTGCCGATGTCCAGGCCGTCGCGGCAAAACACGTTGGCGTGGTTGACCAGCTCGATCTTCGGTTCGTCCAGGGTGTAGCGCGTCGGGAAGGGCGAGGGCCGAAAGTCTTTGGTTTCGGGCGTGCAGAACAGCAACCGGGCCTTCTTGACCGCCAGCGAAGCCTGCACTGGCCCGATGTATTCCTCCATCAGTTCGCCTGCCGAACGCGGCAAATGCTTGATCATGCCTGCAGCAACCACCCGCGCTCCCGGCGCCAGTTGACCTTGTAAGCGGATCAACTGCTCTTCCAGCAACGCCAGGGTTTTCGGGACGCGGATCAACACCCAGTCGAAAGGCCCGTTGAGCGGTTCACTGGCCGGGATTACCGTCACGGCGTCATAGGTCTGCCGGTTGCGCACCAGATTCTTTTCCAGCGCCTGAACGCCGAGGAACGAATCGGTACTGCTGAACACCGCCGCGTGGGGCGCCAGGCTGGTGGCCAGTGCGCCGAAACTGTCGTTGAGGATCAGCACCCGTGTGTGCAGGGCCAGGCCGTGCTCGGCGACGTGATTGAGCAGGTACTGGTCAGCGGCATCGAACGCCTGCAACGGTTCATCCGACTGCTCCGGCTGGCGAATCAGGTCGAGCTGGGCGAAAGGCGTGATAAACAGGGGCATGAGCTGGGATATTCCATTCGTTGGCGACGCGATCCGTGGTTCGGCGCCTGTAAAGACAGCACCCTCGCGACCGGACCGCGAAACCGGCGATTTTACGTGTTTTTTTGATCGCTTCGCACCCAGGGTTTTCGTCGGCATTTGCCAGACTTCGGATTTAAAGCGCGTATGGCTGAAACACGCCATGCAGGGCCGCCTGTACTACTGCCGATGTTTTGTTGCTGACGCCCATCTTGCGAATCGCATTGCTGATGTGGAAATTCACCGTGCGTATTTTAACGTTCAGAATCATCGCCACCTCCCCGGCGGTCTTGCCCTCGGCCGACCATTTGAGGACTTCTATCTCCCTGAATGTCAGGCCACTGTGGACCAGGGAAACGGCTCTGCTCATCTGTAGCAAGTCCAGTCTCAAGTGTTCCATTGCAAGCCTCCATGGCTAATCCAGATTCAGTACCGTTTTGATTGAAGTCTAGGAAAGGAATTCTCTGGCGTTTTGCCGGACCATGGCGGCTACCGACGAGCGGACCGGCGCATGGCTGGAAGGCGAATTGCCAAGGTGCCTGTAATCAATCGGTTAGGGCTGCGTCACCTGCGTGGCCTTAACCGGTCGCGATAACCCCAATCGCGAAATGCTCTAAAAAAGATTGCATCTCGCTTAACCACGCCGGTGGGATATCACTACAAACCCGCGGTGTTTATCGGCGTCGGTTTGCGGGAAACTGTATGCACTTCAATGAGTGACAGGAGCCAGGAGCGCCCATGACCGCCAGTGCAGAGAAATTCACCCGGCAAACGCTGCTCGATGTGACGCCGTTGACCCCGAGCCTGTTCACCTTGCGCACTACGCGCGACCCGGGGTTTCGCTTCACGGCGGGGCAGTTCGCCCGGCTGGGAGTGACCAAGGCTGATGGCAGCACGGTGTGGCGCGCGTATTCGGTGGTGTCATCGCCGTTCGATGAGTTTCTCGAGTTTTTTTCCATTGTGGTGCCGGGCGGGGAGTTCACCAGCGAGCTGAGCCGTTTGCGCGTGGGCGACACGCTGATGATCGAGAAACAGGCAGTCGGCTACCTGACCCTCGACCGTTTTACCGACGGCCGCGACCTGTGGATGCTGTCGACGGGCACCGGTGTGGCGCCGTTTCTGTCGATCCTGCAGAACTTCGAAGTGTGGGAAAAATTCGAGCGCATCATCCTGGTGTACAGCGTGCGTGAGGCGAAGGAGCTGGCCTATCAGGAACTGATCGCTGAACTGACGCAACGCGACTATCTGGCCGAGTACGCCCACAAATTCCAGTTCATCGCCACCGTGACCCGTGAAGAGCACCCGGGGGCATTGCATGGCCGGATCACCACGCTGATCGAGAACGGCGAGCTGGAGAAGGCCGCGGGGGTCGAGCTGTCGCCCGAGCATTCGCGAGTGATGCTCTGTGGTAATCCCGAGATGATCGACGACACCCGCGCACTGCTGAAAACCCGCGACATGCGCCTGGCCCTGGCCCGCAAGCCGGGACAGGTGGCGGTGGAGAATTATTGGTAGGGATTACCAGAGGGCACTGCGCATTTGCAGGGTGATTACAAAACCTGTGGGAGTGAGCGTGCTCACGAAGGCTTTGTTTCATCCGTTGGAGATCTATTGAATGTACCGGTCCCTTCGTGAGCACGCTCACTCCCACAGGGTTCAGCATCAGATGAAAGATCGTGCGGTATCAAACCAACCGATCAGGATTCACAGGCAACGGCGCGGCCGGTTTGCTGTTCTGCTCTTTCAACAGATCACGAATCTCGGTCAGCAGGGTTTCCTGCGGGCTGGGTGCGGGTGGAGCGGAAGGCGCCTTGGCTTCTTCGCGCTTCAGACGGTTGATCGCCTTGACGCCCATGAAGATCGCGAATGCCACAATGATGAAGTCGACAACGGTCTGGATGAACTTGCCGTAGGCCAGCACCACTGCCGGAGCATCTCCCACTGGCCCGCGCAAGGTGACCGCCAGGTCACTGAAATCCACGCCGCCAATCAGCAGGCCCAGGGGCGGCATGATTACATCGCCGACGAACGACGAAACGATCTTGCCGAATGCCGCGCCAATGATGATACCGACGGCCATGTCGACCACGTTTCCTTTGACGGCAAAGGCTTTGAACTCGCTTAGTACGCTCATGGTGTATTCCTTTGTTACAGATGAGGGTGGTGAATGCAGTGTATGCCAGCTACACGCATCCCGCGCAATCCATGCAATCGACCGGCTTTAGCCCGGTTAGTTTTATGAAATCATTCACAAACGTGTCTGCGCCGGCCATCCCGCGCCAGCGTTTCAGGCATGGGGTATGATTGCCCCTTTTTTGCGGCGGGGGTTCCATGGCCAAGGCCAAACGCATGTATGGCTGCACCGAGTGCGGCGCGACCTTTCCCAAATGGGCCGGGCAATGCGGCGAATGCGGCGCATGGAACACTCTGGTCGAGACGGTCATCGAAAGCGGCGGTGCAGCGGCGCCCAGTGGCCGTGCGGGCTGGACCGGGCAGCAGGCGCAGATCAAGACCCTGGCCGAAGTCAGCGTCGAAGAAATCCCGCGCTTCTCCACCAATTCCGCCGAGTTGGACCGCGTGCTCGGTGGTGGTCTGGTGGACGGCTCCGTGGTGTTGATCGGCGGCGATCCGGGTATCGGCAAATCGACCATTCTCTTGCAGACCCTGTGCGCCATCGCCGAGCGCATGCCGGCCCTGTACGTGACCGGCGAGGAATCGCAGCAACAGGTCGCCATGCGCGCGCGCCGTCTGGGGCTGCCCCAGGACAAACTGCGAGTGATGACCGAAACGTGCATCGAAAGCATCATCGCCACGGCTCGGGCCGAACAGCCGAAAGTCATGGTGATCGACTCGATTCAAACGATTTTCACCGAGCAACTGCAATCGGCTCCTGGCGGCGTGTCTCAGGTGCGCGAGAGTGCGGCGCTGCTGGTGCGCTACGCCAAACAGAGCGGCACGGCGATTTTTCTGGTCGGCCACGTGACCAAGGAGGGCGCGCTGGCCGGCCCACGCGTCCTCGAACACATGGTCGATACCGTGTTGTATTTCGAGGGCGAGTCGGATGGCCGCCTACGTTTGCTACGCGCGGTGAAGAACCGTTTCGGCGCGGTCAATGAACTGGGCGTGTTCGGCATGACCGACAAAGGTCTGAAAGAAGTCTCCAACCCTTCGGCGATCTTTCTGACACGCGCGCAGGAAGCTGTCGCAGGCAGCGTGGTCATGGCCACGTGGGAAGGCACCCGGCCAATGCTGGTCGAAGTGCAAGCGCTGGTGGACGACAGCCATCTGTCCAACCCGCGCCGCGTGACCTTGGGCCTGGATCAAAATCGGCTGGCGATGCTGCTGGCGGTCCTGCACCGTCATGGCGGAATTCCGACCCATGATCAGGATGTGTTCCTCAACGTGGTCGGCGGGGTCAAGGTGCTGGAAACCGCATCGGACCTGGCATTGATGGCGGCTGTCATGTCGAGCCTGCGCAATCGGGCGTTGCCGGGAGATTTGCTGGTGTTCGGGGAAGTGGGGTTGTCCGGCGAAGTGCGCCCTGTGCCGAGCGGCCAGGAGCGCTTGAAGGAAGCGGCCAAACACGGCTTCAAGCGCGCCATCGTGCCCAAGGGCAACGCGCCGAAAGAGTCGCCCGCGGGGTTGACGGTGATCGCCGTGACTCGACTGGATCAGGCGCTGGATGCGTTGTTTGAGGAATAGGCGAGGGAATTGACGCTCATTTCTTGGCTGGCCCGGAACCTGTGGGAGCGAGCTTGCTCGCGAAGAGGTCAGTACATCCGACACATCTCCAAGTGTGGAACGATAGTCTTCGTGAGCAGACTCGCTCCCACAGGTCCGGGCCGTATGAGGGGCGCATTTGATCTCAAACCTCAATCAACGCCGCCAATTCCCGCTCCAGCTCATCATGGTCGGCCAGGTTCAGCTCGACCAGCCGCCGCAGGTGGGTCACTGAATCCAGGCCAATGTGTTCACAGACGAAACCCAGATGATTGTGAGCGTCATGGGTCAGCCTCACCTCCATGCGCACATCGATATCGACATTCAAATGAATGTCGACGATGAAAGACTCATCAGGGTCGCCCTGCCACGGGTCGGGCCGCTCGATCAGCAACCCTTTCAACGACACATCGATCAACTGCACCGGCCAGCTCTTGGCGCCCTGGGTCAGTTCGGTCCTGGCATCGAACGAGATACGTTTAAAACGACGACGGTCTTCGTGGGAATCTGTCATGACGCGACTTCTCCTTGGCTCCGGCAGCCAGGGCCTGGTCAACCAGGACCCCGAGTGAGCTACAGCTGCTGTGACTATAGGCCAAATCCCGGGCTAGACCATTGTGGGGGGTGGCCTTTCGCTCCAGCAGCGCTAAACTCTGTCAGCTGCTCAATACACGTCCACTCTGCTGGAAATAAAAAATGAAAAACAATAATAGTCTGCTGCGCCATGTGCCCTGGCTGATAGTTGCGATTCTTGGGGCCTGGGCCCTGGGAGTGGTTGCATTGCGTCGGGGAGAAGCAATCAACGCACTCTGGATTGTGGTTGCCGCGGTCGCCATCTATCTGGTCGCTTATCGCTACTACAGTCTGTTCATCGCCAGTCGCGTCATGCAACTGGACCCGACCCGGGCAACGCCTGCGGTGTTGAACAACGATGGTCTGGACTACGTGCCGACCAACAAACACATTCTTTTCGGCCACCATTTCGCGGCCATCGCAGGCGCAGGCCCTCTGGTCGGTCCGGTACTGGCCGCGCAAATGGGCTACCTGCCCGGCACTCTTTGGCTGATCGCCGGGGTCGTGCTGGCAGGCGCGGTGCAGGACTTCATGATCCTGTTCCTCTCCACCCGCCGTAACGGCCGGTCGTTGGGCGACATGGTCCGTGAGGAAATGGGCCGCATCCCTGGCACCATTGCCTTGTTCGGCTGCTTCCTGATCATGATTATCATCCTCGCGGTGCTGGCGCTGATCGTGGTCAAGGCCCTGGCTGAAAGCCCATGGGGCATGTTCACGGTCATGGCGACGATCCCGATCGCGATGTTCATGGGCATCTACATGCGCTTCATTCGTCCGGGCCGCATCGGCGAGATCTCGGTGGTGGGCGTGGTGCTGTTGCTGCTGTCGATCTGGCTCGGTGGCCAAGTGGCAGCCAGCGCTGAATGGGCGCCATTGTTCACCTTCACCGGCGTGCAGATCAGCTGGATGCTGGTGGGCTACGGCTTCGTCGCGGCCATGCTGCCGGTGTGGCTGGTGCTCGCACCGCGTGACTACCTGTCGACCTTTCTGAAAATCGGCACCATCGTCGCCTTGGCGATCGGCATTCTGATTCTGGCGCCTGAGCTGAAAATGCCGGCCCTGACCCAGTTCACCGACGGCACCGGCCCGGTCTGGAAAGGCACATTGTTCCCGTTCCTGTTCATCACCATCGCCTGTGGCGCGGTGTCCGGCTTCCATGCGCTGATCTCTTCAGGCACCACGCCCAAGCTGTTGGACAACGAAGTCAACGCCCGTTACATCGGTTACGGCGGCATGCTGATGGAGTCCTTCGTGGCGATCATGGCGATGGTTGCCGCTTCGGTCATTGATCCAGGCGTGTATTTCGCCATGAACAGCCCGGCGGCGATCGTCGGCGCTGATGTCAACTCAGTCGCGCAGATGGTCAGCAGTTGGGGCTTCGTGATCACTCCGGATCAACTGACCGCCGTGGCCAAGGATATCGGCGAAAACACCGTACTGGCTCGCGCCGGTGGTGCGCCGACGTTGGCGGTGGGTATCGCGCAGATCCTGCATCAGGCCTTCCCCGGCCAAAACACGATGACGTTCTGGTACCACTTCGCGATCCTGTTCGAAGCGCTGTTCATCCTGACAGCGGTTGATGCCGGTACCCGTGCCGGACGCTTCATGCTGCAGGACCTGCTCGGCAGTTTCGTGCCTTCGCTCAGACGCACCGAGTCCTGGACGGCCAACGCCATCGGCACTGGCGGTTGCGTGGCGTTGTGGGGTTATCTGCTGTATCAAGGCGTGATCGATCCGCTGGGCGGCATCAACACCCTGTGGCCGCTGTTCGGGATCTCCAACCAGATGCTGGCGGGTATCGCGCTGATGCTGGCGACAGTGGTGCTGATCAAAATGAAACGCCAACAATACGCCTGGGTCACGATTCTCCCGGCGTCATGGCTGTTGATCTGCACCGTGACTGCTGGCTTCATCAAGTTGTTCGACCCAAGCCCTGCGGTTGGCTTCCTGGCCCTGGCCAAGAAATACAGCGCTGCGGCAGATGCCGGTCAGGTGCTGGCCCCGGCCAAGACGATGGATCAAATGCAGCACGTGATCTTCAACGCGTACACCAATGCGGCGCTGACCGCGCTGTTCCTGTTCGTGGTGCTGAGCATCCTGTTCTACGCGATCAAGGTCGGTCGCGCGGCGTGGGTCAAGAAAGAGCGTACCGACAAGGAAGCGCCATTCCAGGCCTTCCCGAAAACCCATTGAGTGCGCTGTGAGGCGAGGAGCTGCATATGTTCAATGACCTGAGTCGTCTGGGTAAGTATTTGGGTCAGGCTGCGCGTCTGATGGTGGGCATGCCGGACTACGACAACTATGTCGAGCATATGCAGAACACCCACCCGGACAAGCCAGTGATGTCGTATGAGGCGTTCTTTCGAGAACGCCAGGATGCGCGTTACGGCGGCAAGAGTGGGCCCAAGTGCTGTTGATGGCTTAGGCTGTCGCCTTCGTTTGACCTGACGCGCCACGCTTGTCGTGGCGCGTTTTTATTTGCGAGGGCCGTTGTAGGAGTGCGCTTGCCCGCGATTGCGATCTGTCTGTGACTCGTTTGTTGCAGATCTATCGCAATCGCGGGCAAGCGCACTCCTTGAGCGGTACATCGTCAGCAAAAATATTAAAGCAGGAGTAGGCATGACCGTATCGCAACCCATTCCCGTCACCGTCCTGAGTGGTTTTCTCGGCGCGGGCAAGACCACGTTGCTGCGTCATCTGCTCAAGGCAGAGCACGGCTTGAAAATCGCTGTGATCGAAAACGAATTCAGTGACGCCGGGGTCGACACGCAGTTACTTGGCGATGAGCCGGTGCAGGTGATGACACTGTCCAACGGCTGCGTGTGCTGCACTATCCACACCGACCTGACCAAGGCACTGGTCCTGCTGCTGGAGCGATTGGACAGCGGCGAGATCGCCTTTGATCGTCTGGTGATCGAGTGCACCGGCCTTGCCGATCCTGCGCCGGTGGCTCAAACCTTTTTCATCGACGAGGAACTGCGCGAACGCTACATCCTCGACGGCATCATTACCCTGGTCGACGCCGCGCACGCCGATGCGCACCTGGAACAGACCATCGCCCAGGCCCAGATCGGGTTTGCCGACCGCTTGCTGGTGAGCAAGACCGATTTGGTGGACGAAGTCACGTTCCGGGCCTTGAGCGAGCGCCTGACCCGCATCAACCGTCGCGCGCCGATTCGTGTGGTGGAGCACGGCAAGATCGATCTGGCCCAATTGCTGGACGTGCGAGGCTTCAATCTCAATGCGGATGTCGGCGGCATGACCCTGCGCCCTGCGGCGCCTGCCGGGCGCTCCATCGACCGCATCAGCAGCCTGGTTCTGCGCACCGATAAGGCGCTGGATATCGATAGGCTCAGCACCTTCATGAACGACCTGCTCGAAGACCACGGCAAGCAGTTGCTGCGCTACAAGGGCGTGCTCAACATCGCTGGCGAAGACCGCAAGCTGGTATTCCAGGGCGTATTGAAGTTGTATGGCTTTGATTTCGACGTGGAGTGGGACGCGGATGAAAAGCGTGAAAGCGTGATCGTGTTCATTGCCGATGACTTGCCGCAGGAGAAGATTCGCGAAGGGTTTGCCGAAGTGGAGGCGGATTGAATTTCAGACCCACCGCGCGCAACTGTGGGAACGAAACCTCTGTGGGAGCGAGCTTGCTTGCGAAAGCGGAGGATCAGGCGATGCTGATGCGACTGACCTGACGCCTTCGCGAGCAAGCTCGCTCCCACAGGCCTGGTCATCGTTCACCAGATAAAAAGAAACCCGGCTCAAGAGCCGGGCTTTTTCACATCACTGAACCGCTATCAAGCGCCGTAAACCGGCAGCTTGGCGCAGATGGCTTTGACTTTCTCGCGAACGGCGTCGATCACCGCTTCATTATTCAGGTCAGCCAGGATGTCGCAGATCCAGCCAGCCAGTTCCTTGCATTCTGCTTCCTTGAAGCCGCGAGTGGTCACAGCCGGAGTACCGAAGCGCAGGCCGGAGGTGACGAACGGGGAGCGCGGGTCGTTCGGCACGGAGTTCTTGTTCACGGTGATGAAGGCGCGACCCAGAGCGGCGTCGGCGTCTTTACCGGAGATGTCCTGTTTGATCAGGGACAGCAGGAACAGGTGGTTTTCGGTTCCGCCGGACACCACGTCGAAACCGCGCTCGATAAACACACCGGCCATGGCCTTGGCGTTCTTCACCACTTGTTGCTGGTAGGTCTTGAACTCAGGTTGCAGCGCTTCCTTGAAGCAGATCGCCTTGGCCGCGATAACGTGCTCCAGCGGGCCGCCCTGGCCACCTGGGAACACAGCGGAGTTCAGCTTCTTCTCGATGTCGGCGTTGGCGCGAGCCAGGATCAGGCCGCCACGTGGACCGCGCAGCGTCTTGTGGGTGGTGGTGGTCACGACGTCGGCGAATGGCACCGGATTCGGGTAGACGCCAGCGGCGACCAGACCGGCCACGTGAGCCATGTCGACGAACAGGTAAGCGCCGACTTTGTCAGCGATGGCGCGGAAGCGTGGGAAGTCGAGGATTTGCGAGTAAGCCGAGAAACCGGCCACGATCATTTTTGGCTTGTGCTCGACGGCCAGACGCTCGACTTCGTCGTAGTCGATCAGGCCATTGCCGTCGATGCCGTATTGAACAGCGTTGTACAGCTTGCCGGAGGAGGAAACGCTGGCACCGTGGGTCAGGTGGCCGCCGTGGGCCAGGCTCATGCCCAGAATGGTGTCGCCGGCGTTCAGCAGGGCCAGGTAAACAGCGCTGTTGGCCTGGGAGCCGGCGTGTGGCTGGACGTTGGCGTAGTCGGCACCGAACAGCTGTTTGGCGCGGTCGATGGCCAGTTGCTCGACGATATCGACGTATTCGCAGCCGCCGTAGTAACGCTTGCCCGGGTAGCCTTCAGCGTACTTGTTGGT
This sequence comes from Pseudomonas bohemica, assembly GCF_002934685.1. Lineage (GTDB taxonomy): Bacteria > Pseudomonadota > Gammaproteobacteria > Pseudomonadales > Pseudomonadaceae > Aquipseudomonas > Aquipseudomonas bohemica. Next base: position 200,262 of record NZ_NKHL01000121.1, read on the forward strand.
CAGCACCGAGCCCTGGGCTTCCATGACTGCGGGGCTGGTGTAGTTTTCCGAGGCGATCAGCTCGATGTGCTCTTCCTGACGCTTGGCCTCTTGCTCCATAGCGGCATACAGGTCGGAGTCGTACTTGGCGATAGTCAAATTACGGCTGAACATGGCGGTCCTCGGGGATCGGGCAGTAGAAAAGGGGGGCATTCTACAACATCGGCTTTTATCTGGCATATGAAAGGCAGTCATGTGCTGGACAAGCGGTTTTCATTCAGTTCGAGACCGACGCATGGCCCCGTTGGAGCTGGCTTGCCCGATTGCGGTAGACCTTGTAACGCATGCATCGCCTGACACGACGCAATCGCGGGCAGGCGCGCTCCTGCAGGTTTTGTGTCTGAAGTGAGGCGTTAATCAAGCATGAACAGCGCGTCATTACTGAACTGCGCTTCGAACCGCGAAGGCGTCATCGGGCGGCCGAAAAGGTAGCCCTGGACTTCGTCGCAGCCATGTTCGCGCAGGAACTCCAGTTGGTCGTAGGTTTCTACGCCCTCCGCGATCACCGCCAGGTTCAGACTGTGGGCCATGGCGATGATGGCGCGGGCAATCTGCGCGTCCTGCTCGCCCGAAGGCAGGCCATCGACGAAGGTGCGGTCGATCTTCAGTACGTCGATGGGGAACTGCTTGAGATAGTTCAGTGACGAGTAACCGGTGCCGAAGTCGTCTACCGCGATGCTCAGGCCCAGACGCTTGAGGCCATCGAGGATCTGCATCGCTTCGCTGACTTCACGCATCAGGATACTTTCGGTCAGCTCCAGCTCCAGACACGCAGGCGGCAGCCCGGTTTCCTGCAGGATGTTGGCGATGCGCATGCCCAACTGACCATCGGAGAACTGCCGCGCCGAGATGTTGACCGAAACCTTCGGCACCCGAACCCTTGCCTTGTGCCATTCGCGCAGCTGGCGACAGGCTTGCTTGATTACCCATTCGCCGACTTCGACCACCAGCCCCAACTCTTCGAGTACCGGGATGAAATCCCCTGGCGGCACCAACCCGCGACGCGGATGACGCCAGCGCAACAGGGCTTCGGCGCCAGTCAGGCGCTTGCCGTCGCCGCTGAATTGCGGCTGGTAATACAGCGTGAATTCTTCCTGCTCCAGCGCGTGGCGCAGGTCGCTCTCCAGTTCCAGGCGCTCAAGGGCGCTGGCGTTCATGTCCGCCTGATAGAACTGGAAGTTGTTCTTGCCGCGCTCCTTGGCGTGATACATCGCCGTGTCGGCGTTCTTCATCAACTGGCTCAGCTCGTTACCGTCTTGAGGGCTCAGCGCGATACCGATACTGGCCGTGACGAAAAACTCCCGGCCTTCGAGCACGAAGGGCTTCACCAGACTGGCGAGAATCTGCTCGGCGACATGAATGGCGCGGGTCAGCGCTGCCTGCTGCGTAGCGCGCGGCTGCAGCAGCAGGGTGAATTCGTCGCCGCCCATGCGTGCCACGGTGTCGCCTTCGGCAACGCATTCCAGCAGCCGCGCGGCCATGTCCTGGAGCATGCGGTCGCCTGCGGCATGGCCCAGGGAGTCGTTGATCGGTTTGAAGCGGTCCAGGTCGAGGAACATCAGCACCACCCAGGCCTGCTGGCGCTCGGCATGCTGCAAAGCGCTGTGCAGACGGTCCTGGAACAGCGTGCGATTGGGCAGATGGGTCAGCGCGTCGTAATACGCCAGCCGGTGAATGCGCTGTTCACTGGCCTTGCGCTCGCTGATGTCACTGAAGAAGCACACGTAGCTGGCCAGATCGCCTTCATCATCGAACACCGCCGTGATGCCGACCCACGCCGGGTAATGTTCGCCATCGCGGCGTTTGAACCACAGCTCACCTTCCCAGCTGCCGCGCTGGTGCAATTGCTTGAGGATGTAGCCCATCTGGGCTTCCTGCTGATCCTCGACGGTGAGCATCATCGGCAACTGATCCACCACTTGCGACACGGCATAACCGCTGACCCGGGTGAACGCATTGTTGGCCTGCACGATGTACCCGGCGGGGTCGGTAATCAGGATGGCCGAGGTCGAATGTTCGAATACTGTCGCCGCCATGCGCAGGTCTTTTTCTGCACGACGCTGCTGACTGACGTCACGACCGACACCGAGAATGCCTTCGAATGCGCCGGAATCGTCACACACCAACACCAGACGCAGCTCGACGGGAATCTTGCGGCCGTCGGCGCGCAGGCAGTCGAACAGGTACAGCTTCGTCGTGACCTCGCTGCGCAGCGCTGCCAGGGTTTCCGGCTTGTTCAGCGCCTTGCCGACGCGATGCAGCAGACGTTGCAGGTTCGCCAGTTGCTGCGGGTTGGCGATGATCGAATTCCAGCCGTTTTGCAGAATCGACTCAGCGGTGTAACCCAGCACGCTGGTGACCGAGGGGCTGACGTAATTGGGACAAAATTTCTGGTCGGCGGAAAAGATCACGTCGCTGATGCTTTCGGCCAGCATGCGATAGCGATGCTCGCTGTCGCGCAGGGACTGGCTGGCCTCGACCTGCTCGGTAATGTCCTTGGCCACGCCAATAATGCGCGTCACCCGCCCGTTCTTGTCGGACGCCAGTGCCTGCTCGCGTATGTCGAAGCGTCGCCAGCGAGCCTGTCTGTTCCGAAAGCGCAACTGGCATTGCGTGAGGTCGCTGCGGCCCTCTTCGGTGCGAGTGCGGCGCAATTGTTCGTAAGGCTCGGTGTCATCCGGGTGCAGCAGGATTTCCCAGAAATGATCGCCCATCTGCAGCAGCTCTTGCTTGCTGTAACCCAGGGTCCGGCCCAGATGATGGTTGCTGTAGATCATGCGTCGGTTGATGACGTCCTGCACGTACAGATGATCGGGCACGGTACGCACCACGTCCGACCAGAAACTTTCTCGTTCCTGCAACGCAAGTTCAGCCTGCTTGCGGTTGGTGATGTCGTTGATGCTGAGGATCACGGCGTTGAAGTCTTGCGGCTGCTCGGGCAGCCGTACCACCAACCAAAGGTGCTGATCATGGCCATCGGCATTTGGCAGCAGTATTTCGAGCTCCAGCTGCGGCTGGCAATCGAGCACGGCACTGATCAGTTGTACGCCGATGCCCTGGCGGGAAAGTGGGCAACCTTCGATCAACTGCTGCCATACCTGGGCGGCGGACTCGACGCGAAGCAGATGGGCCGCGACCTGATTGACCTCGGTAATGCGTAGCTGATGCAGCAAGCCATTGAGCTGGTCCGGATGGTTGACCAGACACTGGTGCAGTGCCTCACTGTTGTTTAGCTGGAGCTTCTGCAGGTACTCGGGTAAATCGGACAGATCCAGTACGCACAATGCCACCCCCGTGCCTTCGAAGATGTCCTTGTAACGACGACGGCTCTCATGCAACTGCAGCTGCCGACGACGCAGGCTACGCAACGCGAGCAGCGGCACGATAGAGCAGAGCAGGGCGGTCAGGCATTTCCCGACCAACGGCGCGATCAGCGCCTGGCGCACTTTGCTGGCATCGAACAGACCACGCAGTTGCCAATCACTGTTGGTCAATGGTTCGAGCAGAATGGTCTGTACGTTGCCGTCGTCGGCACGGTTTTTGTCCGCATTCCCCTGATAGATCGGGCGCTGCGTGACACGGTTTTCCAGCTGCCATGCCGCCTTGAAGTCCTGATTGCTTTGTCGCGTCAGCGATTTCAACGTCTGCGCTTCCAGACGAATGGCCCAATAGCGCTCACCGTCGTTGCCGGGTTGGCGGACGAAGAGATAGAAAAGCGAGCCGTCCGCCGCAGCGGCGTAATAGTACGTGCGACCTGCGATGCGTTCACGCTGCTGAGTCAAAAAGCTGGCGTCTGTGCTGGCCTGGCCGCTGTCGGCGACGATATTGCCGTCATCGTCGAGCCAGGCGACGCTGCGCAGCCCTGGCATTGCCTGGCGCAGGCGTTCGAGGGGTGCGGCATACAGATCGGCGGTCAGCAGCTTACCCTTGGCGTCGTCCAGGATATTCAGCGCCACTTGCGCATTGAGCGCCATGTTCAGGCTTATCCGGTCGGCAAGCTGAATGCTGTAATCGATGCTGCGCTGGCGCTGCCGTTCCTGCGTCTGCTGAAACTGGTCGAACAGCTGCCACAACAAAAGCACGAGCATCAGCAGCACCAGGACCGCCAGCGCGCCTTTCAGTGAGCCTCGCAAAGGCACGACGTTCCCGCTTTTCGGAGCGCGCAAGGGAGACATGGGAGTTGGTGTGGACAAACTGTGATCCTGACTACTGGACTGAATCAGCGTGTGCGAAATGCACTATATGCTTGACGCCCGAATGGCGGCTAGCATGCCTTGACTTGTGGCTAAGTGCCAGCCTAAAAGGCCTGGACGGTTTGCCCTGTCGACCGCATTCGGGTAGCTTTGCGCCACGCGCGATGTGCCCGATTTCTGCAGGATTGCCGCAACGCTTGCAAACATTGCTCCAGCTTCATGACCGATACTCGGAAGCTTTGTCGCGGCTATTCTGGTTCTCGCCTTAATCCATTCAAGGCCCGGATGCGCCAGGCGGCAAGTTGCGACGATAAATAAAAAAGCAATGTTTGCGATGCAGCACCGGCTTTGCACGAAAAGTCGGCGAGTGAAGTCAGGCAAGGCAAAAGCAGGCGATGGGCGGCCGGGGTCGCGTTCGACTGTAGGCTCCTGAATGAGCCTCCCGAGCCTGTTTTTAACGCAGCCTGGCTGAGCGCAGCCACCTTTCGTACCAGCCCAGCTCGCGCCCTTATTCATAGTCCCAAAACAGGTTTTCAATTCATGGCCCAATACGTCTTCACTATGCATCGGCTGAGCAAAGTTGTTCCGCCGAAGCGGGAAATCCTGAAAAACATCTCCCTTTCCTTTTTCCCGGGCGCCAAGATCGGTGTTCTCGGCCTCAATGGTTCGGGTAAGTCCACACTGCTGAAAATCATGGCCGGCGTCGACACCGAGTTCGACGGCGAAGCGCGGCCGATGCCGGAACTGAACATCGGCTACCTGCCTCAGGAGCCACAGCTGGACCCGACCAAGACCGTGCGTGAAGTGGTGGAGGAAGCGGTCAGCGTGATCAAGGATGCCCAGGCGCGTCTGGACGAGGTCTACGCCGCCTACGCTGAGCCCGACGCCGATTTCGACAAGCTCGCCGCCGAACAGGCCAAGCTCGAAGCCATCCTGCAGGCCAGCGACGGCCACAACCTCGAGCGCCAACTGGAAGTCGCCGCTGATGCGCTGCGCCTGCCAGCCTGGGACGCCAGGGTCGAACACCTGTCTGGTGGTGAAAAGCGTCGCGTGGCGCTGTGCCGTTTGCTGCTGTCCGCGCCGGACATGCTGCTGCTCGACGAACCGACCAACCACCTGGACGCCGACTCGGTAGCCTGGCTCGAGCACTTCCTGCACGACTTCCCAGGCACCGTGGTTGCGATCACGCACGACCGTTATTTCCTGGACAACGTCGCCGGATGGATTCTGGAACTCGACCGCGGCGCTGGTATTCCTTACGAGGGCAACTACTCTGGCTGGCTCGAAGCCAAGTCCGATCGTCTGGCCCAGGAATCCAAGCAACAGTCGGCTCACGAAAAGGCCATGAAGGAAGAACTGGAGTGGGTGCGCAAAGGCGCAAAGGCTCGCCAGTCCAAATCCAAGGCTCGCCTGCAACGCTTTGAAGAAATGCAGTCGCAGGAATTCCAGAAGCGCAGCGAAACCAACGAGATCTACATCCCGGCCGGCCCGCGCCTGGGTGACAAGGTCATCGAGTTCAAGAACGTCACCAAGGGTTACGGCGATCGCGTGCTGATCGACAACCTGTCGTTCGCCATGCCCAAGGGCGCCATCGTCGGCGTGATTGGCGGTAACGGTGCCGGTAAGTCGACCTTGTTCCGCATGCTGATGGGCAAGGAACAACCGGACTCGGGCTCCATCGAGATCGGTGAAACCGTGCAACTGGCGTGCGTCGATCAGAGCCGTGACGACCTGGACGGCAGCAAGACCGTGTTCGCGCAGATCTCCGACGGTTCCGACCAGATCAAGATCGGCAACTACGAGATTCCGTCGCGTACCTACGTCGGCCGTTTCAACTTCAAGGGCGGCGATCAGCAGAAGTTCGTCAAGGATCTGTCCGGTGGTGAGCGCGGTCGTCTGCACCTGGCGCTGACCCTGAAGGAGGGCGGCAATGTCCTGCTGCTCGACGAACCGTCCAACGACCTCGACGTTGAAACCCTGCGTTCCCTGGAAGAAGCCCTGCTGGACTTCCCGGGCGCCGCCATTGTGATCTCTCACGATCGGTGGTTCCTGGACCGCGTGGCGACTCACATCCTGGCGTACGAAGACGATTCACAGGCTGTGTTCTTCGAAGGCAACTACACCGAGTACGAAGCCGACCGCAAGAAACGCCTCGGCGACGCCGCTGCCCAGCCGCACCGCGTGCGTCACAAGAAACTGGCCTGATTCGGGTCGTTGTCACGAAAACGGAGCCTTCGGGCTCCGTTTTTTTGAGCGGCTACATCACGCGCTCACACATCCGCTTCGATGCGCAACACCTCAATCACCTGATCCCCCGCCGGCCGCTGCCAGGTCACCTCATCGCCCACCTGACTACCCAACAATGCCTTGCCCAACGGCGATGCCCAGTTGATCAGCTGACTGGGAGCATCGGCCTGATCTTCACCCACCAACTGCACACGCTGCTGGCGATCTTCTTCATCGGCAAAGGTCACCCAACTGCCGATCTGCACCTTGTCGGTAGAAATAGCCGGCGTCACCACTTGAGCGCTGTGCAGGCGGTGATTGAAATAACGCAGGTCGCGCTCGATATCGGCCAGGCGCTGTTTATCGGCGCCTTCGCCCAGGGCCGACTGCTCGCTATGCTGCGATTGCAGCGCCGCGACATGCGCCTGCAATTGGGCGAGTCCACTGGCGGTGACGTAATTGGGTTGTGCGCTGATCTGCCGTTCCACCGGTTGACTGGCCTGGGCGGCGGCATGTTCTTCATTGACGAAGGCCCGACTCATGGCGTGCTCCTGTTCATGGCGTATAAAAGTTGGGCCATGCTGGCATTCCATAAGTTTCCGCGAATGTCTGACAGCGACTCAGGTGTCAGTGGGAGCGATAGGCCTTTGCCGCGTCCTGGGTCTTCTGTTGCTCCCACGCTCGGTCACGATCGTTCCAGATGCTGTCTCTGCCCTGATCCTGGACGTTGCTGTTTGCCAACTGCCCCTGGCACTGCCGGAACCCGTCGCTCCAGCCCTGTGCGTAAAGGGTGTCGCGCAGATAACGCTGCACATCCTTCTTGTATTGCCCTTTCATAGGGTCGATGGACTGTCGCCCACTGCCGCAACCGTCCTGAAATCCATCCGCGAATGCCGGTGGGTAACCCTCGGCCATTAGCTGGTCGTGGGTAGACTGACAACCGGCGACGACTAAACAGCACCACAGCACAGCCCAGCGCGTATTCATTTACGTTTCCCTCGACTTATGTAAAAAGTCTAGAAGCGGATCCGTGAGTTATTTGTAAAAGCGCTGTGAGAAATCCATTAACCGATGCCCGGTCGCGCGCATTTAGTTCCAGATATCCGCTTGACGGCAGATTTTCTGAAAAAACTTTTAGTAATTTTCCTCTCGACGGCCTGAGAAGATTCAACGTTGTTAAACTGCCGGGGTGCGCGAATATAGCCGCGCTGCGCTAAACCGCTTAGGAAGATTAATGAACCTCAGAACGATCCTGATTCTCGGCGCGCTCAGCGCATTTGGCCCAATGGCCATCGACTTTTATCTACCGGGCTTTCCGGCAATAGCACTGGCATTCGGCACCGACGAAAAACATGTCCAGATGACCCTGGCCTCGTATTTTCTGGGACTGAGCATCGGCCAGTTGGCCTATGGCCCGATTGCCGACCGTTTTGGCCGCCGCGTGCCGCTGTTGTTCGGTGTAGGACTTTTCACCCTCGCATCCCTGGCCTGTGCATTTGCGCCGAGCCTTGAATGGCTGATCGTCGCGCGCTTCGTTCAGGCGTTGGGTGGTTGTGCAGGCATGGTTCTGTCGCGGGCGATCGTCAGCGACAAGTGCTCTCCCATGGATTCGGCGAAAGTGTTTTCGCAACTGATGCTGGTCATGGGGCTGGCGCCGATCCTGGCGCCGATGCTCGGCGGTCTGCTGGTGAATGTGTACGGCTGGCAGGCGATATTCCTGACGCTGACCGTGTTCAGCGCACTCACCGCCCTGGCGGTCGCACTCGGCTTGCCCGAAAGCATGCCCGCCAGCCATCCGCGGCTGCCGCTGTCCGGCGCATTGGGCTCTTACTGGAAATTGCTCGGCGACCGGCTTTTCCTCGGCCACGCGTTGACCGGCGGGATCGCCATTGCCGGGATGTTTTCCTACATCGCAGGCTCGCCTTTCGTATTTATCAAGCTGTACGGCGTGCCTGCCGAGCACTATGGCTGGCTGTTCGGCATCAACGCTGCTGGCTTCATCCTGGTGGCGCAGATCAACGCCCGGCTGGTTGGACGCTTTGGGCCGGCCTGGCTGCTGTCGCGCACGGTCTGGCTGTATCTGGGCGCAGCCGTCGTGCTGCTCACGATTGCCTCGCTGCACACTGAAAAGTTGTGGCCTCTATTGATTCCGCTGTTCGTTTACATCGCAAGCCTGGGTTGCATCATCCCCAATGCATCGGCCTGTGCGATGGCGGGGCAGGGCAAACGCGCCGGCAGTGCGTCGGCGCTGCTGGGTTGCCTGCAATTCAGCGTGGCTGCGGGTGCGGCGGCGCTGGTCGGCGTGCTTCACGATGGTACGGCGGTGCCCATGGCGATGGTTATTACACTCTGTGGCGTACTCACAGCAGGGCTGGCGACGATGACCCGGCGTGCGCAGATGAAGCGCGATGCGTTGATCCCGCACATGGACGTGCGCATCTGATGGGAACTGCGGCGTAGCCCTACGTCGCAGCACTTTCCCGCCCCGGAGTGATGAGCGGCTGTGCTCAAGCCTGTCCAGGCTTGTTCGCGGTGCGGAAGAATCAAACTACGGCGTTGTTATTTACTCCTGAAAATACAGAAATTTCTTACAGTCAGTTTTTTCAGTGCGTAAACCTGGATTTCTTTTCCGGCCATACATCCCTCGTCAGGGCTATTGCAAGGATGTTTTTCTTGAGAGTTTTTGGAGTATTTGCTGTAGGCATTTACCTCGGTGCTCTCGCGCGGTTGCCTTGATCAACCCTTGTGAGGCCTTGTTATTCGCGTGTTCTGGACAATCATCAAATGTTGTCTAACAAAGAACTCGGGGGATCCTTTGCTCAAAGTATTGCCGGCGAGCCTGACAAACTTGCGCCTCCGATACTGTGCGGCCAATTCTCGAGAGTGGTGCAGCGCTTATACTATGCGCCACTAAGGATCCGATTTAATGACAAGACATTGAAACTGTCGTGCCGCGAAAGCGAATCTGTATTGCCCAACGACTTGCGTAGCGCAGAGTTTCCAGGGAGTGATCCAGATCAAGGCCATCATTCGCTCATGGCAACAATGTTGGCTGCATACCGTATGTGGCGACCTGCTCATCGTCAGACGAATGTTTCAACAGGGAGTGAAAACATGGAACACGCACCTTGCATCAGTCAGATTGCCGCACTGCTGGCGGATCCTAAACGCAGCGCGATGATGTGGGCACTGATGGATGGAGCCTCTCGGGCTGCGGATGAACTGGCATTGTTGGTGGGGTTGTCCACCTCGTCGGCAGGCTCGCATCTGGCGCGGCTGGCTGCCGGCGGATTGCTCAGGCTTGAAACCCGCGGCAAGAAGCGTTTTTTCAGACTGGCGGCACCGGAGGTGGGAACAGCGGTGCAGGCCCTGGCCAGTGCCTCGATGATCAGTGCGGAGGTCGTCAGTCGCAGTGTGGCGCAGCCATTGCCGCCGCTGCCGTTACGCCGTGCAAGCGTCTGTTCCGATCACCTTGGCGGTGAGCTGGCGACCGAGCTTTATCAGCGGATGCTGGGCGCCGGCTGGATCGAACAATGCGATCAGCGTCTTGAGGTCACCAGCGTCGGTATCTCCCGGTTCGCCGAGCGAGGCATCTTCGTTCCGGCGCTGGCCCACCGGCAGCGTGAAACCGTCTGCGCCTGTGTCGACTGCAGCGACGTCAACCCGCATCTGGGCGGAGCACTGGGGGCGGGGCTGCTGCAGTTGTTCATGCAGTTGGGGTGGCTGCGCGCCACGGAAGAGGCCAGCACGTTGCAGGTGTCTTCCAACGGGCAGCGCGAGATCAACAAGATCGCTTCGGCTGCGTGAGGCTGATCGGAGAGTGCAGCGCGGCGGGATTATCTGATGATCCAGGGCATGAGCCCGACCTGTGGCAGCGTGCTTGCTCGCGAAGACGCTCGTGCATCCGCAACACAGTTGTCGGTTGCAACTCAGCCTTGGCGAGCAAGCTCGCTACCACAGGGGATCATCTCAAAAACCGGAATCCCGGATTTATGGCTTCACCAACCGCGAATCCAGGCTGTTCTGGGCCAAACGCTTCGCCTGATCCTGTGTCATGCCCAGATGCTCATGCAACGCATGGAAGTTCTCCGTTACATAACCGCCGAAATACGCCGGGTCATCGGAGTTCACGGTGACTTTCACGCCACGCTCGAGCATGTCGAGAATGTTGTGCTGGCCCATGTGATCGAACACGCAGAGCTTGGTATTGGACAGCGGGCAAACGGTTAGCGGAATCTGCTCGTCGATGATGCGCTGCATCAGTCGCTCGTCTTCGATGGCACGCACACCGTGATCGATGCGCTCAATCTTCAGCAGGTCCAGCGCTTCCCAGATGTACTCGGGCGGGCCTTCTTCGCCAGCATGGGCCACCGTGAGGAAGCCTTCGCTGCGGGCACGATCGAACACACGCTGAAACTTGCTCGGCGGGTGACCCATTTCCGAACTGTCCAGACCCACTGCGACGAAGGTGTCGCGATACGGCAGGGCCATCTCCAGTGTCTTTTGCGCTTCTTCTTCGCTCAGGTGGCGCAGGAAGCTGAGGATCAGGCCGCTGCCGATGCCCAACTGCTGCTTGCCGTCTTGCAAGGCTTTGGAAATGCCATTGAGCACGACTTCGAACGGAATGCCGCGATCGGTGTGGGTCTGTGGGTCGAAGAATGGCTCGGTATGAATGACGTTTTGCGCCTTGCACCGTTGCAGGTAGGCCCAGGTCAGGTCGTAGAAGTCCTGCTCGGTCCGCAGCACGTCCGCGCCCTGGTAATAGAGGTCGAGAAATTCCTGGAGATTGTTGAAGGCGTAGGCCTTGCGCAGGGTTTCGACGTCGTTCCAGGGCAGGGCGATCTTGTTGCGTTCGGCCAGGGCGAACAGCAACTCAGGCTCCAGCGAGCCCTCCAGATGCAGGTGCAGTTCGGCCTTGGGCAGGGCGTTCAACCAGTCGTACATGTGCTTTTCTCATCAGGTGCAATGGCGGGCATTCTACAGAGTCATGCGCACCGGCTGGTTAAAAACCTGACCGAAAGGTTCAGACCTCGGTTTCCTGCTCTCTTCTGTAAGCGTAGGTATCGGCAAAACGCGACAGCAGAAATTCAGCGCAGGTGGTCGGCGGATACAAAGGTGGATGCTGGTCGTCAGTGCAGCCGGGCAGGCATTCGATAGGGGTATCCGGGTGCGGCTCGGCGAAGAACGGCATCGAATATCGGTCCACCCCCAGCGGGCTGATGACCCGATGTGGCGTCGAGACATAACGATCGTTGCTCCAGCGCGCCATCATGTCGCCCAGATTGACCACGAACGTCCCCTCGATCGGCGGCGCATCGACCCAGTGGCCGCGTACATCGCGCACCTGCAGACCACCGGCGACGTCCTGATAGAGCAGGGTGACGCAGCCGTAATCGGTATGTGCGCCCGCACCTTCCTGTTGCGCGCTGGTGGCAGCGTGGCGGGGCGGGTAGTGAATCATCCGCAGCACGCTCACGGGTTGCTCGAAACGTTGATCGAAGAAGTTGCGCGCGATGCCCAGCGCCGGGGTCATGGCGCGCAGCAATGTCAACGCCAGGTTTTGCATGTCCCGGTAATGCTGTTCCATCAGGCTTTGCCAGCCGGGCAGATCAGGATGGCGATTGGGCCCTCGCAGCGGCTTGCCGGCCAAGACATCGGGGTGATCGGCAGGCAGATCCAGGCCCATGTCGAAGGTCTCTTTCAGATCGCTCGGCAGATTCGGGTCAAGTTGCTCGGTGGCGATGGCGCCGTAGCCGCGATGATGCCGGCTTTGGGTGATGTCGATCTTGAGCTTGTCGGCCTGGGGTTGGGCGAAGAACAGTTGCGCTGCGGTGATCACCTGTTCGATACGCGAAGCAGCGATCGGATGACCCTTGATGTAGAAAAATCCCCACTCGCGGCACGCCCCATCGATCTGCCGGGCGACGTCGTGCCAGGCCAGATCATCGTTGGCGTAGAGCGGGGAGATATCGATGACGGGGAGCGGGTTCATGCGGACTCCGATTACACATCTTTTACTGTAGGAGCGCTTACCCGCGATTGCATTCTGTCAGTCAACACGTCCGAACCTGACACACCACATCGCGGGCAAGCGCGCTCCTGCACGTTCAAAAAAACAGGTCTCGCCTTACTTGGGCAAATCGGCCTTCACACCCTCGACGTAATAGTTCATCGAGGCCAGTTCCGCGTTGGTCGCTACGCTGCCAGCCGGAATCTTCACAGCGCCAGTCTGGTCCTTGATTGGGCCGGTGAACGGGTGGAACGCGCCGCTTTCGATGTCTGCGATGATCTTCTGTGCCTCAGTTTTCACGTCCGCTGGCACCAGATCGCTGATCGGCAACTCGACTGTGCCCTCTTTCAAGCCGCCCCAGTAATCCTGGGACTTCCAGGTGCCGTCGATAACAGACTGAGTCGCCTGAATGTAATGCGGCCCCCAATTGTTGACGATGGAAGTCAGCACCGCCTTGGGACCGAAATGCGCCATGTCCGAGGCGTAACCCACTGCATAGACGCCGCGACGTTCAGCTGCCTGAATCGGCGCGGGGCTGTCGGTGTGTTGGAAAATTACGTCGACACCCTGATCGATCAACGCGTTGGCGGCGTCCGCTTCCTTGCCCGGATCGAACCAGGAGTTGACCCACACCACCTTGATCTCGGTGCCGGGGTTGTATTTGTTCAGGGCCAGCTGAATGGCGTTGATATCACGCAACACTTCCGGAATCGGGAACGAAGCGACGTAACCGATCTTCTTGGTTTTGGTCATCTTCGCCGCGAGGAAGCCACCGACGTAGCGCCCTTCGTAGGTACGGGCCAGGTACGTGCCCATGTTCTTGTCCTGCTTGTAGCCGGTCGCGTGTTCGAAAGTCACTTTGGGAAATTGCTTGGCCACTTTCAGCGTCGGGTTCATGTAGCCGAACGAGGTGGTGAACACCAGGTCGTAACCACTCTTTGCCATGTTGCGGATGACGCGCTCGGCGTCCGCGCCTTCCGGTACGTTTTCGACAAAACTGGTGGTCACTTTGTCGCCCAGTGCCTTGGCCATGGCTTGACGGCCCTGCTCGTGCTGGTAGGTCCATCCATGATCGCCAATCGGCCCAATATAGACGAAGCCGACTTTCAGCGGATCAGCCGCAACGGCCATCAGACTTGAACTCAGGCCAACGACAGCGGCCATGGCGCACAGCATTTTTTTCAGCGAATGACGTGAGTGAAGGGTGGAAAGCATGCAGGTCGAGCTCCTTTGGTCTTGTGGGCCGGGCCGTCTGGGCGGGGCGTTCTACTCAATGCAAAAAGCTGACCAATAAGACAGGTCTCGCGTATTGCGCGGTTTGTCTCGCTGCTCCGGATTCAGCGGTCCGCAGGCATGTTCCTGTTCGGTGCGCTGGGGGTTGAGCACGCTGCCAACCGGTGCAGAAAACCTGATTGCTGTTGCAAGCCGGGCTGCAGCGGGATGACGTTCATGGGTTTGATCGTTCTTGTCTTGAAACCTTTAATTACAACAAGCACTCTCAACGCCTTGAGCAGTTATCACTTCATGGACGTGCGGCATCGGTCGCAAGGATAAAAGGCAGCGATGGGCACGATTCTCAAGCAAGAAAAATTTCTCCTGTTGGCGGTGATCGCGACCTGTTTCGCCTACCCGTTCGAGCACCAGTTGCTCAGTCACGGCCATACCGTCGCCCTGATCGCCGGCGTTGTCCTGGTGGCGTTCATCGTCTGCGCGTCGATGCGCGTTGCCCATCACGCCGAACTGCTCGCCGAAAAGGTCGGCGATCCCTACGGCACCATGATCCTGACCCTGTCCGCGGTGCTGGTCGAAGTCGTGATCCTGGCGATCATGATGAGCAACGAGCCGTCACCCACGCTAGTGCGCGACACCATTTATTCGGCGGTCATGCTGGATATCAATGGCATCCTCGGTCTGGCCGCGTTGATGGGCGGACTCAAGCATGGCGAGCAGTCCTACAACGATGATTCGGCGCGGTCCTACAGTGTGATGATCCTGACCGCGATGGCGGTGTCGATGGTGGTGCCGGAGTTCATCCCCGAATCGAACTGGAAGCTGTACTCGGCCTTCACCATTGGCGCGATGATCTTGCTGTACGGGCTGTTCTTGCGCATGCAGGTGGGGCCGCACAGTTACTTCTTCAGCTACAGCTACCCTGACAAGAAGCGGCGCAAGGAGCAGGCCCAGCACACAGAGCCAGAGGTGAACCTGTCGCTGTCCATCGGCATTCTGGTATTTGGCGTGGTGATCATCGGCGCGCTGGCGGAAGTCATGTCCAAAACCGTGGACCTGGGCCTCGAAGGCAGCGGCGCGCCGCCGGTGATGACAGCAATCCTGGTGGCGGCGATTTCTGCTGCGCCTGAAATCCTGACGGCATTACGCGCTGCGCTGGCCAACCGCATGCAGTCGGTGGTGAACATTGCGCTGGGTGCTTCGCTGTCCACGGTGATTCTGACCGTCCCGGTGATGGAAGCGATGGCGCTGTATACCGGCCAGCCGTTTCAGATGGCGATGACGCCGGTGCAAACGGTGATGATCTTCGTCACCCTGCTGATCAGCGCCATCAACCTTAACGATGGCGAGACCAACGCCATCGAAGGCATGACCCACTTCGTGCTGTTCGCGACGTTCGTGATGTTGTCGTTGATGGGTTTATAAGGCGAATCGACGGTCGCCACGCTCCTGTAGCAGTCCGGCTTGCCGGGGGTGACGGCCGTTATGTCGCCTCCGCCGGCAAGCCGGATTGTCAGAAGGGGACTGACATTAACCCCTGATCAATTCTTCCGCCGCCTGCCTGTGATCGGCAATCAACCCCTTCAAATCCAGCCCCTCCACCTGACCGTCAACCACCCGCCATTTGCCGCCAATCATGACTCGATCCGCCCGATCGGCTCCACATAGCAGCAATGCCGACAAAGGATCATGACTGCCGGAAAAACGCAGCTCATCCAGTTTGAACAGCGCCAGGTCCGCCTGCTTGCCCAGTGCCAGCTCGCCGATATCGCTTCTGCCCAACAACTTCGCCGAACCTCGCGTCGCCCAGCCCAGGGCCAGTTCCGGGGTGATCTTCTCGGCGCCATAACGCAGCCGTTGCAGATACAGCGCCTGCTTGGCCTCCAGCATCATGTTCGATGCATCGTTGGAGGCCGAGCCGTCCACGCCCAGTCCAACCGGCGCACCGGCTGCGATCAGCTCCAGCGTCGGGCAGATGCCGGATGCCAGTCGCATGTTCGAACTCGGGCAATGACAAATGCCCGTTCCTGCTTCGCCCAGGCGCGCGATTTCTTGTTCATTGAAATGAATGCCGTGAGCCAGCCAGGTGCGCGGGCCGAGCCAGCCGACACTGTCCAGATAATCCACCGTGCGCAGCCCGAATCGCTGCAGGCAGAAATCTTCTTCATCCAGGGTTTCAGCCAGGTGCGTATGCAGGCGCACATCGAGCGTTTCCGCCAGTGCCGCGCTTTCGGCCATGATCTCGGTGGTCACCGAAAACGGCGAGCAGGGTGCCAGCGCAATCTGGATCTGCGCGCCATCGCCCCGCTCATGGTAACGGTCGATCAGACGCTGGCTGTCCTCCAGAATCACCTGCCCCTGCTGGACGGTCTGCTGCGGCGGGAGCCCGCCATCAGCCTCACCCAGACTCATCGAACCGCGCGTCAACATCGCACGCATGCCTAGCTCGCGCACACTGTCGACCTGAACATCGATGGCGTTTTCCAGCCCTTCCGGAAACAGGTAATGATGGTCGGCCGCCGTGGTGCAGCCAGATAACAGCAACTCGGTCAGCGCGACCTTGCTCGCCAGTGCCAGCTTCGCCGGAGTCAACCGCGCCCATACCGGATACAGCGTCTTCAGCCAGGGGAACAGCGGCTGATTGACCACCGGCGCCCAGGCTCGGGTAAGAGTTTGGTAGAAGTGGTGATGAGTGTTGATCAGCCCCGGCAGCAGCACATGCTCGCGCGCATCGAAGACTTGATCACAGGGCAGCGCGGGCGACTGGCCCGCGGCGAGCAGTTCGACGATCACGTCGTTCTCGACCACCAGACCGCCCCGGGCATCGAGAGCGTTGGCAGTGAACACAGCAAGGGGATTTTTCAACCAGATACGGATCGCAGGCATTGGCCGGCTCCTCTGAAAGTGGGTTCAGGTAGCCAGCTCAGTTTTGCCCTGTCTGCTGATCCAGGGTCGCCGCGAAGTGGAACGTGTCGCGAAGCGAGGGTGGGGAGTTTAGGGTCACCTTGGGAGCGATGCAAGGTTGTCAGTCGGCCGCTGTGGCAGCGTGGCTTGCCGGTGGTGAGAGGTTCGAAACCACCATCGCCGGCAAGCCGTGCTGCTACAGGATCGGCACGCCGGCCCCCCGTTTTCCCGATTCACCGCATTTACGAATGGCGAAGTATCACCAAGGAATCGTCTCACCCTTGTAGTTCACGAAATGATGGCCACCTTCCCCGGCAAATCGCTCGAGTTGCTCGACCATGCCGCGCACGCTGGTCTCGACGTCGATATCCGCACCTTCCCCGCCCATGGCTGTGCGAACCCAGCCGGGGTGCATCGAGAGCACGGTGGGTTTGTTATCGCCCAGTTGACTGACGAAGGTGTTGGTCATCGAATTAAGGGCCGCTTTGCTGGCCTTGTACAGGGCCATTTCCGGGGCGTCGGGCATGGTGATGCTGCCGAGCACCGAGCTCATGAAGGCGATGATGCCGGTGCCGGGACGGATCTGACCGACGAAACGTTTGGCGAGACGAATGGGCGCAACGGCGTTGGTCAGGAACAGTTGGCCCAGTTCGCCCGCCGTGGCATCGGTCGGGTTGTCGTGCAGGGGCCCCATGACCCCCGCATTGACGAAGAGCAGGTCGTACACCTTATCCCTGAGGTTAAGCGCGAGGACTTCCAGCGACGATTGCTCGTCCATGTCCAGGGTTTGAATGTGAACACCGGGAATGGCTTTCAATTCATCAGCCTTGTGCGTGTCGCGAACGGTGGCGGTGACTTCCCAACCCAGTTCGGTCAGACGTTTTACCAGTCCGAGCCCCAGGCCGCGGGAAGCGCCGATGATCAGCGCGGTTTTGTTGGCAGGCATGAATGTCACTCCTTGAAGAACGAAACGAAGCAGCGTTAGCAGGGTGGACCGCGGCTGGCCTCAGGAATTTGTTTTTCCGGCGCAACGGTCATCCACTGCCAAGCCTCAGTGCCCCGACTGCCAGGGTTGTCCGAGCGACACTGGCGCATACAGTCGAGTGCGCAATGCGTTGCGCGACAGTAGCACCAGCACCACGATCGTCGCGACGTACGGCAACATCGCCAACAGGTTGGAGGGGATAGCCAGACCGACGCCCTGAGCGACCAGGTACAGGATGCTGGCGAAGCCGAAAAGATAAGCGCCCAGCAGCAATCGCCATACCCGCCAGCTGGCGAAGACCACAAGGGCCAGAGCGATCCAGCCCCTGCCGGCGCTCATGTTTTCTGCCCACATCGGTGTATACGCCAGCGACAGATAAGCGCCGGCGAGCCCGGCCATTGCGCCACCGAAGAGCACCGCCAGGGTGCGCACGAACAACACCGGAAGTCCCATCGCGCTCGCAGCGTTGGGGTTTTCTCCTACAGCCTGAATGATCAGTCCCACACGACTTTTCAGAAGAGTCCACGCCACCACGGCGAACAGAGCGAAGGAGAGATACACCAGGATGTCTTGGGCGAAGAGCATCCGCCCGATCAATGGGATGTCGCTCAGCCAGGGAATCACGATGGGTTCGAAACCGGTCAATGGTTTGCCGACCCAGGCGGCGCCGACGAAGCTCGACAGGCCGACGCCGAAAATCGTCAGAGCCAGCCCTGTGGCCACCTGATTGGCGTTGAATACCAGGGCCACCAGGGCGAACAGCGACGACAGCAGCATGCCCGCCAGTATCGCAAGCACAACGCCGAGCCACAGACTACCGGTGCTGAGGGCGACGATGAAACCGATCACCGCGCCGAACAGCATCATGCCTTCCTGCCCGAGGTTCAGCACGCCGCTCTTTTCACAGACCAACTCGCCCATCGCCACCAGCAGCAGCGGAGTGCCGCAACGGACGGTGGCGAAGAAAATGTTACTCAACAGATCGATGTCCATCACACGGCTCCCGGCACAGCGGCCATCTGGCGGCGGGCCCAGCGCAATTTGAGGCGCGGGCGGTAAAGAATCAGCACATCGCAGGCCAGCAGGAAGAACAGCATCATCCCCTGAAACAGTTGCGTGATGGCTTGAGGTAAATTGAGGGTCATCTGTGCGCTTTCCCCGCCGAGATACAGCAGCGCCATCAGCAGGCTCGAGAACAGAATGCCCAGTGGATTCAGGCGTCCAAGGAATGCCACGGTGATCGCTGCATAGCCGTAGCCGGGCGAAACCTGCGGCACCAGTTGCCCGATTGGCCCCGTCACTTCACAGACCCCTGCCAAACCGGCCAGCCCACCACTGATCAAAAGCGCCAGCCAAATCAGACCTTTCTCACGAAACCCGACGAAGCCGGCTGCACGTTTGTCCAGCCCGAGCACCTTGATCTGAAAGCCGACGAAGCTGCGTTGCAACAAAACCCAGACCGCGACCAGCGCCAGCAACGCGAAATACACCCCGGCATGCACGCGACCGTCTTCGGTCAGCAGGGGCAGTCGGCTGGCATCGCCGAACATGGCGGACTCGGGGAAGTTCATGCCTGCAGGATCTTTCAGCGGCCCATGTACGAAATACAGCAACAGGTTAAGGGCGATGTAGTTGAGCATGATGCTGGTGAGAATTTCATTGGCATTGAAATGGGTGCGCAGCCAGGCGGTCAGCCCTGCCCACGCCGCCCCGGCCGCTACGCCGACCAGCAGGATCAGCGCCAGTATCCAGCGGCTTTCGATGTCGATGACATTGACCGCCACCGCACTGCCCGCCAGCGCACCGATCAGCAATTGGCCTTCGGCCCCGATGTTCCAGATACGCGCCTGATAGGCCACCGCCAGACCCAGCGCGCAAAGCAGAATCGGCAGCGTCTTGACCATCAATTCGGACACGCCATACATATCGCTGACCGGGGCGATAAGGAGCGTGTGCAAGGTCAGCAGCGGGTCGAGCCCCAGTGCGATAAACAGCAGCGATCCTGATACCAGGGTCAGAACGGCTGCGAGCAGCGGGGAAAACCACAACATGGCGCGCGATTCCTGCCCGCGCGGTTCCAGTGAAAGCAACATCGCCATCTCCGTTATATAGGTCGTTAAGACAGCCGTTAGATCTGCGGGGCCGCGTCGGGTTGAGAGGGGGAGGCATCGAATTGACCAGCCATCCAGCCGCCGACCTGCACCTGGCTGGTCTGCGCGGTTGGCGCCAGCGCCGATAAGCGACCGGATGACAGGGCCGCCACCCGATCACTGATCTGAAACAGCTCATCGAGGTCTTCGGAAATCACTAGAATCGCAGCGCCTGCATCGCGCAGGGCGATCAGCGCCCGATGAATCGCGGCTGCAGCTCCGACATCCACGCCCCAGGTCGGGTGGGCGGCGACCAACAGCCTGGGGCTCTGCAGGATTTCGCGACCGAGAATGAATTTCTGCAGATTACCGCCCGACAGGCTGCGGGCCGCGGTATGTGCGTTCGGTGTTTTCACGGCGAAACGCTGGATGATGGTTTCGGCCAGCGCTTGAACCTTGCTGCGCTGGATCAACCCTTTGCTCACCAGTCCTTGCTGAAAGGCGGTTAACAGCGCGTTGTCCGTCAGGCTCATTTCCGGCACTGCGCCATGACCCAGGCGCTCGGCGGGTACGAAGGCAAGACCCTGTCTGCGCCTGGCGTCCGGGCGTAAATGCGCGACGGCTTGATTGGCAAAACGAATCCGCTGCGCGTCGGATCGGCTCAGCGTCTGCTCGCCACTGAGCAGCGCCAGCAATTCGTCCTGGCCGTTGCCCGCGACCCCGGCGACGCCGACTATCTCGCCGCTGCGCACCTCGAGCTGCACATCTGTCAGCGAGCAGCCGAATGGGTCGGGGTTGTGCCACGACAGCTTATCGACTTGCAGAAAAGACGCGGTGCCCGACGCTTTGGGGTATTGCGCGACCAGCCCCTCGGCGTCACCGACCATCAGACGCGCCAGTTGCAAATCGCTGCATTCGGCCGGCTTGCAATGCCCTGAAACCTTGCCGCCGCGAAGCACTGTCGCGCTGTGACAAAGCGCGCGCACCTCTCCCAGTTTGTGGCTGATGAATAGAATGCTGCAGCCTTCATCGGCCAGTCGACGTAGGGTGACGAACAGATCCTCGGCCTCTTGGGGCGTGAGTACGGAGGTTGGCTCATCGAGAATCAGCAGGCGAATTTCCTGCATCAGGCAGCGAATGATCTCTACCTTCTGCCGTTCGCCAATAGACAGACTGTGCACCAGGCGCTGGGGTTCGAGCGCCATGCCATAGCGCTGGGAGACTTCGCGGATCTTTGGCTCCAACTGCTTCGGTGTACCCGCCGCAGCGCCCATGGCCAAGGCAATGTTTTGCGCCACGCTCAGCGTTTCGAACAGCGAGAAGTGCTGGAACACCATGCCGATGCCCAGCTCCCGTGCCTGGGCTGGGTTGCGCATGTTCAGCGGCTGACCCTGCCAGATGATCTGCCCCGCATCGGGCTGCACCACGCCATAAATGATCTTCATAAGCGTGCTCTTGCCCGCGCCGTTCTCGCCGAGCAAGGCGTGGATTTCGCCCGGCTGGATACTCAAATCGATAGCGTCGTTGGCGAGACACCCGGGGTATCGCTTGGTGATGTGGCGCAGTTGCAGGCGCGCTTGATTCATTGACTG
Organism: Pseudomonas bohemica; assembly: GCF_002934685.1. Classification (GTDB taxonomy): domain Bacteria; phylum Pseudomonadota; class Gammaproteobacteria; order Pseudomonadales; family Pseudomonadaceae; genus Aquipseudomonas; species Aquipseudomonas bohemica. Next base: position 221,531 of record NZ_NKHL01000121.1, read on the forward strand.
GGGCATGAAGGGCTCGGTGAAAAATGGATCGCACTTGCATGTAGCAATTTCCTGGCCAGCTGGTCAGGTTTTTGCTGCGTATGGGAGGTGGATGTCATGGAGCCCGTTGGCAGCGAGGGTCGCTGGCAGTGGGGTGGTTGAAATCGTTAGCGCCAACGAGCCGTGCTGCTACAGAAGAGGATGATCATCGACAGTCGTGAGCACTTTCTGAGGGCATCGAATTTCCCCACGTTTCAATTTGGTTCAATTTTCTGGATGAAAAATGACCAAATGACGGCAGGCGCGAGCTCCCCGGCACTCTGGACAGCCGTGCACTTGTTATCCACTGGTTGCTCCACAGTTAATGTGCGCAAGTCCAAATCCTCGATATAAGTGCGCGCAAGAACAGGAAGGACTCGCGTCAGGGCCGCCTAACATTCTGTTTTTCAGCGGATTAGTGCGATGGATAAGTCGATTGATCAAAAAATGTGCAGAACCCTAATGCCCATATGCTTCAAGGGCTACGCGTGAATATGCTCAGCTTGTCCACAGGCAAGTGCACAGTAGATGTGGGCAATCCGCGTTCCCGCATGTGTCTGCAGGGTGCGCGTCAAACGTCTTTATGATGCAACACAATACGTCCGCGGCTGATATCGGAGAGCTGACGCTGAAAGGTTTCGACTTGCTCAAGCCCGAGGGCGATCAATAGTTCCACGCCGATGGCAGTGAAGGTCTCGCTCTGCACCAGACCGTGCAACTCGCCAAGCCTCAGCTTCACCAACGCCAATTCGCTGAAGCTGCAATCGAAACTCAGCGTGACGCGGTTGATCAGCGGCAAACGTTCGGCCTGTTGCAGGCATTTGTTTGCACCACCGCCATAGGCCCGCGCCAGGCCGCCCGTGCCCAACTGAATGCCGCCATACCAGCGAATCACCAGCACCACGACCTGATCGAAGTCTTGCGCTTCGATGGCCGCGAGAATTGGCCGACCTGCGGTGCCGCCTGGCTCGCCGTCATCGGTGCTGCGGTATTGCGCGCCCAGCTTCCAGGCCCAGCAATTGTGCGTGGCACTGAGATCGCTGTTCTGCTCGATGAACGCCTGCGCATCCGCGGGGCTGGTGATGGGGGAAGCGAGGGTGATGAAGCGGCTCTTGCGAATCTCTTCACGAAACTCACAAGGGCCGACGAGGGTAGAAGGCATGAAGATTCCAGCTGAAAATCAGATTGATCTTACGTTCGGATCGGAGGCGTCAGCCCGCAACCTTTGAGAATAATGCGAATCAGGTTATCGCCCGCTTCTTCCATATCCTGCTTGGTCAGCCGTGTGCGGCCGGTGACCTGGCAGATTTGCGTGGCGAAGTCGGCGTAATGCTGAGTGCTGCCCCATAGCAGGAAGATCAGGTGTACCGGGTCGACCGAGTCCATCTTGCCGGCGTCGATCCATGCCTGAAACACCGATGCACGTCCCTGAAACCAGGCTCTGTAATCCTGGCTGAAATACTCGTTCAGGCATTCTCCACCGCCGATGATCTCCATCGCGAAGATGCGCGAGGCCTGCGGCTGGCGCCGGGAAAACTCCATTTTTGCGCGGATGTAGTGGGCCAGCGCCTGGGCCGGATCGTCCTCGACCTTCAGGTTGTTAAAGGTGCTGTCCCACAACTGGATGATGTTACTCAAGACCGCGATGTACAGCCCGAGTTTATTGGTGAAGTAGTAGTGCAGGTTGGCTTTGGGCAGTCCGGCATTCTGCGCAATGGTGTTCATGCTGGTGCCTTTGAACCCGTGACGAGCGAACTCGTCCTCGGCAGCCTTCATGATCGTTTCTTCATTCTTCTGACGAATACGGCTCGCCGGTTTGGTGGCGCTGACGCTGTGAGCAGGGACTTCGAGGGTCATGTGCAATTCCAGACGGATCATTGGGTGCGACGGGGTGAACAGATAACGCACCCGCGACGATCCGACAAGCATTGGCAGTGCAAATTAATGCTCAAGGGCCTGCGGTTCATGCTTTTTTTCAGCGACGGCCTCTTTGCCTTCCGGCAACAGCAGGCTCATCACGAGCGCGGTCAAGCCACCGCTGGTGATCGCCGAGTCGAACAGGTTCTGCACCAGTTGCGGCAAGTGGTGCAACAGGGTGGGCTGTGCAGCGATACCCAATCCCACGCCGAACGATGTTGCGATAATCAACATGCTACGACGATCCAACGGCGACTGAGACAGGATGCGAACCCCAGCGGCAGCGACACTGCCGAACATGACCAGGGTCGCGCCGCCGAGGACAGGTTTGGGAATCTGCTGAAGAATCGCACCGATCACAGGGAAAAGTCCGAGCAAAAACAGGATCGCTCCGATGTAGAGGCCGACGTACCGACTGGCTACTCCGGTCAATTGGATCACGCCGTTGTTCTGCGCGAATGTCGTGTTGGGAAAGGCGCAGAACGTCGCGGCAATCATGCAGCTGACGCCATCGCCCAGCACGCCGCCCTTGAGACGCGCAATGTAGCTTGGGCCTTTGATCGGCTCGCGAGACAACATGCAATTGGCGGTCAAATCGCCTACGGTTTCGATGCTGCTGATCAGATAAATCAGTGCGACAGGCAGGAAAGCGGCCCAATCGAAGCTGAAACCGAAGCGGAAGGGCGTGGGAATGCTGATCAAAGCCACATCGCTGATTGAATGAGGAACCAACTTGCCGCTGAACCATGCTGCGATACTGCCGACCGCCAGGCCGATGATAATGGCCGACAGACGCACCCAGGGAGTGTTCGAGCGGTTCAGCAGAATGATCACCAACAGCACGAAGACGCCAAGCACCAGATTGATCGGCTCGCCGAAGTCGGGGGCATTGAAGCCGCCACCCAGGTCGGTTACGCCTACCTTGATCAGGCTGACACCAATCAGGGTGATGACGATGCCGGTCACCAGCGGCGTGATCACGCGGCGCAACTGGCCTATGAAACGGCTGAGAACGATCTGCACGATAGCGCCGAAAAAGCACACACCAAACACCATCGCCATGATCTCCTCCGGGCTGCCACCGCGCTGTTTGACCGTGAAGCCGGCTGCGAGCACGGCGCCCAGAAATGCGAAGCTGGTGCCTTGAAGGCAGATCATTCCTGCGCCGATGCCAAACGGACGACGAGCCTGGATGAAAGTACCTACGCCCGAAACCATCAACGCCATGCTGATCAGGTACGGTAGGTAGACACCCAGTCCCAGGGCCGAACCGATGATCAACGGTGGGGTAATAATTCCTACGAACGCGGCGAGCACATGCTGAACCGCCGCGAGAATCGCTGGCGCGGGTTTGGGGCGGTCGTTGAGGCCGTAGATCAGGTCGTTGGTGTCTGGCGCTTCAGGATGCATGCTGGACTCTCGGTTTTGTGTTTGGCCAAGTCGGTGAGCCTGCCCACACCCGAAAACGCCCCAGATGCTGTAGGAGCGAGCTTATTCGGGAGGTTCTTCAGACGCTGGAGATACCTTGAACGTACGCCGCCCCTGGGATATCTCACCGACATCCGCTGTTACTGCAAAAACCTGTCCAACTGATCAGATAGTTTCGTGATAATGTGTTTTATATCTATATAAATCATATAGTTAATAAGTTTATTCGAGTTTTAGAAGTGACATTGCTCACTGCGTATTCATACTCGAAAGCCTCACCGTGTAGCAGCCAGACTCTCCAGGAAGCTCTCCAGCACCAAATGAGGGCGCCGGCCTTTACAGGTGACGGTGACCAGGCTCAGGTCATAAAAACGTGCTTGAGGTTTCAAGGCGCGCAGGCGACCTTGTTGTACCCAGAACGTCGCGTAATGGTCAGGCAGATAGCCGATGTAGCGTCCCGTCAGAATCAGGAACGCCATCCCTTCTCGGTCCGACGCGCTGGCGGTGCATTTAAGCGCTTGATAATGAGCTTGAATTTCGGCAGGCAGCCGGAAGGTGGGCGCTATCGCCTCCTGCTCTGCCAGTCGTTCGTCGCCCAATTGAGCGTCATCCACGTAAAAAAGCGGATGGCCAACCGCGCAGTAAAGCAGCGAGCGTTCGCTGTAGAGGGCTTGATATTCAAGGCCCGACAAGGCACTGGCATGCGGCACGACGCCGACATGCAGGCTGCCATCGAGCACGCCTTGCTCGACCTCGTTGGGTGCGATCATGCGGATATTGATGTGCACATCCGGGCCACGTTCTTTCAAATGCGACAGCGCGTGAGTAATTCGCATATGGGGGAGGGTGACCAGGTTGTCGGTCAGGCCAATATTCAGCTCGCCGCGTAAATGTCGGTGGAGGCCGTTGACCTCTGTACGAAAACTTTCCAGAGCGCTCAATAGCTGTAGCGATGACTGGTAAACCTCTCGCCCCTCTTCTGTCAGTGAAAAGCCCGCGCGGCCACGCTGGCAAAGGCGTAATCCCAGACGTTGCTCCAGATCGCTCATCTGCTGGCTGATGGCCGAGCGGCCGATGCCCAGCGCGCTTTCGGCCGCGGAGAACCCTCCCGATTCGACTACGCTTCGAAAGATACGCAAAAGCCGGATATCAAAGTCGCTGACCTGCGCCAAGGGATCGGAACGGCGTGTGCTCATTGTTTAGTGGTCCGCTAACTAAAGATTGGAAAAGTAGGATTTTAGCGACTTTATGCCCGTGGCAACGTAGCTGCAACACGGCCCTGTCTCCTGACCTGCTCTGGGGTTTAAAGACAGGCCACCCACGTCCTTGTGAGGTTAATTCCAATGAACATGCCCGAATCGTCCGATATGTCTCTGGCCAGTCAGCTCAAGCTCGATGCGCACTGGATGCCCTACACCGCGAACCGCAATTTCCAGCGCGATCCGCGACTGATCGTGGCGGCGGAGGGCAGTTATCTGACAGACGACAAGGGCCGCAAGATCTACGATGGCCTTTCCGGTCTGTGGACCTGTGGCGCCGGGCATACGCGCAAGGAAATTCAGGAAGCAGTCGCCAAGCAACTGGGTACTCTGGACTATTCGCCCGCCTTTCAGTTTGGCCATCCGCTGTCCTTTCAGTTGGCGGAGAAAATTACCGATCTGACCCCTGGCAGCCTGAACCATGTGTTCTACACCGACTCAGGCTCCGAATGCGCCGATACGGCGGTGAAGATGGTGCGTGCGTACTGGCGCCTCAAAGGTCAGGCGACCAAGACGAAAATGATCGGTCGTGCGCGCGGGTATCACGGGGTGAACATCGCGGGGACCAGCCTGGGTGGGGTAAACGGTAACCGCAAGATGTTTGGCCAGTTGATGGATGTCGATCATCTGCCTCACACCTTACTGGCGAGCAATGCCTATTCCCGTGGCATGCCAGAGCAGGGTGGCATTGCGCTGGCCGATGAAATGCTCAAGCTGATCGAATTGCACGATGCGTCGAACATTGCCGCAGTGATTGTCGAACCGATGGCGGGTTCTGCAGGTGTGATCGTTCCGCCGCAGGGTTACCTCAAGCGTCTTCGCGAAATCTGCGATCAGCACAACATCCTGCTGATTTTCGACGAAGTGATCACCGGGTTTGGCCGCACCGGCTCGATGTTCGGCGCCGACAGCTTCGGTGTGACGCCGGACCTGATGTGTATTGCCAAACAAGTCACCAATGGCGCGATCCCGATGGGCGCGGTGATTGCCAGCAGCGAGATTTACCAGACATTCATGAATCAGCCGACCCCTGAGTACGCCGTGGAATTCCCCCATGGTTACACCTATTCGGCGCACCCGGTGGCCTGCGCGGCGGGTCTGGCGGTGCTGGATCTCCTCAAGCGCGAGAACCTTGTGCAGCAAGTGGCGGAAACCGCGCCGCATTTCGAGAATTCGCTTCACGGGCTTAAAGGTAGCAAGAACGTCATCGACATCCGTAACTACGGTCTGGCTGGCGCCATCCAGATCGCTGCTCGTGATGGCGACGCAATCGTTCGCCCGTTCGAAGCGGCGATGAAATTGTGGAAGGCAGGTTTCTACGTTCGCTTCGGCGGTGACACCCTGCAGTTCGGGCCGACCTTCAACAGCAAGCCACAGGATCTGGATCGCATGTTCGATGCTGTAGGCGAAGCGCTCAATCAGATCGACTGACTCCCTTCTTATCTATAAACAGGCGCACTGGGGTGCGCCTGCGGGCAATCTTTTTTCGGAGTTACGCATGAGCACCATTCAACACCTTATCCATGGCGAGCTGGTCAGCGACAACGGCCGCACAGCTGACGTTTTCAACCCGTCCACCGGTCAGGCGATTCACAAGGTTCCCTTGGCCAGCCGCGAAACCGTACAGCAGGCCATCGATTCGGCCAAAGCTGCATTCCCGGCCTGGCGCAACACACCGCCGGCCAAGCGCGCGCAAGTGATGTTTCGCTTCAAGCAATTGCTCGAGCAAAACGAGGCACGCATCGCGCAGTTGATCAGCGAAGAACACGGCAAGACTCTGGAAGACGCTGCCGGTGAATTGAAGCGAGGTATCGAGAACGTCGAGTACGCCTGCGCCGCGCCGGAAATCCTCAAGGGCGAGTACAGCCGTAACGTGGGGCCGAACATCGACGCTTGGTCTGATTTTCAGCCACTGGGTGTAGTAGCGGGTATCACCCCGTTCAACTTCCCGGCGATGGTACCGCTGTGGATGTATCCGCTGGCGATTGCTTGCGGTAATTGCTTCATCCTCAAGCCGTCCGAGCGTAATCCGAGCTCGACCCTGCTGATCGCGCAACTGCTGCATGACGCCGGGCTGCCGAAGGGCGTGCTGAACGTGGTGCATGGCGATAAGGGGGCAGTCGATGCGCTAATCGGAGCGCCGGAGGTGAAGGCGTTGAGTTTCGTTGGGTCAACGCCGATCGCCGAGTACATCTATAAGGAGGCGACTGCTCGCGGCAAGCGCGTTCAGGCGCTGGGTGGCGCGAAGAATCACGCCGTATTGATGCCGGATGCGGATCTGGATAACGCGGTGAGTGCACTCATGGGCGCTGCCTACGGTTCGTGCGGCGAGCGTTGTATGGCGATTTCGGTGGCGGTGTGCGTGGGTGATCAGGTTGCCGATGCGCTGATCGCCAAGCTGGTTCCGCAGATAAAGGCGCTGAAAATCGGTGCGGGAACATCCTGCGGTCTGGATATGGGGCCTTTGGTTACCGGTCAGCATCGGGACAAGGTCAGCGGCTATATAGAAGACGGTGTTGCGGCAGGCGCCAGGCTGGTTGTCGATGGGCGCGGGCTGACGGTTTCGGGGCATGAGGACGGTTTCTTCCTGGGTGGTTGCCTGTTTGATCAGGTCACCGCTGAGATGCGCATCTATAAAGAGGAGATCTTCGGGCCGGTGCTGTGCATCGTTCGCGTGAACAGCCTCGAACAGGCCATGCAACTTATCAACGAACACGAATATGGCAACGGCACCTGCATCTTTACCCGTGACGGTGAAGCTACGCGGTTATTCTGCGACGAGATTGAAGTAGGTATGGTGGGGGTCAACGTCCCGCTGCCCGTACCGGTTGCCTATCACAGCTTCGGTGGCTGGAAGCGCTCGCTGTTTGGCGATCTGCATGCCTATGGTCCCGATGGCGTGCGTTTCTATACCCGTCGCAAGGCAATCACTCAGCGTTGGCCGCAGCGTGCGAGCCATGAGGCGTCGCAGTTCGCGTTCCCCAGCCTCTAAACAGTGAAAACCTCGAGCCCTAAGCTGCAAGAAGGGGGCTATGCCCCTTTTCTTGCGGCTGCAGCTAGAAACTTTCAGCTTTTTCAAATCAAGGCTTGACGCCCCTCTGAATCTCTCTATAATTCGCCCCACTTCCGGCGCAGACGAAACGGAAAACTCCTTGATAATCAAAGAGTTGGACGAAGTAAGCAGCGAGGAAGCGCTTCGGTTCAGCAGCTTGAATCGACAGCGGTGAGGAAGGGGTTGACAGCAGGTTGTAATGCTGTAGAATTCGCCTCCCGCTGACGTGAGGCGGCAAGTCGAACGAGGCGCAAGTGGTTGAAGTTGCAAAGGAAACTTTGAAAGCTTCTGAAAATAACCGCTTGACAGATA
>NZ_NKHL01000121.1:229588-382450 GCF_002934685.1 Pseudomonas bohemica
ATGCTCTGGCTGCTGCTTGTTGCCGAACCCTGCGACGCCGGTTGCAATCGGCCGATTCTGTTGAAAAAGTAGATCTCCTGCCTAGCCTGCGGCAAAATCAGGTCATCGGCCAGCGGGAGGATTCGCAGCATGATGGGACAACTGTCGAACGGACAAGAGAGACTGTTTTACTCGTTCAACATTGAAGATCACATCCCAGCCAATCACCTCCTGCGCAGCATTGATCGATGCCTCGATCTAAGCGATCTGCGCCATTATCTCGCCGATTTTTATAGCCCAATCGGGCGCCCGTCGATTGATCCCGAACTGATGATTCGCATGTTGGTGGTGGGCTACTGCTACGGCATTCGCTCCGAACGTCGGTTGTGCGAAGAGGCTCATTTGAACCTGGCGTATCGCTGGTTCTGCCGCTTAAGCCTCGAAGACGAAGTCCCCAATCACTCTACGTTTTCCAAGAACCGCCACGGTCGTTTTCGTGACAGCTCGCTGTTTCGCTGGCTGTTCAACGAGGTGCTGCGTCGGTGCATGGACGCGGGTCTGGTCAAAGGCGAAGGGTTTGCTGTCGACGCCAGCGTCATCAAGGCAGATGCCAGTCGGCAACGTGGCGTACCTGGCGATGAAGAAATTAACTGGCGCGATCCGTCGCTGAGTACTCGCGCCGTTCGTGAGTACCTAGATGCGCTGGATGATGAGGCTTTGGCCGAAGCACTGCCCAAGCGCCTGTCGCTGACTGATCCACTTTCTCGTTGGACCGCAGCGCCAGGAGGCCCAGCGTTTTTCGCCTACTCGACGAACTATCTGATTGATGTCGAGCATGGCGTGATCATGGACGTGGAGCCGACGCCAGCGCATCGAACCGCCGAGGTCGAGAGTACCAAGACCATGATTGAGCGGGTCGAAGAACACTTCGATATCAAGCCGGATCGGCTCATCGGCGATACCGCTTATGGAACCGCACCGATGCTGGCCTGGATGGTGGACGAAAAAGACATCGAGCCACATGTGTGGGGATTCCACGCGCACTTGGACACCCAGTCCACGAACACTTGGACAGCGATTCCACGCTGACTCGGACATCCATTCCACGGCCACTTGGACACTGATTCCACGAGCACTTGGACAGTGATCTCTCACTGATCCGACCCAAGCTCAGGCAGGCAGCCACGCAGAATTATTCACTACCATCGACCTCTTTTCTCCAAGCGAAGAGGTCGTCGTGGAGCGTATATCCATGCGTAAAATCCGAGAGGTACTACGCCTAAAGTTCGACGCCGGCCTGTCCGTGCGCAAAATTGCCATCAGCCTGCGCATCAGCAGCGGCAGTGCCGGTAATTACCTGCACCGCTTCAACGCTTGCGGGCTGACTTGGCCCACGCAGTTGTCGGACGCCGAACTGGAGCGCTGCCTATTTCCGCCAGCGCCGACGGTTCCCAGTGATCAACGTCCGATGCCTGATTGGGCATGGACGCACGCCGAGCTGCGCCGCCCGGGCGTCACCTTGGCCCTGCTCTGGCAAGAGTATCGACTCGCCCACCCGCTAGGCTTCCAGTACAGCTGGTACTGCGAGCACTACCGCCTTTGGGCCGCCAAGGTCGACGTGGTCATGCGCCAAGAGCACCGTGCGGGTGAAAAACTGTTCGTCGATTACGCCGGCCAGACCGCGCCGATCATCGACCGGCGAACCGGAGAAATCCGTCAGGCGCAGATATTCGTTGCCGTGCTGGGCGCCTCCAGCTACACCTTCGCCGAGGCCACCTGGTCGCAGCAACTGCCCGACTGGCTGGGCTCGCACGTGCGCTGCTTCATTTTTTTCGGTGGCACAGCGCAGATCCTGGTACCGGACAATCTACGCAGCGGCGTCACTAAGGCGCATCGCTATGAGCCCGATATCAATCCCAGTTACCGCGATTTAGCCGAGCATTATGGCGTAGCCGTATTGCCTGCTCGCTCGCGCAAGCCAAGGGACAAAGCCAAGGTCGAAGTCGGTGTCCAAGTCGTCGAGCGCTGGATCCTGGCGGTGCTGCGCAACCGCCAGTTCTTCTCGCTTGGCGAACTCAACACCGCCATCTCACTGCTGCTGGATCGCCTCAATCACAAGCCCTTCAAAAAGCTGCCCGGCTCACGTCGGTCAGCCTTCGAGGCCTTCGACCAACCGGCGCTGCAAGGGCTGCCGGAGCATGCTTACGTCTACGCCGAATGGAAAAAGGTACGCGTGCACATCGACTACCACGTCGAGGTCGACGGCCATTACTACTCGGTGCCGTACCAGCTGGTGAAGCACCAACTCGACGTGCGGCTCACCGCGCAGATCGTGGAGTGCTTCCACGCCAACCAACGTGTGGCCAGCCATCGGCGCTCGCCGCACAAAGGCCGCCACACCACCCAAACCGAGCAAATGCCCAAGAGCCATCGCGAACATGCCGAATGGACGCCGCAGCGCCTGATTCACTGGGCTGAACAGGCCGGGCCGAACACCGCTGGTGTCATCGCCTACATCCTCGAACGCCGAATCCATCCGCAGCACGGCTTCCGCGCCTGCCTGGGGATCCTGCGCCTGGGCAAACAGCACGGCGAAGAGCGGCTGGAAGCCGCTTGCCAGCGCGCGCTGGCCCTGGGCGCGTGCAGCTACAAAAGCCTGGAATCGATCCTGCGCCAAGGCTTGGAGCGGCTACCGCTGGCCCAGCAAAACCTGCCGTTACTGCCCGAAGAACACATCAACCTGCGCGGCCCCGGCTACTACCACTGACCTGAAACAGGAGCACCAAAATGCTGCCCAACCCAACTCTCGACAAGCTGCAAACCCTGCGTCTGCACGGCATGATCAAGGCGCTTGGCGAACAACACGCAACGCCTGACATCAACGATCTCAACTTCGACGAACGCCTCGGCCTGATGGTCGACCGGGAGCTGACCGAGCGCGAAGACGCCCGCCTGACCACGCGCCTCAAAGCCGCACGACTGCGCCACAACGCCTGCCTGGAAGACATCGACTACCGCAGTCCGCGTGGCCTGGACAAGGCCTTGATCCTGCAACTGGGCAGCGGCCAGTGGCTGCGCGACGGCTTGAACCTGATCATCGGCGGCCCAACGGGCGTGGGCAAAACCTGGCTGGCCTGCGCGCTGGCTCACAAGGCCTGCCGCGACGGTTACAGCGTGCGTTATCTGCGCTTGCCGCGCTTGATGGAAGAACTGGGCCTGGCCCACGGCGACGGGCGCTTCGCCAAACTCATGGCCGGCTACGCCAAGACTGACCTGCTGATCCTCGACGACTGGGGCTTGGCGCCGTTTACCGAATCGCAACGGCGCGACATGCTCGAACTGCTGGACGACCGTTATGGCAACCGCTCGACGCTGGTGACCAGCCAGATGCCAGTGGACAAATGGCACGCACTGATCGGCGATCCGACCTTGGGCGATGCGATCCTCGACCGGCTGGTGCATAACGCTTATCGGATCGAACTGAAGGGCGAATCGATGCGCAGACGCGCAACGAAATTGACGGCGACAGAGACTTCAGACTAACAATGCAAACCTGCGTCGCTGCGCTCCGACTGCCTGTCCAAGTGGATGTGGATCAGGTGTCCAAGTGAGCATGGAACGAGTGTCCAAATGATCGTGGACTGAGTGTCCAAGTGTCGTGGAATCCGCACACATGTGCCGGTATGGGACAAAACCGAGCGTAAGAACGACAGCCTCTCGATCAGCGATTTTCAATGGAATGAAGATGTGCAGGAATATCGTTGCCCCGCGGGGAATGCCCTGCGTAGCGAGTGGCGGGCCTTCAAGAACCAGCGCTCACATGTCACGAAAGCCGACACCATCATCTTCCGATCCCGGCAAACCGACTGTGCTACATGCTCAATGAAAGAGCGCTGCTGCCCGAACACTTCATTTAGAAAAATCGCACGCAGCGTCCATGAAGCAGCCCGCGATGTAGCGCGGCGAATCGCCAAGACACCTCAATACGTGTGCTCTCGCCACGAACGTAAGAAGGTCGAAATGTTGTTCGCTCACCTCAAACGAATCCTGAAACTGGATCGGTTGCGACTACGAGGAATGACCGGTGCGAACGACGAATTTACCTTGGCGGCTGCGGTACAGAATCTAAGAAGACTGGCAAAACTGACCTCACAAGGGCCGCCGGCCACGGGATAGGTACGCCCGGAAACAGCAAAAAACCTCAAATCAACCCACCGACCAAGCTGCAACGATCAACGCAGAACGAAAAAGCCACGCAACGTGGTGGATAGGTTCTGAGGTGAGGGACAACCTCGACATCTTCGAGCCTGAAATTCCGACTTTTTCAACAGAATCGGCCATAAGTAGTCAGTCGGAAACGTTCACGAAACCGTGGGCGATTCATCACAATTTTGAACGTCATCAAGATCGCCTAAGCACTAGATATAAAGCCTTCAGCCCTACTAGAAATAGCAGGGCTATAGGTCTCACAAATTTCTCTTAGAAACTAATCAATTATACAAACGAAATGGCAGATCTTCTGCGACGGCTTGCCCAGGAGTGCAGAGCCACTGCCACACTTGTTGTTGCGTTAGGCTTCCCTCGCACAATCGCAATAGAGCTTCACCCAAATCCCCGCTTTCAACTACGCTTAACCGGCCGCAGGATGCAATTTGTTGTGGCACACTCGGATCTACTCCGGGATGGCAAAGAGTCACGCAAAAACAATCTCTAAAGCCATGAATTTCGGAGGCCGCTAAAACTTCTACCGCTTTATTGTAATCGACAAGCTTATCTCCCTCTTTCGATTTTAGCTCGACCACAATCGAAGACGAATCGAAGAATTTGACTAGATAGTCGGGCGCGCCAGTTTTAGTCTTGTCATCTAATTTCTCAAACGCTACACCTAGCTGTACAAGCACCTGTTCGAACGCCACTTCAAACGCATCACCTTTTGCCTCATAATAGTTATCAATTAGAACCTTACTATCGCATCTGCTAGCTCGTTTTAGATGCCTAACAGACATTCGCTTCCGCTGGTCAACTTTCCAATCTCGACAAGCGTCTCGTACCCAATTTGCTTTAGCTTGCGCATTAGGCTTAGATTTTACAAAAGCTAAAATTCTTGCTGAATTCGCCTCAGGACTGCCAAGCATAAGCAATTGCGGCGTTGTGACTCCATGCTGCTTCAAGAGCAACATTTCATGCCTATACAGCTTTAAAGCACTACCCGCCGCAGATACCCCTGTCATCCAGAGAATGTCGTCCGGCAATCCCTCTTGGACTCTGTATGCTAATCTTCGAATGTAGCGCGTCAGCTTAGATATAGCGCGCAGCAAAGTATCATCCACTCTTAATTGTGGCGGACGAAGAACTGGCGGCACGCGCTTATCGGCGGCGGACATAGCTATCCCAGCTAAGCCCTGTAGGACCCAGGATAGGTTTCTGTTCATTTCTTTGACAGCGCCAGCACTCAGAGATTTAACTTCACGCTCAATTGCCCTGATCTCAACACCGCTAGTCCACTTCTGGCACAACCATGCCGCATTAGTAGGTACTGGATCAACTTGCCAAATTGATTCCATTAGATCATCTGCGAGGTGCTGCGCATCATAAATGGGATCTTTCAACTGATAAGGCAGGAACCGAGTAGGTTTAACTCCATTTCTCGGACGAAACTCAGGGCTGGATAAGCATGCGGAAAAGATAAGCATCTCTAGCCTGGACTTGAGATCCGCCGATTCAAGATGCCCAATGAGTTCTGCCAAATAAAGTGACTTCCTAGACAGAAAGTTGATTAAAAACACTCCAGTTTCAGGTAGCAAACCACTGAACCCGACCGCTCGCCCCACTGGCGTAGGGCTCAGGTCCCCACCAGATGTTTCAACGACGAAGCCAGCATCAATCAACCCGGCCAGAGCAACACCGACTTTACTCGGCCACGTCTTAAATGCAGTTAAGTTGTTATCTTCTTCCCTTAACGCACTGAACGTTGTGCAAACAAGCTCTTCAAGCTCGGCTCTGTTGTTGCACAACCCTGAAGATATCAGTTGCAGTGAAAGCTGACCAAACCTAGCAGGCACAATTCGCGCTTTGATTTCAGGAAGCTGCTCTATTGATAAATAACTTGTAGCTAATGCGCGTTGCGGCCCGGTACCAAAATATATTACACGCCCTTCTGCATGTTCAAACCCCATACGCCCAACCCGCCCGGACATGTTGTGAAACTCTGCGCTATCTATTGCGACATACTGCCTTTGCTGGCCGTCCCAACGTTCCCAATTAGCAAATACTGCTGCCCCTAGAGGGAAATTCACACCTGCTGCTAAAGTACTTGTAGCAAATACAACATCCAGCTTATTTTCTGACAAGTAACGTTCCACTACTCCTCGCTCTTCGTCAGTCAAATCCGCGTTATGACTCGCAACTCGGAGACCCAGTATCTTCGCCAACATCGTGTTAGCTGAAGTTTCAGGCAAGGTATCAAACTCTAACGACAGCTGTCCTTGATTACCCTTGTGGTACGAAGCTACAAAAGCCTCAGCAAGATCATAGGTATCTTGCTTTTTCATGCAAAAAACTATGATTGGAAGCGGTGGATTATCTTGCTTAAGCAGATATGTTAAAGCTGAAATCGTTTCCGCTTTAACTCCAGCAGGCAGTCGCTTGTCCGATTCCATCACATCAGGTTTCACACTGCTTACTGAATAAATCTGATCGCCAATCCAGCATTCATACCGTAAATGTTTCTCGCGCTTTTGCTCGAAAATAAGCTGAACCCGCAGCCAGTTCGCTAAGTCCTGGGCGTCCTTGCTTTTTAAAACTGCTGACAATCCTACAAACTGTTTCCAACCCGCGTTCCGCATAAGTGTTAAAAGGACTTCAACATTTTGCCCGCGGTTTTCGTCTCCCATCAGCTGAATTTCATCGCACACGACAATCGTATTTTGCATGCTTTTCGGCACCCCAGATGCCGACAGTAGCGCTAAATATTTTTCATATGTAGCAATTACCAGAGGAGCACTTAGAGGAGCCGCAGAATACTGTCCCGTGGCATCTTCGACGTAGTCCCCCGTGGCAATAACCATGGAAGCACCATCGCTCTCCAAATATCTGTCCAACAACAACGTTTTGAAGTCTTCAAATTTCTGCTTGGCCAGTGCGCGATGGGTCACCAAATAAACTGTTTTATTCCCAGCGAGCAGTCCTTCAGCAATAGCCCAGAGCCCAATTTGAGTCTTTCCCGTGGAGGTAGGGGAAACCACCAGCATGCTTTGTCCATGCGCCACGCCAGACTCCAACGCGAGGTACTGAACATCAGTGAGGGAAATCGCCTCCTCGGATCGATAGACCAACCCATCGGCCACAGATGCGGACAGACCGTGTTCTACTGGAAAGGTATCCCTCATGCCTAGCAACTCCTGTCATGCGTTTGGGTGCAAGCGCCCAGAGCAATCTGGGCGCCAAGTGTCCGAATCCGGCAGAAGCATACGTAGCATTAAATGGCCATATTGGCCATCCTACTAAGCGTCAGAGCGGCAATCTGGGAAAAGCAGGGCGGTAAAATGCATAGCCATATAATCTGTAACTACATAATTTTTAATAGAATTATACTGGATCATGTAGTGGATTCGCTTTCCCGGCCCTCACTTTGAATCGCTCTTAATTTCTCAGAGACTGAATAACCGATTCTGGCCGATTCTGTTGAAAAAGTCGGTCTGCCCAAACTGCCTGGTCATTGACTGGTGAAAACGCCCTTTTTGCACGTTGCTACGTGAAATCCGAGTCCAGAAGCCTCTGCCAAAAGTAAAGATTTCAATCTCGGACGCGTACTTTTCTGATACACAAACCATGGCCGACTTTTTCAACAGAATCAGCCGGAAGCAGCCTCCCCGGAAATTTTTCTCGCGCTGACAAACTCAGAAAACAGATTATGACTCTGCTAGATCAAGCTTCAAAATTGGGGTGAAGTCTAGGTCGAACAAAAGATCTGCGATCTGCATCCGCTTTGGTTCTTACGGACCTGAGTCGAACCTACGCCCGTTCAGCTTATTCGCCGCGTTAGGACCCTCGGCAGGGTCCAACGTTGGACACTTTGTATTTCACCAAGACAGTTTATATTTCGAAATTCCACAATTTCCCAACCTGTGGATAACTTATTCCACAGTGACCGATTTCGCCAAGTTACGCGGCTGGTCAACGTCAGTACCCTTGAGCACGGCGACATAGTACGACAGCAACTGCAGCGGAATGGTGTACAGGATCGGCGCCAGGGCATCGACGATGTGTGGCATCGAGATGACGTGGGTACCGGTTCCGTCATTCAGGCCGGCCTGCTCGTCGGCGAAGACGATCAGTTCGCCGCCACGGGCGCGCACTTCCTGGAGGTTGGATTTCAGCTTTTCCAGCAGCTCGTTGTTCGGCGCGACGGTCACCACTGGCATGTCGCTGTCCACCAGCGCGAGCGGGCCGTGTTTCAGTTCTCCTGCCGGGTAGGCTTCGGCGTGGATGTAGGAAATCTCCTTGAGTTTGAGCGCGCCTTCCATCGCCACCGGGAATTGCGCACCACGACCGAGGAACAGCGTATGGCTCTTTTCGGCGAACAGCTCTGCGACTTTTTCCACCGTGCTGTCCATCGCCAGTGCTTCGCCCAGGCGGGTCGGCAAGCGGCGCAGTTCTTCCACCAGTTCGGCCTCGACACCTGGCTCCAGCGAGCCCTGGACCTGGCCGACCGAGAGAGTCAGCAGCATCAGGGCGACCAGCTGAGTCGTGAACGCTTTGGTCGACGCCACGCCGATTTCCGGACCGGCCTGTGTCAGCAGCGTCAGGTCGGATTCACGCACCAGCGAACTGATGCCGACGTTGCAGATCGCAAGGCTGGCGAGAAAGCCCCCTTCTTTTGGAGAGCGCAGCTTGGCGTTGCGCAGGGCAGCCAGGGTGTCGGCGGTTTCGCCGGACTGGGAGATCGAGACGAACAGCGTGTCCGGCTGGACCACGACCTTTCGATAACGGAACTCGCTGGCGACTTCGACCTGACAGGGAATACCCGCCAGACCTTCGAGCCAGTAGCGAGCAACCATACCTGCGTGGTAACTGGTGCCGCAGGCGACGATCTGCACGTTGCGAACCTTGGCGAACAACTCGGCAGCCTGCGGACCGAATGCCTGCACCAGCACCTGCTCCTGACCGAGACGCCCTTCCAGCGTGCGTTGCACAACCTTTGGTTGCTCGTGAATTTCCTTGAGCATGAAGTGGCGAAATTCACCTTTGTCGGCCGCTTCTGCGCCTTCGCGGTACTGCACCACTTCACGCTCGACCGGCAAGCCCGCAGCGGTCCAGATCTGCACGCTGTCGCGGCGGATTTCGGCGATATCGCCCTCTTCCAGATACATGAAGCGGTCAGTGACTTGGCGAAGCGCCAGTTGGTCGGACGCTAGGAAGTTTTCCCCCAACCCCAGACCGACCACCAACGGACTGCCGCTGCGGGCCGCAACCAGGCGATCGGGCTGTTTGGCGCTGATCACAGCCAGGCCATACGCGCCGTGTAGCTCCTTGACCGTGGCTTTCAAGGCCGCAGCCAGGTCCGGAATGTCCCGCAGTTTGTGGTGCAGCAGGTGGGCGATCACTTCGGTGTCGGTATCTGAAGTAAATACGTAACCCAAGCCCTGCAGACGTTCACGCAGCGACTCATGGTTTTCGATGATGCCGTTGTGCACGACCGCCAGTTCGCCATTGGAAAAATGCGGATGGGCGTTCTGCTCGGTCGGCGCACCATGGGTGGCCCAGCGCACATGGGCAATGCCCAGACGGCCGGCCAGAGGATCGCCAGCCAAGGATTGCTCAAGCTCGTTGACCTTTCCGACACGGCGGCGACGCTCGAGCACACCGGCGTTGCTGAACAGCGCCACACCCGCGCTGTCGTAGCCGCGGTATTCCAGGCGCTTGAGGCCTTCCAGCAGGATGGCAGTGACATTACGTTCAGCGACGGCGCCGACAATTCCACACATGGTCTTCTCCTAGGAAACAGCGGCGCAGATCAACGTAACGCCGCGAGCCTGAATTTGTTCGCGAACCTCATGGGGCAGGCGATCATCGGTGATAAGGGTATGGACGCTGCTCCACGGCAGCTCCAGGTTGGGGATCTTGCGACCGACTTTGTCGGCGTCGACCATCACGATCACTTCGCGGGCGACTTCAGCCATTACCCGGCTCAACCCCAACAATTCGTTGAAAGTCGTAGTACCGCGCTGCAAATCGATGCCATCGGCGCCAATGAACAATTGATCGAAATCGTACGAACGCAGCACCTGTTCGGCGACTTGGCCCTGAAAGGACTCCGAATGCGGGTCCCAAGTACCACCAGTCATCAGCAGCACCGGCTCATGTTCCAGTTCGCCCAAAGCGTTGGCCACATGCAGCGAGTTGGTCATCACAACCAGACCCGGCTGCTGCCCGAGTTCGGGAATCATCGCGGCAGTCGTACTGCCGCTGTCGATGATGATCCGCGCGTGCTCGCGAATGCGGGCGACAGCAGCACGGGCAATGGCCTGTTTGTAGCGAGATACCGGGTGGCCGGGTTCGCCGATCAGCTCCTGTGGCATCGGGACCGCCCCGCCGTAGCGACGAAGCAGCAGCCCGTTGCTTTCCAGTGCAGCCAGATCCTTGCGAACGGTGACTTCGGATGTTTCGAAACGTTTGGCCAACGCATCCACACTCACTTCGCCCTGTTCGTTGAGCAGGGCGAGGATATTATGGCGACGCTGCGGAGTATTACGTTTCGACATGCTGACCTTAAGTTTCGTTTCGAAAGATAATTACGGAAATGGAAACCTATCGAAAGATATTCGTCAAGGGACAGGGTTCATTTTTTGTAGCCAGTGAACGCTGTCGCAGCACGGCTTCCCAGTGGGGCGAGTGTGTCCCCAAGCTTTGAGCCATGCGGCCCGCGTCAAGTACTCAGCTTTCTGGATAAAGCCAAGCCTGGCGTGCGATGCCTGAATCTGGGCTGAATGCTGATATTGCGCACCAGCCAGACTCAGTTGTGGATAACTTCAGTCCTTTTGGATTTTCACCGGGCGTTTCCAGCCATCGATATTGCGCTGGCGGGCGCGGGCCACGGCTAGTTGCTGCGTTGGGACATTTTGATTGATGGTGGAGCCCGCAGCGGTGGTGGCGCCAGATGAGATATCCACAGGGGCTACCAAGGAATTGTTGGAGCCGATAAACACATCTTCTCCTATCACCGTCCTGTGTTTGTTGGCGCCGTCATAGTTACAAGTAATCGTCCCCGCACCGATATTGGTATGCGCGCCGATCACGGCGTCTCCCAAGTACGTCAGGTGACCGGCCTTGGCGCCCTCGCCCATTTCGGCGTTTTTCAGCTCGACGAAGTTACCCACATGAGCTCGAGGCCCTAGAACGCTGCCCGGACGCAGCCGAGCAAATGGGCCTGCATCCGCGCCTTCGCCGACAATCGCGCCTTCGAGATGACTGTTGGCCTTGATGATCGCCCCTTTGCGCAATGTGCTGTTCTTGATCACACAGTTTGGGCCGATAGAAACGTCGTCCTCGATGAGTACATGGCCTTCGAGAATCACGTTGATGTCGATCATGACATCTCGGCCGACGGTCACTTCACCGCGAACATCGAAACGCGCGGGATCACGCAGGGTCACGCCAAGGGCCATCAGGCGGCGAGCTTCGCGCAATTGATAGTGACGCTCCAGCTCGGCAAGTTGCTTGCGATCGTTGGCGCCCTGCACTTCCATGGCATCCAGAGGCTGTGCGGTGGCTACGGTTAGACCGTCGCTGACCGCCATGGCTATCACGTCGGTCAGGTAATACTCGCCTTGGGCGTTGTTGTTCGAGAGACGGCCCAGCCAGTCGGCCAGCCGTTTGCCAGGCACTGCCAGAATGCCGGTGTTGCCTTCCTTGATGGCTTTCTGCGCTTCGCTGGCATCCTTATGCTCGATGATGGCGCTGACGCGATTCTCGGCGTCTCGCACGATACGGCCATAGCCGGTCGGGTCTTCGAGGTTGACGGTCAGCAGGCCCAGTTGTTGGTTGTTGACCAAAGTCAGCAGCCGGTGCAGGGTCTCGACTTCGATCAGTGGTACATCACCGTAAAGGATCAGCACCGTATCTGCACTCAGCTGCGGAACAGCTTGGGCGACTGCGTGGCCGGTGCCCAGTTGCCTGTCCTGCAACACGAAGTTCAGATCATCCGCCGCAAGGCGTTCGCGGACCAGATCTGCGCCGTGACCGATTACCACCTGAATGCTCTGCGGCGAAAGCTGACGCGCGCTGTGGATCACGTGGCCCAGCATGGAGTTGCCGGCAACCGGGTGCAGAACCTTGGGCAAGGCAGAACGCATGCGGGTGCCCTGACCGGCGGCAAGAATGACGATATCGAGAGACATGAGGGGATTCCAGGCGAGCGAGCCGCAGCATAGGCTGGGCTGGTGATTCAGGAGTAAAGAGCCGAAAAAGAAAAAGGGTAGCCGAGGCTACCCTTTTACTCAATCGCGCATCGGAGTCGCCGACCTTAGCCGCCGAACTTCTTGCGAATTTGCTGAACGGTGCGCAGCTGGGCTGCGGCCTCCGCCAGACGTGCAGCTGCAGATCCGTAGTCGAAATCTGCGCCTTTCTCATTCAGGGCGCGCTCGGCCGCCTTTACGGCTTCCTGAGCAGAGGCTTCGTCCAGGTCAGCAGCGCGTTGCACGGTATCGGCAAGCACTTTGACCATGTTCGGTTGAACCTCAAGGAAACCACCGGAGATGTAATACACCTCGGCTTCTCCACCCTGCTTGATCAGACGGATCGGACCCGGCTTCAGATCAGTGATCAGCGGCGCGTGACCTGGAGCAATACCGATATCACCCAGGTTACCGTGTGCAATCACCATCTCGACCAGACCGGAGAAAATCTCTCCTTCCGCGCTGACGATATCGCAATGGACTGTCATAGCCATTTGCTTGCCTCAACCTGATTAGCGCCCGTCGCCGAGCGCCTGGATTACAGTTTCTTGGCTTTCTCGATCGCTTCTTCGATGCCGCCGACCATGTAGAACGCCTGTTCTGGCAGGTGGTCGTAGTCACCAGCGAGGATGCCTTTGAAGCCAGCAATGGTGTCTTTCAGGGAAACGTATTTACCCGATGCACCGGTGAATACTTCAGCCACGAAGAACGGCTGCGACAGGAAGCGCTGAATCTTACGAGCGCGGGATACCAACTGCTTGTCGGTTTCCGACAGCTCGTCCATACCCAGGATCGCGATGATGTCTTTCAGCTCTTTGTAGCGCTGCAGAACGTATTGAACGCCGCGAGCGGTGTCGTAGTGGTCCTGGCCGATAACGTTCGGGTCCAGCTGCCGCGAAGTCGAGTCCAATGGATCGACCGCCGGGTAGATACCCAGGGAAGCGATATCACGGGACAGAACGACGGTGGCGTCCAAGTGGGCGAAGGTGGTCGCTGGCGACGGGTCGGTCAGGTCGTCCGCTGGTACGTATACCGCCTGGATCGAGGTGATCGAACCTTCTTTGGTCGAAGTGATGCGCTCTTGCAGCACGCCCATCTCTTCAGCCAGAGTCGGCTGGTAACCTACTGCCGAAGGCATACGGCCCAGCAGTGCGGATACTTCTGTACCGGCCAGGGTGTAACGGTAGATGTTGTCGACGAACAGCAGAACGTCGTTACCTTCGTCACGGAATTTCTCTGCCATGGTCAAACCGGTCAGAGCGACGCGCAGACGGTTTCCCGGCGGCTCGTTCATCTGGCCGTAAACCAGTGCCACTTTGTCCAGAACGTTGGAGTCCTTCATCTCGTGGTAGAAGTCGTTACCCTCACGAGTACGCTCACCCACACCGGCGAACACAGAATAACCGCTGTGCTCGATGGCGATGTTACGGATCAGCTCCATCATGTTTACGGTCTTGCCGACACCGGCACCACCGAACAGACCAACTTTACCGCCTTTGGCGAACGGGCAGACCAGGTCAATAACCTTGATGCCGGTTTCCAGCAGGTCGTTGCCGCCTGCCTGGTCAGCGAACGAAGGTGCTGGACGGTGAATGCCCCAGCGCTCTTCGGTGTCGATCGGGCCAGCTTCGTCGATTGGGTTGCCCAGAACGTCCATGATCCGGCCCAGAGTCGCTTTACCGACCGGTACGGAAATGGCTGCGCCAGTGTCGACAACGTCCAGACCGCGCTTCAAGCCTTCGGTGGAACCCATCGCAATGGTACGAACTACGCCGTCGCCCAGCTGTTGCTGAACTTCCAGGGTAGTTTCCGCGCCTTGTACTTTCAGCGCGTTGTAGATGCTCGGTACGCTGTCGCGTGGAAATTCCACGTCGATCACGGCGCCGATGATTTGAACGATACGTCCGCTACTCATTAGCTGGATCCTCTGAATATTTGAACCGTTAAACCGCGGCAGCGCCGCCGACGATTTCCGAGATCTCTTGGGTGATCGCTGCCTGACGCGCCTTGTTGTAGATCAGCTGCAAATCGCTGATCAGGTCACCGGCGTTGTCAGTGGCGTTCTTCATCGCGATCATCCGCGCGGCTTGTTCAGCTGCGTTGTTCTCGACCACCGCCTGGTAGACCTGCGACTCCACGTAACGGACCATCAAGCCGTCCAGCAGCTCTTTGGCGTCGGGTTCGTACAGGTAATCCCAGTGGTGCTTGAGTTCTTGATCCTGGGTGGCGACCAACGGAATCAACTGCTCGACCGTTGGTTGCTGAGTCATGGTGTTGATGAACTTGTTGGATACCACGGACAGGCGGTCAATACGGCCCTCCAGGTAGGCATCCAGCATCACCTTGACGCTGCCGATCAAATCGTTGATCGACGGCTCTTCGCCCAAGTGGCTGATCGCAGCGACGACGTTACCGCCGAAGTTGCGGAAAAACGCCGCACCTTTGCTGCCGACCACGCACAGATCGATCTCTACGCCGTTTTCACGGTTCTTCGCCATGTCCTTGACCAAAGCCTTGAACAGGTTGGTATTCAAGCCACCACACAGACCACGGTCACTGCTTACCACGATATAACCGACGCGCTTCACTTCGCGGTCGATCATGAACGGGTGCCGGTATTCCGGGTTAGCGTTGGCGAGATGACCAATCACCTGGCGGATGCGCTCCGCGTAAGGACGGCTAGCAGCCATGCGCATTTGAGCCTTGCGCATTTTGCTGACCGCCACTTTTTCCATGGCGCTGGTGATCTTTTGCGTGCTTTTGATGCTCGCAATCTTGCTGCGAATCTCTTTTGCGCCTGCCATGTAACACCTATCAGGTTAGCAAGCGGGAGCCTCGCGACTCCCGCTGCGGCTTACCAGGTTTGGGTGGCCTTGAACTTCTCGATACCGGCTTTGAGGCCAGAATCGATTTCGTCATTGAAGTCACCCTTCACGTTGATCTTTGCCAACAAATCGGCGTGATCGCGGTTGAAGTAAGCAATCAGCGCTTGTTCGAAGCTGCCGACCTTAGCGATTTCAACGTCGGTCAGGAACCCACGCTCAGCGGCATACAGCGACAGCGACATGTCAGCGATCGACATTGGCGCATATTGCTTCTGCTTCATCAGCTCGGTAACGCGCTGACCATGCTCAAGTTGCTTACGGGTCGCTTCGTCCAGGTCAGAAGCGAACTGGGCGAATGCCGCCAGTTCACGGTACTGAGCCAGAGCGGTACGGATACCACCGGACAGCTTCTTGATGATCTTGGTCTGAGCGGCACCACCCACACGGGATACCGAAACACCGGCGTTCACAGCCGGACGAATGCCGGAGTTGAACATGGCCGATTCCAGGAAGATCTGACCGTCGGTGATGGAAATCACGTTGGTCGGAACGAACGCGGAAACGTCGCCAGCCTGGGTTTCGATGATCGGCAATGCGGTCAGGGAACCGGTTTTACCGGTCACTGCGCCATTGGTGAACTTCTCTACGTACTCTTCCGAAACGCGGGATGCGCGCTCCAGCAGACGGGAGTGGAGATAGAACACGTCGCCTGGGTAAGCTTCACGACCTGGTGGGCGGCGCAGCAGTAGGGATATCTGGCGGTAAGCCACAGCCTGCTTGGACAGATCGTCATAAACGATCAGCGCGTCTTCACCGCGGTCACGGAAGTATTCGCCCATGGTGCAACCGGCATAAGGAGCCAGGAATTGCAGCGCAGGAGATTCGGAAGCACTGGCAGCCACGATGATGGTGTTGGCCAGAGCGCCGTTTTCTTCCAGCTTGCGAACCACGTTGGCGATGGTCGATTGCTTCTGACCGATCGCTACGTAAACGCAGAAGATGCCGCTGTCTTTCTGGTTGATGATCGCGTCGATCGCCAGAGCGGTTTTACCGATCTGACGGTCGCCGATGATCAGCTCGCGCTGACCACGGCCGACAGGGATCATGGCATCGACAGCCTTGTAGCCAGTCTGTACAGGCTGGTCTACCGACTTACGCCAGATAACGCCCGGAGCAACTTTCTCGACCGCATCGGTCTCGGTGTTGTTCAGGGGGCCTTTACCATCGACAGGGTTACCCAGTGCGTCGACAACGCGACCCAGCAGTTCCTTACCAACCGGAACTTCCAGGATGCGGCCGGTGCACTTGGCGCTCATGCCTTCGGCCAGCGAGGTGTACGCGCCCAGTACTACAGCACCTACGGAGTCTTGCTCCAGGTTCAGTGCCATACCGTAGACGCCGCCCGGGAACTCGATCATTTCGCCGTACATAGCGTCGGCCAGACCGTGAATCCGCACGATACCGTCAGACACGCTGACGACAGTGCCTTCGTTGCGGGCTTGGGAGGCTACATCGAGCTTGTCGATGCGGCCCTTGATGATTTCACTTATTTCGGAAGGATTGAGTTGCTGCATTGCTCTGCTGCCCCTTCAAACTCAAGATTTCAATGCTTCGGCTAGTTGCGCGAGTTTGCCGCGAACTGAGCCATCGATAACCAGGTCGCCGGCGCGGATGATGACACCACCTATCAGGGCAGCATCCTCCGCAGCGTGCAGGCGCACTTCCCGGCCGAGCCGTGCACTGAGAACCTTGGCGAGTTTGTCTTGCTGTTCTTGGTTCAATGCGAAAGCACTGGTGACATCCACATCTACCGATTTTTCCTGCTCGGCCTTGTACAGCTCGAACAGTTCGGAGATCTCCGGCAGAAGCTGGAGACGGTCGTTTTCAGCAACGACGTGGATGAAATTCTGTGCCTTGGCATCGAACTTGTCGCCGCACACTTCAATAAAAGTGGCGGCCTTGTCTGCGCTCGTCAGTCGCGGGGCCTTGAGCATGCGCTGCATTGTGTCGTCTTGCGACACTGCAGCAGCCAGGCCGAGCATGGCTGACCAATTGGCCAGCTGCTGGTGGGCCTGGGCATGCTCGAAGGCTGCCTTAGCGTAAGGTCGGGCCAACGTGGTCAGTTCTGCCATGATCGCCCTCGCTTAGATTTCTGCAGCCAGTTTGTTAACCAGCTCCGCGTGCGCGTTTTGATCGATTGTGGCACCCAGGATCTTCTCTGCGCCGTTGACTGCCAAGCTACCCAGTTGGGCGCGCAGCGCGTCTTTGACGCCGTTCAGTTCCTGCTCGATCTCGGCCTGAGCCTGAGCCTTGATGCGGTCAGCATCGACACGGGCCTGTTCACGGGCTTCGTCGACGATCTGAGTACCGCGTTTCTTGGCTTGCTCAATGATTTCAGCTGCCTGAGCCTTTGCTTCGCGCAGTTGCTGACCCGCTTTATCTTGGGCCAGTTCCAGGTCGCGAGCTGCTCGGGTGGCAGCGTCCAGTCCATCCGCGATCTTCTTCTGACGTTCGTGCAAAGCCGCGATGACCGGAGGCCACACGAACTTCATGCAGAACAGCACAAAAATGAAGAACGCAACGGACTGGCCAATCAGGGTTGCATTAATGTTCACGCCAACACCTCGCTCGTTCGTTGTCCATCACACCAATCAACTCGAAAATTCGAGCGATTAGCCAGCGAGTTGACCAACGAAGGGATTCGCAAAAGTGAAGAACAGAGCGATACCAACACCGATCATGGTTACGGCGTCGAGCAGACCAGCCACGATGAACATTTTAACTTGCAGCATTGGAACCATTTCTGGTTGACGCGCAGCGCCTTCCAGGAATTTACCGCCCAGCAGGCCGAAACCGATTGCAGTACCCAGTGCGCCCAGGCCGATCAGCAGTGCAACAGCGATAGCAGTTAGACCAACTACAGTTTCCATCTTTCCTCCCGACTTTTACGTCGTATTGGTTAGGTTTTTTTAGATTAAAGCGGTAAAACAAAATCGTTTCTTACATCAAGCCCTCGCGGGCGCCCCCTCATCGCAATGAGGGGATCATCAGACACGCCAGGCGGGTCTTAATGGTTATCTTCGTGAGCCATCGACAGATAGACGATGGTCAGCATCATGAAGATGAACGCTTGCAGGGTGATGATCAGGATATGGAATACAGCCCACGCCCATTGCAGAACCACGCCCAGACCGCTCAGCCAGAGCAGGCCGCTGCCGAACATGACGGCGATCAGGATGAACACCAGTTCGCCCGCATACATGTTGCCGAACAGACGCAAAGCCAGAGAAACCGGTTTGGCGATCAGAGTCACGAATTCAAGCAGGAAGTTCACAGGAATCAACAGCGCCTGCACGAATACGTTCTTGCTGCCGAACGGATGCAAGGTCAGTTCACCAATGAAACCGCCGATGCCCTTGACCTTGATGCTATAGAAAATGATTAGTGCGAAGACCGACAGCGCCATACCGATCGTTGCGTTAGGGTCGGTAGTCGACACGGCACGGAACGGGATGTGGTGGTCGCCGGAAATCATCACGGCCAGCTGTGGTATCCAGTCGACCGGCACCAGATCGACTGCGTTCATCAGGAATACCCAAACGAAAATAGTCAGCGCCAGTGGAGCGATGACCGCGCTACGACCGTGGAAGCTGTCTTTCACGCTGCCATCGACGAATTCGATCAGTACTTCAACGAAATTTTGCAATGCACCTGGCTGACCGGAGGTCGCTTTTTTAGCGGCCAGGCGGAAAATCAGGACGAAGATCAGACCCAGCGCTACCGACCAGCCGAGAGTATCGAGGTGGAAAGCCCAAAAGCCCATTTCTTTTGCTTCTGCTGCTGAATGCGCGAAGCCCCAAGTGCCGTCAGGCAAATGACCGAAGGTCAAGTTCTGCAAGTGGTGCTGGATATAGCCCGAAGCTGTTTGCTCTGCCATGGTTGCCTCAAACGCCCTAAGGTCTCAAAAGTCTTGTTCTCATTAGCAGGGGTGCGAACCAGCTGACCAATTGGGTCAACATGAACACGCCGAATACCGCCAGCGGGGCCAGCGGCTTCACACCTGCGAAGGTCAGTGCAAACAGCACTGCCGTGAAAATCAGTTTGCCCGCCTCGCCGGCGTAGAACGACCGAACGATGGCTTGCGCAGCCCTGGCACCGGAATACCGGAACGCCTTATGGGCAAAGTACAAATTGGGCAGCCAAGCTATCAGGCCTCCGCATAGCCCTGAGTAACCCGCTACGACTCCGTGCCACTGCCAAAGCGTCAAAGCAGACAGTAGCAGGACAATCAGTTGCGCCAGCAACACCGGGAAAACAGCCAGACGATGGAATGGCAGGCGGTTTGGCGTGCGTGTCTCCATCACATGGGGCTCCTCGTATGCCAGCCGCCAAAATCAATAACTTGGCATAATTTGTGCCGACAAAATGCGCGCAGAGTATAGGGGCGGTTCAGCCCCTATTCAACTGCCGGGTAGTGATTTCCGACTACGCGCTACGCATCATTTGTTTCAGCGGATGTGGGCGAGGACACCCTGCAACTCGTCCAGCGAGTTATAGCGGATCACCAGTTGGCCTTTTCCCTTCTGACCATGGCGAATCTGCACCGCAGAGCCTAGGCGCTCGGCCAGACGCTGTTCGAGACGGCTGATATCCGGGTCGACTTTGGTAGGGGCGACAGCCTCCTGCTTGCCACTCAACCACTGGCGTACAAGTGCTTCAGTCTGGCGCACGGTGAGTCCGCGTGCGACAACATGTCGCGCCCCTTCAACCTGCCGGTCTTCCGGCAAGCCGAGCAAAGCGCGGGCGTGACCCATTTCCAGATCACCATGGGACAGCATGGTCTTGATCACTTCAGGCAGCGAAATCAGCCGCAGCAGGTTTGCCACGCTGACACGAGACTTACCCACAGCCTCCGCGACCTGTTGCTGGGTCAGCTGAAATTCCTGTTGCAGACGCTGCAGCGCTATGGCCTCTTCGATAGGGTTGAGGTCTTCGCGCTGAATGTTCTCAATGAGCGCCATCGCAATGGCAGCCTCGTCCGGCACATCACGCACCATCGCCGGGATGGTTTCCATGCCGGCTTGCTGACTGGCACGCCAGCGACGTTCACCGGCAATGATCTCGTAGCGGTTGTCGGCGACCGGGCGCACCACGATCGGCTGCATGACACCTTGCGCCTTGATCGAGTTGGCCAATTCTTCCAGCGCCTGCGGGTCCATGTCCCGGCGCGGCTGGTATTTGCCGCGCTGGATCAGGTCCAGCGGTATGTGTTGCAGCTCACGCTGGTCGGCCTTGACGGCCTGTTCTTCCAGCGTACTGACGGTGGGACTGCTCAGAAGTGCGTCCAGCCCACGTCCGAGTCCTCGTTTCTTGACGGCCATGGGATTTCCTTAAGTAGGCTGGGCGGCGGCGCGGGTACCGCGACGTTGACGACGAACCATCTCGCCGGCCAGAGCCAGGTAAGCCAGGGCGCCGCGCGAAGTCTTGTCATACGCGAGTGCCGGCATGCCGAAGCTTGGCGCCTCGGCCAGACGGATGTTGCGCGGAATCACGGTGTCGTACAACTGATCGCCGAAGTGTTCCTTGAGCTGCGCGGACACATCATTGATCAGACTCAGGCGCGGATCGTACATGGTCCGCAGCAGGCCTTCGATCTTGAGCTGTGGATTAAGTAGTTCAGCAATGCGCTTGATGTTATCCACAAGGTCGCTCAACCCCTCCAGCGCGAAGTACTCGCATTGCATGGGGATGATCACGCCATCGGCGGCGACCAGTGCGTTGAGCGTCAGCATCGACAGCGACGGTGGGCAGTCGATGAGAATGTAATCGTAGTTTTCGCGAATCGGCGCCAGAGCAGTGCGCAGGCGGGACTCTTTCATTTGCATTTCGAGCAGAACGACTTCGGCGGCGGTCAGGTCGCGGTTGGCCGGCAGCAGTTGATAGCCGCCGTGCTCGGAAAAATGCATAGCCTGGTTGAGGTCGCATTCCCCGATCAGCAAATCGTAGACCGAGTGCTCCAGCGCGTGTTTATCCACACCGCTGCCCATGGTGGCGTTGCCTTGAGGATCGAGGTCGATCAACAACACCCGACGCTTGGTTGCGACCAGCGACGCTGCGAGGTTGATGCAGGTGGTGGTCTTACCCACTCCCCCTTTTTGGTTCGCTATCGCGAATACCTTAGCCATTCTTGCGTGTGTTCCCTGTCATGCCGTGCGGCGCAGTATCAGCAGATGCCGTTGACCTTGGCAACCGGGTACGGCCAAGGCTTGCGCGCTTTCCAGATGAAAATCTGCGGGCAATGCTACCAGTTCGTCCGCAGGATGCAGACCTTTCATCGCCAGCCAGCGCGTTTGGCTGTCACCCATATGCCGAGTCCATTGGGTAAAGTCTTCAAGACTGCTGAATGCGCGAGAAATGATACCGGTAAAGGGTACTGTCGGCTGGAACGCTTCTGCGCGGCTGTGGATAACTTCCAGATTGTCGAGCTTGAGTTCGAGTTTGACCTGAGTCAGAAACCGGGTTTTCTTGCCGTTGCTGTCCAGTACCGAGACTTTCATGTCCGGAAACAGGATTGCCAGTGGAATGCCCGGCATGCCGCCGCCACTGCCCACGTCCAGCTGTCGGTTACCCTCGATGAAAGGTACAACGCTCAGGCTGTCGAGCAAATGGCGTGAAACCATCTCGTCGGGATCGCGCACGGCGGTCAGGTTGTAGGCCTTGTTCCACTTGATGAGCAACGACAGGTAGCCCAGCAGCTGGCTGTGCTGGGCTTCGGTCAACTCGACGCCCAGTTCCCGGGCGCCGAGGGTCAACTCTTCTGCGTGCTGCGGGGTGACCATAGAACTCAAGCGCTTTGCTCCAACTGACGGCCCGCGCCGCGTTTTTTCAAATGAATCATCAATAGCGAAATGGCTGCCGGAGTAACGCCGGGTATCCGCGACGCCTGCCCAAGGGTCTCTGGACGAGTTATCCCCAGCTTGCCTTGGATCTCTTTCGACAGGCCGGAGATCCGGGTGTAATCGATGTCCTGCGGCAACTTGGTGTCTTCGCTGGCGCGCAAACGGGCGATTTCATCCTGCTGACGGTCAATGTAACCAGCATATTTGGTCTTGATCTCGACCTGCTCGGCGACCTGCGGATCGATCGAGCCATTGCCTGTCAGTGCAACGAGACTTGCGTAATCCACTTCCGGACGGCTCAGCAAGTTGAGCAGATTGTATTCATGGGTCAGCGGTGTGCCGAAATGCGTGGAGACGGCATCGCCCTGTTCGGTGCCCGGACGAATCCAGGTGGACTTCAGACGTTGCTCCTCCAGCTCGATGCCTTCACGCTTGGTGCAGAAAGCTGCCCAGCGCTCGTCGTCGACCAGACCCAGTTCGCGGCCTTTTTCGGTCAGGCGTAGGTCAGCGTTGTCTTCTCGCAGGATCAGGCGATATTCGGCACGGGAAGTGAACATCCGATACGGTTCCTGAGTACCGAGCGTAATCAGGTCATCCACCAGTACACCGATGTACGCCTCGTCACGGCGCGGGCACCAGCTTTCCTTGCCCTGTGCACGAAGCGCGGCGTTGGCACCGGCGAGCAAACCTTGCGCACCGGCTTCTTCGTATCCGGTAGTGCCATTGATTTGTCCGGCGAAGAACAATCCGCCAATGACCTTGGTTTCCAGGCTGTACTTCAGGTCGCGAGGATCGAAATAGTCATACTCGATCGCGTAGCCGGGACGCACTATATGGGCGTTTTCCATCCCGCGAATCGAACGCACGATCTGCAACTGCACGTCGAATGGAAGCGAAGTCGAAATACCGTTCGGGTACAGCTCGTGGGTGGTCAGGCCTTCAGGCTCGATGAAGACCTGATGGCTTTCCTTGTCGGCAAAGCGATGGATCTTGTCTTCGATCGATGGGCAATAGCGCGGGCCGACCCCTTCTATCTCTCCCGCAGCGGAATACATCGGCGAACGATCAAGGTTGGCGGCAATGATTTCGTGAGTGCGGGCATTGGTGTGGGTAATCCAGCAACTCACTTGACGCGGATGCTGTTCTTTCGATCCCAGAAACGACATGACCGGAATCGGAGTATCACCCGGTTGCTCTGTCATCACCGAAAAGTCCACCGATCTTCCATCGATACGCGGGGGTGTACCGGTTTTCAGGCGACCGACCCGCAAAGGCAGTTCTCGTAAGCGACGAGCCAATGCAATGGACGGTGGATCACCCGCACGACCGCCAGAATAGTTCTGCAGACCGATGTGGATAAGTCCACCCAGGAAGGTGCCAGTGGTCAAAACCACCGAGTCGGCCATGAAGCGCAGCCCCATCTGAGTCACAACGCCGCGTACCTGATCCTGCTCGACGATCAGGTCATCGCACGATTGCTGAAATATCCACAGGTTTGGCTGATTCTCGATGATTTCGCGAATGGCTGCCTTATACAAAATGCGGTCGGCCTGGGCGCGCGTTGCACGCACTGCCGGACCTTTACGGCTGTTCAAGACACGGAACTGAATCCCGCCTTGATCGGTTGCGGTAGCCATCGCACCGCCGAGCGCATCGATCTCTTTGACCAGATGACTCTTACCGATGCCGCCAATAGCAGGGTTGCAGCTCATTTGGCCGAGGGTTTCCACGTTATGCGTGAGCAGCAGGGTTTTTGCACCCATGCGTGCAGACGCCAGTGCTGCCTCGGTACCGGCATGACCGCCGCCGATGACGATCACTTCAAAACGGGAAGGGAAATCCACCACGCACCTCGTGCCTGTTAATGGGGGGAATAGGAAATTGGCGGCAAGTATAGGGACTTCGCCCCCCTGAAAGGAACCTTTTGCGCAAAATTTAACCAGCTGTGGATGAATGGCGATTAAAGAAATTAAAAAGAAAGAAATTTATAAGATCTTTGTTTTTATGTTTATTTTTAGAGAGGCTTATTTCTGTGGATAGATTTATGTAACCCTTTATTCACGTGTTGTACAGAGATTCAAAAGTCTGTGACCAAGTGCACAGGAGTGCATTGGATAAGGTCCTTAAGCCTGTGGATTAAACCATTAGTTATCCACAGGAGCGTTTATCCTCAGGCGGCGGGACTACTTATCAACTGAGCTGAGCTTCGGTTACACACAGGGCTTATTTTCGCATTTCGAGCCGTGAGCAAAAGAAGCACGCACGCAGACGCCGCCTGACGTTTTGTGAGACGCAGACGGGCGGAGCAGAAGATGAAAGAAAGGCAGGTCGCGAGGAAATGATCTGCCTTGTGGGCGATGGGAAGGCTTATTTGCCGATGCAGAAGCTGGAGAAAATGCGCCCAAGCAAATCATCGGAGCTAAAAGCGCCGGTGATTTCTCCCAGGAATTGCTGAGCCAGACGCAGATCTTCTGCGAGCAGTTCGCCGGCGCCAGCCAGAGTCAGTTGCGAACGACCATGTTCCAGGGAAGCGCTGGCCTTGTGCAGCGCTTCCAGATGTCGCCGACGGGCGCTGAAGCTGCTTTCGGAAGTCTGTTGATAACCCATGCAGGCTTTCAGGTGTTCACGCAGCAGCTCGAGGCCCTCGCCTCCGGCTTTGGCGCTCAGGTTGATGGTGACGTGGCCATCTGCGCTTATCTGTAAGCCGGCCAGATCACCGCTGATGTCGGTTTTATTGCGAATCAACGTGACGTGAGCAGGATCGGGGCGCTCTTCAAGAAACTCAGGCCATAGCCCAAAGGGATTCACCGCCTCCGGAGCCGTCGCGTCGACCACCAGCAAGATCCGGTCGGCTTCGTTAATGGCCTTGAGCGCGCGTTCGACGCCTATTCTTTCCACGTGATCCTCGGTATCGCGCAGCCCTGCGGTGTCTACAACGTGAAGCGGCATGCCATCGATGTGGATATGTTCACGCAGTACATCGCGCGTAGTTCCGGCTATCTCAGTGACAATCGCTGCTTCCCGTCCTGCCAGTGCGTTAAGCAAACTGGATTTGCCGGCATTAGGACGTCCAGCAATTACCACCGTCATGCCATCACGTAGCAGCGCGCCTTGATTGGCTTCGCGCAAGACTGTGGACAACTGCTCGCGCACGTCATCGAGCATGCTCAATACGTGTCCATCGGCAAGGAAGTCTATTTCCTCCTCTGGAAAGTCAATTGCCGCTTCCACGTAGATGCGCAACTTGATCAGCTTTTCGGTCAGGTTATGTACACGCAGCGAAAAAGCCCCCTGCAGCGAGCGCAATGCATTACGCGCGGCCTGTGCAGAACTGGCTTCGATCAAGTCGGCGATGGCTTCTGCCTGAGCCAGATCCAGCTTGTCGTTGAGAAACGCGCGTTCGCTGAATTCACCCGGCCTGGCCAAGCGGCTGCCGAGGTTTACACAGCGCTGCAGCAGCATATCGAGGACGATCGGGCCGCCGTGTCCTTGGAGTTCCAGGACGTCCTCGCCGGTGAAAGAGTTCGGTCCTGGGAAATACAGGGCGATTCCTTCATCGATGACCTGCGCGTTTTCATCCTGAAACGGGCCGTAATGGGCATACCGGGGTTGCGGAAGTTTACCGAGGATTGCCTGTGCAGCCGTGGCAGCTAGCGGGCCTGAGATACGCACAATACCGACGCCACCTCGTCCTTGTGCGGTGGCGATGGCAGCGATGGTTTCACGAGGGACATTCATGGTCCGGCTCCCGAATAACTAACAGATAGCAAAACGCCCCACGAGGGGGCGTTCTGAATTACTTATTCACAGAGTAGATCAGGCCGCGGCTTTCTTGGCCTTCGCCTCGATACTACGGGTGATGTACCACTGCTGAGTGATAGACAGCGTGTTGTTCACAACCCAGTACAGCACCAGACCAGCCGGGAACCACAGGAAGAAGAAGGTAAAGATGATTGGCATCAGCTTCATCACCTTGGCCTGCATCGGATCTGGCGGAGTAGGGTTCAGACGCTGCTGGATGAACATGGTTGCGCCCATGATGATCGGCAGAATGAAGAACGGATCCTTGATCGACAGGTCGGTTATCCACAACAGCCAAGGTGCTTGACGCATTTCAACGCTTTCCAGCAGTACCCAGTAAAGCGACAGGAACACCGGCATCTGAACGAGAATTGGCAAGCATCCACCCAGTGGGTTGATCTTCTCTTTCTTGTACAGCTCCATCATTGACTGCGAAAGCTTCTGACGATCGTCGCCATGCTGCTCTTTCAGCGCCGCCAGACGCGGGGCAACCGCACGCATACGGGCCATCGATTTGTAGCTGGCCGCCGACAGAGGGAAGAAAAGCCCCTTGATCAGCATGGTCAGGAAGATGATCGACCAGCCCCAGTTGCCTACGATGCTGTGGATATGTTGCAGCAGCCAGAAGATAGGCTGAGCAATGAACCAGAGAATGCCGTAGTCCACGGTCAGTTCAAGACCTGGGGACAACTCTTTCAGCACGGCCTGACTTTTCGGACCTGCGTAAAGCGTAGTGGTCGTTTCAGCCTTGGCGCCCGGTGCGACAGTCACTGCAGGACCAGTGAAACCGATGATGTAGTTACCGGCACTGTCCTTTCGGGTGGTCACGGTGTTGCTGTCAGCCTTGTTCGGGATCCATGCGGTCACGAAATAGTGCTGCAGCCAGGCGACCCAGCCACCTTGAACGGTGTCTTTGACCGAGCCTTTGTCGATGTCCTTCATCGAAACCTTTTTGTAAGGTTCCGAAGGTGTCCACATGGCGGCACCCAGATAAGTGGCGGTGCCGGTGGCGGTGGTCGACGATGGATCCGCGCTTGCATCGCGTTTCAGCTGCGCGAACAGGTTGCCGTTCCAGGCCTGAGC
Organism: Pseudomonas bohemica; assembly: GCF_002934685.1. Taxonomy (GTDB): domain Bacteria; phylum Pseudomonadota; class Gammaproteobacteria; order Pseudomonadales; family Pseudomonadaceae; genus Aquipseudomonas; species Aquipseudomonas bohemica. Next base: position 256,631 of record NZ_NKHL01000121.1, read on the forward strand.
GCTCTGATTATCGATCAGATAGCTGACAGTCAGGTCATACAGGCCACGCTTGAAGGTAAAGCGCTTGATGTAGTTGACGCCGGCGTCACTGAATTTCAGATCCACGACCAAGTCGTTCTGGCCATCGGCCAGTTGATAACTTTTCTGCGCGGAGACGTAAACCGGACGTCCCGTTGCCCGTGCATCAGGACCATTGGCGCCAGTCAGACCGCTTTGTGCGAGAAAAGTACGCTCGCCACCGTTGTCGAACAGCTGGAATGGAATCTCGGGATGGTCTTGACGACGTGGATAAAGTGGCAAGCGAAGCTGCACCACATCACCACCTACCGGGTCGATTTCCAGGTTCAATACGTCGGTTTTCACCTGAATCAGGTCTTTGCTGACCGCTACCGGGATTTCGGCAGGAGCAGAGACTTCACCTGTAGCACTTGGTACGTCTGCATTGGCGGCAGTTGTACCTTGCGGGGTGTCAGGGAGAGCGGATGTATTGGTGTTGGCGGCAACATTCTGAGTCGGCAGGGCAGCCTGACCATAGTCCTGGTTCCATTTCAGGACACCGACATAGGTCACGATTGCCAGGGCGACGATCAGGATTGTGCGTTTGATATCCATGATTACTCGGCCATCGAAGAGGAACGGGAGGTGGGAGCGGGTGGAACCGGGTCGAAACCACCGGGATTCCACGGATGACAGCGACCCAAGCGGCGTACGGTCAGCCAGCCGCCGCGTACCAGGCCATGATTTTCAATGGCTTCGTACGCATAGCAGGAGCAACTGGGGTAGAAACGACAGTGACTGGCCATCAGGGGACTAATGGCATAGCGGTAAAACTGGATCGAAACGAGCGCCAGTTTACGCATCAGGACTGTCTACCCCCGCAGTTTCGGTTTTGACTTCTGAAGTTGGTCGGCTGCGCGCCAGACGTTTCCAGAGCTTGCCGAAATGCTGAATCAATTCGGGGTTTTCAATATCACCCAAGCCTTTTCGCGCGACGACCACGATATCCCATCCAACAAGGTTGTCCTGGTGGAGACGAAACGATTCGCGCATCAGGCGTTTCAAGCGATTGCGCTCGACGGAGAGCTTTACGCTCTTCTTACCGATCACCAGTCCCAGACGGGCGTGATCAAGGTCGTTGTTGCGCACAAGGAGCAGGAGATTTTTCCCCGGAACCTTGCCGGCGGGGGAGTCAAAGACTGCCTTGAAATGCCGGGGTGTCAGCAAACGCTTTTCCCGACTGAAGTCCTGACTCACCACCTGTGCCGATTAATCAAACTGCCAGACGCTTACGGCCTTTGGCGCGACGACGCGACAGAACTGCACGGCCGTTTTTGGTAGCCATACGAGCACGGAAACCGTGGGTACGGGCGCGCTTGATGGTGCTCGGTTGGAAAGTACGTTTCATGGTGTGTTACCTGGTTCGTCCACAACGGGCCGGAATGACCCCGTTTTAAGAGAGCGGGGATTCTAGAGAAAGCAAGCTCGCAGGTCAATTTCCAACCAGCGTTTCGTGCATTTACTTCTTACAGGCATTCCATGCCCCTTTTGGCCCTCGCCTGGTTAGGGCTTCGAGCTTAGACATAGAAATAAAGAAGGAAAGTATTTAAAGCTTTTCTGTAAAGCTTATAAGAACTATACAAGCCCGTATCTGTGGATAACCTCATATAGCCCTTAAAATACGGCATGTACAGAGAATCGAAAGTCTGTCGACAAGCCGTGCTGCCCCTGTGCTGCACCTTCGGAAAACCTGTGCACGAAAGTGGATGTTATCCACAGGCGAGTTGTCCACAGATCTCAGCCTTGGGTTATGCAATGGGGCCAGCCCCGGTTATCCACAGAGCTTATGGACATGCCATCTGTCGGCTTTTATTCCCATAAGATCTTGATTTTGAGACGACTGTTAGCCTCCCACATGTGGATAAGTCCGCTGCGGCTGGTTACAATGGCGCTTGTTTTTGCCTCACCGGCTTTCGAAACTTAGGGGATATCCGTGTCAGTGGAACTTTGGCAGCAGTGCGTAGAGCTTTTGCGCGATGAGCTGCCTGCCCAGCAATTCAACACCTGGATCCGTCCGCTACAGGTCGAAGCCGAGGCCGATGAGTTGCGTGTTTACGCGCCTAACCGGTTCGTGCTCGATTGGGTAAATGAAAAGTACTTGGGACGTCTGCTCGAGCTATTGGGCGAACATGGTCAAGGCATCGCGCCCGCTCTTTCCTTATTAATAGGCAGCAAGCGCAGCTCCGCTCCCCGGGCGGCCCCCAATGCTCCGCTGGCCGCAGCGGCTGCCGCTTCCCAAGCTGCTCAGAACTCTGTCACCCACAGCGTGCCCTCGCCTGCGCCGATCGTTGAGCCGACCTCTGCTCCGGCTCCGGTCTTGCAAGCTACTCTGGATGTTGATGACGAGCCTTCGCGTGCCAGCTTCGATCCCATGGCAGGGGCGAGTTCGCAACAGGCGCCTGCGCGCGCTGAACAACGTAATGTCCAAGTAGAGGGCGCCCTCAAGCACACCAGCTACCTGAACCGGACGTTTACCTTCGAGAATTTCGTCGAAGGTAAATCCAACCAACTGGCGCGCGCGGCTGCATGGCAGGTCGCGGATAACCCCAAGCATGGTTATAACCCGCTCTTCCTTTATGGAGGCGTAGGCCTGGGTAAGACTCACTTGATGCATGCTGTGGGTAACCATCTGCTCAAGAAGAATCCGAACGCCAAGGTGGTTTACCTACACTCCGAGCGTTTTGTCGCGGACATGGTCAAGGCGCTGCAGCTGAATGCGATCAACGAGTTCAAGCGCTTCTACCGCTCAGTCGATGCGTTGCTGATCGATGACATTCAGTTCTTCGCCCGTAAGGAGCGTTCGCAGGAGGAGTTTTTCCACACCTTCAACGCCCTGCTCGAGGGCGGTCAGCAGGTCATCCTAACCAGTGACCGCTACCCTAAGGAAATCGAAGGGCTCGAAGAGCGTTTGAAATCGCGTTTCGGCTGGGGCCTGACCGTAGCGGTCGAGCCGCCAGAGCTTGAAACAAGAGTGGCGATTCTCATGAAGAAAGCGGATCAGGCGAAGGTCGAACTTCCTCATGATGCCGCGTTTTTCATTGCACAGCGCATACGCTCCAACGTGCGTGAGCTCGAGGGTGCGCTCAAGCGCGTCATCGCTCACTCGCACTTTATGGGGCGTGACATCACCATCGAGCTGATTCGTGAGTCGCTCAAGGACCTGCTGGCGTTGCAGGACAAGCTGGTGAGTGTGGATAACATTCAGCGCACAGTCGCTGAATACTACAAGATCAAGATCTCCGACCTTTTGTCGAAACGTCGTTCGAGATCGGTCGCGCGGCCGCGGCAGGTGGCGATGGCGTTGTCCAAGGAACTGACCAACCACAGTCTACCGGAGATCGGCGACGTGTTCGGTGGACGTGACCACACGACCGTGCTTCACGCATGCCGCAAGATTAATGAACTTAAAGAATCCGACGCGGATATCCGCGAGGACTACAAGAACCTGCTGCGTACTTTGACTACGTAATGCCAGCGCAGCTTATCAAGGCAAGGGACTAGACCATGCATCTCACCATTCAACGCGAAGCCCTGTTGAAACCCCTGCAACTGGTCGCCGGCGTTGTCGAACGCCGCCAGACCTTGCCGGTACTGTCTAACGTATTGTTGGTCGTCGAAGGGCAGCAGTTGTCCCTGACCGGTACCGACCTGGAAGTCGAACTGGTGGGTCGAGTGCAGTTGGAAGAGCCGGCCGAGCCGGGCGAAATCACCGTACCTGCGCGCAAGCTGATGGACATCTGCAAGAGCTTGCCCAACGACGCGCTGATCGATATCAAGCTTGATGAGCAAAAACTGGTGGTCAAAGCCGGTCGTAGCCGTTTCACGCTTTCGACCCTTCCCGCCAACGACTTCCCGACCGTGGAAGAAGGTCCTGGCTCGCTAACGTTCAATCTGATTCAGAGCAAACTGCGCCGTTTGATCGAGCGAACCAGTTTCGCCATGGCGCAGCAGGATGTTCGTTACTACCTCAATGGCATGCTCATCGAGGTCCAGTCCGGCGTTCTGCGCGCAGTAGCGACCGACGGCCACCGCCTGGCGATGTGTTCGATGGCTGCGGAAATCGAACAGGCCGATCGTCACCAAGTGATTGTTCCACGCAAGGGTATTCTCGAACTCGCACGTCTGCTCACAGAGCAGGATGGGTTGGTCAGTATTGTCCTGGGTCAACACCACATTCGCGCGACCACTGGAGAGTTCACCTTTACCTCCAAACTCGTCGATGGCAAATTCCCGGATTACGAACGTGTACTGCCTAAGGGCGGAGACAAGTTGGTTGTTGGAGACCGTCAGGCTTTGCGCGAGGCGTTCAGCCGTACAGCGATTCTGTCCAACGAGAAATACCGTGGCATCCGCCTGCAACTGGCCAGCGGTCAGTTGAAGATTCAAGCCAACAACCCGGAGCAGGAAGAGGCCGAAGAAGAGATCAGCGTCGATTACAACGGCGGTTCGCTGGAGATCGGCTTCAACGTGAGCTACTTGCTCGACGTCCTGGGGGTGATGACCACTGAGCAAGTGCGTTTGATCCTGTCTGATTCCAATAGCAGCGCGCTAGTGCAGGAGTCCGGTAACGACGACTCGGCTTACGTTGTCATGCCGATGCGCCTGTAATCAGCAGCCACTAGATGTCTCTCAGTCGCGTCTCGGTCACCGGGGTGCGCAATCTGCACCCGGTGACCTTCTCTCCTTCTCCCCGTATCAATATTCTTTATGGCGCCAACGGCAGTGGGAAAACCAGTGTCCTGGAGGCCATATATCTGCTTGGCCTTGCTCGCTCGTTTCGCAGCGTTCGCCTGCAACCTGTCATCCAGTACGAGCAACCCGCTTGCACGGTATTCGGCCAAGTTGAGCTCGCCGAGGGTGGCCATAGTAACCTCGGCATTTCCCGAGATCGTCAAGGCGAGTTTCAGATTCGAATCGACGGCCAGAACGCCAGGAGCGCCGCTCAACTGGCAGAGACCCTGCCGCTGCAATTGATCAATCCGGACAGTTTCCGCTTGCTCGAAGGTGCGCCGAAGATCCGTCGGCAGTTTCTGGATTGGGGAGTGTTCCACGTGGAACCTCGCTTCATGGCCACTTGGCAGCGTTTGCAGAAGGCCTTGAGGCAGCGGAACTCATGGCTTCGGCATGGTACACTTGACGCCGCTTCGCAGGCGGCCTGGAACCGCGAGCTATGCCAGGCCAGTGACGAAATCGACGAATTTCGTCGGGCGTATATCAAGGCTTTGAAGCCTGTCTTCGAGCAAACTCTGAGCGAGCTCGTTCAGCTTGAAGGTCTGACCCTGAGTTACTACCGCGGCTGGGATAAAGAAAAAGACCTGAGCACAGTGCTCGCCTCATCCCTATATCGCGACCAGCAGATGGGTCACACCCAGGCAGGGCCACAACGCGCGGATCTGCGCTTGAGGCTTGGGGGCCATAACGCTGCAGATATCCTTTCACGCGGCCAGCAGAAACTGGTCGTCTGCGCACTGCGCATCGCGCAAGGACATCTGGTCAGTCAGGCTCGACGCGGCCAATGTATTTATCTTGTCGATGACCTGCCATCGGAGCTCGACGACAACCACCGCAGCGCACTGTGTCGCTTGCTGGAAGAATTACACTGCCAGGTTTTTATTACCTGTGTAGATCATGAATTGTTGAGGGAAGGCTGGCAAACGGAAACGCCAGTTGCTTTGTTCCACGTGGAACAGGGCAGTATCACCCAGACCCACGACCATCGGGAGTGAATGCATGAGCGAAAATCAAACGTACGACTCGTCCAGCATCAAAGTGCTGAAAGGACTTGATGCCGTACGCAAGCGTCCCGGTATGTACATCGGCGATACGGACGATGGCAGCGGTCTTCACCACATGGTGTTTGAGGTGGTGGATAACTCTATCGACGAAGCTTTGGCTGGCCATTGCGACGACATCAGCATCATCATCCACCCGGACGAATCAATCACCGTCCGCGACAACGGTCGCGGTATTCCGGTCGACGTGCATAAAGAAGAAGGCGTGTCCGCCGCTGAGGTCATCATGACCGTGCTGCACGCTGGCGGAAAGTTCGACGACAACTCCTACAAGGTATCCGGTGGTCTGCACGGTGTAGGCGTTTCGGTAGTGAACGCACTGTCAGAAGAATTGAATTTGACCGTTCGCCGCAGTGGCAAAATCTGGGAACAGACCTACGTTCACGGCGTGCCTCAAGAGCCGATGAAAATCGTCGGCGACAGCGATAGCACTGGTACCGAGATTCACTTCAAGCCATCCGCAGACACCTTTAAGAATATCCACTTCAGTTGGGACATCCTTGCCAAGCGAATTCGTGAACTGTCCTTTCTTAACTCTGGTGTCGGTATCGTCCTCAAGGACGAGCGCAGCGGCAAGGAAGAGTTGTTCAAGTATGAAGGTGGTCTGCGTGCGTTCGTTGAATACCTGAATACCAACAAGACGCCGGTCAACCAGGTATTCCACTTCAACATACAGCGCGACGACGGTGTAGGTGTCGAGATCGCTCTGCAGTGGAACGACAGCTTCAACGAGAACCTGTTGTGTTTCACCAACAATATTCCTCAGCGCGACGGCGGTACTCACCTGGTGGGTTTCCGTTCCGCACTGACGCGTAATCTGAACAACTACATCGAGCAGGAAGGTCTGGCGAAGAAGCACAAAGTCGCGACCACCGGCGATGACGCTCGTGAAGGCCTTACTGCGATCATCTCTGTAAAAGTGCCCGATCCGAAGTTCAGTTCGCAAACCAAGGATAAGCTGGTTTCTTCTGAGGTGAAGACCGCAGTCGAACAGGAGATGGGGAAATACTTCTCCGACTTCCTGCTGGAAAACCCGAACGAAGCCAAGGCTGTTGTCGGCAAGATGATTGATGCCGCACGTGCCCGGGAAGCTGCGCGTAAAGCACGCGAGATGACGCGTCGTAAAGGTGCGCTGGATATCGCTGGCTTGCCGGGCAAATTGGCAGACTGCCAGGAAAAGGACCCTGCCCTTTCCGAACTGTATCTGGTGGAAGGTGACTCTGCTGGCGGTTCCGCCAAGCAGGGTCGTAATCGCAAGACTCAGGCGATCCTGCCACTCAAGGGCAAGATTCTGAACGTTGAGAAGGCCCGCTTCGACAAGATGATTTCCTCTCAGGAAGTGGGCACCTTGATCACGGCGCTGGGCTGCGGCATCGGTCGCGAAGAGTACAACATCGACAAGTTGCGCTATCACAACATCATCATCATGACCGATGCTGACGTCGACGGTTCGCACATCCGAACCCTGCTGCTGACCTTCTTCTTCCGTCAGTTGCCGGAACTGGTCGAGCGCGGCTACATCTACATCGCGCAGCCGCCGCTCTACAAGGTCAAAAAAGGCAAGCAAGAGCAATACATCAAAGACGACGAGGCCATGGAAGAGTACATGACACAGTCGGCCCTGGAAGACGCGAGCTTGCACTTGAACGAATCTGCCCCTGGTATTTCCGGCCCTGCGCTGGAAAAACTGGTTAACGACTTCCGTATGGTCATGAAGACGCTCAAGCGTCTGTCGCGTCTGTACCCACAGGAACTGACCGAGCACTTCGTGTACTTGCCGCCGGTGTCGATGGAGCAACTGTCCGATCACGGTGCGATGCAAGAGTGGCTCGCCAAGTTCGACGAGCGTCTGCGCGTTGGCGAGAAGTCGGGCCTGGTCTACAAGGCCAGTCTGCGCGAAGACCGTGAACGTAACGTGTGGCTGCCTGAGGTCGAGTTGATCTCCCATGGCCTGTCCAACTACGTCAAGTTCAACCGCGACTTCTTCGGCAGTAACGACTACAAGACCGTTACCGCTTTGGGGCTGCAAATCAGCACTCTCCTTGAAGAAGGTGCCTACGTACAGCGCGGCGAGCGCAAGAGGCCGGTCACCGAGTTCAAGGAAGCTCTGGCATGGCTGATGGCCGAAAGCACCAAGCGCCACACGATTCAGCGCTACAAAGGGCTAGGTGAAATGAACCCGGATCAATTGTGGGAAACCACGATGGACCCTGCTGTGCGTCGCATGCTAAAGGTCACCATCGAAGATGCGATTGCTGCCGATCAGATCTTCAACACGCTGATGGGCGATGCTGTAGAACCGCGCCGCGATTTCATCGAGGCTAATGCGCTGGCGGTATCCAACCTCGATTTCTAACAACTGTAGGCTCGCAGAAAAGCTGTTTTTTCATGAATAGATGAGCGGTCAGGCCTGTAACCAAGGTTGCCCGGTCACCGTAAAGCCCGCGAAAAAGCGGGCTTTTTTTTGCCCTGATTTCGTTCTCCTTGCGGGCGACGGACACCCATATGGCCCGGTCAGTCTGGTACCTCGATCCCTTCATAGCGAGCCGTCTCTGACGCTGAACCAAAAAGCTCCAGATCAAGCTGGATCGACTCTTGGACGATGCCCGAAATCAGCAATAACCTTAAATTCACAATTCGTGAGTCATTTGTTCCACGTGGAACATCAATGGCTGTCTTAATATTGGACACCACGTGGCTCAAATTTTGAACAAGTGACAACCTCTACAACTAAGACAGTTCCCAAAATAGCCCTGCCAACTAGAAAGTTGTATTGCCGGATTTACAGTCGAAAATCCGACCGTCTCGCGTTCATTACGGGCCCGTAGACCGTTTGTCGATAGACTCCCACAAGTCACAAACCTCAAGCATACTCAGGCTGTCGAGCGATGCCGTCGGAGGTAGAACCTTTGCCCCGGCGCACCCAATGGTCGTCGATGTAGTCCCCCGGATGCGACAAAAGTCGTGACGGTTTCAAGCAGTCGTCGGTTGTCCGTGCGCCCCCGCCTTACGCATGGTTGATGTGAAAATCTCTTTTTTGGTTTGCCACTTCCGAGGTACCTCGGTGCGGTAGCCATACCAAAATTTTTGTTCCTGCCTGTGGTACCGCTGCCAGCGGCTAACGCCGTCGTGCAGTACGCCATCTGCCCTGCTCCAAGCCCGGGCAATGACTGGCTAAAAATTCCCTATTTCCAGACGCGTCCGATCGAAGATGTTCCGGACGGTTGCGTCTTCGCTTTGCGCCATTCCATGTCCATTTTTTGGCCCAGTCGCGTGAAAGGATGTGTGAATGATCAATCGGAAAAATCTGCTGATGTTGCTCGTGGTCGTACCTTTTCCTATGGTCGCGATGGCCGGTAAACCTCAGAGCGTTGAAGTGGGCGGCTTCGACTTCACTCCTACGCTCAAGGTCAGCGAGTTCTACGACGATAACTTTCGGACCCTGCCGAACCATGAGCAATCCTCCTGGATTACTTCCGTACGCCCGACGTTTTTGCTTGAAACCCAGACGCGCACCAGTGGTTATCAACTGGAATACGCGGTCGATAGCCGAACCTATCAGGACCACGCCGATGCCGATCATGTCGATCAGGCGCTGACGGCAAGAAGTGTCATGGAGTTCGATGCGCGCAATCGGCTGAACTGGGAACTGGGCTATCGCCGTGCGGAAGACACCGTGCAAACTGCAGAGCCGCGTGAGAACGATAAATACACGCTGAAGAACGGCAAGCTCGGCTACATCTATGGCGCCAGGACAGCCATGAATCAGATCGCGGTCTCGGCCGAGTATCAGGAGCTGCGCTACCGCAACAGCGGCACGCTCAACGATGACAAGGAACACGACACCACCACGTACATCGGCACCTGGTTTCATCGCCTGGGCGGTCAGACCCGGACACTGCTGGAGCTGCGGCACAGTGATTTTGATTACGTGCTCGCCAGTAGCCCACGCAACAGCACAGGCGACGCGGCGCTGGTTGGAGTCACGCGCGACATTACCGCCAAGCTCAGTGGCAGTGTGCGCGTTGGCTATGAGCGAAAGAATTTCGACAACAGCGACGTCAACGATTACAGCAGCCCGACCTGGGAGACCAACGTCGAGTACAAACCACGCACCTACTCGACGTTCTCTATCAACGCGCGCAAAGCGTTCGAGGAAGGCGACGACGGAGCCAACACCGTTCACGACACCAGCACCCGCCTCGGTTGGCGGCACACCTGGACACCCTGGATCGCCACCGATCTTCATTACCGCTACGCCGACCTTGAATACCTGGGTGTGGGTGGGCGCGACGACAAGCTAAATACCTATGGCGCGTCAGTCATCTATTCACCCACCCGTTGGGCCGAAGTCTCGCTGGGCTACCAGCGCTGGAAAAACGACTCTGATCTAAGCGACCAGACCTATACCCGCAACGTGTACATGCTCACCGTCGCGTTGAGCCTCTGAGCCGTTGCAAGCCTGATGTTCGCCCACGCGATAGTTCGAGAGGGTTTTGCGTAACCCGTTTCACTCTGGAAGGGAGGTACTCAAATGTCTATTCGTCACATCCTCATCGCGGTGGCGTTGCTGGTCACCAGCGCTTCGGCGTTTGCTGAGGCACAGTACCGGCTGAGTTCCGGAGACACCATCGCCGTCAACGTTTTCGGAGAAAACGATCTCACCTTCAAGGAGATCGTGCTCAATGACAACGGGGCGTTCAGCTATCCGTTTCTTGGGGAAGTTGTGGCGAAAGGGCTGACCCCGGCGCAGGTTGAACAGCAGATCACCAGCAAGCTCAAGGGTGGCTATCTGGTTGACCCGCGAGTCTCTGTCAGCGTGCTGAAATACCGACCCTTCTTCATCGGCGGTGAGGTCAAGCTGCCTGGCGGTTATCCGTTTCAGCCGGGCCTGACGCTCGATCGTGCGATTGCGCTGGCCGGCGGACTGACGGAACGGGCGTCGGACAAACGCATCAGCCTGGTTCGCGGCTCCGATCCGAAACGCAATGAGACCAAAGCGACACTCAACACCTTGGTTGAGCCGGGTGACACCATCAACATCGATCAGGGGTTCTTTTGATCATGGGACAGATCAGCATCAGCAGAAAAAACGAATTTCCGCGTTACGCCACAGGCATGCCTGAGGAAGACCGGGACTTCATCGATTCGCGCAAGATCGGGCAGACCCTGTGGGCGAGCAAGTGGAGCATTCTGGCGATCACTCTCCTAGCCATCGCAGTGGCTGCGGGCCTGATGCAGACCGTGACACCCATGTATCGCGCAGTGTCATCGCTGGTAGTTGAGCCCAAGGGGATGTCGGTCATCACCTTCCAGCCCCCTGCCGACCCGACCAACCCGACCAGCGATTATCTGCAGACTCAGCTCAGCCTGATCCAGAGTCGTGGCGTGGCCGAGCGTGCGGTCCGGCAACTGAACCTAACGTCGCATCCCGAGTTCGACCCGCGCCAGCGTCCGTATCTCATGACGCGTTTGAAAGCGATGGTGTCCGCGATCTGGCCCGGCATGTTCCCCGCTACCTGGAGCAAAGGCGAGCCACTGACGCAAACCCAGGTGTTCGACGCTGCCGTGGCTGAGTTGATGGAGCACACCTCGGTGGGTTCGGTGGGCAAAAGTCAGCTGGTCACGATCGGTGTCACCCTTGAGGACAAGCAGACCGCTGCCGCTGCCGCCAACGCGTTGGCCCATGGCTATCTGGACAGCCGGCTCGACGCGCAAGTGAATGACTCGCTCAATGCCAGCCGCTGGATGGACACCCGAGTGGTCGAATTGCGCACGCAATTGCAGGAGGCCGAAAACAAGCTCCAGACTTATCGCGATGCCGAGGGTTTGGTGGATGTGGGAGGAGTGACGACGCTCACCGCCAATGAGCTGTCCAAGACCAGCGACCGCATGATCGATGCTCGCCGGGAGCGTGCCGAAGCGCAGAGTCAGTACCAGCAGGTGCAGTCGATCAGCGGCAAAAGCGCTGGCCAGCTATCGACCATCCCGGCGGTTATCAACAACCCAGTGGTTCAGCAATTCCAGGCGGACGTCGCCAAGGCTCAGGCCAAGGTCGATGAGTTGTCGAAACGCTATGGCGATCTGCACCCGAAAATGATCGCTGCTCGCTCCGATCTGGCAGCGGCCAAGGCCAGCATGGCGACTCAGGTGAATCAGGTCGTCGCGGGCTTGCAGAACAACTATCAATTGGCGCAGGCAAACGAAAGTGCGCTGCGGTCGTCGGTAAACACCAGTCGCGCGCAGATCCAGGACATCTCGCGTAAGGAGTTCAAGCTGCGCGAATTGCAACGCGATGTGGACAGCAACCGCTCGCTGTATGAAACCTTCGTCAATCGCCTGCGGGAAACCACCGCGACAGCCGACCTGGGGTCCACCAATGCACGCATCGTCGACGAAGCCATTCCACCGCTGCTGCCGAACATGCCGCGCAAATCGCTGATCCTGTCGATTGCGGCAATATTGGCGTTCGGGTTCGCCTGCGGTCTGTCGCTGATTCGCGACTCGCTGAAGAACACCGTCAAATCCAGCGACGATGTAGAAAAGAAACTTCGCCTTCCAGTGTTGGGCGTGGTTCCTTTGCTGCAGAAGAAAAATCGCGCGCGCATCGCCCGGCAGTTCGAACACAACGACGACTCGGCCTTCAGCGAGGCCATCCGCACAGCGCGAACGGGTGTCATGCTCAGTGACATCGAGGCACGGCGCCATGTAGTGGTGATTACCTCCTCTGTGCCCGGTGAAGGCAAAAGCGCGATTGCCGTGAATCTGGCATGCGCCCTGGGACGGCTCGAACGAGTGTTGCTGATCGAAGCTGATCTGCGTCGGCCGACTCTGGCGAAGAACCTTGGCTTGAGCAATGCCCAGGTTGGGCTGGCCAATCTGGTCAACGGCAGCGCGCGCAGTGGCGAGTGCATTCAGCAAGTAGGCGACATGGACGTCCTGCCTGCCGGCGCTGTGCCGTCCAATCCGCTGGAGTTGTTGGCGTCACCACGATTCAGCAGTTTCCTGGACTGGGCCAGACAGCGTTACGACCGCATCATCATCGATTCCCCCGCGAGCCATTCGGTCAGCGATGCGGCGCTGTTGTGCGCGCTGGCCGATGCGGTGCTGTACGTCGTCAAGTCGGACAGCACCGCCACTCCGGTGGTGCAGCGAGGCGTAGGGCAGTTGCTGCGCAATCGCGCGCCGGTGATTGGCGTGATCCTGAATCAGGTCTCGGCAGTGAACCTGCGCTACGACCATCAAAGCTATTACGGCTATCTGCCAGGCGAGGCTTATCAGGCAACGGTGTAACGGAACAACAGCGAATGTCGCTAAAGGAAACCATCAGCTCAGCCTGGGCAATGAATTACAGGCCATGCGACGAACGCTTGGGAGTATTACCATGCTTGCTCGACGCTTACATCCTTCGGTCAATCGAAGGGGCTTGACGTTCTGGGCCCAGTGGTCAACTGCCACGGTCCTGTCCAACCTGACCGTTTGCTTTCTGGTCTTTGATCGCTTCGGTTACATCTCAACCGAATACCGGGTCCTCATCCTCCTGGGGATGCTGGCCTCGGTGCCCATCTACTCGGCGTTGCATGTCTACCACAAGCGCTATGGCTACGCTCCGGGCCTGCTGCGACTGCTGGCCGGTTGGCTGGTGCTGATGGGTGCATTGTCCACTGTCGTACTGGTTTGCCTGGACTACGCCGATCTCGACCAGGAGCTGCTGGCGAAGATGGTCGTGTTTGGCTTCCTGGCGCAGGCGTGCAGCTACGTGCCGCTGCGCTATCTGACCAATCTTCACGCCCGCTGGCTGCGCGATGAGCGCACGGCGCTGATCGTCGGCACCTGTCCACTCGCCTACAGCCTGGCGCAGCAATTGCGCGAACGGGTTCCGGTGCTGGGGATGGTTTCCACTGGCGATGACGTGGTGCACGCTCCGGACGAGGACGATTTGCCGGTTCTCGGCGCCCTGCCCGATCTCGATGATCTGGTAGCGCGCAAGACCATCCGGCGCGTGTACATCGCCATGCCGTTGAGCAAGGCGGCGCAAATCGAGGCCATTTACCTGGCGCTGCTCGACCTCAATGTCGACGTGGTGTGGATCCCGGACTTCAGCAGCATGATGCTGCTCAATCAATCCATTTCGCAGATCGAACATTTCCCCGCAATCTACCTCAACGAGACCCCGCTCAGTTCGCATCCGGCGGCAGCCTTGGGCAAGGAATTATTCGACCGCGCAAGTGCGCTCATCGCGCTGATCATCCTGTTCCCGGTGATGGCTGCAGTGGCCGTTGCCGTAAAACTTTCGTCGCCCGGCCCAGTGTTCTTTCGCCAGCCAAGGCACGGCTGTAACGGACTGATCATCATGGTCTGGAAGTTTCGCTCCATGCGCGTGCATGACGATACGGTAGTCAAACAGGCTACGCAGAATGATTCGCGGGTCACACGAGTCGGCGCATTCATCCGCCGCACATCCATCGATGAGTTGCCGCAGTTGATCAACGTGCTGCGCGGTGAAATGGCGCTCGTGGGACCACGCCCTCACGCTGTCGCCCATAACCACTATTACGGCGACAAGATCATCGCCTACATGGCACGGCACCGGATCAAGCCCGGCATCACCGGTTTGGCGCAGATCAGTGGCTTGCGTGGCGAAACCGAGACGCTGGAAAAAATGCAGCAGCGCATCGAAAAGGATTTGGCCTACATCAATCACTGGTCGCTGTGGTTGGATATCAAGATCCTGATGATCACGCCTTTCACCCTGTTCTCACGCGGCATTTATTGAGTATCCGCTTGGCGGCCAACCCGGTAGCGGCATGGCGTCTATACACGAGGAGATGGGCATGGCAGATCCCGAGTTCACCGCGACCGGCTTGCCCGGCACGGGATGGCGCGGCACGCTCCGACAGATATGGCAGGCGCGGCTGGTGCGCAACATCATCACCACGATTTCCGGCAGCGCGGGCGCTCAGGCGATCAACCTGGCGCTGATACCGGTGATCATGCGCATCTATGGCCCCGAGGCCTTCGGTGTGGTCGGCACCTTTCAGAGCCTGACTATCATCCTCATCCCGTGGTGTGCACTGACCTATCCGATGGCGATCGTGCTGCCACAGTCCGAGCGCGATGCCCGCGGGCTGATTCGCTTGTCGTTGTTGATGGCCGTTGCAATTTGCGGGGCCGTTGCGCTGCTGTTGTACGGCTGGGGCGAACAGACGTCACACGTATTGGGGATCGATCTGCTGATTCCCTACCTGATGTGGCTGCCAGTGGTCATGTTCAGCTCGGCCGTGCTGGAGATCACCCAGCAGTGGCTTTATCGAAATCAGAGCTTCAGCCTCACCGCGCGGGCCGCCACGTTTCATGCCCTGATCTACAACGCCACGCGCAGTGGCGCTGGTCTGATCTTGCCGACTGCGCCGGTTCTGGTGATCACCAGTTCGCTTTACTACGTTATCCACAGCACGCTGTTGTTGGTCGGCATCCGTTTGCGACGCGAGCCGAGCCTGTTCGCCCGCGGCCCGCACACGCCCGATCAGCCGCGCAAAAACCTGCGGCAGCTGGCAGCTCAATACCGTGACTTCCCGTTGTTCCGTGCGCCGCAGGTGTTGATAAACGCCTTGTCGGTGCACATGCCGACGCTGGTGCTGGCGTCGGCATTCGGGGCGGTCCCGGCCGGGTTTTTCGCCCTGTGCCTGCAAGTGCTGGCAATGCCGAGCAACTTCATCGGCAAGGCGGTTGGCAGCGTTTACTACCCACGCATCACCCAGGCCATACATGCTCGTGAAGCCGTCACCGGTTTGCTGCTGCGCGGCGTGATGGGCATGTCATTGGCAGGTCTTGTGCCCTTCGCTGCACTGGTGATCGCGGGGCCGTGGATGTTCGATCTGGCGTTCGGCGGCCAGTGGCATACCGCTGGGGAATACGCACGGTGGCTGGCGATTTCCGAGTTCGCCGGTTTTATCGGTGGGCCTTGTCTGGTGGCGATACCCGCGTTGTCGTTGCAGAAGACTTTTCTGGTATTCGAAGTGGTCAGCACCAGTCTGCGGATTTCGGCGGTGCTCATCGGCGCCTTTTTCTTCAAGGATGCGACGGCCGTGGTCATGGCTTTCGCAGCGGCCAACGTGCTGATCAATTTATCGATGATCGTGATTGTGATGATCGAGGGACGGCGCTGGCATCGCCGTCGTTCGCAGCCTTGACCCTGATTTAGAAAACGGTTTTTCCGAATTGGGCGGCAGCTACGCCTGTCGTTCTCTCATCCCTCTTGAGGCTCTGCACCATGAATACTGAAAAGGTCTGCGCGATCATCCTCAACTGGAACGGCGCCGAACAGACACTCGCCTGCATCCGCTCGCTGGAAGCCAGTGGCACGATCGCTGTGATCATCATCGATAACGACTCCCATGCTGCCGATTATAAAAAGCTGCTGAGTTACATGGTCGAGCAGGACGCCGCCGATACGCTCATTACCACCCAGGAAGAGATCGGCCACGAGGCGCGTCGATATTCCCGGTGCCTGATCAGAAACAATGGCAATCACGGCTATGCCGGCGGCAACAACGTCGGCATCGATTACGCGACGCGCGCCGGGTATGACTACTTCTGGATTCTCAACAACGACATCACCGTCGAACCCGGCGCGCTGGAGACGCTGCTCGACACCATGCACAGCGATCCACAGTGCGGCTTCAGCGCCTCGGTACTGGTCTACGCCGACAATCCGCAGATGGTCCAATGCGTGGGCGGCGGCACGGTTTACCCGTGGTTGGGCAAGACCAGGCTGATCGGCAAGAAAGCTGAACGTGCGCAGCTGGCGCAACTGAATCTTCCTACACCGGATTACCTGATGGGGGCATCGATGTTGGTGTCGCGTCGGGTCGTCGAGCAGGTCGGCCTCATGGATGAGCGCTACTTCATGTATTCCGAAGAGGTGGACTGGCAGCGACGTGCCGCCACCCGCGGCATTACCTGCAAAGTCGCGCTGAACAGTTTCGCCCGTCACGGCGACAGCGGCAGCACCAAGGGCAAAAGCCACCTGTTCCACTTTTATCGCAACCGCGCGGCGATCATGTACAACCGCAAATTCCACTCCACGACCTGTTGCGTGGTGTCATCGCTGGCGCTGGCGTCCATCACCGTGTTGCAGAACGGCTCCAGTCCGAAAAACATTCGTTACGGCTTGAAGGGCATCAGCGAGGGATTCGCCTTTTCCTGGCGCTGAGCATCGTCCCCCTGCCCTGTCTGGCTTATTTCATGAAGGTACTGCGTCGTGATCAGAACGCTTTTTTCCTACCGGACTCTGTTGTTCATCCTGCTGTTCCTGAACTCGGCGTGTCTGTTTTTGACCGACAACAAAAAAGCCGGGCTGCCCTACCTGCGCGAGATGTTCATCATCGCGGTCGTAGTGTCCGCACTGGCGTTACTGGTGGTGTGGAGGCGCGCCCATCAATCCAGGGCCGCCTTGTGGATCGTGTGTTTTGGTCTGCTGCTGCCGCTGTTGTCGGCGTTCCTGGCCGATGCCAGGTTCGGTCAACCGATACTTTTCGGCCTGCTCGAAGAACGTCGCAGCTTTCTGTATCTGCTGTTCTTCCCGGCGTTGTTGCTGATGATCAAGGCTCGGCCGACGCAAGGAGAGCTGGAGCGATTTTTCCTGATCTCGGGACAGGCATGCGTGCTGATCGGCTATCTGTATTACTTCGGTGTGCTGCCGGAAAACAACGACGTCGCGTTCAACGTCGATGACAAGGACTACGGGCTCAATCCGCTACGACCCAATCGTTTCAGTATCGGCGCGGCCTATGTCAGCGTCTGCGCCTACATGCTGATGTATCGAATCCGACGCGCGTACTCGCTGGGCTCCGTCCTGCTGTTGCTGCTTTTCGCCTCCTATCTGTGGCTGGTGCTACAGACCCGCAACACCATGTTGATGTGGGCGCTGGGCGGTATCTGGATCTTTCGCAATCGGTGGGGCGTGCTGCTCAAAAGCGGCATTGCGGTGATCGGCATCGTGCTGGTGGCGTATTTCATCGCGCCGGATTTCTTCGGGGACCAATACCAGCAGTTCAATGCGTTGATTGGCGAAGCCACGACGGAAGGCGGCGTGCGCGTGACCACGTCGGACATTGTCCTGCGCGAGGTGCCGCAGAATTACTACGTCGGCATGGGCGCCTTGTCGTTGCAGTGGCAGAACGGCTTCGCGCGGCTGTACAACGCGTACTTTTACTTGTCCGACGTGGGCCTGCTTGGCGTGTTCTATCGCTTCGGCTTTCTCACCCCGATCATCGTATTGTTCTACTACGCCGGTTACTGGCGAATCATGCGCAAGTGCCGGCGCAAAGGGGATGTGCTCGCCGCCTTGCAGCTGGACTTCACGCTCAACGCGCTCAACTTTTTCTTCTCCACTTCGATCATGTACGGAGGAGAACTGGCTGGCCTGGCGCTGGCGGCATTCGTCTACTTCGCCCGTACGGCGGCGATCAGCAACGAATCGACGGCGTATCAGTCACCGCCTGGGCAAGTATTCCCTTCCGCTTCAGCCGCAGCGCTGACTCAGCGCCGCGCAGGACCGTAAGTTTCGCATCTGGCCGTGTCGACGTACTTGGCGAGCACACGCCATTGTGGGCGGTCCTGTCCGTCAATCGGCTCCAGGTTCATCGGCTCGCGGCCCCAGCTTTCGCCGGAAGACCAGTAGGCCAGCGGCACGCAATACGGCTGCAGGTAGTTGAGTAGTCGATCAGCCGCTTCGGCCCAGCGCGGGTCGTTGTCGGGGAAGCCCATTTCGCCGATCTGCCCTCGCTTGCCGTTCTTCTGCAGCCATTCGATGAAAGGCTTGGCGCGGTTCACGCCGATTTCCGGATCGATGGGCAGATTGGCGGAATCCGTGTAGGTGCCGCTGCCGTTGCGATCCAGATATAAGTGTGCCGAAAACACCAGATTGTTCGCCGGGTCCTGCAATGCCAGCAAGGCATTATTGTTCGTTGGCCAACGCTCGGCGCTGGACCAGTCGCGACCCTCGACAATGATCAACCGCTTGCGGTCGACCTTGCGAATCGCGTCGATGCCCGCCTGAGCCGCCTGCGGCCAGATGGCATCGGAATCGTCGTGGGGTTCATTCATCAAGTCATAGGCATACAGCGCTGACGCGTCATGCCAGCGCTCGGCAATGCGTTGCATCAACTGACGGTAATGATCGACGGAAACCTGGCGGCTGCCGATCACCTGCTGTCGATACCGAGCATAGTTATGCACATCGATAATCACGCCGATGCCTTGCTGGCTCGCCTGCACGAGCATCTTGTCTATCAACCCGGCATATGTGGCATCGAGGCCATCGCCCAACTTTGGCTGTAAGCGTTCCCACTTCACTGGAAACCGCACCGTGCGGATGCCCTTGGCTTTCCAGCGAGCGAAATACCCCTCGCTGGGGAAGAAGTAGTGCGTCCCGTTTTCTCCGGGAAACACGCCCTCCGAAGACTCTGCCCCCGAAACGTTGATCAGCACCATGGGCAGGGTCGAAGCCTGGACGTTGACGTACATCCCCTGAAAGACCGTCAGCGACAAGCTGGCCAACACCGACTTGCGCAACCAACTCATAGCGCGACTCATCCTCGCCGTCTTTTCACCACGTAAGACTCCCGGACGGAATTCGTGTTGTTCAAGCAACGCGGGCGTTTCGCCTGCCTGCTCGTTGCGTCGCTCCCGATGCTTACCGCTGGTACCCGAGAGGGTCGCATACGCCGTTATCACGCTGACGCTCAGCGCGGTTCGGCACTGCACGCGATTATTCATTAGCAGGAGCCCGCCCTATGAAAGCGTTTGGAATCGAGTTTTATCGTGGACGACAAAGGGAGCTCATCGACGAGCTGATCAAACTCACTGACGCACCTTTCAAGTACCTGGTAACCGCCAACGTCAATCACATCGTACTGCTCGAGCATGACGAGCAGCTTCGCGAAGCCTATCGCTATGCGGGGCATCGTCTGTGCGACAGCCGCGTGCTGTATCCGGTGCTTCAGCGTTTGAACACAGGCATCGCCGAGCCGATCCCCGGCAGCACCCTCACCCGCGCCATGATGAACATCGCCCAGCTCAGGCAGTGGCCGGTGACTGTGCTGGGGTGTGACAGAGACGTCATCGCCACTCTGAAAAGAAGCTACCCGGCGGTGACCTTTCATCACTACAACCCGCCCATGGGATTCATTGATGATCCGCAGGAGGTCGAGCGCTGTATCGATTTCATCCAGCTACAGCGTTCGCGCATGACCGTCTTCTCGGTCGGCTCGCCCCGCCAGGAGGTACTTGCCTGCGCGGTGTTCAAGCGTGGTGGTGCCACCGGCATCGGTCTGTGTACGGGCGCTTCGCTGATGTTCCTTTCGGGTAGGGTCAGGCGCGCTCCGCTGTGGGTCCAGCGCCTGTCGCTGGAGTGGCTGCATCGGTTATGCACAGAGCCCAGGCGCCTGGGTCGACGTTATGCGGTGGACGCCTACCGGATACTGCCGATCATCGCTCGGCAGTTTCGTAATCGTTAGAGCGGCTGATTTTTTTATTCAAAGGCGCGCCTTTCGACATGGTCGTTGTACTTAAGCATTTCACAAAAAGCGTTTCACAAGAGCCCTGGCCGGTGCGAATCGTCCGGGGTTTTTGCGTTTCAGGCGGCGCCCTTGCCCATCGCTGCCCAATACGCCTTCACGCCGTTGAACGAGTTCGCGATCTGCGCGGCGAATACGTGCCGCTTCGACATCGCCGGCTTTTCGATGCAATGCCAGGAGAACACTGCCGCAATCAGCACAATCGGAAACGCCACCAGCGTCATACTGATCGGCCCGATGCCTTTGACCTGGTGCGCAAGGATTTCCTGCACCGGGAAAGCATAAATGTAGACCCCATACGAGTAATCGCCCAGTCGGTTGTAACGGTTGACCAGGCTGTTGGTGGCGAACCCCAGGTAAAAAATCAACCAGGTCCACGCAGCGACGAAGCACTCAAAGAAATACGGCTTCTGATACGACCAGGCCGCGAGCGCTGCAAGTGGCAGAAACCAGACGAAACGATGCTGGATGTGCTGCCGGTAGCGGTACAGCGTCATGCCCAGCACGAACGGTAGGCTCCAGGTGAAGAAAAATTCCACGAGGGGCATCCCGGTCATCAGCGTGGTGTTCGCCGACATGACCTTGAATGCGACGTAGTCGATGGCGTAGACCAGCAGAAATACCGCAAAGCGACGGCCTTTGCCGTAGAAGGCAAACGCGCCAAGCCCGCCGACCAGCACGTACAGGGTCACTTCGTAGGACAGCGTCCATAACGAGCCGTTGATGCCGGGCCAGGGATTGTCCTCGAACAGGCCTGGCAAATGAAATTGCATGTTGAACAGCATCAGGTTTTTGCTCAGGTAACTGTAAATTGCGCTCGAGCGGAAATATTCCACGGTGCCCAGTGTCGTAAAGATCGGTCCGATCAGAAACACGCTCAGGAGCAGCACCAGTGTCAGGCCCGGATAAATACGCAGGAAGCGCGCCGAGAAGAAATCAATGGAGCTAGGTGCGCGGTCTTGGCTCAGGGAAATGAAGAAACCCGAGACGCAGAAAAAAGTGATCACGGCCAGTTCGCCCAGTGACAGGTCGAGCCAGTCAGACAGCGGCTCCACAGCCGCACTGCCTTGCGACAGTGGATAACTGTGCGAGACCAGCACGGCGGTGGCGGCGAGCATTCTGATCAGGTTGAAGTTATTGTTTCGTCTGGACGCTAGATCACCCAGTGTATTCATACCGCCTCCGCGCAAACTCAGGGCAACCACATTTCGATTCATTCACTGCTGTGATGTCTTGCGTGCTCAATGACGCGTAATACCGAAGAGGCTTTCGTTGTACCCGACGTTGAAACCATACACCGGCCCTGTACAGCGTCTAATTGCCATCGCTAATCGGCTTATGAATAACTCGGTTGCCAAAAAATTGACCACAGGCGGCGAACGATAGATTTTTCCGCAAACGTCGCCGGTTTTCATCCGTTCTGACATTGTTATTTCTGGAAGTGAACATGCCTGCCGACTCAGCCAAAACGACATTGCAGCAAACCACCGAGGGTTTACGACTTGAAGGAGGCGCCACCGCGCAATGGCGCGAATGGGGGCCGTATCTCAGTGATCGTCAGTGGGGCACCGTGCGCGAGGATTACAGCGCCGATGGCGAGGCCTGGGATTATTTTCCTCACGACCACGCGCGCAGTCGTGTGTATCGCTGGGGCGAGGACGGGCTGGCCGGTTTCTCGGACAAGGCGCAGCACTGGTGTCTGGGGCTGGCGCTGTGGAACGAGCGAGATGCCATTCTCAAGGAGCGGCTGTTCGGCCTGAACAACGCCGAAGGCAATCACGGGGAAGACGTCAAGGAGCTGTATTTCCACGTCGACGGTGTGCCGAGCCACGCCTACATGCGCATGCTCTACAAATACCCGCACGCGGCGTTTCCCTACAGCGATCTGGTCGAGGAGAACGCGCGTCGAGGCCTTGACGACCCTGAATACGAAGTCCTCGATACCGGCGTCTTCAACGACAACCACTATTTCGACGTCAGCATCGAATACGCCAAGCACACGCCGGACGACATCTTCATGCGGGTGACAGTGGTCAATCGCTCGGACCGTTTTGCGCGCCTGCATGTGCTTCCGCAATTGTGGGCGCGGGATATCTGGAGCTGGGGGGCGCAAATCGAACGTCCTGCCCTGTCGCTTGTGGATAACCGGGTCACGGCGCGGCACCCTTCTCAACCCACCAAGGAGGCGACGGCGTGGGGGCACGAACCCTGCGAGTGGGTGTTCTGCGAGAACCGCACCAACACGCCGAAGCTGTTCGGTAAGCCGAGCGCCGGGCCATTCAAGGACGGCGTCAACGACTGGCTGCTGGCTGGCAACTCTGATGCAATCCGCCACGACTCGGGTACCAAGGCGGCCGCGCATTTTGTGATGACGCTTAAAGGTGGCGCCTCGCAGGCGGTTTATCTGCGTTTCGCTCCGGCCGGTTCTGCACATGTGAATGCCAGAGCGCTGTTCGAGCAACGCCGCAACGAGGCCGACGAGTTTTACGGCGCCTTGCAGCGCAAGCTGGAAGACACCGACGCACGCAACGTTCAGCGTCAGGCGTTGGCCGGGTTGCTCTGGTCCAAGCAGCTGTATTACTTCGACGTCAAAACCTGGCTCGAAGGCGATCCCGGACTGCCTCCGCTACCCGTTGAACGCTCGCACATTCGCAACAACGAGTGGCGGCATCTATATAACTTCGACATCGTGTCGATGCCGGACAAATGGGAATACCCCTGGTACGCCTCCTGGGATCTCGCGTTCCAGGCCGTGGCTTTCGCCTTGATCGATGTCGACTTCGCCAAGGATCAACTGCTGCTGTTGGTGAAGGACCGCTTCATGCATCCCAACGGCCAGTTGCCAGCCTACGAGTGGCGCTTCGACGACGCCAACCCGCCGGTGCATGCGTGGGCCTCGTGGCGTGTCTACCAAATGGAAAAGGCGCAGAAGGGTCAAGGCGATGTGGTCTTTCTCGAGCGGGTTTTCCACAAGCTGCTGCTGAATTTCTCGTGGTGGGTCAATCGCAAGGACGCCGAAGGACACAACATCTTTCAGGGCGGCTTTCTGGGCCTGGACAATATCGGCCTGTTCGATCGCTCGGCCGCACTGGCCCCCGGTTATCAGCTCGATCAGGCAGACGGCACGGCCTGGGTCGCCGGTTACGCGCTGGACCTGATGCGTATTGCGCTGGAACTTGCGCAGCACAACGAGGTGTACGTCGATATCGCGGTCAAATTCTTCGAGCACTTCCTTTATATCGCCGGCGCCATCAACGAAGTCGATCAGAATGAAGTCGAAGGGCTGTGGAACGATGAGGATGGATTTTTCTACGACGTGCTGCATCGTCCGGACGGCCAACGCGAATCGGTAAAACTGCGCTCGTTCGTGGGATTGATCCCGCTGTTTGCGGTGCGCGTGCTGGAACAGCGCGAACATGAAGGTCTCAAGGATCTGCGCGAACGTTTATTGGCGTTCCTGCATCACCGGCCTGATCTGGCGGCGCTGGTTTCGCGCTGGACCGAACCTGGCAAAGGCAATCGCCTGCTGCTGGCATTGTTGCGCGGCCAGCGGACCAAGGATCTGATCAAACGCATGCTCGATGACAGCGAGTTCCTTTCGCCGTACGGCGTGCGTTCGTTGTCGCGCCACTATGGCCAGACGCCGTTCAGCATGCAGATCAATGGCAACACGCTGTCCGCGGATTACGAGCCGGCGGAATCGAGCTCGCGTCTGTTCGGTGGCAATTCCAACTGGCGTGGGCCGGTATGGATGCCGCTGAACTACATGCTGATCGAATCTTTGCGTGAGTTTCATCGCTACTACGATGAGAACTTTTCCGTCGAATACCCCAGTGGTTCTGGCTATCTGGCGTCGCTTGAGGAAGTGGCTGACGGACTCAGCGGCCGCATAAACAGACTTTTCCTACGCAATGAAGAAGGCAATCGGCCTTCCATGGCCGGTTATCCACAGCTTGAAATAGATCCCGAGAGCCGAGACCTGGTGCTGTTTCACGAATACTTTCATGGCGAAAACGGCCGTGGCCTCGGGGCCTCGCACCAGACGGGATGGAGCGCGTTGGTTGCCCTCCTGCTTCAACCGAAAGAATAGAATCGCGGGTCGCTTACGGGGGCCGGTCTTGCTACATCAGCGACGGCCTCCATGCATAAGGACAGAGACGGGCCAAGGAGCTGTTGCCGGATGTCGCTTCGCAAATACCAAAGAGTGCTGGCTATCCCTCGGGTGCTGCCAGCCACGTTGTTCATGTTCGTCGCCGGTTTGCCGCTGACGATCATGACCCTCACGCTTAGCCTGCATGTGCTCAACGAATTGGGCCGTGGCTACTTCGATGCCGGGATAGTCGGGACTGCCACCGCGCTGGGTTTTGCCGTGGGCTCGCCATTGCTGGGGCGCATGATCGATCGCCATGGTTTGCGTCCGGTGGTGGCCGTCTGCGGAACATTATCCACAGTCGCCTGGCTGTTGCTGCCATTGGTGAGTTACTCGGTTTACGTCTGCCTGGCGTTTGTCGCTGGCATGTTCACAGTGCCGACCGGTTCGCTTGCGCGACAGTTCGTCGCCAGCCTGGTGCCTGAAGACAAACGCCGTCCGGCCTACTCCCTGAACATGATGTTGATGGAATTGGGCTTCGTCATCGGACCCGCAACCGGCATCCTTCTGATCACACGCTACTCGGCAACGGCCACCATCGTCGGTATCGGCGTGTGGCGGGCACTGTCGTATATCGTGCTGTACAAGCTCAATTGGCCTACGCGCTCCCTTGATGAGGTCGCCCAGGACCCGAATCGTGTCAGGCCCAAATTGCGCACATGGATGAGCGGGCGTTTGCTGGGCGTGATGTTCGTCAGCGCTGGGGCGTTATTCGTGCTTTACGGCACGGAGTTGGCGCTGATCGCGGTGCTGCGCAGCAACGGTGAGATTGCGTTCACCGGCTATGTGATCGCTGCCATGTCGGTGGCGTCCATCGTCGGCGGTTTCATTCACGGCATCGTTCACCGCTCCTGGTCGCAGACGCGGCTCGCATTGGCGATGAGCCTTTTGCTGTTGCCGGTCGCTCTGTTCGATCAGGTGTGGTGGTGGCTGATGCTGGCGTTGTTGCCGACCAATCTGCTGTGTACGCCGACCCTGGCCGCAGGCTCCGAGGCCGTTGCCAAACTGGCGCCTGCCAGCGTGCGCGGTGAGGTGATGGGCTTGCACGATTCGGCCTACCGAATCGGTCAGACCCTCTCCGCGCCATTGGTGGGCTTGGCCATCGACAGTCTGTCGCCGGCTATGGGATTCGTCGCGGCGGCGTTGGGCGGGCTGGTGCTGATTGCGATGGCAGGGTTATGCAATCTGTGGATATCAGCTCAGAAACAGACAGCGTAGAAATGACATCGGTCTTGGCCAGGGAGGCTCAAGACCGGTGTTTTGAGGGCAGATGATTGCTCGTAAGAAAAACTTATGCACGTTTTTGGTTCGATAATCGCCGTCAGAAATAAGTAAATAAATTAAATAGTTAGCGGTGTTTATCAGGAACCTCACACATTTGGTGCACAGGTTATCCACAATTCACGCCGGTGATTTTTCGGGCGTGGCTGCAGGCACGGCTGGTGAGCCCAGCGCCTTCTGCGTCGCTTCGTTCCAGGCCGACACGCGGTCATTGAGTGCGGCGATGGCGCGGGGGCCTGAACCCTCGGCATACATCGGCTCGCCAATCACCACTTCGATGGTGCCCGGCTTCTTGCCCCAGCCTTCCTTCGGCCAATATCGGCCGGCGTTGTGAGCAATCGGCAGGACTGGCAGTTCGGCATTCACCGCCATAGCCGAGCCGCTGCGTGAGAACTTGCCGATCTGTCCGTAGGGCACCCGGGTGCCTTCAGGGAAAATCAGCACCCAAACGCCATCCTTGAGCAGTTCGTCACCCTTCTTCGCCACCACCTTGAGCGCGGCTTTCGGGTTGTTGCGGTCAATGGCGATCGGTCGCAGCATCGCCATCGCCCAACCGAAGAACGGGACGTACAGCAGCTCACGCTTGAGCACTTGGCTTAACGGCTGGAAATATGCCGACAGGAAAAACGTCTCCCAGGTGCTCTGGTGATTGGAAACGATCACGCAGGGCGTCTTGGGCACGTTCTCCTGGCCTGTGACATTGACTTTGATATTGAGGAACACCTTCGTCAGCCAGACCGCACACCGACACCAATAAACGTTGATGAAGCGATAACGAATACGGAAAGGCAGGAAAGGCGCAATGAAGAAACTCAGCGAACACCACAGCAGGGCGGTGGTGCCCAACAGCAGGTAAAAGATGAAGATCCTGATGGCCTGCACTATCGACATAGCTGCTTTTACCGTTACGGGCAGTGCCCGGATTGAGCGTGCCGCTGGACGACCGGTCAGCCGTTCAACGAGGCGCTGTTGTGGATAATTTCTGCGGCAACCGCCGCCAGATCGTCAAAAATCAACGTTCCCGCGGGCAATGGCATGCTCCGCGTCTTGGTTCCTTTGCCCGTCATGACCAAAACAGGTTGAGAGTCGACGGCTATCGCCGCCTCCAAGTCACCCTTGCTGTCACCGACGAACCAGATTCCGCGCAAATCCACCGAGTAATGGCGGGCGATGGTGCGCAACATGCCCGGTTTGGGCTTGCGGCAGTCGCAACCCTGATCCGGGCCATGAGGACAGTAGACAATCAGACCAACCTCGCCGCCGTGCTCCGCCACCCGTTCACGCAAACGTGCGTGCATGGCGTCAAGGGTGGCCAGGTCGTAATAGCCACGGGCAATGCCCGACTGGTTGGTAGCGACCGCCACCGTCCAGCCGGCCTTGCTCAATTGCGCAATCGCCTCGATCGAGCCGGGGATCGGAATCCACTCTTGCACCGACTTGATGTACGCGTCGGAGTCTTCGTTGATCACTCCGTCCCGATCGAGAATCAGCAGCTTCAAATCATCCGCTCCGGCATCAGCTCAACAGGGAAATGTCAGCGACACCGAGGAACAGATTGCGAAGACGGGCCAGCAACGCGTAACGGTTGGCTCGCACGTTGGCGTCTTCAGCGTTGACCATCACGGCTTCAAAGAAGGCATCCACAGGCTCGCGCAGCGCTGCCAGACGGGCCAGCGCTTCGTTGTACTGACGGTTGGCCGACATGGGCGCCACGGCCTGGTCTGCTTGCTGAATCGCCGAGTACAGCGAGAACTCGTTGGCATTGTCGAAGTACTTCGGCTCGACGGGCTGGGCAATGCTGCCCTCGGCCTTGCCCAGCAGATTCGAGACGCGTTTGTTGACGGCGGCCAGTGCAGCGGCCTCAGGCAACTTGCGGAAGGCCTGTACGGCTTGCACGCGCTGGTCGAAGTCCAGTGCCGAACCCGGTTGCAGGGCACGCACCGACAGGTAGACCGACACGTCGACGCCTTCGTCTTCATAACGCGCCCGCAGGCGGTCGAAGATGAACTCCAGCACTTGCTCAGGCAGGCCGGCAGGTTTGACCTTGGCACCGAACTGAGCGACTGCGAACTGCACGGTCTTGATCAGGTCCAGGTCCAGCTTCTTCTCGATCAGGATGCGCAGGATGCCCAGCGCTGCACGACGCAGTGCGTAGGGGTCCTTGCTACCGGTTGGCAACATGCCGATGCCGAAAATGCCGACCAGCGTATCGAGCTTGTCGGCGATGGCCACGGCAGCGCCAGTCAGAGTGCTTGGCAGTTCAGCGCCAGCGCCGCGGGGCATGTACTGCTCGTTCAACGCCAGTGCGACGTCTTCCGGCTCGCCGTCAGCCAGTGCGTAGTAGTAACCCGCCACGCCCTGCATTTCAGGGAATTCGCCGACCATCTCGGTCGCCAGGTCGCACTTGGACAATAGACCTGCACGGCCCGCGCGCTGAGCGTCGCCGCCAATGCGCGGAGCAATGAACGCGGCCAGTTTGGAAACGCGCTCGGCCTTGTCGAAAACGGTGCCCAGTTGAGCTTGGAACACGACGTTCTGCAGACGCTGGTTAAAGGTTTCCAGCTTCTGCTTCTTGTCTTGCTTAAAGAAGAACTCGGCGTCGGTCAGGCGTGGGCGAACGACTTTCTCGTTCCCCAATACGATCTGCGACGGGTCCTTGCTCTCGACGTTGGCCACGGTGATGAAGCGCGGCAGCAGCTTGCCCTCGGCATCCAGCAGGCAGAAATACTTCTGGTTGTCCTGCATGGTGGTGATCAGGGCTTCCTGCGGTACTTCCAGGAAACGTTCCTCGAACGAGCAAACCAGCGGCACCGGCCATTCAACCAGCGCGGTCACTTCATCGAGCAGCGCAGGCGGCACGATTGCGGTGCCTTCGTGCTGGCTCGCCAGCTCTTCGACACGCTTGCTGATCAGCTGGCGACGCTCGTTGAAGTCCGCCAGAACGTGGGCCGCGCGCAGGTCACTGGCGTAGTTGGCCGGCGAGGAAATGCGCACGTTTTCCGGGTGATGGAAACGATGACCACGGGATTCGCGGCCAGCGGCCTGGGCGAGGATGGTGCAGTCGATCACCTGATCGCCGAACAGCATCACCAGCCATTGGGTCGGCCGCACGAACTCTTCCTTGCGCGCACCCCAGCGCATGCGCTTTGGAATAGGCAGGTCGTTGAGCGAGTCTTCGATGATAGTTGGCAGCAAGCTCGCGGTCGGCTTGCCGGCGATGCTCTGGCTGTAGCGCAGTTTCGGGCCGCTCTGATCGATTTCGCTCAGGTCGACGCCGCACTTCTTGGCGAAGCCCAACGCCGCCTGAGTCGGGTTGCCGTCGGCGTCGAACGCGGCTTGACGTGGCGGGCCGTCCAGATTGACGCTGCGGTCCGGTTGCTGAGTTGCAAGCTCGGTGATCAGCACAGCCAGACGACGCGGCGCTGCATAAACCTGCTTGGCGCTGTAGGTCAGACCGGCAGCCTGCAGGCCTTTTTCGATACCGGCCAGGAACGCATCGGCCAGGGTGTTCAATGCTTTGGGTGGCAGTTCTTCGGTGCCCAATTCAACCAGGAAATCTTGAGCACTCATTGTGCAGCCTCCAGCTTAGCTAACACTTCGTCGCGAATATCGGGGGCGGCCATCGGGAAGCCAAGCTTGGCCCGGGCCATCAGGTACGCCTGGGCCACGGAGCGAGCCAGCGTGCGTACGCGCAGGATGTATTGCTGACGTGCAGTCACGGAAATCGCGCGACGGGCATCCAGCAGGTTGAAGGTGTGCGAGGCCTTGAGGACCATTTCGTAGCTTGGCAGCGGCAATTCAGCTGCGATCAGGCGCACGGCTTCGCTTTCATAGAAGTCGAACAGTTCGAACAGCTTCTCGACATTGGCGTGTTCGAAGTTGTAGGTCGATTGCTCCACTTCGTTCTGGTGGAACACATCGCCATAGGTCACTTTGCCGAACGGGCCATCGGTCCAGACCAGGTCGTAGACCGATTCCACGCCTTGCAGGTACATCGCCAGACGCTCGAGGCCATAGGTGATCTCGCCAGTCACCGGATAGCACTCGATGCCGCCCACTTGCTGGAAATAGGTGAACTGAGAGACTTCCATACCGTTGAGCCAGATTTCCCAGCCCAGGCCCCAGGCGCCCAGGGTTGGCGATTCCCAGTTGTCTTCAACGAAACGCACGTCGTGGACCAGCGGGTCCAGGCCGACATGCTTGAGCGAACCCAGGTACAGCTCCTGGAAATTGTCCGGGTTGGGTTTGAGCACCACCTGGAACTGATAGTAGTGCTGCAGGCGGTTAGGGTTCTCGCCATAACGGCCATCGGTAGGACGACGGCTCGGTTGTACGTAGGCGGCGTTCCAGGTTTCCGGGCCGACGGCGCGCAGAAACGTGGCAGTGTGGAAAGTGCCGGCGCCCACTTCCATATCGTAGGGCTGAAGTACCACACAACCTTGCTCAGCCCAGTATTGCTGGAGGGCGAGGATCAAGTCTTGGAAGGTACGCACGGCTGGCGTAGGCTGGCTCACGAAATTCACCTGTACTGGGGGCTGCGATTTAAAGAGCGGGAGTATACCCGATTCGGCAGCGCCTCCACCCTTGGGAGCCCTATGCCACGCTGCTTTTGGTGCAACGAAGATCCGCTTTATATGGACTACCACGATCAAGAGTGGGGTGTGCCGTTGCGCGACGCGCAGATGCTGTTCGAGTTTTTATTGCTCGAAGGGTTCCAGGCCGGCCTGTCATGGATCACCATTTTGAAAAAACGCGCACGGTACCGCGAGGTGATGTACGACTTCGACGTGCGCCGGATCGCGGCCATGACCGACACGGAAATCGAAGAGCTGATGCTCGAGCCCGGCATCATTCGCAATCGCCTCAAACTTAACGCTGCGCGCAAGAACGCCCAGGCCTGGCTGCGTCTTGAAGATCCAGTGGCGTTTGTCTGGTCCTTCGTGGATGGCACGCCGAAGGTGAACCATTTCAAGGACCGCAGCGAAGTCCCTGCCATCACCCCTGAGGCCGAAGCAATGAGCAAAGCGTTGAAGAAAGCCGGATTCACCTTCGTCGGTCCGACTATTTGCTACGCGTATATGCAGGCCACGGGGATGGTCATGGACCACACCGTCGATTGCGATCGGTATGCGCAGTTGGTCGGAGCGTGAGGCCCAGTGGATCATCCGCTGGGTGCAGACTTCTGTGGGAGTGAGCTTGCTCACGAAGTGGCCGATACATTCAACGTATCTCCAGCGGCTGGATTTACGTCTTCGTGAGCAAGCTCACTCCCGCAGGGATTTTCCGTGTTCCTGAAAAGGTGGTGCGTGCGGATGTTGGGAGGCGATCATTTAGCGCGAATGGTTACAATGCCCGCCTCATCTATTCAGGAGTGATCTGTGGATAAGTTCAAAGGCGCCATGATGGTCGGGGCGTTGCGGCTGTTTGCCCTGTTGCCTTGGCGCGCCGTGCAATGGGTCGGCACCGGTATCGGCTGGCTGATGTGGAAGCTGCCCAATCGTTCTCGCGAAGTCGCGCGTATCAACCTTTCCAAGTGTTTTCCCGAGTTGAGTTCTGCCGAGCTTGAAGCGTTGGTCGGTCGCAGTCTGATGGACATCGGCAAGACGCTGACCGAGAGCGCCTGCGCCTGGATCTGGCCTGCTCAGAAATCGATCAATCTGGTGCGCGAAGTCGAAGGCCTGCAGGTGCTGAAAGACGCGCTGGCTTCCGGCAAAGGCGTGGTTGGCATCACCAGTCACCTGGGTAATTGGGAAGTGCTCAACCACTTCTATTGCAGCCAGTGCAAACCGATCATTTTCTACCGTCCGCCCAAGCTCAAGGCGGTGGATGACTTGCTGCGCAAACAGCGCGTGCAACTGGGCAATCGCGTGGCGGCGTCGACCAAGGAGGGCATTCTCAGTGTCATCAAGGAAGTGCGCAAAGGCGGTTCGGTAGGCATTCCGGCCGATCCGGAGCCAGCGGAGTCTGCAGGAGTTTTCGTGCCCTTCTGCGGGACCGTGGCGCTGACCAGCAAATTCGTCCCGAACATGTTGGCCGGTGGCAAGGCGATGGGTGTGTTCCTGCACGCGATGCGTCTGGAAGATGGTTCGGGGTACAAGGTGGTCCTGGAAGCCGCGCCGGAGGACATGTACAGCACCGACACCGAAACCTCGGCGGCGGCGATGAGCAAAGTAGTGGAGAAGTACGTGCGGGCCTATCCGAGCCAGTACATGTGGACCATGAAACGCTTCAAGAAGCGGCCCGAGGGGGAGAAGCGCTGGTACTGAGTTCCTCCAGCCGCCATCGATCAAACCGTAGGAACGCGCTTGCCCGCGAAGGCGTTATGTCAGTGACAAATATTTTCGACTGACACACCCCTTCGCGGACGAGCGCGCTCCTACAGCTATTCAGCATTGCGATCGAGTTTTTTCAGAAATACCGTCATTTCCTTCTCGGCTTGCTTATCGCCGTGGCCGATCGCAGCCTGGATGCCCTCTTCCCACGCCCGGCGAGCCTGCGCAGTATCTCCTGCCGCCAGCCACGCCTTGCCCAACAACTTCCACGCCGCCGAATACCGGGGGTCGAATTCCACGCAGCGTTGCAGGTGCTCGGTCGCTCGGGCAGGATCTCCGGCATCCAGATAGCCCTTGCCCAGACCGAAGCGCAGTAACGCGTTGTCCATGCCTTTGGCGAACATCTTTTCCAGTGATTCGAGCACGCGGATTCTCCCTTTAGAAAAAGCTCAGCCCCACCTGAAACAGTCGCTCGACGTCGCGAATATGCTTTTTATCCACAAGGAACATGATCACGTGGTCGCCGGATTCGATAACGGTGCTGTCGTGGGCGATCAGCACCTGATCGGCTCGTGTGATCGCGCCGATGGTAGTTCCGGGTGGCAGGTTGATGTGCATGACCGCATTGCCGATCACCTTGCTCGACTTGGCGTCGCCGTGGGCCACGATCTCGATGGCCTCCGCTGCGCCGCGACGCAATGAGTGAACGCTGACGATATCCCCGCGCCGCACATGAGCCAGCAAGGTGCCAATGGTTGCCAGCTGCGGGCTGACCGCGATATCGATCTCGCCGCCCTGCACCAGATCCACATAGGCCGGGTTGTTGATGATGGTCATGACCTTTTTTGCGCCCAGTCGCTTGGCCAGCAGCGAAGACATGATGTTGGCCTCGTCGTCGTTGGTCAGGGCCAGGAACAGATCGGCGTTGTCGATGTTCTCTTCCATCAGCAGGTCGCGGTCCGACGAGCTGCCCTGAAGGACGACCGTGTTGTCGAGAGTGTCTGACAGATAGCGGCAGCGCGCCGGATTCATCTCGATGATCTTGACCTGATAACGGTTTTCGATGGCCTCGGCCAATCGCTCGCCAATCTGCCCGCCCCCGGCAATGACGATGCGTTTATAGCTGACGTCGAGCTTGCGCATTTCGCCCATCACCGCGCGAATATCCGCCTTGGCGGCGATGAAGAAGACCTCGTCATCGACTTCGATAACGGTATCGCCTTGAGGAATGATCGGACGATCGCGCCGGAAGATGGCTGCTACGCGGGTATCGACATTGGGCATGTGCGTGCGTAGTTGGCGCAATTGCTGGCCCACCAGGGGACCACCGTAATACGCCTTTACCGCGACCAGTTGCACTTTGCCCTCTGCGAAGTCGATGACCTGAAGCGCGCTCGGGTACTCAATCAAGCGCTTGATGTAGTTGGTCACGACCTGCTCGGGGCTGATCAGCACGTCCACCGGAATGGCGTCGTTGTCGAAGAGACCAGCGCGGGTCAGGTACGCCGATTCTCGCACGCGGGCGATCTTGGTCGGGGTATGGAACAGGGTGTAGGCGACTTGGCAGGCGACCATGTTGGTTTCGTCGCTGCTGGTAACGGCGACCAGCATGTCCGCGTCATCCGCGCCCGCTTGGCGCAGCACGGTCGGAAACGAGCCTCGGCCTTGAATGGTGCGGATATCCAGGCGATCACCCAGCGCGCGCAGGCGATCCGGATCGGTGTCCACCACGGTGATGTCGTTGGCCTCGCTGGCCAGATGCTCAGCCAGCGTGCCGCCAACCTGTCCTGCGCCGAGAATGATGATCTTCAATCAGCCTCTCCTTGGAAATTCCGGTGATCTGCAAACCTGTAGGAACGCGCTTGCCCGCGCCTACAGTGGGTTTCACCCTGCCGCAATCTTGATCAGCTTCGCGTAATAGAACCCGTCATGCCCGCCTTCCTGTGCCAGCAACTGCCGGCCGTGGGGCTGTTTCAGGCCCGGTGGCGGGTTGCCGTTCTGGCCCGCGATGTCCAGTTCCCGTGCTCCCGGCGTGCGCGCAAGAAAGGCGCCGATCACTTCAGTGTTTTCGGTCGGCAGTGTCGAGCAGGTGGCATACAGCAGGATGCCGCCCACTTGCAGCGTCGGCCATAGCGCGTCGAGCAGTTCACCTTGCAAGGTCGCGAGCGCAGGAATGTCATCGGCCTGACGCGTCAGTTTGATGTCCGGGTGACGACGAATCACGCCGGTGGCCGAGCAGGGGGCGTCGAGCAGGATGCGCTGGAACGGCTTGCCGTCCCACCACTGATCGGTGGCGCGGGCGTCGGCGGCGATTAGTTCGGCGCTCAGACCCAGGCGGTCGAGGTTCTCCTTGACCCGCACCATGCGCTTGGCTTCCAGATCCACCGCGACCACGCCGGCCAACGCCGGCTGCACTTCCAGCAAATGACAGGTCTTGCCGCCCGGTGCGCAGCAGGCGTCCAGCACCCGCTGACCCGGCGCCAGCTCCAGCAGATCGGCGGCCAGCTGCGCAGCTTCGTCCTGCACGCTGATCCAGCCTTCGGCGAAACCCGGCAGCGAGCGAACATCACCCGGCTCGGTCAAGACGATGCCGTCCTGGCTGAACGTGCTCGCGGTGGCGGCAATGCCTGTGTCTTGCAGCAATTGAAGGTATTGGTTACGAGTTTTATGTCGGCGATTGACCCGCAGAATCATCGGCGGATGCGCGTTATTGGCAGCGCATATCGTTTCCCAATGCTCGGGCCAAGCAGCCTTGAGCGCCTTCTGCAGCCAGCGCGGGTGGGCGGTGCGCACAACCGGGTCATGCTCCAGTTCGCTCAGCAGCGCTTCGCCTTCACGTTGCGCTCGACGCAAAACCGCGTTGAGCAAGGCCTTGGCCCAGGGCTTTTTCAGCTTGTCTGCGCAGCCGACGGTCTCACCGATCGCCGCGTGAGCAGGAATGCGCGAATAAAACAGTTGATACAGGCCGACCAACAGCAACGCCTGGACATCGTTGTCGGCAGCCTTGAAGGGTTTTTGCAGCAGCTTTGCGGCCAGCGCCGACAGTCGAGGCTCCCAGCGCGCGGTGCCGAACGCCAGATCCTGAGTCAGCCCGCGATCGCGGTCCTCGACCTTGTCCAGCTGTGTCGGCAGCGAGCTGTTCAGCGAGGCCTTGCCGCTGAGTACGGCGGCCAGCGCCTTGGCGGCGGCCAGACGCGGGTTCATTGTGCGTCCGCCATTTGACCCAGCACCGTGCCCGTCGCGAACTTCTCACGACGGCTGTTGAACAGGTCAACGAAGTTCAGCGGTTTGCCGCCGGGAAGTTGCAGACGAGTGAGGCGCAGCGCGTTCTGTCCACAGGCCACGATCAGGCCTTCCTTGCTGGCGCCGAGGATCGTACCCGGCTCGCCGTGGCCTTCAGAGACCTGCGCGGCCAGCACTTTCAGCGCTTCGCCGTTGAGCGTGCTGTGGCAGATCGGCCAAGGATTGAAAGCCCGCACCAGACGCTCCAGCTCATCGGCCGGACGCGTCCAGTCGATCCGCGCTTCGTCTTTATTGAGTTTATGGGCGTAAGTGGCGAGGCTGTCGTCCTGCACCTCACCGACCAGCGTACCCTCCGCCAGCCCGGCAATGGCTTGCACCACAGCAACCGGACCCAGCTCGGCCAGGCGGTCATGCAGCGTGCCGCCAGTGTCTTCGCCAGTAATCGGAGTGGTGACCTTGAGCAGCATCGGGCCGGTGTCCAGCCCTGCCTCCATGCGCATCACGGTCACGCCACTTTCGGCATCCCCGGCCTGCACCGCGCGCTGGATCGGCGCCGCGCCCCGCCAGCGAGGCAGCAGCGAGGCGTGACTGTTGATGCAACCCAGGCGCGGAATATCCAGCACCACTTGCGGCAGGATCAAACCGTAGGCGACTACCACCAGCAAGTCGGGCTTGAGCGCCGCGAGTTCGGCCTGTGCCTCGCAGGCACGCAGGGTCGGCGGTTGCAGCACCGGGATGTCGTGTTGCAGGGCGAGTTGCTTGACCGGGCTTGGCATCAGCTTTTGGCCGCGGCCCGCCGGGCGATCGGGCTGGGTGTAGACCGCGATCACCTCATAAGAGCTGTCGAGCAGGGCTTTGAGGTGTTCGGCGGCAAATTCCGGGGTGCCGGCGAAGACGATGCGCAGTGGCTCAGTCATGGGCTTCTCGTTGGGAAATATGACTGTAGGAGCGCGTTTGCTGCGCTAACGCTGTGTCAGGCGACGAATGCGTCAGAGACAGATCGCGATCACGGGAAAGCGCGCTCCTACAAAATGGACGGGGGATTACTGAATCAAGCGTTCTGCTTGTGCTGTTTTTCCAGCTTTTTCTTGATCCGGTCACGCTTGAGATTAGACAGGTAGTCGACGAACAGCTTGCCATTAAGGTGATCGCATTCGTGCTGGACACACACGGCGAGCAGGCCTTCGGCGATCAGCTCGTAGGGCTGGCCGTCTCGGTCCAGCGCTTTGACCTTGACCCTTTGCGGGCGGTCGACGTTTTCGTAGAAGCCCGGAACGGACAGGCAGCCTTCCTGGTACTGATCCATCTCGTCGGTCAGCGGTTCAAGCTCCGGGTTGATGAACACCCGTGGCTCGCTGCGATCTTCCGAGAGATCCATTACAACCACACGCTTGTGTACGTTAACCTGCGTCGCGGCCAGACCGATGCCAGGCGCTTCGTACATGGTTTCAAACATGTCGTCGACCAACTGGCGAATGCCGTCGTCCACGGCAGCCACCGGCTTGGCGATGGTGCGCAGGCGCGAATCGGGAAATTCGAGAATGTTTAAAATGGCCATATACGTAAGAGCTGCACTTGTAGGGTAAAGTCAAAATCGGCTGCTAGGCTGTGGACGTCACAAGCGGGCAGCCCTGTAGGTTTTACGAAAAGTGGCTGCGCTCAGCCAAGACTCAATGTTTCACGCGAAGCCAACATGATAAAGGGATTCACTGCATGAGGAAATCACTACTCGCCCTGCTGCTGTTGGCCGCGACAGGCCTTGTTCAGGCGCAAGTACAACTCAGGGAAGGCCATCCAGAGAGCTACACCGTTGTCGCCGGTGACACGCTTTGGAACATTTCCGGCAAGTTTCTGAGCGAGCCTTGGAAGTGGCCGCAGCTCTGGAGGGCCAATCCGCAGGTGCATGACCCGGATCTGATCTATCCAGGCGATACCCTGAATCTGATTTATGTGGACGGTCAGCCGCGGATCGTCGCCACCCGCGGTGAATCCCGAGGCACCATCAAATTGTCACCGCGTGTGCGCAGCACGCCGATCGCCGATGCGATCCCGACCATTCCCCTGGGCGCGATCAACGCATTTCTGCTGAACAACCGCATCATGGACACCCCCGAGCAGTTCGATGACGCGCCTTACGTCGTGGCCGGCAACGGCGAGCGCGTACTCAGTGGCGCAGGTGATCGCGTTTACGCGCGCGGCACCTTCAGCCCGGATCACGTGTCGTACGGCATCTACCGCAAGGGCAAGACCTATATTGATCCTGAAACCGATGTGCCGCTGGGCATCAATGCCGACGATATCGGCAGCGGCGAAGTCGTAGCCACTGAAGGCGATATCGCGACCTTGCGGATGCAGCGCTCCACTCAGGAAGTTCGCTTGGGGGATAGGCTGTTCGTCAGTGAAGAGCGCGCGATCAATTCCACGTTCGTACCCAGCGAGCCGACGCACGAAATACATGGAACGATCATCGACGTCCCCCGCGGTGTCACGCAGATCGGCGAGTTCGATGTGGTGACGCTGGATCGCGGAAAGCTGGAAGGGCTTGCCGAGGGCAACGTGCTGGCGATCTACAAGTCCGGCGAAACGGTGCGTGACCGTATCACGGGTGAGCAGGTGAAGATTCCCGACGAGCGCTCCGGCTTGCTGATGGTGTTCCGCACGTACAACCATCTGAGCTATGCGATGGTTTTGCATGCGACACGATCTTTGGCGGTCAGCGACAAGGTGCGCAATCCGTAATGCTATGTATCAGCTCCAAAACGCTTTTTCCCACCAGCGTGCTTCACTTACCTAAACGTTGTTAACAGAGTTATCCACAGAGTTGCCCACCGTTTGAGGTGGCCGCAGGATCAAGGAAGATCTTATGCCGTTGTTCGAAAAAGCCGGGCAGTCGCCTGCCGAGCTGGAGGCGCGTCTGCGTCTTCATCGATTGCCCGAGATCGGTCCGAAGCGTTTCCAGACCCTCATCGACGCGTTCGGCAGCGCGTCTGCCGCACTCAGCGCGCCGGCCTCCGCCTGGCGTTCGTTGCGTCTGCCAGCAGCCAGCGCCGATGCGCGGCGCAGCCCGGATGTGCGCGATGGCGCCAGCGCGGCGATGGCCTGGCTAGAGCGTCCGGACCAGCATTTGCTGATGTGGGACGACCCTGACTATCCGGCGCTGCTTGCCGAAATCCCCGACCCGCCTCCCCTCTTATTCATTGCCGGCAATCGCTCTTTGCTCGATCGCCCACAGTTGGGAATGGTCGGCGGTAGACGCGCTTCCAAGCCTGGACTGGACACTGCGACTACCTTCGCCCGAAGCCTGGCGGGAGCCGGATTCGTCGTCACCAGTGGCTTGGCGTTGGGTATCGACGGAGCGGCGCATCAGGGCGCGCTGGACGTAAAAGGGGCCACGATTGGGGTGCTCGGCACAGGGATCGAAAAATTTTATCCAAAGCGGCACCGTCAGCTTGCGGCGAACATGATCGCTCATGGCGGCGCGGTGGTTTCGGAGCTTCCTTTGGACGCTGATCCCCACGCCAGTAATTTCCCGCGACGCAACCGGATCATCAGCGGCCTGTCACTCGGCGTGCTCGTGGTGGAAGCCAGCGTTGCCAGCGGATCACTGATCACCGCGAGGCTCGCCGCAGAGCAGGGCCGCGAGGTGTACGCCATTCCGGGGTCGATCCACCATCCCGGTGCTCGCGGGTGTCATCAGCTGATTCGTGAGGGCGCGGTGCTGGTCGAGACGATCGATCACATTCTCGAGGCCTTGCAGGGGTGGAAAAACCTGCCGCCCTGCAATGAGGCTGTACAGAGTTCGGCGAAACCCGCTCACCCGCTGCTGACCTTGCTGCACGCCGCGCCGCAGACCAGTGAAGCCCTGGCCGCCAGCAGCGGTTGGCCGCTACCCAAAGTGCTGGCGGCGTTGACCGAACTGGAACTCGACAGCAGCGTGGCTTGTGAGGCTGGACGATGGTTTGCCCGGGCGCGCTGAGGTTAAACTGCCTGCCAGCGTTAAATCGGAGAGCGAACGATGGTCAGCAGTTGGCGTGTGCAACAAGCCGCACAAGAGATCCGGGCCGGAGCGGTAATTGCCTATCCAACCGAGGCGGTCTGGGGACTGGGATGTGATCCCTGGAATTTCGAGGCGGTTTACCGCTTGCTGGCGATCAAGCAGCGGCCGGTGGAAAAAGGCCTGATCCTGATCGCCGACAACATTCGTCAGTTCGATTTTCTGTTCGAGGACTTCCCCGAATTGTGGATCGATCGTATGGCCAGCACTTGGCCGGGGCCTAACACCTGGCTGGTGCCACATCAGGGCCTGTTGCCGGACTGGATCACCGGTGGTCGCGACACCGTGGCACTGCGCGTCAGCGATCATCCGCAAGTGCGCGAACTGTGCGCGTTGACCGGGCCGCTGGTTTCCACCTCCGCCAACCCCACCGGCCGCCCTGCCGCCCGCTCCCGGTTGCGGATAGAACAGTATTTCCATGGGCAACTGGATAGGGTTCTGAACGGCGCCCTCGGCGGACGACGCAACCCGAGCGTGATTCGGGATCTGGTGACGGCTGAGGTGGTGCGGGCGGGTTGAGATTTGCTGCTAATTTGCTCCCATTTCTGGCCGACAGGCTGGCGCGGATTCGCTTTTGATTCTGGCCAAAGGCCGTAGCAGCAAGCTTGCTCGCTAATCTGCCGGGCACCGGCAGCAAAAAACCGGATACCTCGGTGTGTCAGATAAACCGCAATTGCAGAGTCTGCTGCCGCTTCACGGCAGGTCGCTGGCAAGCCAAGCTCATGCGCCCGCCGGGCAGAAGCGGGATCAGTGAAGCCTCACGGCACCAGAATGATCGACCCCGTAGTACGTCGGGCGGATAGCTCGGTGTGCGCCTGAGCTGCATCTTTCAAGGCGAATTTCTTGATGTCGTCGACCTTCACCTTGCCGCTGCTGACCATCGCAAACACCTCGTCAGCCATCGCCTGTAGCGTTTCCGGGCTGTTGGCGTATGAGCCTAGCGTCGGGCGAGTGACGTAGAGCGAGCCCTTCTGCGCCAGAATGCCCAGGTTCACGCCCGCCACGGGGCCTGAGGCGTTACCGAAGCTGACCAGCAAGCCGCGCAATTCCAGGCAATCCAGTGACGTTTCCCACGTGTCTTTGCCGACGCCGTCGTACACCACCGAGACTTTCTTGCCGTCAGTCAGCTCAAGCACGCGCTTGGTGACATCCTCTTTGCTGTAGTCGATCACTTCCCAGGCGCCGTTGGCTTTGGCATGCGCGGCTTTCTCGGGAGAGCTGACGGTGCCGATCAGCTTCACGCCCAACGCATTGGCCCATTGGCAGGCGATGGAACCCACGCCACCGGCGGCGGCGTGGAACAGGATGATTTCTTCAGGGCGAATTTCGTAGGTCTGGCGGAACAGGTACTGCACCGTCAGGCCCTTGAGCATGATCGCGGCGGCCTGTTCGAAGCTGATCTCGTCCGGCAGTTTGACCACGTTCGCGCCCGGCGCGAGGTGCAAGTCGGCATAGCTGCCCAACGGTCCGGTGCCGTACGCCACGCGATCGCCGACCTTGACGTGCGTCACCTCTGCGCCGACGGCTTCGACCACCCCCGAGCCCTCATTGCCCAAGCCTGACGGCATCGAAGCAACGGGATACAGGCCGGTGCGGAAATAGGTCTCGATGAAATTGACGCCAATCGCTTTGTTGCGCACGAGCACTTCTTTCGGACCGGGTTTGGCCGGTTCGAAATCAAC
The DNA here is from genome assembly GCF_002934685.1 of Pseudomonas bohemica. Taxonomy (GTDB): domain Bacteria; phylum Pseudomonadota; class Gammaproteobacteria; order Pseudomonadales; family Pseudomonadaceae; genus Aquipseudomonas; species Aquipseudomonas bohemica. The sequence continues at coordinate 297,744 of NZ_NKHL01000121.1, forward strand.
ATACTCGAGGACTTCAGGGCCGCCGTGGGTGCGGAACTGGATACGCTTTGCCATTTGCTTTCTCCGTCATGGATCGAAACTGCTGGAACAAAACCGGGAGTGCGAAAGGCTTCTATCGGACTCCTTCGTTTGGTCTTCGTCAACTGCGGCGCGGGTCAAGCCGGTGTATGCTACGCGCCACTTTCAGGACGTCGTTCAGGCTTGCAGCGGTTTGCCGCCGGCAAGCGGCGTACGCAACGACGCTCAAAAATACCGGTTCACGTTATTTCAGGGTACTGCCATGTCCTTTCGCACCGATGCCGTCAAAGCCTATCTGCTGGATCTGCAAGACCGGATCTGCGCCGCTCTGGAGCAAGAAGACGGCAGCGCCCGCTTCGTCGAAGACGCCTGGCAGCGCCCGGCCGGTGGCGGCGGTCGCACTCGGGTAATCGAAAACGGCAACGTCATCGAAAAAGGCGGGGTCAATTTTTCCCACGTTTTCGGTGCGGGCTTGCCGCCTTCGGCCAGTGCCCATCGTCCGGAACTGGCCGGCCGTGGCTTCGAAGCCCTCGGCGTCTCGCTGGTGATGCATCCGCATAACCCACATGTTCCGACCTCCCACGCCAACGTGCGTTTCTTCATCGCTGAAAAAGAAGGTGAAGAACCGGTCTGGTGGTTCGGCGGCGGCTTCGATCTGACGCCCTACTACGGCGTCGAGGAAGACTGCATTCACTGGCACCGCGTCGCCGAGCAGGCCTGCGCGCCGTTCGGAGCTGACGTCTACCCTCGTTACAAAGCCTGGTGCGACCGGTATTTCCACATCAAGCATCGCAACGAGCCACGCGGTGTGGGAGGACTGTTTTTCGATGACCTGAACGAGTGGGATTTCGACACCAGCTTCGCCTTCGTGCGGGCCATTGGTGACGCATTCGTCAATGCTTATCTGCCGATCGTTCAGCGCCGCAAGGCCACGCCTTACACCCCGCAACAGCGCGAGTTTCAGGAGTTCCGCCGGGGTCGCTATGTGGAATTCAATCTGGTCTACGACCGCGGCACGTTGTTCGGGCTGCAATCGGGTGGTCGCACTGAGTCGATTCTGATGTCGCTGCCGCCGCAGGTCCGTTGGGGATATGACTGGAAAGCCGCGCCGGGCAGTGAAGAGGCGCGTCTGAGCGAATATTTCCTGCAGAATCGCGACTGGCTGGCCGAGGACGCGCAGCAATGACCGATCAATACGTGGTTTTCGGTAACCCCATTGCCCATAGCAAATCGCCGCTGATTCATGGTCTGTTCGCGCAGCAGACCGGACAGGCGCTGAGTTACCAGACTGCATTAGCGCCGCTGGACCGCTTCACGGCATTCGCCAGACATTTCTTCGAGACCGGTCGTGGCGCCAACGTCACGGTGCCGTTCAAGGAAGAAGCCTATCGACTGGCCGATCAACTGACCGAACGCGGTCGTCGCGCTGGGGCTGTGAACACCCTCGCCCTACAGGCAGATGGCAGTCTGTTGGGTGACAACACCGACGGCGCCGGGCTGGTGCGGGATTTGAAGGTCAATCACGGCGCCACGCTCAAGGACAAGCGTATTCTGCTGCTGGGCGCCGGTGGCGCTGTGCGTGGCGCCCTGGAGCCGCTGTTGTCCGAGGAGCCGCATGTGCTCGTGGTCGCCAATCGTACGGTTGAGAAGGCTGAGCAGTTGGCGCAGGAATTCGCTGAGTTGGGGCCGATCCTGCCCGCCGGATACGACTGGCTGGACGAGCCGGTGGACATCATCATCAATGCAACGTCGGCGAGTTTGTCGGGCGAATTACCGCCGGTCTCGCCAAGTCTCATTCTGTCAGGCGAAACCTTCTGCTACGACATGATGTACGCCAAAGAGCCGACCGCGTTCTGCGGGTGGGCCAGGGAGCATGAAGCCGGGCAGGCGGTCGATGGGCTGGGGATGCTGGTAGAACAGGCCGCCGAGGCGTTCTTCCTGTGGCGCGGTGTACGCCCGGATTCAGCGCCGGTGCTGGCGGAATTGCGGCGGTTGATGGCTCAAGCCTGACGGTAAACCACCTGTAGAAGCGCGCCTGTCCGCGATTGCGATGTGTCATCCGACGCCGATGTGTCAGGACGAGCGCAATCGCGGGCAAGCGCGCTCCTACAGTTCATCTACTCACAACTTGGCCTTGACCGCCGCCAGTGCGTCCTTGTCGTCAATGGTCTTCACGCCGTCGAGCCATTTGTCCAGCACCGCCGGGTTGGCCTTGATCCAGGTTTTCACCGCCTCGGCATTGCTGACTTTGGTGTCCACCACGTTCTTCATGATGGTGTTTTCCATGTCCTGGGTGAACGTCAGGTTGGAGAACAGTTTGGCCACGTTCGGGCAGGCGTCGGCGTAGCCTTTGCGGGTCACGGTGTAGACGCTGCCGGTATCGCCGAAGTACTTCTCGCCGCCCTTGAGGTAGCGCATGCCCTTGATCTGCACGTTCATCGGGTGCGGAGTCCAGCCGAGGAAGACCACGAACTCATTCTTCTTCACGTCACGCTGCACTTCGGCCAGCATCGCCTGTTCGCTGGATTCGACCAGCTTCCACTCGCCCAGGTCGAATTCGTTCTTCTTGATAATATCCTGAATCGATGTGTTGGCCGGAGCCCCCGAGCCGATACCGTAGATCTTCTTGTGGAACTTGTCGGCGAATTTGTTCAGGTCGGCGAAGTTATGCACGCCCGCGTCATAGACGTATTTGGGGACCGCCAGGGTGAATTCGGTGCCTTCCAGGTTCTTGGCATACTGCGTCACATCGCCTGTGGCGACGAACTTGTCATAGAAGCCCTGCTGCGCCGGCATCCAGTTGCCCAGGAAAACGTCCAGCTGACCGTCCTTGAGACCACCATAGGCAATCGGCACTGCCAGCGTATCGACCTTGGCCTTGTAGCCCATGCCATCGAGCAGAAAGCTTGCCGTGGCGTTGGTTGCAGCAATGTCGCTCCAGCCTGGATCGGCCATTCGAACCGTACTGCAGCTTGCGTCAGCGGCGTATGCGACGACGCTGCTCAAGCTCATCACCGCAACCGCCAGCGTCGTGAACAATTTCTTCATGGAGTGCCCCTTTTTGGTTTTCTAGGTGTTGGCAGGGTTCAAGGTTGTGGATAACGAGCCTTGCGCTCCAGATCGTCCAGATCGATATGGTTGCGCATGTATTGCTGACTGGCGTCTACCAGCGGCTGGTGATCCCAACTCTTCAGCTTGCCGCGGGCCAGCGACTCTGCGACGAAACGCCGCCGACGCTGGCTGGCGAGCACCTGATGGTGTATCGCCGGAATGTCCCACTTGGCCTTTGCCTGGGCCAGGAACGCGTTGAACAGGTCGCGATGAGCCTCGGATTGGCTCAATTCTTCCTGCTCTTTCGGATCGTTGTACAGGTCATACAGCAGACATGGGTCCTGTTCCGAATAGATGAATTTGTAAGCGCCGCGACGAATCATCATCAGCGGGCTGTGGGTGCCTTCAGCCATGTACTCGCCGAACACTTCGTCATGACCTTCCTCGCCTTGCAGATGCGGCAACAATGAGCGGCCATCCAGCGGCAGCCCGGGTTCCAGTTCGCCTTCAGCCAGCGCGACGAATGTCGGCAGCAGGTCGGCGGTGGACACAGCGGCCTTGACGCGACCGGCCTTGAATTGCCCCGGAGCGTACACCAGCAACGGCACGCGAGCGGACATTTCAAACCAGTGCATTTTGTACCAGAGGCCACGCTCGCCCAACATGTCGCCGTGATCGCCCGAGAACACGATGATGGTGTCTTCGGCCAAACCGGTGTCTTCCAGCGTCTTCAGCAGCTTACCGACGTTGTCGTCGATATAACTGCACGCGCCGAAGTAAGCACGGCGGGCGTCGCGAATCTTGTGTTCCGGCAACGGCTTGTCCCACAGGTCGTAGACCTTTAGCAGACGCTGTGAGTGCGGGTCCTGATCCGCCTGGGCTGGCGGCGTGGGCGGTAGCGCAATGTCGCCATCGCTGTAGAGGTTCCAGTACTCCTTGGGGATGGTGTATGGATCGTGTGGGTGGGTCATCGACACAGTCAGGCAGAACGGCTGATCGCCATCCTCCCGCACGTGATCGAACAGGTACTGCTGGGCCTTGAACACCACCTCTTCGTCGAAATCGAGCTGATTGGTGCGCACGCATGGCCCGGCCTGCAGCACCGACGACATGTTGTGGTACCAGGTCGGGCGCACGTGCGGCTCGTCCCAATTGACCGCCCAGCCGTAGTCGGCTGGATAAATGTCGCTGGTCAGGCGCTCTTCGTAACCGTGCAACTGATCGGGTCCGCAGAAATGCATCTTGCCTGACAGCGCGGTGCGATAACCCAGACGGCGGAGGTAGTGGGCGTAGGTCGGGACATCGGCGGGGAAGTCGGCCGCGTTGTCATAGGCGCCGATCTTGCTCGGCAATTGACCGCTGACCAGGGTAAAACGCGACGGTGCGCACAGTGGGCTGTTGCAATAGGCGGCGTCGAACACCACGCCTTCTGCAGCGAGGCGGCTCAAATTCGGCATTTTGATTGGAGATGAGGCGTAAATCGGCAACATCGGCGCGGCCATTTGATCGGCCATGATGAAAAGAATGTTCTTGCGCTTCATGTCTTCGCGGCATTCCATAGTGAATATTTATGCGAAATTGCTGTTCCAGAGGATGGGACCCATGGCTTCAGCGGTAAAGCCCATTAAACGCAATGTGTAGGATAAGCCAGGCTTATGTTTATCACTCTTGGTGACATGTCGTTGGATCTGCTGCGCGGTTTCGAGGCGGCCGCGCGATTGCGTAGTTTTACAGCGGCCGCCATTGAACTGGGTACCACTCAACCGGCCATTAGCCAGCAAATCAAAAAGTTAGAAGAACAGCTGGCAACGCGCCTGTTCGATCGCATCTATCGCGGCATCGAACTGACCGACGCCGGGGAAATTCTGTTCAACCATGTGCAGGCCGGATTGCAGTCGATGGATGCCGGGCTGAGCCTGATTACCGAGCAGCATCAGCATGAGGTGCTACAGGTTGCGACAGACTTCGCCTTCGCCGCGTATTGGCTGATGCCGCGCCTGTATCGCTTCCACAAGGACAACCCGGACGTCGATGTCAGCCTGGTGACCAGCGAGCGCAGCCACAGCATGTTGCGCGCCGATATCGACGTCGCGGTGTTGTTTGGCGACGGTCGATTCAAACAGGGAGAAAGCCACTGGTTGTTCAGCGAGGAAGTGTTTCCGGTGTGCAGCCCCAAGTTGCTCGCCGGGCGCGAATTGCCCTTGCCCACCGAGGCGTTGAAGGAGTTCGCGCTGCTGCATCTGCGCGGTGAAGGCGGCAATAACTGGTTCGACTGGGGCGGCGTTTTTCGCGCCCTGAACATCGCGCAGATGCCTGCGCCGGGCCAACTGCGATTCGACAATTACACACTGCTGATTCAGGCAGCGATTGGCGGTCAGGGCGTGGCGATCGGTTGGCGGCATCTGGTTGATGATTTGGTGGAACAGGGCTTGCTTTGTCGACCTATCGAAGCGACGGCCATCTCCGCTTACGGCTATTACATCGTCCTGCCGCAGCGAAAAAGACGCGTGCAGATTGTGCAGCGCTTCGTCGATTGGTTAAAAAGTGAGCAGGCGTCGAGCGGGGAATCGTTGGTAGGCAAGCCGCTGCCCTCAATTGCGGTGTAAATCATCGCCATTTTTCTGCGAACGAATGCGCTTCAAACGACAAAATTCTCTGCCGGGGTTTCCGCATTCCTCATGGCAATTGATCCGGGACTGTGGATAACTCTTACTCTTTGAGACTAGCAGCAAGTGCCGCTGTTACTGCCTAGGAGACCGGACATGGCATCTGTCGAGGGCTATCACGCCCATGTTTATTTTGATGCGCAGATGATCGAGCAGGCGCGGGCGCTGTGCGAGAGCGTGGCGGCGAAATTCGATATTCGTATGGGGCGCGTACATGAGCGTCCAGTCGGGCCACACCCGGACTGGAGCTGCCAGCTGGCGTTTTCTCATTCGCAGTTCGCCGAGGTGATGCTGTATTTGGCGCTCAATCGCAATGGGTTGGTGGTGTTTACGCATCCGCTGACCGGCGACGATCTGGCCGACCACACCGAGCACGCGATCTGGATGGGCGGGGTGCGGGAGTTGAATGTGGGGATGTTCAGAAAGTGACAACGACCGTGTAACCCCCGTAGAAGCGCAGAAGCGCGCTTGCCCGCGATTGCGGTGTGTCATCCGACGCCGAGGTGTCAGGACATCGCCATCGCGGGCAAGCAGGCTCCTACAGTTGGAAATGCCTTAGTTCAACACGCCATCCAGAATCTCGTAGACGATCCCGCTGCCAATCGCGACCAGTGCAATGTCCGGGCCCAGGCGGCGCCATTCGTAGCCGTCGTAACGCGGCAGATACTGCTGCGAGCGATCATCCAGACGACGACCGTAACCGCGTGGCAACGGCTGGCCTTTGGCGATATGCACGTTCGGTGGCAGCGGTTGGCCCCGACCGATAGTTTCGCGATGTTCCTGGATAGTTCGGCGAACGTCACTGAAATCTTCCGGCGGACGCCCGCCGCGACGATCATCGCCACGATTGTCCGCACGTTGGTCGTTACTGCGGTCATTGCCACGATTGCCCTGCGGGCCGCGTTGAGAATTCTGATCCTGATGCTGACCGGGGCTGCGATCGTCATTGCCGCCACGTTGATCTGGCGGCGCAGCGTGGACCAGCGCACTGGCGCCGATCATCAACACGCCCAACCCTGTGATCAAACGATTCGAGACTTTCATGTAGCGCGCTCCTGAGCAAATTCGAATCAGCAAAAAAGGGGCAGAACGTAGGTCCTGAACCCCTTTGCTGTACTGCTTAGTCTACCGACCAAAGACTTAGATTCCTCTGTATCAGGAACTTTACCTTCAGGACACACGTGCCTTACGAACGCCTTCGGCCAACTCCGAGCACAGCTTCAGTACGTTGCCGACTGCCTCGTCCGGCGACTGCGCATTGGCGATGTGATCGATCAGTGCCGAGCCGACGACCACGCCGTCTGCCACGCGAGCGATGGCTGCGGCCTGCTCTGGCGTACGAATCCCGAAACCGACACTGATTGGCAGATCAGAGTGACGACGCAGGCGCGCCACGGCTTGCTTGACGTGATCGATGGTGGCCGAGCCAGCACCGGTCACACCGGCGACCGAGACGTAGTAGACGAAACCGGAACTGCCGTTGAGCACGGTGGGCAGGCGGTTGTCGTCGGTGGTCGGCGTGGTCAGGCGGATGAAGTCCAGACCGGCGTCCTGCGCAGGGTCGCACAACTCGCCGTTATGCTCGGGCGGCAGGTCGACCACGATCAGGCCATCGACGCCCGACTCATGAGCTTCGGCGATGAAACGCTCGACACCGTAGTTGTGGATCGGGTTGTAGTAACCCATCAGCACCAGTGGCGTGGTGCTGTCTTGCGCCCGGAACTCGCGCACCATTTGCAGGGTTTTCGCCAGATTCTGTTTGGCGTCCAGCGCGCGAATGTTGGCCAGCTGAATCGCTGGGCCGTCGGCCATCGGATCGGTGAAGGGCATGCCCAGCTCGATCACATCGGCACCGGCTTTGGGCAGACCCTTGAGGATCGCCAGCGAGGTGTCATACGCCGGGTCGCCTGCGGTGATGAAGGTCACCAGGGCGGCGCGGTCTTGTTCTTTCAGCTCGGCAAAACGGGTTTGCAGGCGGCTCATCAATGTTTCTCCTGCTTGGACAGATCCAGGTGGTGCATGACGGTTTGCATGTCCTTGTCACCGCGGCCGGACAGGTTGACCACCATCAGGTGATCTTTTGGAAGCGTCGGCGCGCGCTTGAAGACTTCAGCCAGGGCATGGGCGCTTTCCAGCGCCGGGATGATGCCTTCCAGACGGCAGCACTGATGGAACGCGGCCAGGGCTTCATGATCGGTGATCGAGGTGTATTCGACACGACCGATGTCGTGCAACCAGGCGTGTTCAGGGCCGATCCCTGGGTAATCCAAACCTGCGGAAATCGAGTGCGCGTCGATGATCTGGCCATCGTCGTCCTGCAGCAGGAAGGTACGGTTGCCGTGCAGCACGCCCGGCACGCCGCCGTTCAGGCTGGCTGCGTGCTTGCCGGTTTCGATGCCGTGACCGGCCGCTTCGACGCCGATGATGCGCACGGTGGTGTCATCCAGGAACGGGTGGAACAGGCCCATCGCGTTTGAACCCCCGCCAATGCACGCCACCAGGCTGTCTGGCAAACGGCCTTCCTGTTCTTGCAATTGCACGCGGGTTTCCTTGCCGATCACGGCCTGGAAATCACGCACCATTGCTGGGTAAGGATGTGGACCGGCAACGGTGCCGATCAGGTAGAAGGTGCTGTCGACGTTGGTCACCCAATCACGTAGCGCTTCGTTCATCGCGTCTTTCAGGGTGCCGGTGCCGGCAACGACCGGGATCACGGTGGCGCCCAGCAGTTTCATGCGGAACACGTTCGCCTGCTGGCGCTCGATGTCGGTGGTGCCCATGTAAATCACGCATTCCAGACCAAAACGCGCGGCTACGGTGGCAGTGGCCACACCGTGCATGCCTGCGCCGGTCTCGGCGATGATGCGTTTCTTGCCCATGCGCCGTGCCAGGAGGATCTGGCCGATGCAGTTGTTGATCTTGTGCGCGCCGGTGTGGTTCAGCTCTTCGCGCTTGAGGTAGATCTTGGCGCCGCCACAGTGCTCGGTCAGACGCTCGGCGAAATACAGCGGGCTTGGACGACCGACGTAGTCGCGCTGGAAGTAGGCCAATTCCTTGAGGAATGCAGGATCTTCTTTCGCCACTTCATACTCGCGGTTCAGGTCGAGGATCAGCGGCATCAACGTTTCGGCGACATAACGACCGCCGAACGCGCCGAACATGCCGCGGGCATCTGGGCCGTTCCTGTATTGGGTCTGGGTCATGGTGAAGACCTCCGAGGTGACGAATGGATTAGCCGTTGAGGCAGTGGACACACTTTAACCAGCGTCATGAGCAATGAAAACCGATAAGATCGCCGTGACCTGTCAGAAAAAATCACAGATATCATGAGCCGAGATCTTCCCCCGTTGAACGCCTTGCGTGCCTTCGAAGCCACGGCCCGCCTGAACAGCGTCAGTCGGGCGGCGGAACAGCTGCACGTTACCCACGGCGCCGTCAGCCGTCAGTTGAAAGTGCTGGAAGAGCACTTGGGTGTGGGCCTGTTCAGCAAGGATGGCCGCGGCATTAAACTCACAGATGCCGGTGTCAGGTTGCGCGATGCGAGCGCTGAAGCGTTCGACCGCCTGCGCAGCATTTGCGCCGAATTGAGTCAGGGCAGTACCGATGCGCCGTTTGTGTTGGGCTGTTCGGGCAGCCTGCTGGCGCGCTGGTTCATTCCGCGATTGGGACGTTTGAATGCCGATCTACCAGACCTGCGTCTGCATTTGTCAGCAGGTGAAGGTGATCTCGACCCCCGGCGGCCGGGTCTGGATGCGCTCCTGGTCTTCGCCGAACCACCCTGGCCTGCCGACATGCAGGTCTACGAGCTGGCAAGCGAACGCATCGGGCCTGTATTGAGTCCCCGTTTCGGGCGATTCGAGTCATTGCGTCATGCGCCGCTGAAAGCGCTGATCAGCGAGCCGCTGCTGCAGACCATGTCACGCTTGCAGGCCTGGCCGAGTTGGGCGAAGCAGAATGGAATCGATCCCGACGCACTGAGGTACGGTCAAGGGTTCGAGCACCTGTATTACTTGCTGGAGGCCGCTGTTTCGGGCCTTGGAGTCGCCATCGCGCCTGAACAACTGGTGGCCGATGACCTGAAGGCTGGACGCCTCGCTGCGCCATGGGGTTTCACTGAAACCCCGGCGCAACTGGCGTTATGGGTACCTAAACGTGCCGCCGACGGGCGTGCGCAGCAGCTGGCGCGATGGCTCAAGCAGGAGCTGGAACGTTCAGGTCAGGCTTGATCAGTTGGCGCGTTTACACAGCAGATAGGCTGCCAACAGACCAATTGCACCCACGGCGACACCGGCTGTGGTCCAAGGGTGTTCCTGAGCGTAGTCACGAGTGGCCACGCTGGTTTCGCGGGTCTTTACTTTGACGTCTTCGTAGACATCACTCAGCAGGCTGCGCGAATGGCTCAGCGCGCTTTCAGCGTTGGCTTTGAGGGTCTTCAGGGTTTTGCGCGACTCGTCCGAAGCGTCCGACTTCAAGCTTTCCAACGACTTGAGCAGACTTTCGATCTCAGCTTCCATACTTTGCAAAGACGCTTTACGGGATGACGTGAATGCCATGATGTGACTCTCCTGCAGTGATGAGTGGCGTGTGTTGATTCCGACTACAGGGTTTTCAGAAAGTGCAGTGCGGTTTCGAAGAGCCTTTATTTATGAACTTTTAGGGGCTTTCCACGCCAGACGTAGAGAGCAAATTCGCTGCTACGCTCCCATTGAAGACCATTTGAGGAGAACTGCCATGTCTGAACATCACACCTACAAGCTGCTTGAACTGGTCGGCTCGTCGCCCACCAGCACCGATGACGCGATTCAGAATGCCATCGCTCAGGCGGCGGAAACCGTGAAATTTCTGGAGTGGTTCGAAGTGCTGGAAACCAGAGGTCACATCAAGGATGGCAAGGTCGCGCATTTTCAGGTGACCATCAAAGTGGGTTTCCGCATCGACAAGAGCTGATGAACTTTTGAACTGGCTGAATGCCACAACCTTCGCTATACATACCGCGCTGTCGTGAATTCGACGCGAGGCTTGTGTGATCGGGCCGCTTCTTTCCAGCGGCCTTTACGCTTGAAAAGCGCCAGACGAGGGAGTGTGACCGATGAAGAAGATTCTTTTAGCGGTAGGATTGTTGAGCATTGCGGGCACCACCATGGCAGCCGGGAGATCGTGCGATGACGTGAAGGCGGACATCGACGCGAAGATCAAGGCCAGGGGCGTAGCGTCCTATACTCTGGATGCCGTGGATAAAGGCAGCGCCGCCGATGGCAAGGTTGTCGGCACCTGCGAAGGCGGCACCAAGGAACTGGTTTACAAACGCGGCTGATCTGGCCCGTTGCAGGAAAAAACCGACGCATCTGGCGTCGGTTTTTTTGTGCGCCGCGTGAACCCTGTAGGAGCTTGTCCGCGATGGCGACCGACCCGACACATAAATGTCGGATGACGCGCCGCAGTCGCGGGCAAGCGCGCTCCTACAGCGGCTCAGGTGCTGATCAGCCCCGCGCGACCTGCGCCAGAATCTCATACGAGCGCAACCGATCGGTATGCTCGTACATGTCACAGGTGAAGATCAGCTCGTCAGCGTCGGTCTGCTCCAGGAGCACATCCAGCTTGGCCCGGATCTTTTGCGGCCCACCCACCATTGCAATGCCAAAGAAGTCCATCACCGCTTCGCGCTCATGGGGCAGCCATAAGCCTTTCATGCTTTCAACCGGCGGCTTCTGCATCAGGCTTTGTCCGCGGATCAAACTGAGGATGCGCTGGTAGACCGAAGTCGCCAGATATTCAGCGCGCTCGTCGGTATCGGCAGCGGCCAGTGGCACACCGAGCATCACATAAGGCTTATCGAGCACCGCCGAGGGCTGGAAGTGGTTGCGATAGACACGAATCGCCTCGTGCATGAAGCGCGGCGCGAAGTGCGAAGCGAAGGCGTATGGCAAGCCGCGTTGCCCCGCCAATTGCGCACTGAACAGGCTTGAGCCCAGTAGCCAGATCGGCACGTTGGTATTGGTGCCTGGCACAGCGATCACCCGTTGATGGGCTTGGCGCGGGCCCAGGTAACTCATCAGCTCCGCGACATCGTCCGGGAAGTCGTCGGCGCTGCCGGAGCGTTCACGGCGCAAGGCGCGAGCCGTCATCTGATCGGAACCCGGAGCGCGGCCCAGACCCAGGTCGATACGGCCGGGATAGAGGCTGGCCAGGGTGCCGAACTGTTCGGCGATCACCAGCGGTGCGTGGTTGGGCAGCATGACGCCGCCCGAACCCACGCGAATGGTCGAGGTGCCGCCCGCCAGATAGGCCAGCAACACTGAGGTCGCTGAGCTGGCGATGCCGTCCATATTGTGGTGTTCGGCAACCCAGAACCGGTTGTAACCCCATTTCTCGACGTGTTGAGCCAGGTCCAGCGAGTTGCGCAGCGATTGCGCCGCGCCTTTGTCTTCGCGAACCGGCACCAGGTCGAGGGTGGAAATCTTCACATCAGCTAAGCGTTTCATAGGCCGTGGTGGATCCTCTTGGGGGCTTGGTCGGGCGCCCAAAGCTTCAAGGCGCGAGAGCATAACCTGCGTTAAGCCTAAATAGTTGCGTTAAGGCTCTAGGATAAGGCCGGATTTTCAGGTTGCAATGGGGAAGCGGAAATTTCCTACTAATTTAGTCGGATTTGACATTGCATGAAGTCGGCAAATGACCGCTGATGTAAGACCCGTGGAACTAACTTGCCTCTACACTCCTCAGACTTTTGGTCCATGTGCGAGTTAATCGCGCTCAATTCATGAGGAGACATCATGAGCATCGTCAAGAAAGCGTCCGCCCACTGGGAAGGTGACCTGAAGTCAGGCATCGGTAGCATCTCCACCGAAACCGGCGTCCTGCGCGAAGCGCCATATGGCTTCAAGGCTCGCTTCGAAGGCGGCAAGGGCACCAACCCGGAAGAACTGATCGGCGCGGCCCATGCCGGTTGCTTCTCCATGGCCCTGTCGATGATCCTCGGCGGCGCAAATCTGAAGGCCGAGAGCATCGATACCCAGGCTGAAGTCACCCTTGACCAGGACGGCGAAGGGTTCTCGATCACCGCTGTGCATCTGATCCTCAAGGCCAAAGTGCCGGGCGCGACCCAGGCGCAGTTCGATGAACTGACCGCGAAAGCCAAAGAAGGCTGCCCGGTTTCCAAAGTGCTGAACGCCAAGATCACGCTGGATGCCACGCTGGTCAGCTGATCTTGCACTGACCACATGACTTCGATGGCCCGCACATGCGGGTCATCTGCATTTCAGGGGTGTGAGAACCGGTGGCGGCAAATAATGTCAGATGCAGGGCCGATGCGTTTCGCGCGGCATCGAAGGAGTCGAGCATGAAACGTTTAGCCACTACCCTGATCCTCAGTGCACTGACCACCAGCGTGTTCGCCGCTCCCAAACCTTGCGAAGAGCTGAAGGCCGAAATCGAAGCCAAGATCCAGGCGCAGAACGTCAGCTCCTACACGCTGGAGATCGTCGGAAATGATGAGGCCCAGGACCCGAACATGATCGTGGGCACGTGCGACAACGGCACGAAAAAGATCATTTATCAGAAGAATGATCGCTGACTTTCAAGCTTCTGCCGAAGGCGTAGGAGCGCAGCTTGCTTCTACGTCCCGGGGCAGAGTCAAAAGCCATTGCAGTGGTAGTCAGCCTCTCAAGGAATACAAAAAATCTGCCCTTCTTCCGCCAGTACCTTGCGCTGTTCATCTCGCAATTGTGCGTCGATGCTATTGGCGATATGGCGCACGTCCAGGCGATAACGGTGCCCGGCCTCGAAGTGGTCATAGTCGATGGTGACGTAGCAGGTCAGCTCGTTATAGATATCCATCGACAGTCCCAGCCCGCCTGGCGCGTATTCATAGTCGTAACGTACTTCCAGCTTGTGCCTGCCCGGCGTCACCTGAAAATAGCGGCCATCTTCCGTGCGCACGCCATCGAGCTTATCGGCCATCAGCGTCTTACCGGTGAAGGTATGCAGATCGACCCAGGCCTGCTGCGGGTCCACCGCGGGCAGCGGGCCGGCGCATCCGGCCAGCAGACTCAGGGCAATGATTGACAGGGGCAGGCGCATGACAGACTCCGCATTCAGGCAGATGACAATGATGGTTGCGTCATGGACCGGCTCTGCGGCATAACGCTGGCGGTGGCAACTCTTGTATTTCGACGTTAAGGCCGCTGCATGAATCGATTGAACATTTTGTGGTTGCGGCGCGGCTTGCCGATGCTGGCGATTTTACTCCTCAGCGGTTGCTCCAGTCTTTCCTATTACACGCAGTTGGCAAGCGGTCAGCTGGCCTTGTTGCGAGCTCGTGAACCGGTCGCGGACGTGATTGCCGATCCGCAGCGCGACCCCAAACTGCGTGATCATCTACGCAACTCTCAGCAGGCACGGGAGTTCGCCAGCCAGCACTTGCATCTGCCGGACAACAAAAGCTATCGCCTGTACGCCGACATCCATCGCCCCTACGTAGTCTGGAACGTCTTCGCCACTGGTGAATTTTCCCTTGACCCGGTGACCCATTGCTTCCCGATTGCCGGCTGTGTCGCCTATCGCGGCTACTACAACCAGGGCTCCGCCCGGGGCGAGGCGGCATTGCAGAAGCTCAACGGCAAGGACGTGTATGTCAGTGGCGTCGAGGCGTACTCGACGCTTGGCTGGTTCAACGACCCGATCATCAGCTCGATGATGAACTGGGGTGATGAGCGGCTGGCGACGCTGATCTTCCATGAGCTGGCGCATCAGCGCTTTTATGTGAAAGATGACAGCGAATTCAACGAGTCCTACGCCACGTTCGTAGAAGAAGAAGGCACCCGGCAATGGCGTGCGGCGCGTGGGCTGCCTGCCGAGAGTGCATCGTCCGAAACCCAGCGGCGCGATCAACTGACGCAACTGGTGCTCGGCACGCGTGATCGTCTCAAAGCCTTGTACGCCGAACCTCTGACGCCAGAGGTGATGCGTCAGCGCAAAGCCGGAGAGTTCGAGCGCCTGCGCAGTCAGTACCGGCTGCTGCGCGACAGCCAATGGGGTGGCGATAAGCGCTTCGACAGCTGGGTTTACGCGTCGATGAATAACGCACGGCTGCTGCCGATCGGACTGTATGACCAGTGGGTGCCGGCATTCGAGAGGCTGTTCAAGCAGGTCAACGGTAATTGGCCTGCGTTCTTTGCGGCGGTTGAGAAGATGGGTGGGTTGCCCAGGGATCAGCGAAAGGCGGCATTGGAGCGGTTGGCGAAACCCTGCGCCTGAACCCCAACTGCAGGAGCGCGCTTGCCCGCGATTGCCGTGCAGCTGACGACGATTTGTTAGCCCAATCGCGGGTATGCCCCACAAGTTGCTTTTAGGTCTTGAGAAACGCCCGATGCAGCGCTTTCAACGATTCAAAATGATAAGTCGGCGCTTTGGCCTGCAACTCTTCACGGCTGCCGAACCCGTACCCCACTGCCGCCACATCCAACCCGTTGCGCTTGCCGCCGATCAAATCGTGTTTGCGATCGCCGATCATCAACGTCTGCTTCGGATCGAGTTTTTCCTCATCCAGCAGATGCCGAATCAGCTCGACCTTATCGGTGCGCGTGCCGTCCAGTTCGCTGCCGTAGATCAACTTGAAGTGCCGGGCGAAGTCGAAATGCCGAGCGATTTCATGGGCGAACACCCAAGGCTTGGACGTGGCGATAAACAGCGTGCGACCCTGATCAGAGAGCAGATCGAGCAGCTCGAATACGCCATCGAACACCAGATTTTCATACAGCCCCGTGACCTTGAAGCGCTCGCGATAGAAACCCACCGCTTCCCAGGCCTTGGCCTCGTCAAAGTCATACGCGCGCATGAATTGCTGCAACAGCGGCGGGCCGATGAAGTGTTCGAGCCGGGTGATATCGGGTTCGTCGATGCCCAACTTGCTCAAGGCGAACTGGATTGAACGGGTGATGCCTTCCCGTGGATCGGTCAGGGTGCCGTCCAGGTCGAACAGAATATTCTGGTAATGCATGTTTTCTCTCATGTGCAGCTACGAATAACCGGCTCAGCAGGGTTTGTCGAAACCTTCGGCCAGATGCTGATCCTTGAGCTTCACGTAGTTGCTCGCGCTGTATGGGAAGAAAGCGATCTCCTTCTCGGTCAGCGGGCGCACCTGCTTGACCGGACGACCGACATACAGAAAACCGCTTTCAAGTCTTTTTCCCGGCGGAACAAGGCTGCCCGCGCCGATAATCACTTCATCCTCGACCACCGCGCCGTCCATGATCGTGCTGCCCATGCCGATCAGGATCCGGCTGCCGACGGTGCAACCGTGCAGCATGACCTTGTGACCTATGGTCACTTCGTCGCCGATCAACAGCGGGAAACCGTCCGGATTGAAGGGGCCGGCGTGGGTGATGTGCAGCACGCTGCCATCCTGCACGCTGGTACGAGTGCCGATACGGATGCGGTGCATGTCGCCGCGAATCACCGTCAGCGGCCAGACCGAACTGTCGGCACCGATTTCGACATCACCGATGACAACCGACGAATGATCGACAAAGGCCCGTGCGCCAAGGGCCGGCGTGTGATTCTGGAACTTGCGAATAGCCACGATAGGTTCCTTCTCTGGTGCAGATAGCTGCGGTCAGCGCCGATTGTAATTAAGATGCTCAAGTGTTTCTTCCAGCCAAGGTGCCGAACCGTGAGCGCGAACAACCCTCTTTTGCAATCGTACGACCTGCCACCTTTCTCGGCGATACGCGCCGAGCACGTAAAACCTGCCATTGACCAGATTCTCGCCGACAATCGCGCTGCGATTGCCGACATCCTCGCCAAGCAAGGCAAGCAGCCCACATGGGCCGGGCTGGTGTTGGCGATGGACGAGTTGAACGACCGCCTGGGCGCCGCCTGGAGCCCGGTCAGCCACCTGAACGCCGTGTGCAACAGCGCCGAACTGCGCGAGGCCTATGAATCGTGCCTGCCAGCGTTGAGCGCCTACTCTACCGAAATGGGCCAGAACCGCGAACTGTTCCAGGCTTTCGAAGCCTTGGCCAACAGCCCCGAAGCCGCCAGCTACGACGTGGCGCAGAAAACCATTCTGGAGCACTCGCTGCGTGATTTCCGTCTGTCGGGTATCGACCTGCCGCCCGAGCAGCAGAAGCGTTACGCCGAAGTGCAGAGCAAGCTGTCCGAGTTGGGCAGCCAGTTCTCCAACCAGTTGCTCGACGCCACTCAAGCGTGGACCAAACACGTTACCGACGAAGCTGCTCTTGAGGGTCTGACCGATTCGGCCAAGGGGCAAATGGCGGCAGCCGCCCAGGCCAAGGGCCTCGACGGCTATCTGATTACCCTGGAATTCCCGAGCTACTACGCGGTGATGACCTATGCCCAAGACCGCGCGTTGCGTGAAGAAGTCTACGCGGCGTACTGCACCCGTGCTTCGGACCAAGGCCCGAACGCGGGCAAGAACGACAACGGCCCTGTGATGGAACAGATCCTCGACTTGCGTCAGGAACTGGCCAAACTGCTGGGCTTCGCCAGCTTCTCGGAGCTGAGTCTGGCGACCAAGATGGCTGAATCCAGCGATCAGGTGCTGAGCTTCCTGCGCGATCTCGCCAAGCGCAGCAAGCCCTTCGCTGCGCAGGATCTACAGCAGCTCAAGGCTTACGCTGCCGAACAGGGTTGCCCGGATCTGCAAAGCTGGGACACGGGTTTCTATGGCGAAAAATTGCGAGAACAGCGCTATAGCGTCTCTCAGGAAGCCCTGCGCGCCTACTTCCCCATCGACAAGGTATTGGGCGGCCTGTTTGCCATCGTGCAAAAACTGTATGGCATCGAAATCGCCGAGCAGAAAGGCTTCGACACTTGGCACCCCGATGTTCGCTTGTTCGAAATCAAGGAAAACGGCCAGCATGTCGGCCGCTTCTTCTTCGATCTCTACGCACGCGCCAACAAGCGTGGCGGTGCCTGGATGGATGGCGCCCGCGATCGCCGCCGTACATCCGGCGGTGCCCTGCAGAGCCCGGTGGCCAACCTGGTCTGCAACTTCACACCGGCATCGCCGGGCAAGCCTGCCTTGCTGACCCACGACGAAGTCACGACGCTGTTCCACGAGTTCGGCCATGGCTTGCATCATCTGTTGACCCGCGTCGAACACGCTGGTGCCTCGGGCATCAACGGCGTGGCCTGGGATGCGGTCGAGCTGCCAAGCCAGTTCATGGAAAACTGGTGCTGGGAGCCGGAGGGGCTGGCGCTGATTTCCGGCCATTACGAAACCGGCGAACCGTTGCCTCAGGATCTGCTGGAGAAAATGCTCGCGGCGAAGAATTTCCAGTCCGGTCTGATGATGGTGCGTCAGCTGGAATTCTCACTGTTCGACTTCGAACTGCACGCCACTCACGGCGACGGCCGTACCACGCTGCAAGTGCTGGAAGGCGTGCGCGACGAGGTCTCGGTAATGCGTCCGCCGGCGTACAACCGCTTTCCCAACAGCTTCGCGCACATCTTCGCGGGTGGTTACGCGGCGGGCTACTACAGCTACAAATGGGCTGAAGTGCTCTCGGCTGACGCTTTCTCCAGGTTCGAGGAAGACGGTGTGCTCAATGCCGAAACCGGTCGTGCTTTCCGCGAAGCGATTCTGGCCCGCGGTGGTTCCCAGGCGCCGATGGTGCTGTTCGTCGACTTCCGCGGACGCGAGCCTTCGATTGACGCACTCTTGCGCCATTCCGGCCTGAGTGAGGATGCGGCAGCATGACGGATACACCGCATGTGATTACCAAGAAACGCTTCATCGCCGGGGCTGTCTGCCCGGCGTGCAGCGAGCCTGACAAGTTGATGATGTGGAGCGAAGACGACGTTCCGCATCGCGAGTGCGTGCATTGCGGGTATTGCGATACGCTCAACGCCCAGGGTCAGTCGATCCCGAAAGAACTGGGCACACGCGTCAACAAGGCTCCGGTAAAACCGGCTGGGCCGAAGGTGCAGGGTGTGCAGTTCTTCCCGAATCCGAAGCTGAAAAAGCCGGTTGATCCGAGCTGATCCAGGCGCTATCTCTCTGTAAGAGTGCGCTTGCCTGCGAATGGCGTGGTGTCAAACGGCGAGTTTTTCGCCGGTACGCCACCATTCGCGGGCAGGCGCGCTGCTACCGACTTGGCTTTTACAACCGCCACAAAATCGTCTGAACCCCCACCACGTCTGTCTGCTGAAACCAGCCCTTGATCGCGCAGCCGGCAAGCGCGCTAGTGCTACATGCGCCGCTGTTGAGGGCAGTTTTCAGGGCGCCAACGTCGACCTTGTTGATGTAATCGATGCTGTGCTTGAGGCTGTCTTCATCGCCGTAGCCGCCGTGTTCCATCTCGTCGAGTGCAGCCTGTTTGCTCCAGCCCTGCACAACGATCCGGTACATCGCTGCCACCAGCCCGGTGCGGTCCAGCCCATGCTTGCAGTGCATGAGCACCGGGCCTTTTTCCTGGGCCGTCTGGATCGCGCGCAGGCTTTGAATGATGTCCGCGTCATCGACATGTACGGTCTGCAACGGGATCTGGATCTGCGTCACCGACGGGTCTGACAGCCATTTGCTGTCGCTTTCCTTGATGAGATCCACCACGGTCACCACGCCGAGTTTCTTCAGCAGCGGCTGGGCATCGGCGTCGGGCTGGCGACTGCGATAAAGCGTCGGAGTCATCTGGTACAGATTGTAATGCGGGTCGATCGACTGCGCCCATTGGCTGGGGCGCGATCCTGAGGACGGCGAGTCATCAGCCTGAGCCAACGCGCAAACAGAAAGCGCCATCAGTGTGGCGACCAGCGAAGCGATCAATCGAAGGCGCATCGAGTCTTACCTTGGGCGCTAGCGGTGGAGAGGATGCGGCGAGTCTCTATGGGCCGAGGTCAAGGCGATGTGAGGCAGATGTCAAAACTTCGTGAGACCGGGGCTTCTGACAGGCTTTCTGAAGGCAGGTCCGGGGGCACGTCTGAACCGCCCCCGGGATGGCTTATCGGCTGCCGTAGAAGTAGCCAAAAGAAATCTTTCCATCAATACCCTTGCTGTGGTTCGTCACTTTCACATGCTGATCCTGGTACGAACGGTCAAAGCTTGGGATAACCACAGGCGCTGTGATGTCCCGCCGCACGATGACGTGCGTTCTGCCTTGACCGAAGTTGCCATCCGGATGGCCGGTCAACGTGAATTCCGTTCCCGCTTTGGCTTTGATTATTCTGGCCGAGCGGATCTCGTCATTCGAGCAGCCGAAGCCGTTACTCCTCATCTTCACGTTGTGGGCGTAATGAAACGGCACGACGCAGTCCAGGTTCTGTGTCGCGTTATTGCCTTCGTACATGGCAATGGATGCATCTGAAAAGTCGGCGGGTGTGATTCCAACTTCCACGCGAGAGACTTTGCCCGCCAAACCGTTGTTACGGACATAAACCGCTCGATAAGCGTCAGTGGTTAGGCTTCGTTCCAGAGAGCCGATGACCACTTTTTCATTGATACTGATGTCTCGTATTACATCGATGATGAGGTGGTCGTCTTCACGGTTGCCGTTCGCACTGTCGAGGAGCGTGATGCGCGTGCCTTTATCAATGCCTGACAGCGAAAGGGACCGGGCTTCATCATTTTCGCATCCGTTCGCTGGCAGCTTCAGGGTTTGGGCTCGACGGGGAATAACGCATACGGTATCGCCTTCCGTATTGGCATTGTTCTGTTCCCAGAGGTAAATGCCGCCCTGGCTCAGCGCCTGGGTGTAAGGGAGAGTATCGCCATTGCGATAGTTATTGATGCCGATGAAGTTGGGTGTGGTGCCGCAATTTGCCGTGCGGCGCATCAGCCAGGTCAGGTTGTTATCGTATTTGGCCGAATCCGGAATGGTCGATGTCGCGTAATGAAACTGATTCATCAGAAACAGGCGATTCCACTGCTTACCCGTGCGTGCATCCACTTTGGCGGTTGAGAGCGGCAGGCTGGCCCACCGGGTCGGACAGGAAAAATCGTGTGTGGCCAAAACGCTGGAAGCCACTGCCCCCAAGGTCTTCCAATGGTTTTGCACAAGCCAGTCCTGGTCAAAAAGCACCTTGATGCGCCGTCCGTTCACGGTGTAAGTACCTGCGACTTCGGATTTGTCAGTGAACATAATTAGACGTTGATTTTTTTGCGCCATCTGCCTACGCGTGGGCCAGTTGCTGGCGGGAAAGTCATCGGGATCGAACGCTACATCGGCCACTTGAGGAAAACTGTTCAAGAATCTCTGGAGTTGGTCGCGGGTAACGTAGGTTTCCAGGAAAAGCGTGACGAGTTCACTGCCGTTGTTGAGGAAAGGCAGAATTTCGTTGCCGAGCTGATTGGCGAAACTGCCATAGCAGATCGTTTTATGACAGACCCGAATGGCGTCACGGTCTGGATATTTGTCATCGTGATAAAGATCCAGCATGAACCCACGAACGCCGTCGTTCAGCTGCTGCGGAATTTCCCTGAGGTTCTGGTTTATCTTTTCATATGAGTTGTGAGTGGTGACCCAACTGAGTTGGTCAAAAGGCAAGTCTTTCTGAGCGAGAGGATGAGCGGTCGCATTGGCTGTGATGAGTAAGGCAAGAAGGCCGCCGAAGAGGCCGGCGCATCTTTGAAGTCGGTTCATGTTTGAAATCCTTTTCATTCAATCAGCGCTTCGTGCGCTGAGGCTGTTTCATGGGTGACCTCTTTGCTGGAGGTGGGCGAGAGTATCAGCGGGATATCTGAAACCGGCTATGAGCAAACTTGCTGGAATTGTTACCTGGCTTGAGGCGTCAGTCCGCTCGCGCGCAGACCGCCTGTCCGAGGGTGTGCGAAGCAGGTGCCTGGCTCTGGAACGCCCGCAGTGGGTGCGATACTGTATGCATGAACAGTTATCCAGAGGCGCGCATGTCTATTCCATTGCCCCCGCGTGGCCGCGGCACCGCGACCAATCCGCACAATCGTTTTGCGCCGAATCGCTCGGTGGCCGAAGACGACGGCTGGTATCAGGAGGTGCCGGTGACTCAGGGCACCACCGTTACGCTGGAGACGGCCAAGACCATCATCGCGCGCAACTCCTCGCCTGATATCCCGTTTGATCGTTCCATAAATCCTTATCGCGGCTGTGAGCACGGCTGCATTTATTGTTACGCGCGGCCCACCCATGCCTATTGGGACATGTCGCCGGGGCTGGATTTCGAAACCAAACTTATCGCCAAGACCAATGCCGCTGCCCTGCTCGAACAACAGCTGTCCAAACCCGGCTACAGCGTGGCGCCGATCACTCTGGGCGCCAATACCGATCCTTATCAGCCAATCGAGCGTGAGTACAAACTCACGCGCGCAACGCTGGAGGTGCTGCTGCGCTATCGTCATCCGGTGACGATCATCACCAAGGGCTCGCTGATTCTGCGTGATCTGGACCTGCTGGCTGAACTGGCGAAGCTGAATCTGGTCTCGGTGTTCATCAGCTTGACGTCGCTGGACGATGAGCTCAAACGTATTCTCGAACCGCGGGCGGCGGCGCCTAAAGCGCGATTGCGGGCGATTCGGGTGCTGCGAGATGCCGGTGTACCGGTAGGCGTGTTGTTGGCGCCGATGATCCCGATGATCAACGACATGGAGCTGGAGAAGCTCATGACCGAGGCCAAGGCCGCTGGGGCGCTCAGTGCGAGCTACGTGATGCTGCGACTGCCGCTGGAGGTCGCGCCGCTGTTCGAGGAGTGGCTGCAGGCGCATTACCCGCAACGCGCCGAGCATGTGATGAGTCTGGTCCGGCAAAGTCGTGGCGGCCAAGTGTACGACAGCCGGTTTGGCTCCAGGATGCGCGGCGAGGGCGTCTTCGCCGAGTTGCTGGCGCAACGCTACAGTATTGCAGTGAAGAAACTCGGCCTGAACCATCGCGAGAGCTTCAGACTGGATTGCGAGGCGTTCTGCCCACCGGGCGGGCAGATGTCGTTGTTGTGACTCGGGCGGCGTCTTAAATTGAAACACCTGCAGCGCAGCCCGCCTTTGTAGCGGTACGGGTTACCGGAGGTAGCGAGCTCGCAGGCGCGGCCGCCGGCAAGCTGTGCTACAGGAGCCGCTGGACGCTGGCCTGGGCTAGGGCTTTGGATTTTCTTAAGCCAGAGCCGCGAGCTAGAGCGATGCATTCAGTTTCAATTAAGTTTTTATCGCTAAGGTATTTCGCAAGTGACCGGCTGGTCGCGCACGGATGGAATTGTCCGTCATGCCAGAAAAAGGTGGGACATCCACGGGAATCACTGGAAACTCCACTTCAATCCGACAGAGAGGATGAGACATGAGCAACAGGGAGAAACAACCGCAGGCGCAGACGACTCAAGCCCCGGCCAAAACTGAATCCGCCGAAGCGGCGTTGCAGCACATCGTCGACGGCTTCAAACACTTTCGCCATGACGTCTTCCCGCAACAGGAAGAGCTGTTCAAGAAGCTCGCGACGGCCCAACACCCGCGAGCCATGTTCATCACCTGCGCCGACTCGCGCATCGTTCCCGAACTCATCACCCAAAGCTCGCCGGGCGATCTGTTCGTCACCCGTAACGTAGGTAATGTCGTGCCGCCGTACGGCCCAATGAACGGCGGCGTTTCCACCGCAATCGAATACGCGGTGCTTGCGCTGGGCGTGCAACACATCATCGTCTGTGGACACTCCGATTGCGGCGCCATGCGCGCAGTGCTCAACCCCGACACGCTGGAGAAGATGCCGACCGTCAAAGCCTGGCTGCGTCATGCCGAAGTCGCCAAAACCGTGGTGCAGGACAACTGCAGCTGCTCCGGTGAGCATGAAACCATGCACGTACTCACCGAAGAGAACGTCATCGCCCAGTTGCAGCATTTGCGCACTCACCCTTCGGTTGCATCGAAACTGGCGAGCGGTCAGCTGTTCATCCACGGCTGGGTCTACGACATCGAGACCAGCGAGATCCGCGCCTACGACGCTGAGCAGGACGGTTTCCTGCCATTGGACGGCGATAACAAGATCCCGATGGCGACCCTCCCCCGCGGTCGTTATTGAAGACCGGCTGACCGCAGCGAGACACCCGTGAAGCTGCGGCACCACTGACGGTTCCAACCTCATTCAAGCTCACAGCGGCCGCGCCTTGCGTGTGCCGTAGGGCGTTGTCACGTCTGAAGAATCTCCGGAGAGTGGTCATGGCTACTACAGATCTCAAATCATTATTGCCACGGGAGCTGCTGGCTTCCGTGGTGGTGTTTTTGGTGGCCTTGCCGCTGTGCATGGGAATCGCGATCGCATCCGGCATGCCCCCGGCCAAAGGACTGGTCACCGGCATCATCGGCGGCATCGTGGTCGGGTGGCTGGCCGGCTCGCCTTTGCAGGTCAGTGGCCCGGCCGCGGGACTCGCGGTCTTGGTGTTCGAGCTGGTACGCGAACACGGCATGGCGATGCTCGGGCCGATTCTACTGCTGGCAGGCGTGCTGCAGTTGCTGGCCGGGCGTCTCAAACTTGGTTGCTGGTTCAGGGTGACGGCGCCCGCCGTGGTCTACGGCATGCTGGCGGGAATTGGCGTGCTGATCGTGTTATCCCAGGCTCATGTGATGTTCGACAGCGGCCCCAGACCCTCGGGGCTGGATAACCTGATTGCCTTCCCGCAGACGCTGTTCGGTGCGATCGGTCCGGGCAGCGGCATGCAAGCCGGAATGCTGGGCCTTGGCACTATTGCGGTGATGTGGATGTGGGAAAAGCGTCGGCCACACGCGTTGCGATTCGTGCCGGGCGCCTTGCTTGGCGTGGGTATCGCCACTGTGGCGAGCCTGGCGCTGAGCCTAGAGGTCAAGCGGGTCGAAGTCCCGGCCAATCTCGCTGAAGCCATTGACTGGCTCCGCCCGGCAGACCTGCTGAATCTCGCGGATCCGTCGATCCTGATCGCAGCCATTGCCGTGGCCTTCATTGCCAGCGCCGAGACGCTGCTCTCGGCGGCCGCCGTGGATCGGATGCATGACGGCCAGCGTTCGAATTTCGACAAGGAGCTCAGCGCTCAGGGTGTCGGCAATATGCTCTGCGGTCTGGTCGGTGCACTGCCGATGACCGGTGTAATCGTGCGCAGTTCGGCCAACGTGCAGGCTGGCGCCAAAACACGATTGTCGGCGATGTTCCACGGGCTTTGGTTGCTGGCGTTCGTGCTGCTGCTGTCCAGCGTGCTGCAGAGCATTCCGGTGGCAAGTCTGGCCGGCGTGCTGGTTTATACCGGCATCAAGCTGGTGGACCTCAAGGCGCTGCGTGGGTTGGGACGTTATGGCCGCATGCCGATGTTCATCTACGGCGCCACGGCGAGTGCAATCATCCTCACGGACCTATTGACCGGCGTACTGATCGGGTTCGGTCTGACGCTGCTGAAACTGGCGCTGAACGCATCGCGGCTGAAGATCAACCTGGTGGACCTCGAAGCCGCGGGCGAGATGGAGCTGCGTCTGAACGGTGCGGCGACTTTTCTCAAGGTGCCTGCGCTGGCCCAAGCCCTGAACAGCGTTCCGGCAGGCACTACGCTGCACATGCCGCTGGGCAACCTTAGCTATATCGACCACTCCTGCCTTGAACTGCTGGAAGAATGGGGCCGCGCCAACGCTGCGCAGGGCTCGAGATTGTTGCTGGAGCAACGCTTGCTCAGGCGGCGTGTCGAGGGGCGGATTCGGACGTCGATTGGTGGGGCGGCGTTGCATTGATGGTTGAATAACCTGATCTGACCTGCGATCACCTTGTGGGAGTGAGCTTGCTCACGAATGGCCTGTACATCCACAGCAGATATAACGTCTGGACGTCAGCCTTCATGAACAAGCTCACTCCCACACGTGTCGCATCGCCCCCATGAGATCTTTAGCGTGTGTCCTTCGAACATTCCATCTCAAGCCCGACCCCCAGTTGCCGGGACAGGCTCGGCCAGCGTTTCCACGCAGCTTCTGTATCCGGACTGGCGAGTTGCTCGCGGTACGCTTCAACGGACTCCAGCGAGAAGCTGTCTTCGTTCAGCATTTCGTCGATCGCGTGGTGCACCACCTCGTCCAGTTGGTTGGCGAACTCTTCGCCGATCAATTGATGCGCAATGACGCTGGCCACCGTGGTGTTCACAGGGATCAGTGGCTGACCGAAATGCACGATGTACAAATCATTCACCTCCTCCACCAGGCGGTGCGCCAGGTATGCCTCGTCCAGCAGGCTGTCGAGGCCTTCATGGCCAGCCATGATCGCTGGCGGCGCGCTGAAGAACTGCTCGGCGATTTTCAGTACGGGTTTGATCTGATCCTCGATGCCTGCTTGCAACGCCACATCATGGGCGGCATCCAGCAAGTCCGGTACCTGTTCGATGTAAGCGATGACGAAACGCGCCAGCACGCCCCGCGCGTCGACGTCGGGGAGATGAATAGCAGGGTGCAGATGGGGAAGTTGTAATTCGAGTTGGCGCAGTAGCTGGCCGGTCTGGGTCTCGTGTTCTTGTGCTCGGGTGATCTGCTCGCGCAACGCGGCGGTGTTCATGAATGCTCCATAAGGCAATAAAACCAGGCTGTCATTATAGGAAGTCATACGTTAGCTCGCTTATTAAGACGGCTAAGACGTAATTGTCATAACAGCGTCATGGTTATGTGCATCAGCTATTAAAAGGCCACTTTCCTGCTTTGCGCCCGATATTTCTTACCAAATGCACGTACGCATCGCTCTAGTCCGCGGATCGCTTACCAAGACGTGTGACAGCCCAACAGCCCCCATGAGCTGCGTTTGGAAACCGGCTCCCCCCGCTTCTGGCAATAGGCTCATGTGCTGCTGCGCCTGGAACCCCATCGTTGAGCGCGGGATTCCCTTTCTGCCCAGGGTGTTGGTGTTGTACCGTGGCAGCCGGCCGCACGCCGCGATCAACATCGCGCTGCTTATAGATCACTACCTGATGTTGAATCAATGACCCGAACCCAAAAAACCGTTTTCATTCTCGTGGCTATCGTCGCGCTGGTGCTGGGCCTGACCGTCAACCGCGTACTCTCCGGCAAGGGCCAGGGCGACCAGACCGCGTTGATCGACGCCGGGGTGATCCTGCTCCCTCAGAGCCGCGAAGTGCCAAGCCTGAAACTGACGGATCAGGACGGCCAACCGGTGTCGCTGGACGCATTCAAGGACAAGTGGACGCTGCTGTTTTTTGGCTACACCTTCTGCCCGGACATCTGCCCGACCACCCTCGCTCAGTTGCGCCAGATCAAGAGTGAGCTGCCTAAAGATGCCGTGGACAAGCTTCGTGTGGTGCTGGTCAGCGTCGACCCGAACAGGGATACGCCGCAGCAATTGAAAACGTATCTGGGCTACTTCGACAAACAGTTCGTGGGCCTGACCGCGCCGGTGGAGACCATTCAGAAACTGGCCAATGCGTTGAGTATCCCGTTCATTCCCGCCGATACCAGCAAGCCGAACTACACCGTCGACCATAGCGGCAACCTCGCCCTTCTCGGCCCCGACGGCAGACAACGCGGCTTCATCCGCGCGCCGTTGAACAACCAGAAGCTGGTGGCGCAATTGCCGGCGTTGGTGGAGAGAAAGTGAGAACGGCGCAGCCTTAGCGCCTGGCCTGGATCATTTGTAGGAGCGCGCTTGCCCGCGAGAGCGTTTGTCCGGACACCATTGCGGTGCCTGAACTGATGCACTCGTGGGCAAGCGTGCTCCTACAATAATTCGGCCTGTGCGAGCCGTGTGATCAGAACGCCGGAACCACAGCACCTTTGTACTTGGTCTCGATGAACTGCTTGGTTTCCGGGCTGTGCAGCGCGGCGACCAGCTTCTGGATGGCTGGCGAATCCTTGTTGTCTTCGCGGGTGACCAGGATATTCGCGTAAGGCGATTCCTGACCTTCGATGATCAGCGCATCCTTGGTCGGATCGAGCTTGGCAGTCAGCGCGTAGTTGGTGTTGATCAGCGCCAGGTCCACCTGGGTCAGCACACGCGGCAGGGTCGCCGCTTCCAGCTCGCGGAATTTCAGATTTTTCGGGTTCTGCTGCACATCGCTCGGTTTAGCGGTGATGCTGGTCGGGTCTTTCAATGTGATCAAACCGGCCTTGACCAGCAGCAGGAACGCGCGACCTTCGTTTGTCGCATCGTTCGGCAGCGCCACCGTCGCCCCGTCAGGCAGATCCGCGAGGTTCTTGAGCTTGTCCGAATACGCGCCGAAAGGCTCGACGTGAACCTTCGCCACGCTCACTAAATGCGTGCCCTTGCCCTTGTTGAATTCATCCAGATACGGCTGGTGCTGAAAGAAGTTGGCGTCCATGCGCTTCTGATCGACCTGCACGTTCGGCTGGATGTAATCGTTGAAGACCTTCACGTTCAGCGTTACGCCTTCCTTGGCCAGTGTCGGCTTCACGAACTCGAGGATCTCGGCGTGCGGCACCGCGGTGGCAGCGACGTTCAGGGTTTCATCGGCGTGGGCGGACAGCGCGGCCACCGCAGCGAATATGGCCAATAGCTTCTTCATAAACATTTACTCCTTGTAGCGCTTGCCAGTTGGCGCGCGCTGGCCGGCCAGTGACCGGCGAATTCAGTTAACGATGTGAAAAGTGCGCGACCAGCCTGTCACCCACTGTTTGCAGGATCTGCACCAGCACCAGCAGCAATACGACCGTCACGAACATCACATCGTTCTGGAAGCGCTGATACCCGTAACGAATCGCCAGGTCACCCAAGCCGCCCGCGCCCACGGCACCGGCCATGGCCGTGAACGACACCAGCGCGATTGCGGTGACGGTGATCGCCGCCAGAATGCCCGGTCGTGCTTCAGGCAGCAGAGCCTTGACGATGATTTGTCGGGTGGAGGCTCCCATCGCCTGAGTCGCTTCGATGATCCCGCGATCCACCTCGCGCAGCGCGGTTTCAACCAGTCTCGCGAAAAACGGCGTGGCGCCCGCGATCAGTGGCGGCAGCGTGCCGAGAATACCCAGCGAGGTGCCGGTGATGATCTCGGTCAGCGGCATCATCACAATCAGCAGGATGATGAACGGCAGCGCCCGCAGCATGTTCACGATCAGGCCAATGGTCGCGTAGACCGGCTTGTTCTCGAGCAACTGACGCGGCGAGGTAAGGAACATCAACACGCCAAGCGGCAGACCCAGCAGCACGGTGAAGGCCAGGGAAATGCCAAGCATGATCAAGGTATCGCCAGTAGCGACCCAGATTTCATACCAGTCGACGTTGGAAAAGAGCGTGGCCAGAGTTTCCATCAGCGCAGGATCTCCATGTGAACGTCAGCCGCCGTGAAGCGTGCGAACGCGGCGTCCATATCGCCGCCGGTGATGGCCAGCGTCAGTTGCCCGTAGGGAGTGTCCTTGATGCGGTCGATACGACCGGCCAGGATGCTGTAGTCCACGCCCGTTTCCCGAGCGACGGTACCCAGCAATGGCGCGTAGGTCGCTTCTCCCTGGAACGTCAGACGCACGATGCGGCCCTGCACGTGGGCGAAGTCGCTGTTTATGTCGTTCTCGTCGACCTGCTCGTCTTCCTGCACGAAACGGCGAGTGGTCGGGTGCTTGGGATGAAGGAACACATCGGCGACAGCGCCTTGCTCGACGATCACGCCGGCGTCCATCACTGCCACCTGATCACAGACACGACGAATCACGTCCATTTCGTGAGTGATCAGCACGATGGTCAGCTTCAGCTCACGATTGATCTCGGCCAGCAATTGCAGAACCGAGGCGGTGGTCTGCGGATCGAGTGCGCTGGTGGCCTCGTCGCACAGCAGGATCTTCGGCTTGGTCGCCAGAGCGCGGGCGATGCCGACGCGCTGCTTCTGGCCACCAGACAACTGCGCCGGGTATTTCCTGGCGTGGTCCGACAGACCAACCCGCGCCAGCAACTCGGCCACTCGCTGATCGATCTGTGCGCGGGACATATCCCCGGCCAGGGTCAGCGGCATGGCGACGTTATCGGCCACAGTCTTGGAAGCCAGCAGATTGAAGTGCTGGAAGATCATCCCGACCTGACGGCGAAAGGCGCGCAGGCCATCGGCGTCCAGTGCGGTGACATCGACGTCATCGACCAGGATCTTGCCGCCGCTTGGGGCTTCCAGGCGGTTGATCAGGCGCAGCATGGTGCTTTTACCAGCACCGGAATGGCCGATCAGACCAAACACCTGGCCGTTTTCGACCCGCAGGCTGGTGGGGTGCAGAGCGGGAATTTCCCTGTCGGCAACCCGATAGGTTTTATGGACGTTTTGAAACTCGATCACGTAGCGAACCTTGTGGGGGCGCGGTAGAAGTTCAGCGTGAAAAACCTCAACGCTGCTGGGCGATCAGTGAGCAGAGCCGCTTATCGCCTCGGCTGGATAAACCGGGCGCGCATTTTAGCCTGTCGGATCGGCGTTGGGCCCGCAATTCTTAGCATTTATTTAGCGGGCTATCTGCCGAACGGTCATAACGCGCAAAGGAGCAACGTTAGACCAAAGGTTTGAAAAAATACGGAACGGCTATTTTTATCTTCAGTCACTACATAAGCGCCGAAATTTTCCCTGTTTGTTGTCGGGGAAATCCCTGCTTAACGAGCTCATACCGATTTTTCCCCGCGAAGAACGAGAAAAGAGCCGCCTGAACCGAGGAGTTTTTGTCCGATGGCTACGAAGAAACCTACTGCGCCTGTGAGCGCGACACCCAAGAGCGAACTGGCAGGCACCGACACGCTCGATCGTGGCAACACCAACGAGAAGCTCGACAGCCTTGAGCAATTTCGCTCCGACGCGACCGGCCAGGCCCTGCGCACCAACCAGGGCGTGAAAGTCTCCGATAACCAGAACACCCTGAAAGTCGGTAGCCGCGGACCCTCGCTGCTCGAAGACTTCATCATGCGTGAAAAGATCACGCACTTTGACCATGAGCGTATCCCGGAGCGTATCGTGCACGCTCGCGGTACGGGTGCTCACGGTTACTTCCAGAGCTATGAGAATCACTCGGCGCTGAGCAAGGCTGAATTTCTGCGCGATCCGGGCAAGAAAACCCCGGTATTCGCACGCTTTTCCACCGTTCAGGGGCCGCGCGGCTCGGGCGATACGGTGCGAGACGTGCGCGGCTTTTCTGTGAAGTTCTATACAGGCGAAGGTAACTACGATCTGGTCGGCAACAACATGCCGGTGTTTTTCATTCAGGATGCGATCAAGTTTCCTGACTTCGTGCACGCCGTAAAACCGGAGCCGCATAACGAGATTCCTACAGGTGGTTCGGCGCATGACACCTTCTGGGACTTCGTTTCGCTGGTACCGGAGTCTGCGCATATGGTGCTATGGACCATGTCCGATCGCGCGATTCCGAAAAGCCTGCGCACCATGCAGGGCTTCGGGATTCACACGTTTCGCATGATCAATACCGAGGGCAAATCGACCTTCGTTAAATTCCACTGGAAACCCAAGTACGGCACTTGTTCGCTGCTGTGGGACGAGGCACAGAAGCTGGCCGGTAAGGACACCGATTACCATCGCCGCGATCTGTGGGAGTCTATTGAGTCGGGTGATTATCCGGAGTGGGAACTGGGCGTGCAGATCGTCGCGGAAGAGGACGAGCACAAGTTCGATTTCGACCTGCTTGACCCGACCAAAATCATCCCCGAAGAGATGGTCCCGGTCACGCCGCTGGGCAAGATGGTGCTCAACCGCAACCCGGACAACTATTTCGCCGAAACCGAACAGGTCGCGTTTTGCCCCGGTCACGTGGTGCCAGGTATCGACTTCTCCAACGACCCGCTGCTGCAGGGGCGTCTGTTTTCCTACACCGATACGCAGATCAGTCGACTGGGCGGGCCGAACTTTCACGAGATCCCGATCAACCGTCCGGTATCGCCGAACCACAGCAGCCAGCGTGACGCGCAACATCGTATTACGATCGACAAAGGCCGCGCCTCATACGAGCCTAATTCCATCGACGGCGGCTGGCCGAAAGAGACCCCTGCGGGTCCTGAAGACGGTGGCTTCGAGACCTATCAGGAGCGCGTCGAGGCTCATAAAGTGCGCGAGCGCAGCCCTTCGTTTGCCGACCACTTCTCCCATGCCACGCTGTTTTTCAACAGCATGAGCGAGCACGAGAAGGAGCACATTATCGCGGCGTATAGCTTCGAGTTGGGCAAGGTGGAACGTGAGCACATTCGTGCGCGTCAGGTGAATGAGATTCTGGCCAACATCGACCTCACCCTGGCCAGCCGCGTTGCTGCGAACCTTGGGCTGCCTGCGCCGAAAGGCCCTACCGTCAAGGCGCAGAAGACTGGTAAGCCAACCGTCGACAAGTCGCCGTTGCTGAGCCAGGTGAATCTGCTGTCGGGTGATATCGCTTCTCGCAAGGTAGCGATTCTTGTGGCCGATGGCGTCGACGACAAAGCCGTGGCGGCCATGAAGGCTGCGCTGGAGGCCGAAGCGGCTCACGCCAAGGTGCTTGGTCCGACCTCCGCTCCGGTGAAAACCGCTGGCGGGAAGACGTTGGCAGTGGATGCGTCAATCGAAGGCCTGCCTTCAATTGTCTTCGATGCGGTGTTCATCCCAGGTGGCGCGGCGTCGGTCAAGGCGCTGAGCGGCAACGGTGTTGCGCTGCACTATGTGCTTGAGGCCTACAAACACCTCAAGGCCATTTCCTACGCAGGCGATGCGAAGGAACTGATCGATTTGCTGCGTCTGGAAACCGATGCCGGCTTGCTCGCGGTCTCGGACAGCAAGTCGTTCGCGGCCTTCTTCGATGCGATCAAACAGCATCGCGTGTGGGCGCGTGAGCCGAAGGCCAAGGCTATTCCGGCTTAAGAACGGTCTGATCGGCGCGGATTGCGCGTCGGTCAGTTTCAGTTTGTAGGAGCGCACTCGCCTGCGATGGCGTCCATCCAGGCGTTGCGATGTGGCTGGCACGCCGTTATCACGGGCAAGCGTGCTCCGACAAAATACCGTATTGGTCCAATAAAAAAGGCGCTGTCCGCGAGGGCAACGCCTTTTTTATGATCAAAAATCGATCAGAGCTTTGCGGGTTTCAGAATGATCTGGGCGGGCTCGCTCTTCTCGATCTCACGCTGGATCTGCAATTCGAAATCCGGATTGATCTTCGTCACACGCTTAGTCAGCAGCGTTGCCAGCCAGGGGTAGTCGTCGGTACGGGGCACCTGAACGGTCACGTCGCAGTTGAACGCCGTCACGTCCGCCGCGATGTCGTTCAATTGACGACGCAATTGCTTCGAATCGGTGATCTTCAGCGCGATGGTCGTGCTCTCGACACTCGGGTCGATGATCCTGGCGGTGCGTTTGGCCTCGGCAGCACGCAGGTCGGCTTCGGCCTTGTCGAGTTCAGCCTTGCGCGCATTGGCGATCGCGCCATTGACGCCGCTGGTCAGCGCCGGCGCTTTTGGCATCAGCGCACGAGCCCGGCTTAGCGCGGTAGCTGCTGCATTGACGTCGCCTTTTTGCAACACGATTTGACTGCGGCTCAGGTAGGCCTCGGCCAGTTGACGCTGGTACTGCTCCAGACGCGGATCGTCGGCGTTCTTGCTCTGAAGAGCGGCGAGCTGATCTTCGGCGGTGGCCAATTCGCTGCTGGCGATATTCTGTTCCAGCTGCTGGTAAGCGTCGGGTGCCGCGGCTGGGGCGGGCTGTTCGACGGGCTTGCTTTGGCAAGCGCCCAACAGGATGGAAAATGCAGCAAGCAGCAGATAACGGGATGCGAACGGCTTCATTCCTGCGATTCTCTATTTGCGCAAAAAACGAGCAAGTCTACACATAAGTGGCTTGCTCCGAAAATAACTGATCACCATCGGGGCACTGGTTCGAATCATTGCACATTGCCGCCATTCAATGATTGCCGAGTATGACTCTGGTTCCCACCCAAGGTTCTACCGCTTGGGCAAAAGGAAGCTGAGTAGGAACAGCCCAGCGGCGCAGACCACAATCGACGGGCCCGCCGGCGTGTCCTTGTACCACGACAAGGCCAGTCCGCCGCAGACCGCGAGGATGCCGATCACGCTGGCCCCGAACGCCATTTGCTCCGGCGAGCGGGCGTGACGCTGTGCCGCAGCGGCGGGAATGATCAGCAGGGAGGTGATCAGCAACACGCCGACGATTTTCATCGCCACGGCAATCACCACGGCGATCAACAGCATCAGCGTCATGCGCAGCGTCGCGACCGGCAAACCTTCAACGGTTGCCAGTTCTTCGTGCACGGTGATCGCCAGTAGCGGACGCCACAGCGCGCAGATGAACACAAGCACCCCCGCGCTACCACCGAGAATCCACGCCAGATCGGTGGGGCTAATGGCCAGCAGATCGCCGAACAGATAACCCATCAGGTCGATGCGCACTTCGCGCATGAAGCTCAGCACCACCAACCCGAGAGACAGCGTGCTTGGCGCGAGAATCCCCAGCAGCGTGTCCGAGGCCAGCGGCTGGCGTTGTTGCAGGGTCACGAGAAGAATCGCCAGCAGCAGGCAGCCGACGGTCACTGCGATAGCGGGGCTGATGTCCAGCAAGAAGCCCAGCGCCACGCCGAGCAGTGCGGCATGGGACAGGGTGTCACCGAAATAGGCCATCCGCCGCCAGACCACGAATGAACCCAGAGGACCGGCCACTACTGCCAGAGCGAGGCCTGCGAGCAAGGCATAGAGTAGAAAATCAGCCATGCTTGCAGCTGTCCCCGTGGTCATGATTGTGAGTATGAGGTTGGTCGTGGGCAGGCGCTGCGGGTTGGCAGACCGCGCCGTGCAGGTCGTGGGCATGGTCGTGATGGTGGTGATAGATCGCCAGGCTCGGAGCGTTCCGGCCGAACAACTCGACGAACGCCGGATCGTTGCCGACCTGCTCGGGATGACCGGAGCAGCAGACGTGGCGATTCAGGCAGACCACCTGATCGGTGGTGCTCATCACCAGATGCAGGTCATGGGACACCATCAAGACGCCACATTGGTAGCGGTTGCGAAGTTGGGTAATCAGCGCATACAGCTCGGCCTGTCCGGCCACATCGACGCCCTGCACAGGCTCGTCGAGCACCAGTAACTCAGGCTTGCGCAGCAGCGCGCGGGCCAGCAAGACCCGCTGCATCTCGCCCCCGGAAATGCCCTGTAACGGACTGTCGATGACTTTTCCGGCGCCGACCTCCCCCAACGCAGCCAGTGCGGTGTTGCGGTTGACACCCGGCACCAGACGCAGGAAGCGCAGTACGGACAGCGGCAGCGTGGGATCGACTTGCAATTTTTGCGGCATGTAACCGACGCGCAGCTTCGGTTTGCGCCAGACATCCCCGGAGTCGGGTCTGAGCAGCCCCAACACAGCGCGCACCAGCGTGGTCTTGCCCGCGCCGTTAGGGCCGATCAGGGTGACGATTTCGCCAGAAGTGACATTCAGCTGAATATTTTCCAGCACGCTCTGGCCGGCACGAGTGACGTTGACGTCCTTCAGGCGGATCAGTGCGTCGCTCATCAGGCGGCCTTGCAGCCGGCACACACCCCGACGACTTCGACGGTCTGTGTCTCCACCGCGAAGCCGACCTCGTTGGCTGCGCTGACAATGGAGGCGCTGATCGCTGCGTGCTGCAGCTCGATGGCGGCATGGCACTCACGGCAGATCAGGAATTGGCCCTGATGCGCGTGCGTCGGGTGATTGCAGCCTGCAAATGCGTTGAGCGAGGCGATGCGGTGCACCAGACCGTTTTCCAGCAGGAAATCCAGCGCGCGGTACACGGTTGGTGGCGCAGCGCGGCGGCCGTCCTCTTCGCTCAGGACAGCCAGGATGTCGTACGCGCCCAGCGGCTTGTGACTCTGCCAGACCAACTCCAGCACACGACGACGCAGAGCGGTCAGACGCAGGCCTTTACCGGCGCACAATGCATCGGCTTCAGCGAGTGCGCTGTGCACGCAATGGGAGTGATCGTGGGGGCGACTGGCCAGTGGTGTTTTAGACATGGGCGGCGACGGCTTTTGTGAGAGACGTTATTATGTTACCCGTTCCTGCCCCCATGAGTGGTCATCGTGTCCCGACTTTTTTTACTTTTTGTCGTTTTTATCACCGGATTCTCCGCAATTTCCCCCGCCCAGGCCGACGTTCGTGTACTGACCAGCATCAAGCCCCTGCAACTGATCGCCGCGGCTGTGCAGGACGGCGTGGCGGTGCCGGAAGTGTTGCTGCCGCCGGGCGCTTCGCCGCATAACTATGCACTGCGCCCATCCGACGTACGGCGTGTGCAGGAGGTCGATCTGCTCTACTGGATCGGCCCGGACATGGAAACGTTCCTGCCCCGAGTGCTGACTGGCCGGAGCAAAGCCTCAGTGTCTGTTCAGTCGCTGCCAGGCATGCATTTGCGTCATTTCACCGCCAATGTCGATCACCACGACGATGGCGATGAAGATGAGCACGACCACGATCACCGCCCCGGCAGCGTCGATGCGCACCTGTGGCTGTCTTCGGTAAATGCGCGGGTGATCGCGGCGAAAATGGCGGCGGACTTGAGCCAGGCCGATCCTGTCAATGCTGCGCGCTACGAAAGTAACGTCAAAGCCTTCGACGCCCGGCTGGACACACTGGATGCACAGATTACACAACGCTTGGCAGGCATCTCGGACAAGAAATACTTCGTGTTCCATGAGGCCTTCGATTATTTCGAAGAAGATTATGGGCTCAAGCACGCCGGTGTGTTCGCGGTCAGCAGCGACGTCCAGCCCGGCGCGCAACACGTCGCCGCCATGCGCGCGCGGTTGGCGGAGTACGGCAAAACCTGTGTATTCAGCGAGCCGCCCTTACGCCCACGTCTGGCCGATACCTTAAGCGCCGGTTTACCGGTAAAACTGGCTGAGCTGGATGGTTTGGGCGGGTACACGCCGGCCACAGCGCAAGGCTATGAGCAGCTGTTGCGCAAGCTGGCGGATGATCTGGCGGGGTGTCTGGAGAGTTTGTGACCAACGATGATCTGTAGCAGTCCGGCTTGCCGGCGGCGGACTTGAAATCGCTACCGCCGGCAAGCCGGACGGCTACAGATCATCTGTGTGCGCTGAAGATTCAAGGCGTCGCACAAACCTGTGGGAGTGAGCTTGCTCACGAAGGCTGCATTCCAGACGCCACATGTGCTGTGAATGTACTGGCCTCTTCGATGAGCAAGCTCACTCCAACAGTTGTGGAAAATCTAGCGTCTACAACGCAAACGGCAGCGGAATGTGTGTTTCCTGACGCTGTTCCAGGCGTTTGCGGAATTCCGATGGGTCGTGGATGAGCACGTCCTGCCCGGCAAAGGTCTCGGCAGCGATCAGGCGCGACAGCCAGAACCTCACGCAGCCTACGCGCAGCATCGTCGACCACAGCTCAGCCTCTGTCGCCGTGAACGGGCGCAATCCCGCATAGGCACCCAGCAGCGCGCGAGCCCGCGGCGCGTCGATCTTGCCGTCTTCGAACGAACACCAGTCATTCACGGCAATCGCCACGTCATACAGCATCGGGCCGGAGCAGGCGTTGTAGAAATCGATCACGCCGGTCAGGTGCGTGCCCTCGAACAGTGTGTTGTCGCGAAACAGGTCGGCGTGCACGTTGGCGCGCGGCAAGGCCATGATCCGCGCCTTCTGCCGCTCGATTTCCTCCACCGAAGCCTTCAGCAACGCGCCTTCGGCCTCCGCCAGATGCGAGATGAAGTTGCTGCCTTCCTTCAGCATCCAGTCCAGCCCGCGGTCGGTCCGGCGCTCGATAGTTTTTTCGCGAGTCGCCAGGTGCATGTGCGCCATCAGTTCGCCGATCTGTGCGCAGTGTTGGGTATTCGGCTCGGTGGGATGCTTGCCCGACAGGCGCGGTTGCAGTAGCGCAGGTTTGCCCTTGAGCTCACGCAGCGCCTGGCCGTCAGTGGTGCGCAGCGCGTAAGGCACTGGCAGCTCGGCGTCGTGCAGCACGTCCAAGAGTTCGATGAAGAATGGCATCTCCTGCACAGGGCCGCGCTCGACCAGTGTCAGCACGAACTCGCCCTGTTCCATGCTGATGAAGAAGTTGGTGTTTTCACTTCCGGCTGCGATGCCCTGGAAATCACGCAGTTGGCCGAGCCCGTATGGGGCGAGGAAAGCTTCCAGCTCGGGCCGAGCCAGGGGAGTAAAAACGGACATATGAACACTGCCAGCAAAAGGTGAATGTAGGGCGTTACCAGCTGAATAATACCCATTGGGGAATCAGCATGTCCGGTTGATCCGAACGAATGAATTGACCGCTGGTGCCGTCAGCACGCACCAGATAGTACGGTTTGCCATGTTTGGGCGTGATTTTTACTGCGTAGACGAAACCGTTGGCCTTGTATTCCTGAATGAAATTGTCGCCATCCTTGCCGATCGTGACGTCAGGTTCGGGCGAAGGCGCATCGTCCTCTGCCGCCAACGCCATCAGCGGGCAAGCAGCCAACACGCTGACCAGTAACAGGCGATTTGGCGTGCGCATGATAACCTTGTTCCTTTGTCGTCAACGGTCCTCGCATTCTAGCGCCGACCCCGCCGAAAAGGTTGATCCCTCACATGAGTCAAGCGCCTCTCGTCCTGGTGGACGGTTCTTCTTATCTATACCGCGCCTTCCACGCGCTGCCGCCGCTCACCACGTCCAAGGGCCTGCCAACAGGTGCGGTCAAAGGCGTGCTGAACATGCTCAAGAGCCTGCACAAGCAGTATCCTGACAGCCCGTTCGCGGTGGTCTTCGACGCCAAGGGCGGCACGTTTCGCGACGAGATGTTCGCCGAGTACAAGGCCAACCGCCCGAGCATGCCCGATGACATGCGCGTACAGATCGACTTCCTGCACAAGTGCGTACGAGGTCTGGGCTATCCGCTGCTGTGCGTTGAAGGTGTCGAAGCCGATGATGTGATCGGCACCCTGGCGCGCAGCAGTGCCGCCGTTGATCGTCCGGTAATCATTTCCACGGGCGACAAGGACATGGCGCAGCTGGTCGACGGGCACATTACCTTGGTCAACACCATGACCGGTAGCGTGCTGGATGTGGCTGGTGTGAAGGAGAAATTCGGCGTCGGTCCTGAGCACATCATCGATTATCTGGCCCTGATGGGCGACAAGGTCGACAATATTCCCGGGGTTCCCGGCGTGGGCGAAAAAACTGCCGCTGGTTTGCTGTTGGGCATCAATGGCGGCTTGAAGGAGCTTTACGACAACCTCGACAAGGTACCGAGCCTGGCGATTCGCGGCGCCAAGTCGCTGCCCGCCAAGCTGGAAGAGCACAAGGACATGGCGTTCCTGTCCTACCAGTTGGCGACCATCAAAGTAGATGTCCCGCTGGACATCGAACTGGACGCCCTGCACTGCGGCGAGCCGGATCGCGAGGCTTTGCTGGCGCTCTACACCGAGCTTGAATTCAAAAGCTGGATCAACGATCTGCAGCGTGAGGCCAAGCAGGAAGGGAGCGAGATCGCGCCCCTCGAAGAGCCAGCTCCGATCATCGAGGCCAAGTACGAACTGATTCTGGAACAGACGCAGTTCGACGACTGGCTGAAAAAACTCCAGGCCGCCACGCTGTTCGCATTCGTGGTGCAGAGCAACGGCACCGATGCCCAGCGCGCGCAGATCGTCGGGCTGTCGTTCGCCATCAAGACCCACGAAGCCTGTTACATCCCGCTGACCCACTCCTACATGGGCGTGCCACAGCAACTGGATCGCGACGCGGTGCTCAAGGCGGTCAAGCCAATGCTGGAGGATGCGAGCAAGATCAAGGTGGGTCAGCACGCCAAGTTCGCTATCAACTTGTTGGCCAACTGCGCCATTGATGGCGATCAGGAGCAGGGAATCGCTGTGCAGGGCGTCAAGTTCGACACCATGCTCGAATCCTATGTGCTCGACTCGACCGCGACCCGCCATGACCGAGACAGCCTGGTTGCGAAGTATCTGGATCACACGCCGGTCAACTTCCAGGATATCGCTGGCAAAGGCGCCAAGCAGCTGAGCTTCGACCAGATCGCGCTGGAACAGGCCGGGATCTATGCCGCCGAGGAAGTCGACCTGACGCTGCGCCTGCATGA
This sequence comes from Pseudomonas bohemica, assembly GCF_002934685.1. GTDB lineage: Bacteria > Pseudomonadota > Gammaproteobacteria > Pseudomonadales > Pseudomonadaceae > Aquipseudomonas > Aquipseudomonas bohemica. The sequence continues at coordinate 337,416 of NZ_NKHL01000121.1, forward strand.
AACCTTGCAGGCCAAACTGGCCACGACCCCAAGCCTGCAGCCTGTGCTGAGCGACATCGAAATGCCGTTGATGCCGGTCTTGGCACGCATCGAGCGTCAGGGCGCGTTCGTAGACGCCAAATTGCTGGGCATTCAGAGCGTCGAGCTGGGCAACAAGATGACCGAGCTTGAGCGCGAGGCGTTCGCCATTGCCGGGGAAGAGTTCAACCTCGGTTCACCCAAGCAGCTGGGCGTGATCCTCTACGAAAAACTGGGCATGCCGATCATCAGCAAGACCGCCACCGGCCAGCCTTCTACGGCCGAAGCGGTGTTAGCGGAACTTGCCGAGCAGGACTTTCCGCTGCCCAAAGTGCTGATGCAGTACCGCTCGATGAGCAAGCTGAAAAGTACCTACACCGATCGCCTTCCCGAGCAGATCAACCCGCGCACCGGGCGGATTCACACGTCCTATCATCAGGCCGTGGCTGTGACCGGACGCCTCTCGTCCAGCGATCCGAACCTGCAGAACATTCCGATTCGCACCGCTGAAGGTCGCCGGATTCGCCAGGCCTTTGTTGCGCCGAAGGGCTACAAGCTGCTGGCGGCGGACTACTCGCAGATCGAACTGCGGATCATGGCGCATCTGGCCAAGGACGAAGGCTTGCTGCACGCTTTCCGCAACGATCTGGACGTGCACCGCGCGACGGCGGGTGAGGTATTCGGCGTGGAGCTGGCGGGGGTTACCAATGACATGCGTCGCAGCGCCAAGGCCATCAACTTCGGCCTGATCTACGGCATGAGCGCATTCGGGCTGGCCAAGCAGATCGGTGTCGATCGCAAGCAGTCCCAGGCCTATGTCGATCGCTATTTCGCCCGTTATCCCGGTGTGCTCGATTATATGGAGCGCACTCGCACTCAAGCCGCCGAGCAGGGTTACGTCGAGACCATCTTTGGTCGTCGCCTTTACCTGCCGGACATCAACGCCAAGAACCAGGCCCTGCGCAAAGGCGCCGAGCGCATGGCGATCAACGCGCCGATGCAAGGCACCGCCGCTGACATCATCAAGCGCGCCATGGTCGCCGTGAACGGCTGGCTGGAATCGTCAGGCCTGGACGCCCGCGTCATCCTTCAGGTGCACGACGAACTGGTGCTGGAAGTGCGTGACGATCTGGTCGAGCAGATCAGCCAGGACATCCGCGTGCATATGAGCAGCGCTGCGCAGCTGGACGTGCCGCTGCTGGTGGAAGTGGGTGTGGGGAATAACTGGGATGAGGCGCATTGATCAGTTTTTGATCAATCTGCAGCTGCGTCTGTAGGAGCGCGCTTGCCCGCGATAGCGGTGTATTAGAGACGCTGTGGTGTCTGTCACAGCGCTATCGCGGGGTCAGCACACTCCTACAGGCTGAGCCCGGAATCAAAACCAATCGGCGCGAGCGGCATTAAATTTCCCCGGTTTTTGAACTTCTGCGGCCAAAGCCCGGTCAGAGTTTGCGAATGGCTGACGTAGCCATTCATGCTCCTATGTTGTGTTAAGTGTTGGCAGATATCCGGATCCCTCCCTAGAGGTCTGGACTTAGACCCCGAACTTCCCCTCCCCATATGAAGTCCGGGGTTTTTTTTGCCTGCGATTCAGGCCGCGGGCGCCTTGTCCTCCAGTTCCATCCAGTCGGCGAGCACGGTGTACGCCTCTTCCAGGCCCATGCGCTTGGGCGCCGAGAACAACTGGATGGTCACGGTATCGCCCCAACCCTTGCGGATTTCCGACTGCACTTTGAGCAGCGTGTTCTTGGCTGCGCCGAAGGTCAGTTTGTCGGCTTTGGTCAGCAGAATGTGCATCGGCATGCCGCTGGCGATGGCCCAATCGAGCATCAGCAGGTCGAAGTCGGTCATCGGGTGGCGGATGTCCATCATCAGAATCAGACCTTTGAGACTCTCCCGACTGCCCAGGTAAGCCTCCAGGTGACGCTGCCAGTGCTGCTTGAGCGGAATCGGCACTTTCGCGTAGCCGTAGCCAGGCAAGTCGACCAGCCGACGATCGTCGTCCAGACTGAAGAAGTTCAGCAGTTGCGTGCGTCCAGGGGTTTTCGAGGTGCGCGCCAGGCTGGCGTGGGTCAGGGTGTTCAGCGCGCTGGATTTACCGGCGTTGGAGCGACCAGCGAAGGCCACTTCGAAACCTTCGTCATCCGGGCATTGGTCGACTTTGGCGGCGCTGAGCATGAACTTGGCTTGTTGGCACAAACCGAGGATCGGGTTCTTGAGTTGCATGGGATATCCGGTGAGGGCGTTGCGAAAGTGGTGCGGCAACGGGGTGTCGTTTTCCGTTCGATGGACGCAAGTATATATTGCCGCAGATTTCGTGTGTGCCTTGTCCCGCCCGCGGGTGACGTTCACAGAACGTCTGACTAACCTCAAAGCAACAGTAAACGTAATGGATCAGCCGATGAACAAGCTGTTGGTGAGTCTCTTTCTGCTCCTGGGAGTCGTTGCCCAGACGCGAGCCGCCGATGCAGTCGTGGGAGATCCCCTCGTCGGGCAGGCAAAAACCGCAGTCTGTGGTGCCTGTCATGGCCCGGATGGTAACAGCATGGCACCCAATTTCCCGAAACTGGCCGGACAGGGCCAACGCTATTTGCTCAAGCAACTGCATGAAATCAAGGACGGCAAGCGCGTAGTTCTGGAAATGACCGGCATGCTGACTCCCTTCAACGATCAGGATCTGGCCGACATCGCAGCCTGGTTCGCCAGCCAGAAAGGCAGTGTCGGCGCCGCCGATGCCAATCTGGTCGCAAAGGGCGAAGCGCTGTTTCGCGGCGGCAAGCTGGACCAAGGGATGCCCGCTTGTACCGGCTGCCATTCCCCCAACGGCGCAGGCAATGCAGCCGCAGGCTTTCCTCACTTGGGCGGCCAACACGCCGACTACGTAAAAAAACAACTCACGGCCTTCCGTGAAGGTGAGCGCACCAACGATGGCGACACCATGGTCATGCGCACCATTGCCTCCAAACTCAGCAACAAGGATATCGACGCATTGTCGGCCTACATACAGGGTCTGCATTAACGCGGGATTAAGGCTAAGGCATTGATTCAGAGTGACTCGGCGACTCGCTCAGGCGGGCCAAAAAGGGTAGCGAACGGCTGCCCTTTTTTGTGCGCGCAAGCGTTACACTTGCGAACTCGTATCACCCCGTCCGGTCCAACTGCGGCCGTCGAGGTGACTTTTCATGCCCAGGAGTTAAGCATGCGTAATCTGATTCTCAGCGCCGCTCTGGTGTTTACCAGCCTGTTCGGTCTGACCGCCCAAGCTGCAGAGCCAATCGAAGCCGGCAAGCAATATGTCGAGCTCAAGAGCGCCGTTCCGGTCGCCGAGCCAGGTAAGATCGAAGTCGTCGAAATGTTTTGGTACGGCTGTCCGCACTGCTATGCCTTCGAGCCGAACATCAATCCATGGATTGAAAAACTCCCGGCCGACGTTCATTTCATCCGTATTCCAGCAATGTTCGGCGGCCCATGGGATGCCCACGGCCAGTTGTTCATCACTCTCGACACCATGGGCGTGGAAAAGAAAGTCCATACCGCCGTGTTCGATGCCATCCAGAAAGGCGGCAAGCGTCTGACCGATCCGAACGACATGGCTGATTTCGTGGCCACAGAAGGCGTCGACAAGACCAAGTTCCTCGAAACCTTCAACTCGTTCGCTGTGAAGGGCAAGATCGCCCAGTACAAGGAGCTGGCCAAGAAGTATGAAGTCAGCGGCGTTCCGACCATGATCGTCAACGGCAAATACCGTTTCGACCTGGGCACCGCCGGCGGTCCTGAGCAGGCGCTGGATGTGGCCGATCAGTTGATCGCCAAAGAGCGCGCGACGCTGACTGCCAAGTAAGCGCCGATCATGACGCGCTGGGGTATTGAACGCACCGTTGCCCGGCATATCCCCAAGGTCAACGAGCGCCATCTGCAGGAAACCGGATTGCCAGCCGATGGTCGGCTCCGGTTACTCAGTTTCAACATTCAGGTGGGCATCAGCACCGAGCGTTACCGCCATTACCTGACCCGTGGCTGGCAGCATCTGCTGCCTCACAACGGTCGGTCCGGGAACCTGCAAAAGATCGGCAACCTGCTCAACGACTATGACCTGGTCGCGCTGCAGGAAGCCGATGGCGGCAGCCTGAGATCGGGCTATGTCAATCAGGTCGAACACCTCGCTCAGCTCGGGTCGTTTCCGTACTGGTATCAGCAACTCAATCGCAACCTCGGACGTTTTGCCCAGCACAGCAATGGCGTGTTGAGTCGCCTACGGCCTTGGGACATCGAAGATCACCCTTTGCCAGGCCCCTCCGGTCGCGGCGCGATTCTGGTCCGTTTTGGCGAAGGCGAAGACGCACTGGTCGTGGTGGTCATGCATCTGGCATTGGGTGCGCGTACACGAACCCGCCAGCTGGCCTACATCCGCGAGCTCATCGGCGGCTACAAACATCAGGTGCTGATGGGTGACATGAACACCCATGCAGCGGACCTGTTGGAAACCTCTCCCCTACGCGATCTGGGCCTTCTCGCGCCACAGATCGAAGCGACATTTCCCAGTTGGCGCCCGCAGCGTTGTCTGGACCATATCCTTTTGAGCCCCACCCTGACCCTTGAAAAAGTGCAGGTGCTGGCTCTGCCCATCTCCGATCATCTGCCGGTTGCGGTGGAGATTCGCTTGCCGGCCTCATTAATGGGTGACTCCCTGCCGATAACAAGCCCATCTCCCCGTGAGCCCTCGGAATGAGCGACGAAGCCCAACGCTGGAAAGAAAAGTACCTCAAGAGCATCGAGCAGCAAGACAAACTCGAAAAGCGCTGGAATGACCGCCTGGACTTATTGCGGCGCGGTCTGGTGCGCAGCAGTCTGGCGGCCGAGGGGGCGGACAGAGCGGTCGATCAGTGTATGAAGGAAATGCGCGAGATCGTGCGCAAGGACGATATGGACGCAGGTCTCGCAGCCTTGATCCCGCGCCTGGAAAAGGCCGTGCTGGATTCGGAGCAGCGACGCGAGCAGCGCGTCGAGCAAATGGGGACGGCGCTGACGGCGTTGGTGGCCCAACTGCAATCGCTGCCATTGCCTCGGGAAGTTGCCAAACCGCTCAAGCGCTTCGCCAAGAATCTCGAAGACCGTGTGAATCAGGCCCTTGAGTTGCCGCTGCTGCTAAGCGAACTGAGCGGCCTGCAGGGGCAGGCGCTGTCCCAGCTTGAGCACCCGGAAGAGGCTGCTCGTCCGGGGTTCCTGCAGCGTTTGTTTGGTAGCCGGGATGGCGCCGAGGAAGCTGGCAATCCTGCGGCTGCTAACCCCGAGATAGATTTTTCGAAGCCTGTCGCGCTCACCACGGCACTTGTGGATGAGGAGGATCAGCCGTCGCCGGCGCCCCAGGCTGCGCAATGGGCCAATGAGGCGCCGGCGGCTGAAACCACGATCAACGCCGAGAAGCCTGTCGTCCGCGCTGTCCCTGCGGCGCCTGTTGAAACGCCCGTTCCTGCGATCAGCGAAACGGCATCGGTAGCTGAACTTGTCACAGCGGCCTACACCCCCCCACCCGTTGCCGAAACCGAAGCCAGCGAGCCTCTGCCTGCCGCGCAGTCAAAACCGGTCGAGCGCGTGGAGCCCGCCGCGACGGAATCCCAAGCTGAGCCGGCGAAAGCCGTGGAGTCTTCAGACGCTGCAGCCTTGGCCGAGGCCGAGCCAGCAGATACCCGCATCGAAGCAGTTCAGCTGGACGAGGAGCAGGCTATCGAGAACGCCGAAGCTGAAGCGGTAGAGAACCAAGCTGCGCAAGAGGCAACCGAAGGCGAGGCTTGCGTTGAAGACGCCGCCGAGGGCGAGGCCGATAGCGAAGAAGAGGGTCCGTACGCCCTGCCTTCTTCTCCTGAGCCAAGCTACAGCTCGGTCGCTGCGCACATTGAAGACACGCTGCTGGGACTGCTTAACGACCTGACCCTGCCAGAGCACCACCGCCCGCAAGCCGAAGCTATGCGCGCCCGACTGGAGCATGGGCTGAACTGGTACGAACTGCTGCCGATTCTCGAAGATTTGACCGTGCTCATGCTGGCAATCACTGACAGCGGCCAACATGAGTTCGAGCTGTACCTCAAGCAATTGAACGAGCGGCTGGAGTCCTTTCAGGCCAACCTGCAAGCCGCCAGCGACGATCACGCAGGCCAGCACACGGCGTCGCGAGTGCTGAACGATCAGCTACGCGAACATGTAGGCGATTTGCAGAGCAGCGTGCAGGATGCGGCCGATCTCGGCAGCCTGAAAATGGTGTTGGAGACCCGTCTGGAAGGTTTGCTCAGCACGATGGACGAACACCAGAAGCAGCGTGACGAACGCGAGCAGGAGGTTGCTTTACGGTTGCAATCCCTCGCCAGCCGTGTGGCGACGATGGAGCAGGAAGCGATAGGCGTCCGCGCGCACCTGGAAGAGCAACGGCAGAAAGCGTTGAGCGACACCCTCACCGGGCTGCCCAACCGTGCAGCCTGGAACGAGCGACTTGAGCACGAAGTCGAGCAGCTGCAAAAACGTCGCTCCAGCCTGTTGCTGGGGATTCTCGATCTGGACCATTTCAAGCGCATCAACGACGGCTATGGGCATCTGGCGGGCGACAAGGTATTGAAGATCGTCGCCTCGCAGCTGAAAAAACGCTTGCGGGGGTCGGACTTCATCGCGCGTTTCGGTGGCGAAGAGTTCGTTGTGCTGCTTCCGGATATGCAGATGGCTGACGGGCTCGTTCTGCTCGAACGCCTGCGCGAAACCGTCGAGCGGTGTCCGTTCCACTTCAAGGGCGAGCCAGTGACGATAACGGTGTCGATGGGCATCACCACGTTCAGACCCGGCGAGCGTAGCGATATGGTGCTCAAACGCGCGGATCAGGCCCTGTATCGCGCCAAAGACGCAGGTCGCAACCGCATCGAGCAGGGGTAAGGACAGCAGCGCAGTGTGACGCGGGCCGGTCGTAATTTTGGGCGTCGGGCTGGCATTACGTTACACTGTTGCATTACTTGCCTATGTGTTCTGCCTTTTATGAAGTCTTACTACGCGCTTTTCCTCGCCCTGCTGCTGACGGCCTGCTCCAGCGGGCCGAAGCTGGATACCAGCCATCCTTCCGTCAATTACGACAGTCGCGCGCAGTTCGTGGTGCTGCATTACACCTCCGCGTCGCTTGAGCGTTCGTTGGCATTGCTGACCCACGGCGAGGTGAGCGCGCATTATTTGATCGGTGATGGTCCGGCGACGACCTATAAGCTGGTGGACGAGAGCCAGCGCGCGTGGCATGCCGGGGACAGCGAATGGGACGGCCGTACGTGGCTAAACTCCAGCAGCATCGGCATCGAGATCGTCAATCCTGGTTACCGTGACACTCCCACCGGCCGCCTGTGGTACCCCTACAGTGAAGCGCAGATAGGGTCGCTGATCGTGCTGCTCAAAGACATCGTCAAGCGCAATAAAATCGAACCGCGTCATGTGATTGGTCACAGCGATATCGCGCCTCTGCGCAAACTGGATCCCGGCCCGCTGTTCCCGTGGAAGCGACTCGCGCAGGAGGGACTGGGGATCTGGCCGGATGAGCAGCAGGTCGCGCAGCAACAATCGCAGATGATGGGCGTTATACCGAGTGCTACTTGGTTCCAGCAGCGACTGGCGCTTCTGGGCTACCCGACGCCGCAAACCGGTGAGTGGGATATCGCCACGCGGCATGTTCTGGCGGCGTTCCAGATGCACTATCGCCCGCAAAAATTCGACGGCGAGCCGGATGTGCAAAGTGCAGCTATCCTTCAAGTACTTAACCTAAAGCACTAAATTATCCTTAGTCGCATTTTCTGACGGGCTATTTCCGCGCTTATTGCTATACCTCATTGGTATTCACCTGGATGTTGGCCCGATGTTCACCGCTTCACCTCAATTTCGCTCAGTGTTCTATCGCCCTTCGCTGCTGGCATTCCTGGCAGCGCTGTTAAGTGCTGTCGTGCTGCTGGCAGGCAGTTTCGGGTTGGCAATGCATCAGGCCCGGCAGGAAGAAAGCGCGCAGATGAATGCGCAGGGCGAGCGGTTCCTGGTGCGCCTGGAGCAGCTGTTCGATCAGTTGCGCGCGGGCCTGGACCAACTCGAAGCGCAGCCCTTGCGTGGCTGCAGCCCGGAGATGATCGAGCAGCTGCGGCAGGTCAACTCGCGCTACCGCTTCATTTATGAAGCCGCTTATGTCGATGACACTCAGTTCTGCTCCAGCTGGACCCGCCAACGCCAGAGCCAGATCGGCAAACCCCGGGCGCCGGACATTCGTGGGCCGACTTACGATTACTGGCTCAACACCTCGACTCAACCCGACGACAACCTCGCTTCGCTGATGCTCGGGCGCGGTGATTTTCGGGTTTCCACATCCCGGGGACATCTGACCGATGTGGTCGACCTGCCAGCGGGGGGGAGCCTGGTGGTGGTGTTGGATCAGGGCAAAAAAGCCGTACCGGTCCTGGGCCCCGCGCAAACCTGGCCACCAACGCCCGACTGGACCCCGACTTCGGTCGAGACGCTGATCACCGCGCATGACAAGCTGATTTACCGGATGCCGACACAGAGCCCGGAATATCAACTGGTTCTGATTACGCCGCGCAGTGGTTTGCAACAGAAAATCACCGGCGCCTGGTGGTTGCTCGTCCCGGCCAGCGTTTTGGTGTCGCTGTGCATCGGGATTCTGGTGCTGCAACTGGTTCGTCAGCGTCAGTCGCTGGGTGGCGAATTGCACGGGGCATTGCGCCGGGGCGAATTGAAGGTGCTGTATCAGCCCATTTTCGACCTCAACACCCGCTTATGTGTGGGTGCCGAGGCTTTGGTGCGCTGGCGACGACCTGACGGCACGCTGACCAGCCCCGACCTGTTCATCCCCCTCGCTGAAAACACCGGCCAGATTCGTCAAATCACCGACTTCGTCCTGCAACAACTGCTCGAACAGCTTGGGCATGTGCTGCGCGCTAATCCACACCTGTATGTGTCGGTGAACCTGGCGGCCTGTGATGTGATGGCGCCGCGGATCGGCCGGGTGACCGCGAAACTGCTCGCCTTGCATCGCGTCGCGCCTCGGCAGATCGCCTTCGAAGTCACCGAGCGCGGACTGGTCGACGTGGCCGTTGCGCGCAATCACCTGCAAGCGTTGCGCGATCGGGGGCACCAGGTGCTGATTGACGATTTCGGAACGGGTTATTGCAGCCTGGCGTATCTGCAGACGCTGCCGGTGGATTGCCTGAAAATCGACAAGGCGTTCATCGATGCGCTGGGACATGACGCGGCCAGCAGCGGGGTGGCCCCACACATCATCCGCATGGCCCACGCCCTGCAGCTGCGAGTGATCGCCGAAGGCATCGAATTCGAGTCCCAGGCCTTACTGCTCAAGAGCGAGGGTGTGATCTACGGCCAGGGTTGGCTCTTCGCCCGACCGCTGACTGCGGCCAAATTCACCGAGCTGGTAACCGGCGGTCGACGCAGCGCGGGGCGCAGGGCGGATGATGTGGCGTGATTCAGGCTACAACGGCAGCGCCATGTAGAATTGCGTGCCCTGCCCCGGCCGGGAGTACACGCCCATGCGCCCGCCATGCAGCTGCACGATTTCCTTGCACAGGGCCAGCCCCAGACCCGCGCCACCTTTCTTGCGGCCAACCTGAACGAAGGGCTCGAAAATCCGTGCCTGCTGGCCGTAGGCGATGCCCTCGCCGTTGTCTTCGACGCTGATGATCAATCGCTCGCCATGCCGACGCGCTTGCAGGCGGATGAGCCCTGATTGCGGGGTATGGCGCAAGGCGTTGTCCAGCAGGTTATCCAGCACGCGATCCAGCTGAGCCTTGTCGGCTTGCAGGCGTGGCAGTGGTTCCTGCATTTCCAGCAGCACCACTACATCCTGTTCTTGCGCTGGGTCCGCAAAACGCTGACGTGCTTCAGTGAGCAACTCGCCGACATCACACGGCGCAAGCGTGAGCTTCTGCAGGCCGTTCTGATAGCGAGAGAAATTCAGCAGGTCGTTGATCAGCTGCATCAAGCGCTGCATTTCTTCGTTGACGGTCTTGAGCAGGTCGGTTTCCCGGGAATCGGGTGGAAAGTGCACACGCTCCTGCAACAGACCGAAGGCCATATGCATGCCCGTCACCGGCGTGCGCAGCTCGTGGGACGCGCGCAGGACGAACTCGCTGCGTACCCGTTCGAACGCCCGCTGCTCGGTGACGTCATGCAGCACCATCACGGCCCCGAGAATGTGGCCCTTGGTGTGGCTGACGGGCGTCAGGCTATAAGTCAGCAGACGGGTTTCGCCATCGATCTCGATGGACAGGTCCTCGGGTGCGCGCTCCAGCGTCCCGCCGCGTAGAACCAGATACAGCTGCTCATCCAGTTCCGGCCGATCCAATGCCTCGCCAAGCCCCTGCCCCAGACGCCCCTCTTCCCAGCCCAACTGCCGTTGCGCAACAGGGTTCAGGTGCTCCAGGCGTCCCTGGCGATCGATCATCAGCAGGCCGTCGTCGATGCTATCGAGCACCGCCTGCAGGCGCTGTTGCCCTGCCATCAGCTCATCGACGTTGGTCACTTGGTGCTGACGCAGGGCCTCGGCCATGATCCCGAAGCGGCGGGTCAGCTGATTCATTTCGGCAGCGGATGAAATCGGCAGCGTGACCTCGAAATTGCCTTGGCCGATGTTGTCAGCGGCCTTGGCCAGTGCCTCGATCGGCGCGCCGAAGCGACGGGCAATGCCGTGAGCGGTGACGAAGCCAATCGCCAACACCGCAAGCCCGACGAACCCCAGCAACGCCGCGACCCAAAGCGCGCGGCTGCGCGAGGCGCTTTCGGCCTGGCTGATGTTTTCCAGTGCCTGGCGATGCGAGTCGATCAGTCCGTTACGCAATGCATTGAAAGAACTGGTGACGGTCTTGTCATCGTTGAGCACATCGGCAGGATCGCCCGCCTCGTTGAGGGACTTGAGGAACTGCTCATAGTCCACGCGCGCCTTTTCGAAGCCGCTGTGGGTATTGGTTTGCTGGTCGTGATCGATGCCTTGATCGAGCAGATCCTGGAATTGCTCCTGTTTCCGCTTGAGCGCCGCCTCATCGTGCCTTCCCGTGAGCAGCATCACCATTTGATCGCCGAGGTTCTGGCGCATCTTGAGGCCGATATCGAGCGTGATGAAGTTGTGGCGAATCAGGTCCTCCTGGGACTTGGCCATTTGCATGACGCTGACCAGTCCCAGCAACAGGCCCAGCAACGCGACCGTCATCAGCGCCGAAATGCTGAGGAACAATCGGGTGCGCAACTTCATCGCGAGTTTCATGGGCGTCCTGTCACAGGTTGTACTGCTTGCGTTTGCGGTATAGCGTCGAGGCGTCGATGCCCAACGTACGTGCGGCCTGATCGAGGGTGTCGCTGGTGGCCAGCACGGCGCCGATGTGGGCTTTTTCCAGCTCGTCCAGACTCAGCGCCGCACCTACGCGCGGGGCGTTGTTGGTCGGCTGTTCCCCCATGCCCAAGTGGCTGACTTCGACCTTTTCCTGCGGACAGATAATGCTCGCCCGTTCGATCACGTTACGCAGCTCACGAATGTTGCCAGGCCAGCGGTAGTTGACCAGCGCGCTGCGCGCCTCCTCGCTGAAGCCGCGGGCAGGCCGGCCATATTCCTTGACGAAACGGGCCAGGAAGCGATCGGCCAGGGTCAGGATGTCTTCGCCGCGTTCGCGTAACGGCGGTAGATGCAGGGTGATGACGTTCAGGCGGTACAGCAAATCCTCACGGAAACGCCCCTCACGCACCATGTCTTCAAGATTCAGGTTGGTCGCCGCAAGGATGCGCACGTCGGCGCGACGCGTCACCGGGTCGCCGACACGCTCGTATTCCTTGTCCTGAATGAAGCGCAGCAGTTTGGGCTGCAACGTCAGTGGGAAATCGCCGATTTCATCGAGGAACAATGTACCGCCGTCGGCCTGATTGACTCGGCCAAGGGTGCTTTCACTGGCGCCGGTAAACGCGCCGCGGCTGTGACCGAACAGCTCGCTTTCCATTAACTCGGCAGTCAGCGACGGACAGTTGATTGTCACGCAGGCTTTCTTCGCCCGCTTGCTCCAGCCATGAATGGCTCGCGCCAGCTCGCCTTTACCGGTTCCCGACTCACCGAGGATCAGGATGTTGGCGTCGGTATTGGCCACCTGACGGGCTGTCTCCAGAATCGCCATCATCGACGGACTGTGGGAGTCCAGGCCGTCCTTGGGCTTGCGCACTTCGCCTTCCAGCGCTTCGAGACGCGCCGACAATTGGCGGACTTCCAGTTGTTTGGCGGTCGCCAGACGCAGTTGGTCGGGACTGCACGGCTTAACCAGATAATCAGCCGCACCCGCTTGAATGGCGTCTACGGCGGTGTCTACAGCCGAATGCGCGGTGACAATCACTACACGCATCCACGGCGCCTGAATACGCATCTGCGCCAATACGTCCAGACCGTTGTCTTCCCCAAGGCGCAGATCCAGAAAACATACGTCGAACACCTGACGTTGCAACAGCGCTTCAGCCTGGGCCGCACTGTTGGCGGTGGCGACGCTGTAGCCTTCGTCTTCCAGGCAATAGCGGAAGGTGCGAAGGATGGCGGACTCATCATCCACAAGCAGAATACGGCCCTGATTCTCAGTGGCTGCTTCCATTTTTCCTACGCTCCTAAATGAATGGTCTGATGTTAGTCCCGGAAAAATCGGGCAAGTTGCATGGTTCATTCTGATTGATTAGGCGCATTGCATGGTAGCTGTCAGGCAAAAAATCAGATAACGCCCTGATCTGAGGCCTTTGGCTTCGAAAATCTGTGTGGCACGGCGATTGAAAACCGTTTTCTGAAGGCGCATGGGGAACAGAACGTCTGCCCGAATGCAAAGTCTCTCCAATAGGTACTTTTGTAACTGTCTGGAGAACTGCCATGCACCCGCTGAAGAAAATCGCTCTGGCCGTGGCCACCACAGGCCTGCTTGGAATGACGCCCGTCGTCGCGCAGGCTGCTCAAGGCGATTTGCAAACCCAGCTGGCCCAAGCGCGTCAGGAAGGTTCGATATGGACGGCCTTCGCGCTTAATCGCCATTTGAGTCCGTTCAACATCGGCGTGAAGGTTGAGCAGGGCACAGCCATTCTCACCGGCAAGGTGGAAAATGAAGTCGACAAGGAGCTGGCGACGCAAATCGCAGGCGATACCCAGGGCATCAATAAAGTCGACAACCAACTGCAGATCGATCCTCAGGTTGCAGCCGAGCCTGGTACCAAGCCCAACATGGCTCAGCGTTTCGACGACGCGACGCTCACCGCGACCATCAAATCCAAGCTGCTGTGGAACAGCGTGACCGAAGGCCTGAACATCGATGTCACGGCTGCGCAGGGTGTGGTCACGCTCAAAGGTCAGGCCAAGGACGCCGAGGCCAAACAGTTGGCCGGCAGTCTGGCGAGCAACACCGATGGCGTGACCGAGGTCAACAACTTGATCAGCCTCAGTGCGCGCGATACCCAGGCTATCAAGGAGCAGAACGAGGCGCAGGCTAACAGCGTGCGTGAAGAGTTCAGCGATGCGTGGATCACCAGCAAGGTCAAATCCAGTCTTATCTACAGCCGCAATCTCGACGGTCTGAATATAAAGGTGGAAACCAAGAGTGGTGTGGTGAGCCTCGATGGGGTCGTTGCCAATTACGCCGAAAAGGAACTGGCGGTGGAGATTGCCCGCAACATTCGGGGCGTGAAAGGCGTGGATGCCGACACGTTGCGGGTCATGACGCGCAGTGCTGGGTGAGCGGCCAATTACATCGCTCAATTCCTGATGCTAGCCGGTCCTGGGGGAGTGACCTTGCTCACGAAGGTTTGGTCAATCGGCCTATTCATATCGCTCATTTCGATGCTTTCGTGAGCAAGCTCACTCCCACAGGGTTTGCAGTGCTCATCGCGAAGGGGCCCCTCAATGTTTGCAATGCTCACTGTGAAGACGTTTCAGCCGCGACGAATTGCCTCAGAGCTTCGTGCAATACGCACGATGCCAAATGTTCAATCGTGCAGCTTGCGTGTAAGACCCTTCCCATGGCATGGATTAACCTATTGATTTGTAAGGTATTTATCGGGGCGGAAAACCTGGCACACAGGCTGCAATATCTCAGGTAACAAGGGTCTGAACGCCGACCGACAAGATTGCCTGGAGCTAGCTGAATGAACACTCAACGTCTCGCTGCACTGCGTATCTCTCCGCTGCATCTGCAGCAAGGTTTGTTCGCCAGTCTGGCGCTGATGATCACTTTGATCGTTGTTCAGCAGTTCGCGCATTGGAATCAGAATCAGCAGGTCATTCAGGTCCCGCATGTATACAGCCACGCCGCTCCCTTCGCCAAAGCCACCGCGTTGAAGGCGACGGATGTGGGGCTGAGTCTGCAGCCAGTTGATGACGCCGGCGCCGCCGTCGAGCCGGCGCCGCGTCAACAGAGTTGGGTTTTCTGATCATCAGCGGATGGTAGAGACGCGATCTACGCCGAGGGTCGACCCCGACGCCTGGTTGTAGCTAGAAATTAAAAACAGTAAGGAGAATCACCATGTTGAGCTGGGCAATCACATTTCTGATCATCGCTATCGTCGCAGCAGTACTGGGCTTCGGTGGTATCGCAGGCACCGCCACAGGTATCGCCAAGATTCTCTTTGTCGTGTTCTTGGTGATGTTCGTCGTGTCGTTCTTCTTCGGTCGTCGCGGTCGGGGCTGACAATAATGGCTGGCAAGCACTTCCATGCAATGACGCTGGCGTTCCTGGCCAGCGTCAGCGCCATGGCAATCGCAGCAAACGACGGGCAATCGCGGGTTAACGAACTCTTGAGTTCCGATCCCGAATATCGAGAGACCTGGTCGAGCGTGGTCAAGAAAGAAGAACGCTTACCCGATTGGGTGATCAATCTGTCCGGTTCGGCCGATCAGATGAATGCGGTGACCGAGGATGGTGACAAATACCTGGTAGGACCTCTTTGCGAAACCCAGGACACGTGCATTAACAAACGGCTCATCGTGGCGTTCAGTATGAATAAGGCGCATGCCTACGCGATGTTGGTCGAGGTACCAGCGGGATTGCCGGCGGATAAATCTCCGACCCGTCACGCTGATTACCGTTTCCTCGGCAAGCCCAATGAAGGCATGCAGGGCCTTTTGAAAGAACAGCTGAAGAAAGATCCAAACTGGTATTGATTCAGATGTAAAGGAAGGCCTGATTTTGGGTCTTGCTGATCGTCGCGCAGCCCGAGGAGGGTCTGTGCGTGACCAAGGGGCCGGGGCGCTATGATCAATGGAGTGGTTGCAGCGTGCCAGGTGTACAGGGAGTACTCCCATTCGTGGGCCGGGTCAGGAAGCCGCAAAGCAAGTCCATGTCAGATCGCCCAACAGGCTGCGATTCGACCATGGGCTTGCGACGCGCAGAGCTACGCTTATCACCTCATCTCCCTTTCGACCGTATATCGAGAAATCTCCCCTCTCGAGTGACGGCTCGGCCATGTGTGACCATTTTGTCACTTGCATCCTCTGAACCTCCCCTTATGTTGCTACAGGCAAGGTTGTAGCCAGTTATCAGCACCCATTTGCCCGCGCGGAAAGTTACGTTTTGCGGCAATTTCGCTTAAGTCTTTGATTTCGTTCATGCCGATTCGGCATGAGGTAGGCATTTACGGCATTAGACGCTGAGGGTCTGGATGGGAATAGTTGCGCCCTTTTTCCGCCTGCCGAGAGCTCGGACGCTCATTTGCAGAGACCTTCTGGACAGATCCAAGGGCATCCACGTCTCGATCCTGCTCTACAAGAGCATCTTCGAACGCGTCGGTGAGCAATGTCCACGCTAACTACAACAAGGTTAAAGACATGAAGAAGGCAAAACTCAGCCTGGCCTGGCAGATCCTCATCGGTCTGGTTTTGGGGATCGCACTGGGAGCGGCGCTCAATCACTTCAGCGCCGAGAAGGCCTGGTGGATCAGCAATATCCTGCAACCTGCGGGCGACATCTTCATTCGCCTGATCAAGATGATAGTCATCCCCATCGTGATCTCGTCTCTGGTGGTCGGTATCGCGGGTGTGGGCGACGCAAAAAAACTGGGCCGCATCGGTCTGAAAACCATTCTGTACTTCGAAGTCGTCACCACCATCGCCATTGTCGTTGGGCTGTTGCTGGCTAACGTGTTCCATCCAGGCACCGGCATCGATATGAGTACGCTGGGCACTGTGGATATTTCGCAGTACCAGAAGACCACGGCCGAAGTGCAGCATGATCACGCGTTTATCGCGACCATCCTCAACCTGATCCCGTCGAACATCTTCGCTGCAGTCGCCCGCGGCGACATGCTGCCGATCATTTTCTTCTCGGTGTTCTTCGGTCTGGGACTGTCCAGCCTCAACGCTGAGGTGCGCGAGCCCCTGGTCAAGGTCTTTCAGGGCGTATCGGAAACCATGTTCAAGGTCACCCACATGATCATGAATTACGCGCCGATTGGCGTGTTCGCACTGATCGCCGTGACCGTGGCCAATTTCGGTTTCGCCTCGTTGCTGCCGCTGGCCAAACTAGTGATTCTGGTCTACGTGGCCATCGCCTTCTTCGCTTTCGTGGTGCTGGGCCTGATCGCTCGCCTGTTCGGGTTTTCGGTGATCAGGCTGATGCGTATCTTCAAGGACGAGCTGGTGCTCGCCTATTCCACCGCAAGCTCCGAGACCGTGCTGCCGCGCGTGATCGAGAAGATGGAAAGCTACGGCGCACCAAAGGCCATCAGCAGTTTCGTGGTGCCGACTGGGTACTCGTTCAACCTCGATGGATCGACTTTGTATCAGAGCATCGCGGCGCTGTTCATCGCGCAGCTGTACGGCATCGACCTGTCCATCGGCCAGCAGATCATGCTGGTGCTGACCCTGATGGTTACCTCCAAAGGCATCGCTGGCGTTCCGGGGGTGTCGTTCGTGGTACTGCTGGCGACGCTGGGCAGCGTAGGTATTCCGCTGGAAGGTCTGGCATTCATCGCCGGTGTCGACCGCATCATGGACATGGCGCGCACTGCCCTGAACGTGATAGGCAACGCCCTGGCGGTACTGGTCATCGCGCGTTGGGAAGGCATGTACGACGATGCCAAGGGCGAGCGTTACTGGAACTCCCTGCCGCACTGGCGTAGCAAGGAATCCTTGCCAGCGGGTCAGTCGACTGTCGATTGATGGCTGAGTAGCGTGAGCACACAAACCCCGGCCCTGGCTGGGTTTGTTGTTTTCGGGGCCGCGTTGACGCCAATATATGAACCCGCCGCCTATCCCCTTTGGGAGTGAGCTTGCTCGCGAAGGCTAAACGTCAGCCGTGAATAGAGGGATGTATCCGCCTCTTCGGGAGCAAGCTCACCCCCACAGGAACCCGTTCCAGTCAGATAGGGCGGTTTGAGTGGTAGGGCATGTCCGGTAAGCGACAGCGGGGTTTGTTGTTTACGCCCCCGCCGCTATCATCCCCCGCATCTTGTGAGGGGGTTTACTGATGCTCAACGGCCTATGGCTCGGTTTTTTTGTGGTCGCGGCGGTTTCAGCGCTGGCGCAGTGGCTGATTGGCGGTAACGCCGGCATCTTCGCAGCGATGGTCGAAAGTATCTTCGCGATGGCCAAGCTTTCAGTCGAGGTCATGGTTCTGCTGTTCGGCACCCTGACGCTGTGGCTGGGCTTTCTCAACATCGCCGAGAAAGCTGGCATCGTCGACTGGCTCGGCAAAGTCCTCGCGCCCTTGTTCCATCGCCTGATGCCAGAAGTCCCCCGTGGCCATCCCGCGCTGGGTCTGATCACCCTCAACTTCGCCGCCAACGCGCTGGGCCTGGACAATGCCGCCACCCCCATCGGCCTCAAAGCCATGCGCTCGCTGCAGGAACTCAACCCCAGCCAAACCGTCGCCAGTAATGCGCAGATCCTTTTCCTGGTGCTCAACGCCTCGTCGCTGACCCTGCTGCCGGTGACCATCTTCATGTACCGCGCGCAGCAAGGCGCGGCCGACCCAACCATGGTCTTCCTGCCGATCCTGCTGGCGACCAGCGTCTCGACGCTGGTCGGCCTGCTGTCGGTGGCGTTCATGCAGCGCCTGCGGCTGTGGGACCCGGTGGTGCTGGCCTATCTGATTCCCGGCGCCTTGTTACTCGGCGGCTTCATGGCGATCCTTGCCGGTCTGTCGGCCACAGCCCTCTCCAGCCTGTCGTCGATCCTGGGCAACGTGACGCTGTTCGGCATCATCATGCTGTTTCTGGTGATCGGCGCGCTGCGCAAGGTCAAGGTGTACGAAACCTTTGTCGAAGGCGCCAAAGAAGGTTTCGATGTGGCCAGGAATCTGCTGCCGTATCTGGTGGCAATGCTCTGCGCGGTCGGCGTGTTGCGAGCGTCGGGTGCGCTGGATCTGATTCTGGAGGGCATCCGCCATGCCGTTCAGTGGATGGGGTTGGACACCCGCTTCGTCGACGCGCTGCCCACGGCGCTGGTCAAACCGTTCTCAGGCAGCGCCGCGCGGGCCATGCTGATCGAGACCATGAAAACCCAGGGCGTGGACAGTTTCCCGGCGCTGGTGGCGGCGACCGTGCAGGGCAGCACTGAAACCACTTTTTACGTGCTGGCAGTGTACTTCGGCGCGGTCGGCATCCAGCGCGCGCGTCACGCGGTGGGTTGCGCGCTGCTGGCGGAGCTGTCCGGAGTGATCGCGGCTATCGCGGTGTGCTATTGGTTCTTCGGCTCGGCGGTGTAATGCCTCTGACCCTGCTCCACGGTCCATTGCAGCACTTGGGCGGTGAGCGTATCGCTTGCGTACCCGAAGCCCGCCACGACGGCTGAGACCTGCTTGTCGGCGACGGGCTGATGCACTTCGAAACGGTGGCTGGCGATGATGCGTTGACGATCATCGGTCAGCCTCGCGTCCAGACGAATCACCACCTCAATGGCCTGGCCTCGATATTCACTCTGGAACGCCTGCAACTCCCCACCCAGCTCGAAATCCGCCTGCAAGTTGCTGTCATCGGTGCTGATCGACTGCACTCGGCCATCGCGATAAAACGCATCGGTCAAACGGTTGCGCAGCAACACCGGGGCCGGATCACTCCAGCGCGCGCCTTTATAGCTGCTGATCACGTCGCCCTGCGGGATGACCGCGATACGCGGGCTGTCGAGGGTTTCGCTGGATTTGGGGCGGGTCACGCGCAGCGACCAGGGTGCGGGCATTGCGGCCTTGTTGCTGATTGCCGTGGTAGGCAGGCGATAAACGTCCGATGGCTCTTGCTTGGGCAGAATCGAACAGGCGGTCATCGACAAGGCCATCGACACCAGCGCGCTTGTCAGCAACAGCCGGGTGCAAAGGTGACTGGCAAGCCTCATGGCTCGAACTCCTTGTTCTTGTCGCTACCGAGCAGGTAGCCGCTGGGGTTGGCGCTCAGGCTGCGCGAGATGGTCTTGAGCGAAGCCAGGGTTTCACGCAGCTCGCGAATCGCCGGACCGAGCTCGCCCAAGCCCTGTAGACCGCCGTCGACCGAGCCCTTGTTGGCCTTGATCAACTGGTTGATGGTCTCGGTGCTCTGTTGCAGCGACAGCATGGCCGCCTGGCCGGTAGCGATCGCTTGCTTTCCGTCGACCGTGAACAACAGATTGGCATTGCGCATCGCGGTGGAGGTCTGATCCAGCGTTGTGCTGGCCTGCTTGCTCAGCGCCAGCAATTGCTTGAGGGTCTGGCGGATGTCGTCGCGCTGGTCGGCAATCACCGCGGTGGTCTGTTCCAGATGCTCCATGGTATTGCTCAGGGCCTGAACGTTCTTCGACGACAAGAGTTCGTTGGTGTTGTGCAGCAAAGTGTTGATGCCGGTCAGCAGGTCGTTGCTGTCGTTGAGCAGGCGCGAGATCGGCGAGGGAGAGGCGATGATTACCGGCAGGCTGCCGTCGTCGGTTTTCAGGGCTTCGCTTTGTGGAGTGCCGCCGCTGAGCTGAATGATCGAGGTACCGGTGATGCCCGCAAGTGCGAGTTTGGCAAAGGTGTCGCGCTTGATCGGGGTTTCTCCGGCGACCCGAATTTGCGCGAGTACGCGGCGTGGGTCTTGCGGGTCGAGGCGCAGATTCACCACGTCGCCGACCTTGATCCCGCTGTATTGCACGGGGCTGCCACGGGAGAGGCCGGTCACAGCCTCGTTGAACACCACCTGATAGTCCTTGAAGGCGGTATCGACGCTGGACTTGGCCAGCCACAGGCCGAACAGCAGTGCGGCGGCGACCACGATCACCGTGAACAGGCCGATCAAAACGTGATGGGCGCGGGTTTCCATCATGAGACCTCGTGTGGGTGGGTGGCCGCTGCATAGGCCGAGCGGCCACGCGGGCCATGAAAATATTCGTGAATCCAGGTGTCCTTGTAGGCGGCCACCTTGTCGATGCTGTCGGCGACCAATACGTGTTTTTGAGCCATGACCGCGACCCGGTCAGTGATGGTGTACAGCGTGTCCAGATCGTGGGTGACCATGAATACGCTCAGACCCAGCGCATCACGCAAGGTCAGGATCAGCTGATCGAATGCCCCTGCGCCAATCGGATCGAGCCCGGCAGTGGGTTCGTCGAGAAACAGGATGTCCGGGTCCAGCGCCAGCGCCCGGGCCAGCGCCGCGCGCTTGATCATCCCGCCGGAGAGCGACGCCGGGTATTTATGCGCTGCCGACAGTGGCAAGCCCGCCAGGGCCATCTTGATTCCGGCCAGATGCTCGGCTTCCTCGCGGCTCAGACCGGCGTGTTCGATCAGCGGCAGAGCGACGTTTTCGGTGATGGTCAACGACGAGAACAAGGCGCCTTTTTGAAACAACACACCGAAACGTCGTTCAACCTGTGAGCGAGCTTTATCCGACAGATTCAGCAAATCCTGACCCAACACCCGGACATTGCCTTGAGCAGGCTTCTGCAAACCGACGATGCTACGCAGCAACACCGACTTGCCGCTGCCGGAGCCGCCGACCACCGCAAGGATTTCTCCGCGGTACAAATCCAGATCGAGGTTTTCGTGGACCACTTGCGGGCCGAAGCGATTGCACAGGCCGCGCACCTGAATGACGGCTTCGCTGGGTGAAACGCAACGTCGGGTCACCAGCCAATCTCCATGAAAAACAGCGCGGCCAGGGCGTCCAGCACGATGACCACGAAAATAGACTGCACCACGCTCGACGTCGTGTGAGCACCCACCGATTCGGCGCTGCCCTCCACCTTGAAGCCTTCCAGGCAACCGATCGCCGCGATGAAAAAGGCGAAGATCGGCGCTTTGACGATCCCCACCAGAAAATGCTGCACGCCTATATCGGCCTGCATCAAGGAAAGGAACATCGCGGGCGAAATGCCCAGTGATAGGGAACAGACCATGCCGCCGCCGACAATGCCACAGATCATCGCCAGAAACGTCAGCATCGGCAGTGAGATGAGCAAGGCCAGCACGCGAGGCAAAACCAGCATTTCTGTGGGACTCAGCCCCAAAGTACGCAGGGCGTCGAGTTCTTCGTTGGCCTTCATCGAGCCGATCTGTGCAGTGAAAGCGCTGGCGGTGCGGCCTGCCAGCAGGATCGCGGTCAACAGCACGGCGAATTCTCGCAAAAACGAAAAGCCGATCAAGTCGACGGTGAAGATTGTCGCGCCAAACGCCTTGAGCACCGTGGCCCCGAGAAACGCCACCACCGCGCCCACCATGAAGGTCAGCAGCGCGACGATGGGCGCGGCATCCAGGCCGATCTGCTCGATGTGCGCGATCACCGAGGTGGTGCGCCAGCGTTTGGGGCGCAGCATTGTGGTGACGAACGTTTGCAGGATCAATCCGATGAAGCCCAGCAATTGCAGGGTGTCGTCCCAGATCACTTCCACGGCAGAGCCGATTCGGGCCAGCAACTGGGTGCCGACCGCGACTTCCGGGTCTTTCAGCGGTTGGCAGTAATCGCTTAATGCGCTCTGGATCGTTTGCATCAGCGCGCGGCTGGATTCCGGGAGATTGGGCGCCTGAACAGCCAACAAGCGCAGGCGTTGCACGCCGAGCAGTTCGACCAAAAGCGACGCACCGGCCGTATCCAGCGCGCCCAGCTGGCTCATGTCCACCTGCGTTGCGGCGCCAAAACCATTGCTCAGCTCATCGGTTTGCCGCTTGAGGTCATGGTAATGGGGGAGCGTCCAGTCCCCGGCAATCCACAGCTGTGTGGGATTGGTCGATGTATCCAGTGAGACGCTGCCGGGTGTCTTGGCAGCGCTGGTAGTAAGGTGAGTCGATGGGATCATGGCAACGAGCTTAGTTGGTTTTGGCTGGGGCGGACGGGTTCCCAGCTGGCGCATTGTCATCGCCCTTGTCCGCGTCGGAATCATCCGGAGCCAAGGTGTCTGCACCGGGCTTCAGACCCGCAGGCGTGATCTTCTTGTGTGTCACCGCGGGCTGTTCGGCGTCGGTCACCTGGAAGCGCAATACGCCGATCATCTGGCCATCCTCTGTTACCACCCTCACCTGCCATTTGCCGAGTACATCCGGTGGAAAATTCTGCTTATGCGTCCACGCCCGATAGCCTTCCTTGCGTCCGCCGCGGATGTCCAGCGCGATGCGGTCGACTTCTTCGCCGTTATGTCGCCAGACGTGGTAAATCCGCTCGTCCAGACCACGCGGCGCATTGATCGAGGTGTAGGCATACAGCCCGCTGCTGCGCAGCTGATTGACGCCGATCTCTTGAATGCTTTCGCCGGGGGTGCGGTTGTGATTATCGAAACGCGCGCTCACCGCGACCTCGGTCAGCCACAGCGTCGCCGGCGGCACCCAGGAGCGCAACAGCCAGCCAGCGCCGCCAATGGCCAGTGTCAGCATCACCAACCCCACGCCGCGCTTCCAGTTGGTGACCGGGAAGCTCGACGCCATGCTCGGGATCGACAGCACCATCGCCGTGATCAGCGCCAGTTTGTAACTTTCGGCGGTGGTCAGGTGCAGGATGATCGGCAATGCCGTGAGCAGGGCGGCGAACAGGGTCAGGGTGTGCAGCGCCAGGAACAGCCAACGGCGCGGCGCGAGCCATTTGTAGTACAGCGGATCGGTGATAGACACCAGTCCCGCCGCTGCCAACAAGCCTGTGAATGCTAACTGGCCGCTGTTCCAGGTCGTGGTGACGAAGAAAAACGGCAGCACGAAGAACAGACTTTCCTGGTGGATCATCTGCGTGGCGTAACGCAGCAGCGGTCGGGGAATCTCGCGTTTGAAAATTTTGGCGATCAGCGCGACGGCGCTGTTTTCCACCATCAGCCAGACCCAGCTGACCAGCAGGATGACTGCGATCCAGGTCGCCAGCTTGGCTTGCCGGTCCACCAGAATGAAGCTGCCGATGCCAGAACAGAAACCGAAGAACGCAATCAGCCCCGGGTAGCGCTTGATGAACTCCAGTACGCGCTGTACGACGGAGTTCTGCATGAGGGCGTTGAGGTCCGGCATTTCGGTAGTCACTTAGAATGTGGAGGAAAATCGTTGGGAGGATAGCAATATCCAGCGGCGATTTAGCTGACGAGACGGTTTCCTGTAAGAGCCTGGCTTTCTGCGGGCCGCGATCGGATGAACGCGTCAGGTCAAACGGCGTCCTGTGCCGAACCCGTGGGAGTGAGCTTGCTCACGAACGCGGGGTTCCAGCCACAAGGGATGTACGGAATGTACCGGCTCCTTCGTGAGCAAACTCACTTCCACAGGTGCGGTGCATGCCGTTACAACGTCCGTTTCCTGTACACCCGCCAGCGCCACACGATCAGCAACGCCACCAAGGCAGCAAGCGCCAAACCGATCTCATACAACTCGTCGTAACTGAGCAACGGCTCTTCGATACGCAAATACCCCGATTGAGCCAGCAGCTGGCGCATGGCCTTGTTCGCCAGATCCAGGCTTACACCGCGTGTGCGCCTGGCCGGGTCTTCGAAGCGGCCGTCTTCATAATCGTTCAGCGCGCCCCAATAGTAATCGGCCAGCGCGCTGTTCCCTTGCGCCGCCCATGCTTGCTTGGCGATAGAGGCTTGTTGCAGGCGGGCGAAGGTAGCCGGGTCCATGCCTTCCTTACGCAGTCGCTCCAGCATCGAACGTACCGACGCCACCGCCGCATCGACCTGATCGCGATCCAGATCGGCATTCAGGCTGAGAAACCCCGTGTCGCCAAAAGCTTCGCGCTCAGTCCAAGGTCCATAGGAATAGCCCTTGTCCAGCCGCAGTTCGCTGTACAGCGCCCAGTCCAGATAAGCCTTCACCAGATCCCATGTCTCATCGTGTTGCTTGCCCATGTCAGGTTCGGGAAACAGCAGATGTAGCCTGGCGCCATCGCCCAGCGCGCCGCGAATCAGCGTGCGTTCGGGGTCGGCCTTTTCCGTGACGGTGGCCAGAGGGGGGTGTTCGGTCGGGTCCACAGCGTTGAGCTGGCCGAAAGTGCGCTCCAGATAGGCTGGCAGCAGCTTGTCCAGGTCGCCGACGATGATCAGCGTCATGTTGTTGGAGGCGTACCAGTTGTCGTGGATGTGCTCGATCTGCTCCAGCGTCAGATGATCGACATCCGGACGCTCTGGGCATTTGAGACCCAGCTCGACCGCCAGTTGATTGCTGGCGCTGTGACCAAGATCGCGCCTGTCCAGCCAGCGTTGCAAGTGAGAATAGTGACCGCCGTCTTCACGCTCGACGATACGTTTCACGGTATCCAGACTGGCTTGGGTGATTTGGGTGTGAGTCAGCACGCTGAGCAGCAAGTCCAGCACCTTGCGCTGGTTCTGCGCTGGCGCCTCGATCACGAAAGTGGTGTCAGTATTGCTGGTGAACGCGTTCCACTCCCCGCCCAGCGCCTGCATCTGTTGCTCCAGCCCACCCTCGCCGGAATCGTCAATGCCGCTGAACAGCAAATGCTCCAGTAGATGTGGCAGCTCTTTGTCGTCACAGGGGAAGTCGTCGAAACCGATGCCGACCACCAGTCGAATCGACACGTGGCCCTTTTCGGCCGGTTTGAGCAGCAACTGCAAACCATTGGGCAATACGTAGCCCTCCACCTGAAAGCGGTCGATGGCCATTGATGGAAGGGATGTCAGAAACAGAAACGCGAACAGCAGGCAACGCATAAAAACGGGCTTCCTTGCGGGCCGGTATGTGTAACAGACTTCCGTCCGGCCCTGGCGTTCACCACGATTATTCTGGCTGGCTTTCGCTGGACAGGGCTCCGGTGTCGATTGTTTCAAGAACGGCATAGGCGCTGCTGCAGAACAATGAATTCAGTCGTTTCATGTCAGCGATCAGCTCAAGATGCAACGAGCTGGTTTCGATACTCTGTACGATTTTACGTTGCAGCCTGCTGACATGGGCATGTGCCAGACGCCGTTCCTGTGCCCGGAAACGACGTTTCTCGCGCAGTAATTGCCGCGCGCTTTCCGGGTCGCCGCTGAGGAACACCGACAGCCCCAGCCGCAAATTGGCCATCAATTGCTCGTGCAGTCCAGAGAGCTCTTCCAGGCCAACGTCGGAAAACGAACGGCGTTGCGACGTCTTCTGCTGCTGAACCTTGCGCAGCATACGCTCGATCAGCCCGCTGGCCAGTTCGAGATTGATCGCCAGCTCGATGATCTCAGCCCAGCGTCGGTTGTCCTGATCGCTGAGGTCCTCACGTGGCATTTGCGCCAGATACAGCTTGATGGCGTTGTACAGCACTTCGACGTCGTCGTTCAGGCGCCGGACCTCTTGCGTCACGGCGGTTTGGTTACCGCGCAGCACTTCCTGCATCGCATTGAGCATGCTGTCGATCAGATCACCCATGCGCAATGTTTCGCGCACGGCATTGGCCAGTGCGAGGCTGGGGGTTGCCAGCGCCGTGAGATCCAGGTGGCGAGGTTTGGTCTGCCCGTTGACCTCGGCGGCTTGCGGCAGAAGCGACGCGCACAGCCGACCCATTGGCCCGACTGTCGGCAACATGATCAGGCAGCGCATGGAGTTGTAGATGACGTGGAAGCTGATCACCAGACTCGACGGGCTGACCTCCAGCGTTTCCATCCAGTGCACGAGCGGCGTCAGCACCGGGATGATCAGCAACAGGCCGATCAGCTTGTACAGCAAGCTGCCCAGCGCCACTTGGCGACCGGCGACGTTCTGCATGCTGGTGCTGAGGAACGCAAGCAGGCCGCTGCCGATGTTGGCGCCGATCACCAGACCGATCGCGACCGGCAAACTGATGATTTCCGCGCCTGCGAGCGTCGCAGTCAGCAGGACGGCGGCCAGACTGGAGTAGGAGATCAGCGCAAACATCGCCCCGACCAGGGCGTCGAGCAGGATGTCGCCGGTCAGCGAGGCGAAGAGTACCTTGACCCC
This sequence comes from Pseudomonas bohemica, assembly GCF_002934685.1. Taxonomy (GTDB): domain Bacteria; phylum Pseudomonadota; class Gammaproteobacteria; order Pseudomonadales; family Pseudomonadaceae; genus Aquipseudomonas; species Aquipseudomonas bohemica. The sequence continues at coordinate 363,767 of NZ_NKHL01000121.1, forward strand.
AGCCGCCTGAGTGATGGGCGCAGCCGCAGTGACGATCAGTTGCAACGCCAGAATGATCAGACCCAGGCCGATGCCGACGCGGCCAAGCTGGCCGATACGGGTCTGTTTGCGCGAGAGAAAGAAGATCACGCCGAGGAAAATCAACAGCGGCGAGAGCCACGACAAGTCGAACGTCAGGATTCGCGACATCACCGCAGTACCGACGTCGGCACCGAGCATGATCGCCAAAGCAGGGGTCAGCCCCATCAGGCTCTGGCCGACGAAGGAAGTCACCAGCATCGCGGTGGCATTGCTGCTCTGCACCACAGCAGTGACGAGAATCCCCGCGACAAAGGCCAGCGGGCGTTTGGACATGTTCTGACTGAGCACACGACGCAGCTGCGAGCCGTAGACACGCAGAATGCCGGTCCGAACGATGTGCGTGCCCCAAATCAACAGCGCGACGGCAGAAAGCAAATCGAGCAGGGTCAGCATACGGAAAGCCCCCTGTTAATTGCCCGGCAGGCCAGAGTGACCAACGCCTGTTGGGCAAAAATTGAAAATGCAGCGTGTAGCGAGCGAAGGCGCTTGGGCAGGTTACGACAAGCACACTTAGCTAAAGCTTTTAGTCGGCTTGAGCCCTTATTGCCAGCATGGCACAGACCGCTATTTCTTGAAACAAATCTGTCACAAAATCAGCCTGTTGAAGGCCGACGACGACTCGTTGCAGGAGCGCGCTTGCCCTCGATGGCGGCGTGTCTGTGAAATCTGTTGCCTGACACACTGCCATCGAGGGCAAGCGCGCTCATACAAGAGTACGCCAACAAAAACGGGGCATCTCAAATGCCCCGTTCTCTTCACTCATCTACAACGCATCGGATGTTATTGACCCGGAACGTCCTTGCGAAGTTTCACCGGGTCCTTCATTGCCTTCTTCTTGGCCATGGCCGTGCGCATCTTGATGTTGATCGCTTCCACCGCCAGCGAGAACGCCATGGCGAAGTACACATAGCCTTTAGGCACATGCACGTCGAAGGATTCGGCGATCAGCACAGTACCCACGACGATCAGGAACGACAGCGCCAGCATCTTCAGCGACGGATGCTTGTCGATGAAGTCGCTGATCACGCCCGAGCACAGCATCATGATCAGCACCGCCACGATGATCGCAGCCACCATCACCGGCACGTGGGAGACCATGCCGACCGCCGTGATCACCGAATCGAGTGAGAATACGATGTCGATGATGGCAATCTGGATGATGGTGTACAGGAACAGACCGCCCTTGCCCTTCGGCTCGTCAATTTCTTCCTCTTCGCCTTCCATGCCGTGGTAGATCTCCTGGGAGCTTTTCCACAACAGGAACAGGCCACCGAAGAACAGGATCAGGTCGCGCCCGGAAATGCCCTGGCCCACCACCACGAACAGATCGTCGGTCAGGCGCATGACCCAGGTAATCGACAGCAACAGCAGGATTCGCGTGATCATCGCCAGCGCCAGACCGAAGATCCGAGTACGCGGCTGCATTGCCTTGGGCATGCGGCTGACCAGGATCGAGATCATGATGATGTTGTCGATGCCCAGCACGATTTCAAGGGCAGTCAGGGTGAAGAAAGCAACCCAGATCTCGGGGTTGGTCAGCCATTCCATTAGGTTTTCCTTTGAGCTTGTCTGATCCTCGCTGCCGCTTGCGCAGCGGCGAGGAAGTTGTGCCTTATAGACTGCTGTAGGCGGGGAATATCCCCATCAGCAGCGCGGCGACCATGATGCATACGCACACCAATACTGCCCACTTGAGGGTGAAGCGCTGGTGATCGCCGAATTCGATGCCCGCCAGCGCCACCAACAGATAGGTCGACGGAACCAGCGGGCTCAACAGGTGGACGGGCTGACCGACGATCGAGGCACGCGCCATTTCCACCGGGCTGATGCCGTAGTGCGAGGCAGCTTCCGACAGCACCGGCAAGACGCCATAGTAGAACGCGTCGTTGGACATGAAGAACGTGAACGGCATGCTGACGAGTGCGGTGATGACCGCCAGATACGGCCCCAATGCGTCAGGAATCACCGCTAGCAGGCTTTTCGACATGGCGTCGACCATCCCGGTGCCGGAAAGGATACCGGTGAAAATACCCGCCGCAAAGATCAGCCCGACCACGGCCAGCACGCTACCGGCATGCGCGGCGACGCGGTCTTTCTGCGCTTGCAGGCACGGATAGTTGACGATCATGGCGATGCTGAAGGCGATCATGAACAGCACCGGCAGTGGCAGCAGCCCCATGATCAGCGCGACCATCAGCGTCAGGGTCAGCGCGGCGTTGAACCAGATCAGCTTGGGACGACGGGCTTCGGGGAACTGCGAGACACTGATTTCGCTGTGATCGACCTCGTCACCTGGCAGATGCAGCTCGCCGAGGCGCGCACGCCCACGTTTGCCGTAGCAATAGGCGATCACCAGAATCGCGATCACACCCGCCAGCATCGCCGGAATCATCGGCACGAAGATGTCCGACGGGTCGACATGCAACGCACTGGCAGCGCGTGCGGTGGGGCCGCCCCAGGGTGTCATGTTCATCACGCCGCCGGCCAGAATGATCAGGCCTGCCATGATGCGCGGACTCATGCCCAGGCGGCTGTACAGCGGCAGCATAGCGGCGACGCAGATCATGTAGGTGGTGGCGCCGTCGCCGTCCAGCGAGACCACCAGGGCCAGCACGGCGGTGCCGACCGATACTTTGACCGGGTCGCCCTTGACCAGCTTGAGGATCTTGCGCACGGCCGGGTCGAACAGGCCGGAGTCGATCATCAGCGCGAAATAGAGAATGGCGAACATCAGCATTACGCCGGTGGGCGCAAGCTTGGTGATGCCGGCGAGCATCATGGGGCCAATGCCTGAAGCGAAACCGCCGAACAGGGCAAACACGATAGGCACGATGATCAGGGCGATCAGCGCTGACAGGCGCTTGCTCATGATCAGGTACATGAAAGCGACGACCATGGCGAAGCCGAGGAAGGTCAACATAGAAATACTCCAGGCGTTACGCGACGTGGGAACGGACGGGACGAAGCAATCAGCTCAAGGCGAGCCGCGCGTGGAGTCGGGGGGCGAACGAGGGGTGCAGCGGAGCAAAAGCGAGCATCAGAATCACCGAATTGTTGTTGTAGATGGGCCGGGCAACCTCGAAGAGCGTTCGCCCTGGCTTGGCCGGTCTGTCGCCGGCGGTGGGGAGATGCTAAAGGGCTTAGCTTTCAGCCAGCTTTCGTTGATGTTCCGCTGATCGATGTGGGAAAGATGAAGTAAAAAGGCGAGGAAACAGTCAGACGTTAAACACGGACCGGAGAATGATCATGAGTGAAATGCACACCGGCGGCTGCCATTGCGGCAACCTGCGCTACCAGCTCGACGCACCCTTGCGCGACATCGCTCATTGCCATTGCTCAATATGCCGGCGGACTTCAGGCGCAATCGCCGTGACCTGGATCACTGTGCCGCTGGAGGTTTTCAAGTGGACCGCAGGCAGCCCTGCGGCATACGACTCGAGCCCCACGTGTGTGCGCTACTTCTGCAATAACTGCGGAGCGCAGATTGCCTTGTTCACCCGCAACAGTCCTGAAACCATGGACGTCACCATTGCGACGCTCGACCATCCTGAACTGGCGCGCGCCGAGCGGCACATCTGGACCGACAGCCGCTTGCCGTGGCTGCATCTGGATGAGCATTTGCCGGGGGAGCCAGGGGAAACCGTTTGAGTAACAGATCGCCACCTATCTGTCGCAGCAAGGCTTGCCGGAGGTAGCGATTTCAAGGGTGCCGCTACAGCAAGCGACGTCGAACCTGTGGGAGTGAGCTTGCGCACGAAGGCCCAGTACATCCACTTTGTATCTGGCGTTTGGGAGTCAGTCTTCGTGAGCAAGCTCACTCCCGTAACTGATCGTTTGTACCGCAAGTCGCCCTCAATGCATCAAGGCAACTCCAACCCGCCCGCCGCCTTGTGCAGCGCCCGCAAATGCTCGCCGACCTGCTTGAGGTTTTCTTCGGTAGCTGCGATTTCCGCCGCGCGATCAGGTTCCAGTAGCGCCCTCACCTCTTTATCCAGATCACCGCTGAGCCGCTGCAGTTGTTTCTGTCGCTGGCTGCTCTCGGCTTCCAGACGTTCCCATTCCCCTTGCTGCGGCAGGCCATACCCACCGTTGCCAAGCAGTTCAGCCGGACGACTCAGGAAACCGCTGTTCGCCAGAATGTCCTGCAGCGTGCCGGTGGCTTGGGACACGCGGTTGTCCTTTTTCTCCACGGCGCTGAGATAACGCTGCTTGACCTCATCCTGCGCCAGCAGCAACTGACGACGCAGTCCTGCCTGTTCCAGCAGCAACATCGCCGCGCTGGTGCGCAGGTCAGCGTTGGCGAAATACGGTTGGCGCTCCTTCGCCGACAACGATAGCCAGTCCTCTACCGTGGCCTGCTTCACGTCAGTGTTCTTGCGCAGCACATCGAACATCGCCTGGTAGCGATCGCGATACGAGTCGAAGCGATACCCCAGGCGCAGGGCCTTTTTCGGATCGTCCAGCACGCTGGTGTCGGCAAGGCCCCTGCCCTTGAGGACCTCCAGCAAGCCGTTGGGCATGATGCTGTCGAGCCCTATCAGGCGCGGATCGTTGGTGCCGCTGCGCAACAGTTTGAGGTTTTCTACCGCGCAGTTATTGGACAGGAACCAGTAGTTGCCGTCGTATGCCCAATGCATCTCGGCGGCATGCTGCACCAGCCCGGCGATCTCCTCGCGGGACAACTTCAGCGGCACGGACGCCAGGCTGCGCAGTTCGGTCTTGGTGTATTCGTCGATGACCTGACCCAGTGGCAATACGAACAGTCGCGATGGATAAGCCCCGGTCAGGCCGCTCCAGCTGGACAGTTGCAAGTCGTTGACGAAGGCGCGATAGGACAGGACCAGATGCTGATCCAGATCCAGACGACAGTCCGGCCCACGCGGACGCCCCGGTTTGCAGATCACCAGCCGCAACATGCTGTGGCCCCAGCGGCTCACCAGATTCTGGTTGGCTTCGGCCAATAGATAGTCGACTTCATACACGCGCTCAGGGTCGAGCTTGCCCAGCGGCTCGCGCGCGAAGTCGTTGCCGGCATTGAGGTAGGGATAAGACGTCGGACATTCACTCTTGGTGGCAGGCGCCCAGTTGAACAGTGTCTTGTAGTAGTCATACAGCGCTGGCCGGCGACAGGCATAGGCCGGGTCGAGCAGGAAGTACTCCATGTTCACGGCAACGAACTCCAGCGGGCTGCTGATTTCGTAGATGTCCGGGCTGCGGGCAACCTGGCCGTTACGCTCTTCGCGCTCCCCTCGCCGCCCGACATACTGCGGCCAGCCCGCGAGGTCGAGCAGGCGCGGGTCATCGCTCAAGGTGAAGCGCCGATCGGTCTGCCCCCGGCAGCTGTCGCGCAGGCCGATTTTGCCCATGCTGTTGCCCTGACGCGTACACGCGATGATCAGCTTGCGGTCCTCAGGCGACCACAGTTGGGCATGATCATAAATGTGGGTGAGTTCATGCAACACCGTGGCGAGCATCTCTTCGCGCACAGTGCCGTGGGGACGATTGGTTCGGGTGGTGGCCGCACTGCCGTCGGTAAGCCCCCTCAGCAGGCGTTTATTCAGGTCCAGGCGATAAGGACCGTCCGCTCGCCCATAGGCATTGGACGGCATGTCATCGGTCCAGCGGACTTCGACTTTACGATCGAGCTTGCTGACGAACATCGGCGGCAAGTGCGCCATGGCTTCGTCGAGCAACGTCTGGCTGGCTTTCTGCTGTGCAGGGTTGAGCCCGTCGGTGTACAGCGACAGGCTCAGGTTGGCGGAGGCGCTCGTGCAAACCAGCCACAGCGCCGACGCCAGAAGCCAGACGGCTAAGCGCCTCACAGTGCGAGGATGGCTTCGGCGAGGTCCTGATCAGAGGCATTGCGGGCTTCGGGGAGACGCTCACGCAAGGTGACAAAGGCGGCGTCCAGACGAGCACCGTGGATGTTGCCATTGCTGGCGACGTAACTGGCGGCGTCATCCTGAGCTTCCACGACCATCTTCCAGTTGCGGACCGAGGACGTGGTGTCGGAGGTGAAGTCGACGCTGCGACCCAACGCACGCACAACAATGTTACTGGTGGCTTTCAGGGTTTGCGCGTGCGCGACGTCGGTCAGCAAAAGCAGACCGAGGGCGGCAGCGATCAGCGGGGTACGCATGTCACGGCTCCAAAAAGGGGATGCAAAAAGTGATTATTGGACGAGGATTGCCTGCGCCAGTTCAAGGTCGCTTGCATGAAGTTTTGGAGAGGTTTGACGTAGATATATCAATGCCGACTCCAGCTGTGCTCCTCGCAGTTGGCCATCAGTGGCAATGAACGCTGCTGCATCATCCTGGGCGGCAAGTATCAGTTTGTTATCGAACGGCCCGGTCGTCACCTGGCTGGTGGCGTACCCGCTTTTGATCAGGCTTTGTGTGGTTGTGTCGAACGCTTGAGCCTGAGTGGCAAACACCAGGCTGGCAGTCGCTGCAATCAACAGGCGAGTCAGGGAATGCATGAGTCTTCGGTATCGGAAAAACGAATGGCAAGGCTAGCGCAATGCCCCGGCCAGAGCCAGTGAAGGTGTCGGGGCAAGCGTTTCCAAAGCTGTCGCTTTGCTGAATCAGATTGCCAGAATCGCTTGAGCCAGCTGTGCGTCGGTGGCATTCAAGCCTGGACTGACCTCACGAATGTGCTGGAAGGCGCCTTCGAGGCGAGACCCGCGAATGTCGCCTTGGCTGGCGACAAAGCTGGCAGCGTCGTCGCGGGCGGCGAGGACGATTTTGTCATCATGGAAGGAAGAGGAAATTTTCGACGTGGCATTGGACGATGCATCCAGCGCACGAACGATGGTGTCAGTGGTGACGACGAAGCTGGAAGCCTGGGCTGCGGTGGCTGCAATCAGAAGCGCGGCTGCGCTCAAAACGCGAATACGAGACATGCATGAACTCCACAAAGACAATTGAAAACCACACGCGCAAATCTGGCGATGAGCAGAGCTGTCTCGCGAGCGATGAGGCTAAAGGCTGCAGCAAGACTAACGTAACCTTCTTTTATCGACCAGCAGGGCGAAGGGCCAGCCATGTTTCAGCCATGCTGGCACAGACCTGAAAGCCACGTGGAGTCAGGATTGTATTGCTTAATTAGAATATTTAACAAACTGTACCTGTTGGCGCATTACCTGTAGCAAGACGGCGTGCCGGCGGTGGCGCTCCCCGATTGGCACCCCTGGCAAATCTTGCTGAACACAGAAGCAATCGATGGTGGCCAGTACGACCTGATTTGTACACAGGCCAGAAACGGCAAGACCCGTCAGCAGTCACCTGCGACGGGTCTTGTTTGAACAATTCGGGTTGCTGGTGAGAGGCTCGTAGCCCGGGACCAGCAGACGCTAGCTTAGCGCCAGAACGGCTTGCTCAGTTCTTCGTAACGCTGGGATTCGCTGATACCGGCGTCAGCCAGCAGACGAGCATCCAGACGGGCCAACTGGTGGCGGCTGGACAGGCGACGCTGCCAGAGCATCAGGTTGGCGAACATGCGCAGCGGCAACGAGGCTTTAGCGGATTTTGCGGTTTCTTCGTAGAACAGTTCGGAACTTACGGTGCGTTCCATGGTGCTTCTTCCTTCCGCTTGTGGCGGGATTAGATAGTGACTTGATTGGTGCCAATCTTCCTCCTGTTGCCCTGCTCTCTCCAGACACAGTTCACTTGTATTGTGCTGCTCCAGTTAACTGTGAGAAGGCACTGTTTTGTTCATATATGGGGCAACTGTACCGGTAGGCACTGAATCGGTGCATTTTGTGCGCCGAAATAGTGAAATCTGTGTTTTCCCCTTGGAAGACTACCGGTACAGCAGAACAGTTTTCGCAAAAATTCAGTTCAGCAGTTTGGAACTGACGAGCAAAGAGCGTCGTCAATTCCAAACTGTTTTCTCACACGGCCAGCATGCGGCCGGTTTCTTCGAGGTTCAGGTGCCAACTGAGTGCATCGCGCAGCACGTGAGGGGTGTGGCCGCCGATGGCGCACGCCCTGCGGAAATAGTCGTTCAGCGCTTCGCGATAAGCTGGGTGAACGCAGTTGTTGATGATGACGCGGGCCCGCTCGCGAGGCGCAAGGCCGCGTAGGTCGGCCAGTCCCTGCTCGGTCACGAGGATGTCGACATCGTGCTCGGTGTGGTCAACGTGGCTGACCATCGGCACTACGCTGGAGATTGCACCGGCCTTGGCAATGGACTTGGTGACGAAGATCGCCAGATGCGCGTTCCGGGCGAAGTCACCCGAGCCACCAATGCCGTTCATCATCCGCGTGCCGCAGACGTGTGTGGAGTTGACGTTGCCGTACAGGTCGAACTCCAGCGCGGTATTGATCCCGATGATGCCCAGGCGCCGCACCACCTCGGGGTGATTGGAAATCTCCTGAGGGCGCAGTAACAGTTTGGGTTTGTACTGCTTCAGGTTGTTGAACACTGCGTCGTGCTTGCGTTCGGACAACGTCATGGAGCAACCCGAGGCGAAATCCAACTTGCCAGCCTCGAACAGATCGAAAGTGGAGTCTTGTAGCACTTCGGAATACATAGCCATGCCGTGGAATGGTGAGTCGATCAGACCTGTCATCACCGCGTTGGCGATGGTGCCGACACCCGCCTGCAGCGGCATCAATTGGTTGGTCAAGCGATTCTGCCGTACTTCGTTCTTGAAGAATTCCACCAGATGGCCTGCGATGGCCTGCGTTTCATGGTCGGCGGGCAGTACAGTTGAAGGTGAGTCGGTCTGATCGCTGAAAACGATGCCGACGATCTTCGCCGGATCGATCTTCACGGCTTGGCTACCGATGCGGCTGTCGGCCTTGAGCACTGGAATAGGCAAGCGCGTCGGGCGATAGGTCGGTATGTAGATGTCGTGCAGGCCCTCAAGCTCTAGCGGCTGAGCGATATTGATCTCGACGATCACCTTCTCCGCGAGGATTGCGAAACTGGCCGAGTTGCCGACTGAGGTGCTCAGTATCAGATGGCCTTCTTCGGTAATCGCCACGCATTCGATAACAGCGATATCCACCGGCTTGATCTGGCGGTTGCGCAACTGTTCGACTGTATCGGACAGGTGCTGGTCGATGAACATCACTGTGCCATCGTTGATAGCCTTGCGCAGAGTGCTGTCAACCTGAAACGGCATGCGGCGGGACAGCACGCCGGCTTCGGTCAACTGCTTGTCCAGGTCGTTGCCCAAGCTGGCGCCGGTCATGAGGCTGATCTTCAGCGGGGAGACCTTCGCGCGCTCGGCCAGCGCCCTGGGCACGGCCTTCGCTTCACCGGCGCGGGTGAACCCGCTCATGCCGACGGTCATGCCGTCCTTGATCAGCGAAGCGGCATCGGCCGCGCTCATTACCTTGCTCATTAAAGAAGGCAGGCGAATACGTTCACGGTGCATGATTTTTTTATCTCGAGACGAGGATGCGAGCGGCCAAGTCTAGAGATTTGAATTTTTTTCGTCCCACGACCAAGGTCGCATTCGAGGGCTCTAATTAGGGGATTTAAGCGCAAAACACTTTTACGGCAGATGTAAAAAACCCTCGGCCAGTAAAGGCGCCGAGGGCTTGGTTAGTAACAGACCAGACCCTTATTCCACTGCTTTGACCATGTCTTCGATGACTTTCTTGGCGTCGCCGAACACCATCATGGTTTTGTCGAGGTAGAACAGTTCGTTATCCAGACCTGCGTAACCGCTGGCCATCGAGCGTTTGTTGACGATGATGGTCTTGGCCTTGAAGGCTTCGAGAATCGGCATGCCGGCAATAGGCGACTTGGGATCGTTTTTCGCCGCCGGGTTGACCACGTCGTTGGCGCCGAGCACCAGCACAACGTCGGCCTGACCAAATTCGGAGTTGATGTCCTCCATCTCGAACACCTGGTCGTAAGGCACTTCCGCCTCGGCCAGCAGAACGTTCATGTGGCCAGGCATCCGACCGGCCACCGGGTGAATCGCGTACTTCACGGTCACACCGGCGTGGGTCAGCTTCTCGGTCAACTCTTTAAGTGCGTGCTGCGCCCGTGCCACCGCCAGACCATAGCCGGGAACGATGATCACGGTGTCGGCGTTGGTCAGCAGGAAGGTCGCGTCGTCAGCCGAGCCGGATTTCACCGGACGTGCTTCTTTGCTGCCTGCTGCTGCGCCGCTGTCCGTTGCGCCGCCGAAACCACCGCCGATCACATTGAAGAACGAGCGGTTCATGGCCTTGCACATGATGTACGAGAGGATCGCACCGGACGAACCTACCAGCGAGCCTGCGATGATCAGCATCGAGTTGTTGAGCGAGAAGCCGATACCGGCTGCCGCCCAGCCCGAGTAGCTGTTGAGCATCGAGACGACAACCGGCATATCAGCGCCGCCAATCGGGATGATCAGCAGCACGCCGATGACGAACGCCAGTATCAGCATGACGCTGAACGCGAACAGGCTGCCGGTGAGCATGAAGGTGATGCCGGAAAACAGCGTCGCCAGACCCAGGATCAGGTTGAGCTTGTGCTGCCCCGCGAACTGTACCGGCGCGCCCTGGAACAGGCGGAACTTGTACTTGCCGGACAGCTTGCCGAACGCGATGACAGAGCCCGAGAAGGTGATCGCGCCGATCGCCGCACCGAGGAACAGCTCCAGACGGTTGCCGGTCGGGATCGACTCGCCCAGATGCTGAACGATGCCCAGCGATTGAGGCTCAACCACCGCGGCGATGGCGATGAACACGGCGGCCAGACCGATCATGCTATGCATGAACGCGACCAGTTCTGGCATCTTGGTCATTTCGACGCGCTTGGCCATGATCGAACCGGCGGTGCCGCCTACCAGCAGGCCCACGACGATATAACCAATACCCGCGCTGGCGCCGTCGGTGGACAGTGCCGCCAGCTTGAACACCAGGCCGATCGTGGTCAGTACCGCCAGACCCATACCGAGCATGCCGAACAGGTTGCCGCGACGGGACGTGGTCGGGTGCGACAGACCTTTGAGGGCCTGAATGAAGCAGATCGCCGAAACGAGGTACAGGAGGGTGACGAGGTTCATGCTCATTACTTCGCTACCTCATCTTTGGCTGCGCTCTTAACAGGAGCAGCCTTCTTCTTGAACATTTCCAGCATGCGGCGGGTGACCAGAAAACCACCAAACACGTTGACTGCGGCCAGGGCCACGGCCAGTGTGCCCATGGTTTTGCCCAGTGGGGTGACGGTCAGCGCGGCAGCGAGCATCGCGCCGACGATCACGATGGCCGAGATGGCGTTGGTCACGGCCATCAGCGGCGTGTGCAGCGCAGGGGTGACGTTCCAGACCACGTGGTAGCCGACGTAAATCGCCAGCACGAAGATGATCAGGTTGTAGACGCCGTGAGAGATCAGCATGTCTTCCATTGTTTTTATCCTCAGCCGTTCTTGCGGACAATCTGGCCGTCGCGGCACATCAGGCACGCAGCGACGATGTCGTCTTCGAGGTTGATCTCGAACTGGCCTTCCTTGGTGAAGACCAGCTTCAGGAAATCCAGCAGGTTACGTGCATAAAGAGCCGAAGCGTCGGCAGCCACTAACGCAGGCAGATTGGTGTGCCCGACGATGGTGACGCCGTGCTCGATTACCACCTGGTCGGCCACGGTCAGCGGGCAATTGCCACCCTGAGCCGCCGCGAGGTCGATGACCACCGAGCCAGGTTTCATCTGCGACACGGTTTCGGCGCTCAACAGCACCGGCGCCTTGCGGCCCGGGATCAGCGCCGTGGTGATTACGATGTCAGCCTGCTTGGCGCGTTCGTGGACGGCTACAGCTTGACGCTGCATCCAGCTGGCAGGCATCGGACGCGCATAACCGCCGACTCCTACAGCGGCCTCGCGCTCTTCGTCGGTCTCGTAAGGCACGTCGACGAACTTGGCCCCCAGCGATTCGATCTGCTCCTTCACCGCAGGGCGGACGTCCGATGCCTCGATCACTGCACCAAGGCGCTTGGCAGTGGCAATGGCCTGCAGACCGGCGACGCCTGCTCCGAGGATCAACACGCGTGCAGCCTTCACCGTACCGGCAGCGGTCATCAGCATCGGCATGAAGCGCGGATAGTGATGCGCGGCCAGCAACACCGATTTGTAACCGGCAATGTTGGCTTGCGAAGAGAGCACATCGAGACTCTGCGCGCGGGAAGTTCGCGGTGCAGCTTCGAGGGCGAAGGCGGTAATGCCACGCTCGGCCATCTTGGCGATGATTTCGTTGTTGAAGGGATTGAGCATCCCGATGACGACGGTCCCGCTCTTGATCAGAGCCAGTTCGCCATCGCCGGGAGCGACGACCTTGAGGATCAGCTCGGCGCCGAAGGCATCGGCGGCGCTGCCAATAGAAGCTCCCGCCGCCTCATAAGCGCCGTCCGTCACGCTGGCGGTAATACCTGCGCCTGACTGGACGGTGACCTTATGACCCTGGCCAATGAGCTTCTTGATGGTTTCCGGAGTTGCAGCAACCCGAGTTTCACCGGACTGGGTTTCTAGAGGGACACCAATGTGCACGTCAAATCTCCTGCGTGATCTTCTTATCTTTTGAAAATAGGCCAGCGCACTGCGGATGGCGCGTCTGGGGCAGCGATCACCACGCCCCCGCCATACAAGACGGGGGCGCGGCATTTTGCAGGCGGAATTGAGGGGCTTCAAGGAATTCTGTAACGCGACGTGTCTTCAACTACAAGTCACCCTGTGACCGTTTGACGCAACAAACCGCTGAAGGCCTTATATTTAAAGGGCTGTAGCGAAAATAAGGGTGTCTGAAATTTTTTCGCTATCAGTCGGCAGAATGATGCTGGATCAAGCTGAAAGCCACGTGGCGCAACGCGTACAGCCTGTTTTTGATAAAGAACACAGGTGTTTCTTAAATGCGACATATCGAGATATTTGTAGTCCGAAATTCCGGTCGACTACATAGTGAGGTAGGCACTCCTAAACCTCGCAAATCAAGGCAGAGCATAGGTTTCAGCTTGCTGAACGAGCCAGTCTCTGAACGCCTTTAGCGACGCTGATTCTACCTTTCGCTCAGGAATGATCAGGTAATACGCTTTTACACTCGATAATGCGTGGGAATTGGCCACTACGAGACGCTTTTCCGCGAGTTCACGTTGAATCAGAAACGGCGGGATTAGCGCCACGCCCATCTCGTGCATGGCCGCTTGGGCGAGCATGGAGAATAGCTCGTATCGCGGCCCCGTCATGTCGCGGGCGACATTCATGTCTGTCGAGTTGAACCACTGGCGCCACGCGTAAGGCCTTGTTGTTTGCTGAAGCAGCGGCATGTCGGACAATTCGCGAGCGCTGAGATGGGTCTTGTTGCCTAGCAAAACGGGACTACAAACCGGCATGGGGTTTTCGCTCATCAGTCGATGAGATTCCGTACCTGACCAGTCGGCATCACCAAAGTAGATGGCGGCGTCGAATTCGGTATCGGCGAACAGAAAAGGCCGAGTGCGGTTGGTCAGATTGATGGTTACGCCAGGGTTGTGCTGCTGGAAGTCTTTGAGGCGAGGCAATAGCCACTGTGTGCCGAAGGTCGGGACGACGGCCAACTCGAGCACATTTGCGCCCTGATGACCCATGACGGACAGGGTGTCTCGCTCTACGGCGTCTAGCTGTGTCGCGACCCGTCGGCTGTAGGAAAGTCCTGCTTCTGTCAGCTTCACGCCTCTGCGTGAGCGTCGGAAAAGCTCCACATTGAGGAATTCCTCGAGGCTGCCAATCTGTCGGCAAATGGCGCTTTGAGTGAGGGAAAGCTCTTCAGCAGCCTTGGTAAAGCTCCCGTGACGGGCAGCCGCTTCGAAGCTCACCAGAGCGGCAGTGCTGGGAATCTTGCGGCGCATGTACGTGAACCTCACTCGTCAGGCGGAAATACGGCTTTTTGTGCTGTTTCGGAGTGAGAAATTAGCACAAGGCTATGCGAAATCCTCGTTTGTCCCGGTGCTGATCCACGCCTAGGATCAATCCACGACTTTCCCCGGCTCGGACCGGGACACCGTTTAGCGAGGAGAAGATCATGGGTGCCAAGGCAAGCTTCAACTGGATCGATCCGCTGTTGCTGGATCAGCAGCTCACTGAAGAGGAGCGCATGGTTCGCGACAGCGCCGAGCAGTTCGCCCAGGACAAACTCGCCCCTCGCGTCCTCGAAGCCTTCCGTCATGAACATACCGATCCGGCGATCTTCCGCGAGATGGGTGAAGTCGGCCTGCTGGGCGCGACCATTCCCGAGCAATACGGCGGCAGCGGCCTGAACTATGTCTGCTACGGCCTGATCGCTCGTGAAGTCGAGCGCATCGATTCCGGCTACCGCTCCATGATGAGTGTGCAGTCATCGCTGGTGATGGTACCGATCAACGAGTTCGGCACCGAAGCTCAAAAACAGAAATACCTGCCGAAGCTGGCGTCTGGCGAATGGATCGGCTGCTTCGGCCTGACCGAGCCTAACCATGGTTCTGATCCAGGCGCCATGATCACGCGCGCCCGGAAGGTCGACGGCGGTTATCGCCTGACCGGCAGCAAGATGTGGATCACCAACAGCCCGATCGCTGACGTATTCGTTGTCTGGGGCAAAGACGATGCGGGCGACATTCGCGGGTTCGTGCTGGAGAAAGGCTGGCAAGGCCTGAGCGCGCCAGCGATCCACGGTAAGGTCGGTCTGCGCGCCTCGATTACCGGCGAGATCGTGATGGATAACGTCTTTGTGCCGGAAGAGAACATCTTCCCGGACGTCCGTGGCCTTAAAGGTCCGTTCACCTGCCTGAACTCCGCGCGCTACGGCATCTCCTGGGGCGCGCTGGGGGCTGCCGAGTTCTGCTGGCACACCGCCCGCCAATACACGTTGGATCGTCAGCAGTTCGGGCGGCCGTTGGCAGCCAATCAGTTGATCCAGAAGAAGCTTGCCGACATGCAGACGGAAATCACCCTGGCGCTGCAAGGCTGCCTGCGTCTCGGACGCATGAAGGATGAAGGCACTGCGGCGGTGGAAATCACGTCAATCATGAAGCGCAACTCCTGTGGCAAGTCCCTGGACATCGCGCGGATGGCCCGTGACATGCTCGGTGGCAATGGAATCTCTGACGAATTCGGGATTGCCCGTCATCTGGTCAACCTGGAAGTGGTGAATACCTATGAAGGGACTCACGACGTCCATGCGCTGATTCTGGGGCGCGCGCAGACCGGCATTCAGGCGTTCTATTAAGGAGCCTGCCATGGGCGCGCTATCGCATTTGCGTGTGCTGGACCTTTCCCGGGTGCTGGCCGGGCCATGGGCGGGGCAGATTCTTGCAGACCTTGGCGCTGACGTGATCAAGATCGAGCGCCCGGGCAATGGCGACGACACCCGCGCGTGGGGACCTCCTTTTTTGAAGAATCCTCGGGGGGAGAGCACTTCTGAAGCTGCCTATTACCTGTCTGCCAATCGGAACAAGCAGTCGGTCACCATCGACTTCACCCGTCCGGAAGGTCAGAAACTGGTGCGTGAGCTGGCAGCGAAGTCCGATATCGTCATCGAGAACTTCAAGGTCGGCGGGCTCAAGGCTTACGGGTTGGATTACGAATCGTTGCAGGCCGAAAACCCGAGGCTTATCTACTGCTCGATCACCGGCTTCGGCCAAACTGGCCCCTATGCCAAGCGTGCGGGTTATGACTTCATGATCCAGGGGCTCGGCGGGCTGATGAGTCTGACCGGCCGTCCCGAGGGCGAGGAAGGTGCTGGCCCGGTGAAAGTCGGTGTGGCGTTGACCGACATTCTTACCGGGCTGTATTCGACGTCCGCAATTCTGGCGGCACTTGCTCACCGTGATCAGGGCGGCGTTGGGCAGCACATCGATATGGCGTTGCTGGATGTGCAGGTCGCATGTCTGGCGAACCAGGCGATGAATTACCTGACAACCGGAACGCCGCCTCGGCGCTTGGGTAATGCTCACCCGAACATCGTGCCCTATCAGGACTTTCCTACAGCCGATGGTGACTTCATCCTCACCGTGGGTAACGACAGCCAGTTTAGCAAGTTCGCCGAAGTCGCGGGGCAGCCACAGTGGGCGGATGATGCGCGTTTCGCGACCAACAAGCAGAGAGTGGCCCACAGGGCGGAGCTTATCCCGCTGATCCGGCAGGCCACTGTATTCAAGACGACCGCCGAGTGGGTGACGGCGCTGGAGCGTGCAGGCGTTCCATGCGGCCCTATCAATGATGTGGCGCAGGTGTTTGCCGATCCTCAAGTCCAGGCGCGCGGCCTGAGACTCGACCTGCCGCACGCGCTGGGTGGGACAGTGCCTCAAGTGGCAAGCCCGATTCGGCTGTCCGGAACACCTGTGGAGTATCGCCGCGCACCGCCATTGCTGGGTGAGCATACGCTGGAGGTGTTGACGGGTGTTCTGGGATTGTCGGATGAAGCAGTCATGGCTCTGCGCGAGAGCGGCGTTCTTTAGTTCGGCCATATATAGGGCGGCGTTTGTGCTCGCTATATAAACAGAAGGAAATGGCTGATTTTCCTAAATTTTTAGTTTTTTGATGGAAACTTCGAATTAAGTGTTGACGCCCCTCTGAATCTCTCTATAATTCGCCCCACTTCCGGCGCAGACGAAACGGAAAACTCCTTGATAATCAAATGGTTGGACGAAGTAAGCGGCGAGGAAGCGCCTCGGTTCAGCGGCTTGAATCGACAGCGATGAGGAAGGGGTTGACAGCAGGTTGTAACGCTGTAGAATTCGCCTCCCGCTGACGTGAGACGGCAAGTCGAACGAGGCGCAAGTGGTTGAAGTTGCAAAGGAAACTTTGAAAGCTTCTGAAAATAACCGCTTGACAGATACAGAGGACGCTGTAGAATGCGCGCCTCGGTTGAGACGAAAGGTCTTGACCACCGCTCTTTAACAACTGAATCAAGCAATTCGTGTGGGTGCTTGTGCGGTAAGACTGAAGTCGCAAGATTATCAGCATCGCCAATTACTCCACGAGAAATCATGGTTTAACCAACGATTGCTGAGCCAAGTTTATAAGGTTTTCTCAAAACCTAATTGCAGTATTGAACTGAAGAGTTTGATCATGGCTCAGATTGAACGCTGGCGGCAGGCCTAACACATGCAAGTCGAGCGGATGAAGGGAGCTTGCTCCCTGATTCAGCGGCGGACGGGTGAGTAATGCCTAGGAATCTGCCTGGTAGTGGGGGACAACGTCTCGAAAGGGACGCTAATACCGCATACGTCCTACGGGAGAAAGCAGGGGACCTTCGGGCCTTGCGCTATCAGATGAGCCTAGGTCGGATTAGCTAGTTGGTGAGGTAATGGCTCACCAAGGCGACGATCCGTAACTGGTCTGAGAGGATGATCAGTCACACTGGAACTGAGACACGGTCCAGACTCCTACGGGAGGCAGCAGTGGGGAATATTGGACAATGGGCGAAAGCCTGATCCAGCCATGCCGCGTGTGTGAAGAAGGTCTTCGGATTGTAAAGCACTTTAAGTTGGGAGGAAGGGCATTAACCTAATACGTTGGTGTTTTGACGTTACCGACAGAATAAGCACCGGCTAACTCTGTGCCAGCAGCCGCGGTAATACAGAGGGTGCAAGCGTTAATCGGAATTACTGGGCGTAAAGCGCGCGTAGGTGGTTTGTTAAGTTGGATGTGAAATCCCCGGGCTCAACCTGGGAACTGCATCCAAAACTGGCAGGCTAGAGTAGGGCAGAGGGTGGTGGAATTTCCTGTGTAGCGGTGAAATGCGTAGATATAGGAAGGAACACCAGTGGCGAAGGCGACCACCTGGGCTCATACTGACACTGAGGTGCGAAAGCGTGGGGAGCAAACAGGATTAGATACCCTGGTAGTCCACGCCGTAAACGATGTCAACTAGCCGTTGGAATCCTTGAGATTTTAGTGGCGCAGCTAACGCATTAAGTTGACCGCCTGGGGAGTACGGCCGCAAGGTTAAAACTCAAATGAATTGACGGGGGCCCGCACAAGCGGTGGAGCATGTGGTTTAATTCGAAGCAACGCGAAGAACCTTACCAGGCCTTGACATCCAGTGAACCGACCAGAGATGGTTGGGTGCCTTCGGGAACACTGAGACAGGTGCTGCATGGCTGTCGTCAGCTCGTGTCGTGAGATGTTGGGTTAAGTCCCGTAACGAGCGCAACCCTTGTCCTTAGTTACCAGCACGTTAAGGTGGGCACTCTAAGGAGACTGCCGGTGACAAACCGGAGGAAGGTGGGGATGACGTCAAGTCATCATGGCCCTTACGGCCTGGGCTACACACGTGCTACAATGGTCGGTACAGAGGGTTGCCAAGCCGCGAGGTGGAGCTAATCCCACAAAACCGATCGTAGTCCGGATCGCAGTCTGCAACTCGACTGCGTGAAGTCGGAATCGCTAGTAATCGCGAATCAGAATGTCGCGGTGAATACGTTCCCGGGCCTTGTACACACCGCCCGTCACACCATGGGAGTGGGTTGCACCAGAAGTAGCTAGTCTAACCTTCGGGAGGACGGTTACCACGGTGTGATTCATGACTGGGGTGAAGTCGTAACAAGGTAGCCGTAGGGGAACCTGCGGCTGGATCACCTCCTTAATCGAAGACTCAGCTTCTTCACAAGTTCCCACACGAATTGCTTGATTCATTGAAGAAGACGAT
>NZ_NKHL01000121.1:382460-574247 GCF_002934685.1 Pseudomonas bohemica
GCGGCAAACCTTGGCCATGCACGACGGTGCGCATCATCAATCAACCAGGCAACTACTCCCCGCAAACCGCTGTCATAGACCTGATTCTCGCGTAAACAGCGCACCAACAACTCCAAAAAGAGATCACCCCAATGACTCCCAGACTCTTGCCATGGCTGGTCCTCGCCAGCAGCCTTACCGCCCTTTCCGTTCAGGCCAAACCCATGACCGACTACGACGTACTGGTGGGTGCCTACACCGCTGGCGCCAGCGAAGGCATTTACCGTTATGGCTTCAATACCCAGACCGGCCAGCTCGAAGCCAAGCCTCGACAGGTCATCAAAAGCGAAAACCCCTCTTGGCTGACGCTCTCCAAAGACCAGCGCCATCTGTTCGCGGTCAACGAAAACGGCCCCGGCCAAACCGACGTGGTCGGCAAGGTCAGCAGCTTTGCCATCGATCCCAAGACCCACGTCGTGTCATTCATCAACCAGATCGACAGCAAAGGCGAGGAGCCGACCCACTCCAATCTGAGCCTGGACGGGCGTTTCCTGTTCGTCGCCAATTACGCCGTGCACCCCGATCCAGGCGGCGTGCTGGCCGTGGTGCCCGTCGGCAAGGACGGCAAGCTTTCCCCCGTCGTTCAGACCGCCACCCACGAAGCCAGCAAGGTCAATCCTGAACGTCAGGCCTCGTCCCACGTTCATTCCGCTGTGCCGACCCCCGATGGCAAGTACCTGATCGCTATGGACCTGGGCGCCGACAAAATCTTCGTGTTCAACTACGACGACAAGAAAACCCAGCCTCTGCAACCGGCCAAAACGCCATTTGTGGAGCTGCCGCCGGGCAGTGGTCCGCGTCACTTGCTGTTCAGCAAGGATGGCAAACACGCCTGGCTGACCCTGGAAATGGGCGGTCAAGTCGCCGCGTTCGACTACCACGACGGCGTGTTCAAGCGCACGCAGTTGGTGGACCTGGCCAATAAAGACGGTCAGCAATACCGCGCTGGCGGCGGCCTGCATACTTCGCCGGACGGCAAGTTCCTCTACGTCGCCAATCGTGGCGATGCCAACGAGCTTTTGGTGTTCAGCATCAATTCGTCCAACGGTCAGCTGAAGGAAATCCAGCGTCGCTCGGTTGAAGGCAAGGAGCCACGGGAATTCAACTTTGACCCAAGCGGCCATTTCGTGCTGATCGCCAACCAGAAAAGCAACCAGATTGTTACCGTCCGAGTCGACCCGAAAACCGGGATGCTGGGTGACACCGTGCAGAAAGTCGACTTCGATTCCCCTTCGGATTTCCGCTTTCTCGGTTTTTGAAACGTCACAAGTGACACATTGACGCAGGCTGCAGCCCTTGAATTATAAGGGCTGAGGCCATCTATTAATTGAATTGATAAGGGCTAGTGGTAGAAAAGATTTTTTCTGAAAGCTCCTCGGGCGTAACTTTCATTCCACGGCCACGACGGTCAAGACTTGAAACGAAACAACACCGAGGTACGCATCATGAACTTCAATATCTTCTCCATCATCGCCGCGTCTGCCATCTCCGCCACCGTTGCATTGCCAGCCAGTGCCAGTGGCGAAGCCACAGACAGAAAAATCAGCTCGACCCAGAGCTACACCCCGAAATACCTGCAACAAAGCGCCAACTTCTACGCAGCTCTGGATCACAAGACCCAGCAATGAATAGAACTTTCGACGTAAATCCATTCCCCGTTAACGCAGTGCGCGGTCAATGCGTTATCGCTACCGGGGAATGGATTTGTAAGCGCCAGGTTTTAATTGCTGTCACCGCTCCGATTGAAAGAACGCTTTCGCGAGCAACTTCGCCGTATACAGGTTGATACGACCCACTGACCACTGCGTGTCAGGCCATGTATCAAATGTAGGCGAGCTTGCTCGCGAAAGCGTTGAATTTCCTCCCCTTGATCCCCGTCTGCTGAATAAGCGATGGGGATTTTTTTGCACTTCATTCTTTTGCAGGAGCGCGCTTGCCCGCGATTGCGTCGTGTCAGATGACGCATAGCCCAGATACATCAATCGCGGAAAAGAGCGCTCGTGCATCTTCGGCAGAAGTGGTCAATGCTTTGCCATGGCGTTCATGAACAACGTCGATTCCAGAAACCGCTTCAGCCATCCCCGCAATTTCGGATACGGGCTTTGCCAGAACCAGCCCGGGTCAACGAAGCAGAATTGCCGCACGAACGGCGCCAGGGCGGTGTCGGCCAGGGTCAGGTGATCAGCGAGCAAACACTCGCGTTCGCTCAGCAGCGCCTCCAGCTTGCGCAGAAACACCTCTCCTCGGGCACGATATTGCTGCTGCGTGAACTCGGGATAGCGCACTGCATATTTGTAGCGATCCAGATCGGTCTTGAACGTACTGTCGTTTTCCGCGATCAATTCGGTGATCTGCCGCTGGCCATCGGGATCAGCGGTCAGAGACCAGTCATCCGGGTCATGCTGCTCCAGCGCCCAGTGCATGATGTCCAGACTCTGTTCCAGCACTCGGTCGTCCAGCACCAGAACCGGCACTGTGCCTTTGGGTGAACACTCAAGCATTTCCGGCGGCTTGGCCTTGAGGCTGACTTCCACCGTTTCGACCTGTGCGCCGGAATAAGCCACGGCCATACGCGCGCGCATGGCGTAGGGGCAGCGGCGGAAGGAGTAGAGCAGAGCGGGCATCAGTTGACCTCCAGGGTGCTGAGGCCATTGCCTTGACGACGTACCTGAATCTGCACCGGAATCCGCTCGTGCATTTCCTGCACGTGGGAAATCACCCCGACCTTGCGCCCTTGGGCCTGCAAGCCGTCCAGCGCATCCATCGCCAGTTGCAGCGACTCAGGGTCGAGGCTGCCGAAGCCTTCGTCGATGAACAGCGACTCGATCTTCAGCGTGCTCGAGGCCATGGACGCCAGCCCCAGCGCCAGGGCCAGCGACACCAGGAACGTCTCGCCGCCGGACAGCGAATGCACCGAGCGCAGTTCGTCGCCCATTTCCGTATCCATCACCAGCAGGCCGAGCATGCTGCCGCCGCGCTTGAGGCGATAGCGGCGCACCAGTTGCTTGAGTTGGGCGTTGGCGTGATGCACCAGCAAATCGAGGTTGTAGGCCTGGGCGATCTTGCGGAATTTATCGCCTTCGGCCGAGCCGATCAGGGTCGCCAGTCGAGCCCAGCGCAGGTATTGGCCATGGGCCATCTGGATGCGTTCCTGCAGGTCGCTGTTGGCGTCGCGGCGGCGCTGATCTTCGCTGATTTGCGCCCGCAGGTCGGCGCACAGTTGGTCGTGGGTCGCCGACTGGGCCTGGGTGTCGCTCAATGCTGTGGCCAGTTGCTCGGCGTCGCTGATATCGCTGTGTTGCGCTTGATGTTGCTGCAGCTGGGCCTCGCGCTCCTGCACCAGCACTTTGGCCTGCTCGAGGGCTTTTTCACTGTGTTGCAGGCGCTGACGCAATTGGTTGACGCTGTCATCACTCAGGCCAAGCAGCGCGTCGAGGGCGGCATCGTCCAGTTCGCTGTGCTCGCTGCGCCACTGGCTGATCTGTCGATCCAGATCGGTCACTTCCTGTTGCAGCGCGCGCAAGCGCTGACGCTCACCCTCAAGCTCAGTCGCCAGTTTGATCAGCTCGCTGCGCGCCTTCTGCAAGGCCTCGGAAATGCTGGCCTGAGCCTGACGCGCTTGCTCCACAGCTTGCTCCAGCTGTTGCTGCCAATGCTCGGCGCTGTCGTGTTCGCCGAGGATTTCCCGCAAGCGCTGTTGCACCGCGAGCTGCTTTTGCTGGCTGCCTTCGAGGCGTTGTTGCAGCTGTTGATGCTGCTGTTGACGTCCCTGCTGGGCGATTTGTTCGCGCTCGATTTTCAGCGCACGTTCGCTGTGTTCCTGCCGCTCGTCTTTCTGTTGATCGAGTTGCTGGACGCGCAGCGCGATGTCGTTGTCCAGCTGCATGAAGCTTTCGGTGGCCGATTCTCGCCATAGCGCCAGGCTCTCGGCGGGCAGCAGCGGTTCGAATTCCTGCAGCGCGGTCTCGAACGCCTGGTTGTCCAGCGAGATATTGCGCTGTTGATCGTCCAGCAGTTTCATCGCCTGCTGGCTCGCCTCACGGGCGTCCTGCACCTGTTGCTGCAAGGATTCGGCGTCGCGCTGTACCTTCAGCAGGCGCGTCTGGCGTTGCTCGGTGCTGAGGATTTCCTGGGCCAGCTGATGCAGCCGCTCGCTGAGCCAGTCGCCGCGCAGGTGCTCGGGCTGTTCCAGCAAACGCGGATACAGCCCATGGGCTTCGAGATCCGGCGTGAGTTTTTGCAGCTGCTCGGCCAGTTGGTCCTGCTGCGGCTTGGACTGCTTGAGCTGGTTGTTCAGCTCGGCGACTTCGGCACGCAGCTCGGCAAGTTTCTCGCTCAGTTGGCTGACCTTCAGCCGCGCAGCGGTTTCTTCACCGTCGTCGTGTCCGGAGAGTGCTTCGAGCAAGGCGTCGGACTGGTGATACGGATGTTCCTCGCTGCCGCACACCGGGCATGGCTGCTGATCCACCAGTTGTTCGCGCAATTGCTCGACACTGGCGCTGCGGGCCAGACGCTGGCGTTGCAGCAACTGGACCGTCACTTTCAGCGCTTGTTCGGCAGCTTCGTGTTCGCCCTTGAGTTGCAGCCCCATGGCGATGCTTTGCGCGCGGCGTTCGGTGGCCCGTTGCTGCTGCGCCTGCACCTCCTGCAAGCGACTGGCGACGTCCTGATGCCGCTGCCACAGGCGCTCCAGTGAATCGCTGGCGCTGTGCTGCTGACGATTGTCCTGCAACAGCTGGCCGAGCCGTTCGATTTCCTGACTGACCGCGTCGGCCTTGACCTCGGCGTCGTCATACAGCGCCTGCAACGCACTGCGACGTTCGCTCAGGGCCTGTTCGGCGCGGGTCGAAGCCTGTTCCAGATCTGGCAGTTCTTCGCGACCTTTGTTCAGTCGCGAACTGACCAGCACCACCTGTTGCAGGCGCGGACGATAGGCCGTCCACGACTGGCTCAGGGCATCCAGCGCCGCGCTGTTTTGCAGTTGTTCGGCGATCGATTGCAGGCGTGTTTCGACCTGGCGTTGCTGCTGACCCAGTTGATCGAGCGCAGCCTGACCCTCGTTGCTGGCTTGCTCGGCGATGCGTGCCTGTTCGCTGACCTGCTGCCTTTCGTTGTTCAGGTGATTGAGCTGGATCTGTTGCTCGAACGCCTCGTTTAACCCTGGTCTGGCGTTCTGCTGGTTGTCCTGCGCCTGCTGCAGAGTGCTCTGCGCTGCGACGAGCTGGCCTTCCAGATCGGTCAAGCGGGCCTGGGTCTGCGTGTGTTGCTGAGTCTGCTCCTCGATGCGTGCAGCCAACGGCTTCAGTTGCCCGTCGAGCTTGTTGCGCTGGCCGAACAGATGCCGCTGCGGCGCCAAGCGTTCCAACTGGCCCAGCTGTCGACGTTCAGTGTCTTGCTGATCCCAGGTCTGCTGCGCGCTGCCGAGCTGTTCGCTGGCCGCCAGGTGGCTGTCGCGCAGACGATTCAATTCACTGAACCACTGCTGTTTCATCTCCAGTTGACGCAATTGCGCCTGTGCCAGCTTCAATTGTTGCTGCGCGTCGGCGAAGCGCTGTTCGAGCTCGGCGCGCTGATCAGGCTCAAGAGGCGTCAGGTGACCGGCCTGGGCGTTGAGGGCTTTGAGCGCCTCTTCCGCTTCCTTGCTCTTGCTGTAGGCGCGACGACCCAACTGGCTGTAGATCGCGGTGTCGGTGAGCTTTTCCAGCAGCTCGCTGCGTTCCTTGTCGTCGGCCTTGAGGAACGCACTGAACTCGCTCTGGGCCAACATCACGGCGCGGGTGAACTGTTCGAAATTCAGGCCCAGTCGCGCTTCGAGCAGGGTCTTGTATTCGGCTTTGTTCTGAGTGCTGAGGATCTGCTCGCTGTCCAGGTCGGTCAGCGTCTGGCGGCTGGCCTGGAGTTTTTTCGCGGCGTTGTCGCGGGCGCGGTTGGTTTCCCAGCGAGCACGATAACGGCGCTTGTCAATGCCGACGAAGTCCACTTCGGCATAGCCGCTGCCGGTGCCGCGACGCAGCAGGTTGCGCGGGTCATTGGTGCTGATATCGCCATCGACCTCCGGGACTCTGGACTGGCCGATGTTATTCAGCCTGGGGATCGCGCCGAACAGCGCAAGGCACAAGGCATCGAGCAGCGTGCTCTTACCCGCGCCGGTGGGGCCGGTGATCGCGAACAATCCAGCACTGGCCAGGGGTTCTGCGGTGAAATCCAGCTCGAAGGGACCTGCCAGGGAGGCAAGGTTTTTCAGGCGAATGGCGAGAATCTTCATGGCTGTTCGCCCTCCAGTTGCACGTCCTGCAAGAGGCTCGCGAAGTCCTGCATCGTTTGCTCGTCGACCTCCGTGCCGTAGTTGTCGAGCCAGGCGCGGCTGAACAGTTCCTGCGGGCTGAGTTGATCCAGCTCGATCAGGTCGCGATCATCTTCGTCATCGCGGCTGCCTTTGCCTGCGTATTCCGCGGCAATACGCACCAGACGCACGGCCTTGCCTTCCAGCGCGGCTTCAATCTGGTTGCGCAGGTCCGGCTGCGGCTCGTCCAGACGCACCCGGACTTCCAGCCAGGGCTGGCGGTCGACATCGGCCAGCAGATCGATGTCCGGCAGGTCCTTGAGTTGCAGTAACAGCTCCACAAACGGCGCCGGGCCGATCCGTTGCAGATTGACAGCGCGAGGGATCAACAGTGGTTTGACGCTGACCAGTTTGTCGCCTTCGCAATCGATTTCGAGGATCTGATGTTGGTAGCCGATTTCCGAAAACGACAACGGGATCGGCGAGCCGCTGTAGCGAATCCGTTCTTCGCCATTGACCTTCTGCGGCTTGTGCAGGTGGCCGAGGGCAACGTAAGTGATGGTCTGGCCGAACAGGCTGGCCGGCAGCGCTTCGGCATTGCCAATGATCAGGCTGCGCTCGGAGTCCTCGGAAACCGAGCCGCCGGCCATGTGCGCGTGGCTGATGGCGATCAGCGGCTGGCCTTTCTTGCGCTTCTGATTGGCCGCGGCAATGAGCATCTCGTGAACCTGGCCGATCCCGCGCAGGTAGTTGTCGCCCAGGGTCAGGCCGGTGACTTCGGCAGGGCGCAGGAACGGCAGCGCCAGGCACCAGCCGAGCACCTTGCCTTTGGCGTTGGTCAGCGGCAGCAACAGGCGCTCGACGTCGAGCACGCCGTCGTCCAGCCACAACACGCGGCCCAGGGCATGGGTGCGCAGACGGCGCATCAGCGGCGCAGGCAGTTCGATGCGCGAGCCGGAATCATGGTTGCCGGCGATCATGACGATGGTCAGTTGCGGGCTTTGATCGTGGGCGCTGACGATGAAGTCGTACAGCTGTTCCTGGGCTTTGACCGACGGGTTGACGGTGTCGAAGATGTCGCCGGCGATCAGCAGCACATCGGGTTTGCGCTCGGCCAGGCGGGCCAGCAGCCATTTGAGAAAACTCTCGTGTTCGAAGTCCCGCTCCTGGCCATGGAGGTTCTGGCCCAGATGCCAGTCGGAGGTGTGGAACAGACGCATTGGGATACCTTGGTTCTGAATAGGTGTATGGCCGAATGGGCGGTCTTACATGGCAAGTCACCTAGGACCACTGTGGGAATGAGCTTGCTCACCAAGACTGAGTTTCAGACGCTGAATATGTAGCGTCCTCCCGGGCCTCTTCAGCAAGCTCACTCCCCACGAGTCATCGGGGCGCCAATGGCTCCCGGCAGGCTGCGCATACAGTCGCCGCGCAGGAGTCCGGTTCACTTCGGATAAAGCGGCGGCAGGCTGTCCGCGCCATTCGGGTCTACGGGTTTTTCAACGGCGGGCAGTGCCCTGACTGCCTTCCATAAATCTTCGCCCAGCCACAACTTGCCGGTTTCGCTGTACAGCGCGCCGTTCAGGCCATCGAGGGCATCGGACAGCGGCACGAAGCGCGCAGCCATGTCGGCCAGGGTTTCCGGTTGCTGACGGGCCCAGGCATCCAGTGCCTGACGGGTGGCGTGAGGGTCGTTGGCAAGACTGGCACGTTTCAGGTCGTCGAGCACGGTGCGCGGGCTTGGCCCGGCCTGTGCCACGCGGGTCAGAGCCGGTTGCCAGCGGGCACGCCACCATAGACCGAAGCCCAGCAGCGTGGTGAAACTCAGCAGCACCGTACTCAATTGCCAGGGCCACACAGGCGGACCGAGCACCGTCAGGCCCGAGTCGTCACTCACCGGCATGTCCACGGACAGCGCCGGGTTGATGCTCACCTGCAAGGTTCGGGCGGGCAGGGCGCTGTGCTCCAAATGATCTTCCAGCGTGTTCCACCACACCAGATCCACAGCGGGAATCTCGATGGCGCCCGGACGATTGGGCACCAGGGCTTCGCGTTCTTCGCGGCTGCCCACCAGCCCGCGCTCATTGGCCTGATTGCTCAACTGAGGCTGGTCGGGATAGCGTCGCAGCGCACTGACTTCGGTCGCGGGCAGTGGCGGCAGTTGGGCACTGGACAGGCCCTCGGCCTTGACGACGAGAGTGCGGGTCAGCGAATCGCCGAGCTGCGTATGGGTCGGGTCCGGGCTCCAGTTTTCGCTCAGGCTGATGCTGCGCGCCGGCAGCCACGGGGTGTTGGCCGGGTAATTCGCCGGTTGCGGTTTGACGTTGAGGGGCAGGGGATCGGACATCACGCGCATCAGCTTGCCCGGTTTCGGGCTGGTGGCCACCGCGGGTTGATTGGTGGCGGCGACCTGGCTGACTTGCGGGATGTCCTGCACCATCGTCGCGCTGAACTCCTGCGCCGGGATGGTCATGTCGCCGCTCTGCTGCGGATACAGCGCATAACGCATCTCGATCACGCCATGCCGGATGCCGTTGATCTGCTTTTCATAGGTGCGGGTGTCGCCGAGCCTCTCGATGCGCGCATCCGGCACTTGCAGCGGCGTCAGGTTGCTGTCATCGAACAACGATACCGAATGGTAGATGCGAACGGTCAAAACCGCCTGGGCCTGCACGTATACGGTGTCCTGATCCAGGCTGGCCTCCATGAACACAGGCGCCAGTTTCTGTTCCTGAGACTGCGCGGACGGCTCGACTTCCACCACCTGCAGGGCAATTGGCTGGCTGATCAGATCGCCCAGTTTCAGCGACGGAATCTCGATCGAACCACTGTGGCGCGGCATCAGGGTGATCAGCCAGCGAGTGGTGGCGTGGACGTTGCCCTCAAGGGTGGTCAAGCTGTTGAGCTGGCGGGTGTCGCGGACTTCGAAATCCGCATCCAGGGCACTCATGTCCGGCTTGCCGAACAGGGTCGCGTCGTCGGATTCCAGGGTCAGCTCGATGGTTTCTCCGGTGTTCACGCGGGTGCGGTCGACGCTGGCCTGCAACGTCGAACTGGACGAGTCGGCCTGCGCCGCCAGGGCGAACAGGCACAGCAGCCACGCAATTACCACAGTGTGCACACGACTCATCGGGCTTTTTCCTGATGCTGCTGTTGTTCGTACCAGAATTTGCGTCGCAGCAGCTCGCCGGGCTCGTCCGGGATCTGACGCAACCATTGTTCGAGCGCCTGACGTTGTTCGCCGTTGATCTGACTGTCGGCGGGGCGCCTTGGTGCGCGGGTGGCTTCATCTTCATCCGGCGACGGGCCATGGGCGTCGCTGGCCCCCGACATCGACTGCGAATGGGTGTTGCTGTTTTCCTCGTCGCCCTGTGCCGACGGCTGCTGGCCCGACGGGTGCTGTTCGGCACTGCCGCTCTGAGGTTTGCCCGTGTCGTTGTCGCCTTCGGTCTTGCCTTCGCTGGCGTCTTCGGCTGCGGCCTGTTTGTTCTGTTCCTGCATTTGCTCGATCAGCGCCTTGTTCGCCGCGGCGGCGGGGAAGTCGGGTTGGCGCTCCAGGGCCTGCTCATAGGCATCGATGGCCGCTTCCAACTCACCGCTTCTGGCCAGCGCATTACCGCGATTGTAATGATCGGCGGCACTGTCGCCCTGGGCGAAACGCTGAGCGGCGCCGGCATAATCACCTGCTTCATAGAGCGCGATGCCTTGCCACTGGATGTCCTCGAAGTGCTGCGCGGCTTCGGCGGGGCGATGGTGCGCAAGCAGGTGCTGGCCTTGCTGATCGGGACGTTGGAACAGGTCCTTGAACTCGAAGGCGTAGCTGTGTTGGGGCACCAGCATCAGCAGCGGCAGGCACAACAGCCAGCCGCGACGACCGGCACAGGCGGCCAGTAACAGAAGCGGCAACAGCAACCAGTAACCTTGATCGGCCCAACTGTCGAGCTGCACGGTTTGGCCTTCACTGCGCAGGTCTCGCGGGCTGTCTAGCAGACCCAGTTCATGCAGGTCATCGTCGGCCAGGCGCAATTGGGTGAAATGGCCGCCGAGTTCCTCTGCGAAATCCTTGAGGCTGGCGCTGTCCAGACGCGGCACCAGAATGCCCCCCTGGGCGTCCTTCAGGAAGCCGCCTTTTTCCTGCGCCACGGGTGCGCCCTCGGCCGTGCCGACTCCGAGCATCAACAGCTGCGGCGGGTGGTCGGTCATGGCCTGGCGAATCCCCTGGCGCTCGGCGTCGGTCAGCGAAGAGCCGATCCACAGCAGACGCCCAAGGCCCAGGTCGCTCTGTTTGAGCAGATCGCGGGCCTTGCGCACCGCCAGATCGGCGCGCTGGCCGGCCTCCGGCATGATCGAAGGCTTGATCGCATCCAGCAGGTTCTTGCTGGTGCCCAGATCATCGGACAAGGGCACCAGCGTGTGGGCGCTGCCGGCATAGACGATGATCGCGGTCTGCGAGTCGCCACGCGCCTGCAACAGGTCCAGCAGCTTGCGCCGTGCCTGCTCCAGCCGTGACGGCGGGCTGTCGGCGGCGAGCATTTCCGGGGTCAGTTCAAGCAGCACCACCAGCGGGTCCACCGGTTTCTGACGGGTCTGTTCGACGCGTTGCCAGCTCGGGCCGAGCAACGCGAGCAGTGCCAACAGCCAGCCGAAGCTCAGGGCGATCCAAGGCAACTTGCTTTCCCGGCCACTGCCGCCGCTGAGCAATACGGAATGGAAGGCACCCGGCAGAATCATCTGCCAGCGACCGACGCGTTTCTGCCGATTCCAAAGGCGCCAGATCAACCAGCCGAGCAATGGCACAAGCAGCAGCCACCAGGGGCGCAACCAGTGGGGCCATGCGAATAGCGACGAGTTCATCGAGGCCTCCGCAAACGCTTGAACCACTGACGCCATTGCGGCCCTTGATGCAACGCAGGCTGGCGAGCGAGAAAGCGATATAGCGGGTTGTGCGGCCAGCGCTCATGAATCACCAGCAGCACGCTCAGCAGCAACGCCAGCGCCAGCGGCCAGTGATAGAGCGCCAGGACAGGGCGGGCCTGGGTCGGCTGCTGGGTTACCGGTTCAAGGGTGTCGAGGGCCTTGCCGATCTTTTCCAGCTGCGCACCGTCGCGGGCGCGGAAGTATTGGCCGCCGGTGATGTCGGCGATTTCCCGCAGCGCAGGCTCGTCCAGATCCAGGCTCGGGTTCAGGCCCAGAATGCTGGTAGCGCCCTTGTCCGGGTCAGCGCCGATGCCGATCGGATAGATCTTCACGCCTTCGCCCGCCGCGAGTCGTGCGGCAGTGGCAGGGTCGATCTGGCCGGCGTTGTTGGCGCCGTCGGTCACCAGAATCAACACCCGACTCTGTGCTGGGCGCAGCCGCAGCCGCTTGAGCGCAAGGCCGATGGCATCGCCGATGGCCGTATTTTTACCGGCAATGCCGATCCGCGCTTCATCCAGCCAGACGCGTACGGTCCTGCGGTCGAAGGTCAGCGGTGCCTGCATGTAGGCTTGGCTGCCGAAGAGAATCAGGCCGACACGATCGCCCTTGCGGTGTTCGAGAAAATCGCCGAGCAGCTGTTTGACCAGGGTCAAGCGGCTCACTTCATCGCTTTGCCAGACCATGTCCGGGTAATCCATCGACCCGGAAACGTCCACGGCCACCAGCAGATCCCGCCCGCTGGCGGCGACCGGCAAGGGCTCACCGAGCCATTGCGGGCGGGCCGCCGCCACCAGCAGCAACAGCCACAACACCACGAACGGCAGTTGCCGACGCCAGCCAGGCAGGTGCGCGCGGGCGCGACGACCGGCCAGACCTTCCAGTTCGTTGAGGAAGCTGACCTTGAGCGCGGCCTCGCCACTGTCGGCCACCGGCAGCACGAAGCGCAGCAGCCAAGGCAGTGGCAGCAACGCGAAGACCCACGGCCAGGCGAGCTCAAACATGTTTGCGAATCCAGGTTTCGACCGACTGCGTCAGACCATTGATGGCCTTGTCGTCGAGTTTGCATTCGGGTTTGTAGGCGCCTTCGACAAGGATCATCCAACGCGTGAGGCCGGCCGCCGGGCAGCGGTTGTCGAGAAACGCCAGCCATTTGCGGCCGTTGAGGGTGTGGCTCTGGCTGTAGGGGTAGTCGTTACGGCACAGGCGTTTGAGCAGGCCGTTGATCTGTTGCAGCCAGGCACCGGCCGGGGCGCCGTCGTAGGGTTTGGGCAGCTGCGCCAGTTCGATCAGCGCCGACTGACGCAGCGGGTCCAGCGGCAGCTCCGTCGCTTCGTCCGGCGCGCGTCTGGGCAGCAGCACCCGAGCGCGCCACAGGCCGTAACCCAGCACTGGCAGCAGCGCCAGCAGCAGCCACCAGCCTGGCGCGGGCGGCCAGAGGCTTATCGGCGCGGGCAGGATCATCGGCTGCAGCTGATCCAGCAGGCTCATTTGTGTTTCACCGGTTGCTGCGCGTTCAGGTAGTCGCGCAGTTGCTCGACCATTTCCTGTTGGGTGCTCAGCGGTATCATCAGCACGCGCAGCTTCTTGGCCAGCAACTCCCAGCGCGCCTGACGCGCTTGGCCCTGGGCGCGGTAAGTCTGGCGCAGATCGGGGTTCAGGGTGTCCAGTTCCAGCTGCGCGCCGCGATCATTGAATCTGAGCAACCCCGCCGCAGGCAGCGCGTGATCCAGCGGATCGGATAGCGGCAGCAGCAACAAGTCGCAATGACGCGAAAGCAGGGCCAACTGCTGCTCGGCGGAGTCGGAAAGGGCGCGCTCGTCGCAGAGGATGAACACCAGGCTGCCCGGGCGCAGCACTTCTCGGGCGCGGCGCAGGGCCACGCCAAAGGTGTCGCGATCGGCCACGGCTTCGCTGTGCAGCGACTGATTGACCCGCACGAGGCGGTTGAGCAATTGCAACAGGCTCTGTTTGCTGCGTCGTGGCTTGATTTCGTAGTGCTCGTTGTCACCGAACACCAGCCCGCCGACCCGGTCGTTGTGTCCCAGGGCTGCCCAGCCGACAAGGGCTGCGGCCTGCGCGGCCAGCACCGACTTGAACATCAGGCCCGAGCCGAAGAACAGGCGGCGGCTTTGCTCGACCATGATGAAAATCGGCCGTTCGCGCTCTTCATGAAACAGTTTGGTGTGCGGCTCCTGGGTCCGCGCGGTGACACGCCAGTCGATGGTGCGCACATCGTCGCCAGCCTGATAGACCCGCACCTGATCGAAGTCCACACCACGACCGCGCAGCTTGGAGTGGTGCAGGCCGATCAGCGGGCTGCGCCGACCGGGGGAGGAAAACAGCTGCACTTCCCGCACGCGATGGCGCATCTCGATCAGCTCGGTAAGGCTGATACGGATGCCCGGTTGGGAAATCAGATAGGGTTGCATGGGGTCAGGCGACGGCAACGACGTCGAGAATGCGCTGGATCACGCGGTCCTGATCGATGCCCGCGGCCTCGGCTTCGAACGACAGAATGATGCGATGACGCAGCACGTCGAAGACCATGGCCTGAATGTCTTCGGGGCTGACGAAGTCACGGCCGGCCAGCCAGGCATGGGCGCGGGCGCAGCGGTCCAGGGAAATCGAACCCCGTGGGCTGGCGCCGTAGCCGATCCACTCGGCCAACTCGGCGTCGAACTTGGCCGGGGTGCGGGTGGCCATCACCAGTTGCACCAGGTATTCCTCCACGGCGTCGGCCATGTACAGCCCGAGGATTTCCTTGCGCGCGGCAAAAATGGCCTGCTGGGTGACGCGCCGTTCGGGCTTGGTTTCGCCATTCAGCGCTTCGCCACGGGCCTGTTGCAGGATCTTGCGTTCGACGTTGGCGTCTGGAAAGCCGATTTTTACGTGCATCAGGAAGCGGTCGAGCTGGGCCTCCGGCAGCGGATAGGTGCCTTCCTGTTCGATGGGGTTCTGCGTCGCCATCACCAGAAACAGCGGCGACAGATCGTAAGTGCTGCGCCCCACGCTGACCTGGCGCTCGGCCATGGCCTCCAACAACGCCGATTGCACTTTGGCCGGGGCGCGGTTGATTTCGTCCGCCAGCACCAGATTGTGGAAGATCGGACCCTGTTGGAACACGAAACTGCCGGTTTCAGGCCGATAGATCTCGGTGCCGGTGATGTCGGCGGGCAAGAGGTCGGGAGTGAACTGAATGCGGTGGAATTGCGCTTCAATGCCTTCGGCCAGTTCCTTGATCGCCTTGGTCTTGGCCAGGCCCGGCGCGCCTTCGACCAGCATGTGGCCGTCGGCAAGCAGTGCGATCAGCAGGCGCTCGACCAGTTTCTCCTGCCCGAGAATCTGTGTTGAAAGAAAGGTTCGCAGCGCGATCAACGCTTCACGATGTTCCATCGATGACGGTTTCCTGGCAGGGTAGGCGCGGCGCCAAAACGGCGCTGAAGCTGGGGGCGTTACTTTAATGCATCCGAGGGGCGGCGACTAACGGGGCAAGGGGTTTTTTCCAGCGTTTGGCGGGCTTTGCCGGGAAAAAACCAGAATTGGCTGACAAGTTGTGGATTTTCCGACTGTTACATGGGGCGCAGCTGCTGCAGTCAGGCTTGTCGGCGGCAGCGATCTCATTAACGCCACCGCCTGCAAGCCTACTGTCACCTTGCAAAGCGTCGTCGTCAGCCGATCTCGCTGACGTACGTCCCGACATCCTTGAGGATGATGCGCAGGGTCGCGTCCAGCTCTGCCAGTTCACTGGCTGCTGTGCTGTGGCTGATTTCGTAAGTGGTGTCGCCGCGGAACGGCTTGGCATCGGCGGCGCAGATTTCCACGAGCAGGCGCGTCGCAGAGAGGGTCACTTTCAGGTTGCCGTCGACATGAATGGTGTCGTCGCGGAAGGTGATGTCGACTTCGTCCTCGTCCGGGAAGCGCGCCAGCAAGAACAGATCGCCGTTGCTGGCGTGGCAACACGCCAGCGCCATGTCATCTTCTTCCTCGTCACAGGGGTTGTAGATGAAGCTGTCGGTGGTCATGTGCATGGCGCAATTCCTTGGTGGCGTGGCTCGGGGC
Source organism: Pseudomonas bohemica (assembly GCF_002934685.1). GTDB lineage: Bacteria > Pseudomonadota > Gammaproteobacteria > Pseudomonadales > Pseudomonadaceae > Aquipseudomonas > Aquipseudomonas bohemica. Next base: position 397,759 of record NZ_NKHL01000121.1, read on the forward strand.
AGGGTCGGATTTTGCCAGTCCTGGGAAAATTTTGCCTGCCTCACGAGCCATACCGTGCCAGCACTGCACAAACCCTACTGCCGGACACGCACCTCCGTGGGCGTGAGCTTGCTCACGAAGGCGGACTTCCAGACCCCCGCATCTGCTGTCGATGTACTGGCCCTTTCGTGAGCAAGCTCACTACCACTGTCCTGGCTTTCGATCCCGCCGCCACATCACTGTCCAAACGCCATATCCAGACTCCGGGAAACATTCGGCTACAAGCCGATGTCCGAATATGTCGCAGCATCGCAAGCAGGCCCATGGCTGCTGTCGTTAAGCTGCGCAGCAGATGAACGGACGTGAAGCCGAGCCTGCCTGGGCAGACGCCTCACCGCTCGTCATCCGGGTCACGCGAATGTGACGACGCACACACGACGAGCGTTACTACAAGGGCATGTGTGAACGTCCTGCGTCCTTTCACGATCTGCCGACTATCATCGAACAGACGCAAACGTGGCACACACACATGCAGCACGACCCCGAAACACGCATCTCTCCTATATAAAAGCCAAGCCAAGCGGAGTACCACAGATGGCGTTCTTCACCGCAGCCAGCAAGTCCGACTTTCAGCACCAACTGCGAGCGGCACTGGCTCAGCACATCAGTGAACAGGCACTGCCACAAGTGGCGCTGTTCGCCGACCAATTCTTCGGCATCATTTCCCTCGATGAACTGACTCAGCGCAGGCTTTCCGATCTTGCCGGTTGCACCCTGTCGGCCTGGCGCCTGCTCGAGCGTTTCGAACACAGCGCGCCGCAGGTGCGGGTCTACAACCCTGATTACGAGCGTCATGGCTGGCAATCTACCCATACCGCCGTTGAAGTGCTGCACCACGACCTGCCGTTTCTGGTGGACTCGGTTCGCACCGAGCTGAACCGCCGCGGTTACAGCATTCACACTCTGCAAACCACCGTATTGAGTGTGCGTCGCGACGAGAAAGGCCAGCTGGTCGAGCTGCTGCCAAAAGGCGCCAGCGACGAGGGCGTGCTGCAAGAATCGCTGATGTATCTGGAAATCGACCGCTGTGCCAATGCTGCCGAGCTGAACGTGCTGGCTCGTGAGCTGGAACAGGTGTTGGGTGAAGTGCGTGTCGCGGTTGAAGACTTCGAACCGATGAAGGCCAAGCTGCATGAGCTGCTGGCGGGTGTCGACGCTGTCGAATACGACGTCGATCCGGACGAAAAGGCCGAGGTCAAGGTCTTCCTCGAATGGCTGGTGGACAACCACTTCACCTTCTTGGGCTACGAAGAGTTCACCGTCGATGCTGGCGCTGATGGCGGCCAGCTGAACTACGATCAGTCTTCATTCCTGGGCCTGACCAAATTGCTGCGTGCAGGACTTTCCGCCGAAGACCTGCACATCGAAGGCTATGCAGTGAATTACCTGCAGGAGCCGACCCTGTTATCGTTCGCCAAGGCCGCACACCCGAGTCGCGTGCACCGACCGGCGTACCCGGACTACGTGTCGATCCGCCAGATCGATGCCAGCGGCAAAGTCATCAAGGAATCCCGCTTCATGGGCCTGTACACCTCTTCGGTGTATGGCGAAAGCGTGCGGGCGATTCCGTACATCCGCCGCAAGGTGGCCGAAGTCGAGCGCCGATCCGGTTTCGACGCCAAGGCGCACCTGGGCAAGGAACTGGCGCAAGTCGTTGAGGTCCTGCCCCGCGACGACCTGTTCCAGACCCCCGTGGACGAGCTGTTCACCACCGTCATGTCCATCGTGCAGATCCAGGAGCGCAACAAGATTCGCGTGTTTCTGCGCAAGGACCCGTACGGCCGTTTCTGCTACTGCCTGGCCTACGTGCCGCGCGACGTCTACTCCACCGAAGTCCGCCAGAAGATCCAGCAAGTGCTGATGGAGCGCCTGAAGGCCAGCGACTGCGAGTTCTGGACCTTCTTCTCCGAGTCGGTGCTGGCCCGTGTGCAGCTCATCCTGCGCGTGGATCCGAAAGTCAATCTCGACATCGACCCGCAGCAACTGGAAAACGAAGTCATCCAGGCCTGCCGTTCATGGAAAGACGATTACGCCAGTCTGGTCGTCGAAAGCTTCGGCGAGGCCCAGGGCACAAATGTGTTGGCCGATTTCCCGAAAGGCTTCCCGGCCGGTTACCGCGAGCGTTTCGCTGCACACTCGGCTGTGGTCGACATGCAACACGTGCTGAGCCTGTCCGAAGCCAATCCGCTGGTCATGAGCTTTTATCAGCCGCTGTCCGGCGACAAGGCGCAGCTGCACTGCAAGCTGTATCACGCCGATACGCCCCTGGCGCTGTCCGACGTGCTGCCGATCCTGGAAAACCTCGGTCTGCGTGTTCTGGGTGAGTTCCCGTATCGCCTGCGTCATACCAATGGCCGCGAGTTCTGGATTCACGATTTCGCCTTCACTTACGGCGAAGGCCTGAAACTCGACCTGCAACAGCTCAACGACACCCTGCAGGACGCTTTCGTCCACATCGTGCGTGGCGAGGCCGAAAACGATGCGTTCAACCGTCTGGTCCTGACTGCCGGTCTGCCGTGGCGTGATGTCGCGTTGCTGCGTGCCTATGCGCGTTACCTGAAACAGATCCGTCTGGGCTTCGATCTGGGCTACATCGCCAGCACCCTGAACAACCACGCCGACATCGCCCGTGAACTGACCCGCTTGTTCAAGACCCGCTTCTATCTGGCGCGCAAGCTGTCCGGCGGTGATCTGGACGACATGCAACAGCGTCTGGAGCAGGCGATTCTGTCGGCGCTGGACGAGGTTCAGGTACTCAACGAAGACCGCATCCTGCGTCGCTACCTTGATCTGATCAAGGCGACCATGCGTACCAACTTCTACCAGACCGACGCCAACGGCCAGAGCAAGAGCTACTTCAGCTTCAAGTTCAATCCGCGTCTGATTCCTGAGTTGCCCAAGCCGGTGCCGAAGTTCGAAATCTTCGTCTACTCGCCCCGTGTCGAAGGCGTCCACCTGCGCTTTGGCAATGTCGCCCGCGGCGGTTTGCGCTGGTCCGATCGTGAAGAAGACTTCCGTACCGAGGTGCTGGGCCTGGTGAAAGCCCAGCAGGTGAAGAACTCGGTCATCGTGCCAGTCGGTGCGAAGGGTGGCTTCCTGCCCCGTCGTCTGCCGACCACCGGTACCCGCGACGAGATCCAGGCTGAGGCGATCGCCTGCTACCGCATCTTTATTTCCGGCCTGCTGGACATCACCGACAACCTCAAAGAGGGCGCGCTGGTGCCACCGGCCAACGTCGTGCGCCATGACGACGATGACCCCTATCTGGTGGTTGCAGCGGACAAGGGCACTGCGACCTTCTCCGACATCGCCAACGGCATCGCTATCGACTACGGCTTCTGGCTTGGTGATGCGTTCGCCTCTGGCGGTTCGGCCGGTTACGACCACAAGAAGATGGGCATCACCGCCAAAGGCGCGTGGGTCGGCGTACAGCGTCACTTCCGCGAGCGCGGCATCAACGTTCAGCAGGACAGCATCAGCGTGATCGGCGTCGGTGACATGGCAGGTGACGTATTCGGCAACGGCCTGTTGATGTCCGACAAGCTGCAACTGGTGGCGGCGTTCAACCACCTGCACATCTTCATCGACCCGAATCCGGATCCGGCCAGCAGCTTCGCCGAGCGTCAGCGTCTGTTCGACCTGCCGCGTTCGGCCTGGACCGACTACGACACCAGCATCATGTCCGAAGGCGGCGGCATCTTCCCGCGCAGCTTGAAGAGCATCACCATCACGCCACAGATGAAAGCGCGCTTCGACATCAGCGCCGACAAACTGACCCCGACCGAACTCATGCACGCGCTGCTCAAGGCGCCGGTTGATCTGTTGTGGAATGGCGGTATCGGCACCTACGTCAAGGCCAGCTCCGAAAGCCACGCCGACGTCGGTGACAAGGCCAACGACGCCCTGCGCGTGAATGGCGATCAGTTGCGTTGCAAGGTGGTGGGCGAGGGCGGCAACCTCGGCATGACGCAGCTCGGTCGCGTCGAATTCGGTCTGCTGGGTGGCGCGACCAACACCGACTTCATCGACAACGCCGGTGGCGTCGACTGCTCCGACCACGAAGTGAACATCAAGATCCTGCTCAATGAAGTGGTGCAGGCCGGCGACATGACCGAGAAGCAGCGCAACCTGCTGCTCGAAAGCATGACCGACGAAGTGGGCAACCTGGTACTTGGCAACAACTACAAGCAAACCCAGGCGCTGTCGCTGGCGGCCCGTCGTGCGTACGAACGCATTGCCGAATACAAGCGTCTGATGAGCGACCTGGAATCCCGTGGCAAGCTGGACCGCGCCATTGAATTCCTCCCGGCCGAAGATCAACTGGCCGAGCGTATCTCCGAGAAGCAAGGCCTGACCCGCGCTGAACTGTCGGTGCTGATCTCCTACAGCAAGATCGACCTCAAGGAAGCGCTGCTTGAATCCCGCGTGCCGGACGACGATTACCTGGCGCGCGACATGGAAACCGCATTCCCGCCTTCGCTGGGTGCGAAGTTCTCGGAATCGATGCGTCGTCACCGTTTGAAGCGCGAAATCGTCAGCACTCAGATTGCCAACGATCTGGTGAACCACATGGGCATTACCTTCGTGCAGCGCCTCAAGGAGTCGACTGGCATGAGTGCGGCCAACGTGGCGGGTGCGTACGTGATCGTGCGTGACATCTTCCACCTGCCGCACTGGTTCCGTCAGATCGAGGCGCTGGACTACAAGGTTCCGGCCGAAATCCAGCTCGCGCTGATGGATGAACTGATGCGTCTGGGCCGTCGTGCGACCCGCTGGTTCCTGCGCAGCCGTCGCAACGAACTGGACGCGGCACGTGACGTCGCGCACTTCGGTCCACACATTGCGGCGCTGGGTCTGAAACTGGACGAGTTGCTGGAGGGCCCGACCCGTGAGGTCTGGCAGGCGCGTTATCAGGAGTATGTCGAAGCGGGCGTCCCTGAGTTGCTGGCGCGGATGGTTGCGGGTACCACGCACTTGTACACGCTGCTGCCGATCATCGAAGCGTCTGACGTTACCGGTCAGAATGCGGCGGATGTGGCGAAGGTGTATTTCGCAGTGGGTAGCTCGTTGGATGTCACCTGGTATCTGCAGCAGATCAGTGCGCTGCCGGTTGAGAACAACTGGCAGGCCCTGGCCCGTGAGGCGTTCCGTGATGATATCGACTGGCAGCAACGGGCGATCACTGTTTCTGTATTGCAGATGGCCAATGGGCCTGCGGATGTCGAGGAGCGGTTGAACCTGTGGCTGGAGCAGCATCTGCCGATGGTTGAGCGCTGGCGCGCGATGTTGGTGGAGCTGCGTGCGGCGAGTGGTAATGATTATGCGATGTATGCCGTTGCCAACCGTGAGCTGCTGGATCTGGCCATGAGCGGGCAGACTGCTGTGGTTTGATGAGTTTGACTGAGCGGTAAAGAAGAAGCCCTGCGTCGAGAGATGCGGGGCTTTTTTATGGGTGTTGGGGGCGCTGGGTTTTGTGTGTATATCCCGTATCTGGGGTGCCGCTTATTCACCGTTCCGCCCTTACGGCGGGTCACTTTTCTTTCGGGAAAAGTAACCAAAACCATTTGCTCCTGGCTTGGCTCCTCCTTCGTCGGAGTACCCTCACTCCGGCGACGCTCCGTGGGCCCGCCGCCTGCGTTCGGCCTGCACCCAAGTCGCTGGCGGTGTCTGGGCTATCGCGTGGGAAAAGCAGAGCAAGGTAAAGCAAAGCAAAGCAGAAGCGAAACACGTGGGCGCTTTGCGCTCTGGCTCATTGCCTCGCTCTGGGTGGGAAGGGCAGATGGGGCGCTCTGTGTCCGTTGACGTGAAGCGTCAATCGTTGCGCTACCAAGGATCCAAGGGCGTGGGTCATTGTCATCGCAGCCGGGCCATGCCGATGGCGTCGACGTATACGCCGTCACGCACTGCGTAGTTGCGCAGGCGTCCTTCTGTTTCGAAGCCGAATTTGCGGTATAGACCCTGTGCGGCGTCATTGTCGGCGAACACGGTCAGCTCGACCCTGTGCAGGTTCATCCAGTTGTCCGCCACCTCAAGTACAGCCGCCATCAACCTTGATCCAACCCCTTTGCCTTGCCAATCCACCGCAACGCCCATGCCGATAGCGCCTACGTGGCGTTGTCGGATTCGCGAATACTGCTCCAGGCCAATGTTGCCGATCACTTTGTCATCGTGCAGGGCGACCAGTTTGACTGCCCGCTCATCACTCGTCGCCAGCCGCTTGCGCCAGACATCGATTGATTGATGGGGCATTTGCAGCACCTGACGGCAGACCTCAGGGTCGTTATACAGTGCGGTGACGCCTTCGATATGAGCTTCGGTGAAGCGTTGGATGACAATCTGAGTAGAAGTGGGATTCACTGTATTCGTCCTTTGAAAACAGATGGCGTGCCAGTTTAAGCGGCAGTTCGTCGGCGTGGCTATCACCTGCAGAACAACAAGCATGGCGAATCCACCAGAGCGCGCGCTTTACTGGCGAACGGGGATGCCAGACAACTCATCCATGACTGACCCACCGCGTTCGCTGCCGTCGTAACCTCCAGCGTCCTCCACAGATACAACCGTGTACCAGGGGGTTGCACACCCACACAACCCGCGTAGGAGTCCGGCTTGCAGCGGCAAAGATCTCACCGACGTTAGCGTCGCCAAGCTGTGTTACAGCCTTACGCGATAGTCAAGACGCCGCCGAACGCGACGGAGTCGGGCCAAACCAATCGCCCCCCAAAAGCCCATAAAAAAACCCCACCGAAGTGGGGTTCTTTCAACGCAGTGTCTCGATCTTACGCTTGAACTACCGGAATATTGGCGTTCGCTGCGGACTCACGGAACTCGGCGATCTGGTCGAAGCTCAGGTACCGGTAAACATCGGCAGACATGCTGTCGATCTTGCCCGCGTACTCCATGTACTCCTCAACCGTCGGCAGACGACCCAGGATCGATGCCACGGACGCCAGCTCAGCCGAAGCCAGGTACACGTTCGCGCCATCACCCAGACGGTTCGGGAAGTTACGCGTCGAGGTCGACACCACGGTCGCGTTCGGCTCGACACGTGCCTGGTTACCCATGCACAACGAGCAGCCCGGCATTTCCATGCGCGCGCCGGCCTTGCCGTAGATCCCGTAGTAGCCTTCCTCGGTCAGCTGGTGAGCGTCCATCTTGGTCGGCGGCGACAGCCACAGACGGGTTGGAAGCTGGCCCTTGACCTGATCCAGCAACTTGCCCGCAGCGCGGAAGTGACCGATGTTGGTCATGCACGAACCGATGAACACTTCGTCGATCTTCTCGCCAGCAACGCTGGACAGCAGACGGGCGTCGTCCGGGTCGTTCGGCGCGCAGAGCACAGGCTCCTTGACGTCGGCCAGGTCGATCTCGATGACTTCAGCGTATTCGGCGTCGGCATCGGCTTCCAGCAGCTCGGGGTTGGCAACCCAGGCTTCCATCGCCTGAGCGCGGCGTTCCAGCGTACGTGCGTCGCCGTAGCCTTGCGCGATCATCCAGCGCAGCAGGGTGATGTTGGACTTCAGGTACTCGGCGATCGACTCTTTCGACAGCTTGATGGTGCAACCAGCGGCCGAACGTTCTGCCGAGGCGTCGGACAGTTCGAAAGCCTGTTCGACGGTCAGGGTTTCCAGACCTTCGATTTCCAGGATGCGACCGGAGAAGGCGTTTTTCTTGCCTTTCTTCTCGACCGTCAGCAGGCCTTTCTGGATCGCGTAGTAAGGAATGGCATGAACCAGGTCACGCAGGGTGACGCCCGGTTGCAGCTTGCCTTTGAAACGAACCAGGATCGACTCCGGCATGTCCAGCGGCATGACGCCGGTGGCTGCGGCGAACGCGACCAGACCGGAACCGGCCGGGAACGAGATACCGATCGGGAAGCGGGTGTGCGAGTCGCCACCGGTACCGACGGTGTCCGGCAGCAGCATGCGGTTCAGCCAGCTGTGGATGATGCCGTCGCCCGGACGCAGCGAAACGCCGCCACGGGTCATGATGAAGTCAGGCAGGGTGTGGTGAGTCTTGACGTCGATCGGCTTTGGATAAGCAGCTGTGTGGCAGAAGGACTGCATCACCAGATCGGCGGAGAAACCCAGGCAAGCCAGGTCTTTGAGTTCATCACGGGTCATTGGACCTGTGGTGTCCTGAGACCCTACGGTGGTCATCTTCGGTTCGCAGTAGGTGCCCGGACGGATACCGTCGGTGCCGCATGCCTTGCCGACCATTTTCTGGGCCAGGGTGAAACCCTTGGTGCTGGCAGCCGGTACTTCAGGCAGCTTGAACAGCGTCGAAGGTGGCAGACCCAGTTCAGCGCGTGCCTTGCTGGTCAGGCCACGGCCAACGATCAGCGGGATACGGCCGCCGGCGCGGACTTCGTCCAACAGCACTGGGGTCTTCAGTTCAAAAGTGGTGATCACTTCGTCGCTGTCGTGCTTGGTGACTTTGCCTTCGTATGGGTAAACGTCGATCACGTCGCCCATGTTGATGTTCGACACATCGAATTCGATTGGCAGTGCGCCCGCGTCTTCCATGGTGTTGTAGAAGATCGGAGCGATCTTGCTGCCGAAGCAGAAGCCGCCAGCGCGCTTGTTCGGCACATAAGGAATGTCGTCGCCGAAGAACCACAGCACCGAGTTGGTTGCCGATTTACGCGAGGAACCGGTACCGACCACGTCACCGACGTAGGCGATAGGGAAGCCCTGACCGCGCATTTCTTCGATCTGCTTCATCGGACCGATGGCGCCTTGTACATCAGGAACGATGCCGTCGCGGGCCATTTTCAGCATGGCCAGGGCGTGCAGCGGGATGTCAGGACGGGACCAGGCATCCGGCGCAGGCGACAGGTCGTCGGTGTTGGTTTCGCCGGTGACCTTGAAGACGCGCAGGCTGATCTTCTCGGCCAGGGTCGCACGCTTCTGGAACCACTCGCCATCGGCCCAGGACTGCAGCACGGCTTGAGCGTGTGCGTTGCCGCTCTTGGCTTTTTCAGCAACGTCGTGGAAGGCGTCGAACATCAGCAGGGTGTGCTTCAGTTGCTCTGCGGCGACCGGTGCCAGGTCGGCATCGTCCAGCAGATCAACCATGGTCACGATGTTGTAGCCGCCTTGCATGGTGCCGAGCAGTTCTACGGCGCGCTTCTTGTCCAGCAGAGGGGAAGAGATTTCGCCCTTGGCCAGAGCGGAAAGGAAAGCGGCTTTGACGTAGGCAGCTTCGTCAACTCCAGGTGGAACGCGATTGGTGATCAGATCAAGCAGGACAGCTTCTTCGCCAGCCGGTGGGTTCTTCAGCAGCTCGACCAGGCCTGCGGTTTGTTCGGCGTTAAGCGGCTGGGGCACGATACCCTGGGCGGCACGCTCTTCGATGTGTTTACGGTAGGCTTCAAGCACAGTATTACCCTCATCAGTGGTCCCAAATGGGTGTCCGGGACGCTCATCCAGAAAAAGTCCGCAGCCGTGCGCTTTAAAAACTTTTTGGGTCTTTGGGCAGGCAGCTGACGATCTCCAACAGAAGCTGTTTTCAAAGTTTTACGCCTGCATGAGCGGTTTGGGAGGAGGGGACGCAGGGCGAACCTGCGTCAAACCGACTGCGGGGTAGGCTCGATACGATAAGTGGCTGCGTTCAGTCATGCTGCGTTGAAAACACCCGCACAATGCTCATTTAGGTTCCCTAAACTCTGCTTGCTCGGGTGTTTTTGCCTTGCCTGACTTTCGCTCGCCGACTTCTCGTAGCAAGCCCTGACTGTGCTCGTGACGCTTTGAAAACAGCTTCCAACGGACATTGGCGCCTTAAAAGGCCCGGTGATTCTACGGCAAAAAAAAGGTAAAGGTAAGTTAGCCCCTACATCTTCAAGGGTGTACCCCGTTAGACAAAGGGCTAACATGCGGGCTTGTTTCGTCCGCTGCCGTGTTTCCCGCCATGCCCAATCACATCATCAAGACGCCCTGCGTGGGCTTGTGTTCCACCGTTTACGGCGATCTCGTGTGCCGCGGTTGCAAGCGCTTCCACCATGAAGTGATTCACTGGAACGGCTACAACGAGGACGAGAAGCGCGCTGTCTGGTTGCGTCTTGAACAGCTGCTGGTGCAGGTGATGACGGCAAAGGTCGAGGTATTCGATGCAGAGAAGCTGCGCCAACAGCTGGAACAACGCAAGATCCGTTTCGTGCCGCAGCAGTCGGAATATTGCTGGGCCTACCAGTTGATCGCGCGAGGCGCGCGGGTGATCAACAATCTGGAAGCGTACGGGATGGTGCTGCTCCCCGAATTCCGTGACTGGGGCCTGCCAGAATTGCGCGATGCCATTGATCGGGAATTTTTCCTGTTGTCCGAAGCGCACTACGAGCGTTACATCGCGCCGGGTTTTCTGCAGGACGCCCTGCAGCCATCGCCACCCTGATCAGGCGCCGGCGAGCGCCATCAGACTCTCGTTCAGCGAATGGCTTCTTAAAATGTTGTAGGAGACCTCGCTTCTGTCTCATTCAACGTTCCCTGACTTCGCGACCTGGCCAATTCTTCTTCCAGGTGCGCCAGTATTTCCTCGCTCTTGAGCACCAGCACATCGCTTTCCAGCGAATCGAGCACCACTTCGGCAGTATTGCCGATCAATGCGCCAGAAATCCCGGTGCGGCCTACCGTGCCGATGATTGTCACCGCCGCCTGCAAATGATGGGCGGTGAACGGAATCAACACATCCGCCGCGCCTTCGGCGATATGCAGGTGCCCGTCATCGATGCTGAATGCGCGCTGAAACGCCTTGCACTGCTCGCGATATTTGCCCTCGGTGCTTGAAGACAATTGATAGACGGGGTCCGCCGCCGACAGCATCGGCGAAGGGTGCGCGGCGATGACATGCAGCTCGCCTTCGGCTATTTCGGCGATGTTGTATCCGTACTGAATGATGCTGTCGTGCAGGGCCGTGTGCTCGCTGTCCGGGTTGCCCACATCGACCGCTGCGAGAATCGCTCCGCCTTTCCATGGCCGATGGGTCTTCACCATCAGCACCGGACAGGGACAGTAGCGCAACAGTTTCCAGTCCGCAGGCGTCAGCAGGGCTTTTTTCAGGGTGCTGTCGGGGAAGTGCTGTTTGATCACCAAGTCAGCGCCCAGAGCCTGTTGCGCTTTGACAATCGTCTGGTGGGTGGTCTCATGCCAGTCCTGTTCGGTTGTCACCTTGATGTCCTTGGCCTCCAGCACGTGTCGAAGGTCGGTCAGCAACTCGCTGTGGTCGAGTTTCCTGTCGCACACCAGCAGGTGCAGGCTAGCCCCTATGGCGCGCGCGAGCAGGCAGGCGCGCGGCAGGGCGAGATTGGCCACCTTGTCGGTTTCGGCGCTGGGTTCGATGACCACCACAATCCTGCGAATCGATTGCATGAGCTGATCTCCCTGGAGGACTTCATGACACGTTCGGCCTTGCACACATGGGGCGGTTGCCTCATTGAATATAGTTGCCCGGGGTAAAATGGCCGCAATGAACTGCCTGCCGGGAAATGTCACGTTGATCGGGGTCATGGGTTTTACCGATCAAGAGGCTGGCTCTGCGCCCGGAGGCCCGTATAATGCTGCGCCTTGCCCAGCCAGCCATTCGTGAACCTCATGCAGATTTATCCGCAAATCGACGCCTTCCTGCTTTGCCCAACCCCGGATGCTTGGGTCCAGGCGGCCTTGCAGAACCTGGATATTCTGCTGATCGACCACGCGAACAATGAAAAGAAAGCCGCCGGGGCGGCGTTTCAATTTATGTTCCAGTACAACGACAAGTTCGACCTGCTGGCCAAGATGTCGCGTCTGGCCCGTGAAGAGCTGCGTCATTTCGAGCAGGTGATCGGCATCATCAAGAAGCGCAACATCCCGATGGCCAACATCAGTTCGGCGCGCTATGCCGGCTCGTTGCGCAAGCGGGTACGCAATCACAATCCCTATCGCCTGACCGATGCGCTGATCGTCGGCGCGATTGTCGAAGCCCGGTCGTGCGAGCGGTTTGCGGCGCTGGTTCCACATCTGGACCCCGACCTGTCGAAGTTCTACGCCAGCCTGCTCAAATCCGAGGCCCGGCATTTTCAGGATTACCTCAAGCTCGCCTTTCTCTATGGCGACGAAGCGGATGTCGCCGCCAAGATCGAAGAAATCCGTCTGGCCGAGCGCGAGCTGATCGAAAGCCCCGATGAAGATTTCCGGTTCCACAGTGGCGTGCCTGCCTAAAGAGCTGCTTGGCTGCTGCGCACCGTTGTAGCTGTCCGCCGGCGGTGGCCTTTTATACGACCCTCAGCTGGCAAGCCAGGCGGCTGCAGAGGGTTCATACATTCCGCTCGTTGGCTCATGCCTATCCGGCCAGCACACTCGCCTGATAGTCCGCATTGTAAATATTGTTTCATTGTGTGTTTGCTGCCTAGGCAGTAATATCCTCAGCCACTTACTGCCTAGGCAGATAATTGGTGACGATCTATGGCGCATTTCACTCCCGAAAATTTCAATGACAGCCTGCTGGGCATGCTACTGGGCCGTACCGAACAGCTGAAGAACCGCATCCTTGACAAGCGTCTTGAGCCACAGGGCTTGACTGCGCAGCAGTTCAAGGTGCTGATCATGATCGCCAGGTTCTGCGCGGAAACACCGGCCGACCTGTGCCGTATGCTCTCGTTGGACAGCGGTTCGATGACCCGCATGCTCGATCGTCTGGAACAAAAGGAGTTGCTGACCCGCGCACGGTCTGAATCGGATCGTCGTCAGGTGCGTCTTGCGTTGACCGAAGCCGGTCAGGCGCTGTCGGACCTGTTGCCGCTGATCGGCGCCGAGGCGATGAATGAGATGGTTGGCGTGCTCGAAGATAGCGAGCTGGTCACGCTGGAGAAGATCCTCACCAAGATTCTGGTTGCCTCGGCGGACCCCATCACGCTCGCCCGGATTGCAGGACAATGAACATTCGACCCAAGCAGGGCTCGGCCCTGCGCACTTCGTCAAGCCTGGTGTTTGTCGCGCTGGTCATGGCTGGCTGCGCCAACTCCAAAGGCCTGAACACCGAGGGCGTCGGTATCGATGCCAACAGTCTGCAGGCCGCGCAAAGCCTCAAGGGTATCAACCTGTCGTCAGCCGCCTGGCCGAAACGCGACTGGTGGACCAGCCTCGGCGATCCACAACTCAACGACCTGATCACCGAAGCATTGCGTGACAGTCCTGACATGCAGGTTGCTGCCGCCCGGACGCATCAGGCCACCGCTGCGGCCTATGCTGCCAACGCCGATCGCATGCCGACCGTTGATGCCGACGCCAGTGTCGGCCGCTCGCGTCTGGCAAAAGATCAGGATCCGACAGGCGAGGGTGGCCGTTACAGCACCTTGCGCAGCCTGGGTGCCAGCTTCAATTACAACTTCGACCTGTGGGGCGGCCAGCGTGCGGCCTGGGAGGCGGCGTTGGGGCAGGCCCGTGCCTATGAGATCGACCAGCGTGCGGCGCAGTTGACCCTCGCGGCAGATGTTGCCCGCGCCTACAGCGACCTCGGGCAGGCCTATGTCGTTCGTGATCTGGCGGCCGACGACCTCAAGCGTAACCGGCAGCTGCTGGAACTGGGCGCCCGGCGCTTCAAGTCCGGTATCGACAGCGAATACCAGTATCAGCAGACCGAGAGCCTGGAAGCCGGCTCTCGCGAAGCGCTGATCGACGCGGACAAGCGCCTGCGCACGGCCAAGATCACTCTCGCGGTGCTGATGGGCAAAGGCCCGGATCGCGGCGAAGAACTGGCCCGGCCTAATTTGCTCAAGCCTGCCGCGGTCGCCTTGCCTTCGGTGGTGCCAGCCGAGTTGCTTGGTCGTCGCCCGGACCTGGTGGCGGCGCGCTGGCGGGTCGAGGCGGCCAACAAGGACATCGCGGCCAGCAAGAGCAACTTCTATCCGAACCTGAACCTCAGTGCTTCGGCAGGCGTGGATTCATTGCTGGGTGACGCGATGTTCGGTTCAGCCAGCCGCTTCTTCAACGTTGGGCCGACCGTTTCGCTGCCGATCTTCGATGGCGGCCGTCGTCGCGCCGATCTCGACGCCCGCGATGCCGACTACGACGTGGCGGTCGCGCAGTACAACAAAAGCCTGGTTCGTGCCCTGGGTGACGTCAGCGACAACATTGGCCAGCTGCACTCCATCGGCGGTCAGATCGATGCGCGGCAGCAGGCCACCGATGTCATCCAGAAATCCTACAACACCGTCGTTCAGCGCTATTCCTCGGGGATCGGCAACTACCTCGATGTGTTGACCGTCGAGCAGCAATTGCTGCAGTCGCAACGCCAACTGGCTGATCTCAACGCGGAACGAATCGATCTTTCGATCCAGTTGATGCAGGCCCTGGGGGGAGGCTTCGAAGAGAGCAAGCCCGGCGATAACGCCGCCCCGGCCGTCCCGTCAACTGCTTCGCTGACTCATTAAGGTAATCGTCATGGCCACTGCCACTACCGAAAACAACGCTGCAAACGAACAAAAGGACGCTCAGGGCGCAGACCCCGGGCAACAGGACGGCAAGCAACAGGATGCCAAACAGGACGACAAATCAGGCAAGCCGCAAAAGAACCCGCGCAAACGCAAGCTGCTGCTGATCGGCCTGGCGGTGATCGTGATTCTCGCGGGCCTGGGTGTCTGGGCCTGGTATGAAATATGGGGTCAATGGAGCGAGAGCACCGACGACGCCTACGTCAACGGCAACGTGGTGGAAATCACGCCTCAAGTGACGGGCACGGTCGTCAGCATCGGTGCCGACGATGGTGACCTGGTTCGCGAGGGCCAGGTGCTGGTGCAGTTCGACCCCAACGACGCCGAGGTCTCGCAGCAGAGTGCCGAGGCCAATCTGGGCAAGGTAGTGCGTCAGGTGCGCGGCCTGTACAGCAACGTCGATGGCATCAAGGCGCAACTGGCAGCGCAACGCGCTGAAGTGCAAAGGGCTCAGGACAACTTCAACCGTCGGCGCAATCTGGCGGCGGGCGGGGCGATTTCCCAGGAAGAGCTGTCCCACGCCAAGGATGACCTGACCAGCGCGCAGAATGCGCTGACTAACATCCAGCAGCAACTGGTGACCAGTACGGCATTGGTAGACGACACTCAGGTGTCCTCGCACCCGGACGTGAAGGCGGCTGCCGCTCAGTTGCGTCAGGCCTATCTGTCCAGCGCGCGCAGCACCCTGATTGCGCCGGTGACCGGCTACGTCGCCAAGCGCACTGTGCAGCTTGGGCAACGTGTGCAGCCAGGGACCGCGCTGATGGCCGTGATTCCGCTGGATCAACTGTGGATCGACGCCAACTTCAAGGAAACCCAGCTGGGCAAGATGCGCATCGGTCAGCCGGTGGACATCGAAGCCGACCTGTACGGCAGCGACGTGAAATACAGCGGCACCGTCGACAGCGTCGGCGCCGGGACCGGCAGTGCGTTCGCCTTGTTGCCGGCGCAGAACGCCACCGGTAACTGGATCAAGATCGTGCAGCGGATTCCGGTGCGGATTCACATCAATGCCGATGAACTGGCCGAGCACCCGCTGCGCATCGGGCTGTCCACGGTGGTCGACGTCAACCTGCATGACCAAAGCGGTCCGGTACTGGCGCAACAACCGCCCAAGCAGGCTTCGTACACCACTGACGTCTACACCAAGCAGTTGGCCGAGGCTGATGCCTTGATCAACCGTGTGATTCACGAAAACAGCGCATCTGGCCCAAGCAAGACGGCACAGCGCTGATTCGCCAATCCATAGGCTCCGGTCTCGAGGCCGGAGCCATTTCAGAGTGTCAAAGGATTCGCGATGAGTAACAACGCTCCCGCTTCTTTTACGCCGCCCAGCCTTTTGTTGAGCACCATCGGCCTGTCGCTGGCGACGTTCATGCAAGTGCTGGACACCACCATTGCCAACGTCGCCTTGCCGACGATTTCCGGCAACCTGGGGGTAAGCTCGGATCAGGGCACCTGGGTCATCACCTCGTTTGCGGTGAGTAACGCCATCGCATTGCCGCTGACGGGTTGGCTGAGTCGGCGCTTGGGTGAAGTGAAGCTATTTATATGGGCCACGCTGCTGTTTGTGGTCGCCTCGTTTCTGTGTGGTATTTCCACGTCGATGCCTGAACTCGTAGGTTTTCGGGTGGTGCAGGGGCTGGTCGCCGGGCCGCTTTACCCGATGGCACAGACGCTGCTCATTGCGGTCTACCCGCCGGCGAAAAGGGGGATGGCCCTTGCACTGCTGGCGATGGTCACGGTGGCAGCCCCCATCGCCGGACCTATTCTCGGCGGCTGGATTACCGACAGTTACACATGGCCCTGGATCTTCTTCATCAACGTGCCCATCGGTGTATTCGCCGCGATTGTGGTGCGCACGCAATTGGCGGCGCGGCCTGTCAACATCACCCGGCAGCCAATGGACTATATAGGGCTCATGACCTTGATCATCGGCGTGGGCGCGTTGCAGGTCGTGCTCGACAAGGGTAATGACCTGGACTGGTTCTCTTCCAACTTCATCATTATTGGCGCGGTGATTTCGGCGATCAGTCTGGCGGCGTTCGTGATATGGGAACTGACCGACGAACACCCGGTGGTCAATCTGCGGCTGTTTTCCTTCCGCAATTTCAGGGTCGGCACCATTTGTCTGGTGCTGGGCTATTCCGGTTTTTTCGGGATCAATCTGATCCTGCCGCAGTGGCTGCAGACACAGATGGGGTACACCGCGACTTACGCAGGTCTGGCAGTGGCCCCTCTGGGCATATTGCCGGTGCTGCTGTCGCCGTTCGTGGGCAAATACGCCCCCAAATTCGACCTGCGTCTGCTGGCAGGGCTGGCATTTTTCGGGATTGGCTTGAGCTGCTTCATGCGCTCGAACTTCACCAGTCAGGTGGATTTCGAGCACGTCGCGATGGTGCAGCTATTCATGGGTGCGGGGATCGCGCTGTTCTTCATGCCGACTCTGAGCATTTTGCTGTCGGACCTGCCGCCGTCGCAGATTGCCGATGGGTCAGGCCTTGCAACCTTCCTGCGTAACCTGGGCGGCAGTTTTGCGGCATCGCTGACCACCTGGATCTGGATTCGTCGGGCCAACATGCACCACGCTTACCTCAGCGAAAGCGTGAGCACCTATGAGCCAGCTACGCGCCACGCGTTGGAGACAATGGGCGGTGCGAGCAATCAGGCCTATGCGCAGCTCGACAGCATGGTCACCAGCCAGGCCTACATGCTGTCAACGGTGGAATATTTCTACATGATGGGCTGGTTGTTCTTCGCGCTGATTCTGGTGATCTGGATGGCCAAACCGCCGTTTTCGGCCAAGCCCGGACCAGGAGCAGGGCATTAAGACAGCAGATCCACAGCTGGCGCGGTAAATGTGGGAGTGAACTTGCTCACGACGACTGAGTGTCAGTCAACATTGAACTGGCTGACATGCCGCATTCGTGAGCAAGCTCACTCCCACAGCTTTCGAGCTGTACGATCTACCGGGTTCAGCTGTTGCTTTCGCCGTGCCCGATCGCCGACGGCTCGTCTTGCACAAATCCGAACGAAGTCAGTCGAAAGCCCTGTTCATCGACCTGCAACGCCCAACCCTCGCGGTCCCAGTCCCCGAGTACGATCCGCTGCGCGGTGTCGTCGCCGATTTGCAGTTTGTGGATGGCAGGGCGGTGGGTGTGGCCGTGGATCAGGGTTTTCACGCCGAACTCGGACATGATCCGCGGCACTTCTTCGGGGGTCACATCGACGATGTCGTTGGCTTTCAGGCGGGTCTGCGCGCGGCTTTCGCTGCGTAACTTGCGCGCCAGCTTGTGCCGGGTGTTCAAGGGCAGGTGACGCAGAACCCATAAAGTCAGTGGATTGCGCAGCAAGCGACGCATGCGCATATAGGCTTCATCGCGGGTACACAGGCTGTCGCCGTGCATCAGCAACACCGGTTCCCCGTTGAACTTCACGACACTTGGATCGCGAAGCAGGGTGCAGCCAGCCGCCTTGCAAAAGGCCTGGCCAATCATGAAGTCGCGATTGCCGTGCATCAGGAATACCCGCGTGCCACTGTCGCTCAAGGCGCGCAGGGCTTCGCAGATCGAGCGCTGGAAGGGCGACATCGCGTCATCGCCGATCCAGGCTTCGAAAAAATCCCCGAGGATATACAGCGACTCGGCGCCACGGGCCCGGTCACTCAGCAGATCCAGAAACGCCCGGGTGATATCCGGGCGTTCTTCTTCCAGATGCAGATCGGAGATCAGCAGTATCACTCAATGATCTCTGCTTTCTCGATGATCACATCTTCAGCCGGTACGTCCTGGTGGCCAGCCTTGGAGGTCGTGGCAACGCCTTTGATCTTGTCAACGATCTCCGAACCTTCAACCACTTCACCGAACACTGCATAGCCCCAGCCTTGCACGGTCTTGGCGCTGTGGTTGAGGAAGCTGTTGTCAGCGACGTTGATGAAGAACTGTGCCGATGCCGAATGCGGTTCCATGGTGCGAGCCATGGCAACGCTGTACTTCTTGTTCGGCAGGCCGTTGTCGGCCTCATTCTGGATGCTTGGGCGCTTGTCTTTCTTTTCCTTCATACCTGGCTCAAAACCGCCGCCCTGGATCATGAAGTTACCGATGACGCGGTGGAATACGGTGTTGCTGTAGTGGCCGGCGTTCACGTATTCAATGAAGTTGGCGACAGTGATCGGTGCTTTTTCAGCGTTCAATTGCAGGACGATGTCGCCGTGGTTGGTGGTCAGTTTTACTTTGGACATGTTCTCGGTCGCTCTCTTGGAATTCGTGGTTGGTCGTGTCGATCGCGGCTTACAGCACAGGAACTGGTTGCAAGTACCGCTGATTTCACCCGGGCGCGCAGTTTACAGAGGCTGCTCGCGCAACGGGAAGTTGCATTGAAGTCATTGCCGCGAAGACCCGCGATGTATCTCGGCAGTTTTGTCACTGCACGCTGTCAGGGGCTTGACAGGTTCGGCTATGATAGGCGCTTTGATTTATTCGGCCTACCCTGGTCAAGACTGTTAGGTTTTCAAGGATCCTATGAGCAAGCCCACTCAAGACGCCGCTGCGAATTCAAAGGCAGGCCCTGCAATTCCCACCAACTTCCTGCGCCCGATCGTGCAGGCAGACCTGGATTCGGGCAAGCACACCAAGATCGTGACCCGTTTCCCGCCGGAGCCGAACGGCTACCTGCACATCGGTCATGCCAAGTCGATCTGCGTCAATTTTGGTCTGGCTCAGGAGTTCGGTGGCGTCACGCATCTGCGGTTCGACGACACCAACCCGGCCAAGGAAGACCAGGAATACATCGACGCCATCGAAAACGACGTCAAATGGCTGGGCTTTCAGTGGTCCGGGGAAGTGCGCTATGCCTCGCAGTATTTCGATCAGTTGCACGACTGGGCTGTCGAGCTGATCAAGGCGGGCAAGGCCTACGTCGACGACCTGACCCCCGAGCAGGCCCGTGAATACCGCGGTACCTTGACCGAGCCGGGCAAGAACAGCCCATTTCGTGAGCGTAGCGTCGAAGAAAACCTCGACCTGTTCGCCCGCATGAAGGCCGGTGAGTTCGAAGACGGCGCCCGCGTGCTGCGTGCCAAGATCGACATGGCCTCGCCGAACATGAACCTGCGCGACCCGATCCTGTACCGCATCCGCCACGCTCATCATCACCAGACCGGCGACAAGTGGTGCATCTACCCGATCTACGACTTCACCCACGGTCAGTCGGACGCCATCGAAGGCATCACCCACTCGATCTGCACCCTGGAGTTCGAAAGCCATCGTCCGCTGTATGAATGGTTCCTCGACAATCTGCCGGTGCCGTGCAAGCCGCGCCAGTACGAGTTTTCGCGCCTGAACCTGAACTACACCATCACCAGCAAGCGCAAGCTCAAGCAACTGGTCGATGAGAAGCACGTCAACGGTTGGGACGACCCGCGCATGTCGACCCTGTCGGGCTTTCGCCGTCGCGGCTACACCCCGGCGTCGATCCGCAATTTCTGCGAAATGATCGGCACCAACCGTTCCGACGGCGTGGTCGACTTCGGCATGCTCGAATTCAGCATCCGTCAGGACCTGGATCACAACGCCCCGCGCGCGATGTGCGTACTGCGTCCGCTCAAGGTCGTGATCACCAATTATCCGGAAGACAAGGTCGATCACCTCGAGCTGCCGCGTCATCCACAGAAAGAAGAGCTCGGCGTGCGCAAGCTGCCGTTCTCCCGTGAGATCTACATTGATCGCGATGATTTCATGGAAGAGCCACCGAAGGGCTACAAGCGTCTGGAGCCGAACGGCGAAGTGCGTCTGCGTGGCAGCTACGTGATCCGTGCCGAGGAAGCGATCAAGGACGCCGACGGCAACATCGTCGAGCTGCGTTGCTCCTACGATCCGGACACCCTGGGCAAAAACCCCGAAGGGCGCAAGGTCAAAGGCGTGGTTCACTGGGTACCGGCCGCTGAAAGCATCGAGTGCGAAGTGCGTCTGTATGATCGCCTGTTCCGGTCTGCGCACCCGGAAAAGGCAGAAGAGGCCAAGACCTTCCTGGACAACATCAACCCAGGCTCCTTGCAGGTCCTGACCGGTTGTCGGGCTGAACCTTCTTTGGGTGAAGCTGCGCCGGAAGACCGTTTCCAGTTCGAACGCGAAGGTTATTTCTGCGCGGATCTGAAGGACTCGAAACCCGGTCGACCGGTGTTCAACCGGACCGTCACTCTCCGCGATTCGTGGAGTTAAGGTAGGAAACGTGCTCTCTATTTACAACACGCTCACCAAGAGCAAAGAAGTCTTCAAGCCACTGGATGGCAACAAGGTGCGTATGTACGTCTGCGGCATGACCGTGTACGACTACTGCCATCTGGGTCACGGCCGCAGCATGGTCGCCTTTGATCTGGTGACCCGCTGGCTGCGTTTCAGCGGCTACGACCTGATCTATGTGCGTAACATCACCGACATCGAAGACAAGATCATCAACCGAGCTCACAAGAATGGTGAGCCTTTCGATGCCCTGACCGCGCGCATGATCGATGCGATGCACGAGGACGAAGCGCGCCTGAATATTCTCAAGCCGGATATGGAGCCACGTGCCACAGACCACATCCCCGGCATGCTGAGCATGATTCAGACGTTGATCGACAAGGGGTACGCTTACGCACCCGGTAATGGCGACGTGTACTACCGCGTCGCCAAATTCATGGGTTACGGCAAGCTGTCGCGCAAGAAGATCGAAGATTTGCGCATCGGTGCGCGGATCGAGGTCGACGAAGCCAAGGACGATCCGCTCGACTTCGTGCTGTGGAAAGGCGTCAAGCCGGGCGAGCCGAGCTGGGAGTCGCCATGGGGTCCGGGGCGTCCGGGCTGGCATATCGAGTGCTCGGTGATGTCCACCTGCTGCCTGGGGGAGACCTTCGATATTCATGGCGGCGGCAGCGATCTGGAATTCCCACACCACGAAAACGAAATCGCCCAGAGCGAAGCGGCCACTGGCAAAACCTACGCCAATGCCTGGATGCATTGCGGCATGATCCGCATCAATGGCGAGAAGATGTCCAAGTCCTTGAACAACTTCTTCACCATTCGCGACGTGCTGGATAAATACCATCCGGAAGTAGTGCGTTATCTGCTGGTGTCGAGCCACTACCGCAGCGCGATCAATTATTCGGAAGACAGCCTGAAAGAGTCCAAGGGCGCGCTGGAACGTTTCTACCATGCGCTCAAAGGGCTGCCAGCCGTCGAGCCTGCAGGTGGCGAAGCGCTCGTCGAGCGGTTCTGCGCAGCGATGAACGATGACTTCGGTACGCCGGAAGCCTGTGCGGTGCTGTTCGAGATGGTGCGCGAGATCAACCGCCTGCGTGACAGTGATGTTGCGGCAGCGGCCGGTCTGGCGGCGCGTTTGAAGCAATTGGCCAGCGTGCTGGGCGTGTTGCAGCTCGAAGCCGACGACTTCCTGCGCGCAGGCGCTGAAGGTCGTGTCGATGCCGCAGAAGTGGAAGCGCTGATCGCGGCGCGTCTGCAAGCCCGTACCGACAAGAATTGGGCCGAGTCCGATCGCATCCGCGACCAGCTAACCGCCTTGGGCGTGGTGCTGGAAGATGGTAAAGGTGGGACAACCTGGCGGTTGGCGGATTGATTCAATTCAGGGTTGCTCATCAACCCTGGGCATGCGGTGTATCTGGTACACCGCCTTCGCCACTGTCGTAACCTCCAGAAGCTCCCACAGGTTCAGCGTCGATCACAAATCTGATCAACCACGCAAAACCTGTGGGAGCTGCAGGAGCTGTGCGACAGCCGCGAATGCGGAGGGTCAGAAACAGATGAGTCACATGACGCACTGCCCAGCCGCCCTTCAAACATGCTGATCCTGCTCCCGGAGTCGCTTGTACAACGTATTACGACTCACCCCCAGCCGCTTGGCCAACTGCGAAATATTCCCCCCGGCCGCCTGCAATAACTCATTCAATTCTTCCGGCGTATCCAACGCAGCCTTGCGATGGGGCGCGGTGTCGGACCTTGTGCGGCCGTTCTCCATCTCCAGATCGGCAAAGAAATCTTCCGGTAGGTGCTCGATGGAAATCGGCTGATCGTCGGCCAAGGCCAGCGCCACCTGAATCACGTTGCTCAACTGGCGTAAGTTACCCGGCCACGGATGCCGTTCGAACAACGTCAGGACTGAAGCATCGAATCCCGCTGTCTGCTGAGGTTCGCGGTGCTGTTGCCAGATCGCCTGTACCAGTTCGGCCTTGTCGGTGCGCTCACGTAGCGGTGGCAGTTCCAGATTCAGGCCGCTGATGCGGTAATACAAATCCTGCCTGAAGCGCCCGCTTTGCACCTGTTCGCGCAACGAACAGTGAGTCGCTGAAATGACCCGGATATCCACCGGGTACAGCTCGCTACTGCCTAACGGCTGCACGCAGCGCTCCTGCAACACCCGCAGCAGCCGCGCTTGAACGGGCAGCGGCATGTCGCCGATTTCGTCGAGGAACAAGGTGCCTTTGTCAGCCTTGCGGATCAGGCCGATGCTGCCTTTATGGTGCGCGCCGGTAAACGCGCCTTTTTCGTAACCGAACAGCTCGGCTTCGACCAACTCAGAAGGGATTGCCGCGCAGTTCACCGCGATAAACGGCCGATCCGCCCGCGAACTGGCTTGATGCAGATTCTTGACGAACACCTCTTTGCCCGCGCCGGTCTCGCCGAGGATCAACAGCGGGACGTTCTTCTCCAATAGACGCTGGGCCTGAAGCACAGCCTTGGCGACTTTCTCATCACCAAAACCCGCGGTCGTGGCTTGGTTGATGTCGGCTTTCTTCGCAGGGGACACGGTCCGGAATGTCAGCACCGCCGCTTTCGGCCGTTTGATCAGGCAGTGAAAGCGGTTATGTCCCGAGGCCTGAAGCGGGAAGGGCTGACCTTCCTGTTGATCGAGCAGGTGCGCGATTGGCGCCTTGAACAGGTTCTCGATATTCACCTGCAACAGACTCACACCCAGCAGATTATCGGCGCGGCGGTTGGCGCAGAGGATGCGGCCACTCTCATCGAACACCAGCAGCCCGGCCCACTGGCTGTCGAGGTTGTTCAGCCCGGTGTTGAAGGTCAGTTGAAAGTAGCCGTTCTGGAATTGGTCGAGGATCAGCCGGTTTTCGATGGTCTGGCTCATCATCTTCACCATCCCCAACGTGTGCGACGGTGGCAGGAAGCTGTCGCTGGACACATCGAGCACCGCGACCATCCGCCGGGACGCATCGAAGATCGGCGCCGCCGACCCGGTCATGAAGCGGTTGGCCTTGAGAAAGTGTTCATCGTGTTCAATGTGAACAGCCTGTTCACAGGCCAGCGCGGTGCCGATGGCGTTGGTGCCGACGCCTCGTTCCAGCCAACTGGCGCCTGCGACAAAACCCTTTTGCTGAGCCGGTTCGACGAAGCGCTTGGTGCCCCAGGAGTTGAGCACCTGACCTTGCTGATCGGCCAGCAGGATCAAGCAATTGGAGTTGCTGAGAATGTTTTCGTAGAAGGGCAGCACCTGTTGATGGGTGGTCTGCACCAGCGCGTGATGGCGCTCCAGCAAGTGTGAAACCTGCTGGTCAGGCAAGCGGCCAAAGGCCGGGCTGGACTGATGGTCAAGGCCGAACTCACGGCAGCGGGCCCAGGAGTCCTGAATGATGGTGTCGTGAGCGATGGGTGCGGCGGGTGTGGCCATGGGCATGTGTCCGTGCGCGAGCTTTTATTGTTTTTGAGATACGGCTTTGGCAGAGCATCCGTGCTCGAATCGTTCACCCATTGTTGTTCAGGATTGTTCAAAGTCAATGTTCATTTTGTTCAAGTGTTCAGTCTTTCCTGTTCATTTATGTTCATCAACGAATATGGGGTTGCTCCAAATTTAGCTCTGAGCGCTCTAATCTGCGGCTTTTGACTCGCTGTTCGCTAGCGAATGTCGATTGGCACGATTGTCGCTATCCAACAATCGGTCGCTAAACAACCCGACCAAGTGTTACACCCCGAACAAAACAAATAAAAAGGGCACGCCATGTCTCTCACGCTTGAGCACGTCAGCCGCGCGGTCGACGGTCAGATCTGGATCGACGATGCTTCGCTGAGCTTCGAACCCGGCTCATTCAACGTATTGTTGGGGCGCACCTTATCAGGCAAGACCAGCCTCATGCGCTTGATGGCCGGTCTGGACAAGCCTGACAGCGGCCGAGTACTGATGAATGGCAAAGACGTCACCCAGATTGCGGTGCGTCATCGCAACGTCTCCATGGTTTACCAGCAGTTCATCAACTACCCGAGCATGACCGTCTTCGACAACATCGCCTCGCCGCTGCGCCAGGCCAGGATGTCGAAGGACGAAATCGAAAGCCGCGTGCGGGAAACCGCAAAGATGCTGCGGATCGAAAAATTCCTTACCCGCTACCCCCTTGAACTGTCCGGCGGCCAACAGCAACGCACGGCCATGGCCCGTGCGCTGGTCAAGGACGCCGAACTGATCCTGTTCGATGAGCCACTGGTCAACCTCGACTACAAACTGCGCGAAGAGCTGCGTCAGGAAATGCGTCAGTTGTTCGAGACCCGCAACACCATCGCGGTGTACGCGACCACCGAGCCCAACGAAGCGCTGGCTCTGGGCGGGACTACGACGATCCTCCACGAAGGCCGGCTGATTCAGAGCGGCAGGACCCCCGAGGTCTATCACCAGCCAAAAACCGTGCTCGCTGCCGAGTTGTTCTCCGAGCCGCCGATCAACCTGATGCCGGGGCGCATCGAAGGCAACGAAGTGAGTTTCGCCAACTTCGTGCATTTCCCGCTCAACGTCGACCTGCGCAAAATCGGCGATGGTGACTACGGGTTCGGGGTGCGTCCCAGCCACCTGAGCCTGGTGCCGTCCAATGACGACGATCTGGAACTGGCGGTAACCGTGGAGCTGGCCGAAATCAGCGGTTCGGAAACCTTCCTGCATGTGCGCAACGAGCACTTCTCGCTGGTGCTGCATCTGCCGGGCGTTCACGAGTACGACGTCGATACGCCGATCCGCGTGTACATCCCTACCCATAAATTGTTCGTATTCGATCAGCAGGGCGGCCTTATCCAGGCCCCGGGCCTGCGCATGGCGAGGGTTGCCTGATGGCCGAGATACGCTTGCAACAACTCGCGCACAGCTACAGCGCAAGCCCCAGTGGCCCTGAAGATTACGCGATCCGCGAGATGACCCACATCTGGGAGCAGGGCGGGGCATATGCCTTGCTCGGGCCATCCGGGTGCGGCAAATCGACTCTGCTCAACATCATTTCCGGCTTGCTCAGTCCGTCCGAAGGCAGGGTGATGTTCGACTCCACGGTGGTCAACGACCTGTCGCCGGAGCAGCGCAACATCGCTCAGGTTTTCCAGTTTCCGGTGGTCTACGACACCATGACGGTGTTCGACAATCTGGCCTTTCCGCTGCGCAATCAGGGCATGGCCGAGGCGAAGGTTCAGGCCAAGGTGCAGGAAATTGCCGATGTTCTCGACCTGCAACCGCTGCTGAAAAAGAAAGCCAAAAACCTCACCGCCGACGAGAAACAGAAGGTTTCCATGGGGCGCGGGTTGGTGCGCGACGACGTGTCGGCGATTCTGTTCGACGAACCGCTGACCGTGATCGATCCACACCTGAAGTGGAAACTGCGGCGCAAGCTCAAGCAGATCCACGAGCAGTTCAACATCACCATGGTCTATGTCACCCACGATCAGCTCGAGGCCTCGACTTTCGCCGACAAGATCGCGGTGATGTACGGTGGCCAGATCGTGCAGTTCGGCACCCCGCGCGAATTGTTCGAGAAACCCCATCACACCTTCGTGGGCTACTTCATCGGCAGCCCCGGCATGAACCTGATCGAGGTCAAGCCCGAGGCGGGCGGCGTCGGTTTCGGCGGGATCCATCTGCCGTTGCCCGAAGCCTTGCAACAGCGCCTGGCGGCGACGCAGTGGAGCACGCTCAAGGTCGGGATTCGGCCGGAATTCGTGCATGTCTGGGACGGCCCGTTCGACGATGCCATGTGCGCCGACGTGACCTATGTCGAGGACCTGGGCACTTACAAGATTCTTACCCTGAATCTGGCGGGGCAGTCGCTCAAGGTGCGTCTGCAGGAAGACAAACCGGTGCCGCAGGGTCAGGCCTGGATCAGTTTCCCGGCCCAGTGGCTGATGCTCTACGCCGATGAATTTTTGCTGGAAGCCGCCGCGAATCAAGTACCGGCCAGCGAGGTGCCCCATGAGTAAAGTGCAGAACAACAAGGCCTGGTGGCTGGTGCTGCCGGTGTTTCTGCTGGTGGCATTCAGCGCAATCATTCCGATGATGACCGTGGTCAACTATTCGGTGCAGGACATCTTCGACCAGTCCAGCCGTTATTTCGTCGGCGCCGACTGGTTCAGACAGGTGTTGCAGGACCCTCGCCTGCATGACTCGCTGCTGCGTCAGTTCATTTACTCGTTCTGCGTGCTGCTGATCGAGATTCCACTGGGTATCGGCATCGCCCTGACCATGCCGACCAAGGGGCGTTGGTCGTCGCTGTGCCTGATCGTGATGACCATCCCGCTGCTGATTCCATGGAACGTGGTCGGCACTATCTGGCAGATTTTCGGCCGTGGCGACATCGGCCTGCTGGGTTACGCGCTGAACAATTTCTTTCACATCAACTACAACTACGCGGCCAATGCCTCGGACGCCTGGGTGACGGTGCTGGTCATCGACGTTTGGCACTGGACCTCGCTGGTGGCGCTGCTCTGCTACTCCGGTCTGCGGGCGATTCCGGACGTGTACTACCAGGCGGCGCGAATCGACCGGGCATCGAACTGGGCCGTGTTCCGACATATCCAGTTGCCGAAGATGAAGAGCGTGCTGCTGATCGCGGTGATGCTGCGCTTCATGGATAGCTTCATGATCTACACCGAGCCGTTCGTGCTGACCGGCGGCGGGCCGGGCAACTCGACGACCTTCCTCAGCCAGACCCTGACCACCATGGCGCTCGGCCAGTTCGACCTGGGTCCGGCGGCAGCATTCTCGCTGGTGTATTTCCTGATCATTCTGTTGGTCTCTTGGGTGTTCTACACCGCGATGACCCACGGCGAAAAGAACTGAGGAGCGGCCCATGAGCAAGCGCGAAAAACTGCCGTTGAAGAAAATGCAGTTAAGAAAAGTGGTGCCGCTGTGGATCTACCTGCTGTTTCTGCTGGTGCCGATCTACTGGCTGGTGAACATGTCGTTCAAGACCAACACCGAAATTCTCGGCGGCCTGACGCTGTTTCCGCAGGATTTTACCGTCGCCAACTACAGGGTGATCTTCACCGATGAGAGCTGGTACAGCGGCTACATCAACTCGCTGTACTACGTTTGCCTGAATACCGTGATATCGCTGAGTGTGGCATTGCCCGCCGCTTACGCGTTTTCCCGCTATCGTTTTCTCGGCGACAAGCACCTGTTCTTCTGGTTGCTGACCAACCGCATGGCGCCGCCGGCAGTGTTCCTGCTGCCGTTTTTCCAGCTCTACTCGTCCATCGGTCTGTTCGACACCCACATTGCGGTGGCGTTGGCGCACTGCCTGTTCAACGTGCCTTTGGCGGTGTGGATTCTCGAAGGCTTCATGTCCGGGGTGCCGAAGGAAATCGACGAAACGGCCTACATCGACGGTTACAGCTTTCCCAAGTTCTTCGGCAAGATTTTCATCCCGCTGATTGGCTCGGGTATCGGTGTGACGGCGTTCTTCTGCTTCATGTTTTCCTGGGTCGAGCTGTTGCTGGCGCGGACTCTGACATCGGTCAACGCAAAACCGATTGCCGCGGTCATGACCCGCACGGTGTCGGCATCGGGGATCGATTGGGGCGTGCTTGCGGCAGCGGGGGTGTTGACCATCCTGCCGGGCATGCTGGTGATCTGGTTCGTTCGCAATCACGTGGTCAAGGGTTTTGCCCTTGGTCGTGTCTGAGGAGTCGAAAAATGGAGTGGATGTCCTGGACACTGCCGACCGCCATTTTCTTTGCGTCCATCGCCACCATTTTGGTTGCGATGACCGTCTGGGAGCTGCGCTCGGCGAGCATCGAACGTCGCGGTTTTCTACCGATTGCCACCACTCGTGGCGACCGGCTATTCATCGGTCTTCTCGGCAGCGCCTACCTGCATCTGCTGGTGATCGGCGCGACTGACTGGAACATCTGGGTCGCCTCCGGGCTGTCCCTGGTTTGGCTGTTGGTGGTAATGCGGTGGGGGTGAGAAAGAGCGGCGAGAGACTGTAGGAGCACACATGCCTGCGATGGCAGGGTGCCAGACAACGCTTTATGGCAGGCCACGCGTTATCGCGGGCAAGCGCGCCCCTACCAGTAGCAATGCAGACGGTTTTGAAACGCGGGACTACATAAGAATCAACACTGGAGGTGTCTATGTTCAATAAGAAAAACAAGCTGCGACATAGTGTTACGGTAGCGACCATGGTGATGCTCAGCGGTTTGAGCGTCTCGGCCTGGGCCGATCAGTACGAGGACGCCGCGAAGAAGTGGGCGGCCAGCGAGTTCAAGCCGACGACCCTGTCCGACGCTGACCAACTCAAGGAACTGGAGTGGTTCATCAAGGCTGCCGAACCGTTTCGCGGCATGGACATCAAGGTGGTTTCGGAAACCTTGACCACCCATGAGTACGAGTCCAAGACCCTGGCCAAGGCCTTCACCGAAATCACCGGCATCAAGGTTACTCACGACCTCCTGCAGGAAGGTGACGTCATCGAGAAGCTGCAGACCGCCATGCAGTCCGACAAGAGCATCTACGACGGCTGGGTTAACGACTCCGACCTGATCGGTACACACTTCCGCTACGGCAAGGCGCTGTCTCTGACAGACCTGATGGCCAGCCCGGAAGGCGCCAAGGTCACATCGCCTACCCTGGACCTCAAGGACTTCATCGGCACCTCCTTCACCACCGCGCCGGACGGCAAGCTGTATCAGCTACCTGACCAACAATTCGCCAACCTCTATTGGTTCCGCGCCGACTGGTTCGAGCGTCCTGACCTGAAGAAAAAGTTCAAGGACAAATACGGCTATGAGCTGGGCGTCCCTGTGAACTGGTCGGCGTATGAAGATATCGCCAAGTTTTTCAGCGAAGACGTCAAGGAAATCGACGGCAAGAAGGTCTATGGCCACATGGACTATGGCAAGAAAGACCCGTCCCTGGGCTGGCGCTTCACCGACGCCTGGTTCTCCATGGCCGGCAGCGGCGACAAGGGTCTGCCGAACGGTCTGCCGGTGGACGAGTGGGGTATCCGCGTCGAGGATTGCCACCCGGTTGGCTCCAGCATCACTCGCGGTGGCGACACCAATGGCCCGGCCGCTGTTTACGCGACTCAGAAATACATCGACTGGCTCAAGGCCTATGCGCCGCCGGAAGCCGCGGGCATGACCTTCTCCGAGTCCGGTCCGGTTCCGTCTCAGGGGAATGTCGCGCAGCAGATTTTCTGGTATACAGCTTTCACTGCGGACATGACCAAGCCGGGTCTGCCGGTGATGAACGCCGATGGCACGACGAAATGGCGGATGGCGCCGTCACCAAAGGGCCCATACTGGAAAGATGGCATGAAGCTGGGCTATCAGGACGTGGGTTCGTGGACGTTCCTCAAAGCTTCCGACGAGAAAAGACGCAACGCGGCCTGGCTTTACGCACAGTTCGTGACCTCCAAATCGGTCTCGCTGAAGAAAACCATCGTCGGCCTGACGCCGATTCGCGAGTCGGACATCAACTCCAAAGAGATGACCGCGCTGGCGCCGAAGCTGGGTGGTCTGGTGGAGTTCTATCGCAGCCCGGCGCGCCTGCAATGGTCGCCGACCGGCACCAACGTTCCGGATTACCCGAAACTGGCACAGCTGTGGTGGAGTCACGTGGCTGAGGCGGTAACCGGCGAGAAGACTGCGCAAGCGGCGTTGGACGGTCTGGCCAAGGATCAGGACGCGATCATGACCCGAATCGAGCGTTCCAAGGTCCAGGAAGCCAGCGGTTGCGCACCGAAGATGAACCCGGAAACCTCGGCTGAGGAGTGGTACAGCAAGGCTGAACAAAGCGGCGGCAAGTTCCTCGCACCGCAGCGCAAACTGGCCAACGAGAAACCGAAGGGCGAAACCATCGCGTATTCCGATCTTTTGAAAAGCTGGGAGGCTGCGAAGAAATAAGGCGAGTGATAGGCAGCCGGTCCGCCGCTCTTCCGCCACGCGGCGTGCCGGCCCAGCGATTTCAAGTACGCCACCGTTTGTAGGCGCGCGCTTGCCCGCGATAGCGTTTGATCAGACTGCATGGCGGTATCTGATCTACCGGGATCGCAGGCGCGTTCCTACAAAGTCAAGTTGAGGCTCAACAGAAAACGGCACCCTCGGGTGCCGTTTTCATTTGTCTGCTGCGGCGATCAGTCGTGCAGCGTTTCCGCGGCGTACAGCGTGTTCTCCAACAGGCAGGCCCGGGTCATCGGGCCTACACCGCCTGGCACCGGGGTGATCCAGCCAGCGCGGGGCAGGGCGGTCTCGTAGACCACGTCGCCCACCAGCTTGCCGTCGTCCTGGCGGTTGATGCCGACGTCGATGACGATCGCGCCTTCCTTGATCCACTCGCCCTTGACCAGTCCTGGCTTGCCCGCCGCCACGATCACCAGATCGGCACGGCCGACGTGACCTGCCAAATCCTGGGTGAAGCGGTGCGTGACGGTGACGGTACAACCCGCCAGCAACAGCTCCATGGCCATCGGCCGACCGACGATGTTGGAGGCGCCCACCACCACTGCATCCTTGCCGTACAGGTCGACGCCGGTGCTTTCCAGCAGGGTCATGATGCCTTTCGGGGTGCACGGGCGCAGCAGCGGAATGCGCTGGGCCAGGCGGCCGACGTTATAAGGATGGAAACCGTCGACATCCTTGTCTGGACGAATGCGCTCCAGCAGGCTGGACGACTCGAGATGCTCGGGCAGAGGCAATTGCAGCAGGATGCCATCGATGGCCGGATCGTCGTTGAGGCTGTCGATCAGATCGGTCAGTTCGGTCTGGGTGGTTTCGCTGGGCAAGTCGTAGGCCCGGGAGATGAAACCGACCTCTTCGCAGTCTTTGCGTTTGTGCGAGACGTAAACCTGAGAGGCGGGGTCGCTGCCGACCAGAATCACCGCGAGGCCCGGCGTGCGCAGCCCTTGCTCGCGACGTTCAGCGACTCGTTGGGCGATCTGCTGGCGCAGGTTGGCTGCGATCGCTTTGCCGTCTATTAGTTTTGCAGTCATTACGCGTGATTAACCATCGGAAGGGAGGGAAAAAGAGCGCGCATTCTCGCATGACCAGACGCAAGGGCAAAGGCGATTGGTCCGCTTAATAAGCTAAGCCCTTTAATTAACTGAATTTTTTAGAAAAAGGTGTTGACGACCTTGGAGGCCGTCTATAAGATTCGTCGCACTTGTCGGGCACAACCCCACACAGGATAAGCCGGAAGCGGTTAGTCAGGTCGAAAGGTTGATTAAGTCAGGTAGAGTTCAGATCGGCTCAGCGTGATTGAAAGCTCTTAATTTGTAGTCGCAAGAATGCAAATTAACCAAGCGCCCGTAGCTCAGCTGGATAGAGCATCCGCCTTCTAAGCGGATGGTCGCAGGTTCGAGTCCTGCCGGGTGCGCCATTAAGGCAGCTTTGGCACAAGTAGTTACAACGCAATATGGTGGGCGTAGCTCAGTTGGTAGAGCACAGGATTGTGACTCCTGTTGTCGTGGGTTCGATCCCCATCGTCCACCCCATATTCGAAAAGGCGCCAGATTCATAGTCTGGCGCCTTTGCTTTAAGCGCTTCAAACGCGGATGTGGTGGAATTGGTAGACACACTGGATTTAGGTTCCAGCGCCGCAAGGTGTGAGAGTTCGAGTCTCTCCGTCCGCACCAACTACAAACCTTGAGAAGTGCCTCGGGCATTCGCAGGGATCGAAAAGCCGCCTAGTGCGGCTTTTTTTATTTATTGGTTTCATGCGGGTAGAGGTTCGTCGAGTTACGGATGGCGGACTTTTCCGGAGTGTTTCCAGGGATGGGATCGATATTCGGTCGTGCCTCGCTTCCTTTATATAGGGGCTCGCAAGGCGTGTTCCAGACCGCTTGCGAAGGTCTGAATCTTCTTCCCCTCTTCTCTGGTTGCATCCCACTGTATTTACCCTTCTTCGGTAGGGTGACTTCTTGAGTTTGACCCACTAGAATGCTTGCCCTTGATTCTGGGGTCGGAAACGGCCGGCTAACGTCTGTGCAACGAGGAATATCCATGCAAGTTTCTGTTGAAAATACTTCCGCTCTCGAGCGCCGCATGACCATTGGCGTGCCAGCTGAGCGCATCGAGACCGAAGTCAACAAGCGTCTGCAGCAGACCGCACGTAAAGCCAAGATCCCGGGCTTCCGCCCTGGCAAAGTGCCTATGAGCGTGATCCGCCAGCGTTACGAAGATGGTGCTCGTCAGGAAGCACTGGGCGACCTGATCCAGGCGACCTTCTACGAAGCCGTCGTAGAGCAAAAGCTGAACCCGGCTGGCGCACCTTCCGTCGAGCCAAAAACCTTCGAAAAAGGCAAGGACCTCGAATACATCGCGACTTTCGAAGTGTTCCCTGAATTCTCCGTTGCCGGCTTCGAGTCCGTTTCCGTCGAGCGTCTTTCCGCTGACGTCGCTGATTCCGATCTGGACAACATGCTGGAAATCCTGCGCAAGCAGAACGTCCGTTTCGAAGTGGCCGATCGTGCCGCTGCGAACGAAGACCAGCTGAACATCGACTTCGTCGGCAAGATCGACGGTGAAGCATTCGCAGGCGGTTCGGCTACCGGCACTCAACTGGTACTGGGCTCGGGTCGCATGATCCCTGGCTTCGAAGATGGTCTGGTTGGTGCAAAGGCGGGTGAAGAGCGTGTTCTGAACCTGACCTTCCCGGAGGACTATCAGAACCTGGAGCTGGCTGGCAAGACCGCCGAGTTCACCGTCACCGTCAACACCGTGTCGGCACCAACCCTGCCAGAGCTGAACGAAGCTTTCTTCAATCAGTTCGGCATCAAGGAAACCGGTATCGAAGGCTTCCGTACCGAAGTTCGCAAGAACATGGAGCGCGAGCTGCGTCAGGCCATCAAGTCCAAGGTCAAGAATCAGGTAATGGACGGTCTGCTGGCCGCCAACCCGATCGACGTGCCAAAAGCGCTGCTGGAAAACGAAGTGAACCGTCTGCGCGTTCAGGCCGTTCAACAGTTCGGCGGCAACATCAAGCCTGACCAGCTGCCAGCCGAGTTGTTCGAAGAGCAGGCCAAGCGCCGTGTCGAGCTGGGCCTGATCGTCGCTGAAGTGGTCAAGCAGTTCGACCTCAAGCCTGACGAAGCCCGCGTTCGCGAGCTGATCCAGGAAATGGCTTCCGCTTATCAGGAGCCAGAGCAGGTCGTCGCCTGGTACTACAAGAACGAACAGCAGATGAACGAAGTGCGTTCGGTTGTGCTTGAAGAACAAGTTGTGGATACTGTTTTGCAGAAAGCGAGCGTGACCGATAAAGCGGTCTCGTACGAAGAAGCGGTCAAGCCGGTTGAAGCTCCACAAGCCGACTGATTTCCTTCTCTCGTTCGAAAACACCATAAGCCAGCCTTCGCGCTGGCTTATGCGTATTCAAGACATGACTATTTGGGAGTGAATGCGAGACATGTCCCGCAATTCTTATATTCAGCAGAACTCTGACATCCAGGCCGCTGGCGGCCTGGTCCCGATGGTTATCGAGCAGTCCGCCCGTGGCGAACGCGCCTATGACATCTACTCCCGCCTGCTCAAGGAACGCGTCATTTTCCTCGTCGGTCCGGTCGAAGACTACATGGCCAACCTGATCTCGGCGCAGCTGCTCTTCCTTGAAGCGGAAAACCCGGACAAGGACATCCATCTCTACATCAACTCTCCAGGCGGTTCGGTGACTGCTGGCATGGCGATCTACGACACCATGCAGTTCATCAAGCCGGACGTTTCGACCACCGTAATGGGTCAGGCCTGCAGCATGGGTGCATTCCTGCTGGCGGGCGGTGCCAAGGGCAAGCGTTTTGCCCTGCCCAATTCCCGCGTGATGATTCACCAGCCACTGGGCGGTTTTCAGGGGCAGGCGTCGGACATCGACATTCACGCCAAGGAAATCCTGTACATTCGCCAGCGTCTGAACGAGCTGCTGGCGTACCATACCGGTCAGTCGCTGGAAGCCATCGAGCGCGACACCAACCGCGACAACTTCATGAGCGCCGAACGCGCTGCTGAATACGGTCTGGTAGACGCGGTGCTCGACAAACGTCAAATGATCAAATGATTGCTTGATAGGCAGTAATCCCAGGTGGTCGGGAGCTCCGTACCACCTGCGGACTTGAAAAAGCCCGCAATTGCCTTCATCTTGTGTTGCAAGCCTACCGGATTGGATCGATCGAATGACTGACACCCGCAACGGCGAGGACAACGGCAAACTGCTTTATTGCTCCTTCTGCGGCAAAAGCCAGCATGAAGTACGCAAGTTGATTGCCGGCCCCTCGGTATTTATCTGTGACGAGTGCGTCGACCTGTGCAATGACATCATCCGCGAGGAGGTGCAGGAAGCACAGGCAGAAAGCAGCGCGCATAAATTACCATCGCCGAAAGAAATCAGCGGCATCCTTGACCAGTACGTCATCGGTCAGGAGCGTGCCAAGAAGGTTCTCGCAGTAGCGGTGTACAACCACTACAAACGCCTGAACCAGCGCGACAAGAAGAATGACGATGTTGAACTGGGCAAGAGCAACATCCTGCTGATTGGCCCTACGGGCTCCGGCAAGACCTTGCTGGCCGAAACGCTGGCACGTCTGCTCAACGTACCGTTCACCATCGCCGACGCCACCACCCTGACCGAAGCCGGTTACGTGGGTGAGGACGTGGAAAACATCATCCAGAAGCTGTTGCAGAAATGCGATTACGATGTCGAGAAAGCCCAAATGGGTATTGTCTACATCGACGAAATCGACAAGATTTCGCGCAAATCCGACAACCCTTCGATCACTCGGGACGTTTCCGGCGAGGGCGTACAACAAGCCTTGCTGAAACTGATCGAGGGTACCGTCGCTTCCGTACCGCCGCAGGGCGGGCGCAAGCACCCTCAGCAGGAATTCCTGCAAGTGGACACGCGTAACATCCTGTTCATCTGTGGCGGTGCGTTCTCTGGCCTTGAAAAAGTCATCCAGAATCGCTCCACCAAGGGTGGCATCGGTTTCAACGCCGAAGTTCGCAGCAAAGAAGAGGGCAAGAAGGTTGGCGAGTCCCTGCGTGAAGTCGAGCCTGACGATTTGGTCAAGTTCGGTCTGATCCCGGAATTCGTGGGCCGTCTGCCAGTACTGGCGACCCTTGACGAGCTGGACGAAGCTGCCCTGATGCAGATTCTGACCGAGCCGAAGAACGCCCTAACCAAGCAATACGCCAAGCTGTTCGAAATGGAAGGTGTGGACCTCGAATTCCGCACTGACGCACTCAAGTCGGTTGCCCGTCGCGCGCTGGAGCGCAAGACCGGTGCCCGTGGTCTGCGGTCCATCCTCGAAGGTGTTCTGCTCGACACCATGTATGAAATCCCGTCGCAAACCGACGTGAGCAAAGTGGTGATCGACGAGAGCGTGATCGAAGGCACGTCCAAGCCGCTGTTGATCTACGAAAACAGCGAGCCACCTGCCAAGGCGGCTCCCGACGCGTAAGCCTTACGGCCTCGCACCGGGCGACTGGAAAACGAAAGGGGCCCTCGGGCCCTTTTCGCGTTTCAAAGGCTCTTTCGCATTAACTCGAACCGGCGCTTGTTTTTTTGGGTAGCTACCCCCATCTTGGTTTTCAGCTCATTTCTATCTGTCCATGGCCATAAGGCCGCCGTAGAGGCGAAATCATGAAGACGACCATTGAATTGCCTCTTTTGCCATTGCGCGATGTTGTGGTGTATCCGCATATGGTTATCCCACTGTTCGTGGGGCGCGAGAAGTCCATTGAGGCCCTAGAGGCTGCGATGACCGGTGACAAGCAGATCTTGCTGCTCGCGCAAAGAAACCCTGCAGACGATGATCCTGGTGAAGACGCTCTTTATAACGTGGGTACGATTGCAACCGTATTGCAGCTGCTGAAGCTGCCGGACGGTACTGTCAAAGTGCTCGTCGAAGGCGAACAGCGCGGTTCTGTCGAGCGCTTCATCGAGGTCGATGGCCATTGCCGCGCCGAAGTCGCGTTGATCGACGAAAT
Source organism: Pseudomonas bohemica (assembly GCF_002934685.1). Taxonomy (GTDB): domain Bacteria; phylum Pseudomonadota; class Gammaproteobacteria; order Pseudomonadales; family Pseudomonadaceae; genus Aquipseudomonas; species Aquipseudomonas bohemica. Next base: position 434,476 of record NZ_NKHL01000121.1, read on the forward strand.
CGACGCGCCTGATCGTGAATCCGAAGTGTTCGTGCGCAGCCTGCTGGCGCAGTTCGAGCAATATGTGCAGTTGGGCAAGAAAGTCCCGGCTGAAGTCCTGTCTTCGCTCAACAGCATCGATGAGCCGGGCCGCCTGGTCGACACCATGGCCGCGCACATGGCGCTGAAGATCGAGCAGAAGCAGGAAATCCTCGAAATCATCGACTTGGGCGCTCGCGTTGAACACGTGCTGGCCCTGCTGGATGCCGAAATCGACCTGCTGCAGGTCGAAAAGCGCATTCGCGGTCGCGTGAAGAAACAAATGGAGCGCAGCCAGCGCGAGTACTACCTGAATGAGCAGATGAAGGCTATTCAGAAAGAGCTCGGCGACAGCGAAGAAGGCCACAACGAAATCGAGGAGCTGAAGAAGCGCATCGACGCCGCTGGCCTGCCAAAAGACGCCATGACCAAGGCCACTGCCGAGCTGAACAAGCTCAAGCAGATGTCTCCGATGTCCGCTGAAGCCACGGTGGTGCGCTCGTACATCGACTGGTTGGTTCAGGTGCCGTGGAAGGCCCAGAGCAAGGTTCGTCTGGATCTGGCGCGTGCCGAAGACATTCTCGACGCAGACCACTACGGCCTGGAAGAAGTCAAAGAGCGGATCCTCGAATACCTCGCCGTGCAAAAGCGCGTGAAGAAGATTCGCGGTCCGGTGCTGTGCCTGGTTGGTCCTCCTGGTGTGGGTAAGACCTCGCTGGCCGAGTCGATCGCCCATGCCACCAACCGCAAATTCGTGCGCATGGCTCTGGGTGGTGTGCGCGATGAAGCGGAAATTCGTGGTCACCGCCGCACCTACATCGGTTCGATGCCGGGTCGTCTGATCCAGAAAATGACCAAGGTCGGCGTGCGCAACCCGCTCTTCCTGCTCGACGAAATCGACAAGATGGGCAGTGACATGCGTGGCGATCCGGCTTCGGCATTGCTCGAGGTGCTCGATCCTGAGCAGAACCACAATTTCAACGACCACTATCTGGAGGTCGATTACGACCTGTCGGATGTGATGTTCCTCTGCACCGCCAACTCGATGAACATTCCCGCGGCCCTGCTGGACCGTATGGAAGTGATCCGTCTGCCGGGCTACACCGAAGACGAGAAGATCAATATCGCCACCAAGTACCTCTCGCCCAAGCAAATCGCTGCCAACGGCCTGAAGAAAGGTGAAGTCGAGTTCGAAGAAGAGGCCATACGCGACATTATCCGGTACTACACCCGTGAAGCGGGTGTGCGTAGCCTGGAGCGTCAGATTGCCAAGGTCTGCCGCAAAGCGGTCAAAGAGCACGCTGGCGAGAAGCGTTTCTCCGTGGTGGTCACCGCCGCCATGCTGGAAAATTTCCTGGGTGTGCGCAAATTCCGCTACGGTCTGGCCGAACAGCAGGATCAGATCGGTCAGGTGACCGGGCTGGCGTGGACGCAGGTTGGTGGCGAATTGCTGACCATCGAAGCGGCCGTGGTGCCGGGCAAAGGTCAGTTGATCAAAACCGGTTCGTTGGGCGATGTGATGGTCGAATCGATCACTGCAGCTTTGACGGTTGTGCGCAGCCGCGCGAAGAGCCTGGGCATCCCTCTGGACTTCCACGAGAAGCGCGACACCCATATCCATATGCCGGAAGGGGCAACGCCGAAAGACGGCCCCAGCGCGGGCGTAGGCATGTGCACGGCGCTGGTTTCGGCGCTGACGCAGATTCCGGTGCGTGCGGACGTGGCAATGACCGGTGAAATCACTCTGCGTGGCCAGGTTCTGGCGATTGGCGGTCTGAAGGAAAAACTGCTGGCAGCCCACCGTGGTGGAATTAAAACGGTGATCATTCCGGAAGAGAACGTACGCGATTTGAAGGAAATTCCTGACAACATTAAGCAGGACCTGCAGATCAAACCTGTTAAATGGATTGACGAAGTCTTGCAAATTGCGCTGCAATACGCGCCGGAGCCCTTGCCGGATGTGGCTCCGGAAATGGTTGCAAAGGATGAAAAACGCGAGTCTGACTCTAAGGAAAGAATTAGCACGCATTAGTCTGGGGGGCTTTCTTGACAGCTTTTTAGAGCCCTTGTTATAAAGCGGCTCTTTCCAGCTTCAGAAGGCCATTCAGCGTTTGTCTGGAATCACCAAAAAACTTAGAAAATATACTCAATATAGATATAAGGGGACTTAGAGTGAACAAGTCGGAACTGATTGATGCTATCGCCGCATCCGCTGACATCCCGAAAGCTGCTGCTGGCCGTGCGCTGGACGCAGTAATCGAATCCGTCACTGGCGCTCTGAAGGCCGGCGACTCTGTTGTACTGGTTGGTTTCGGCACTTTCTCCGTAGCCGATCGTCCTGCTCGTACCGGCCGTAACCCACAGACCGGTAAGACTCTGGAAATCCCGGCAGCCAAAAAACCAGGCTTCAAAGCCGGTAAAGCTCTGAAAGAAGCAGTCAACTAAGCTTCTTTTTTATCTTTGCCCGCCCAAGACAGCGTTACCTCTGTTCTGGGCGTGAAGCGGCAAGTGCGGTTGGTCAAGCGCTGGCCTGTCACCTCAGGAGACCCTGCCCGCTTCGCTCGTTTTGCCAGGCTGTGCCAGTTTTGCCAAGCTACTAAAGTTACGAGAAGGCGCATCCTCGGATGCGCCTTTCTTCTATCCGGATTTCACCATCGCTCCGCTCCGTGTGTCGCAGCTTTGTGAGTTGAGTAAAACCCTCTGGGGGACGCATGCTGCAGAATATCAGGGACAATTCACAAGGCTGGATTGCCAAAACCATCATTGGCGTTGTCATGGCGCTGATGGCGTTGACGGGTTTCGACGCCATTTTCAGGGCTACTAGTCACAGCCAGGATGCTGCCAAGGTCAACGGCGACGAAATCACTCAGGCAGAACTGGGTCAGGCCGTTGAAATGCAGCGTCGCCAGTTGATGCAACAGCTGGGCAAGGATTTCGATCCGGCGATGCTCAATGAAAAGATGCTGCGTGATTCAGCGCTCAAGGGCCTGATCGATCGCAAGCTGCTGTTGCAGGGTGCGGCAGACGCCAAATTCGGCTTCTCCGAAGCTTCGCTGGATCAGCAGATCCTGCTGACGCCTGAATTCCAGGTGGATGGTAAATTCAATGCCGATCGTTTCGATCAGGTGGTTCGTCAGCTGGGTTACAGCCGCATGCAGTTCCGGCAGATCCTCGGTCAGGAAATGCTGATCGGCCAGATCCGCGCGGGCATCGGCGGCAGCGCTTTCGTGACCGACGCTCAGGTCGATGCATTTGCCCGTCTGGAAAAACAGACCCGCGACTTCGCGACCCTGACACTGCCAGCCGATCCGTCCAATGTGAAAGTCACCGACGACGAGATCAAGGCGCACTACGATCAGCACGCCAAGGAATTCCTCAGCCCGGAACAGGTTGTCCTGGACTACATCGAGCTGAAGAAGTCCTCGTTCTTCGACAAGGTGTCGGTGAAGGATGAAGACTTGCAGGCGGCGTATCAGAAAGAAATCGCCAACCTGGCCGAGCAGCGACGTGCCGCGCATATCCTGATCGAAGTCAACGACAAGACCACCGATGCCCAAGCCAAGGCGAAGATCGACGAGATCCAGCAGCGCGTGGCCAAAGGCGAAGACTTCGCAGCGTTGGCCAAGGAGCTGTCGCAAGACCCGGGGTCCTCGAGCAAGGGTGGCGATCTGGGCTATGCCGGCAAGGGTGTTTACGATCCGGCCTTCGAAGACGCGCTGTATGCGTTGAACAAGGATCAGGTATCGGCACCTGTGCGCAGTCAGTTCGGTTGGCACTTGATCAAGCTGCTGGGCGTCGAGGCGCCGTCGGTTCCGACGCTCGCCAGTCTGAAGGAAAAGCTGACCCACGAACTGAAATCAGCGCAGGTAGAGCAGAAATACGTCGATGCCAGCAAGAAACTGGAAGATGCTGCGTTTGAGGCGTCCGATCTGTCTCAGCCTGCGCAGGATCTGGGTCTGAAGGTTCAGACCACCGCGCCGTTCGGTCGTGAAGGCGGGGAAGGCATCGCTGCCAACCGTGCCGTGATCCAGGCGGCGTTCAGCCCTGAGGTGATGGAGGAGGGCTCCAACAGCTCGGCGCTGGAGCTCGATCCTGAGACTGTGGTAGTGGTGCATGTGAAGGAACACCGTCAGCCTGAACAATTGCCTCTGGAAGCGGTTTCCGATGCGATCCGTGCGCAGTTGACCAAAGAGCACGCCAGCGATGCCGTCAAAGGCAAGGGTGAGGCGCTGCTGGCCGGTTTGCACGACGGCAAGGTTCCGTACACCGCGACCAAGCAGGAAGGCCAGAACTGGAAGGTGGTGGAAGCCGCTTCCCGTGGTCAAGAGGGTGTCGATCCTCAAGTGCTGCAGGCTGTGTTCCGTATGCCTAAACCGGAAGGCAAGGACAAGCCGGTTTATTCGAGCCTGACCGCGGCCGATGGCAGTTTTGTGGTGTTGCGGCTCAATGGTGTGAACCAGGCGGCTCCGGCGACCGATGCGGAGAAGACTCAGTATCGTCGCTTCCTCGCATCGCGTGAGGGGCGTCAGGACTTTGAGTCCTATCAGGCGCAGCTGCAGTCTGAGGCGAAGATCGAGAAATATTGATCCTCGCTGAAGGCTGAACCAAAAAGCCCCGGCTCTTGAGAGTCGGGGCTTTTTGGTTTTTGGGGGGGCGTACGGGGCGGCATGTAGATCCGCTATCTCGGGTGGCGCAGATATTGATTCCGCCCTTACGGCGGGTCAGTTTTTCCAAGAGCCGAAATGTCGGACCACGAAAAGTAACCCAAAAGGCCCTAGCAGAATTTAAGCTTCGGCGCTGTGCCTGTGGAAGCTTCTGGAGGTTGCGACATGGGCGGTCGCGGAGTGTCAGGAACATAACTGTAACGGGCCCACAGCGTTCGCGGCCGTCGTAACCTCCGACTTCTGCCACAGGGTTCGGCGGCGCACGGGGATTTTACGCATGCACCCAATCCTTGCCCGAAATAACGCATATACACCCAAAACTCAGCGCAAAAAAAACGGCAGGTCATCCAGCACATGGCTGCCTGACCCACCGCATTCGCCAGCAAGCTGGCTCCTACAGGTAGTGCTCTGGGGGCTACAGAATCAACCCTCCAGATCACCCATCGCCGTGGTGTTGAAGCCGCCGTCGACGTACATGATTTCACCGCTCACACCCGAAGCCAGGTCGGAGCAAAGGAACGCGCCTGCATTACCCACTTCGTCGATGGTCACGTTGCGGCGCAGAGGAGTCTGGGCTTCGTTGGCATCGAGCATCTTGCGGAAGTTCTTGATGCCGGAAGCGGCCAGAGTACGGATCGGGCCAGCCGATACGGCGTTGACGCGAGTGCCGTCCGGGCCGAGGCTGCGGGCCAGGTAACGCACACCGGCTTCCAGACTGGCCTTGGCCATGCCCATGACGTTGTAGTTGGGCATGGTGCGCTCGGCGCCCAGGTACGACAGGGTCAGCAGGCTGCCGTTGCGGCCCTTCATCAGTTCGCGACCGGCCTTGGCCAGCGCGACGAAGCTGTAGGCGCTGATGTCGTGAGCAATGCGGAAACCTTCACGGGTGGTGGCCTGGGTGAAGTCGCCATCCAGTTGGTCGCCCGGTGCGAAGCCAACGGAGTGCACGATACAGTCCAGGCCGTCCCACTTCTTGCTCAGTTCTTCGAAAACCTTGGCGATTTCTTCGTCGCTGGCCACGTCGCAAGGGAAGCACAGATCAGCGTTCGAACCCCAGGCGGCAGCGAATTCTTCGACGCGACCTTTGAGTTTTTCGTTCTGGTAGGTGAAGGCAAGTTCAGCGCCTTCGCGGTGCATGGCGGCAGCGATGCCCGATGCGATAGACAGTTTGCTGGCGACACCGACGATCAGGACGCGCTTACCGGCGAGAAAACCCATGGTTTGTTCCTCTTCAGGTTAATCGACAGCTGCCGGAGCCAGAAAAGCGGCTTCCAGCAGCTGCTGTGTATAAGGATGTTGCGGTGCGGCGAAGATATCTTCTGCCACACCCTGTTCGACCACTTGGCCTTGCTTGACCACCATTAGTTGGTGGCTCAGCGCTTTGACTACCGCCAGGTCATGGCTGATAAACAAATACGTCAGGTTGTACTTGGTTTGCAGGGAGCGCAAAAGCTCCACTACTTGACGCTGAACGGTCCGGTCGAGGGCCGAAGTGGGCTCGTCCAGTAAAATCAGCGCCGGTTTTAACACTAATGCCCGTGCGATGGCGATCCTTTGCCGCTGTCCGCCGGAAAACTCATGGGGGTAGCGGTGTCGGGTTGCCGGGTCCAGACCTACCTCCTTGAGCGCTTCGACCACCGCCGCTTCCTGTTCGACGGCGGTTCCGATCCTGTGGATCCGCAGCCCTTCGCCAACGATGTCGCACACCGACATACGGGGGCTCAGGCTGCCGAACGGGTCCTGAAACACCACCTGCATCTGTCGCCGCAGCGGTCGCACCTGGTCCTGCTTCAGACCAGTCAGCGAATCGCCCTGAAAGCGTATCTCGCCTTCGCTGCGAATCAACCTGAGAATCGCCAGGCCCAACGTCGACTTGCCCGAGCCGCTTTCGCCGACGATCCCCAGCGTCTGCCCCCTGGGCAGACTGAAGTGGATGCCGTCCACGGCCTTGACGTGATCGACGGTGCGCTTGAACACGCCCTTCTTGATCGCAAACCAGACCTTGAGGTCTTCGACTTCCAGCATCGGTGCGCCCGGCACGTTGTTCGCTGGGCCACCTTTTGGCTCGGCACTGAGCAGCTCGATGGTGTACGGATGCTGCGGTGCACGGAACAGTTCTTCACACGATGCCTGTTCGACGATGCAACCGCGCTGCATGACACATACTCGGTTGGCAATTTGTCGAACCACGTTCAAATCGTGGCTGATCAACAGCAAAGCCATGCCCAGACGGGCCTGCAGCTCCTTCAGCAGTTCGAGAATTTTCAATTGCACCGTGACGTCCAGGGCGGTGGTCGGCTCGTCGGCGATCAGCAGTTCCGGCTCATTGGCCAAGGCCATGGCGATCATCACGCGCTGGCGCTGACCGCCGGAGAGCTCGTGTGGCAAGGCCCTGAGGCGTTTGCGCGGCTCGGGAATGCCGACCAGCTCCAGCAACTCCAGGGTGCGCCGTGTTGCCGCCTTGCCGGTCAGGCCTTTGTGCAGGCCAAGCACTTCGTTGATTTGTTTCTCGATCGACTGCAGCGGGTTCAGCGACGTCATCGGCTCCTGAAAGATCATCGCGATGCGGTTGCCGCGGATGGCACGCATGCGTTTTTCACTCACGGTCAGCAGCTCATTGCCAGCGTACTGAATGGTACCGGTGGGGTGGCGGGCGAGCGGGTAGGGCAAAAGTCGCAGGATCGAATGCGCGGTGACTGACTTGCCCGATCCGCTTTCGCCGACCAGCGCCAGGGTTTCTCCCTTACGAATGTCGAAGCTGATGCCTTCGACCACGCGTTGGGTTTTCTGGCCGGAAACGAACTCGACCGACAGGTTGCGGATTTCGATCAGATTGTCCTGATTCATCTCATTTCCTCGGGTCGAATGCGTCACGGGCGGATTCGCCGATGAACACCAGCAGGCTCAACATGATCGCCAGCACGGCAAAGGCACTGATGCCCAGCCACGGCGCCTGCAGGTTGGATTTGCCCTGCGCCACCAGCTCGCCCAGCGAAGGTGAGCCTGCGGGCAGGCCGAAGCCCAGGAAATCCAGCGCGGTCAGGGTGCCGATCGCGCCGGTGAGGATGAACGGCATGAAGGTCATGGTCGAGACCATCGCGTTGGGCAGGATGTGCCGGAACATGATCGCCCCGTTCTGCATACCAAGCGCACGTGCGGCGCGCACATATTCGAGGTTGCGCCCGCGCAGGAACTCGGCGCGCACGACATCCACCAGGCTCATCCACGAGAACAACAGCATGATGCCCAGCAGCCACCAGAAGTTGGGCTGCACGAAGCTGGCGAGAATGATCAGCAGGTACAGCACCGGCAGGCCGGACCAGATCTCCAGAAAGCGCTGCCCGACCAGATCGACCCAGCCGCCATAGAAGCCCTGCAGGGCCCCGGCGATGACGCCGATGATCGAGCTGAGCACCGTCAGGGTGAGGGCGAACAGCACCGAGACACGGAAGCCGTAGATCACTCGCGCCAGCACATCGCGGCCCTGATCGTCGGTGCCGAGCAGGTTTTCCCGGGAAGGCGGAGCCGGGGCCGGGACTTTCAGGTCGTAGTTGATGCTCTGGTAACTGAACGGGATCGGCGCCCACAGCGTCCAGCCGCCTTTGGCCGCCAGCAACTCCTTGATGTACGGGCTCTTGTAGTTGGCTTCCAGCGGGAATTCTCCGCCAAAGGTGGTTTCCGGATAACGCTTGAACACCGGGAAATACCACTCACCGTCGTAGCGCACGGCCAGTGGCTTGTCGTTGGCGATCAACTCGGCGCCCAGACTCAGGCCAAACAGAATCAGGAACAGCCACAGCGACCACCAGCCACGCTTGTTGGCCTTGAACCGTTCGAAACGGCGTCGATTAAGAGGGGACAACGTCATATCAATGCTCCCGGCGGTCGAAGTCGATACGTGGGTCAACCAGCGTGTAGGTCAGGTCGCCGATCAATTTCACCACCAGTCCGAGCAGGGTGAAGATGAACAGGGTGCCGAACACCACCGGGTAGTCGCGGTTGATCGCGGCTTCAAAGCTCATCAGGCCCAGGCCGTCGAGGGAGAAGATCACTTCCACCAGCAGGGAGCCGGTAAAGAAAATGCCAATGAATGCAGACGGGAAACCGGCGATCACCAGCAGCATCGCGTTACGGAACACGTGGCCATAGAGCACGCGGTGCTGGGTCAGGCCCTTGGCCTTGGCGGTGATCACGTACTGCTTGCCGATTTCGTCGAGGAAGCTGTTCTTGGTCAGCAGGGTCATGGTGGCGAAGTTGCCGATCACCAGTGCGGTGATCGGCAACACCAGATGCCAGAAGTAGTCGCCTACCTTGCCCAGCCAGCTCAACTCGTCGAAGTTGCCGGAGGTCAGGCCGCGCAGCGGGAACCAGTCGAAATAACTGCCGCCTGCGAACACCACGATCAGCAGGATCGCGAACAGGAATGCCGGAATGGCATAGCCGACGATGATCGCCGAACTGGTCCAGATGTCGAATTGGCTGCCGTGTCGCGTGGCTTTGGCGATCCCCAGCGGGATCGACACCAGGTACATGATCAGCGTGCTCCACAATCCCAGCGAGATCGACACCGGCATCTTCTCGACGATCAGGTCGATGACCTTGGCATCGCGAAAGAAGCTGTCGCCAAAATCCAGCCGGGCGTAGTTCTTGATCATGATCCACAAGCGTTCCGGCGCCGACTTGTCGAAGCCGTACATGTGCTCGATTTCCTTGATCAGCGCAGGGTCCAGGCCCTGAGCGCCACGGTAGGTCGAGCCCGCCACCGAGACCTCCGCGCCGCCGCCAGCGATACGACTGGTGGCGCCTTCGAAGCCTTCGAGCTTGGCGATCATCTGTTCGACCGGGCCGCCGGGCGCGGCCTGGATGATCACGAAGTTGATCAGCAGAATGCCGAACAGGGTCGGCACGATCAGCAGCAAACGCCGCAGAATGTACGCCAGCATGTTATTGCTCCGTGTCCTTGGAAGGGGCGGCATCAGGCTCGGCCAGGTCCGGTGCGCTTTGCAGTGGAATCGCCGGAGTTGCGTCGGGCTTGACCCACCAGGTCATGGTGCCGATGTCGTACAGCGGCGATTTCTGCGGGTGGCCCAGATGGTCCCAGTAGGCCAGGCGCCAGGTTTTGATGTGCCAGTTGGGAATCACGTAGTAGCCCCAGAGCAGCGCGCGGTCGAGGGCGCGGGTGTGGTCGATGAGGCTCTGGCGCGAGTCGGCGTTGATCAGGCCGCTGACCAGGGTATCGATGGCCGGATCCTTGAGCCCGATCAGGTTGTAGCTGCCCGGCTTGTCGGCGGCGGACGAATCCCAATATTCGCGCTGTTCGTTGCCCGGCGAGCTGGACTGCGGAAAGCTGCCGACGATCATGTCGTAGTCCCGCGAGCGGCGGCGAGTGATGTATTGCGAAACGTCGACCCGGCGAATTTCCAGGTTGATGCCGATGTCGGCCAGATTGCGCTTGAATGGCAGCAGCACCCGCTCGAATTCGGTCTGGGCCAGCAGGAATTCGATGCTGACCGGCTTGCCTTCGGTGTCGACCATCTTGTCGCCGACGATCTTCCAGCCTGCATCCTTGAGCAGGGCAAAGGCCTTGCGTTGCTGTTCGCGAATGATGCCGCTGCCGTCGGTGACCGGCAGTTTGAATTCTTCGCTGAACACCGGATCAGGCAATTTGTCGCGCAATGGTTCGAGGATTTTCAGCTCGGCTTCCGAGGGCAGGCCGCGCGAGCCCATGTCCGAGTTGTCGAAATAGCTCTTGGTGCGCGTGTAGGTGCCGAAGAACAGCTGTTTGTTGGTCCACTCGAAATCCAGCAGCAGGCTCAGGGCCTGACGCACGCGGATGTCCTGGAACATCGGTTTGCGCAGGTTGAAGATAAAACCCTGCATGCCCTGAGGGTTGCCGTTAGGGATTTCTTCCTTGATCAGTCGGCCTTCACGCACCGCCGGCACGTCGTAGGCGGTGGCCCAGTTCTTCGCGGTCATCTCCTGCCAAAAGTCGAAGGCTCCGGCTTTCAAGGCCTCCAGCGCCACCGTGTTGTCGCGGTAGTAGTCGGTAGACAGCTTGTCGAAGTTATAGAAACCCTTGTTGACCGGCAGGTCCTTGCCCCAGTAATCCTTGACCCGCTCGTAGCGCACCGAGCGGCCCGGCTTGACCTCGACCACCTTGTACGGGCCGCTGCCCAGGGGGATTTCCAGATTGCCCTTGCTGAAATCGCGGGTAGCCCACCAGTGTTTCGGCAACACCGGCAACTGGCCGATGATCAACGGCAATTCACGGTTGTCGTTGTGCTTGAATTTGAACAGCACGGTCAGCGGGTCTTCCGCGACGGCTTGATCGATGTCCGCGTAGTAACTGCGGTAGAGCGGCGAGCCGTCCTTGATCAGCGTTTCGAAGCTGAACACCACGTCTTCAGCACGTACCGGATGGCCATCGTTGAAGCGGGCTTGCGGGCGCAGGTAGAAGCGCACCCAGCTGTTGTCCGGGGCTTTTTCGATCTTGCTGGCGATCAGGCCGTATTCGGTGAACGGCTCGTCCAGGCCCTGACGCATCAGCGTGTCATAGATCAGGCCGATGTCGTCCGCAGGCACGCCTTTGCTGATGAACGGGTTCAGGCTGTCGAAGCCGCCGAAGCCGGCGCTGCGCAGGATCCCGCCTTTGGGGGCGTCGGGGTTCACGTAATCGAAATGCTTGAAGTCGGCCGGGTATTTCGGTGCTTCGTTGTACAGCGTGATGGCATGTTGCGGGGCCGCTTGAGCTGAGCAGGCCGTTCCCAGCAAAAGCGGGGCTAGCAGGAACGGGCTCAGAAACAGGCCGCCAGCCCGCGTCAGGGAGCGGAGGGCAGTCATTGGGTTTTCTCCGAAGGCTTGAGCCACCACGCACGCAGGCCCAGGGTGTAGGGCGGGGTGGTGACGAAGGCGAACCGGTTGCGATACGCCAGACGATGAGTATTGAGATACCAGTTGGGAATCATGTAGTGCTGCCAGAGCAGGACGCGGTCCAGTGCCCGGGTGGCCGCGACCTGATCCTCCCGGGTTTTCGCCGCCAGCAGCTGATTGAGGAGGTTGTCCACCACCGGATTGGCAACACCCGCGTAATTCTTGCTGCCCTTGATGCTCGCCTGGCTGGAATGGAAGTACTGCCATTGCTCCAGGCCTGGACTGAGCGTCTGGTTCAGGGTCATCAGAATCATGTCGAAATCGAACTGGTCCAGGCGCTGTTTGTATTGGGCGCGATCGACGGTGCGCAGGCGAGCCTCGATGCCGATTCGCGTGAGGTCTTCGATATAGGGCTGCAGGATTCGTTCGAGGCCCGGGTTGACCAGAAGTATTTCGAAACGCAACGGTTGCCCGGCGTCGTTGGCGAGGCCGCGGTCGGTGAATTTCCAGCCCGCTCCGGCGAGCAGGCCGAGGGCATTGCGAATGGTGTCGCGAGGCACGCCGCCGCCATCGGTTTTCGACACGGCGAAGGGCTGAATGAACAGTTGCGCGGGCAGTTGGTTGCGATAGGGCGACAGATACAGAAACTCGCGGCCTGCGGGCAGATCGGTCGCGGAAAATTCGCTGTTGGGGTAGTAGCTGACCGAGCGCTTGTAGGCGTTGTTGAACAGCGTGCGGTTGGTCCACTCGAAGTTGAACATCAGGCCCAGCGCCTCACGCACCTTGATGTCGGCGAAGATGCCGCGCCGGGTATTCATGAACAGGCCCTGGGTCTGGGTCGGAATCCGGTGCGGAATCTGCGCCTTGATCACCTGGCCGTCGTTCACGGCAGGATAGTCATAACCGGTGAACCAGTTCTTGGCCTGATGCTCGATGTAGATGTCGAACTCGCCCGCCTTGAAGGCTTCGAAGGCGACATCGGCGTCGCGATAGAACTCGACTTCCACGCGGTTGAAGTTGTATTTGCCGCGATTGACCGGCAGATCCTTGCCCCAGTAATCCTTGACCCGTTCGAACACCAGGCTGCGTCCGGGCCGTACCTGGGTGATGCGATACGGCCCGCTGCCCAGTGGCGGCTCGAAGGTGGTGGCCTTGAAGTCGCGGTTCTTCCAGTAATGCTGTGGCAGTACCGGCAGCTCACCGAGGCGCAGGATCAGTAACGGATTGCCGGAGCGCTTGAACACGAAACGAATGCGATGGCGGTTCAGGATGTCCACCCGCTGCACTTCCTGCAGGGCTGTGCGGTATTGCGGGTGGCCGTCTTTCAACAGGGTTCTATAGGAAAAGGCAACGTCATAGGCCGTCATCGGCTTGCCATCGTGAAAGCGTGCTTCCGGGCGCAGGTTGAACACCACCCAACTGCGGTCTTCGCTGTATTCGACGGTTTTGGCGATCAGGCCGTAGCTGGAGGTGGGTTCGTCGCCGGACGGGTCATATTGCCCGGTGCCGACCATCAGCGGTTCGTTCAGCTCGCTGACGCCGTACTGGCCGAAATTGGGCGTCGATATCGGGCTGCTGCCCTTGAAGGTGTAGGGGTTGAGGGTATCGAACGTGCCGTTGGCCATGATTCGCAAGGTGCCAGCCTTCGGCGCCTCGGGATTGACCCAGTCGAAATGGGTGAAGCTGGCCGGATACTTGAGGACACCGAACTGTGCGTAACCATGGCTTTCACTGATGGTCGCGGCGGCCGTCGTGCTCAAGACCAGGCTGAAAATCATCAGCGAGAGGCGTATCAAAGGGCGTTTGATCCTGGCAGCGGTCGGTCACAGTAACAGCTTGTATGGGCTGGAAAAAGGGTGGAGGAGGACTGCGTTCTGGATTAGCCATTGTGGGAGTGAGCTTGCTCACGAATGCTGATTTTCAGCCGCTGAAGTGCAGCGGATGTACCGGCCTTTTCGCGAGCAAGCTCACTCCCACAGAGGTTCAGCGCAAACCAGAAGAACGCCGATCAATGCGGCAAGTAAACCGTCAACGTCTGCCCCGGCTTCAACGCCTGGCCGCTGCGCGGGTTCCAGCGTTTGAGGTGCTGCATTTCGACGTTGAAACGTTTGGCAACCAGGTACATCGAGTCGCCTTTCTGGATCTTGTACTGCATGGCCTTCTTGTCGGCGTCCTGGCCCTTGCCATTTGGGCTGATGTCGGCCTTGGCCACAGTGCGGACGCTCGATTTGGCGGCAGGCTTGCTGTTGTCCTGCATGACCAGCGTCTGGCCGACCTTCAGGTTGTAGCCGGACAACTTGTTCCAGTGTTGCAGGTCTTTGACGTCCACCTTGTTGATGCGCGCGATCTGACCGAGGTTTTCGCCTTTCTTCACTTTATAAGTGCGAGTGCGTGCCGGTTTCTCGTCGACTTCGGCCACTTCCTCGAACACCGGCATGGCCATTTTCATGCCCGGCTGCACCGGAATGGTCAACGCCTGGCCGCGCTTGAGATGGTTGCCGGACAGCTTGTTCAGATCCTTCAGCGTGCTGGTCGACACCTTGTAACGACTGGCGATGCTGGCCAGGCTGTCGCCCGGGCGCACGCGGTATTGCTGCCAGTCCACCAGCTCTTCGGGTTTCATGTTCGACAGGTTGGCGGTCAGCAGCTGCGATTTGGAAGTCGGCACCAGCAGATGCTGCGGGCCATCGATGGTCAGGCGCTTCTTGAACGCCGGGTTGAGCTGCATCAGCTCGTCTTCATCGATGTTGGCCATCTGCGCGACCTTGGTCAGGTCCATGCGCTGGTTCAACTCCACGACTTCGAAGTAAGGCTTGTTGTCGATCGGGCTGAGGTTGACGCCATAGGCTTGCGGCGACATGACCACTTGCGACAGGGCCAGCAGCTTCGGCACGTAATCGCGGGTCTCCTGCGGCAGCGGCAGGTTCCAGTAATCGGTCGGCAGATTGAGCCTTTCGTTGCGTTCGATGGCGCGGCTGACGGTGCCTTCGCCAGCGTTGTAGGCCGCCAGGGCCAGCAGCCAGTCGCCATTGAACATGTCATGCAGCTTGGTCAGATAGTCCAGCGCTGCGGTGGTAGATGCCGTGATGTCGCGACGGCCATCGTAGAAGTTGGTCTGACGAAGGTTGAAGTAGCGCCCCGTGGACGGGATGAACTGCCAGATGCCGGCGGCATCGCTGCGGGAAAGGGCCATCGGGTTGTAGGCACTTTCGATCACTGGCAGCAGGGCCAGCTCCAGCGGCATGTTGCGTTCTTCCAGGCGCTCGACGATGTAATGCATATAGAGGCTGCCGCGCTCGCCTGCCGTTTCGAGGAACGACGGGTTGTTGGCATACCACAGGCGTTGTTGGTCGATGCGCGGATTGAGGTCGTTGCCGTCCTGCAACTGAAAGCCCTGACGCATGCGTTCCCAGACGTCATGGGGCGGGGCCAGCGGGGCAGGTTTGCGGGCGACGAATACCGGTTTTGGCTTGGCGACGGCCGGCGCATGAGAGGCGTTGGTCGAGTTGGCAGACTCCAGGCTGCTGGTGGTCTGGCAGCCTGCCAAGGTAGCGCTCGCGACCACCGCGATTGCCTGAGCTAACCGAGTCAATGCGTCGGAATTAAAGGTTCTGCGTATAGATGACGACATTGGCTGGGGGATAGTTCCAGTCGAAAATGTCGGGCGATTCTAGAAAGCGTCTTAACAACGGTCAACCTTTCAGAATTTTTATGCTGATCGGCCACCGGATTAGAACTTATCTTTCCATGCGCGCAGGGCGGCAAAAACCGCTACAGGCGAGGTATTGTCCGTACCTGTCCGTTCGTCCGCTTTTTGTTTGACCGACGGTTGCGCGGCCCGAAGGAAAGGGTTGGTCTTGCGTTCCAGTTCCAGAGTCGACGGCAGGCTGATGCGGTTTTCCTCGCGCCAGCGGGTCACTTGTTCGAAGCGCCCGGTCACGTCCGGGTTGTTCGGCTCGACAGCCACGGCAAACCGCAGATTGCTCAGCGTGTATTCGTGAGCGCAGTAGACCCGTGTGTTGTCGGGCAGTGTCGCCAGTCGGCTCAAGGAGTGGTGCATCTGCTCCGGCGTGCCCTCGAACAGACGACCGCAGCCGGCCGCGAACAGCGTGTCGCCGGAAAACAGCACAGGCCGCTGCGGATCTTCGTGGTAGAACGCGATGTGCCCCAGGGTGTGGCCAGGAACCGCATGGACGACGAACCTGAGGCCGAGTACGGTGACCTCATCGTGGTCGGCCAGCGCGACGTCCCGGGCCGGGATTTTCTCGTTGGCCGGGCCGTAGACTTTGGCGCCGGTGAGGTTTTTCAGCTCGGCGACGCCACCGACGTGATCGGCGTGATGGTGAGTGATCAGAATGTCGCTCAGTTTCCAGTCGGGGTTGCGCGTCAGCCAGGCCAGCACCGGCGCAGCGTCACCCGGATCGACCACGGCACAACGCTTGCTGGCATTGTCTTGTAACAACCAGATGTAGTTGTCGGTGAAAGCGGACAGGGCATCGATCTGTATCATGGCGCGATTCACTTGGCTGGAAACAAAGCGCAATCTTAGAGTCTGAACAGGTTCCACGCGAGTACCTCTCGCGCAGGACATCTCATGGAGACCGGAAATGACCGATGAAGCGTTCGCCCAGGCCGACCCCGAATGGCTTGAGTTGATCAGCTCTGCCCGTGAGTGGTTGTCCGGACCCGTGGGGCAGTTGCTGCTGGAAGAAGAGCGGCGGGTGCTTGAAGAAGAACTCGAGCGGTTTTTCGGCGGCTATCTGGTGCATTACGGCCCCTCGGCGCAGAAACCGCCCGACGCCAAGCAGGTGCAGCGCAACGTGCGCCTGGGTGCGCCATTGCCGGGTGTGGAGATTGTCTGCGAAGAGCAGGCCTGGCCGCTGAGCGAGCACGCTGCCGATGTGGTGGTGATGCAACATGGTCTGGATTTCTGCCTGTCGCCCCATGGCCTGTTGCGCGAAGCTGCCAGCAGTGTCCGGCCCGGTGGTCATCTGGTGATCATCGGCATCAATCCCTGGAGCACCTGGGGCATCCGCCATATCTTCGCCAACGACGCATTGCGCCGGGCACGCTGCATCTCGCCTTCTCGAGTCGGTGATTGGCTCAACCTGCTGGGCTTCGCGCTGGAGAAACGTCGGTTCGGGTGCTATCGTCCGCCGCTCGCTTCGCCTGCGTGGCAGAACCGCTTGTCGGGGCTGGAGCGTCTGGGCGGCGGTTGGCAGAGCCCCGGTGGCGGCTTCTATTTATTAGTCGCACGCAAGCTGGTGGTGGGACTGCGACCGGTGCGCATGCCGCGACGCGAACCGATGGGCAAATTGCTGCCGCTGCCGATGGCCAAGGTCAACCGGCGCACTCCCGAGCCTTGACGGCCGGCGGGTGGATCGAGCCTTCTCAAATTCTGGAAAAAGCCGTAATGAGCGATACCGTAGAACTCTTCTCCGATGGCGCCTGCAAGGGCAATCCTGGCCCCGGCGGTTGGGGCGCACTGCTGGTGTGCAAAGGCGTAGAAAAGGAACTCTGGGGCGGTGAAGCCAACACCACCAACAACCGCATGGAGCTGCTTGGGGCGATCCGCGGTCTGGAAGAACTCAAGCGGCCTTGCGACGTGATTTTGGTGACCGACTCGCAATACGTGATGAAGGGCATCACCGAGTGGATGGTCAACTGGAAGAAACGCGGTTGGAAGACCGCAGCGAAGGAACCAGTGAAGAACGCCGACCTGTGGATGCAGCTGGACGAGCAGGTCAACCGCCATAACGTGACCTGGAAATGGGTCCGCGGACACATCGGCCACCATGGCAACGAACGCGCCGATCAGTTGGCCAACCGTGGAGTCGATGAGGTGCGCGGCATCAAGCATGGATAGTGATGTCGAACGCCTTAAGCGCGCTTGCCTGCGATGCGAAATGTCGAGCGCTGAACATGCGTTGGATGTACCGGCCTTTCGCGCGCACGCGCGCTGCTACAGTTCCAGGACCGTAGTCAGTCCATTGCCGTTTGCCCGTGTTAATATCCGCGCCTGCAACCGAGGCGCCAGGCAATGACTGCACAAAACATCATCACTGAACGAAGAGTCGTACTCGACACCGAAACCACCGGTATGCCCGTCACCGACGGCCACCGGGTGATCGAGATCGGTTGTGTCGAGGTAATCGGTCGGCGGCTGACCGGGCGGCACTTCCACGTTTACCTGCAGCCGGATCGCGAAAGCGACGAGGGCGCGATCGGCGTCCACGGCATTACGGACCAGTTCCTGATCGGCAAGCCACGCTTCGCCGAAGTCGCCGATGAGTTCTACGAGTTCATCAAGGGCGCGCAACTGATCATTCACAACGCGCCCTTCGACGTTGGCTTCCTCAATAACGAATTTGCCCTGATCGGACAGCACGACCGCGCCGACCTGACGACCTATTGCTCGGTGCTCGACACCCTGGCCATGGCACGTGAGCGTCATCCGGGGCAGCGCAACAGTCTTGATGCGCTGTGTAAACGCTACGACGTCGACAACTCAGGGCGGGAGCTGCACGGCGCCTTGCTCGACTCCGAGATTCTGGCGGACGTCTACCTGGCGATGACCGGTGGCCAGACCACCCTGTCCTTGGCCGGTAACAATGATGGCGAAGGTGGGGCGGATCGTCCCACCGAAATTCGTCGCATCGTCAATCGCACGCCGGGACGCGTCATCGTCGCCAGCGAGGCTGAATTGGCAGATCATGAAGCCCGCCTGGCGGTTATCGCCAAGTCTGCCGGGGCTCCGGCGCTGTGGACGCAGTTGCTCGAGGTACAGGCTCAGGCCCAGTAGCGATTGCTACAGTGATGTAACCTTTCGACGGTGCAGGAGGCTCAAGGTGACCATGTCGGATCCGACGCTGAGCGTCCGTGTCGCGGACCAGTACTTCGAGGATTACATCCTCAACAGCGAGTTCACCTTCACGGTCACTGGCTACGCTCAGGTGCAGATCGGCCAACCCGTGGCGCAGTGGCCTGTCGCGCCGGTCGAGCCTTACCTGAAGAATTACGGGATCGATTCAGAAGAGTTCTGCAACTATCGCGAGGGCGGGGACGGCACTGTGCTGGTGGCGTGGCTCGGCGAAGACCCGGTCGGGCACGTGGTGATCAGCAAGCACTGGAACGGCTTCGCGCACATCGATGAGTTGGCCGTGGACACCGCCGCCCGCCGCAATGGCATTGCCCGCAAACTCCTGGATGTCGCGCAGTTCTGGAGCCGTAAGCACAACCTGCCCGGTATCACGCTCGAAACTCAGAACAACAATCTCGCAGCATGCAGGCTGTACGAAAATTACGGATTTGTGGTCGGCGGGGTCGATTACCTGCGCTATCGCGCCATCGACCCGGCTACCGAAGAAGCGGCGATATTCTGGTATCTGCTGTTCGACGACAGCGTAGGCAGTTGAAAGCCACGAGCCCCAAGCCGAACCCGGCCAGTCGCAAGCTCACGGACCGCCTTTAACTTGCAGCTTATGGCTCAAAGCTCATAACTGCCTTTCAGACCGTGCGGGTCAGCTTGATGCCCGACTGCACCAATTCGAACTCGTCACCGCCCAGATGATTCACGCGGTCGCCAATGGCCAGGCGATAGGTCGACAGGGGCTCCTCGCCGTCAGCCTCGTCGGGCTGTGATTCACGGAATTCATGCACCGGGTAAACGCGGCCTTCCGCATCTCTGGCATGAAATTGCCCAACTAGAACTGAAGCCATTTGCTTTGTAACCTCTGGAAATAACCGCTCGTTTTCGCCCGCATCGTACCACTGCGCGCCTTGAATCCGCGTCCGCTTGTAAGGCAATTCTGCGGACCGTGTAGGTGCCTTACTCACTCAAGCCCTTCAGACCGTTGTTTTCAGGGGTAGTTTTCACCGGAGGAAAAAATAGTCGCGACCAACGGTCGTCCTGATTTCCGAGATCTGCACTGAAGATCGGCCATTTCGATGAGTGACAACGAAAAAACAGCGCGAACCAAACGGCGACTTTCATCTATAACTGTCTTTCCTCCATCTGAAGAAGGTCAGCTTCATGAGCCAGCCCCATACCATCGCAGTGATCGTCGGCAGCTTGCGAAAAGACTCCCTCAACCGCAAGGTGGCTCGCGCACTGGCCGAGCTGGCACCGTCCAGCCTGAAACTGAGCATCGTCGAAATCGGCGATCTGCCGCTGTACAACGAAGACATCGACCAGGACTCGCCACCTGCCGCTTACACCGCATTCCGTCAGGCCCTACAGGGCTCTGACGGTTTTCTGTTCGTCACCCCTGAATACAACCGCTCGGTGCCAGGCGTGCTGAAGAACGCCATCGACGTCGGCTCGCGGCCCTATGGCAAGAGCGCCTGGGGCAAGGCCAAGCCCGCAGCGGTGATCAGCGTCTCGCCAGGGGCGATCGGTGGTTTCGGTGCCAACCAGCATTTGCGCCAGAGTTTCGTGTTCCTCGATGTGCTGTGCATGCAGCAGCCGGAAGCCTATCTGGGCAACGCCGCTACCTTTTTCGATGAGTCAGGCAGGCTGAACGAGAAGACTCGACCGTTCCTGCAAAGCATTATCGATGCATTCGCCAAGCATGTTGAACGTACGGTCGAACCCTGATGCTTTCGTGGGAGCGCGCATCATCCAGCTCCCGAATATCGGTCGGCCCTTCGCAAGGGCGAAGGGCCAGTGAATCAGAAATCCTGTGCCCCGTCCGCAGCGTTATGTAACGCAGTGCGGGGGGCCTTGGGCTTTACGCTCGTTGTCATTGTCGCCCAGGTCAGGTGCATCGCCAGGCCTGGGTCGCCCGTGCACAAGGAGCTTCCATGTCCAACGTCAATACCCATTACTTCAACAGTGGCTCGCTCAGAAAACTCTATATCAATGAGCTCGATGATCCTGCGCAGGCCGAGCGGCTGGGGCGCGAAGAGCACGCATGGCTGCGGGGGCTGACACGCCCTTCGCTGAACGAAAATCCTGATCCGATCAGGGTCGACCGGCTTGTCCTGGCGGCTCCCCGGCAACCTTTCGAACTTGCCACTGCGCTGTTGCTCAGCCACGAGTATTCCAGCAGCCAACAGGTCTATTTGTATGGTTTGAGCAGAGGCATCGAAGTCTTTGCCGATCGTGCGTCCCTGCTGATGATGTTGCGCACCCGATTTGCCGGGGGTAACGCCACCACGCTGTTCGAGGCGGAAAAGATCGAAGGTGATCCGTTCATTGCGCAAATGCTGGCCATCGTCGCTCACGAGGTCGAGGCCGTCGTGCAACTGACCGAACAACTGAGGCTGACCCCTGACTTGTATCGCGCCACCACCGCCGCGTTCGCCGAGCAACTGCACCAGACTCTTCCACATATGGCGGTCGATCCCGAGACGCATCTGCTGCAGGTGGTGCGTAACACCACCGATGAGATCGAATTGAGTCCGGTCACCCAGACGCTGGCGCGGGCGAGCTTCGACGACTATCGCCAGGTACAGATTGAAGACGGCCTGCAGCGCAGATTTCTCGATGCCCTTGGCCGCGTAGCCTCTGCTGCCGATAGCGTGTTGTTCACCCAGGCCTTTGCCGCTACGCCAGCGCGTGTTCCCGAGCATTATGCCCGGCTGCTCAAGACATATTGGACGGACGTGTGGCAAGACGGCTGTACCCGCCATGACCTGGCGGTCGAGACTCTGGCCAGCAGCTGGCGTCGTGAGCTTTATCGGTGTCGTCATGAAGGGCTTCTGACTTCGGCGGCGATCGGGTCCCTGGAGTCGGTAGCGGATGAGCCGAACGCCCAATCTGGCGTGTGTTGCAGTCGGCTTTCGATTCACATCGGCTACAGCAATGTCTATACGCTGGCGGGCACTTTCGCAGTGCGATTGAGCGTTGGCAGCGATCGTTCGTTGATGTGGTTTTCGCCTGAGCATCGCCTGGCCAGGTTCGCCGATGAGGCGGCATTGGCCGCCTACCTGGACTCGCCGCAGGGCAGGCAGCAGATTCGTCCTCTGCTCTCGTTTGAGAACCAGCAAGTGCTGCAACAACAGGGAACGATTCAGCTCGATCTGGAAGAAATCCGGACGTCGGTTTTCATCGATCGCGTCGACTCGATCATTGCCTTGCAGGCGCGCAATCTCGATTACGTGGTCGGGTGGTCTGATCTGCCGTTCGAAGCAGTGGCGATGATCGATGACGCGTTGGACATCCGTCAGCATCTCGATCCCCGACAGTTACAGATTCATGCGGGGCGCTGGCGGCGGCAGGCACCGTTCGACTTTGCCGAAATCTGGTCAACGCCTGCCTCGGCTACCTCGATGGCAGCATCATCCATCGAGCCTTCGGAGAATGACCTTCCCCTGCCTCGGAGCGTGTCCGGCAAAGCGACCAAGCCTCGTTTGATCATGGCTGCATCCTGGCTGGAGACGGCAGAAGGCTTCGATACACGGGCCAACGATCTGCACGGTATCGGCGGCATGAGCGCGCTGCGCGATCATGCCGAACAGGCGTTGCAATCATATTTGTGTGTCCTGAGTGCAGGCACGGTGCACCCCGGGGACGTCCGGGTGCAGTGGCTGGAGTCGTTGCCAGCAGACCCGTCGGAAGTTGAAAGCCACTCCGTTGCAGTGAGCGAGTCGCAGCGGTTTGTCTCGATGGATCTGGTGTCGCTGATGCTCGAGTGCCTCAGCGGCCATCGATCTTCGGTACCGACGACCGGCGTCCAGGTGCAACTCGAATCGGGAATGTCGGACGGATACCTTCAGATCGAGTTGATCACCCATATGCTGGATAAGGTGGTTGAAAGTTTTATCGAACATTACATCGAGGGGTTCAAGGTGTCGGTGCTTGGCAGTCGGCGCAGTGCCGACTGCACTTACCGGCCATTCGAGCAAGCGCTGGGCTTACGCGAGGATGCCATGCGTCTGGACCTGGCGCTTCAAACGCGCGATGGCGTGTTAGACAGCCTTTCGATCAGCATGGTGCGGCAGGTGCTGGATCGGCCATTACGTTCCTTGCGCATGGGATTGGGGGCCTTGACCGATGCATTCACTGTCTCGCTGTGGTGCGAAGATCAATCCGCCGTGCTGTGCGACACCCTGGTACTCAGGCAGGCAGTCAACCCGGCTGCGGGCGTGATGCTCTGGGACTCTACCTCGGGCTGGCGGCGGTTCGCTTCTATCGAGCAGTTGCAGGATACGCTGCTGCGCGAGCTTCACTACTCCCGTACCGAACGCTGGCTGCAGAAGCTGAGTTCAGCTGAACGCCTGGCAATTCGTCGGTATCTGCAACGCACTCATCAGGCGAACGATGTGGGGGATCTGGTCCGGGTTCGTCTGAATCGGATCGATGAGCATGCCGTGATGAGCTTGCAACAGGGCGTGTTGAGCCGCCAGCTGCAGGATCTGCGGTGGCTATGCTCACAAGCATCGCGTTGCCGTTTGGAAGCGGAGCTGATCACTCACCTTGCGGCTTCCATCGAGCGTGATGGGTTGCTGAACGATATGATCGATGAGCTGGGGTTGCGGATCGAGAACAGCGTGTTCGTGGCCATGATGCCCACATGGCTGACAGGTGCGTCGCTCGAAGACCTGGCGCTATATGTCAGGTTCTTCCGTCGCTTTTACCTGGCCAGTGAGGGCGGAGAGGACTTTCTGTTCGACATCCCTTCGTTGCAGGATTTTGCCCGGCAGCGATTGACCGGCCAGTTGGCTCTTGATTTTCCCGATCAGTGCTTCAACCCCGATCAGATCATCATCACCTCCCGTCATTACGTGACTGGTTTCCCGGCGATCGGTGAGCTGCCGTCGGCGGTACCGGCGGCAGTCATCGCGCGCAGCGAGTCACTGACCGAGTACACGATAAACCGCTTCATCGGTAATCAGGACGCCGCTTTGAGTGTCGATTCCGAAACTCATCCGCAAGCCGTGCATCTGCTGACCCCCCAGTATCTGCGCCGCTTGGTCCGGGCCCTGGACATCGGTGCTGGCTACATGACGGTGCTACGCGATGCGTTTGCGCCCGAAACCGCCGTCTGGGAGAAGCGCAAGGGCCTGTTTTTTCGACAGCAACCGCCAGCGCTGTCAGCACTGGCAGTGTCGGAGAGGATCAAGGGCAATCTCAGCCCCAAGGCCTATGAGATGGTCAGCCGTGTGCTGGAGACACCCGATCGCATTGCGCGCGAGCCGATCGACGGCCAACGGGTGATCCTGAGTCCGCTGCAACTGGTCGCCAATCGAGGCCTGAAACCGGACACCCCGACAGGGATTTTTCTGTTCTGTCCAGCGGATGTTACATCGGGTCCTATCGTGCTTTATGCGATTTTTCATAGCGAGTTCATCTTTCGCGAATACCCCGGCAGAGCCGAGCTGATGACGGCGATCCGAAACGATGAGCCCTTGCAGCGATTGGTACTGGAGCGTCTTGGCCCGCATTTGCACCGGCGTTACGCCAATGGCGGTTTCACCGAGCCGCACCTGGGGTCGCTGGTTCCCCGGTTCGACTTCGACTTGCCGCTGCACAGGCCGGGCCCCGTCGCGCTGGCAACCACCGAAATCACCGGCAATGCCCTGGAGTCGTTGTTCGCCAGCAGCATCAGCGTATTGCTGCAAAAGAGCGATGCGCAGTCCGTGAACAACGAGAAGGCCGATCGCGCGGAATGGGGATTTCTGGCGACCCTGGGGCTGCAGCAGGGCCTCAGTCTGTTGCCGGGGAAGCTGGGTGCACTTGTGACGCTCTGGCAGGGCGAGACGCTGTTTCGTGCTTCGTCGGATTCGGTGTCGGGACACCGCTGGGGCAAGGCACTTTCGGAGTTTTCCGCGGCACTGGGGGTCATGGTTACCGCTCGCGAGCAAGCGGTCGAGGACCTGCCTGCCGAAGATAAGAACGGTGCCGGCCCGGTTTCAGGTGAACCGGATGGTTTGCCCCTGGCCTTTTCCTGGCGCGGCATTTCTCTGAATGCCGAGCAGCGACTGCGACTTCAGGCGCTGGAAGCCAGGGATGCGGTCCTTGAGGACATGCGCCACGATGATCTGCTGAATCTCTATCTGAGCAAGGACAACACCCCCTACGCGGTAGTCGCCGGCAAGGTGTATCAGGTCAAGCGTATGGCTGACCGCGGGCAATGGATCATCGTCGGCAGCGATGGCAACACTGGGCCTCAACTGGTGATGGACAGCTATCAGCACTGGCAACTGGATCTGAGCCTGGGGCTCAGAGGCGGCGGTGGCGTCGTCACTCGGTTCAAGACCGAGATGGCGACAACTGCCGGCGAAGAGGCGCTGATCATCGAAGCCTGCGGAATGCCGGAGATCCGTACGCTCTATCGGCAGCGAGCCAGACAGATCGGCCAGGCGCATCTGCAAGCAAAAACCTATCTGGAGAACTGCCTGGACAACCTCTCTATGAATCAGCGAGGGGCGCCGCCGGATGCTCGGATTGCAGAAGTGATTGGCGATTTTTTTGGCGCCAGCCCTCCCGATCAGGCGTTGTTGAGCCGTGTGGAGAGTACTGTCAGAGCGGTGCTGCTCGAATTGATGGACCCGTCCCTGTCGCCGCTTTCCTCGCCGCGATTCATAGTGGGGACAAACCGTCCAGGTGGGGATCGTGCGACGGCGTTCGTCATGCCAATGGACCCGCAGAAGCGGGTGTACCTTACAGAGCGATTCTTCAATCCACCGCTTTATCGCCTGACGCCCGAAGCCAGGGCGCAGGGATTCGAGTATCCGGCCCATTTCCAGGCAGCAACGCTGATTCATGAACTGTCGCACGTGGCACTCGATACCCGGGACATTGCCTATCTGGAGGCCAATGCGCCGTATCCTGATTATTTACGGTGTGGCAACGCCAGCCAGGTGCGCAGGCGCTCACAACTGGAGCGTCTGCAGGACTATCGCCTGTCCCATCGCACGGTCAAGAACGAGCTGTTCACCGTTTACGAGGACGGGCAGTGGCGTGACCTCAGACCCAAGGACCGTGCGGGCTTTGCGACCATCCTGCAGATCACCGGAGCCAGCACTCTGAACGATGCACGAAAGGTATTTCATGCCGATCTCGACAAGCGCAGCCGCGTCATGCTCAAGAACGCCGACTCGGTCACTGTGCTGATTCTGCGCCTTGGAAGGCACAATTACCTGCCACGCATTCCGTGACGGCCGGGCTGAATCCTTCCCGCGCAAGATTCTGCGCGGCTCGAGCATCATGGGGCTTGGTCGATGCTTCGATGGCTTGGCGCCAGCCTTGAGTAAACCCGAAATGGCGCCGTACATGCACAGCATTATGTAACGCAGCGCGTGCGATTTTTCTCCATACGCTCCTTGGCAATCACGCCCGGATCCTGCTCACCGCGGGGTTTGGGCGGTCCTGCAATAAGGAGCTTTCATGTCTATCACCGTATCCCGTTATTTTCACATCGCTTCGCTCAGGCAGCGCTATATCGATGAGCTCGATCAGGCAATGCAACTTCTGCACGTCGAAGAGAGAATGTGGCTGCAAACCCTGACGCGTCTGCCAGTTGCCGGCCAGACGGACCCCGTGCGGGTCGACCGGCTGACCTGCGGCGCCGATTCGCCGCCGCCCTTCGAGCTTGCCACAGCGCTGTTGTTGAGCCATGGCCAGACCCACGACCCGCGGGTGTATCTGTTCACCCTGAGTCGCGGCATCGAACGCTTCAGTAACCGCGCCGCGCTGTTGAATACGTTGCGCGCAAGGTTCGCCGCGGGTGACCCGAGTGCGCTGTTCGAGGCTGAACAGATCGAAGGTGATCCGTTTCGGGCGCAGATGCTTGCCATCGTCGATCATCAGGTTGCCCAGATACGGCAGATAACCGAGCAGCTCGGCCTGACGCCATCCTTGCTCCAGGCATCCAGTGCTTCGCTGCTTAAGCATATGCGCGTGACCATGCCGCATATGGCGGTCGATCCGGCCACTCACCTGCTCCAGATCGTGCCGACGTCGATCAATGACGATTCATTGATCCCGACGACGCAGACGCTGGCCGAGGCGGCCTTCGATGACTGCTGCAACGTGCAGCTTGCCCATGCGTTTGAACGACGCTTTCTCGACGCCCGCGGGCAGCAGGCCAGTGCCGAGGACGCCACGCTGTTTGCCAAGGTCTTGAGCGATACCAAAGCAACGCTGGCCGAGCCATACCACAACCTGCTGAATGCCTTCTGGAGCGGCGCCGGGCAGGGGCAAGGTACGCGCCGTGAATTGGCCATCGAGCGTTTCGGTGACAACCTGCGCGGTGCATTCCAGGCTCGTCGTCATTGCGCCGATCTGGGCAGCGTTCACTTGCAAATGCTGCAAGAGATAACCGGCGATCTGCGGATAACCCCTGCGCCGCATTGCAAACGGTTGACCATCAAGGTTGGGGAGAGCGCCTCCTGTCCTTTGGCGGGCACCTTCGTCATGCAGCTGGAGAACGATCCTTCACTGCTGTGGTTTGCGCCCGATCAGAAGCTCGTCAGCTTCGACGATGTGCAGGTCATGGGCGTTTATTTCGCTACGCCCGAGGGGCGCGAGCGGCTGCGTCCGGCGCTGGCCCTGGAGGATCAACCGTCGATAGCGAAAGAAGGCCAGTTGCAGATTGATCTGCAGCAGATTCTGGCGCCGCTGTGCGCTGATCGTGTGGACTCGATCATCGCCGCTCAGACACGCAACCTGCAGTACGCTTTGACTCTGCACAGAACGCCCGAAGCAGCAACGGCCATGATCGATGATGCTTTGGACGTGCGCCTGTTGCTGGACCCGCTGCAACTGTCAATCGCTGACGGTCGTTGGCGCAAAGCGGCACCGTTCAACTTCGCCGATGTCTGGCTCAAATCCGCAGCGGTCGCCTCCGTCCCTGGCGTTGCGTCTGTTCCTGCAAGCGCTGACATTGAGACGCTCGGCATTGAAAGCGCGAGTACCTCGGACACTGGCCGGCCGCCGAGGGCATGGCGGCAGCAGACACTGAATTTCGACGAGCGCGCCGAGCGTCTGCGAGGCCTGGATGCTGTCTTTCTCGATTCGGCCGAGCAAGCACTGCAGCCTTATATGTGGATGCTGACCAGCGATACCGTTCGAGCGAGAAACGTTCACGTGCAATGGCTCGAGTCGGCATCCGTCGATGTGTCGCACGTCGAGACCCACGCAGTCGCCGTGAGCGAGTCGCAACGGTTGGTCTCGGTGGATCTGGTGTCTTTATTGCTCGAATGCGTCAGTGAATTTCGGACGCCGGTTCTGCCAGCCAGCGCCCGGGTGATGGTCGGTTCGGTGTCGGCCAGGCATCCGGCGATCGACCTGGTCCGTCACATGCTGAGTCGGGTGACGCCGGTTTTTCTGGACCAGTACCTGCGACGGTTCGAACAATCTCGGGTCGGGTTCTGGCGTCAGGGGGATCGACAAGTACGGCCCGGCCGCGAAGAGATCGCGCTGCGAGTGGACGCCATGCGTCTGGATCTGATGCTGGCCCGGCGCGGGGCGCGGATCGGCGGCCCGGCACTCGATATGGTACGTCAGGTTCTGGAGCGGCCACTTCGTTCGATGCGTCTGATGTTGGACAGGCCGGTTACCGAAGCCTGTTCGGTGTGGCTCACGTTCAGCGGTCATTCGGTCTTGCTCTGCGACACGCTGCTGTTCAGCGAGCCAACGGACTCACGCAAACCGATCATGGTCTGGTCGGCGGTGGCGGGCTGGCGGCAGGTAGAGTCGATCGCACTGCTGCAGGACATCTTTGAGGGCCTGCTTCGGGGGGCTCAAAGTGAGTGTTGGCTGGGGCTGGTCACCGAGCGCGATCGCCAACTGCTGCGTACGTATTTGAGTCAGCCTCTGAGCCAATTGCGTGTGCGTCTGGAGCGGATCGAAGGGCATGCCTTCGAAGCCTTGCAGCGCGATGTACTGAACCGCGATCAGCAGAATCTGGGACAGCTCTGCCTGCGTGCCAAACGCTGGCGCTTCGAGGCGGACCTGTTCTGTCGCCTGGCGCAAGACACCGAACTCGACATGTCCCTGTTCAACATGCTTGACGAACTGTCGTTGCGCATTGAGAACTGCCTGTTCGAGGCGCTGCTACCGGCCTGGCTGAAGTCGGCCACGGTCGAGGATCTCAAGGGCTATTTAGATCAAGTGACGCGCTATTACCTGGAAAGTGATGGCGGCAAGACGTTCCTGTTCGGCATACCGCCGCTACGCGCTTATGCACGTAACAAGCTGATCGACCAGCTCAATCATGACTTTCCTGATCATAAGCTGGACCCCGACCAGATCATGGTGACCTCACGCCGCTATGTCAGTGCCTTCCCTGCGCCAGGCGAATTGCCTTTCTCAGTGCCGGCCGCGACTCTGGAGCATCGTGAGTCGCTGACCGAGTATGCGATCAACCGCTTTGTCAATCAGCAAGATGCGGTGCTGGGCATCGAGTTTACAGACCAGGAACAGGACGCCCGGCTGCTGACGCCTGACTCACTGAGACGTATGGTCAGGCTGCTGGACGTCGGGGCGAGCTACCTCACGTCGTTGCGTAAAGCCCTGGCGCCCGATGATCCCGACTACGCTGCGCGCAAACGCCTGTTCATGAATCAATGGCCGCCGATGTTGCTGGCGCTGGGCTTGCAGGAAAAGCTCAAAGGCAATCTCAGTGCGCTGGCCTACGCCTACATTTCGCGGATTCTCGACATGCCCGACGGCGTGGCTCGTGAGCCTCTGGACGGGGTGCGGGTGATGATCAGCCCATTGCAGTTGGTCGCCGACTCAGGCATGACGCCGGACCCCGCCTCGGGGATGTATGTGATCGGCTCAGCGAACGCCGACGCCGGTTCGGTGGTGCTGCTGGTCATCCAGCATTCGGACTTTACCTTCCGCGAATATGCCAGCCAGCATGCTCTCCAGGAGGCCATTCGCAGCGACCAGTCATTACAGGCATTGCTACTGGAGCGCCTTGATCCGGAAGTGCATCGACGTTATGCCCACGGCGGTTTCGTCGAGCCGCATCTGCCGTTTTCGGTAGAAGGGATCGGCGATGTACCCCTGCGCGCGCCCGGACCGGTCACGCTGGGCCTTACGGACATGAGGGGCAACGCCTTGCAGTATCTGTTCAAGGGCGTTTTGAAATTGTTGCTCGACCAAAGCGTTTCCAATGTCGTCACCAACCTGCAATTCGATCAGGCCGGGCGCATGTTTCTGGCGACCCTGGGCTTCGAACAGCTCTTTAGCCTGCTGCCCAACAAACTGGCGACCCTGGCCACGCTATGGCAGAGCGAAACGTTGTTCCGTGCCTCTGTGGCTTCGGCGTCGGGACGTCATTGGGGGGAGGCACTTTCCGAGTTTTCCGCCGCATTGGGGGTGATGGTCGCGGCGCGGGAACAGGCGTTGGAAGATCAGAACGTCGACAGCGTGAGGGTCGATGGTGAGCAGCGCACAACCTCGACGTCTGCCTGGGGTGTCGATTCGCTGACTGCCGAGCAGCGGGTGCGCCTGCAAGGTCTGGAAGCGCAAAATGTGGCGTTAGAGCAGATGCGCCGGGATGATTTGCTCAATCTGTATCTGGATAGCGCTCATAACACCCCTTACGCGGTAGTGGACGGTCGGGTGTATCAGGTCAGGCAAACCGGCGATGAGGGTCAATGGAGTATTGTCGGTGCGGATGGGGCGCCCGGACCGCAGTTGGTCCTGGACACCGATCAACGCTGGCAGCTGGACCTGAGCCTGCGTCTCAGAGGGGGCGGCGGCAGGGTGGGGAAAGTTCGGCCCCAGAGTGCCGAGCACGCTGCCGCAGAATCCCTGATCATCGAAGCCAGTGGCATGCATGAAATCCGTCTGCGCTATCGTGATCGCGCCAGACGCATCGTGCAGGCGCACTTGAAAGCCAGACTCTATCTGGAGAATGCTTTGGATAACCTCAACGTCAATCGGCATGAAGCGGCGCTGGACCCACGCGTGTCGCAGGTCGTTGCTGACTTCTTTGGGGTCGACGCCCCTGGCCAGCCGTTGCTCGACCGGGTAGAGGGTGCGCTCAAGGCGCTGTTCGACGCGATGATGGATCCCTCACTGGCGCCGTTTTCATCGCCTCGCTACGTGGTGGGCAGCAATCGCCCAGGACACGAAATGGTGACGGCGTTCGTCATCAAGGGGGACCCCGAACGGCGGGTGTTCCTCACCGAGCATTTTTTTCACAGCTCACAGTTCGCGCTCTCCCCGCTGGCCATGGCCCAGGGGTTCGAATCTTCGATTCACCATC
Source organism: Pseudomonas bohemica (assembly GCF_002934685.1). Classification (GTDB taxonomy): domain Bacteria; phylum Pseudomonadota; class Gammaproteobacteria; order Pseudomonadales; family Pseudomonadaceae; genus Aquipseudomonas; species Aquipseudomonas bohemica. The sequence continues at coordinate 465,197 of NZ_NKHL01000121.1, forward strand.
GGTCGGCGATTCTGCTTCATGAGCTTTCGCATCAGATACTCGACACCTACGACATCGCCTATCTGGAGTGCATGGCGCCGTATCCAGATCTGCTGCTGGAGAACAACGCCAAGAGTGTGCAGATCAAGGCCTTCGTCGAGCGGTTGCACGACTATCGACTGTCCCATCGCGCGGAAGCCGCCAGCCTGTTCAAGGTCAAAGAAAATGGTGCATGGCGCGATCTCACGCTCAAGGATGACCGCGGCGTGAAAGGCATTCTGGATATCACCGAAACCACCAACCTGAATGATGCGCGACACGTGTTCCTGAACGACGCGGACAAGCGCAGCCGGGTGATGTTGACCAATGCCGACTCGCTGGTTCTGTTGATCCTGCGCCTGGGGAGGCACAACTACGCGGCCACGAACCCCTAAGGGCCCGTCGCTACGCAGGTGGGGGATAGCCGAGCCGTGAGGCTACAGGGCGTAGTGTCGCAGTTCGCGGGCGATCAGCAGACGCTGGATTTCGCTGGAGCCTTCGTAGATCTGGGTGATGCGCGCGTCCCGGTAATACTTCTCGACCGGGTAGTCTTCCAGATAGCCATAGCCGCCGTGGATCTGCACCGCCTTGGAGCAGACCCACTCGGCCATTTCAGAAGCGAACAGCTTGGCCTGGGAGGCTTCCGACAAACAGGGCTTGCCCGCCGTGCGCAACCGCGCGGCGTGCAGGACCATCAAGCGCGACGCATTGATGCGGGTATGCATGTCGGCCAGTAGATTGGAGACGCTCTGGTGTTCGATGATCGGCTTGTCGAACTGCACGCGCTCGCGCGCATAGATCAATGCCGCCTCGAATGCGGCGCGGGCGATGCCCAGGGCTTGTGCGGCAATGCCGATGCGACCGCCTTCAAGATTGGAGAGCGCGATGGCCAGACCTCTGCCGCGCTCACCCAGCAGGTTGGCCTCGGGAATGCGGCAATCGCTCAAGGTCACCGCGCAGGTATCCGAAGCCCGAATGCCCATCTTGTGTTCCATCCGATCGACGCGATAGCCGGGGTTGTCGGTGGGCACCAGAAACGCCGAGAGACCTTTCTTGCCCAGTTCCGGATCGGTGACGGCGAAGACGATCGCCAGCTGCGCGCGCTTGCCGTTGCTGACGAACTGCTTGGCGCCGTTGAGCACCCATTCGCCGTTCTTGAGTTCGGCGCGGGTGCGCAGGTTGTGGGCTTCGGAACCGGCCTGCGGTTCGGTCAGGCAGAAGCAGCCGATGGCCTTGCCGCTGGCAAGTTTTTCCAGCCATTGTTGTTTCTGGTCTTCGCTGCCGTAGTTCAGTATCGGGCCGCAGCCCACCGAACTGTGCACGCTCATCAGCGTGCCGGTGGCGGCATCGCCCGCGGAGATTTCTTCGACCGCCAGCGCATAGGCCACGTAATCGATGTAAGTGCCGCCCCATTGTTCGGGGACGATCATGCCTAACAGGCCCAGTTCGCCGAGCTTGTCGACCAGGCCATCGTCGATCCAGGCGGCCTGTTCCCATGCGCGGGCATTGGGCGCGATTTCATTGCGTGCGAACTCCCGGGCCATGTCGCGGATCATGATCTGTTCTTCGGTCAGTTCAAGGTCTTGCATAGGTCACGCCTCATGACCGCTGAAAAAACTCGCCACGTGCTCGGCATCCAGTGCCTCGACAGTGGAGGGGTTCCATTGCGGTTTCTTGTCTTTGTCTACGATCAAGGCGCGCACGCCTTCGATCAGGTCACCCCGTTCGAACCACTGGCGATCCAGATGCAGTTCCAGATCGAAACAGGCTTCCAGCGGCATATGGCGACCCCGGCGCAACATCTCCAGAGTCACGGCCATTGCCAGTGGCGAACGGGTTTTCATCAGATTGGCGGTGTCGACGGCCCAGCTGTGGGTATCAATGACCGTCACCTCCAACAACTGCTCGATGATGCTCGGAATATCGGGCAGGGCAAAGAAGTGATCGATGGCTGGCCGCAGTCGCTCGAGGGGCGGATCGGGCAATTGCTGCACGGCGATTCTGGCCAGCACACCCTGCAGATCCTTGAGCGGCGTGAGGGTCCATTTCATCGAATCGAACTGACGGTCCAGATCGTCCAGCCGCCCGCTTTGCAGGTACCAGTCCGCCAGGCCGCAGTAGAGCGCATCGGCAGCCTGGATCTGCACGCCGGTCACGCCCAGATAAATGCCCAGCTCGCCCGGCAACCGTGGCAGGAAATAACTGCCGCCCACGTCAGGGAAATAACCGATGGCCACTTCCGGCATCGCCAGACGGCTACGCTCGGTGACCACCCGCAGGTCCACGCCTTGCGCCAGGCCCATGCCACCGCCCAGCACGAAGCCGTCCATCAGCGCGACGACGGGTTTGCGGTAATGATGGAGGGTGAGGTCCAGGGCGTACTCTTCGACGAAGAAGTCCTGATGGTGGGTTTGCTCACTCTTGAAACTGTCGTACAGCGAACGGATGTCGCCGCCCGCGCAGAAAGCCTTCTGTCCGGCGCCACGCAGGACCACGGCGTAAACCTGGTCGTCCGTCGCCCAGGCATCGAGCTGATGCTGCAGCTGGCGAACCATGCCCAGATCGATGGCGTTCAACCCTTGCGGGCGATTGAGGGTGATGTGGCCAATGTGATTACGTACTTCGGACAGAACGGTGTCGCAGGCCGATTTCTGACCTGAAGACCTGGCCGATGCTACCTGTGCCGTCATCGCTGACTCCCTGTATTTTTCTTCTGTACTCGTTCAGGCGGCCAAAAAAAAGCCGCGCTCCGTGAGGATCAGCTGGGATGCTAACAGCGCGATTTTGCAAATGACAATGAAGAATCGTGCAGGGCGGGCGTGCAAGTTTGCATGGGGACCGGCGATCCTCATTGGCCCGCTGATATGAATTGCATCAGCTTGTAGGGGCGCACTTGCCCGCGATTGCAGGGGCTCAGTCACCCAATCAGGTGACCGAGCCGACGCTTTCGTCCGGATGCGGTCCAGACCAGGCGCGCTCCTGGAGGTCTACCTGCGATCACGCCTGCAAGCTGAATAACGCCACTTCAGGTGCATCGCTGACCCAGTATTGGCTCACCGACCATCCGGCATCGGCCGCCAGATCGGTGAACGATTGCACCGTGAACTTGTGGGAGTTTTCCGTGTGCAGCCGCTCGCCGGCAGCGAAATGGAATGGGTTACCCGCGACATTCACCACCTGCTCGACCTGGCTGACCAGATGCATCTCCATACGCGACTGCTCGGCATTCCAGACCGCCAGATGGCTGAACGCATCGACGTTGAAGTTGGCGCTCAGCTCGCGGTTGATGCGGGTCAGCAGGTTCTTGTTGAAACGCGCCGTCACGCCTTCGGCATCGTCGTAAGCCGCCACCAGGGTCTGGGCCGCCTTGACCATGTCCACCCCGACGATGAACTGGGCGTTCTTGCCCAGCACATCGTGAGCGGCGCGCAGAAACCGCGCCGCTTCGTCATGGGTGAAATTGCCAATGGTCGAGCCGGGGAAGAAGCCGACGGGAGTGTGGCCGCTGGCTTGCTCGGGCAGGGTCAGAACGCGGGTGAAGTCATCCACCTGGGGCGCCACGACCAGCTTGGGATACCGCTGACGCAGTGATTTCGCCGCCTTGTTCAACGCCGTGGCGCTGATGTCGATAGGCACGTAGACCGCGATATGCGGCGCAGCATCCAGCACCAGTCGAGTCTTATCGCTGGCGCCGCTGCCAAATTCCACCAACGCCGCATCTTGAGGAATGGACGCTGCAATCTGCGCGGCGATGTCCCTCAGCAGCCCGGTTTCAGCGTTGGTCGGGTAATACTCCGGCGTCTCGCAAATGGCTTCGAACAGGTCGGAGCCGGCAGCATCGTAAAAATACTTCGGCGATAAGCTCTTGCTCGGCGCGGAGAGCCCGGCGACCACATCGCGGGCGAATTCGCTGTCCTGGGGATTGACCACTCCTGGCTGGCGGCTGTCGCGAGCCAGACGCAACCCGGCAACCATCCAGCGTTTGTCGGTCGGGAAGAAGTTGCGATAGGTCAGGCGGCAATGATCGGGCGAGGTCACACTGGCGCCGCCACGCAGCACCATCTGGTTGACCATGAACTTGCCGTTGTACTCACCCACGGCGCCGGCCGAAGGTTTGAAACCGGGGTAAGCGCTGTAGGCACTCTGGGTCCACTGCCAGGCCACATCGTCGACCTGCTCCAGCAGCCCGGCGCGAGCGGCCGCCTCCCATTCCGCTTCGGTGGGCAGCCGTGCATCGGCCCATAGGGCGAAAGCTGCGGCTTCGTAGTAGCTGATGTGGGTGACAGGCGCGGCGGGATCAATGTCCTCAAGGCCGCGCAGGCTCATGCGTTTCCAGCCATTCTCGTCGTGCTGCCAATACAGCGGCGAGTTCCAGCCCTGTTCCTGAAGCAGAGTCCAGCCCTCGGAGAGCCACAGTCCGGCCGTGTGATAACCGCCATCGGCAATGAAGCTCAGCCACTCGCCATTGGTGACCAGCCGATCGCTGATTTCGAAGGACTGCAGATAAGTGGTATGACGCGGACCTTCGTGGTCGAACGCAAATCCATTGCCGCCATGACCGATCTGGGTAAGCCCCGCGCTCAGCGGCTTGAATTGCCCGCGACGACCCGCAGCGTCTTTCGGCCAGTTGGGGTTATAGGCAGGCTTGAGCGAGGACAGGCTGAACAGGTGCAGGATGTCCATCAACAGCAGCTCCTGATGCTGCTCCTCATGGGCCAGGCCCAGTTCGATCAAGCTCGACATTTCGTCGGATAGCGGGGTCATGAGCAGCGTCGCCATGTGCTCATCGACATATTTGCGATAGGCCCGGACCTCATCGACGCCCGGCCGGGTCATCAGGCCGCGTTGCGGACGCGGATGGCGTGGCCCGACAGCTTCGTAATAGGAATTGAAGAGGTAGGCGAACGTAGGGTTGAAAGGCTTGTAATCGGGAACATTGGGCGTCAGCAGGAAGGTTTCGAAGAACCAGGTGGTATGCGCCATGTGCCACTTCGCCGGGCTGGCGTCGGGCATCGACTGTACCACCATGTCCTCGGGGCTCAGCGGAGCGGCCAGCTGTTCGGTGTGACTGCGCGCGCTCTGATAGCGTTTGCACAAGGTGGCAGTGACAGGTGTTTCGCGTAGCTGGCGTGAGTGACGCGTCATCGGGTCTTCTCCGGATCTTGCCGACGCCCGGTAGGCTGATGCGATGCAGCCAGGCGGTACGGCTCTTCTCATGACCGGGCCGCCCCTGAAAAGGTAGCGGCCCGGCCTTTATGCAGCGAAAGCGTTCGAACGATGCAGCGGTAACACCGGCCACCACCGGCCTCAGTCAATTGTCAGAGTGACCTTGTCAGGATAGAACGCGACATGACCTTCGATTTGCCTCACCGATGGATGGGCTTGTTCATAGCTCCACACAGCGTTGGCAGCCGTCTCGCCATTGGCGCTGAGAGTGAAATAACGGGCTTCGCCCTTGTACGGGCAATGCGTTCGATGTTCGGTTCTAACGTAATGTTCAATCGAAATATCCGAACGGGGCACATAAATGACCGAAGGGTATTGTGCTTCCTTCAGCTCCAGCGCGTGGTCGCTTTGCGCCACAGGCACGCCTTTGAACGCAACGCGCACACGGCCTTTGAGCGGGGTAATGGTGATGGAATGATCGGGATCTGGAATTTTCAAGATGATGACTCCTGTTGAACCGGGAAGTCGGTAAGCCAAGGCGCCCGGCGTCGGGCAATCGGACAGCGACGAAGGGGAGCAAGTGTAGTCGTGGTCTACAGCGCTAGACCGGAGTCTGGTCCGAGTTCACCTTTTTTTGGCGCCGGGTCGGCCCACAAGGATGCGGTTTTCGGAACCAGATGCAGCCTCGGCAGTCAGCACGTAATGACATCGATATTCAGGTCATGGGCGCTGTCGGGCGCCTTTGAAACGCTCGTGCACCACACATCCCGTCAGGGATGGGGTTCATGATCAGGTGGGAGAAGCACATGAATGATCTATCCAGTCTGCTCGAGGCGCTCGATCAGGCGCAGGCCGGGCAACAGGAAGTGGTGATCGCCACCGTGGTCAAGGTCGAAGGATCGGCCTATCGGCGTCCTGGCGCGCGCATGGTCATCGCTCAGTTGGGTGACTCGACCGGCACAGTCAGCGGCGGCTGCCTGGAAAGCGACGTCAGCAAGAAAGCCTGGTGGTTGACCGCCAACGGCAAGCCGACGATTCGCAGTTACAGCACCGGTGAGGACGACGACGAACTGGAAGAGGCCGAATTGAGTTTCGGTCTGGGCTGCAACGGCACGGTGCACATCCTGTTTGAGCGAATTCAGCCCCAGGCCGCCGTTTCGGAGTCGGCCAGTCTGGTGGTGGATGTGTTGCGAGACGTCAGGGCACGCGGGGAGGGCGCGGCGCTGGCGACGGTGATCGGCTCCCACGACGAGCGTCAGGTGGCGATTGGCGAGCGGGTGGTGCTAGGCCCATCAAGTGGGCTGCGCACACAGATGCGCGAACGCTGGCTGGCGCGAATGATCGCTGAAGACTTGCGCGCTGTGCTCGATGGCCGGCGTTCCGCCACTCGCACCTATGAAGGGGCGGGTGGGGATATAGAAGTGCTGTTGGAGTACGTGCCGGCGCCGCGTCGGCTGGTCATTTTTGGTGCCGGTCACGATGCTTCGCCGCTGGTCAGTATGGCGCGGCTGCAGGGCTGGCACATCACCCTGATCGACGCCCGCCCGCATTTCGCCCGCGCCCAGCGCTTTCCGGAGGCAGATCGGGTCTTGGCCGCGCCATTGGAGCCGTTGCCCGAGCTCGCGGCGATGGCGGCCGATGCCGCGGTGGTAGTGATGACCCACAGCTTGACTCAGGATCGCCATTGGCTGGGGCAGGTGCTGCAATGCGCCCCGGCTTACATTGGCCAGCTAGGGCCGCGCAGTCGCACCGAACGCCTGCTTGACGAACTGCCCGCCCAAGACCGCGAGGCCCCGGCGCTGAGCCGCCTGCATTACCCGGTTGGCCTCGATCTGGGCGGCGACACCCCGGACAGCGTCGCGTTGTCGATCCTGTCGGAGATCAACGCCGTGTTCAACGGCCGCAACGGCAGCATGCTCAAGTTTCGCGAAGCGAGCATTCATGCGGTAGAAGCGAGCATTCATGCGGTAGATGTCAAGCTTGAGCAGCAGGCGGGGTTGCGGATGATTGGGTAAAGCGCGTTGCCTCGTCCTGTCCGATCCTCTGTAGCAGGCCGGCTTTCAGGCGGTGACGAACGCGCAACCGCTGCGCCGACAAGCCGGACTGCTACAGATTCTTCGTCCCACACCGTTGGTTTTCGACGTTTGAGCCCGTCTCGACGTCCTCCGCGCTCATTCCAAAAAAAGCCTCATCGCCGCATGGCACAATCCGCCAGTGAGTAATATCGTTCTGCTCATGGTCTCAGCACAGCATCCACCAGGTCTGCTCGATGAACGATAAGTACAAACCCCATGACTGGGCTCCCCACGAGCGGCCGTCGCTGCCGGGGTCGCCCTCCACCCCGCTGCATACGACGCCCAAACGTCTTGCGTACGCCATCGTCGGCATTATCGTGGCGTTGACCGGCGGGTTGGGGAACGCGTTGGTGGTTGCCAACCTGCAATACCTGCAAGGTTCTCTGGGCGCGACCCAGGCCGAAATTGCCTGGCTGCCCGCGGCCTACGTGATGACCAACGTCTCGATGAACCTGCTGCTGGTGAAATTTCGTCAGCAGTTCGGCTTGCGTGCCTTTACCGAAGTCTTTCTGGTGCTTTACGCGCTGGTGACCTTCGCACACCTGTTCGTCAACGACATCGAATCCGCCGTCGCCGTGCGTGCTGCCCACGGCATGGTCGGCGCGGCACTGAGCTCGCTGGGGCTGTATTACATGATCCAGGCTTTCCCGCAAAAATGGCGGATGAAGTCGTTGGTGCTGGGCCTGGGGACCGCGCAACTGGCCACGCCCCTGGCTCGACTGGTTTCCGAAGACCTGCTGCAGATCGCCGAGTGGCGCGGGCTGTATCTGTTCGAACTGGGCATGTGCCTGCTGGCACTGGGTTGCGTGCTGATCCTCAAACTGCCGCCGGGCGATCGGTTCAAGGCCTTCGAGAAACTCGACTTCCTGACCTTCGCCTTGCTCGCGTCCGGGTTTGCCGCCTTGTGTGCGGTGCTGTCGCTGGGCCGTATCGAATGGTGGATGGAGGCGCCGTGGATCGGCCTGGCGCTGGCGTTCTCGGTGGCGACGATTCTCGCCGGGCTATGCATCGAACATAACCGCACGCGCCCGTTACTGATCACGCGCTGGCTGGGCAGCGGGCGGATGATCCGTTTCGCGCTGGGCGTGCTGCTGACCCGCGTGGTGTTGTCGGAACAGTCCACAGGGGCGGTAGGTTTTCTGCAAGGCATGAACCAGGGCACCGAGCAACTGCACACGCTTTATTTCTTCATGCTGCTGGGCAGCGTCGCCGGGCTGGCGGTCAGCGCCATGACCATCAACCCGCAGCACCTTTTCAAGCCGCTGATCATCTCGCTCGCGCTCATGGCTATCGGCTCAATCATGGACAGTTTCTCCACCAGCCTGACCCGCGGGCCGCAGATGTATTTCAGCCAGTTCCTGCTGGCGTTCGGCGGCACCTTCTTCCTCGGCCCGACGCTGGTCCTGGGCGTCAGCGGGGTCATCGGCAACCCGCGCAACCTCGTGAGCTTTTCGGTGATGTTCGGGATCTGCCAGAACGTCGGCAGCCTCTTGGGTTCGGCCCTGTTGGGCACCTTTCAGGTCTGGCGTGAGAAATTCCACTCCGCGCATATCGTCGAGCATGTGACATTGCTCGACCCGCAAGTGCAATCGCGTCTGCAAAGCTCAAGCGGGGCGTACATTTCGGCGATTGCCGACCCCTCGGCACGCACCAGTCAGGGTATTCGTGCGCTGGCCACCGCGGCCACCCGTGAGGCCAACACACTGGCGTATAACGACGTGTTCATGCTCATTGCGCTGATCGCGATCCTCACCGCGATCTGGATCACCGGACGTGCGACCTGGCTGTGGATTACCACCGAGCCGGTCGCGCCGTTCACCCCGATCGCAGCGGCTGCAACCTCCGTTCAACCTTCTGGCGCTCAACCTTCATGACAGAACCCGAAAAACCTTCAGGCAGTTCGTCTGCACCTCAGGCATCAGGCCCCGCCCCGGCACCGGCGGTGATGCCAGCCACCACGCAACCGCGCTCGGCGCGAATCCGCCTCGTTTCGTCGATTCTGTTTGGCGGCGTGGCGCTCGCCGGGGTGCTGATCGTGCTGTATGCCTGGCAGTTGCCACCGTTCAGTAGCCCCATCGAAAGCACCGAGAATGCCCAGATCCGGGGCCAGACCACGATGATCGGGCCGCAATTGAGCGGCTATGTCTATGAAGTGCCGGTGCAGGATTTTCAGTGGGTCAAGCAGGGCGACCTGCTCGTGCGCATCGATGACCGCATCTATCAGCAGCGTCTGGATCAAGGGCTGGCGCAGTTGGGCATTCAAAAGGCTTCCCTGGACAACAATCTGCAGCAACGCCGCAGTGCCGAGGCGACCATCGTTCAGCGCCAGGCGGCGGTGGTCAACGCTCAGGCGCAAAGCGACAAGGCCGCAGCCGACCTGCGCCGAAACCAGGCGTTGGTGACCGATGGCTCGGTGTCGAAGAGCGAACTGGACGTCACCCGCGCCGCCGACGCGCAGGCCCGTGCCGCGCTGGCGGAAGCCAAGGCCTCGCTGGAAATTTCCCGGCAGGATCTGCAGACAGTGATCGTTAACCGTGGTTCGCTGGAAGCCTCGGTGAAGAACGCAGAGGCGGCGATCGAACTGGCGCGCATCGACCTGAGCAACACCCGCATCACTGCGCCACGGGATGGCCAATTGGGGCAGATCGGCACGCGCCTCGGGGCTTATGTGAACGCCGGTGCGCAGTTGATGGCGCTGGTGCCACGGCCGCGCTGGATCGTCGCCAATATGAAGGAAACCCAGATGGCCAATGTGCGTCTGGGGCAACCGGTCAGTTTTACCGTCGATGCCCTGGAGAACCGCAAGATGCGTGGCCGGGTGCAGCGTATTTCACCGGCCGCCGGCTCCGAGTTCAGCCTCCTGCCGGCAGATAACGCGACCGGGAACTTCGTCAAGATCGCGCAACGGATACCGGTGCGCATCACCGTGGACAACGATCAGGACGAAGTCGACCGTCTGCGGCCGGGCATGTCGGTGGTGATCAGTATCGACACCAGCCAGGACGGCCCGGTGCCCCCGGATCCGGTGGACGGGACGGTGGATCAGGGCAAGTGATGCGGGCAATGCTCCCTGCGGGAGCGAGTGGCGGGTGATCTACACCATCCGCCGGACCGTATTATCCTTGCGCACGAAGTGATGCCAGATCGCAGCCACGACGTGCAGGCCGATGACGTAGTAGAAGATCGTCCCCAGCAACACATGGAAGTGTTCCAGTGTTTCGGCTGTTTCCTTGGAGATCGCGAACGGCGCGGGGATGGCCAGGGATGTCAATGGGATGGGCAAAGCGCCGCGTTCCAGCAACACCGTAAATAGCCCCAACAGCGGCTGCACGAAAAGAAACGCGTACAACGCGTAATGCGACAGCGTGGCAGCCAGACGCAAGGCCCCTTCGAGCCGAGGCGTGATTCCGGGCGGCGTATGCCGGTGACGCTCGGCAATCCGGAAGAACGCCATGATCAGCACCACGATGCCCACCCAGAAATGCGTCTGCACGACAAAGGTGCGCAGGTCCGTGCCTTTGGCGAATTGGCTGCGGCTGAGAATCAGCGCGTAGGCCAGTACGATCAGCATCGCCATCACCCAGTGAATCCAGCGGGCTTTTGGGCTATAGCGTTCAGTGTCTGCAGCTGTGTACATGGTCAGGCTCCTCGGTTTTGTTCTGTCGGCCCGTTTAATCAAGGCGTGGCGGTTATAAATGCGATCATTGTCGCAGGTTTCGGGAAATCTCAAGGGCTACTCATTTCAACTGCCGGGTCGCAATAGCGCCGTAATATCACGAGAAGCTCAGTTATTTCGCGCAGTGTCAGTAATTAAATTATTTTTCATAAATGCAGCAGCGGTACCCCATAACAGTAATGCCATATCGCCCCAGGGATAATGTTGTCAGTTATCAGTTAATCAATATCGAGATGTTTACACTTGTTTGAGGAGATTCAAATGAATCACTTCGCCGCCGACGAGTGAAATTGATTTTTTTATTATCGATGGTTAGCTGGTTAGATCTATTGGTGATTACAAAACCATCAAAACGGATTTGACAGGGCATTCAGTTGGATCCATCTTTAGCCCGACGGTTCAGATACTCTGACTATCAGCCTGATCGGGCTGGCATTTTGCCCAGAACCTCCTGGGGCCTTCACGTTATCCCTGAAAACATCAGAAAGAGGGCTCTTGATATGGAAGTCCCGGATTTCGTTCGCCTTTTAAAACAACAAAATATGGACTCTGAAGTGTGGTGGGATTCATCGCCGAGCGTATATGCATCTTTTAAAAATAATATGCACAGTCATTACGGAGATATCATTGACTCCCTTTCCAGTCATCTTTGCGATAGCCCTCTTGGCATAACGGGGGCAACTACCAATCCGCGTTTGGTTACCCAGGCCATATTGAAAACTCCTCAGTTATGGCGTCGTTATATCGCGCAGCTTCCACTCGGCTTCTCGGATAACGACAAGGCGCGTCAGGTCTACGATCAGATGATTGCCGAGGGTGCGCGGCTGCTGCACCCGTTGTGGGTCTCATCGCAGGGTCGGCATGGCTGGTTGTCGGCGCAGATCGAGGGCGGGGAAAACATGGGGGAGGACGCCCTGGTCGCCCGGGGCCTGAAGCTGGCCAGCCTGGCACCGAACCTCATGATCAAAGTGCCTGGCAGCGAGCAGGGTTATCGGGCCATCGAGCAACTGGTGGCCCAGGGCTGTTCGATCAACAACACCTTCTGCTTCACCGTGTCGCAGGCCGCGACCTACCTCAAGGCCATCCATGACGGGCAACTGCGCGCGCAGGTCCAGGGAGTCAATACCGAGGGCGCCAGGTATGTCATCAGTTTCATGATTGGCCGCCTGGGCGCCCAGAGTGAGTTCGCGGAGCAGGCCGTTCACCGGCGCCTCAACCTGACCGGCGCAGACCGGCGCTGGGCGGAAATCGCCGTCTATCAGGCCATGCAAGCATTGCTTCGGCGTAGTCAAACCTCCGTGCGATTGCTGTTATGCAGCGTGAAAATCGATACCGATGCTCACGGCCGCGAACATTGCTGGCATCTTCAGCGCACGGGTGCCGACACCACCTTGTATACGCTGACGCCGCAGCTCTTCGAGTTTTTGATACGGCGCCAGCAGGACGGTCAGCCGATCAAACCTGCCAGTGGCTGGGTGCAAATGCCCAAGCGCGTGCTCAACAGGCTGACAGCGATCCCGTATTTCAATCAGGCGTATTTTCAAGGTGATCTGGCGCCGTCGGACTTCGCCTCGCATGCGGCGTTCGTCACGGCCAGCCTTGACGCCCGGGCAGGGCATGAGCGGCTGCTGGGATTCGTCAAAAGCTCGACGGGCGGGGCGAATCTCTCGTCCCTGCCGCCCTTGAGCCAGTTCGCCAAGGAGCACGTGTCATGAATCGCATGATTGCCCTTTGGGCTCATCCGCGCTCGCGTTCCACAGTGCTTGAGCGCGTGTTCATCGAGCGCGGCGATTTCGAGGTGTTCCACGAGCCCTTCGCTGGTGTGGCCTTCGATGAACACTCGGCCATTCCCCATGATGATCTGGATTGCGGTCTGCCACGCACTTACGAAGGCGTGAAGTCTTTGCTGCGCGCAACTCTCCAGACTTCAAACGTGTTCCACAAGGACATGTGTTACCACTGTCTGGATGAGCTTAAGGCCGACCCTCAATTCCTTCTGGAGCAGCAGAGCGTGTTCATCATTCGTGAACCGGCCCGAGCCATCGTTTCGCACTTCGCCATGTTCGAGCAGATGCCGCTCAACGCCATCGGCCATCAGGCACTGTACGAAATCTTCTGCCTGATTACCAAGCTCAGCGGGAAGATCCCTTACGTCGTCAATGGCGACGAACTGGCACGGCGACCGGAAGAAACCGTGAGTCGGCTCTGCGATCACCTGCAGCTGGAATTCCGGCCTCAGGCGCTGAGTTGGGAACCCTCATGCCCTGCACAATGGAAGGCCTGGCGCAGCTGGCACAAGGAGGCGGAATGCAGCACAGGGATCGTCGCGCCACCGGACACATTCGATGAGCAGCCTCTCAAGTCCCATCCCCACTTGATGGCCTATTACCAGGTCCATCGGCCGTTTTATGAGCGCATGAATCAATTCGCGCAGCAGGAGCATTCATGAAAAAAATCGTCATTACCGGCGCGGCCAATGGCATCGGCAAGGCTACGGCCATCGCCTGTGCCGAGGCCGGGTACTACGTCATCGCCGCGGACAAGGACAAGTTCGGACTACAGGATCTGCAGCAACGCATTCACGTTCACCAACTGGACTGTCACCTGGTCGATTTTTCGCGGCCCGACATTTACACCTCATTCATCGGCGACCTTTATAGCCATCACCCTGCGCTGCACGGATTGGTGAATAACGCCGGGCTGTATCACGGCAAAAGCGTCTACGACTACAGCGATGCGGAAATCGAGGAAATCTGGGCAGTGAACCTCAAATCCCTGGTTTACCTGTCCAGAGAATTCGCCCTGCATGAACAAGAGGCCATGCACACACGCAGCATCATTAACGTCACGTCGGTGGCTGGCGAAGTCGGCAGCATGGATGCGCTGTACGGCGCGACTAAAGCCGGGGTCATTGGGTTGACCAAGGCCAACGCCTGGAATTTCGCGCCACGGGTAAGGGTGAACGCGGTCTCGCCAGCGCTGGTCCGTAAAACGTCGATCCACGACCGTATTCCTGAGCATCGCCGCAAGGAATACGAGCGTCAGGAAATCATCAGCGAGCCGATCGGGCCCGAGGGCGTCGCTGACGTGATCATGTTTCTGCTCTCCGATCAAAGTCGTCATCTGACCGGAAAAGTTATTGCGGTAGATAACGGTGCCTACCCTCGCTAGGGCACGGTCCACGTAATACTTCCAGGGAAAAATGTCATGCAACGAAAAAAACTGCTCATCATCGGCGGCGGCAACCTGTGCCTGCAGGTTCTGCAAATCCTCGTGCCGCGCAATCAATTCGAGTTTCACGTCGCCAGTCGCAACCTCGAACAGGCCACTCGAATGTGCAACCTGCTGCGCCTGGCTGCGCTGCAACAGAACGTGCAGGCGCGGATCGATTGCTGGGAGATGGACCTCACCGAGCGGTCCATCGACAGCAACGCTCAGACCCTGTCGCGGATCAAGCCGGACATCATCCTCAACTGCGCGTCGTTGCAGTCCTGGCGCATCATCACGCAACTGCCCAAGACGACGTTCGAGGCGCTGGACGAGGCGCAACTGGGCCCCTGGCTGCCGATGCATCTGGCGCCGGCCTACGCGTTAATGCGTGCAGTCGTACAGGCGGGTCTGAAGGTGCCGGCAGGTCCGAAGACCCACTCCGGGGCCACTACGCTGGTGGTCAATGCGGCCTACCCAGATGCGGTCAACGCCGTTCTGTACAAGGTCGGCATGGCCCCGACCGTGGGCGTCGGCAACATCGCGAATCTGGTTCCGGCGACCCGAAGCGCCATCGCGCGGTTGGCGGGGTGTGAGCCGGTGCGGGTGCAGGTCAAGCTGATCGGCCAGCATTTCTTCAGCCATTGCGTGCCGCGTCGCGGCCTGCCGGCGCAAGCGAATTTCCACCTGTCGTACTGGATCGATGGGCGCGATTGCACGGACTTCTACACGTGCGGCGACATTTTCGCCGGCGTGGCCCAACACTTTCGTCGGCTCGGCGGCGTGGACGGGCAATACCTGACCGCCATGTCGGCGGTTTCCGTGCTCGAGAATCTATTCGCCGAGACGGAAGTCGATGTGCACGCGCCCGGCCCGGACGGCTTGCCGGGCGGTTACCCGGTGAAGGTCGGGATGGGCCGCGTGCTGCTTGGCCTTCCTTATGGTGTGCGGCGCGACGTGGCGATCCAGCTCAACGAGGCCGGGCAGCGGCAGGACGGTATTCAGGCCATTCAGGCCGACGGCACCGTGAGATTCGGGCGGGAGCAAATGAACGTCATGGAGAAGCTGCTGGGTTTCTTCATGCCCGAAATGAAGGTTCAGGATGCCGCCGGGTTTGCCCATGAACTGGGCCGTAAATACCAGGCATTCGCCGATCACATTCGTCATCAGGGGGACAACCATGTTACTCAGCAATCCATCTTCAACCGTCACGCCAGCTGATCCGGCCGATGAAGATTACGCCGGGCAATACAATACTGAGTTCGTCAGCCGCTGGGACGAGCTGATTGACTGGGAAAAGCGCGCCGCCGGTGAGGGGCATTTCTTCACCGACCGGTTGCTTGAGGCTGGCGCCTGCCGAATTTTCGACGCTTCCACGGGCAGTGGTTTCCATGCCGCACAACTGCGCAAGGCCGGTTTCGATGTCACGGCCTGTGACGGCAGCCCGACCATGGTCGAGCGGGCCAGGGCGAATTTCGAACGACTGGGGGTAGGCATCCGCCTGTTCCAGAGTGACTGGGCTGATCTGGACCGTCTGCAACTCAAACATGAGCTCAGGCCGTTCGACGCTGTGCTGTGCCTGGGCAGTTCGTTGTGTCATCTGTTCGACCGAAACCAGCGCGTCGAGGCATTACGGCGTTTCCGTCGCCTGCTCAAGCCCGGAGGGATGCTGCTGATCGATCAGCGCAATTTCCACGCGATACTCGCCGGACACTTTTCGTCAACGGGCCAGTATTACTACTGCGGCAAGACAGCCAAGGTAACCATAGGCGCGTTAAATGATTCGCTCTGCCAGTTCGTCTACACCTTCGCGGACGGCGCCCGTTACCAGTTGCGGGTATTTCCCCTGCTGCCGGTTCAACTGCGCAGCGAGCTGATGGCGGCGGGTTTTTCGGTGGCGCAAACCTTTGGCGACTTCAAGCGCATCTACGACCCGATGCGCGCCGATTTCATCATCCACCAGGCCATTGCCTGAGTGCCGCATGGAGGGCATGTCATGAATATCCGGCAGCAACGCGCGGTACTGTCCCATCCGCCTTTTGCCTTCAGGCTTGATCCTACCGCGGTGGTCCAGAGGCCGCCGCCCCAGGTGGTTTGGCTCACAGGATTGTCCGCGGCAGGAAAGTCCACCATCGCTGCCAGCCTCAATCCGGTGCTCAAGGCCCGTGGGCTGAATACCTGCATTCTCGACGGCGACACTGTGCGTACCGGCCTGTGCCGCGACTTGGGATTTTCAGCGCAGGATCGCGAAGAAAACGTGCGGCGCGTGGCGGAAGTAGCGGCGTTGATGGCGGATGCGGGGTTGACGGTGATAGTGGCAATGATTTCCCCCGCCCATGCTGCCCGCCATCGCGCTCGTTCGATCATCGGTAACGAGCGATTCGTGGAGGTTTTTGTCGATGTCCCGCTGGCGGTGGCCGAAGCGCGGGACCCCAAGGGACTTTACAGCCGGGCGAGGCAAGGCGATCTCAAGGGCTTCACCGGCATCGATTCGGCCTATGAGACGCCTGTCTGGCCCGAGCTGCATATTCGCAGTGATCAGGTGACGGTGGCCGATGCGGTGGGCATGATCGACGACTGGCTGAGGCACTCGCGGCGCGCATAGCCTCGGAATCGTTAGGACATTTTCGCTACGGTTATCTGAAAACAATGCGAATTGGCGTATCTCTGCCATCATTGGTTGTTAAATCAATGCTGGGGACGGGCTATGTCCATCGGTCAATTGAAAATAAACGCAATCCGCCTGATCGGCGGCATGGGTGTGCTCGATTACGTGAATACCTGCAACGGTCGCCGCCCTGGGACATCGTTGCAGGAGGTCGTCGACAAATTGTCGAGCCTTGAAGACATCGTGCACTGGTTTCTGCGTGCCGGACTGATCGAGCCTGAGGAGCATGGACACCTTTTGCAACTGGTGCATGATGCTTCCTGGCAGACGGTGACGGCGTTCGAGCAATTGATCGCGTGTCGGGAGTCGCTCTATCAGTTGTTTTTACCTGTTGCATTGGGGCATTCGGTGGATCAGGACAGGCTTGGCGAGTTGAACCATATGCTGGCGATCACGTCGGCTCAACGGCTGTTGGTGTCGACGCCGTTGGGGGTCATCTGGCGCTGGCGTTCCTGCAATACGCTGGAGGATATGACGAGCGGGTTCGTCGGCCGTATGGCGAGCGAGGCGGCGGCGCTGTTGACTTCGCCCGATCTGGTCCGGTTGAAGGCTTGCGCTACGCCGGATTGCGATTGGTTGTTTATTGATACGTCGAAGAATGGTCGGCGGCGGTGGTGTCAGATGAATCTGTGTGGGGCGAGGGAAAAGGCCAAGAGGGCGGTGGGGCAGGTTTGAGTGGGGGCACGTTATGGCCCTGTATTTTGTGGGTTTATCCGCTGTTGGCGGGGGCGCGGATTACGGTTCCGCTCTTACAGCGGGGTTACTGGGGGTTGGTCCGGCATTCCGGCGTTTCCAGGTGACTCGCCGAAGGCGAAACAGTCCGGACGTCAGGACGGGCCCTAACCACTGCCACCCGGGAATACGGATATGCCCCCATCCAAGCGCCCCATACACCCCCAATCACCCCCCAAACCGAACCTGTGCCATAAAAACCAGGGAACCTGTCCCTCACTCAAGCTTCATATCTCTTGTTCAGAGCTGTCACGGCATCGGCCGTGACAGCGAGCACAGAGAGCACTTGCATGAGCGATATCCGTATCGGCATATCGGGCTGGCGCTATGTGCCGTGGCGCGGTGATTTCTACCCGGAAGGTCTAGCCCAGAAAAACGAACTCAAATTCGCCTCCAGAGCGGTGAACAGCATTGAAATCAATGGCTCGTTCTACTCTCTGCAGTCGCCGGATCTCTACGCCCGCTGGTATGCCGACACGCCCAAGGGCTTCGTGTTCAGCGTCAAGGCGCCGCGTTACATTACCCACGTCCGGCGGCTGAACGACATTGACGAGCCTATCGCCAACTTCTTCGCCTCTGGCATCTTCCAATTGCGTGACAAGCTCGGTCCGATCCTCTGGCAGTTCCCGCCCAGCTTCAAATTCGACCCCGAGAAATTCGAGGCTTTCCTCAAGCTGCTGCCCCATGACGGCAAATCGGCCAAGGCCTGCGCCAAAGGCTGTGCCGCGCGTATGGAAAAGCCCGGCTATCTCGACATTCCCGCCAAGGCACGTCTGCGCCACGCCGTGGAAATTCGTCATGAGAGCTTCGCCGTGCCCGAGTTCATTGCCCTGCTGCGCAAATACAAAGTCGCGTTGGTGACCGCCGACACGGCCGGCAAGTGGCCGTATCTGGAAGACCTCACCTGTGACTTCGTCTATCTGCGCCTGCACGGCGACAAAGAGCTGTACGCCAGCGGCTACACGCCAGCGGCGATCGAGCATTGGGGCGACCGGATCGACCTGTGGCGTCAGGGCGGCCAGCCCAGGGATGCACACCTGACCGGCGCCAAATCGCCGCGGGCGCGCAAGTCACGGGACGTTTACTGCTATTTCGATAATGACATCAAGGTGCGCGCGCCTTACGACGCACGCAAGTTGCTGACGCGTTTCGGGCTGACCGATCAGCTGGAAGTAGCCCCGGGCGATCTGCAAGGAGTGACGTTTTGACCAGTGCCCTGACCCCCGAAGACGTCATCAGCCGCCGCCAGGCCGTCTCGACCGACGTCAGCCTCAACGTGCTAACCATGAACATGCACATGGGTTTCGGCTTCCTCAATCGGCGCTTCATCCTGCCCGAGCTGCGTGACGCGGTGCGCAGTGTGTCGGCGGATGTGGTGTTTTTGCAGGAGGTCCACGGGGAGCAGCAAAGCCATGCGCAGAACGTCAAGAACTGGCCCACCACCTCGCAGTACGAATTTCTTGCCGACAGCATGTGGAAAGACTTCGCCTACGGCCGCAACGCGGTCTATCCCCACGGCCATCACGGCAATGCGCTGCTGTCCAAATACCCGATCATTCGCCATGAAAACCTCGACATTTCCATCCTCGGCACCGAAGAACGCGGCCTGCTGCATTGCGTGCTGCAGGTGCCACGGTTCGGCGAGGTCCACGCGATCTGTGTGCACCTGGGGCTCAAGGAAGCGCATCGCCAACAGCAACTTTCCCTGATGGCCGAGCTGGTGTCGCGCTTGCCTGCGCAAGCGCCGGTGATCATCGCCGGCGACTTCAATGACTGGCGGCAAAAGGCCGATGCGGCATTGACCCCGACGGGCCTGCGCGAAGTGTTCGTCGAGTCGTTCGGTGCGCCAGCGAGAAGCTTTCCCGCGCGTTTTCCGCTGCTACGTCTGGATCGAATTTACGTGCGCAACGCCAGAATCCGCACGCCCAAGGTGTTGTCGAACCGCCCCTGGTCGCACCTTTCCGACCATGCGCCGTTGGCGGTGGAGGTCACCCTATGAAGGCGTTCAGCGACCAATGTGGCATTTGGCAGGATGGCAACTCGGTGGAGTTGCTGATCAATGGCGAAGACTTCTTCAGCAAAGTGTTCGAGAGCATTCGTGCGGCCCGGCAAGAGGTGCTGATCGAGACGTTCATCATCTTCGAAGACCGCGTCGGTGAAGGCTTGCAGCAGGCGGTGATCGAGGCGGCGAGTCGCGGCGTGCGGGTGGTGATCACGGTCGATGATTACGGCACCAGCGACCTGAGCACCGCGTTCGTTCAGGCGATGATCACGGCAGGCGTGCAGATTCAGCTGTTCGACCCCAGGCCGAAACTGATGGGCATGCGCACCAATCTTTTTCGGCGGCTGCACAGGAAGATCGTGGTCATCGACGCCGAACTGGCGTTCATGGGCGGCATCAATTACAGCGTCGATCACATGTCCGACACCGGCATCACCGCCAAGCAGGACTATGCGGTGCGGGTGCGCGGCCCCATCGTCGCGGATATCTACCGCTCGACGTTGAACATGTTCGGTCCGGCCCTGCGCCAAAGCTTCACTCCGCTCAAAGTGGTGACCCGCAAAGCCGGTAGCGCGCGGATGCTGATGGCCGAGCGGGATAACCGGCGACACACCACAGACATCGAAGAGCAATACCTGTTGGCCATGCGTAGCGCTACCCAACGTATCACCATCGCCAATGCCTACTTTTTCCCCAGCTATCGCTTTTTACGCGAATTGCGCAACGCCGCGCGCCGTGGGGTGAAGGTTACGTTGATTCTTCAGGGGCAGCCGGACATGCCGTTCGTGCGCGTGTGTTCGCGCCTGACCTACACCTGGCTGCTGCGCGAAGGCGTGGTGATTCACGAATACAAACAGCGGGCCTTGCACGGCAAGGTCGCGCTGATCGATCAGGAGTGGTCCACCGTCGGCTCCAGCAACCTGGACCCATTGAGTCTGGCGCTGAATCTGGAAGCCAATTTGTTCATTCGGGATCGCGCGCTCAATCAGCAGTTGCACGAGCATCTGCAGGAACTGGCGGCCACCCATAGCAAGCAGGCGAGCCTGAAGGGCCTGGCGAAAGGTCAATGGTGGCGGGCGCCGATGATCTTTTTCAGTTTCCACTTTCTGCGCCATTTTCCGGCGATTGCCGGGCTGTTTCCGGTGCATGGGCCACGCCTGAAACCGGTGCGCGCCCCGGACGTCATTCCCGAAGCCGATGTAATCAAGCGCGAGTTGTCGCCAGATCAGGAGAAGTCGCTATGAGCGGGGCATCGCAAGCATCGGCGCGTCAGGACAAGGCTCCGTCATCGGGCAAACATGGCGCGTGGCTGACCTGGGCCAAGCGCGGTTTCACGCTGTTTTTCTTCATCGCGGTGCCGGTGCTGCTGTTCACCCTGATGAAAAACCTGGACTGGGACGAGGTGACACACGCGCTGGAGTCCTACAAAGTCAGCACGCTGGCCCTGGGCTTTGTGGTGGCGGTCGGCAGCTATCTGACCTACTGCGGATTCGACGTCCTGGCGCGGCGGTACACCGAGCACAAGTTGTCGGTGATGCAGATCGTGCCGGTGACCTTTGTCTGCTATGCCTTCAACCTAAACCTGAGTTCATGGGTCGGCGGCATCGCGCTGCGCTATCGGCTGTACTCGCGGCTGGGCCTGGATGTGCCGACCATTACCCGGATTCTGAGCCTGAGCCTGATTACCAACTGGCTGGGTTACATGCTGCTGGCCGGGTTCGTGTTCGCGGGCGGTTTCATCGACCTGCCCGATGGCTGGAAGATAGGCGACACCACGTTGCAGCTGATTGGTGTCGTGTTGCTGGTGGTGTGTTTTGGCTATTTTCTGGCATGCCGCTTTTCCCGCAAACGCACCTGGACCGTGCGCAACCAGCAACTGGTACTGCCGTCGCTCAATCAGGCGTTACGCCAGGCATTGCTTGGCGCGTTGAACTGGGGGCTGATGGCGCTGCTGATTTATGTGCTGCTGCCTGAGAAGGCTTTTTATCCGGCCGTGCTGGGGATTTTGCTGATCAGCAGCATTGCCGGAGTGATCGCGCATATTCCGGCGGGGCTGGGCGTGCTGGAAACCGTGTTCATCACCCTCATGCAGCATCAGTTCAGCAAAGGGCAGTTGCTGGCGGCGCTGATCGGCTATCGGGTGATCTATTTCCTGATTCCGCTGCTGCTGGCGGTGGTGGTGTATCTGGTGCTGGAGAAGCGGGCGAAGGCGATGCGCAGCAAGAACGAAGCGCGCAATTTGTAGCCGTCCCGTGCCGGCAGTGGCGATCTCGCCTAGGTCACTGCCGGCAGGCCGGACTGCTATAGGGCCGGTGTTGATTCTGCGCGCTCAATCCCTCCCCGCAAACATCCTCACCGCTTCGACCGCTTCATGGGTGCCTTTGCTGATCTGCACGATCGCCGAGCCCGCCTGATCCGCCAGGTCTACACCTTTGGCCGCGTTGCTGCGGGTGTTGTCCATGCTGACGATCGCCTGGCGCGTTTCGTTCTGGATCAGCTGGATCATCTCGGAAATTTCCTGGGTCGAGCGGCTGGTGCGTCCAGCCAATTGCCGCACTTCATCGGCGACCACGGCAAAGCCCCGACCCTGATCCCCCGCCCGCGCCGCCTCGATGGCCGCGTTGAGCGCCAGCAGGTTGGTCTGGTCGGCGATGCTGCGGATGGTGTTGACGATGGTAGTAATCTGCTCGGAGCGCTCGCCCAACTGACCGATGATCCGCGACGAGTCTTCGATGTTGCGCGAAATCTGCCGCATTTCACCGGTGGCTTGCTGGATTACCTCGGTGCCTTGTTCGGCGACTTTCTGGGTTTGCACCGAGATGTGATAAGCCTGCGCTGCGCTGTGGGAATCCTGTTCGTGCTTCTCGATGCGCGCGGTCACGTCCGAAGCGAACTTCACGACCTTGCTCAACTTGCCGCAGGCGTCGTAGACCGGGTTGTAGGTGGCCTCCAGCCAGAGAGTATCGCCTTGCTTGCCCAAACGCTCGAACTGGCCGCTGAAAAACTCGCCCTTGTTTAGCCGCCGCCAGAAGTCCTGGTATTCGCTCCCATTGACCAGCTCAGGCGGGCATAGCAGCTTGTGATTCTTGCCCAGCAGTTCCTGACGGCTGTAACCCAGCAGACGCAGGAGGTTGTTGTTGACGGCGATGATCCGGCCATCGAGATCGAACTCGATCACCGCCATGGCGCGGTCGATTGCCTGCAGCTTGTTGCGGGTTTCGCTCTCGGCGCGCAGCTTTTCGGTGACGTCCATCGCGTATTTGACGATCTTCACCACCTTGCCGCTTGGATCGCGGATCGGGTTGTAACTCGCCTCCAGCCACACCCTCCCGCCGTCGCCCGCCACCCGCTGAAAGGTCGCGGAAACGAATTCGCCACTGCGCAGGCGCGACCAAAGCTGTGAATACTCGTTGCTACGGGCGTAATCGGGGGTACAGAAGATGCGGTGTTCTTTGCCGATCACTTGTTCGGGGCGATAGTGCATGGCCTTGAAGAAGTTGTCATTGGCGCTGAGGACGACGCCATTGAGGTCGAACTCGATGCTCGCCATGGAACGGCTGATGGCTTCCAGCAGACTGGCCTGGTGAGCGACGGTCAGTTGCAGGTCTTGGATGAGTTTGTTTTTGGACGAGTCGAAAAACATGATGGCGGCTCAGGCTGATGGAAGGGAAGGCGGGTTCCTTTTCCTTGGCCTCAAGAGCATGTAATCGATACTCAGCTGCGAGTTCCTTCTGCAGTGCGGTGATGATCACAAACGTGATATCAAAAAGCTACAGAAAAGTTGTACATCTCGTCGCTTTTGTACAGGATTTTTAGTTTGGCGTTGAATGGGTGTGTATCCTCTGGCTCCGGGACGCTCGTTAGTACTCGTGCTATTAGAATCGCAACCGCAAGATCAAGAGCGAATGCACATGCGGCAGGCTGACTCGATCCCAGCGCGAGACGTCGCAGGTTACGACGGCGGCGAAGGCGGTGGATCAGTTATTGGTGTGTTGTCTGACATTCCGCATTCGCGGCCGTCGCACAGCTCCAGCAGCTCCCACAGATAGAGTGCCGTCCGTCAAATCCTGTTCCTGCTCGTGTTCTGCTTCCGCTTCTGCTCGTGCTGTTGCTCTTAATGCGCGCAAGTCCAGACGCCGCCGAACGCGACTTGGGTGCAGGCTGGACGCAGGAGGCGCGCTGGGCCATGGATGGCCCTTCGCGGTGGGCCCAAGGAGCGTTGCCGGATTTAGGGAACCCGACGCGGTCACGCCAAACCAGGAGCAGGGCCTTTTGGTTACTTTTGCGTGGTCCGGCGATTAGGCTCTTGGAAAAGTGACCCGCTGTAAGACCGGAACCGATATAAACGATCCCACCAATAATGGATATTCACGCACCACCGCCGAAGCTCAATCACTTCCACCGCCAGGCTAATCCTCAAACCCCACCTGCTCCGACATCTCATCGACCTTCAACTCTAACCGGTAAGCCACCGCGATAAACAGCGCCTGACACAAACACAACGTGGCACTCAGCGAACGGAACGCAAACGAACTCCCTTCGTTGACCAGCAACACCGAGTTGGCACGTTTGGCCAGCGGCGACAGGTTGCTGTCGGTAATGATCAACGTCTTGGCCTGATGATGCTGGGCGATGCGCAGGCAGTGCTGGGTTTCCTTGCCATACGGGGTGAAGCTGATGGCGATCACCAGGTCATTGGCGCGCACACTGCGCATCTGTTCGCGATAACTGCCGCCCAGCCCCGAGATCAGATGAATACGCTTGTTGGTGTGCTGCAGGTTGTAGACCAGATAATCGGCCACGGCGAACGAACGACGTACGCCGACTACGTAGATGTTGTCGGCATTGACCACCAGGTCCACGGCTTTTTCGAAGGCTTCGTCGTCCAGTTCCAGCGCCAGGCGCTCCAGTCCCGACAGGGTGGCATTCACGCACTCCCTCGCCAGGTCGCCGCCGCTGGCTTTCTGCGACTTGTTGGCGATCATGCTGCGGATGCGCTGCTGGTAGTTCTGCACCGGCGTGGCTTTGTGGGTGTAGGCCTCGCGAAACAGCGCCTGCATTTCGCTGAAGCCGCTGAAGCCGAACCGCTGGGAGAAACGCACGATGGCCGACGGGTGCACCTCGCATTCGCGGGCGATGTCGCTGATGCGGTCGACCATGATCCGGTCGCTCTGCTGGCTCATGTAACTGGCGATGCGTTTGAGCTGGCGCGGCAGGCTTTCGTATTCGGCGGTGATCAGCTTGAGCAGGGCATCGGCGGTGACCGGCGCGTTGACCGGCGACGCAGGACTGTCGTCGGTATCTGGCAAGGTTGGCTGATCGGTGCTGGACATACGATTGAATTCCTCGAGCTTTTCTTGTGGCCCGGAGTTTACAGGGCTTCACGTTTATATCCTGCTGTTTAGCACGATCTGCCGTCGTTTGCGCAAAGTGGAAAAAATATTCCACATGAAAAAAATTTAGAAAAAATCATTGCTCCTTGCTTCCGACCGTTCTAGTCTGCATCCACAAACAGGCATCGGGCACCCGTGCTCGGGCCAGGGCTTAATAAGAATAAAAGGAGCCAGCATGGGCCAGACTCGTTTTGCCAGTGGGCGTCCCCTGGACGTGGTGTGCCTCGGACGCCTGGGCGTCGACCTTTACGCGCAGCAGATCGGCTCGCGTCTCGAAGACGTCAGCAGTTTCGCCAAATACCTGGGCGGCTCCTCCGCCAATATCGCGTTTGGCACTGCGCGGCTGGGCGTGAAATCGGCGATGCTGACCTGCGTCGGCAATGACCACATGGGGCGTTTTCTGGTCGAGTCCCTGGCCCGCGAAGGCTGCGATATCAGCGGGATCAAGGTCGATGCCGAGCGCCTTACCGGTATGGTCCTGCTGGGCATCAAGGACCGCGAAACCTTCCCGCTGGTGTTCTATCGCGAAAACTGCGCCGACATGGCCCTGCACGCCGATGACATCGATGAGGCTCAGATCGCTTCCAGCAAGGCACTGCTGATCACCGGCACGCATTTCTCCACCGATCAGGTGTTCAAGGCCAGCAGCCAGGCACTGGACTACGCCGAAAAACATAACGTCAGACGCGTGCTCGACATCGACTATCGCCCGGTGCTCTGGGGCCTGACCGGCAAGGCCGACGGCGAAACCCGGTTCGTCGCCAACCAGAGCGTCAGCCAGCACGTGCAACGTATCCTGCCGCGTTTCGACCTGATCGTCGGCACCGAAGAAGAATTTCTGATTGCCGGCGGATCGGCGGATCTGCTCACCGCCTTGCGCAAGGTCCGCGAACTGAGCGCCGCGACGCTGGTGGTCAAGCTCGGGCCGCAAGGCTGTACGGTGATTCACGGCGCTATTCCCTCACGACTTGAAGACGGCGCAATCTACCCCGGCGTGCGGGTTGAAGTGCTCAACGTGCTGGGTGCGGGCGATGCGTTCATGTCGGGCTTCCTCAAGGGTTGGCTGGACGACGAAAGCGACGAGCGCTGCTGCCAACTGGCCAACGCCTGCGGCGGTTTGGTGGTATCGCGCCACGCCTGCGCCCCGGCCATGCCGACGTTGGTCGAACTCGAATACCTGTTCAACAGCCCGGTGCCGATTACCCGGCCCGATCAGGATCAGGTGCTGCAACGCCTGCATCAGGTCAGCGTGCCTCGCAAGCAATGGAAACAACTGTTCATCTTCGCCTTCGACCATCGCGGGCAACTGGTGGAACTGGCGCAAAAGGCCGGGCGCGACCTGGCCTGCATCGCTCAGCTCAAGCAGCTCTTCATTCAAGCGGTGGAGCGGGTCGAGGCTGACCTGAAAAAACGCGGGATCGAGGCCGATGTCGGTCTGTTGGCCGACCAGCGCTTCGGTCAGGATTCGCTGAATGCTGCCACTGGTCGCGGCTGGTGGATCGCTCGCCCGGTCGAAGTTCAGGGCTCGCGGCCACTGGCGTTCGAGCATGGCCGGTCGGTGGGTAGCAATCTGCTGACCTGGCCCAAAGAGCAAATCATCAAGTGCCTGGTGCAATACCACCCGGACGATGAGCCAATGCTGCGTCTGGAACAGGAGGCGCAATTGCTGGGGCTGTATCAGGCCTCCCAGGCCAGCGGCCATGAATTGCTGTTGGAGATCATTGCGCCCAAAGATCATCCATCGGCTCATCCCGACGTGATTTACCGTGCACTGAAGCGCCTGTACAACCTCGGAATTTACCCGGCCTGGTGGAAGATCGAAACGCAGTCGGCCGACGTCTGGGACAAGCTCGACGCGCTGATTCAGGAACGCGATCCGTATTGCCGTGGCGTGGTTCTGCTGGGGCTTAACGCGCCAGCCGAAACCCTCGCCGCCGGTTTCCGCGAAGCCAGTCACAGCACCACTTGCCGGGGCTTTGCCGTGGGCCGCACGATTTTCCACGAACCGAGCCGCGCCTGGATGGAAGGGCAGATCGATGACGCCGGGCTGATCAGTCGGGTGCAGGGCACCTTTGGCTTTTTGATCGAGTCGTGGCGTGAGGCCAGAGCCTGACGCCACGGGCCGCGTGAACACTTTCAAAGCGACAAAAACAATGAAGAGAACAATAAAGGTGCAGCCATGCCCGCTTCCGCAATCCGAATTGGCATCAACCCGATTTCCTGGAGTAACGATGATTTGCCCGCCCTCGGAGGCGAAACCCCGCTGAGCACGGCGCTGAGCGAAGGCAAGGAAATCGGCTACGAAGGTTTCGAACTCAACGGTAAATTTCCCAAGGACGCCAAGGGCGTCGCCGATGTGTTGAGGCCCTATGACCTGGCACTGGTGTCGGGCTGGTATTCCAGTCGATTAGCCAGCCGCTCGGTGGCCGAGGAAATCGAAGCCATCGCCGGTCATGTCGAACTGCTCAAGCACAACGGCGCCAAGGTGCTGGTGTATGGCGAGGTGGCGGACTCGATCCAGGGCCAGCGTATTCGTCTGATCGAGCGTCCGCGCTTTCACAGCGACGCCCCCTGGCAGGAGTACGCTGACAAGCTGACGGAACTGGCGCGTTTCACCCTGTCCCAAGGCGTGCGCCTGGCGTATCACCACCACATGGGCGCCTACGTCGAATCGCCCGAGGACATCGACAAATTGATGGCCCTGACCGGCAGCGAGGTCGGCCTGCTGTTCGACTCCGGGCATTGCTATATGGGCGGCGGCGAGCCGTTGCAGGTGCTGCGCAAACACATCGACCGGGTCTGCCACGTGCATTTCAAGGACGTGCGCAAACCGGTGGTGCAACTGGCGCGCAACAACCTGTGGAGCTTCCCGGACTGCATCGTCAACGGCACCTTCACCGTGCCTGGTGATGGCGATATCGACTTCGCCGCACTGCTGGAGGTGTTGTTGCAGGCGCGCTACGAAGGCTGGCTGGTGGTTGAAGCGGAACAGGATCCGGCCGTGGCGCCGAGCTACGTCTACGCCCAAAAAGGCTATGACACGCTGCGCAATCTGCTGGCCGCTGCCCAGGAACTGAACACTGGTTTACAAAAGCCTGCTCAAAGGAGCCTGTGACATGAATCTTCTGGTCAAGAGTAAAGCCGAAGGCCGTGATGTCGTGGCGCTGGGCAAAGGCGTGCTCGAATACGTTGGTTTTTCGGCCCATCGGTTGACGGTCGGCGAGCGTCTGCCGGTCAACTCGGGCGACAGGGAGCTGTGCCTGGTGCTGCTCAGCGGTCGAGTCAGTGTCAGCGGCGAGGCGCCGGGGCAGGGCAGCTTCAGCTGGGAAAACATCGGCGATCGGCAATCGGTGTTCGAAGACAAATCACCCTTTGCGGTCTACCTGCCGCCCGACAGCCAGGCCCAGATCACAGCCCTGAGCGCGGTGCAGATTGCTGTCTGCGCAGCGCCCGGCGATGCCTCCAAAGACCTGCCCGCGCGATTGATCAAACCCGACGCCATGAAACGCAGCGTGCGCGGCAAGGCGGCC
Source organism: Pseudomonas bohemica (assembly GCF_002934685.1). Taxonomy (GTDB): domain Bacteria; phylum Pseudomonadota; class Gammaproteobacteria; order Pseudomonadales; family Pseudomonadaceae; genus Aquipseudomonas; species Aquipseudomonas bohemica. Next base: position 493,664 of record NZ_NKHL01000121.1, read on the forward strand.
AACACCCGTTATGTCTGCGACATCCTGCCGGATTCCGAACCTGCGCATTCGCTGCTGGTGGTGGAAGTGCGTACGCCTTCTGGGCATTCCTCCAGCTACCCGCCGCACAAGCACGACAAGGATGATCTGCCCCATGAAAGTTTTCTCGAAGAGACCTATTACCACCAGATCAACCCGCCTCAGGGCTTCGTCTTTCAGCGGGTCTACACCGATGACCGCAGCATCGATCAGGCCATGGCCGTGGAAAACAACGATCTGGTGACGGTGCCCAAGGGCTACCACCCGGTCAGCGTGCCTTATGGCTACGAATCCTATTACCTGAACGTGATGGCCGGCCCGAAACGCGCCTGGCAATTCCATAACGATCCGCAGCATCAGTGGTTGATGGATTTGTGAATTCACCCCCTCGCTTTCCAGGAATCACGCAAGGAGTCCCGCAATGAGCAACACCTCGATTATCGGCCACTACATCAACGGCCGGGTGCAGGACGCCAGCGAGCGTTTCAGCGATGTGTTCAACCCAGCCACTGGCGCCGTGCAGGCTCGTGTTGCGCTGGCCGAACTGAAGACCGTCGATGAGGCGGTAGCCGCGGCGCAGGCTGCGTTCCCGGCGTGGGCCGATCAATCGTCGCTGCGTCGCGCGCGGGTGATGTTCAAGTTCAAGGAACTGCTCGATCAGCACCACGACGAACTGGCCGAGATCATCTGCCGCGAGCATGGCAAGGTGTTCTCCGACGCCAAGGGCGAAGTAGTACGTGGCATTGAGATCGTCGAGTTCGCCTGTGGTGCGCCGAGCCTGTTGAAAAGTGACTTCAGCGACAATATCGGCGGCGGCATCGACAACTGGAACCTGCGTCAGCCGCTGGGCGTGTGCGCGGGTGTCACCCCGTTCAACTTCCCGGTGATGGTGCCGCTGTGGATGATTCCCATGGCGCTGGTGACCGGCAACTGCTTCATCCTCAAGCCCTCCGAGCGCGACCCTTCCGCCAGCCTGTTGATGGCGCGGCTGTTGAAACAGGCCGGGCTGCCGGACGGCGTGTTCAACGTGGTGCAGGGCGACAAGGTAGCGGTGGACGCGCTGTTGCAGCACAAGGACATCGAGGCGATTTCCTTTGTCGGCTCGACCCCTATCGCCGAATACATCTACCAGCAGGGCACGGCGCACGGCAAACGCGTGCAGGCCCTGGGCGGGGCGAAAAATCACATGATCGTGATGCCCGATGCCGATCTGGATCAAGCCGCCGATGCCTTGATCGGTGCGGCCTACGGCTCGGCTGGCGAGCGCTGCATGGCGATTTCGGTAGCCGTGGTGGTCGGTGACGTCGGCCAGAAACTGATCGACAAACTGCTGCCGCGCATCGATTCGCTCAAGGTCGGTAATGGCATGAATGCCGATTCGGACATGGGGCCTCTGGTCACGGCGGTGCACAAATCCAAGGTCGAGGGCTATATCGATCAGGGCGTCAAAGAAGGCGCGAAGCTGATTGTCGACGGACGCAACTTCAGGGTGCCCGGGGCCGAACACGGCTTCTTTGTCGGCGCTACGCTGTTCGATGACGTCACGCCGGACATGGCTATTTATAAAGAAGAGATTTTCGGGCCAGTGCTGGGCATCGTCCATGTGGCGGATTTTGCCGCCGCCGTAGAGCTGATCAACGCTCATGAGTTTGGCAACGGCGTGTCGTGCTTCACCAGCGATGGCGGTATCGCCCGTGCGTTTGCGCGCACCATCAAGGTCGGCATGGTCGGCATCAACGTGCCGATTCCGGTGCCCATGGCCTGGCATTCGTTCGGTGGCTGGAAACGCTCGCTGTTCGGCGATCACCACGCCTACGGCGAAGAAAGCCTGCGCTTCTACAGCCGCTACAAAAGCGTCATGCAGCGCTGGCCGGACAGCATCGCCAAGGGTGCGGAGTTCAGCATGCCGACGGCGAAATAAGGAAGTTGCACCGGTCCTGCGGGGGTGCATTCAACTGTGTGAGTGAACTTGCTCACGAAGGCGGTTTTCCAGACCGCGCATCTGATATGGATGTACTGGCCAATTGGTGAGCAAGCTCACTCCCACAGGCAAAAAACCCGGCAAGCCGACAGGATGTGCACGACGCCTCATCGCCTCCAATAACAACAAGGTGCAAGCATGACCACGACACGATTGACCATGGCCCAGGCCCTGGTGAAGTTTCTCGATAACCAGTACGTCGAAGTCGACGGCGCGCAGAGCAAATTCGTCGCCGGGGTGTTTACCATTTTCGGCCACGGCAATGTGCTGGGCTTAGGGCAGGCGCTGGAGCAGGACAGCGGCGAGTTGATCGTGCATCAGGGCCGCAACGAACAAGGCATGTGCCACGCGGCGATGGGCTTCGCCAAGCAACACCTGCGGCGCAAGATCTACGCCTGCACGTCTTCGGTCGGCCCCGGTGCGGCGAACATGATTACTGCTGCGGCCACTGCGTCGGCCAACCGCATTCCGCTGTTGCTGTTGCCAGGCGATGTTTACGCCAGCCGACAGCCTGATCCGGTGCTGCAACAGATCGAACAGTTCCATGACCTGAGCATCAGCACCAACGATGCGTTCAAGGCCGTGAGCAAATACTGGGACCGCATCAATCGCCCCGAACAATTGATGAGCGCCGCACTGAACGCCATGCGCGTGCTCACCGACCCCGCCGAAACCGGTGCCGTCACTTTGGCTTTGCCCCAGGACGTGCAGGGCGAGGCGTACGATTACCCTGATTCGTTCCTGGAAAAACGCGTGCATCGCATCGACCGCCGTCCGCCTACCCAAGCCATGCTGAAGGACGCGCTGGAACTGCTCAGAACCAAGCGCAAACCCCTGCTGATCTGTGGCGGTGGCGTGCGCTATTCGGGCGCGGCGGCGCAGTTGCAGGCGTTCGCCGAGCGCTTCGATATTCCCTTCAGCGAAACCCAGGCCGGTAAAAGCGCCATCGTCTCGGCTCACCCACTGAACATGGGCGGCATCGGCGAAACCGGTTCGCTGGCGGCCAACACCCTGGCCCGCGAGGCGGACCTGATCATCGGCGTCGGCACCCGATACAGCGATTTCACCACCGGCTCCAAATCGCTGTTTCAGAACCCTGAGGTGCAGTTTCTCAACCTCAACGTCGGCGCTTTCGATGTGCAGAAACTCGATGGCGTGCAGGTGCTGGCCGACGCGCAACTGGCGTTGCAAGCGTTGGCCGATGGGCTGGGCGACTACCGCACGCAGTGGGGCGAGGCGCCCCGGCAGGCACGCGCCGCGCTGGACGCTGAAGTAGATCGCCTGTACGCGGTGCAATACCAGACCGAGAATTTCGAACCGGAAGTGGCCGGGCATCTGGATTCGCAGGTGCTGCGCGATTTCATCGAAATGACCGGTTCATGCCTGACGCAAAGCCGCGTGCTGGGCCTGCTGAATCAACAACTGCCCAGCGACGCCGTGATCGTCGCGGCGGCGGGCAGCCTGCCGGGTGATCTGCAGCGGGCCTGGCGCAGTACCAGTGTCGACAGTTATCACGTCGAGTACGGCTATTCGTGCATGGGCTACGAGGTCAACGCCGCGCTGGGGGCCAAGATGGCGGCGCCTGAACGTGAGGTTTATGCGCTGGTCGGCGATGGCTCATACATGATGCTGCACTCGGAGTTGGCGACCTCGATCCAGGAGCGGCGCAAGATAAACGTGGTGCTGCTGGACAACATGGCATTCGGTTGCATCAACAACCTGCAGATGGGCAATGGCATGGGCAGCTTCGGCACCGAATTCCGTTTCCGCAATCCCGAGACCGGGCTGCTCGATGGCGACTTCGTGCCGGTGGACTTCGCCATGAGTGCAGCCGCCTATGGCTGCAAGACCTACAAGGTAAAAACCGCCGAGGAGCTGGAAGCGGCGCTGATCGATGCGCGCAAGCAGGCGGTCTCGACCCTGATCGACATCAAAGTGCTGCCCAAGACCATGATTCACGGTTACCTGTCGTGGTGGCGCGTGGGTGTGGCGCAAGTGTCCACCGACGGCAGCACGGCCGAAGCCTATGAGCGGCAAAAAACGATGCTGGCCAAGGCCCGTAAATACTGACGTACACAAAACCTGTCGGAGCGCGCTTGCCCGCGATAATTATCTGTCTGATGCCGCTTTGTGTCTGACGCACCCTAATCGCGGGCAAGCGCGCTCCTATGAGCAAGAGTATTCAACCGTAGAACACGCTCCTGCGGAAAAACGGAGAACACATCATGAAAATCGGACTCATCGGCTACGGCAAAGGCGGGCGCTTCTTTCATGCGCCGCTGCTGGCCAGCCTGCGCGGCGCCAGCTTTGCCGGGGTCGTGACACGTTCCCCCGAGCGACGACAGGACCTGCAAAAGGATTACCCCAAGGTGCCGGCGTTCGACAGTCTGGCCTACATGGTTGCTGCCGGCGTCGACGCCGTAGTGATTTCCACACCACTGGCCTCACGCCGCGCGTTGATTCTGGAAGCCATCGAACTCGGCGTGCCGGTGGTCAGCGACAAACCCTTCGCGCCTGATGCTCAAGATGCCCAGGAGCTGGTAGACGCCGCCGAACGCCGTGGCGTGCTACTCGGTGTTTATCAGAATCGCCGTTGGGACTCGGATTTCCTTACCGTACGCAAGCTGATCGACCAGGGCGTGCTGGGCCAGATCACGCGCTTCGAATCCCGGGTCGAGCGGTATTCGCCGTCGTCAGTGGGCAAGGAAAGCGGCGGCGGGATTCTGCGGGATCTGGGCAGTCATCTGGTAGATCAGGCGTTGCTGTTGTTCGGCCCGGTGAAGCGGGTTTATGCGGAACTGGAATTCGCCACCTCCGAGAAGGTCGATCACGGTTTTTTCGTTTCGCTGATTCATGCCAGCGGCGTGACCTCGCACCTGTGGGGCAGCTGCTTGCAGAACGCCCAAGGGCCGAGGTTTCGGGTCAACGGCTCGCAGGGTTGCTATACCGTTGATGGCCTCGATGGTCAGGAGGCCGCGGCGCTGGCTGGGTTATCGCCCAAATCCGAAGGTGAACGCTGGGGTGTGGAAGAGCATCGACGCTGGGGCTGGTTCGAACAGGGCGAGCACCGCGAGCGCGTGCCGTCCGAACGCGGCTGCTGGACCGAGTTTTATCGCCAACTACAGGAGGCGGTGATGAACCAGGGACGCAACCCGGTGGATGCGCGGGAGGCGGTGGCGTCGGCAAAGGTGTTGGATGCCGCGAGAACCAGTGCGTTGCAAGGGCGAGTGGTGGTGCTGTAGCCGATTCGCCCATAGCAGCCCGCCTTGCCGGCGCGTTTTCCACGACGTCATCGCCGGCAAGCCGGACGGCTGCGGGAGCTGAATCGCGATAAAAAATCAAAATAGAAATAAATTCTAAAAATTGTTGAAGTAGAAATTATTTTCCAATAGAGTCATTTCCAGGTTGCCGACGATCGACGTCCACACCAGATGTCCCAGGCTCATATCCAAGCCCAGCGACACCAGGCCGGACGACCGAAACAAAAACAAGAAAGCCAAAAAGACAGGTACCGTCGATGAACATTTTCAAACATGCCGCCAAGGCTTGCCGATCCGCATCACGTTCTCTGCTTGCGCCTTCCCGCGCTGTCTCGCGTATCAAACCCGTCATTGTCCATGTCCTGGATCGATCTCTCGAAACCGTTGCCCGGGTGCTCTGCGTCCAAAGCCACGGCGTGATGGTCTGCGGCAGTTCGGCGGCGTCGGTCGCGCACTTTTCCAATCCGCACTTCTCCACCCGGTAAGCGCCTGGCAGCCTACAGAACACTCATTGAACCCCAGCAGTCGTTAGCCAATTCACTACAACAACAAGAATTTGGAGAAAGACCGTTCATGAACACCAAAGCTCGTTTTACTTCTCTGGCGCTGGCCCTGATGCTCAGCAGCGGTGCAACGCTGGCGGCCGATCTCAAGATCGGCGTGGCCATGTCGCAGTTCGATGACACCTACCTGACCTACATGCGCGAAGACATGGGCAAGAAAGCCAAGGACATGGGTGGCGTCGATCTGCAGTTCGTCGACGGTCGCAATGACGTGAACAAGCAGCTCGATCAGGTTCAGGAGCTGATTGGCAAGAAGGTCGACGCCCTGATCGTCAACCCGGTCGACACCGCTGCTACCGGTCGCATTACCAAAGCCGCCACCGCCGCCGGCATTCCCCTGGTCTACGTCAACCGTCGCCCTGACGATCCGAAACTGCCTGCCGGCGTGGCTTCGGTCACCTCCGATGACAAGGAAGCGGGCCGGCTGCAGATGCAATATCTGGCGGACAAGCTGGGCGGTAAAGGCACCGTCGTGATTCTGCTGGGTGAGCTATCGAACAACTCGACGCGTGACCGCACCGAGGGCGTCAAAGAGGTACTGAAAAAATACCCCGACATCAAGATCGCCGAGGAGCAGGAAGGCGCCTGGGGGCGGCAGAAAGGCATGGACATCACCAACAACTGGCTGACCCAGGGCCGCGACTTCAGCGCCGTGGTTTCCAATAACGACGAAATGGCCATTGGCGCATCGATGGCTCTGAAACAGGCGGGCAAAAAGCAGGGCGACGTGCTGGTCGCAGGCGTCGATGGCACGCCGGACGGCCTGGCGGCGGTCAAGAAGGGCGACCTGACGGTCTCGGTGTTCCAGGACGCCAAAGGCCAGGGCGAGGGCTCCATCGACGCGGCCGTGAAGCTGGCGAAGAAGGTAGAATTGCCACAGCAGGCCATCGTGATCCCTTTCAAGCTGATCACCCCGGAAAACGTCGGCACCTTCAAATAACGTTCACATCACGACAACTGACCGGACGCGGAGGGCGGCGCTACCGACCTTCTGGCACCGATGTCGCTTGAGGAGCCTGTGACCATGTTCGCTTCCGCTACAGCCTCGATTACGGCCATCCCTGGCGCAACGCCCGATGTCGCCGCAACGCCCGCCGAGTATCCTTACCTGCTGGAAATCAGCAACATCAGCAAAGGTTTCCCTGGCGTGGTGGCGCTGGACAACGTGGAGCTGCGCGTGCGGCCCGGCAGCGTGCTGGCACTGATGGGCGAGAACGGCGCGGGCAAATCCACGCTGATGAAGATCATCGCCGGTATCTACCAGCCCGACGCTGGCGAAATTCGTCTGCGCGGCAAGCCGGTGGTGTTCGACACACCGTTGTCGGCATTGCAGTCGGGCATCGCGATGATTCACCAGGAACTCAACCTGATGCCACACATGAGCATCGCCGAGAACATCTGGATCGGCCGCGAACAGCTCAACGGCCTGCACATGGTCGACCACCGCGCCATGCACCGTTGCACTGCGCAACTGCTGGAGCGGCTGCGCATCGATCTCGACCCTGAAGAGCAGGTCGGCAATCTGAGCATCGCCGAGCGGCAGATGGTCGAGATTGCCAAGGCGGTGTCCTACGACTCCGACGTGCTGATCATGGACGAGCCGACCTCCGCCATCACCGAGAAGGAAGTGGCCCACCTGTTTTCGATCATTGCCGACTTGCGCGCGCAGGGTAAGGGCATCATCTACATTACCCACAAAATGAACGAAGTGTTCGCCATCGCCGACGAAGTCGCGGTGTTTCGCGATGGCGCCTACATCGGCCTGCAGCGCGCCGACAGCATGGACGGCGACAGCCTCATCTCGATGATGGTTGGCCGCGAGCTGACCCAGCTGTTTCCGGAGCGTGACACGCCCATCGGCAAGCGGCTGCTGTCGGTGCGCGACCTGTCTCTGGATGGCGTATTCGAAGGCGTTTCGTTCGATCTGCATGCCGGTGAGGTGCTGGGCATCGCCGGGCTCATGGGCTCGGGGCGCACCAATGTAGCCGAAACCATCTTCGGTATTACCCCTTGCACTCGGGGGGAAATTCACCTGGATGGCGCGCCGATCAAGGTCAGTGATCCGCATTTCGCCATCGAGAAAGGCTTTGCCCTGCTGACCGAAGATCGCAAGCTCAGCGGGTTGTTTCCGTGCCTTTCGGTGCTGGAAAACATGGAAATGGCCGTGCTGCCGCATTACGTCGGCAATGGTTTCGTGCATCAGAAAGCGCTGCGCACGCTGTGCGAAGACATGTGCAAGAAGCTGCGGGTCAAGACGCCCTCCCTGGAACAGTGCATCGATACGCTGTCCGGCGGCAACCAGCAGAAAGCCTTGCTCGCACGCTGGCTGATGACCAATCCCCGGGTGCTGATTCTCGATGAGCCGACCCGCGGCATCGACGTTGGCGCCAAGGCCGAAATCTATCGGCTGATTTCCCTGCTCGCCAGCGAAGGCATGGCGGTGATCATGATTTCTTCGGAACTGCCCGAAGTGCTGGGCATGAGCGATCGGGTGATGGTCATGCACGAAGGCGAAATGATGGGCACGCTGGACCGCGCGGACGCAACTCAGGAGCGGGTGATGCACCTTGCGTCCGGCAACTCGATCCACTGATGGCCAACTTGCCAGAGGCCCACCAAGGGTCGGAACAAGAACAAGAGGCATGCATGAAAATGAACGCGATACTGGAAAACAAACCTGCTCTGGCGCCGACCAGGCACAAACGGCGGATGCCCACCGAACTGAGCATCTTTCTGGTGCTGATCGGCATCGGCCTGATCTTTGAAGTGTTCGGCTGGGTCGTGCGCGATCAGAGCTTCCTGATGAACTCTCAGCGTCTGGTGCTGATGATCTTGCAGGTATCGATCATCGGTATGATCGCGATCGGTGTGACCCAGGTGATCATCACCACCGGGATCGACCTGTCTTCGGGTTCGGTGCTGGCGCTCACGGCGATGATCGCGGCCAGCCTCGCGCAATCGTCCGACTACACCCGCGCCGTGTTCCCATCGCTGACCGACCTGCCAGTGTGGATACCCGTCGCCGCCGGGCTCGGGGTCGGGCTGCTGGCGGGGGCGATCAACGGCAGCATCATCGCTATCACCGGGATTCCGCCGTTCATCGCCACTCTTGGCATGATGGTTTCGGCCCGTGGTCTGGCGCGCTTCTACACCGGTGGTCAGCCGGTGAGCATGCTCAATGATTCCTACACCGCCATCGGACAGGGCGCGATGCCGGTGATCATCTTTCTGGTGGTGGCGGTGATCTTCCACATCGCCCTGCGCTACACCAAATACGGCAAGTACACCTACGCCATCGGCGGCAACATGCAGGCGGCCCGCACCTCGGGGATCAACGTCAAGCGGCATCTGATCATCGTCTACAGCATCGCCGGTTTGCTGGCGGGCCTGGCCGGGGTGGTGGCATCGGCGCGGGCTGCCACGGGGCAAGCGGGGATGGGAGTGTCCTACGAACTGGACGCGATCGCCGCCGCCGTGATCGGCGGCACCAGCCTGTCCGGCGGCGTCGGGCGTATCACCGGGACCGTGATCGGGGCACTGATTCTCGGGGTCATGGCCAGTGGATTTACCTTCGTCGGTGTCGATGCCTATGTACAAGACATCATCAAAGGGCTGATTATCGTGGTCGCGGTGGTCATCGACCAATACCGTAACAAGCGCAAGCTCAAGCGCTGAAGGCTTCATGAATTGTAGAAAAGGGCCTGGTTTCAGGCCCTTTTTGTTTTTACGGCGGTTTGAACGCAAGCGTCAGGGGCGGGTCAGACACCGTCGGCGCTGTTCACGTAGGAGCGCGCTGCCCGCGATAGCAGTGGGTCAGCCGGCCATGATGCCGTTTGTACCGACCATTCGGGCAAGGTCCTGCAATCGAACGCCGCAGAAATGTATAGAAACACCGGTTCCCCTCAATGCCACCGGGGATTTAAGGGCTTGTTGAGCGAATCTTGTTCAATTATGTTGCCGAGTACGAAACCCGGCCTTAGACTGCCGCCCCTCGTAAATTGAGTGCCGGGAGGCGCTTGGAGACTACGGCGGCTGTGACAGCTGGACCAAGGCGCTCCCGTGATTCGCCTTAATGCACGTTTTTTTATAGAGAAATCAATGACCAAGGAAAAGTTGCTGGCGATGCCGGCCGATGACTACATGAACGCGGAGCAACACGCTTTCTTCATCGAGCTGCTGCAAGCCATGAAAGTGGAAATCCACGAGCGCATCGAGCAGAGCCGTATCGCTATCGAAAGCCTGGACACCCCGGCTGATCCCGCTGATGCCGCTTCTGTCGAAGAAGAGCGTCACTGGCTGGTCAATGTGATCGAGCGCGACCAGCGCATGTTGCCACAGCTGGAAATGGCCCTGACCCGTATCGCCGAAGACACCTTTGGCTGGTGCGATGACAGTGGTGAGCCTATCGGCCTGAAGCGTCTACTGATCAGCCCGACCACCAAGTACTGCATCGAAGCTCAGGAACGCCACGAACAGATCGACCGCCACCAGCGTCAGGCCTGATCCGCCTCGGGTGACTGCATGGCCCGACTGCCCTTCGTGGGCAGTCGGGCCTTTTATCGTCTGTGCTTTTTTCCGGTTAAAAGCCCTGATCAGCCGCATTTCATAAATCCGACCGACTACCACCAACGACGCATGGCGCATGGCCGCCATCTGACGTTTAATGCTTTCAAATAATGATAAGCACGGTGGGTCAAGGATATGGCTGCTAACGAAACTTACACAGGGACGCTTTCCGCGCAATTGCAAACGGTGGCCACCGCGCATGCTGTTGCCCCCTCGCGCTGGTTGACACCCATGCTGCAGAGTCTGGCGTTGTGCCTGCTGTTCGTGGCCATGGCATGGGGGGAGGTGTCGGTGTATGCCTGCCTGGCGCTTGCTCTGCTTACCCTGTGGCTGCCCCGCGTTCTGCCGCCCCGCGCATCACCCGCGCCAGCTGAAATGCAGGACGACGCTCTCGAGCGCCTCACTGCCGACCTGTCGCGCAGCACCAGTCACAACGCACTGTCTGCGGCGGCCGTGGCGTTTTCAGTCCGACAACTGGCGAGCAAGCTGCAATCTCAGGTCGAGGCCGCCGAGCAGATCGTCAGCAGCGCCGACGTGATGATCACCACCGAACGCGCGACTTCATCCCTCAGCCAGCAAGCCTTGAGCGCGGCCAGCGAGGTACGCCAGAGCAGCGATGCCGGGCTGACCGTGCTCAAGGAGTCCATTGCCTTGATGCACCAGCTCAGCGAACGCGCTGACAGCAGTCGTCAGCTGATCGAAGCCCTCAGCCAGCGCAGTGAAGATATTCAGCGGGTGACTGCGGTCATTCAGTCGATCGCCAGCCAGACCAACCTGCTGGCCCTCAATGCGGCGATCGAAGCTGCGCGAGCGGGTGAGCATGGCCGTGGTTTCGCGGTAGTTGCCGACGAAGTGCGCGGACTGGCCGGGCGAACCGCGACCGCCACCGGCGAAGTAGGGCAGATGGTCGCCGATATTCAGCAGCGCACCGCTCAGGTGGTCGAACAGATCCGTCAGCTCTCCGGGGATCTGGACGGCGGCGTCGAGCAGGTGGAAACCACCGGCCGGAAATTGGCGAACATCGCGCAGCTGGCGGCCGGGGTGGAAGGGCAGGTCAACGAGATCGCGTCCGGCGCCGAGACCAATCAGGCGCAACTGAGCAGCCTGTTCGTGGCGGTCGAGCAGATGCGCAGCGATCTGGCGATCAGTGATGACCAGACCCGTCAATTGGCCAAGTCCGCCGTGCAAATGGAGGGGCAGGCCGAAACCATCAGCGAGCGATTGGCCGAAGTCGGCCTGGACGACTATCACCAGCGCATCTACGATCTGGCGCGCGAGGGGGCGAACCAGATTGCACGCAAGTTCGAGGAGGACATCGACCAGCACCGGGTCAGTCTCGACGATCTGTTCGACCGTAGCTATCAGCCAGTGGCCAACACCTCGCCGACCAAATACCACACCCGCTTCGACCGCTACACCGATCAGGTCCTGCCAGCCATTCAAGAGCCGCTGCTAAGCCGTCATGAAGGGCTGGTGTTCGCCATTGCCTGCACGCAGCAGGGCTATGTTCCGACCCACAATCAGGCGTTCAGCAAACCGCTCACCGGCGATGCGGCTGTCGATACCATGCAGAACCGCACCAAGCGCAAGTTCGACGACCGTACCGGGATTCGCTGCGGCAGCCATCAACAGCCGGTGTTGCTGCAAACCTACACCCGCGACACCGGCGAACTGATGCACGATCTGTCGGTGCCGATCGTGGTCAAGGGCCGACATTGGGGAGGCCTGCGCCTGGGGTACAAACCTGAAGAGAGCGCCGCCAGTCACCGCTGAGTTTTCACACACGAGCACCCGAGTAAGGCCTGGACACACCCAGGCCTTACTCGTTACAGGCCGTAGAAAAATGGCGAAGTAGTATTTAATTATTGTTTACGGTTTTTTCTCATGTTTAGGTGTTTGCATTGTATGTAAGTTCCTGCTGCTAGTGCTGTGGGAAGTTCGGCTTGCTTTTTTTTAATAGTCCGATATTTAAGTGGGAATTTTCTGAAGTTGCTTTTCATGCGTTGACGATTCCATATGTAAGAGCATTCTGTGAGTTATATGTCCGAATGTGTAAGAAGTCGTTCGGATTTTGATCGGCATTCACAGGTGGTTTACATATGACAGCACTACACTCAGCTACAGGTTCACGTGGCGCAGCCGGCAAGCTGCAGGTCATTGTGCGAATCGGTGTGTTCTTCGACGGTACCGGCAACAACCGTATCAACAGCCAGATCGGGGCCGACTGTCAGGCAATGGCGGAAATATACAATGGAGCACATATCAAGGAGTGCGGCGGACGCCATAGCGATCCGTCCAGTAGTTACAGCAATGATCTGACTAACATTGCAAGGTTGGCAGACCTTTATAAGCATCAGCCCAACGCACTAAATGAAGGCAGCGGACTTGGGGTTTATGAGGCTATATATGTCAGCGGTATAGGAACTACCTCTGGAGGAAGGGATTCACGGGTATCGGGCCAGGGTTTTGGCCGAGGAAATACCGGCGTGGTTGCCAAAGTTACCAACAGCATAAAAAAGATAAACCTGTTTCTCAGTGCATTTGAATTGCACAATCCCGGCTGCGTCATTGCCGGCCTGGAACTTGATCTGTTCGGTTTCAGTCGCGGCGCGGCGGCGGCCCGGCATCTGGCCAATGAAGTTCTCAAGGGGGCGCGTGGGCTGCTCGGCCCGGTTCTGGACCCGCGCAAACTGCCATTGTCCACGGACTTTTCCTGGAATACCGGCAGTGTGCGTCTAAAGGTCATCGGGCTGTTCGATACCGTAGCGGCGGTGGGCGGCATCTCGGACCTGGGCAATGTGCGCGACGCCATCAACGCGCGGGTCAATCTGTTCTTGCCTCCGGGGTGCGCACAACAGGTGCTGCATCTGGTGGCGGCCGACGAGTATCGACGCAATTTCGCACTGAACAGCGTGGCACCGGATTGGCCCCGTGAGATCGTGTTGCCTGGTAGCCATTCGGATATCGGTGGTGGCTACCAACCGCAGAGCATGGAAACGGTGTCGCTGACCCGACCCCGGCGCAGCCTGGTCAGCGCGAGCACGCCGTACGACAGCACTGACGCCTGGTTGCAGACCCATGCCGAAATGGGGGAGCTGGACGCACAGCGCTGGATCGATCCCCAGGACGATACCGCCTCGATCAGCATCGAGTGCTTCGAACGCTTGGGGCAACGGCGGCGAGGCATGAAAACCGTTATAGCGAGCGTGAAACTTCAGCGCCGGGTCTTCGGCCACCTGTCACGGGTATACCTGCGGGTGATGCACGGCCTGGCGTGCGACGAAGGCGTACCCTTCAGGCCAATACCGGATACCGCCGATCTGAGCCTTCCGCCTGAGTTGCGTGGGGTTGCGGTCAAGCTTCTGGCCTATGCGCGGGGGCAGGGCGAAGGATTGTCGGCCCAGGAGCTGCAAATGTTGTATCGGCGCTACATCCATTGTTCCGCGCTCTGGAATGGCACGCTGGGGCGGCGCGGAGCACTGGTGGATAGCTTGTTTCTGCACGCGCCTGCGTCCGAGGGGCGTTTGCGCTTTCCCAATATGTCCCGGGCTGGTGCCTCGTTATGAACTTTTTCATTGAAATGCAGGCGGCCTGAACATGGCCGCCTGCATGGCCGACGCGCGGTTATTTCTGCGGGTGCAGCAGCGCATTCAGCTCGTCTACCGCGGGTGCCCAATCGGCATCGTCCCGCAGCTCCTCCTTTAGAAAGCGCGCCTGCTGCGGCGTCCAGAACTCGGCATCGATCAGCTTCACGTCATCGGGGAGTTGGTGTTCGCTGACGAAGCGGTCGATGCTGGCCTGATCGGCATCCAGGCCCAGTTGTTCGAACAATTTTTCAAGCGTCGGTGGCGTGAGGTCCATAATGTCTCCCTGGCGGGCCGGAGCCCCGATTGGTGTTGTCAGTCACTCATATGAGTACGCAGGGCACGCAAGAGTTCTACGCATTTGCCTTAACGATTCAGCCCCTGTCGCCTGGCTCCTTCAGCCGATTGGACACAGACCGCAGGGTAGCCTGGTGTACAAAAACAGCTACATTACGGACGAAAGGCATATATCCCGTATAGACTCTCAGCCGGTAGAATCTACCTTCGTGCCAGCGTCCGGTACCCGGGACGCACTGTCTTTCATTGTCTTTTCCTTGCCTGGCCCCTGGCCGGGCGAGTTCATATCAGGTTGGGAGTTTGTACATTGGCAGTAAGTAATCTGGATACCCATGCGTTATTCGTGCTCGGAGATTTGCGCGCGAAGTTGGTAAAGCAGTTCCAGGCACGTTTCGTTTATGTCATCGAGCAGTCCCCTGAAGGCATCTACATGTCCGAAATCGACACCGAAACCGCACTGGTGGTCGATGACAAACCACGCCTGGAACTCAAAGTCGGCGATCATTTTCGCGCCGCCGTGCTGCCAAGCCGCGAAGGTGGCAAGTTCGAGATCCGTTTTCGCGACATCAAGATGACCATCTATGGCCTGGGCGAGTATGCGTTTGTCGATGTGCCTGAAGGTCACGGCATCGTGTTCAAGGAATCGCACAGTGTGTTTATGGTGTTCGCCGCTCACGAGCAGATTCAACTGGGGCTGAGCAAGGTCCTCAAGGCGGCGACCGCCAAGGCCGCCAAATGGCGCAAGGGCGAGCTGGTGTTCAAGGCCAGCGAATAACTCGCCAGCCCCGGCTCGTCACAGGTTCAGAAGCGCGTCTGCACCGCCAGTTCGAAGGCTCGCGGCTCACCCAGGTAATACGCCGGCGAGACATGGGCGAACCGCGCGTACTCCTCATTGGTGAGGTTGCGCACCCGCCCGGTGATGGACGTGTGCCGACTCACCTTGAATGTCAGGAAGCTGCCGTACAGCGTGTAGGACGGCACCGTCTGGGTATTGGCATTGTCGGCGTACACCGACGCCACGTAACGCGCGTCCACACCACCTTGCCAGTCTGACGTGAAGTCGTAGGTCAGCCACAGGTTGCCGACTCGGTCCGGCACATTGGTCGGTGTGTTGCCCTTGCGTGAGACCACGATTCCGGCCGCGTTCTTTTCGCTGAACTCGTCGTACTGCGCATCGACCCAGGCAATGTTGCCTTCCAGCAGCAGTCGGGGGGTGATCCGCAGCGAACTTGCCAGCTCGACTCCTCTCGACGATTGCTGGCCCACCGGAATGCTGTTGGTCGGGTCCTGCGGATCGGTGATGGCGAAGTCCTTGCGTTCGATCGTGTAGGCGGCAAGCGTCGCCGAACCGCGGCCTTGCAGGTAGTCGAATTTGCTGCCGATCTCCCATTGCTTGCCGGTGGATACGTCGAAGTTCTGCGTACCGCTGGGTTGTTCGGCGGCAGTGCTGTATTGCAGGTAGAGGTTGGCCGTCGGTAGAAACTGCCAGGTCAGCCCGGCTCGGCCAGTTACCGGCTGCCAGTCGCGACGCAGATGACGCGGGTTGCTGGCAGTCACCTCGCGGTGGTTGGTTACGTCCAGATCGATGTCGTCGTAACGCAGCCCCGTCACCAGCGACCACTGATCGTTGAACGCCAGATGGTTCTCCACGAACATTGCTTTGGTGGTCACCTCGTTGGTCTTGTCCTTGACGAAACCCTGCCGCGTGTTCGGCAAATCATAAAAGTGACCGGGGTCGAAATGGTCCGGGGCCACGCTGTTGTTGGCCGGCACATTCCAGGGGTTGTTGGTGGTGCCGTTGACCTTGTATTCGAAGCCGCCCGCCCAGGTCGTGGCCATTCCCAGCACAGTGCTTTCGTGGCGCAGCTCGAACTGATCGCCGCCCTGGGTGCCTTCGTGCCGTACCAGATAGGCCGTCGAGCGGTTGATGGCGCTGTTGTCGGCGTTGTACTGATAGGTCTCCAGATTGCGGTAATCGCGCTGGCTGTCCAGGTGATACAGGGTGTTGCGCAGAGTGGTAGTGTCGTCGATGCGGTAATCGATGATCGACCGTACCCAGCGTATGCGTTGTTCGTATAGGCCGTCATCGACGTTGTAGTTGCGAAAGCGCTCGTGCCTGTCGATTTTCAATTCGCCAGCCTTCGGGTTCAGCACCGGCGTGCCCCAGTACGGGCTGTCCTCGTGTTCGTCCTGGTATTCCAGCGCCAGGGTGTGGGATAGCTTGGGTGTAAGGTCGCTGAGCAGGGAAAACGCCACGCTCCAGGCATCGTTTTCCTGGCGATCGATGTAGCCGTTGCTGGTGGTGTGGCTGACGTCCAGCCTGGCGTAATGCTGTATATCCGAAGTGGGATCGCTCAGCCCATGGTTCACCCCGAACGCGGTTTGTGTGCTGTCGAAACTGCCGTAGCTGATGCGTCCCTCGGCGGCCATTTCATTGCGGGTCGCCAGTTTGGTGACGTAGTTCAGCGAGCCGCCCACGGAGCCTGCGCCATTGATCGATGAGGATGGGCCGCCCAGCAACTCGACCCGATCGTAGATCCAGCTGTTGACCGGGCGGGCCAGACCGGTGGCGACGTTGATGCCGTTGAACATCTGCGTGATCTGGCTGCTGGTGAAACCGCGATACGAGATGAACCCGCCAAAACCCGGCGGCGCGCTGGCGTTGACGCCGGGCAGCGCGTTGGCGGCGTCCTGAAAATTTTGCGCACCATGGCGTTCGATGTCTGAGCGGTTGGCAACAGCGATTGAGGCAGGCATCTGGCGCAGGCTCAAACCCAGACGGGTGGCGCTGGCGGTCTGTTGTTCGAGATCTAATCCTGGGGTGGGTTGTTCGTCACCGGTGACCGTGATGGGCGCGAGGTCGATAGCGGATTGGGCATGGGCAATAGGGGAGAACACGCCGATAAAACTGGCGAGCAAGGAGATACGTTTCATGGTGAGAACCTGAAATAAATTCGAGCAGAACCCAAACCTTCAGAGACTGTTGTGCCGGGATCGCTACAGGGCGCAGTCGACGCTAGCGAGGCAGCTGCGACAGCACGGCTTGCCGGCGGAGATACCCCCAGGATCGCTGCCGCTGGCAAGCCATGCTGCTACGGGATATCCACCGCGTTCGGGCCTGCAAAAGACACGCGTGTGCCACGGACAAGGCATCCGAAAGTCGGATCAGTTAAGGGCTGAAGTCAGATCAGGAAAGAGGGCGGGGCGCGGGGATTGGCCGTGGGCCAATGAAAGGCCGAAGGGATTTCACAGGAGGCAACCACCGCGGGCGGCGGGCTGTGTTGTTCGGGGAGAATGGCCAGGGTCACGCTGGAGTTCAGCGCCGGCCCCATTCCGCCGGTGGAGCACAGCGGGCAACCAAAGGCGGCGGACAGCGTCGGGAGCTTCTGCTCACCCGGTTTGAATTGATCGACCGTCAAAGCGCGGCCATCGGTAGAACAGAACTCGCCGCCGATGCCGTTGAGCTGCATTCCGACCATCTGGCCATGACCGATGCTGCAGGCGAACACGTTGAACAGGACGCAACAATAAAGCATCCATGCGATCAGGTGTCGGTCAGAGCGGGCCCGTTTCATGGCGCAAGAATGTAGCAGAAGTGAGGCGACGAGCGGGGTGCGACAAATTGGCGCGAGTCACTCTCGGGCTGCTGCGTGAGGCGTATCGGTTCAGGTTCTGTTTGTGTTGTCGGGTCTGGATTCGTCCTGACGGCCGAATTGTTTCGCCTTCGGCAAGTTGCTCGGAAAGGTATCCTGCTCTCTGTTTCAAGAAGCAGCCAAGTCGCATTCGGCGGTGTCTGAACTTGCACGGGTGGAGAGCAACAGCAAGATCAAGAGCAACCGCAGAAGCGGCAGGCTGAATCGATCCTGTGGGAGACGCCGGAGGTTACGACGGCAGCGAATGCGGTGGACCAGTTAAAGATTAAGTGACCTGACACTCCGCCTTCGTGGCTGTCGCACAGCTCTGGCAGCTCCTACAGGTTCGGAGTCAATCTAAAGTAACTCGCCGAAGGCGAAACAATTCGGACGTTAGGACGAACCAAAAACCTACCGAAAATCACTTTCCCTCATGCCGCCCCTCGGAAACCTCCGGCGGCACATCTCCATCCCCCGCCATCCGCTTGCGAAACAACCCTGTCCGCGCCAGCAGCAAAGTGGTCACCGGCACCGTGATCGCCAGCAGGATCGGAATCAGCCACGCATGCAATACAGGCCCTTCCTTGAGCACCGAGAAATAGACAATCGACGCCAACGCCACACACCAGGCGCCGATGGTCGAGGCCAGCGCAGGCGAATGCATGCGCTGGAAAAAGTCTTTCATACGCAACAGCCCCAGCGCTCCGATCAAGGCAAACAGGCTGCTCGAAACCAACAACACTGCCGTCAGCACCTCGACCCAGAACGGCAAAACATGCAGCGAATTCATTCGATCACCTCGCCGCGCAGCAGGAATTTGGCCAGGGCAAACGAACCGACGAAGCCAAACAGCGCAATCAGCAGCGCCGCTTCGAAGTACGTGTCACTGGCGTAGCGAATCCCCAGCACCAGCATCATCAGCATCGCCAGCAAATACTGATAATCCAGCGCCATCACCCGATCCTGCGCCGACGGACCTTTGAACAGCCGGATCAAGGTCAGAATCATCGCCACGGTGAACAGCGACAGGCTGAGCAGGATCGCGTTGGTGAGCAGTGGGCTCATTGGAAGATCTCCATAAGCGGACGTTCGTAAGTGCTCTTGAAGTGCTCGATGAACCGCGCCTCGTCGTCCAGATCGAACACGTGCATCAGCAGCACGCTGCGATCCAGCGCCAGTTCTGACCAGACAGTGCCCGGCACCACGGTGCAAATCATCGCCAGCGCGGCCAGTCCGTGGGCGTCATGCAGATCCAGCGGCACCTTGACGAAGGTCGAGCGCGGTGGCCTGTGACCTGCGCGCAACACGCCCCAGGCCACTGCCAGGTTTGAGATCAAAACGTCACGGCCCACCAGAAAAAACAGTTTCAAGGCCACGCCCGGCCTGCCAATCCGGGCTGGCAGGGGACGCAGCGGAGCGAACATGATCGGCGCCAGAAACCCCAGCAACGCGCCGAGAATCAGGTTGCCCGCGCTCAACGACAGGTTCAGCAACAGCCACAAGGCCCACAACGACAGCGACAACAACGGCGCAGGAAACAAACGCTTCATGGCTGCACCTCTGCGCTTGCGGTGGTCGGTGAGGGCACCGGTCTGGCCGCCATCACCGACAGCACATATTGCTGCGGATCATGCAGGGCCTGCGCCGTGTCCTGGGTGTAATGCAGCAAACCCTGAGCCTTGAACGTGAGCACGATGCAGGCGCCCAGCAGCAGAGCGATCGGCATGCATTCATTACGACGCAACGCGGGGGACGGGCGATCCTGTGCCGTCCAGAAACGCTTGATGCCCACGCGCACGAAGGCGAACAGCGAGGCCAACCCCGAGACGATCAGCAGCGTCACCAAGGCCCAACTGTCGGCGCGAATGGCTTCGTCTTTCGCCACGTCCAGACCCAACGGATTGAGCAGGGCGCTGATCAGCGTGAGTTTGCCGAGGAAGCCCGACAGCGGCGGCATGCCGATGACCAGCAGCGCGCAGGCGATGAAACTCAGGCCCAGGAACGCCATGGTCCAGGGAATCACCTGTCCGACCACGGCTTTTTGCTCGTCATCCAGATTGGTGCCCGGCAGCGGATGCAGCGATTCCATCGCCTTGGGCAGTTGATCGGCGTCGTCTTCCAATGGGATTTCGTTGGCCGAGCGCGAACGTTCGATCAATTCAGCCAGCAGAAACAACGCGCTCAAGGCCAGGGTCGAGCTGACCAGATAAAACAGTGCACCCGCAGTCAGGCTCGGTTGGCCGAAGCCAATGGCTGACAGCAGAATGCCCGCTGACACCAGGATGCTCAGGCTGGCCATACGCTCCAGCCGCTGGGCCGCAACGATGGAAATCGCCGCCACGGCCAGAGTCGCCATGCCACCCCAGATCAGCCATTGTCCGCCGAAAAACGCTGATGCACCCGCCTGACCGGAGAACAACAAGGTCCACAAGCGCAGCAAGGTGTAGGCGCCGACCTTGGTCATCAACGCGAACAGCGCGGCGACCGGCGCGCTGGCTGCGCAATAGGCCGGCACCAGCCAGAAGTTCAGCGGCCACGTCCCGGCCTTGGCCAGAAACGCGACCGCGAGAATCGCTGCGCCGGCATGCAACAGGCCCAGATCAGCCTCTGAAACCTGGGGGATCTTCACTGCCAGATCCGCCAGGTTCAGCGTCCCGGTAACGCCATAAATCAGCGCCGCGCCAATCAGAAACAGCGACGACGCCAGCAGGTTGATAGTGATGTAATGCAGCCCCGCCGAGACGCGGGCTCGCCCCGAACCGTGCAGCATCAGGCCGTAAGACGCGGCGAGCAAGACCTCGAAGAACACGAACAGGTTGAACAGATCGGCGGTCAGGAACGCGCCGTACAGCCCCATCAGCTGTATCTGAAACAGCGCATGGAAACTCGCTCCGGCCCGATCCCAGCGCGCCGTGGCGAATAACAGTGCGCAGAAGGCGACAATGCCGGTGAGCACCAGCATCAAGGCCGACAGATGGTCGACCACCAGCACGATGCCGAACGGCGACTCCCAGTTGCCCGGCAGGTACACACCGATGGAGCCTGTGGTGCCGGTCTGCTGCACCCACATCATCAGAGTGATGGCGATAGCCAGGCCCAGCGCGGTGGACAGCAGATTGATGCGCGCCTTGAGCGGGCGATGTTTTTCCCCCAGCCAGAGCATCAAGGCCGCGGTCAGCACCGGCAGCAGAATCGGCGCAATGATCAGTTGATTCATCAGACTCATTCACTGCTCTCCCGACCGTCCACATGGTCGTTGCCGGTCAGGCCACGGGAGGCGAGCAGCACCACCAGAAACAGCGCGGTCATCGCGAAGCTGATGACGATGGCCGTCAGCACCAGTGCCTGGGGCAGCGGATCAGTGTAATTGAGCAGGTCCTGGGGCACGCCATCCTTGATGATCGGCTCCTTGCCGATGAACAGGCTGCCCATGCTGAAGATGAACAGGTTGACGCCGTATGAAAGCAGGCACAGGCCCATGACCACCTGAAAGGTTCGTGGGCGCAGGATCAGCCACACGCCGGACGCGGCGAGCACGCCAATGGCAATGGCAATGACTTCTTCCATCAGATGGCTCCTTGTGAAGTGGCGGGGCTGATCGGCATGGCTGGCGGGGGCGGTTCGATCGGCTGCGGCAGCGAGGTCGGGCGATGGCTGCGCACTGATTGGTGGGCTAGGGCGGTGAGGATCAACAGTGTCGAACCGATCACCACGGCATACACGCCGATGTCGAAGAACAGCGCACTGGCAATGTGCATGTCGCCCAGCAACGGCAGGTGCACGTGTGCGGTGTGGGTGGTCATGAACGGGTAACCCAGCGCCATCGAACCCAGTCCCGTCGCCAGGGCGAAGAACAGACCCGTGCCCATCCAGCGCAGAGGGCGCAGACTCATGTGCGCCTCGACCCACTGCGTGCCAGCGACCATGTACTGCAGGATGAACGCCACCGACATCACCAGCCCCGCGACGAACCCACCGCCCGGCTGATTGTGGCCACGCATGAACAGATACATCGAGACCACGAATGCCACCGGCAACAGCAAGCGCACCAGCACGGCGGGTACCATCATGAAGCCCAGCGCGGTGTCAGTCGCATGGCGCGGGTTGACCAGATCGGTGACCACATCCTGCGCCAGCAGACGTTGCTGGGCCGGCAGAAGGATGCTTTCCCTCGGTGGACGGAAGCGACGAAGCAGCGCGAAAACGGTCAGCGCCACCACCGCCAGCACGGTGATTTCGCCAAAGGTGTCAAAGCCACGGAAATCCACCAGCATCACGTTGACCGCGTTGGTGCCGCCGCCCTGGCTCAAGGCGCGGTTCAGGTAGAACTCGGAAATCGCGTTCGGCGTGGGGCGGGTCAGCATCGCGTAAGACAGCAGCGCCATGCCGCCCCCGACCGCCACCGCCAGGATGAAGTCGCGCACCCGACGGGCCCTGGCGCGGTTGCGCGAGCGGGTCGGCGGGGCGACGTTTTCGTTACGCCGGGGGAGCCAGCGCAGTCCCAGCAGAATCAGCACGGTGGTGACCACCTCCACCGCCAACTGGGTCAAGGCCAGATCCGGCGCGGAAAACCAGACGAAGGTGACACACGTCATCAAACCGCACACGCCGACCATAGTCACCGCCGCCAACCGGTGATACTTGGCCTGCCACGCAGCCCCGAGGGCGCAGGCGATGGCGATCAACCAGAGCATGACGAACACTCCGGAGCCCGGAATTTTCGGCCGGTGGCCCCAGGTCAGGCCGCTGTCGTACATCGGCACGAAGCCTGCGACCAGCGCCACGAACACCATCAAAAACAGCTGGGCTTGCAGGCGGCGTGTAGTCAGCAGGCCTTCCAGCCTGCGGGCGACGCGCAACTTGATGACCAGTACACGCTCGAACAGGCGCTTGCCATTCAGGCGCCAGACCAGTGGCGGACCTTTGAAACGATTGCGCTTGAAGCGCGGGCGCAGAAGCAGATAAAGGACGATCCCGGCGCCCATGGCAATCAGGCTCATGATCATCGGCGCGTTCCAGCCATGCCAGATCGCCAGGCTGTATTGCGGCAGGGTTCCACCCACCACGGGCTGTGCGGCGGCAGCCAGCAACGGGCCAACCGACAAAGCCGGGAAGACGCCGACGATCAGGCACGCCAGCACCAGCAGTTCCACCGGCACGCGCATCCAGCGCGGCGGTTCGTGGGGCGTGTGCGGCAGGTCGGTGGCTTTCGGGCCGAAAAACACATCCACCGTGAAGCGCAGGGAGTAGGCGACGCTGAACGTGCCGGCGACGGTGGCGATCACCGGCAGCGCGGCTTCGACCCAGGCGGTCGAGCTGATGAACACGGTTTCGGCGAAGAACATTTCCTTGGACAGGAAGCCGTTGAGCAGCGGGACGCCGGCCATGGCCGCGCTGGCGACCATCGCCAGTGTCGCGGTGTAGGGCATGAGTCTGATAAGGCCGCTGAGCTTACGAATGTCACGGGTGCCGCTTTCGTGATCGATGATCCCCGCCGCCATGAACAGCGAGGCCTTGAACGTGGCATGGTTGAGGATGTGGAAGACCGCCGCGACGGCGGCGAGCGGGCTGTTGAGGCCCAGCAGCAAGGTGATCAGACCCAGGTGGCTGATGGTGGAATAGGCGAGCAGGCCCTTGAGGTCGGTTTGAAAGATCGCCGCATAGGCGCCGATTACCAACGTACAGGCCCCGGCGCCGCCGACGATCCAGAACCATTGTTCGCTACCGGACAACGCCGGCCACAGCCGTGCCAGCAGAAACACTCCAGCCTTGACCATGGTCGCTGAGTGCAGATACGCCGACACTGGCGTCGGCGCGGCCATGGCGTGGGGCAACCAGAAATGAAAAGGGAATTGCGCGCTTTTGCTCAGCGCGCCGATCAGGATCAAGGTCAGCAGGACCGGGTACAGCGCGTGGGCGCGGATCGCGTCGCCCGAGGCCAGCACCCGGTCCAGGTCGTAACTTCCTACCACATGCCCCAGCAGCATCACCCCCACCAGCAACGCCAGGCCGCCAGCGCCGGTGACCATCAGCGCCATGTAGGCGCCGCGCCTGGCATCGGCGCGGTGGTGCCAGTAACCGATCAACAGGAATGAAAAGACGCTGGTCAGTTCCCAGAAGAACACGATCTGAATCAAATTGCCGGACATCACCAGCCCGAGCATGGCGCCCATGAAGGCAAGAAAGAACGAGAAGAAGCGCGGCACCGGGTCGTCGGGCGACATGTAATAGCGGGCGTACAACGACACCAGCGCGCCGATTCCCAGCACCAGCATCGAGAACAGCCAGGCGAAACCGTCCAGCCGCAACACGAAGTTCAGCCCCAGGCTCGGCAGCCAGAAGAACTCCTCGCGAATGACCCCGCCGTGAGCGATTTGCGGGTACCAGAGCGCCACCTGAATCGCGCCGATAAGGGCGATCAGGCCAGCGAGAATGGATTCACTGTTGCGTGCGTTGTGCGGCAAGACCGCCGCCAGACAGCTGCCGATGAAAGGCAGAAGCAGTAGAACTATCAGGGACATAGGCTTCTAATCTGCGGATAAATGTCAAGGATCATACGTGCCGGGCGGTGCATCACCAACCGCCAAGATGTCGCAGAATCCTACAAAGTCGATAGTCAGCAGCGTAGTTGACCTGTGTGAAATGGACTCCTTGAGGCTAACTGCAATGACCTGTGGGAGTGAGCTTGCTCACGAAGAGGCCAGGACATTCGTCGCATCTCCAAAGGATTGGAAGCGGCCTTCGTGAGCAAGCTCACTCCCACAGATTTGTGCTCTGCCTAGGCAGGGAGGTGTCTGGAAATTCGCAAGACCAGTGACGATTGGCGCTGCTGTTCATTTAAGCGACAATGCGCGCCAGTTTCCGGAGTGCCCCATGTCTGATTCCATCGAAAGCCTTGCCGTTGACGCTGTCCTCGACGCGACCGGCCTCAATTGCCCCGAACCTGTGATGATGCTGCATCAGAAGGTGCGCGATCTGCCAGCCGGGGGGGTGCTCAAGGTCATCGCCACCGACCCTTCGACCCAGCGCGATATCCCCAAGTTCTGCGTGTTCCTGGACCACGAACTGGTGGACAAGCAGACTGCCGATGGCGTGTACCTGTACTGGATTCGCAAGAAGCTCGCCTGAGTCGACGCGGCGACCCTGGCTGCGTCATTGCTCCGCACTGGCTCCCCGGCACGCTAGCGCCTACACTGCCGCGACTTCAGGGAGCCCACCATGCGCATAGTTGCCGACGAAAACATTCCACTGCTCGACGCCTTCTTTTCCGGTTTTGGCGACATCCGCCGTTTTCCGGGACGTACCCTTGACCACGCTGCGGTGGCCGATGCCGATATCCTGCTGGTGCGCTCGGTGACGAAAGTCAACCGCGAACTGCTCGAAGGCACACCGGTTAGGTTCGTCGGCACCTGCACCATTGGCACTGATCACCTCGACCTCGATTACTTCGACGAAGCCGGTATCCGATGGGCCAGCGCGCCCGGCTGCAACGCCCGCGGGGTGGTGGATTATGTGCTCGGCAGCCTGCTGACCCTGGCCGAAATCGAAGGCGCCGATCTGACCCAACGCACCTACGGCGTCGTCGGCGCAGGGCAGGTCGGCGGTCGGCTGATCAAGGTGCTGCGCGGGCTGGGCTGGAATGTACTGGTCTGCGATCCGCCGCGGCAGGCTGCCGAAGGCGGCGATTACGTCAGTCTCGATGAGATCATCGCCCGTTGCGACGTCATCAGCCTGCACACGCCGCTGAACAAGACCGGCGATCTGCCGACCTGGCACCTGTTGGATCGCGCGCGCCTGCAAAGACTCAGGCAAGGCGCGTGGCTGATCAATGCGGCACGCGGCCCGATAGTGGACAACAGGGCGCTGCGTGAAGTGCTGCTCGAGCGCGAAGACTTGCAGGCGGTGCTGGATGTCTGGGAACACGAGCCGCTGGTAGACGTGGACCTGGCCGAGCTGTGTGTGATCGGCACCCCGCACATTGCCGGCTATAGCCTCGACGGCCGTCAGCGCGGCACAGCGCAGATCTATCAGGCATTGTGCGCGCACTTGGGGCAATCGCCGACCATCGAACTTGCCGACCTGCTGCCCAAGCCCTGGCTGGCGCAAGTCGCGCTGGACGCTGCAACCGACCCGGCCTGGGCGCTGAATATGCTCTGCCGTGGGGTCTACGATCCGCGCCGCGACGATGCGGACTTGCGCCGCAGTCTGGTCGGCGACTCTGCCAGCCAGCGCCTGGCCTTCGACGCCCTGCGCAAGCACTATCCGCCGCGCCGGGAAATCGAAGGCCTGCGGGTGAGCATCAACGGCCACTCGGCAGCGTTGCAGCAGATCGTGCAGGCATTGGGCGCGGTGTCGGTCGGCGAGTGATCACTCGACGTATTTCTTGATGTAGCCCCACAGCGTCTCCGGCAGGCGAGGCGGGATCTGCTTCCAGAAGTCGCGCATCCGCGCAAGGGCGGCGTAGGCCTCCTGCCACGCTTGCTTGCGGTCCTCGATGCTACTGACCGGTGCTTCCACCAATGCGATGAAACTGCCATAGCTGCACGGCACCGGCATTTCTTCGCTGCGCTCGATCCGATGGGTCTGTTCCTGCACAGCGATCGTCGTGCCTTGTTCGTCCGTGAAGACGATCGGCGTCAGCGTGTTGACCCGTTCGCAACGGCTGCTGCACAGCTTCCTGCGGTTTATCAGGGCACCGAAGCCCCGTTCATACATGCTGATGGTCGAGCCGCTGACGCGCATGCACGCCGTTTCGAACGCATTGAGGATGACCTCGGCATTCTCGATGCTGGTCTCGATGGTGGCGATATCGACGAAGCGCTCAAGGCTGCCGCTTTCCAGCGCGTTCAACGCGCGTTTGATCGTGGAGAGGTGAACGAAGTCCTTTTTGCAGCCGATCAGGTGCACGTCGAACTGGTAATCGGCCAGCTCTGCGCCGGTGATGACCGTGGCGAAGGCCTTCGTATCCAGCGCGGTCTCCATGATGATGTTGAATTTGTTCCTGTACGCGTGGGCAAAGATCAGGCTGCACAGCTCCCAGATAAACGCCTCGGTGTGCTTGTAGCGGCTGGTCACGTCCTGATCGGCGAATTCGGCATAACGCGGGTGCAGCTCGCGCAGGTCTTCCGAATACAGGCGCACATAGTTGCCGTAGCGTGGATCCTTGAGCAGGGTATTATTGAGCATGTAGGTCTTGCCCGAACCCTGAACCCCGGCGACCACCAGGATCTTCGGCGCCGGTTGCCCATCGGCGCCAATATCTCGGCTGACGTCGAACAGGGTTTTTTCAAGTTCGGTATAGACGTGGTTCAGCTGCTGAGGGGTGTAGCCATAACGCGAAACAGACATATCGATCTTCCTTGGATCAAGTCAATTGACGGTTGAAGGCCAGGACGTAATCGCAGGATCTGTCGGGATGCAACGGGGTTCGGGACGCGGGCTATTGCAGGATGTTTCGGTGTATTACAGCAAGCTTTATAGCGCAGGCATAAAAAACCCGGCGTCGAAGCCGGGCTTCAAAGGAGTCTGTTCATCGATCTTGTTTTTCGGGTTTGACCCAGTACTTTTCGCATTCCTGACACGCCGCCTGAACCATTTCTTCAGTAATCAGGATCTGATTCCCGTATTCATCAACAATGGCGCCGCCCAGTTGCGACTCGGGTTGGGGCCGTACCACGGGTTCTTGATTGCTGCTGTTTTGCAAGCTCATGGCCTGTCTCCTCATCAGGTTGTGCGCTTCAGGTTTCCGCGCTCGCTGACCACGCCATGACATCCCTGGACGCATCAAGCGCCCCTTCAGTCCAACAGATGACGGCGACAATCGCCAGCCGCTCGTTAGACCGATCTACTCTAACCGTCCTCGGTTAGCGTCATAACGTGGCGCTGCTTCAAGGTCGATACCCCTATCCTGACTGGCAGCGCCGCCTTGAGTTCAGCAAAAGACGACGAGCGTGCATGCAAGGGCCGGTGTAGGCTCTGCGCTTGAGTCTCTATCGAGTGCATTTCATGGCATCAGTGTTCTCCGGCCGTCAGCGTCACGCCATTCGCCTGGCGCTTCGGATGATCGCGCCTTACCGCAAACAGGCCATCGGCGCATTGGTGGCGCTGATCGTCACGGCCGCCATCACCCTGTCCATGGGCCAGGGCATCAAGCTGATGGTCGATCAGGGCTTCATGACCCGCTCGGTCACCTTGCTCAACGAAACCATCGGGCTGTTCATGGTGCTGGTCGTGGCGCTGGCGGTGGGCACGTTTACCCGCTTCTATCTGGTGTCGTGGATCGGCGAGCGGGTCGTTGCCGATCTGCGCAAGCAGGTGTTCGATCATCTTGTCAGCCTGCATCCCGGGTTTTACGAGAACAACCGCAGCTCGGAAATCCAGTCGCGACTCACGGCCGATACCACACTGCTGCAATCGGTGATCGGTTCGTCGTTGTCGATGTTCCTGCGCAACGCGCTGATGGTGATTGGCGGGGTGATCCTGCTGTTCTTCACCAACCCCAAGCTGACCAGCATCGTGGTGGTGGCATTGCCGCTGGTGGTGGCGCCGATTCTGATCTTCGGACGGCGGGTGCGCAGCCTGTCGCGGGAGAGTCAGGACCGCGTTGCCGACGTTGGTAGTTATGTGTCCGAAGCGCTGGGGCAGATCAAGACCGTCCAGGCCTACAACCATCAGGAGCAGGACCGGCAGCGCTTTTCGCAGACAGCCGAAGGGGCCTTCGAAACCGCGCGTAAGCGGATTCTGCAGCGCTCGTGGCTGATCACCCTGGTCATCGTGCTGGTGCTCGGTGCGGTGGCGGTGATGCTCTGGGTCGGCGGCATGGACGTCATCGCTGGACGTATTTCAGGGGGTGAACTGGCAGCATTCGTGTTCTACAGCCTGATCGTCGGCAGCGCGTTTGGCACCCTCAGCGAGGTGATCGGCGAGCTGCAGCGCGCGGCGGGCGCGGCCGAACGCATCACCGAGCTGTTGCAGGCGCGCAGCGAAATCACACCACCCGCTGGCGATGTGCTGAAGTTGCCGGAGCGGGTCAGCGGTCGTCTGGCGCTGGAAAACATAAGTTTTGCCTACCCATCACGGCCAGAACGCAACGCGGTTGACGGCCTGAGCCTGATCATCGAGGCGGGGGAGACCCTTGCGCTGGTAGGGCCTTCAGGCGCGGGCAAGTCGACGCTGTTCGATCTGTTGCTGCGTTTTTACGATCCGCAGCAGGGCCAGATTCTGATCGAGGGGATACCCGCCAAGCGCCTCGATCCGCTGGACTTGCGTCGTTGTTTCGCCTGGGTTTCGCAGACCCCAGCGCTGTTTTTCGGCAGCGTCGAGGACAACATTCGCTACGGCAACCCTCATGCCAGCGACCAACAGGTTCAGGCCGCGGCGCATATCGCCCATGCCCACGAATTCATCCAACTGCTGCCGCAGGGATACCGGACCCACCTGGGCGATGGCGGGATGGGGCTATCTGGCGGGCAGCGGCAGCGCCTGGCGATCGCCCGTGCGCTGCTGGCCGATGCGCCGATCCTGCTACTCGACGAAGCCACCAGCGCGTTGGATGCACAGAGCGAACACTTGATTCAGCAGGCGCTGCCAACGCTGATGCAAGGCCGCACGACCCTGGTCATCGCCCACCGGCTGGCCACCGTGCAGAACGCCGACCGGATTGCGGTGATGGATCAAGGAAAACTCGTGGCGGTGGGCACGCACCGGGAGTTGATTGCCAGCAACCCGTTGTATGCGCGTTTGGCGGCGTTGCAGTTCAACGCGGGCCAGCCAGAAAAAGAAGTGAACATTACGTAGCAGCGAGTTTTACAGCCGTTGCCGCTGTCAAGCCGCGCTTGCTGCAGCGTGTTTGACCCGCAGAAACGACAACGGCGCATCAAGCGCCGTTCGCTGCAAAATCAATCCTGGCGGTATTCGCAAAGGTAAGCGGTGTCGACACTGACCTCCAAGTCGAACTTGCTGTTGGCCGGAACGCGGAACTGGTCGCCCGCGCTGAAGCTTTCCCAGTCATTGCTGCCCGGCAGCAGCACTTTCAGCGAGCCCGAGATCACATGCATGATTTCCCGATCGGCTGTGCCAAAGTTGTATTTTCCTGGAGCCATGACGCCGATGGTGGCTTGGCCTTCGGCTTGTTGAAAGGCGATGGACTTGACGGTGCCGTCGAAATACTCGTTGACCTTGAACATGGCTGTTCTCCTTGGAAAGGGCTGGAAAAGGTCGGATAGTATGCCCAACGTACAAAAGGCCGTCATCCGCTTTGATAAATGCGTCACTTTCAGGAAGGGATGACCAGCGGCAACAGTCGCGCGGTGTTTTGCGCGTCGGTTAGCGCCCGGTGTTGCTGGCCATTGAAGTGCATGCCAGCTAACTGAAGCGCGGTGTTCAGCCCGCAGGGTTTTTGCAATTGCCGGGCCTGCGCGAAGCGCTGCTTGAGGTTGATGTGCGGCAGCGCGCTCAGGTCGCTGCTCAATTGATGCTCCTGCCACTGCCGCAGCAGTTGCTCTCGATCGTAATCGCCCCAACTGACCCAGCCCACCAATCGCGTGCGGTGATGACTCATCCAGCGCTCGAATTGCGGCCAGATCGTGGTCAAGGGCGACGCGGTGTCGATCTGGCCCTGTTGAATGTGCGTCAGTTCCCGGCAGAACGATGTCAGCTGAGGCCTGCGTGCCGGTCGCACGAAACGTTCGAAATGATCGATCTCGCGTCCGTCGGCGTTGACCACGCAGGCGCCGATTTCAATGATTTCCATCTCTGCCACAGGCCATCCGCCCTCTTCTGTGGTCGCCTCCAGATCTATCACCAACCAATGGGGCATTACTCGCTCCCGTTTTCCTAATCCGTGGCACCGTCATGCAGCGTAGTCATATTCAGCCCATTGCGTCCAATGCAGCTGTCGCACGGCTCATGGTGGGACTCGCCTGACGGAAGATTGTTTGACGAGGGGGCGATTTTTTTGTCGGATCGGGAGTGCAACTCCTGGCCGAGCGCTTGCTTGGCTCAGGCGCGCGGCATAAATTGCGCCGCGGCCACTGCTGAAACTGCCGGGCGGAAAATAAAGCTGGTTTTGACTTGGTTTGACCGTTGTCTAATTGTTCGCGAGCGCATAGCTTACGCGTATTCCGATTCGCCAGAGGTGGTTTGTGTTGATGTGTACGCCGGTGCGGATGGTTTTGAAAACGCTGCTGTTGGCAACGACCACATTGTGGGCCTGGCAAGCGGGTGCGGCGCAGGTCGTGAGAATTGGAGCGGCGCATTTTCCGCCCTACACGATTCGCCCCGAGCGCGGCGAAGACACCGGGTTGCTGCCGCAGATGATCAGCGCATTGAATGCCATGCAGAGCGATTACCGCTTCGAGATGGTGCCGACCTCTATTCCCCGTCGTTTCCGCGATTTCCAGCAGCATCGCTTCGACATGGCGATCTTCGAAAACCCGGCATGGGGCTGGAAGGACATCCCGCACGAAGATGTCGACATGGGCCTGGAAGACGCAGAAATTTTCGTCACCCACCGCGTTCAGGGGCGCACGCAAAATTATTTCGATGACCTCAAGGGCAAGCGTCTGGCGCTGTTCAGCGGCTATCACTACGCCTTTGCCCACTTCAACGCTGACCCGAAATTCCTCGCTGACCACTACAACGCCACGCTGACCTACTCCCACGACAGCAATCTGCTGATGGTGTTGCGTGATCGGGCGGATATCGCGCTGGTCACGCGCTCTTATTTGAGTACGTTCATGGCCGGTAACCCGCGGGATGCCGATCAATTCCTGGTTTCCGACAGGGTCGATCAGGTCTATCGCCACTATGCGTTGCTCAGGCCTGACGCTCCGATCACCGGGGAGAAGTTCGGCGAGCTGCTCAAGCAACTGCGGGAAAACGGGCAGATGTTCAAGATTTTCCAGCCATTCCGGATTGCCGTGACGCCACAGGCCAGCCATCACGCGGTGGCGCTGGATGACGGGGGAAACCGGGATTGAGGGCGTTTTAAACAGGGGAGTCTGGAAGGGGGCTTAAAGAGGGGCGCGGCGAGCGGGCGATGATTTCCCAACGCCCGACGGTCCTGGTGGTCGCGTGCCGTTATCGGTCACCTGCTTCCTTGGCATCCATTTCAGCGTTTCGCTCGTGGACGCGCTTGAGCTGTTCTTCGGTCAGGGGAAGTTTTTTCGCCGAATCCTTGAGCATCAGCAAACCACCGACGATCGAGCCGATTGCAATTACCAGAATCAACCAGGCATACCAGGGCATGATGCTCTCTCCTTATTGTGATACCGCTTTGAGCAGCGCCGCTGCCCAGTGGTTCAATTCCAGGAGATGCGCGGTGAAGGTAGAGGGTCATTGTCTCACTTTACCCGCAGCAGCACGGCTTGCCGGCGGTGACGGCCATAATCGTTACCGTCGGCAAGCCGGGCTGCTACAGGGCTTGATGCGGTTTAAATTCCCGTCAGCATCGAATCGGCCGGCGCTGCCGAACGCGCCCGCCCGGTCATGCCGAAGTAGATGAAGCCGACCGCCATGAACCCCAGGAAGATCAGGCCTATCAGGGCGTTGAACCAAGCCATGGCAATCAAGCAAACCACAGCCAATACCAGCGCAATGCCCGGCACGATCGGGTAGCCGGGGGCGCGGAAGGTGCGTTCCAGCAGCGGTTCGGTTTTGCGCAGTTTGAACAGGCTCAGCATGCTCATGACGTACATCACGATGGCGCCGAACACCGCCATGGTGATCATCGCTGCCGTAAGGGTCATGCCGCTGAGGTTGATCAGGCCGTCGCTGTAGATCGCTGCGATGCCGATCAGGCCCCCGGCAATGATTGCCCGGTGTGGTGTCTGGAAGCGCGACAGTTTGGCCAGCGATGCCGGCAGGTAACCGGCGCGGGCGAGGGCGAAGAACTGCCGCGAGTAGCCCAGGATGATGCCGTGGAAACTCGCCACCAGGCCGAACAGCCCGATCCACACCAGCATGTGCAGCCAGCCGGAGCTTTCGCCGACCACCGCTTTCATGGCCTGAGGCAGTGGGTCGTTGATGTTCGACAGGGCTTTCCAGTCGCCCACGCCGCCAGCGAAGAACATCACACCCATTGCCAGCAGTACCAAGGTGATGATGCCGCTGATGTAGGCCTTGGGAATCGTGCGTTTGGGATCTTTCGCTTCTTCGGCCGCCATGGCTGCGCCTTCGATGGCGAGGAAGAACCAGATGGCGAACGGAATCGCCGCGAACATGCCGGCAATCGCCGGCGCGCCGAAGCCGTCGGACCCGGCCCAGCCATTGAGGGCGAAATTGCTGAAACTGAACGCAGGCGCGACCACGCCCATGAACACCAGCAGCTCCAGGACAGCGAGGACACACACCACCAATTCGAACGTGGCAGCGAGTTTCACGCCAAGGATGTTGAGGGTCATGAACACGATGTAGGCGCCGACAGCCGCGTGTTTGGGGTCGAGCTCGGGAAACTGCACATTGAGATAAGCACCGATGGCCAAGGCAATGGCGGGGGGCGCGAAGACGAATTCGATCAAGGTCGCCAGCCCTGCGATTAGCCCGCCTTTCTCACCGAACGCTCGGCGGCTGTAGGCGAACGGCCCGCCTGCGTGGGGAATGGCGGTGGTCAGTTCGGTAAAACTGAAAATGAAACAGGTGTACATCGCCGCGACCATCA
Source organism: Pseudomonas bohemica (assembly GCF_002934685.1). Taxonomy (GTDB): domain Bacteria; phylum Pseudomonadota; class Gammaproteobacteria; order Pseudomonadales; family Pseudomonadaceae; genus Aquipseudomonas; species Aquipseudomonas bohemica. Next base: position 527,223 of record NZ_NKHL01000121.1, read on the forward strand.
GCGACGTCACCAGAAAGCCCAGCGTCCCGGCCACGCCCCAGCCATAGCTCCAGCCGAAATATTCACCGGAAATCACCAGACCGACAGCGATTCCCCACAAATGCAGCGTGCCCAGTGTGGGCTTCAGTTGCGTATTCATGCGTCACTCCCTGGATTGATTGGATCATCGGGAGGCAATGCGTTGCAGTGGTCATGCCAGTGGTTCGCGGATATGTCGTAATGTTCCGAAAGAGGTCGCATGCAGAATGCTTTGTCGGCGATTTTGAGGCGAACGCGCACGATTGAGGCGCGCCCTGGGCAATGTCGGGGCGATCTGCACAGGTGTAGCAGCACCGCTTGCCAGCGGTAGCGTCGTCAAACTCGTTGCCACCGGCAAGCTTCCTGTTGCTGGCGATAGAGGATGTTTGCAGAGTTTGCCGATCACCGGGTCCCGCGCCGCGCGTTGTTCAGCTACAATGCGCGCCGATTTCGACTTGCCAGAGAATCCGCTCATGTCCGTCTGCCAGACCCCAATCATCGTCGCCCTGGATTTCCCGACTCGCGAAGCCGCGTTGAAACTGGCCGATCAACTGGACCCGAAACTGTGTCGGGTCAAGGTTGGCAAGGAGCTGTTCACCAGTAGCGCATCAGGCATTGTCGAGACCCTGAACGCCAAGGGCTTCGAAGTATTCCTGGACCTCAAATTCCACGACATTCCCAACACCACGGCCATGGCGGTCAAGTCTGCGGCCGAAATGGGCGTATGGATGGTCGACGTGCATTGCTCCGGAGGCCTGCGCATGATGGCGGCCTGCCGCGACGTGCTCGATCAGCGTACGGGCGTCAAACCGCTGCTGATTGGCGTGACCGTGCTGACCAGCATGGAACGTGAGGATATGGCGGCCATCGGCCTGGACATCGAGCCGCAGGAGCAGGTGCTGCGTCTGGCTGCATTGGCCGAGAAGGCCGGCATGGACGGGCTGGTGTGTTCAGCGCTGGAAGCGCAGGCCCTGAAAACCGCGCACCCGTCACTGCAACTGGTGACCCCGGGCATTCGTCCGGCGGGCAGCGCGCAAGACGACCAGCGTCGCATCCTGACTCCGCGCCAGGCGCTGGATGCAGGTTCCGATTACCTGGTCATCGGCCGCCCGATCAGCCAGGCAGCCGATCCGGCGAAAGCGTTGGCGGCGGTCGTGGCCGAGTTGGCGTAAAACCTGCCGCTACAGCACGATTTGTAGGAGCACGCTTGCCCGCGATGCGTTATGTCTGCCACCACCATGGTGACTAACAGTCCGCCTTCGCGGGCAAGCGCGCGCCTACAAGGTCATGTGAGTTTCAATACCCGATCCGCTTCAGAATCGACTCCATGCTTTGCTTCGAAGGCCGGCCATAGAATTTCAGCAGTTCCGAAGCTCGATTGGTGAAGAACCCGTCAACCCCACGCGCGCTGATCGCCTTGAAGTCCACCGCATCGTCCACGGTATACGGGTGGATGATCAGGCCGCGATCGTGGGCCATCTTGTTCATCCACGGCTGCACCAGATCCATGTAGCTCTGATCCCCGCCGTTCTTCAATGCCGCCGCAGGGCCCGTGCCAATGGCGCCATGGGCTTTCGCCCAGTCCATCCACGCGGCAAACTCTTCCTTCGATTTCACCTGTTGACTGGCGTAAAAGCTTGCCTTGTCCTTCGCGCCCGAATCCTTGAAGCTCTTGTCGGATGCCGCCGGGATGTAACCGTCACCTGTCCACAACAGCAGTACTTTGGGCGTGTCCGGCATCGCTTTTTGCAGCAACTCCAGACTTGGCTTTTCAAACGTTTGCAGCACGACGCGACCCGGTGTGTGCGCCACATTGACGTAACCTTTTTCCGCCGCAGGACGCTGGCTCAGCCAACCGCGTTGGTCGAGCTTTTTCCTGAGGTCTTCTTCAATCCCCGGAAACTGCGCGGGCACCTTGGTCTCGATGTACAGCCCCGGCTTGTTCTTGCCGCCTTCGGCGATGTCGATGACCTCGTCCAGGGTCAGAATCTTCAGCCCGGCATAACTGGCGCGGGCGCGATCCGGATGGGCCTTGTTGAACCATGAGCCGGCATCCAGGCGCTTGATTTCCTCCAGCGTGAAACTGCTCAGGGGGTCTTTGACGCGACTCGGATAGACCTCGGCGATATTGGTGGTGCGCTCCAGCGTGTCGTCGTGCAGGGCGATGAGCACGCCGTCCTTGGTTCGCTGAATGTCCATCTCCAGATAGTCCGCGCCCAGCTCGCGGGCCAGGGTATAGGACGGCACGGTTTCCTCCGGCGCATTAAACGAAGCGCCACGATGGGCGATCACCGCAGGCCACGGCACGCCGACCTTGGCGGCCAAGGCCTTGCCCGGATCACTGGCGGCCATCGCAGCCCCCGACGACAACATGACCCCAGCCAGCGCGGTGCTGAGCAATGTTCTGGAAAGTGACGTTCTAGAGAACCCTTTGAGCATGGTGATAACGTTCCTTATGTGCATGATTCATTCATGAAGCGGCATGGCTCACCGCTGCGCGCTCAGTCAGCGTTTCGCTGCTGCGTATCCCGGACGCACCCTTGGACCATAAACAGCTACCCTGGGTGCGGGCAACCTGTCTGTCGCACAGGGAAAGCCGCTGTCGTTCTGAACCTCTTGAATCGGCGATGGTTGAATGCGGCGGGGACGGGAATGACGGCACCAGTTTCATGAAGTTTCGTGAAGCTCCATCGTCTTGCGCATGACTGTTTCGTTTGCAGACTGCGTTTCCGGGGCGATTCCTGTATCAAGGCCAAGGAAGTTTCTCCGCTTTCGGTAGCAACGATGACCTTGCGCGGACGTCCTCCTTTCAAGGCATTCGTGTTTGCGGCGGCGGGTTTTACCTGACTGCTGCGTCGACCGTTGCGGGCCGCTATGGCACTCGCTGCCATCGCTATCAGTGGCTCGCTGGCCGATACCAGTGCGGCGAGCGAAACGTTTATGTCTGCCCGGCCAAAGCTTGCGCCGGGCTTTTTGTTGAGCCAATTTCTATTCGGACGCTGCACAACTGCTCTAACTCACGCTACTGTCTATGCCATCGAATTTTCCGCGACGGAGGGATGATGACGAAGACAGTGTTGGTGTTGGTCGAGAGCGTGAACGAGTACTTGCCGATTCTGGAGGACAAAGGGTTTCGTCTGATTCTGGCTCCGACCCCCGCGATGCGGGCGGAGGCGGTGGCGTCCCGTGGGGATGAGATCGATGCGGTGCTGACCCGTGGGCCGTTGGGTTTAACAGCCAACGAGATCGCGGCGCTGCCGAAGCTGGGCATTATCTGTGTGATCGGCGCCGGTTACGAGCAGGTGGATCTGTTGGCCGCCGAAGCGCGGGGAATCACCGTGACCAATGGCGCCGGGGTCAATGCGCCAAGCGTGGCCGATCACGCGATGGCATTGCTGCTGTCGGCGGTGCGGGACATTCCTCAAGCCGATGCTTCCGTGCGCCGAAGCGAGTGGCGCAAGGCGACCCGGCCATCGTTTGCCAACAAGCGAATCGGCATTCTAGGGCTGGGGGCGGTGGGCATGGCGATCGCCAGGCGGGCGCTGGGCTTTGACATGCAGGTGAGCTATCACAGCCGTTCCCGACGTGACGATGTGGACTTCTCCTATTGTGCGACGCCGTTGGCGCTGGCCGCTGAATCCGATTTTCTGATCGTCGCCACGCCCGGTGGCGGCGGCACTCGCCACTTGATCGACAAGGCGGCTATCGAGGCGTTGGGGCCTGAGGGCTTTTTGGTGAACATCGCCCGGGCCAGTGTGGTGGACACCGACGCGTTGGTGGATGCCTTGCAACATGGGCGTCTGGCGGGCGCAGCGCTGGATGTATTCGATGACGAGCCGCAGGTCCCGGATGCCCTGAAAACGTTGAGCAATGTAGTGTTGACGCCCCATGTGGCGGGCCTGTCGCCAGAAGCGTCCCGCGCAACGGTGCAAATGGTCGCCGATAACCTGTTGGCGTTTTATGCGGGCAAGCCGGTGTTGACGCCTGTGCACAGTTGAGTCCAGAAGCCCGCTCTCATGAAACCCGAGGTCAGCCCCTGATGCAGCTGACGACCACATAGCCTGTGGGAGTGAGCTTGCTCACGAAGGGACAGGTACATGCACATGAAACCTTGAGCGCCTGCGGATACGTCTTCGTGAGCAAGCTCACTCCACAGGGGACGGTGTTTGCTGCCCGACAGTGGCGGTACAGTTCCTACACGATTTGCGAACAGCTGAAATCGGATTCATCCCTTAACAACAAAGGAATCGCTCATGTCTTCATCCTCTGCCTTGAAAGTCGCGCTGGTTACGGGCGCAGGAAGCGGCATCGGTCGTGCCGTCGCGTTGCAATTGTTGAAGGACGGTTATGCAGTGGTGTTGGCCGGACGTCGTCTGGAGCCGTTGACTGCACTGGCCGAGCAAGCCAAATCTGCGGGTCAGCAGGCGCTGGCGGTGTCCACCGATGTGCGCGACGCGGCCAGTGTCGACGCATTGTTCGCGAGCATCGAAGACACCTTTGGTCGTCTGGACGTTTCGTTCAACAATGCCGGGATTGGCGCGCCAGCGGTGCCGATGGATGAGCTGTCGGTCGAGCAGTGGAAAAACGTCATCGATACCAACGTTACCGGTATGTTCCTCTGCGTACGCGGCGCGTTCGGCCTGATGCGCCGCCAGGTGCCGCAAGGCGGGCGGATCATCAACAACGGTTCGATTTCCGCCCATACGCCGCGTCTGTTCAGCTCGCCGTACACCTCCAGCAAACACGCGGTGTTGGGGCTGACCAAGAGCACGGCGCTGGACGGTCGGCAGTACAACATCGCCTGCGGGCAGATCGACATCGGCAATGCCCTCACCGAAATGACCGATCGCATGACCAAAGGCGTGTTGCAGCCCAACGGCGAATTGCAGGTGGAACCGACGATGAACGTGCAGCATGTGGCCGACGCCGTGAGCTACATGGCCAGCCTGCCGCTGTCGGCCAATGTGCTGAACATGACGGTGATGGCGACCAACATGCCGTTCGTGGGGCGTGGTTGATCGGCTGGTCGAGTATGCTCGGCTCTTGATTCGATGAGCGTGCCACGACCTTGGTGCGTCGCGCGCCCTGCAGCAGCACGGCTCACTCTCGGCGGCTGATCGGTCATCACCCGGATACCGTTGTTTCGTCCAAAACCCCAAGGGATCTGTCCAACTCAGCCAGCCGCACAATCGGCACACTAGGCTCATGTCGAGTACCCTTCTTTTCGAGGACATGACCATGAGCGAATTCGTCATAGCACCGGTCGCCACACCATCGCTAGCGGTGGTGGGCACTTCCAGCCGTTTTCCGATCCGCCGCGTATTCTGCGTCGGTCGCAACTATTCCGATCACGCCCGCGAGATGGGCCACGACCCTGATCGCGAGCCGCCATTCTTCTTTTCCAAACCTGCGGACGCCGTGGTTCCTGCCGAAGGCAGCATCCCCTATCCGCCGCTGACCGAGGACCTGCATCACGAGATCGAACTGGTCGTCGCGATCGGCAAGGATGGCGTGAACATCAGCCCTGACGACGCCTTGAGCCATGTCTGGGGTTATGGCGTTGGCCTGGACCTCACCCGTCGCGACTTGCAGGCGCAAGCCAAGAAAATGGGGCGCCCGTGGGAATGGGCCAAGGCTTTCGACGCTTCAGCGCCCGCCACGGCGCTGTTGCCGGTGAGCAAGGTGGGTCACCGGGACCGCGGCGCCATCTGGCTTGATGTCAACGGCGAAACCCGTCAGCGCGGCGACCTGGCGGATCAGATCTGGGCGGTCAAGGATGTGATCGCTTACCTCTCACAATCGGTCGGCGTGAAGGCCGGCGACCTGATCTACACCGGCACGCCAGCAGGGGTAGGGGCTTTGCAACGCGGCGACGTGATCACTGCCGGTATCGAAGGCCTGGCTGAATTGACCGTCACCATCGACTAAGCGCTGCACCGTAACAATCGCTTGGTCCGGCTGCCGCCAGTGTCCTAACATGCGGCAGTCCGAACCAGGTGATTTCAGGTGTTTCAACGATGGCCAACCCGTCCCGCATCCAGACCTATGGCATGCAGCAACGCAGCGACCGCATGGATTTCTACATCCGTGACAAGTCGGCGCGCCCGGCCCTGACCTCGCCTCATCGCCACGAATATTTCCAGATCCAGATCAACCTCGGCGGCGACACCGTGCAGCATATCGGCGGCGCGATCCGACCGTTTCCGCGTAACACCCTGGCGTTCATCCTGCCTCATCGCCTGCATGTGATTCCTCACCCGGAAGACGGCAATTTCGTGCTGATCAACTTCTCGCAGGAATTTCTGTTGCAGCACCTGCACTGTGATCCGATGGATCTGGAAGATGTGCCGTTGACCGAGGCACCGGAGCTGGCGCCGTTTCGCTTTCAGGAGCATCTGGATTTCATCCTCGATGACGCTCATTTCGAGGAGGTGACTGCGCTGCTGATGCACATGCGCGAAGCGGATCAGCGCCGGCAGCTGGGGTCGGGATCGATTCTGCGCGGTTACTTGCTGCAACTGATCGGCAAGGCCTGCAACCTGTTCGAAACCGAGTTGCTGGCGCTGTCGGCGAACAAGGCTGAAAGGCGAGGGCGGCGCGATGCGATGGGGCGGGTCATGGCGTACATTCGGGAGCACATCGCCGATTCTGCCATGACCTTGACCGACGCGGCGGCTGCAGCGTTTCTGTCGCCCAATTACCTGACCCACCTACTGCGCAAGGAAACCGGCAGCACCTTTTCCGAACTGGTGCTGGAACGACGCATGCGACTGGCGCGCACGCACTTGATGAACAGCAGCAAGTCGCTGAGCCATATCGCCCAGATTTGCGGGTTTGCTGACGAGGCCTATTTCTCCCGACGCTTCCGCAAGGCCCATGGCATACCTCCCGGGCAGTTTCGGCGGGAGCAGCGTGGCGGATGAACAGCGTCTGATTAACGCGCAACCTGTGGGAGTGATCACTGTCAGGAAGTGAGCCTTCGTGAGCAAGCTCACTCCCACGGTGTGATCTGTCAGGAAGTGAGCCTTCGTGAGCAAGCTCACGCCCACGGTGTGATCACTGTCAGGAAGTGAGCCTTCGTGAGCAAGCTCACGCCCACGGTGTGACACTGTCTGGAAGTGAGCCTTGGTGAGCAAGCTCACTCCCACAGTGTGATCACTGTCAGGAAGTGAGCCTTCGTGAGCAAGCTCACTCCCACGGTGTGGTCACTGTCTGGAAGTGAGCCTTGGTGAGCAAGCTCACTCCCACAGTGTGATCACGTCTGACCCGGGAGCCTGGCGACATCAAGTCGCCGTCAAACCAGCCCGGTCGTGTAATACACGCCAATCACGAAGAACGCCGCCAGCACCTTGAAGATGGTCATGCCGAAGATGTCCTTATAAGCCTCGCGGTGGGTGAGGCCCGTAACGGCCAGCAGCGTGATCACCGCGCCGTTGTGGGGCAGGGTATCCATGCCACCGGCGGCCATCGATGCCACCCGATGCATCACTTCCATCGGAATGTGCGCCGCATTGGCCGCCGATATGAAGGTGTCGGACATTGCGGCCAGGGCAATGCTCATGCCGCCGGAAGACGAGCCGGTGATGCCCGCCAGAATGTTGATGGTGATCGCCTGATTGATCAGCGGATTGGGTATCGCCTTCAACCCGTCCACGACCACCAGAAAGCCTGGCAATGCGGCGATGACCGCACCGAAACCGTATTCCGACGCGGTATTCAGTGTCGCCAGCATCGCCCCGCCGACGGCGGTCTTGCTGCCATCGGCCAGTTTGCCGGCGACCGTGCGGAAGGAAAACACCAGCACCGTGATGATGCCCACCAGCAGCGCGGCCTGTACCGCCCAGATGGCAGTCAGCTTGGCGACGTCGGTCTGAATCGGCACCTTGAGGCCGGGCAGATGAATGCCATACGAGCCGCCATACCAGCCCGGAATCCATTTAGTGAACAGCAGGTTCATCACGCCGACCAATACCAGCGGCAGCAGGGCGATCAGTGGGTTCGGTAGGCGGATCTGCTCGGGAGTTTCAGGCTCGTTGCGCAGTTGGCTTCCATAACCTTCCCCGGCGCGGGCGGCCTTGCGCCGCTGATATTCCAGATAGATCATCCCGCAACCGAGCACGAACAGCGAACCGAGCAGCCCCAGCCAGGGCGCAGCCCAGGAGGTGGTGCCGAAAAAGGTGGTTGGGATGATGTTCTGAATCTGCGGGGTGCCAGGCATCGCGTCCATGGTGAAAGTGAATGCACCCAAGGCGATGGTCGCAGGCATCAGGCGTTTCGGGATATTGCCTTGGCGGAACATCTCGGCGGCAAACGGATAAACCGCAAACACCACCACGAACAGCGACACACCACCGTAAGTCAGCAACGCACAGACCAGCACGATCACCAGAATCACCTGACTGCTCCCCAGCAGGCCGATGACCGATTGCACGATCGAACGGGAAAAACCCGACAGCTCGATCAATTTGCCGAACACTGCGCCGAGCAGAAAAACGGGAAAGTAGAGTTTGATGAAGCCGACCATCTTGTCCATGAACAGGTCGCTGAACACCGGCGCGACGGCACTCGGGTCGGTCAGCAATACGGCGCCGAGGGCCGCCAGTGGCGCGAAGATGATCACGCTGTAGCCCCGATACGCAGCCAGCATCAGAACGCACAGCGCCAGAACGGCGATGACAACACTCATGAGGAAATCCTTCGAAGCGGTGCCGCGAGTCGCCACCACGCCTTTTCCGGCGCGGCAATCGTCTCGCGGTCGATGTGATTGTTTTTATTGTCGGGCGCGCGGTTTGCCGCGTGCCCTGTCCCGCAAAGAACGTGATGCTTATTGGGCGGCCCCGGCGTACGGCACGTCCTTGTGGCCGTAACGGCGCACGCGAATGTTGGCCTGCTCGCCATGCCCGGCAAAGCCTTCCAGTGCACACAGGCGCGAGCAGTACTCGCCGACCATCGAGGAGGCCTCGTCGGTGGTGACCTTCTGATACGTGCAGGTCTTGATGAACTTGCCGACCCACAGGCCACCGGTGTAGCGCGCAGCCTTCTTGGTCGGCAGGGTGTGGTTGGTGCCGATCACCTTGTCACCGAACGAAACGTTGGTGCGCGGGCCCAGGAACAGGGCGCCATAGTTGCGCATGTTCTTGAGGAAGAAGTCCGGATCCCTGGTCATCACCTGCACGTGTTCGAAGGCCAGCCCATTGGCGATTTTGAGCATTTCCTGCTCGTCCTCGGCAACGATCACTTCGCCGAAGCTTTCCCAGGCGCGACGGGCGATTTCGGCCGTCGGCAGGATCTGCAGCAGACGCTCGATCTCGGCCATGGTCTCGCGGGCCAGTTTCTCGGAGGTGGTGAGCAGGATCGCGGGCGAATCCGGACCGTGTTCGGCCTGGCCCAACAGGTCGGTGGCGCAGAGCTCGCCATCGACGCTTTCATCGGCGATCACCAGGGTTTCGGTCGGGCCGGCGAACAGGTCAATGCCGACTCGGCCGAACAGCTGACGCTTGGCTTCAGCGACGAAGGCGTTGCCCGGGCCGACGAGCATGTCCACCTGAGCGATGGATTTAGTGCCCAGCGCCATGGCGCCGATCGCCTGAATGCCGCCCAGGCAATAGATCTCATTGGCACCGGCCATGTGCTGCGCGGCCACGATGGCCGGTGCCGGTTTGCCCAGAAACGGTGGGGCGCAAGTGATGATGCGTGGCACGCCAGCGACCTTGGCAGTGATCACCGACATATGCGCCGAGGCCAGCAGCGGGTATTTGCCGCCGGGGACATAGCAGCCCGCCGCGTTCACCGGAATGTGTTTGTGCCCCAGGATCACGCCCGGCAGGGTCTCCACTTCGACATCGACCATGGAGTTGCGCTGATGCTGGGCGAAGTTGCGCACCTGGGTCTGGGCGAACTCGATGTCCTTGAGATCGCGATCGCTGAGCTGGTTGATACAGCCCTGGATTTCCGCGTCGCTGAGGCGATAGTCCTCACGATCCATCTTGTCGAAACGGATCGCCAGCTCACGAACGGCGACATCGCCGCGCGCTTCGATGTCAGCCAGCAGATTTTCGACGGTGTCGCGCACTTCACGAGCAGCGGATTTGATGACTTCTGCTTCAGCGCCTTGTTTGAGCCACTTAGCCACGGTGTTCTCCTGCGAGTTGTTTTTATTGAAATCCGGGGTTTTGCATACGTATGCAATGGCGACGATATTAATTCAAGATGTCCGCGTTGCAAACCCCTCTCGATGGAGGCATGTGAATTTCATGGCCGGGATGTGGCATAAGCGATTGGCAGGTATGATCATTTTTTTTCGGCGGTCGAAGCGATATGTCAGACAACACGGAGCGGGGCCGACGTCCGGTCACGGCCCATGAAGTGGCGAGGCTGGCGGGAGTTTCCCAATCGGCGGTTTCGCGCGCGTTTACCAAGGGCGCCAGCGTGTCGCCCGACACCCGGCGCAAGGTTGAAGAGGCCGCTGCAAGCCTGGGCTACCGGCCCAATCTGGTGGCGCGCTCGCTCATCACACGGCGTTCCAACCTGATTGGCGTGGCCATTCCCGGCATGGCCAACCCGTTCTACGCGCGCGTGCTGGAGTCGTTGTCGGCGGAGTTCGAACAACTGGGCTACCGCATCCTGCTTTTTTCCATGGCCAACAACGAAGATTCCGACCCGGTGCTGGAAGAAATCCTGCGCTATCAGGTCGATGGTCTGGTGCTGGTTTCGACCAGTCTGTCATCGCGTTTTGCCGAGGAGTGCCGCACGATCGGTCTGCCCGTGGTGTTGTTCAACCGCACCAATGACAGCACTTCGGTATCCAGCGTCACCAGCGACAACCTCACTGGCAGCCGCACGATCGCGCGTTTTCTGCTGGCCGGCGGTCACCAGCGCCTGGCGTTTATTGCCGGTAAGCAAAGCTCGTCGACCAACCGTGATCGCGAGGCGGGCTTCAACGGTTATCTACAAGAGCAGGGCAAGCCACTGCCGCTACGCGAGGTGGGGGATTACAGCTTCGACGGCGCGATCGCGGCGACCCGTCGCTTGCTTGGGCTCGACGCGCCGCCGGATGCGATCTTCTGTGCCAACGACCTGATGGCTTTGGCGGCCATCAACGTCTGCCATGAGCTGAACCTGCGGCCCGGGCGCGACCTGTCCATCGTCGGTTTCGACGACCTGCCGCAAGGGCAGTGGCCGATCTTTGGCCTGACCACGTTCGAACAGCCCATGACCGAAATGATCGGCCGCGCGGTGAATATCATTTGCGCGCAACTGGCCGATTCCGGAACCCAGGCGATTCAGGAAGTTCTGCCCGGCAGAATGATCGTACGGGGCACGGCGCGCGTGCCTGACAGGGGTGTTGTCGAGGTCAATGGGGAGCGGATCTGGCAGGGTTGAGCCAGTTTCAACTGTGGGCATGTTCGGCCTGTTAACGCCGGATCTGTCGCAAAGCGTTTGGATATCAAGGAGCAGGCATGAAACAGAAACAGGCGATTCGCATCGCATTGGTGGGTGACTACGACCAAAGCGTACCTGCCCATCAGGCGATTCCGGTGGCATTGAACCGGGTAGCGGACGAGACCGCCATCGTCGTCGACTTCCAATGGATTCCCACGCCGGACGTGGAAGACGCTGCAGTTTTGAAAGGCTTTGACGGCATCTGGTGCGTGCCTGCCAGCCCCTATCGCGACATGAATGGCGCACTGACCGCGATTCGATTTGCTCGAGAGGGGCGAGTGCCCTTTCTGGGGACCTGCGGAGGTTTCCAACACGCGTTGCTGGAGTACGCGCGCAACCATCTGGGCTGGGTCGATGCCGAGCATGCCGAAACGGCGCCCGATTCCGATCAGGCGATCATCACTGTGCTCAGTTGTTCGCTGGTCGAGGCGTTCGCGCCGATTCGCCTGTTGCCCGGTTCGCGGATCGCCAAGGCCTATGCCGCTAAAGAAACCCAGGAGCGTTATCGTTGCCGCTATGGCCTGCGCAAGGAACTGGAGGCCCGGATCTTCGCCGGGCCGTTGAAGGTCGCAGGCTACGATGACGACGAGGAAATCCGTGCGATGGAACTGGACGGGCACCCGTTTTTCGTCGCGACGCTGTTTCAGCCCGAACGCGCTGCGCTGGAGGGCAATACCCCGCCGCTGGTCAAGGCGTTCGTGCTGGCCAGTGCGGGCAAACGAGGGCTGAGCGGATGATGACGAACACCTTTTCCTTGCCGTATTTCGCGGTGATTTTCACCTCAATTCGTACCCCCGACGAGGCCGAGGACTACGAACGGGCTGCCCATCGTATGCTTGAACTGGTGCAGGATCAGCCTGGTTTTCTCGGCGTGGAGTCCGCGCGCGGTGACGACGGGCTTGGCATCACGGTGTCGTACTGGGCCAGTGAAGCAGCGATCCTGGCCTGGAAGGAGCACCCGGAACACCGGGAAGTCCGCGAACGCGGGCGCTCGACCTGGTACCGGCGCTGTACCACTCGAGTGACTCGCGTCGAACGCAATTACCGCTATGACGCCTGAGCCGCGGCCTCCTGCGCCGCCACTCGCCGCCCGCTCTGCAGCACGAACACGCCACTCAGGATCGCCGCGACCGCCAGCACGTCCAGCGTATGCACGGGCTCACCGGCGACGAAGATGCCGATCAGCAGCGCGATCACTGGCGGGATGTAAGTGGCCGAAGCCGCCACCACCGCGCCCAGCCGTTCGACGATGAAGTAATAAAGGATGTACGCCACGCCGGTGCCCGAAAGCCCCAGTCCCAGGGACACCCCGATCATGGCTTTCGGGCTTTCGGTAATATGCGCCATGCCGGTGCGGTCAGTGACGAGGAACAGAATCACCAGCGCCAGGCCGATCTGATAGGTGCACAGCGCTACCGCCGAAATATTCAGGCCGGTGAGGAAACGCTTGGCGTAGACGAACGAGCCGCCGATGCTCAGTGAACCGAGCATCATGTACATCACCCCTTGCACTGAAATGGCCGAATCGCCGCTGGCCCAGGGGCGCGCGATCAACAGCACGCCGACAAAGCCCATCAGCACGCCCAGCGTCATTCGCGCATTGAGTTTCTCCTGGCGCAGGAACAGGAACGCGCAGCCGAAGGTGAACAGCGGAATCACCCCGCTGAGCAGGCCCGCCACGCTCGACAGCAGCAGCGTAGTGCCCTCGGCGTAGAGGTAGTAGTAAACCGCCGTTGCCAGTAGCGCCATGACCAGAAAGTGATGGATGTAGCGCACATGCCTCCAGCTCAACGCGCGGGTGAAGAGGGCGTAGACGAGGATCGGCAGAAAGCCGAAGAACGAGCGCATCAGCACGATTTGCACGGGCGAAATCCACTCCACTGCCCACTTCATGAACATGAAGTTTGTGCCCCAGATCAGGCCCAGCAGGACGAAAGCGAAGTAGGCAATGTTTTTCATGAGTCGGGCTGCCGCGTGGTCGATGATGGGCGATTGTGCGCGGCGGCTCGATCCGTTACAAATCATCATCTCTACGAAATGGAATAGAAAAACTACGCCATGAAAACCTTTCCGCCGCTCAAAGCGCTGCTGTGTTTCGACGCTGCCATGCGATTGAACAGTTTTTCTCTAGCAGCCGACGAGCTTAATGTCACCCCCGGTGCCGTGGGGCAGCAGATTCGCAATCTCGAACAATGGTTGGGCGTGGCGCTGTTCACGCGGCAGATCCGTCAGGTTCGGCCGACCCCCGACGGTCAGGCTTACTGGGTGCAGATCAAGCCCGCGCTGGTAAAGATCCTCGATGCCAGTCATGTGCTGCGTGATCGGCACAACAACAATGTCTGGCTGAGCATGCCGCCCAGTCTGGCGGCCAAATGGTTCGCCCGGCGCATGGCTGGCTTTCTGGAAGGGCATCCCGAAGTGACGCTGCACCTTAGCTCGTCAATCACCCTGACCGACTTCAGCAGCGAGCGGGTCGATCTGGCGATTCGGCATTTCGACGGTCACGCGCCGGAGCTGGACGTTGAACTGCTGCATCGCGATGACGCGCATGTCTATTGCAGCCCGGCCTATATCGAACAGATCGGCTTGCGAACCCCTGCTGATCTGCGTCGCGCAACCTTGCTGCACAACACCTTGCACCCGCATTGGCCGCAATGGCTGCAGCGCTTTGCACAGATCGGCGATGAGGAGGGCAGAAGGATTTCCGGTATCCATTTCGACCAGTCGTTGATGGCCATCGAAGCGGCGCGACGTCATCAGGGGATGGTCATCACCAGTGAATGGTTGACCCAGGAGGAAGTGGCAAACGGGACGTTGGTCGAGCCCTTCGCCCAGCGTTTGCCGCTGTCGAAGGGTTATTACCTGGTACAGCCCAGACATTCGATCCTGCGACCAACGGTGCGGGCGTTGAAGCAATGGCTGGTCAAGCAGGCCAGCCAGGATGCCGAACGCCTCTAGGCGTCCGGCGAGCGGTCGTTACGGCAGAATCGGCGGGATATACGCCAACGTCGCGCCCAACGCCCACAACAGCAACAGCACCAGCGGCGTGTGGACCAGCAGCTGCACGAACGAGAAGCCGATCAGGTCGCGAGCCTTGATGCCCAGCACCCCCAGCAGCGGCAGCATGTAGAACGGGTTGATCAGGTTCGGCAGCGCTTCGGCAGCGTTGTAGATCTGCACCGCCCAGCCCAGGTGGTATTTCAGATCGCTGGCGACTTGCATCACGTACGGCGCTTCGATGACCCACTTGCCGCCACCGGACGGAATGAAGAACCCGAGAATCGCCGAGTACACACCCATCAGCAGCGCATAAGTATCGTGAGAGGCGATGCTGGTGAAGAAGGTCGAGATATGGTGGGCGACGGTTTGTGCGTCACCGCCCTTGACCGTGGTCAACAGCGCGGCGATCGAGCCGTACAGCGGGAACTGGATCAGCACGCCGGTAGTGGTTGGCACGGCACGGGCCACCGCATCCAGGAAGCTGCGCGGACGCCAGTGCAGCAGGGCGCCAACCATGATGAACAGGAAGTTGTAAGTGTTCAGGCCGGAAATCGCGATGATCGCAGGCTTGGTACTGAACTCGCTGTACAACCAGCCGGATGCCAGCACCACCATCAGGATGATCAGCAGCGGGCTGTATTCCAGCCACTCGCCCGGGCGGGTGCGCGGCGGCAATGGCGGCAGGCTGAACGCTGGATCGACACCACAATCCTTGGCATCACGGGCGTTGGCCGGGCCAGGCGCGGTGGCGTAGGCGACGATGATCGAGACCACCACCAGCGCGAGCAGCATCACGCCCGACTGCCAGAGGAAGATGGTCTGGGTGAAGGGGATCATCCCGGTGATCGCCAGAATCGACGGTGGCAGGCTCGCCGGGTTGGCCTGCAGTTGTGCCGCCGATGATGACAAACCCAATGCCCAGACTGCGCCCAGGCCCAGATAGGCCGCGGCACCCGCTGCGCGGTAGTCCATTTTCAGATCGGTACGACGGGCCAGCGCACGCACCAGCAGACCGCCGAAGACCAGCGACAGACCCCAGTTGAGCAGCGATGCGACCATCGAAATCAGCGCGACCCAGGCCACGGCCGAGCGACCGTTTTTCGGAATGCGCGCCAGACGATCAATCAATTTGACCGCAGGCGGCGAACTGGCGACGACGTAGCCGCCGATGACCACGAAGGCCATTTGCATGGTGAACGGGATCAGGCTCCAGAACCCGTCCCCAAAGGCTTTTGCAGTGTCCGCGGGCTTGGCGCCGATCGCCAGTGTGGCGAGGGTGACGATCACCACGGCCAGGGCGGCAAACACCCAGGAGTCAGGAAACCAGCGCTCGGCCCACTTGGCGCAGCGCAGGGCAAATCGGGCGGAGCGACTTTCTTCGATAGTGGCGGCCACGTGTTTTTTACCTCTTGGAATTATTGTTCAGGTGCTGTGGAACAGCTGTTTTTAGTGTCGGCATTGACGCAAAAAAAAGGTGCAGCTCTAGATACAACAAAGCCCCTTCGTTGCGGAAGAGGCAGAGTGGCATATCGATATGACGCGGGTGCAGCGGATCGGCGCAAGCCCTGTAGGAGCGCGCTTGCCCGCGAGGCGATAACTCAAACACTGCGTGGGTGGCCGAACCTTAGCCATTCGCGGGCAAGCGCGCTCCTACAGGGAACTGCGCGGTTGCTGATCCGTCAGAACTTCATCTCAACCACATCGTCCGGCACGATCAACTTGCCGGCGGTCTTGGCGACGATTTCTTCGATGCTCACGCCCGGCGCGGTTTCGCGCAGGATGAAGGCGCCGTTTTCGATCTCGAGGTAAGCCAGGTCGGTCAGCACTTTCTTGATGCATCCAGCGCCGGTCAGCGGCAGGCTGCAGTGCGACAGCAGTTTCGATTCGCCGTCCTTGGACGCGTGGGTCATGGTCACGATGATGTTGTCGGCACCTGCCACCAGGTCCATTGCCCCGCCCATGCCCTTGACCAGCTTGCCGGGGATCATCCACGACGCGATGTTGCCCTCGACGTCGACTTCGAAGGCGCCCAGTACGGTCAGGTCGACATGGCCGCCACGGATCATGGCGAAGGACTCTGCCGAGGAGAAAATCGATGCGCCTTTGCGCGCAGTCACGGTCTGTTTGCCGGCATTGATCATGTCGGCATCGATGGTTTCTTCGGTAGGAAATGCGCCCATGCCCAGCAGGCCGTTTTCCGATTGCAGCATCACGTCGATGCCATCAGGGACGTAGTTGGCGACCAGGGTCGGAATGCCGATACCCAGGTTCACGTAAAAGCCGTCTTGCAGTTCGCGGGCAACGCGTTGTGCCATTTGTTCGCGGGAGAGTGCCATGATCGTGGGTCTCTTTTATTGTGTCCGGCAGGCTGCAACCGATAGCTGTAACCGAGAGGTAAGCAGGGCGCCTGCGAAGAATCAATGGATGGTTTCGAGTCGGCGCGGCAGTCAGGCTTTTCTGATCGTGCGCTGTTCGATGCGTTTCTCGAAAGTGCCCAGGATGACGCGGTCGACATAAATGCCTGGCGTGTGGATTTCGGTCGGCAACAGCACGCCCGGCTCGACGATTTCCTCGACCTCGACCACGGTGATCTTGCCGGCTGTAGCGGCGACCGGGTTGAAGTTCTGCGCGGTATGGCGATAAACCACGTTACCGAAGTGGTCGGCCTTCCAGCCCTTGATGATCGCGAAGTCGCCGGTTATGGCTTCTTCAAGAATCACGTTTCGGCCGTTGAACTGGCGGGTTTCCTTGCCTTCGGCGACAGGCGTGCCATAGCCGGTGGCGGTATAGAAAGCGGGGATACCGGCACCGCCTGCGCGCATTTTTTCAGCGAGGGTGCCTTGAGGAGTCAGTTCGACTTCCAGCTCGCCGCTGAGCAGCTGGCGTTCGAACAGGGCGTTTTCACCGACGTAGGAGGCGATCATTTTGCGGATCTGCCGGTCTTCCAGCAGGATGCCCAGGCCGAAGCCGTCGACGCCGCAGTTGTTCGAAACGACGGTCAGGCCCGTTACGCCCAGGCGCTTGATCTCGGCAATGAGGTTTTCCGGGATACCGCACAGGCCGAAACCGCCGGCCAGTACAGTCATGTTGTCGGTCAGCCCGGCAAGGGCTTCTTCGTAAGTCGCAACTCGTTTGTCGAGGCCAGCCATTTTTTATCCCGCCTTATTGTAGTTGTGTCCGACAAAGTGCCGTCCAAGCGCGTGAAAACTGCTGCGCTTGAGAATACTGCGTTGAAAACAGGCTCGAAATGCTCATTTAGCGGCTAAAGTCGAACGCGACCCGGTCGTTGCTCGTCTGTTTTCGCCCAGTTTTCCCTGCGCTCGCTACGTTTTCACAGTGCTCGGAGGATGTCGATGTCATCTTCTCTCCCCTCCAATGATTTGTTAATTTTGTTTTTTTCATAGATTGATAAGAAAACCAAATATATGAACGTGAAGCAGCTTCGAGCCTTTCTTGCCGTGGCGCAGTGCCTGAGCTTCGCCCAGGCGGGAGAGCGGCTGCATCTGTCGCAACCGGCGCTGAGCCTGACCATCAAGGCACTGGAGGAGGACCTGGGTGGGCAATTGCTGACCCGCACCACGCGCAACGTCAGCCTGACGCCGGAAGGCGAGGCGTTGCTGCCGCTGGCCCGGCAGTTGTTGGCCGATTGGGACAACGCTGAAGAATTGCTGCGTCAACGTTTCACCTTGCAAATGGGCAAGGTGTCCATCGCGGCGATGCCATCGTTCGCCGGAAACCTGCTGCCGATTGCGCTTAAGGTGTTTCGCGAGCGCTACCCGCGGGTCAACGTGGCGGTGCATGACGTGATCAACGAGCAGGTGCTGGAGATGGTCGATCATCGTCGCGTCGAACTGGGTATCGGCTTCGAACCGGAATCGAGCAATAACCTGACGTTCACCTCGTTCTACAGGGACCGTTTTGTCGCCGTGGTACCGATGGATTCGCCGTTGGCGCAGAAGGGTGAGGTGACCTGGGACGAGTTGCTGCAGCACGACTTCATTACGCTGCAACGGCCTTCAGCGGTGCGGTTGTTGCTGGAGCAGGACCTGCAGACCCAACACGGCAGGTTATCGGTGGCCTTTGAGAGTCATCAGCTGTCCACGGTCGGGCGGATGGTCGCCAATGGACTGGGGGTCAGCGCGGTGCCGTCGTTATGCGTTCAGCAGATGGAAGAACTCGGCGCGCGCTGCATCGCCCTGGAAGGCCCGCGCATCGAGCGGCGAATTGGCCTCATGACCCTGGCTGATCACAAACTGTCCGCGGCGGCGCAGGCGCTGCGCGATGTATTAATTGAATGTGCGCAAAAGACGAATATTTGAAAGTGCGACTCAATTCATTTAGATGAATGGATGAATGGCAGGGCTTTTCGGCCACGTTCTGTAAAAATTCGCTGCGACGCAATGCCGCATCCGGTATCGTTTGGCCATCTGAAACAAAATTGTTTCGGATTATCTTTCAATAAGAATCGAACGATAAGGGGTTACTCTTGGATTTGTCGTCTGCAGCGTGGGTGTTTCACGACACTCGCCTGATCATCTGCTGCCTGATCGCTATTGCCACGATTATCGTGCTGATCAGCGCCACCAAACTCCCACCGTTTCTGTCGATTCTGGTGGGCACTTTCATCGCAGGGATAGGCGCGGGGTTGCCAGCGGAGGCCGTTGCAAAAGCGTTCAGCAAGGGCGCGGGCGGGATTCTCGGGGAGGCTGGGATCATCATCGCGCTCGGGGCCATGCTCGGTGCGCTGATGGCAGAATCCGGAGCGGCGGACCGTATTGCTTCGACCCTGTTGCGTCTGGGCAAGGGCAAGACGTTGCCGTGGGTGATGGCCTTGGTGGCGATGGTCATCGGCCTGCCGCTGTTCTTCGAGGTGGGCCTGGTGATGATGGTACCGATCATCTTCGTCATGGCTCGCCAGTCCAATCAACCCCTGCTGAAGATCGCGATTCCGGCCCTCGCCGGCATGACCACGCTGCACGCGTTGATGCCTCCACACCCTGGGCCGCTGATCGCGGTCAGCGCCTTGCACGCCGATCTGGGCCTGACCATGTTGCTGGGTTTGTGCATCGCAGTGCCAGCGGTGATCCTGGCGGGTCCCCTGTATGGCAACTGGCTGTCCAAGCGGCTGCACATCGAAGAGCCCGCCGAGTTGGGCGAGCTGTTTTCGGCCAAGCCTAACGTCGCACGTCAGCCGGGTTTCGGCATCTCGCTGCTGATCATTTTGCTGCCGGTGATCCTGATGCTCGGCAGTACGCTGGCTAAAGTGGCGATGGAGCCTGAAAGCAACGTGGCCCTGACCCTGAAATTCCTCGGCGAGCCTCTGGTGGCGCTGGGGATCGCCGTGCTGGCGGCTACGGTTTGCCTGGGTTGGGCCAACGGCATTTCCCGCGAACACGTTGGCGGGACCCTGCGCAAAAGCCTGGCGCCGATTGCCGTGCTGTTGCTCACCATCGGTGCTGGCGGCGGTCTGAAGCAGACGCTGCTGGACGCCGGTGTCAGCCAGACCATCAGCAAAGTCGCGGAAGGCGCGCACATGCCGTATCTGCTGCTGGCATGGCTGATCGCTGTAGCGCTGCGTCAGGCAACGGGCTCGGCGACCGTGGCGACCACCACCACGGCGGGCATTCTCGCGCCGATGATGGCAGGCCTTGCGCCGATCGAAGCGTCGCTGGTGGCGCTGGCGATCGGCGCAGGCTCGGTGTTTTTCTGCCACGTCAACGATGCGGGCTTCTGGATGGTGCGTGAGTACTTCGGCTTGCAGCTCAAGCAGACCCTCTGGGTCTGGTCGGTGCTGCAGACCATTGTCTCCGTGGTGGGGCTGATCGGCACCTTGTTGTTGTGGCATTGGTTGGTTTGATTCAAACCTGAAACCTGATGTAGGAGCGCGCTTGCCCGCGATTGCAGACTGCCAGACAACGCATTGCTGTCTGATCTACCGCAATCGCGGGCACGCGTGCTCCTACATAGATCGTGCACGCGTTCCTCCAGCAACTGTTCAATGCGCCAATAGCGACTATCAAGACGACTGATTTCAGCTGGAAAGCCCCTGGGCGTAGCCTTGGCTTCATTCCAGAAACGAGCCGAAAGGAGGCTCCCATGAACCGTCTTCTTGCCTTCGCCATGTTGCTTTCAGTCGCCGTTGTGTCTGGCTGTGCCGCTGGCAATCACCCCGAGTTGCGCCCTTACACCGCTGAAGAAACCCACCAGTTGGCCCTTGAAGATTTGAACCGTCGCGGTTTGTCCTACGACGAATATCAGGCGCGCAAAAACCAACTGATGGCCCAGCCGCAGATCCAGCAGGCGCCCGAATTTGACACCCGTGGCGAGTTCAACGCTCAGGTCAACGCTCCGACCAAGGCCCGTCAAGGCTGAACCGCCCGGCGATAGGCTGTCGGGCCAATGCCGTTGCGGTAACAGTTTCATGAGCGTTGCAGCTTTGACGAAACTGTATGGTTAAAAGTCAGCGTGTCTGTCCATGTGTTTTAGCCGTGGCTTTGTATAGCGTGGCGGTCAGAAAACACAATAACCGTGGACCTGCCTCATGCTGACCGCCGACCTGCTGCTTGCCTTCATCCTGTTCGCCTTCGTTTCATCGATCACCCCAGGACCGAACAACACCATGCTGTTGTCCTCGGGCGTGAATTTCGGTTTCAGCCGCACCATTCCCCATATGCTCGGCATCAGCTGCGGTTTCGCGCTGATGGTACTGGCCGTGGGTTTCGGCCTGGGCGCGGTCTTCAAGGCGTACCCAGTGCTGTACACGGTGTTGCGTTATGCAGGGGCTGCCTATCTGCTCTATCTGGCCTACAAAATCGCTACCTCTGGACCTGCCAAAGACAGCGACGAGCGCAAAGGCAAACCGATGAGTTACCTCGGTGCAGCGGCATTCCAGTGGGTCAACCCCAAGGCGTGGGTCATGGCGATTGGCGCGATCAGCACTTACACGCCAATGAACGGCTACTTCACCAACGTCACGATCATCGCGCTGGTGTTCGGCATCGTTAACCTGCCGGCGGTCAGCATGTGGGCGGGGTGTGGCAGTCTGCTGCGCAATGTGCTGCGTGATCCGCTGTGGTTGCGGGTGTTCAACGGCGTGATGGCGGCGTTGCTGGTGCTTTCGCTGTATCCGTTATTGCAGCACTGATCCATCATTTGTCGGATACATTCGACAAATCTCTATCGCCAGTACGTCACGCGCGCGAATGAATTCGCTGTCATCGAACACGAGGCAAGTCGCTCACTTAACTGACGACCGAAAACGCGTGGGCGTGAGCGTGTCCATGATGGCCGATTTCCAGACCCCGCATCTGCTGTGGATGTACCGGCCCTTTCATGAGCAAGCTCACTACCGCAGGGGATCGTGTTCGCTGCGCGACAGCGCGGCGCGTTAGCGGCGGGACGGCTCTCACAGGCAGGCTGCGTTGAATCGGCTGTACCTGTACCGCCGCTGTGTTTTACAACGCCAACTTCAAATGCCCGCCAGCTTCTTTATGCCGCGCATTGGTCCGGTGTTGAAGGCCCAGCAGAAAATGATCCAGCCCGTCGTGCAGACGCTGTGTCAGCAGTTCGTCCAGATCGCCTCCCAGTTCGTTGTCGCCGTAGCTGATCTGGCTGTCGATGGCGAAGACGCCATGCAGCACTTCCTGGCATTTGAGCGCCGACAACACCGGCTTCAGCGCGTAATCCACGGCCAGCATGTGGGCGATGCTGCCCCCTGTGGCGATTGGCAGCACCACTTTGCCGTGCAGCGAGCGCTCTGGCAGCAGATCCAGAAGCGTTTTCAACGCCCCTGAAAACGACGCCTTGTACACCGGTGTGCCAATCAGCAAACCGTCGGCCCTGGCCACCGCTTCGATAAAGGCGATGACCTGCGGGCTGTCGAAACGCGCGTACAACAGGTCTTCGGCGTTGAAATCCTGGATGCGCACCGATTTGACGTCGACGCCGTGATCCTTGAGCCATTGTCCGGCGTGTTGCAGCACCACGCCCGAGCGAGATCGGGTCGAAGGGCTGCCTGAGATTGAAACTACCAACATGCTGTGGTTCCTTGGGGTCGGCACCCGGAGTGCGAAGAGCACCCTGCAGGTCGCGTTCGACGCGAAATTGAATGGGTGGATAGACCCTGTGACAGCTTCAAAGCAGCATGCGTGCCAGCGTTGCCGACGAACGTGTTGCTCAACGATTGCGGGCACAGAAAATGATTGGCAAATAAAACCACATACGCCGCGCTGACGAAATCCCCTCCAGCTGTTGATTCGCTGTTGACCGATCAACACTTGAGAACCACCGAATCCCGGACAAAAAAAATCCCCGCAGCCGACCACTGCGAGGATTTTTGCCTTGCTTTGAACTTGCCGCGTGAAGCTCTTAGTTCCTGAACATCGCACCGGTCTGAACGATGTTGTTCGAACCCAGCAGCTGGCTCACGTAACGGCTCCAGCGGGTGATGTTGGCAGGGCCCACATACACCACGTCCTGCGCGGCCAGTTCGAAGCCTTTGGCCAGCGCATAGCTGGTCGGCTTCTTGGCGTTGAGGTGATACACGGTCGCCGAGTGCGTCGCATCCTGCGCGCGAATCACATAGACCGCCTTACCGTCAGCCGCCTCCGGGTTCAGACCGCCGGAGGTGCCGAGGGCTTCCAGCAGGGTGACGCTGGTGGTGCTGAAGGAGATCACTTGTGGATTCAGTACTTCGCCCAGCACGTAGATCTTGTTCTTGGAGTTGCTGTTGAGGTGCAGGTAGTCGCCGTCCTTGAGGAAAATCTTGCTCAGTTGCGAATCCTTGCGGTTGAGCGAATCGACGTCGATCACATAATCCTTGCCGTCACGACGCAACGTCAACCCGGCGAGGTTGGCGTCGGTCAGGTCCAGACCGGCCTGGCTGATGGCCTGAACCAGGCTCAGCGGAATGTTGGTGATCGGCTGCGGACCAGGCGCCTTGAACGCACCGGACAGCAAAATGCGCTGGCTGTTGTAACGCAGCACTTTGACGTCGACCTTGACCTCGGTGTACTGCGGCAGCAAACCCATGCGCAATTGGTCGCGGATCTGCGAAACGGTCTTGCCGCCGGCCTGGATACGACCGACATACGGGAAGAACACCGTGCCGTCGTTCAGCACTTCGCGGCTGTTGGCATCCAGTTGTTCCTGGGAGCCAGGAGCGGTCAGCTCAGGGTGCTCGAACACGGTGACCAGCAGGGCATCGCCCGGCCCGACCACGTATTCAGGGGTTTTGTAGTTCAACAGCTCAGGTGGCAATGGCTTGGCCTGGGAGGCGGCAGTCTTCTGCTGTTGTTCCAGGGTGGTCGGGGTGATATTGACGAGCGTGACCGCTGGACCATCGGGGTCCTTATCGGTGACATCGCTCAGAGACATGTACTGACCAGGGGCGAATGCGCAGCCTTGCAAAACCAGACTGGAAAGCAGCACTACCGCTAACGTTACTTTCATATGAATGTTCCTTCTAATCCTAAAAGGTGCGTACTGGCACCGCAGTGATTTCTTTGCTTCCCTTACTCACACCGAACATCGGATCACGTTATTTCATGCACCCATGCACCTCCCACCGAGCTCCTGGGCTGCGGCCAAGTCGTTTTTATTGGCAGATTTTTCTTAGAATGCGTTTTTATTGACGAAGCCCTTGAAGAGCGTCAGCAGGATGATTTTCATGTCCAGCCAGACCGACCAGTGCTCGATGTACTGCAGGTCGAATTCCACGCGTTTCTGCATCTTGTCCAGCGTGTCGGTTTCGCCACGCCAGCCGTTGATCTGCGCCCAACCGGTGATGCCCGGCTTGACCTTGTGCCGCAGCATGTAGCCGGACACCTGCTTCCTGTATTGCTCGTTGTGCGCCACAGCGTGGGGGCGCGGGCCGACGATCGACATCTCGCCGCGCAGCACATTGAAGAACTGTGGCAACTCGTCCAGCGATGTCCGACGCAGGAACGCGCCCAGAGGCGTGACCCGGCTGTCGTTGCGCGTCGCCTGGGTCACTACGTCGCCGTTTTCCTGAACGCTCATGCTGCGGAATTTCCAGACCATGATCGGTCGCCCGTCCAGCCCGTAACGACGCTGGCGAAACAGCACCGGGCCTTTTGATGTGAACTTGATCGCCAGGGCGATCAGCAGCAGCGGGAGGGCGATCATGGCGAGGATCAGGCTCGACAGCACGATGTCCTCGATGCGCTTGACCATGCTCCATGCGCCGTCCATGGGCGAGTCGAAAATACTGATGCTTGGCAGGCCGTTGATACTCTCGCTGCGGGCGTGCAACAACTCGAACATGAACACATCCGGGATCACGTAGACCGACGCAGTGGTGTCGCTCAGGCCCTTGATCAGTTCCTGCAAACGCGCCTGGGCACCCAGGGTCAAGGTGATGTAGACCTTGTCGATCTTGCCGTCACGGGCGTCGGCGATCAGTTGGTCCAGATCGCCCAGCACCGGGATGCGTCGACCGATCCTCGCCAGATCCATCTGCTCCGGGGTTTCCTCATAAAAGCCCAGCAGGTCCAGGCCCATCCACGGTGCGCTCTCGATCGACATGGCCAGACGCTCTCCGCAGTGACCGGTGCCGACGATCGCCACGCGGCGGGCGTTGAATCCGCGGCTGCGCAAGGTATGCAGCAAGCTGCGAATGGCCAGGCGGTAACCGCACAGCGCCATCAGGGCCGAGACGAACCAGGCCATCTGGCCATTGTTGGCGAGGTTGGCAGGATGCAGCAGTAGATAATCCACGAACAGCAGCAGGACGAAGGCCAGCCCCCAGTAGTTGGCGACTTTCAGCAGTTCGCGCACGATGCGCTCGCCGCGCCACGAACCGTAAAGCTGGTGGTACTCGGCCAGCCAGTGGAACGCCACCGCCGCCAGCAGGATCTGCATCCAGGCTTCGGTACCCATCGGCGCGCCGGTGAGCATATTGATGCTGTAGCCAGCGATGGCGATGACGGCCAGATCCAGCAGCCGGTGTGCGACAGACAAGGATGATTGATGAGCATGCAGGATGCCGCGAAGTGGTGTGCTCATGTTCTGTGCTCGCTCAGACGGATTTAATCGGAACAACGCGGGCGGTCAGGTCGCTGGTTACCAAGCCGGGAGGGGCCAGGCTCGGAGCGACCAGGCTTGGAGCGGCCTGAGCCGTTCGGTAATGCGCGGGTTGACGGGCCTGGCGCGAGGCGCTCAGACGCAGTTCGACGAACTGACGCATTTCCTGCTCGAAACGCGCTTCACTGAAACGCTCGGCATTGGCCCGACAGGCCTGTGCGGTGATACGCCCGCCGGAAGTCTCGAAGGTTTTGACGGCCTCTATCAGCGACGCCGCGCTCTGCTCCTGGTAGAACACCCCGGTCGGTTGCGGGTGATCCAGGCCACAGACCGTTTCCAGCACGCCGCCCTTGCCAAAGGCGATGACTGGCGTGCCGCAGGCTTGGGCTTCGACCGGGCTAATGCCGAAGTCTTCTTCGGCGGCGAACACAAACGCCTTGGCATTGCGCATGTGTTCCTGCAGCACCGCGAACGGCTGATAACCGAGCAAAGTCACGTTGGGCGCATTGGCGGCCACAGCCTTGGCCTTTTGCATCTCCGGGCCGTCGCCGACCACCACCAGACGCTTGTCCGGCATGGCGGCGAAGGCTTCGATGATCATCGGCATGCGCTTGTAGGGCACCATGCGCGAGGCCGTGAAGTAATAGTCCTTTTTGTCTTCCTGAATCGAGAAACCGCGCGTGTCCACTGGCGGGTAGATCACCGTGGACTCGCGGCGGTACGACTTGGTGATGCGCGCGCCGATGAAATGCGAATTGGCGATGAAGTCGTCCACCCCGGCGGCCGTGCGCTGATCCCACATGCGCATGTAATGCAGGATCATCCGCGCCACTTTGCCCTTCAGGCCGCTGTTCATGTTGGCTTCTTTCAGATACTGATGCTGCAGATCCCACGCATAGCGGATGGGCGAATGCACGTAGCTCACGTGCAACTGATCGGGGCCGCACAGTACGCCTTTGGCCACTGCGTGGCTGCTGCTGATGATCAGGTCGTAACCGGAGAGGTCCAGTTGCTCGATGGCCATGGGCATCAGCGGCAGGTAGCGTTGATATTTGGTGCGGGCCTTGGGCAGGCGCTGGATGAAGGTGGTGGTTGCCACTTTGCCGCCCAGCTGCGCGCGGTCCTGATCGCTGAGGAAGTCGATAACGGAAAACAGATCCGCCTCGGGCCAGATTTTGATGAGCGATGCCAAAACCCTTTCGGCGCCGGCGTACGTCACCAGCCAGTCGTGGACGATTGCGATTTTCATTGGAATTCTCTGCAGACGGCTCAAGGACACCCGGCACTCGAAGTGAGGTTCGAGTGGGCGTCTTGAGCGGTTGTAATTACGCAGGCATGACTTCAGACGCTGATGGTTTGCGTCTTGGCCTTGCGATTATTGAGGCGTTTTCCAAGTTGAATGAAAGGCGACTCGATGTAGCGAAAGCACAAATGGGCGGCGCCCAGTGTCAGGAGGGTGGCGAACAGCGCGATGATCAGCGGCGACGCGCCGGTCCCTCCCAGGACAAACTCTCCAAGCATCAACATTGAAGGGTGCAGCAGGTACAGCGAATAGCTCACCGCGCCCAGCCAGACCAGCGCCGGGTGATTCAGGCGCACGCTGCGAGTCAGCAACAGGAAACTGCTGATGGCCAGCGCGTAGGTGAAGCAGTAGCGGCCCCAGGTTTCCCCGGTACCCATGTCCTTGCTGTACGCCATGATCAGCGTCGGTGGCAGGATCACAACGAAGCCGATCAACAGCATTTTCAGATTGCGGGTCAGTTCGTTGCTGTGTTCGGCCAACAGCCATTGGCGCCAGATCGAGCCGAAGAACATCAGCGAAAGGGCCAGCGGCAAGGCCACCGGCAATTTGCGTTCGCTCAACGCGCGAACCACGGCCATGGCCAGCGCCATCAGCAGAAACGCCAGCGAGCAGCGCGCCCGGAATGTCTGGTCATACAGCTTGCCGCTGATGAACAGCGCCAGGCACAGCCCGTAAAACACCAGTTCGATGAACAGCGTCCAGTACAGACCGATCACATCGTCGAAGCCCAGTGCCGCCTGCACCATGGTGATGTTGGCGACAATCTGTGCGAGGGACGGCAGCGGCGCCCCGGTCAGTTTGAGCACGACCACGAAAATCAGCAGCGACACCCAATACGCCGGATACAGGCGCATGAAGCGTGAGATCAGAAACCGCTGCGCGCCATCGGGGCCGGGTTTGAGACTGTAGGGAATCACCACACCGCTGATCATGAAGAACCACAGCACCCCCAGCTTGCCCGGGTCGATCAGGTAATCGAGGATCCAGACATGGCCGATGGCCGGCCCGTAGAGGTGGGTGAACACCACCATCAAGGCCGCGATACCGCGCAATGCGTCGAGATAGGCCAAACGTTTCATGGGCATGCCTCAGAGCTTGCTGGAGGATTCACGGCGCAGCGCGTCGTTGCCGGTGCTGGTGCGACGATCCTCGGGTTGGTTGAGCAGGGTGTCGATGCGTTGCGACACGCGCCGTGCCGACTCGTCCCAGGAGAAGCGCGCCACGTTGTTCAGGCCGCGCCGACGCAGTGACTGGCGCAGCGGCAGGTCGGTGAGGATGCGTTCCATCGCTGCAGCCATGTGCGTCTCGTCTATCGGGTCGAAGTACAACGCACTGGCCTGCAGCACTTCCGGAATCGACGCTGCGTTAGCCGCCAGCACCGGGCAACCGCAGGCTTGCGCTTCCAGCGGCGGAATGCCGAAACCTTCGTACAGCGAAGGGAAGATGAATGCCGTGGCGCCCTGATACTGCTCGATCAACTGTTCATCGCTCAAACGCCCCAGAAAGCGGATGCGTCGATCGCGACTGGCCAGGCGTTGCAGGTTGTCATCGGCGAACACGTCGCTGGCCCCGCCGACGATGTGCAGTTGCAGGTCATCGTGGTCGCGCAGCATCAGGAACGCTTGAATCATGCGGCTGAAGTTTTTGTGGGCGCTGGGCGAGGACACCGCCAGCAGGTATTCCGCTTGGTCCTTGAGCGGCGGGCCGGGCTGAAAGGCGCCGCTCACGGCATTGGGTACCACGAAGATCTTCTTCTCCGGGTAGTTGTAGAACTGCGAAATCTCGCCTTTGGAGAAGTTGCTGACCGTCAGTAGCGCCTTGACCCGGGAGAGCATGATCGGCGTCATGGTTCGGTACAGCAGGCGAAACATTCGGGTGTAGCTTTCCGGGTGGCGGACGTAGGTGACGTCGTGGTGGGTCGCGATCTGGTTGCCGTAGAACAAGGGGGCGGTGCTGCATAGGGAAATCAGCAGCGGGTTGCCATGACTGCGCAAATAGAGCGGCAGGTCCAGTTGTTCCCACAGATGGCCAGTGCGGCGACCGATGCATTGCACGTTCAGCGCGCGGGCGGTGTCGTGCATTTTGATGTCGTGGGGCGCGACGAATACCAGATCGTCACGCAGTTGTTTGAGTGCCAGACAGGTCTGTTCAGCGAAGCGTTGAACGCCGCGCAGCTCCTGCGTCAGAAAACGTGCATTGATCACAATCATTGTGGGCGACCTGTTGAAAATGGAATGGGTCGTGCGTAGGTCCGCGAGCGTTCTGAATGAATGGGACGCTCTCAATGCGGACATAAAAAGGTTGTTGCTTGGAAACGGGCAGCGGTTCGTTTTGGCAGTGGGTTTTGGCCGTACATCCATTTCTGCGGTAACGGCGACTTACAGTTGCGCCTTACGGCGGGCTACTTTTTCCAAGAGCCGAATGTCGGACCACGAACAAGTAATCAAAAAGACCCTACTGCTGGTTTGGCCTGCACCCAAGTCGCGATCTGTGTCGTCTGAGCTGTCGCGTTATAAGAGCAACGGCAAGTTCAAGAGCAAACGCTGAAGCGGCAGGCTGACTCGATCCCAATGGGAGACGTCGCAGGTTACGACGGCAGCGAAAGCGGTGGGTCAGTTATAGGTGTGTTGTCTGGCCGTCCGCATTCGCGGCTGTCGCACAGCTCCAGCAGCTCCCACAGGTACAGCACCGTCCGGCAAATCCTGCTCTTGCTCTTAATGCGCGAAAGTCCAGATGCCGCCGAACGCGACTTGGGTGCAGGCCAAACCAGGAGCAGAAGCGCTTTGGTTACTTTCGCGTTTTTCGAAAGTCACCTGCCGGGGGCGGAAAAGTGAATCCGCGCCACCACCGATAACGAATATATCCACTATCCCGGCGCCACTCTCTACGCTTGTTCCTCAATATCGAACGTACACATCCACCCAAAATCACAACCACACGAAAAAAACGCTGCAAATCAAGGCAAGGCAAACAGCGCAGGGCGGGTGCCCAGCGTAATTATTTTGGGGAAGTCATCAATCGGCACCTGGGCCGAGCAACGTCCCTCATTGCAGTTCCAGGGAATGCCGCTGTCGACCAGATCCTTTTGCGGCTCCCGGGTATCGATGTACTGCACATTGCCGCGTAACACACTGCTGGCATCGACCTTGATCGATCGCGGGTAACCGGCCGTCCAGGCGACCATGATCTGTTCCGAACCCCGCGCAAACCGCAGCAAATACTGCGAGTCGATCTCACGACTCTTCTCCGCGTCGTAGCGGAACTGATGCAACGTCGGGCTGATAGCCTTCAGCGTCAGATACGCCTGCTTGACGCTGAGATCCTGATGGAGCAGACCGAAATTCTGCTCTGGGTCAGTGTTGTCCGGACCGTCGTCGAGCAGGCCGTTCCACCACATCCCCTTGATATTGGGCACCGTTTGCGCAAGAAAGAAACTGCGCGCCAGGAAGGCGGCCTGGGTTTTTTCATCGACACCGCAGCGCCCCTCGTTGCTTGGCCATCCCATCTCCGTCAGGTACAGCGGCACGGGTGCATTGTTTCGGGTCTTGTCCTTGAGGTCGTCGTTGATCCTTCGTAGCCAGGCAATCCAGTTTTCCGGGGTGTTGCGCTCGTCCGAGCGACAATGCACGTAAGGGTGCAGCGACAGTCCATCCACAAAATTGAGGATGCCGGATTCCACCAGCCGATCGGCAAATCCCAGGTCCATGCCTTGGCTGGTCACTGCGCCCGCCAGAATCAACATCGGCCGCTGATTGGCGCGGATGCGTCTGGCGGCTTCTTCAACCATCACGCTGTAGTCCTTGCCGAATGCCGGATCAACCGGATTCTCCCTGTCCCACTCGTTCCAGATTTCGTAGAAGTCCACGTTGTCGCTGAGCTGCCGGGTCACGAAACTGACGTAGTTGCTGTACCCGTCACGCACAATGGGTTTACGCGGCTTGGCGTAGTTGTCGTAGAACGGGTTGCCGTAGCCCAGCACCAGCAGTGGCCGAAGCCGGTGTTCCTGGGTCTGGCCCAGATATGTCTGCCAGGAGGGTTCGATCTTCATCAAGCCTCGTCGGGGCTCGGCGCTGGACCAGTAGGCGTCATCGCGCACCGAGTCCACGCCCGCGTCCTGAAGCAATTGCAAGGCTTTGGCCGGTAAGGTGTTCCTGTTCATCAGATGGGTATCGACCCCAAGGATGAATGTGTCGTCGGCGCCGGCTGCGCAGTTGAGGAACAAACCCAGCAGCAGGAGCAAAAAGGGTCGTCGTAACCTCGTCAGGCGCATGATGGGCATGGTTTGTCTCAATGAAGAGGCACGGTCCGGAGCGCTTGCTCAGGTAGGTCTCGGGCCGTCGGCTAGTGGAATCGCGTGACTGCAGGTCTTCAAACGGGATGAGGCAAGACCGTCAAGTCGCGATGCACGATGTTGTCCAGCAAGGTCTGGGCGAAGATGCTTTCGTAGCTGTCCAGCATCAGCTCCAGATCCAACAGCGACGCGACACTGACTCGCGCCTGATTGCTCAGCCGGGCCAGCAGTTCCGGTTGCTGATGCAACCTGAGCATGGCGTGTCCCAGCGAGTCAGGGTCGCTCGGGCTGCACAGCAAGCCGTTGAGCGGGTCCTGGATGATCTCCGGCAGCCCGCCCATGCGGCTGGCGATGACCGGTACCGAATGCGCGCAGGCCTCGACTGCGACCATGCCGAATGGCTCGTTCCACATCGAGGGCACCACGGCCACGTCGATCTGCTTGTAAAACGCTTCAGGCTTCTGGTAGCCGACGAAATTGATCTTTGGTGAAGTGGCCAGCGCCTTGAAGGCAGCCTCATCGCAAGGCTGGCCGCGCCCCGCAATCTGCAGCGTCGCGTCGAACGGCAAACGCTGGAATTGCTCGATGAGCCAGCGTACGCCTTTCTGCTCGGACAGGGTGCCCATATAT
Organism: Pseudomonas bohemica; assembly: GCF_002934685.1. Lineage (GTDB taxonomy): Bacteria > Pseudomonadota > Gammaproteobacteria > Pseudomonadales > Pseudomonadaceae > Aquipseudomonas > Aquipseudomonas bohemica. Next base: position 558,950 of record NZ_NKHL01000121.1, read on the forward strand.
CCGAAACGCAGTGGCGCTCTTTTCATCGCCGGATCGATCTGGCGTTGCCGGCTCAGCGAGTTACGCGCCGGCGCATACGGACTGGCGTTGTGCACCACGTAGCCTTTGGCGGCGTTGAAGTAACCGCGTGTTTGCAGCTTGTCGAGGATGAACTGACTGACGCCAACCACCGTCGACACCTGCGCCGAGCGTGCATCGTGGCCCTTGCGAAACGCCTGGCAACTGCTGCACTGCTGCTGACAGCACTGGCCGCGCTTGAACATGTTGCTGCTCGGGCACATCAGATACATGTCGTGCAGCACCTGCACGATAGGCAGTTGCGCGGCGGTGATCTCGTCCCACACCGACACCGACCATCCCGACAGGTTGTGGCAGACCACCAGTTGCGGTTGCTCGATGGCGATCACCTGTTTCACGTAGCGGCGCATGGCACCGTTGTAGCGATCGCGCAGATGCCAGCCCAGACGCGCCAGGCGCCCCGGACGCTGTGCGCCGAAGTGCCAGTAGAAATTGCGCAGACCGGCGCGATGAACCGTGACGTCATTGACCGTCTCGGTCGACAGCCCCGCGTCGGGACCGGTCACCAGCACGCTGACCTGACAGCCGCGTTGCTGCAGGCCTTCGACAGTGCGTTGCAGAACGATCTCCGCGCCGCCGCCGATGTGAGGTGAGTACAGGCTGCTGATGAACAGTATTTTCATAACGGATACGACTGATTCAGACCCAGTACGCCGGACTCACCGTCGCGGATGGCTTTTTCGATCAGGCTCAGACGCTCTTCGGCGCCACGCCGCTTGGCGATCAGCCGCAGCAGGCGGAAGAACACCCAGCGGTTGAGGCCATACAGCAGCGAAGAGTTGGCCCAGACGTTCTTGTCGAACCAGGCCTGGTTGCGCGCCCCGTAGTAGGCGCGCAAGTCCGAACCGCCCAGCAGAAAACTCTCGTAGATGTTGTTGGTGCGGGCCTTGATGTTCCAGGAGCTTTCCAGGTCATCGAGCACCGCCTCCGGCACCAGGAAGATCCGTCCGCCGCCGGCGGTGATGCGCCAGGTGTATTCGCTGTCATCGGCGTAGAGCATCAGCGCGTCCAGCGGCAGGCCGATCTTGCGATACAGATTGCGATGGGCGAGCAGGCCACCGTAGGTCGCGAATGGCAGTTGCACCATTTGCAGTTTGTCGTGGGCACCCTGCGGCGCGCCCCAAGGCAGACGGCGCCAGATCTTGTAGGGCAGTTGCGCGATGTGAAAACCGAAAAAGCTCGATCGCCGCTGGATCGCGAAACGCTTCGGCACCCCGGCGGCGATATCGGCCTGATGCGTGGGGCGGAAACCCAGCACAGCGGCTTTTTCTTCACCGTCGATCAGCTTGCGATCTTCAAGGACTTGATGCAGCGTGGCGATGGCGTTGATGGTCGGCGCATTGTCGTCGTCCATCAGCCAGATATGCTCGGCACCAGCATCCAGTGCGGCCTGAATCCCCACCGAATACCCGCGGGCGGAACCGGTGTTCTCATGCATGTAGATGACGCTGACCTGATCCGGCCAGGTGCGGCGCAGGGTGTCCAGCGGCGCGGTCGAAGCGTTGCTGACAATGATCACGCGATCGATCAACGGGCTTTCCAGCGAACGGCTGACCAGCGTGTGCAAGTAGTTGAAACGGTCACCATAGGTGAGCGTCACCAGCGTCGTTTTCGGGGTCATGGTGAGTTTCCGGGCAAAGGGGTTCAAGAGGCTGAAAGCATCAGCCCCGGGCGGATGGGTATGAAGAAAATGGAACGACGTGTTTCAACCGGCCCAACCTGACCTGTGGGATTGAGCTTGCTCACGAAAGCGTCAGTACATCCGCTGCATCTTCAGCGGCACGAAATCAGCTTTCGCGAGCAAGCGCACTCCCGCAGGGGGTTGCGTCCCGACAGGGGAAATCAGAAGCTTCAGATCAAACCCGCGCTTCCATCCGCGTCAAACTGCTGACCGGCAAGGTCACTTTCTGTTCGCGCTGCAACAGGTTGAGCAGGATAACCGCGCGCTCATCGCCGTCGGCCGCGAGGAAAATCGCTTCGACGTCATTGAAGCCCTCTGCGGTGATGCGCACGGCCTCGCCTTGCTGGAAGGCCACTTTCGGCGACGGCGCCAGCAGGCGCGTGCGGATCTGCTCGATGAGGACATCCTTCACCGGAATCGGCATCCCGCCGAAGGTCACGATGCGCGCCACGCCGCGGGTCGAGCGGATCGGGTACCAGTTGTCGTTGGTCTGATCCATGCGAATGAACAGGTAGCCGGGAAACAGCTCCTCTTCGGACGCGCCGCGTGAGCCGCGTTTTTTCTCGCCATGCTTGACCGGTCGGTAGCATTCGAAATGCTGACGTTGCAAATGTTCCTGAGCCCGGCCTTCCTGGCGGGGTTTGGTCTGAATCAGGTACCAGCGTGCTGGGTTGCTGGAAGGGCTATCAGCTTGAGACATCGTTCTTCACTCCACTGCAATCCGGTTCGACGGGTTAGAAACAAGCTCGAGGTGTGGCGTCGGCCGGGCCGACAGCCCCGGTTCGGCGGGGGGCGGGTTCTTGTCCAATTGGTACTGGGTCAGCAACTGCTGAACCTGTTCGATGCAGTTGAACATCAGTACATCGATAATTGACAAGTTGGCGACGAAAGGTTTGCCGAACTGCCTGTATTGCACCGAACCCATCCGGAAAAACCGTACCAGCAAGCGATTACGCGCGAAGTGGTCACGGTCATATATCACCGATCCACCCTCAGGCGTGATGAATGTCGTCGCGTCGAAGATGTGAGCGATGCGGATGATGCGTTCCTGCTTGTCCGCCGGGCTGCCCAGAATCAGATCCGAACTGCGCATGATCGGCGTGACGATGTGTAGATAAGCGCACATTTCCCGGATCGCATGTTCAGCATACAGCGCAATGTTCTGCTGCGGAAAACGGATCAGGCGCTCGAGCAGCGGCATGACCTGGGCGAAGTAGGGCGCCTGTTCGTAACTCTCGGTAATCAGACGAATCAGCCGTTCGGCTTCCTCGCTGAAGTGATCGCACAGTTGGCGTTGATTGATCTGCAACACGAACCGATCCTTCTTCAGCGGGAAGCTGAGCAGTCGGGCGTCACCGTTGTGCAAAATACGGTTGCGGTTGACCCAGCCAGAGCGCACATATTGCAGATCGTCTCCCAGGACGAAGACGTCTGCAGCGGCGATGAGCTGGAAGTAACCCAGGTACGGGAAGAGGTAAGGTTGCATCACTGCAATGGTCCTGGCCATGAACGCCTCCTTTACTGCGACGCTGGGTATCTGCTTATTTACGAATGGTGGTGTAGTCATACCCGTAGGCGGCGCAGTCGTAGTCGGCGGTCGACGCCTTGCGCAGTACGCCGTTGAAGATGGCACCCTTGATCAGGATGCCGTTGTGCATCAGGCGACGCTTGCACGCCTCGATTTCCTTGGCGGTGGAAAGGCCGAACCGGGTAACCAGCAGGCAGGTGCCCGATTGGCGACCCACCAGCGTGGCGTCGGTGACAGCCAGGATCGGCGGGGTGTCGATGATCACCAGATCGTACAGCGGCGATAGTTCGCCGATCATCTTGTTGAAGTTGTCATGCATCAACAGTTCCGACGGGTTGGGTGCCGCGAAACCACAGGAAATGAAATCCAGGTTACGCACTTCGGTGTGGTTGATCACTTCCATGCTTTTCAGTCGTGCGGCCAGCGTGTCGGACAGGCCGTGCTTGGGTGTCAGGTTGAACACCTTGTGCAGGTAACCCTTGCGCATGTCGGCGTCGATCAGCAGCACGCGTTTGCCGGTCTGAGCAATGATCACCGCCAGGTTGCTGGAGACGAACGACTTGCCCACGCCCGGCGTCGGGCTGGAAATCATCAGCACGTTGTTGCGCGCTTCGAGCATGGCGAAATGCAAGCTGGTACGCAGACTGCGCAACGACTCGATCGCCAGTTCCGTTGGCGCGTTGACACTGAGCAGGCGTGGCTCTTTGCTGCCTGTGCGGCTCTGGCCCGCCTTGTCCATGCGTTCCTGTTGACGGGAAAATGGCAGCGACGCGTAGACCGGCATCCCCAGGTTTTCGATCACTTCCGGGTTGTCGACGCCGCGATAGAATGCCTGGCGCACGAACACCGTCGCCACCGCCAGCAGCAGACCGGCGAGGGCGGCGATCAGCACGATGATTTTTCTCATCGGCTTGACTGGCTCTTCGACGTTGGCGTCGGCGTTGTCGATGATGCGTACGTTGCCGATGCTGCCCGCACGAAGAATGTCCTGCTCCTGGCTCTTGTCCAGCAACAGGGTGTAGGTCTGCGAGGTGACTTGCATATCTCGGTTCAGACGCAGCAGTTCCTGTTGCGCGGCCGGCAGGGCTTCGATTTTCTTCAGCAGCGCGGCTTTCTGCGCTTCGACCTGACCAATTTGGGTCATCAGAGCGCGATAGGTCGGGTGCTCAGGCGTGTACAGACGCTCAACCTCGACCCGTTTCATTTTCAGGTCAGACAACGTGCCTTCCAGCTTGACCACCTGGTCCAGCACCGATTTGGTCTCGACGCTCAGGTCGACCGATTTGGCGCCCATCTGGAAATTGTTCAGGGCAATTTCCGACTGCTCCAACTGCTTGCGTACGGCAGGCAATTGCGAGCGCAGGAACTCCAGGCGCTGGGCGGCTTCGGCCGAACTGCGTTCGACGTTCTGACGCACATACAGACGGCTGACTTCGTTGAGGATGCGCTTGGCGAGCGCCGGGTCAGGATCCTGGATCGACAAGTAGACGATGCCCGAATCCTTGCCCGCTTCGATGATTTTCAGACGGTCCTGATAATCCAGCGCCGAGGTCAGGGTGCGTTGACGGATGACCGTGAACTCGGTGCCAGGACGGCCGTTTAGCGCCGCCACTTGAATCTTCACGCCGCTGCCTTCGACCGTCTGACCGACCGGGCCGCTGAGCAGCTTATTGTGGTCTTCGTCATACAGGCTGAAGGTGTCAGGCTTGTCGACGACCATGGTCAGCTTGTCGCCCAGCAACGCGTCAGGCACTTCCAGCTGGAAGATGTCGATTTTTTCGCCACCCCAGGCATAGCTGTCCAGGCCGAACAACGGCGAAGCCAGCTCGCCTTCGTGATCGGGCTTGAAGTGACGGGCCATGTAGCCGCCGATGCCGGGTACGTATTTCGGCTTCTGAATGATGTTGAGCTTGAGGTCTTCGACGACCTTGCCCAGCACTGCGCGGGACTTGATCAGCTCGATCTCGGTGGTCGCCTGGGAAACCGATAGCGGTTTGGCGTTGACCTCGGTGCGACCTTCGATGCCGATTTTCTTCGGCTCGATCTGGATCATCGCGTTGGCCTGAAAGATCGGCGTGGCAAGGATGGCGTAGGTGAGTCCAATCAGGACGCAGACACCGACAATCGATGCAATCATTCCTTTGTGATCGAAAAGTGTGCGCAAGATAGTCGCCAAATCGATCCGGGAGTCCTGGACCTCGTCCAGGGAAGTACGGTTCATAGCGGTCATTTATCTTGGATCTCCTGACTGAAGATAAGGAAGCCAGTCGTCGACGCAACGCGAAAGCTGCTCGTAGGTCTGTTCAAAGGCTAGTTTCGGGCGCCGGTAGGGGTCGGCTATTTCCAGTGCTTGTTGCCATTTGCCGATCAGAAACGTCTTGCCGCGTACCTCGGGGGCCAGCTTGAGTACGCTTTGCGTCTGACAGTGCTCCATCAGCAGGATCAAATCCGCGTCGTAGAGCATCTGTCGGTCGATCTGCCGACTTCGATGCTTGTGTGCGTCGACGCCGTTGACTTGCAACACGGCCCGGGCCAGTGGGTCCATGGTTGAACTGAGCATGGCGTGAGTGCCGGCCGACGAAATCGCGATGCCCGTGTCGTGCACGCGTTGTCGGAACATGGCTTCGGCCATGGGGCTGCGACAGATATTGCCGACGCAGACCACCAGAACGTTACTGAACATGACCTTTGCTGAAGGTCGTCATCAGTCTCTTGCCGATGTTCAAGCTGAAGTTGCGCCCGACCTGCATCAGGGTCTGAGCCTTGCGCTGGGGGGAGATGGCCGAGAGCGAGTAGCCGACCAGTTCCATCAGGAAGTACTCGTACAGCTCGTCGTTGCCCAGGCGGTTGTAATAGTTGGCCAAAGCGCCCGAGGTCTGCAGCGCCATGTGCAACTTGCGTTTGTTGGAGCGCATGGAGAACACACCGCCCGGATGCAGGCGATAGGCAGCGGGCTTGATCTCGGCCATGAACTTGCCTTTACCGTAAGCCCCGAGCAGCGACCACCAGACCAGATCGTTGAGCGGCGCAGCAGCCAGTTCCTTTGGCAGCGAATCGAACACGTTGCGAAACACCGTCGTTAGCGTCGAGATCGGCCGCGCCTTCTGCAATTCCAGCGCCGTGGCATCGCCGCGCAGCTTGCCTTGCAGCTGCACGGGATACTCGCCGTTGGTATCGAAGGGGATGGCGTCGTGGTAGGTCAGCACGTAATCGGGATGGCTTTCGAGGAAGTCCACCTGGATCTGCAGTTTGTGCGGATCAGTCCAATAATCGTCACCTTCGCAGAACGCGATGTAGCGCCCCCGTGCTTCGCCGAACAGTCGCGGCACTGACGGATTGCCTTGCGAGTACTGGTTGGTCTCGTGATAGAAGGGCCGGATCAGTGTCGGGTAGCGCTTGACGTAATCGGCGATGACGCGGGCCGTGCCATCCGTGGAGGCGTCGTCGTTGACCAGGATTTCGAAGTCGAACGTCGTTTGCTGCATCAGAAAACCTTCCAGCGTCTGAGCGACGTAGGCTTCCTGGTTGTAGGCTGGGCAGACGATGCTGACCAGGGGTGCGGCGGACGGCGAGGTGCTCGTCTTTTTGCTAATAGCATCCATGGCTGTGCTCTCGGGATGAAAGTCTCTGTGCTAGAGACTGGGTTTGCTGAACAAGACGGAAATTTTCGTCACCAGTGGCTTGTAGCTCGCTGCTACCACCATCAGCGTGATCAGGCCGCTGACGGCCAGACCCTTGAACGTATTGAAACGGTCGCCATCGGCGATCATGCGCAACACCGGCTCGCTGATCGCCAGGCCTACGCCGGTCATCACGCAGATGCGGATGATGTCGCGCAGCCAGATGCCGTGAATCCCCGGTGCCAGTCGCTGATGCACGATGGTCGGCCAGATGGCGAACGACACCACGCGCAGGACGAACCAGGCGATCGCGGCGCCCATGGCCCCGTAGTAATGAATCGCCAGAAACATCGCCGGCACCGTGATCAGCGCCGATACGACGCTGTACCAGACATGCAGACGCATCTGCCCGTAGGCGTATTGCAGATAGAACTGAAACGCGCTGACGGCCATGATCGCGCTGCCCAGCGAGTACCACGGCAGGATCGAGCGACTCCATTGCGCGGCCGGTTCATCGCCGGACCAGGCGTAGACCATCTCGTGGGCGTGCAGCGCAATCAGCGCCGCCAGCGGAAACAGAAACGTGCAGACAAAACGGTTGGCCGCCAGAAACAGCTTGTGCATGTCATCGCGACGCCCTTCGGCCATCAGCACGGTCAGGCGCGGCAACAGCGTCTGCGCCAATGGGTTGCTCAACATCATGATCCCGGTGGTGATCAGCGCCACCAACGAGAAGTAACCGTACTCGTTGAGCGGCAGCAACTCGGACAACAGCACCTTGTCGATCTGGGTCAGCACGATCCACAGCACCGCCGTGCCGGACATGCTGGCCGCGAACGGGATGATCGGCTTGACCAGTTGCCAGTCAAAGCCGGTCAGCCACGACGGCGTCGGCATCTGCTGGTAGGCGCGAGCGGCGAAGATCAGCGTTTCGATCACGCCCACCAGCACCTGAAATTCGAAGAAGAGCACCGGGTCGCTGGATATCGTGCTCACCAGGAACAACCCGCCGAAATAACGCAGGGTGGCGATGATGACGTTGGCGATGTTCAGCCAGGCGTGTTGTTCAAGGCCCTGAATACCGCTTTTATAGAGCGTCGAATACAACCGCAGCGCGATGACGATGCCCATTAGGCTGATGCACTCGACCAGGGTCTGGGTCGACAATTCTTTAGGATTGAGCCAGCGCACGGCAATCCAGTCGCTGCCGACCATCATTGCCAGGCAGCACAGGCCCGCCAGCGGCACGAAGATCAGTTCGAACGAGCGCAGCAGACGACCTGAGTGGTAGTCCTGCACCTCGGCGCCTTGCTGGTGTGCGACTGCGCGAACCAGGCTCGGCGACAGACCTGCGTCCAACAGCTGCAGCCAGGCCTGCAACACCGAAAAGAACCCGATCAGCCCATACGCCTCGGCACCCATGTGGCCCAGGTAGAACGGCATGATCAGGATTCCCACCAGCAGGGTGTAGGCCTGTCCTGCATAGCTCAACGCAGTGTTGCGTATGACTGAGCGTTTGGTTTGCATGGTGTGTCCTTTCTAGCCGAGCGTGAGCGTATTGCCGATACCAGGTTTCAGATGGCGCTTGCCATGTTCGGTACCTGATACGGCGCATGGCCCGGACTGCATTCGGCGATCACGGTGGCGATTACTCGTTCCTGATCCTCGAGCTTCAAGCCCGGATAGATCGGCAGGCAGAGCACGCGTTCGCTCAAGGAGCGCGAAGCGGTTTGCGCCGCCTGCGGTTGCAGGTATTCGAGGGTGTCCAGCGACGGATAGAAATACCGGCGCGGGTTGATGCCGTTGGTGTTCAAGGCGCTGCGCAGGCGCAACAGTTGTTGTTCGTCGCTCACGGCAATGGGGTAATAGCTGTGGTTGAGCTGGCTGTCGTCTTCGGCTTTTTGCAGATCGACGTAATCCCCCAGGCGCGTGGTGTAGCGGTGGGCAATTTCAGCGCGTTCCTGAAGAATGTTCTCGATGTCGTCGAGAATGCACAGGCCCATCGCGGCAGAAAATTCGTTGAGCTTGGCGTTGATGCCGATGCCGTCGATCTTGTCGACATCGACGATGCCGAAGTTGCACAGCAGGTGAACCCGGCGCGCCAATTCGTCGTCGTTGGTGATGATCGCGCCGCCTTCAATGGTGTGGAACAGCTTGGTGGCGTGGAAGCTCAGGGTGCTGATGTCGCCCCAGTTGAGCACCGACTTGCCAGCGTGACGCACGGCGAAGGCATGGGCGCCGTCGTAGACCACTTTCAGGTTGCGCCGACGGGCGATCTCTTCGATGCGCTCGACCGCACACGGGTTGCCGAACACGTGGGTGCCGACGATGGCAGTGGTGTCGGAAACGATGCGGCTTTCGATGTGCTCAGGGGAGATGTTCCAGGTCTGCGCATCGATATCGGCGAAGATCGGGCGAATGCCTTCCCACTGCAGTGAGCTGCTGGTGGCCACGAAGCTGAACGGCGTGGTCACTGCGCTGCCGCTCAGACCCAGGGCGCGATACGCGACCTGCAGGGCGAGGGTGCCGTTGTTGGTGAGGATGACGTGCTTGACGCCCAGATAGTCCTTCAGGCGCTGCTCCAGTTGACACACCAGTGGACCGTGGTTGGTCAGCCAGCCACGCGCATAGATGCCTTCGACGTAAGTCTTGAACTTGTCGATATCGCCCAGGTAGGTCTTTGTTACATTGATCATCGAAGTCTCCATTTCTGACGCAAATCTTTAGGGCTTTTCAGGCAGTCATGCTTTGCAGACGGGGAACGCTGCGTGCGAACCGGTTCAGCTCTGGGTGGAAGCGGGGGGCTGGTTACCGGCCCTGTTACTCATTCGTCGCGCTCGGCTCTGGTTGATCCTGAGGATCAGCCGAGTCGCCAGACTTCCTGTATGAGGGTCACCGAAATGGAGCAGCGCGGTGGCGCGCTTGACGTTGGGGCCGCACGGCTGATTGGCGTGCAGCGTGCGATAGCCCCAGAAGAAGTAAACGTTGCCCGGCTCCAGGCGCAGGACGTAAGGCTTGAGCCAGTTGCGCTGCATGCCTTTGATGATCCAGCCGCGGGTGATCTTGTTCTGCAGCAAGGCTTTCTCGATCACGTTGAACAGCACCCACGAGCGCACCCGGCGAATGTTGGGAAACAGCATCAGATCGCCGCGTTCTTCACCTTCGGTCGGGATGAACACGGGGATCAGCGCGGTGACCAGGCTGGCGTCATAGTGGAAGGCGTTGGATTCACGTTTGCCTTGGTTGCCTTGTACGCAGCGCAGCACCGGGAAGATCCGGTCGCTGCGCGCGTCATGCTGTGCGGCATGTCGGTAGAGGCGCCCAAGCAGCGATTTGAAGCGTGGATCTGTCCAGTAGCTGGCCAGCAGGCTTTCGCCCAGCGCTGCTTCACCGTGATAAGCGAAGTATTCACCCTGATGCTTGCTGGCTTGCTCGTCCGTCCAGGCGCGCAGTTGCTGAAGATCCTCTTCAGTGACCGCGCCGCTCAGCTTCGCAAAGCCGTTGGTATCGATTTCATCAGCCAGGCGCTTGGCCAGCTGCTCATCCATGTCGAAAGATAAAGGCATTGCCTCGCGTCCTCTCAAGAGGGTGAAGGGGACACAGCAGGTGGCGATCAGGATTCAGGCACGCTACCGCCCGAATCTGCTGATCCTGCTGTTCTTTTCGCTGTTCTATTCACGCTGCGTGTCTTTCAAAACCGGGCTGAAGTAAATCGTTGGGCAAAGCTACCGCCCTACCGAGCACTTTCAGCAATTTTGAAAATTTTCTTTCGGCCGACAAATACCCACCGGCGCAACCTGCACACCGTTTCGGTCGTTAACTTCGTTGGCAAATACAGAGTGATGAAAGTCTGAATGTCTTCGACGCGTAGCTCTGTGGCTACGCTGCTAAAACAGGAAAACATTGGACAGGCATATATATCGACGGCTGGGGACTTTCTGTCAAATTATTTCGCCAACATTCTGTTAAATTTTTGATAACCGGAATATTCATATTCGTAACCTATTGATTTATATAGCAGTCAAAAAACCATCATTGCCCTATCACGGTGCGCTGACGCTTTTGTACGGTCGCAAAAACGGACCCTTCGTTGGAATGAAAACAGCCAAAGGACATTTTTCCAACGTCAGAAATCAGGCGTACGGAGGGGGAGCGGTTTTATGGCGCGAATTAATTGAACACAGTTACGACAATATTTATTGATGCGCGGGGAACTAATCCAGCGAGCGTGTGTAAAGTTGTTATTACAGTTGTATCGAACTTGGTTGTCAGTCTTTAACTTGAAGGTTTTTGATAAGGAATCAGGGGCTGCTGAAACTTATTGCAGTACCGAATGTCGGCCATGTGCCGACATTTGAGGCGTAACAGCTTCTCTTCGCCGGCGCCCACTTCCTGGCTCTGCGCCGTGCGGTTGATCCGGACCGATACGTCCTCCATTATCTGCCGGTGCGACGCAAACCTTTCGGGTCAGCAGGAGATTCAATGAATACGCAGTCGAAAACCAGTGGAGTGGTGGCGCAACGCCTGGCGCAGGCACGCGCCCTGATGAGTCGTGAAGGTATCGATGCCTGGCTGGTGCCATCGGCCGACCCTCATCTGTCTGAATACCTGCCGGGCTATTGGCAAGGTCGCCAGTGGCTTTCGGGTTTCCATGGTTCGGTAGGAACGTTGATCGTGACGCCAGACTTCGCTGGCGTATGGGCAGACAGCCGCTATTGGGAGCAGGCGACCAAGGAGCTGGCTGGCAGCGGCATCGAGTTGGTCAAGCTGCAGCCGGGCCAACCGGGGCCGCTGGAATGGCTGGCCGATCAGGCCAAGGCCGAATTCGTGGTGGCGGTGGATGGCGCGGTGCTGGCGGTGGCGTCCTCGCGCACCCTGGCCAGCAACCTTTATGCACGTGGCGCGCGACTGCGTACCGACCTCGATCCGCTGACCGAGCTCTGGAACGATCGTCCAGCACTGCCGACCCAGGCTATTTATGAGCACGTCGCGCCCCAGGCGACTCAATCCCGTCCTGAAAAAATGACCCGCTTGCGCGGCGTGCTGGCCGAGCGCGGCGCCGACTGGCATTTTCTTGCGACGCTGGACGACATCGCCTGGTTGTTTAACCTGCGCGGCGAAGATGTTTCCTACAATCCGGTGTTCATTTCCTTCGCATTGATCGGCCCTGATAGCGTGAGCCTGTTCGTCGCGCCCGAGAAGGTGAGCCCGGCTCTGCGCAAAACCCTCGAAAGCGAAGGCATCACCTTGCGCGAGTACACCGGTATCGGTGCCGCGCTACGTGAAGTCCCTCGCGATGCCCGACTGCTGATCGATCCGGCTCGCGTTACCTGTGGCCTGCTCGATTATCTGGACAGCGAAGTGACCCTGGTCGAAGGCCTCAATCCCACCACCTTGTTCAAGTCACAGAAAAGCGAAGCGGATGCACAGCACATTCGTCAGGCGATGGAGCAGGACGGTGCGGCATTATGCGAATTCTTCGCCTGGCTGGATTCAGCGCTGGGCAACGAGCGTGTCAGTGAATTGACCGTCGACGAAAAACTCAGCGCCGCACGGGCCAGACGTCCTGGCTATATCTCCCAGAGCTTTGCCACCATTGCCGGCTTCAACGGCAACGGTGCAATGCCGCACTATCGTGCTACTGAAGCAGAGCATTCGCAGATCGAAGGCGATGGCCTGCTGCTGATCGACTCCGGCGGCCAGTACCTGGGCGGCACCACCGACATTACCCGGATGGTGCCGATCGGTACCCCGACCGCAGAGCAGAAACGCGATTGCACGCGAGTACTCAAGGGTGTGATCGCCTTGTCTCGTGCTCATTTTCCGAAAGGCATTCTGTCACCCTTGTTGGACGCCATTGCCCGCGCGCCGATCTGGGCCGAGGGCGTCAACTACGGTCATGGCACCGGGCACGGCGTGGGCTACTTCCTCAATGTGCACGAAGGTCCGCAGGTCATTGCCTACCAGGCGCCGGCGACGCCTCAGACTGCGATGCAGCCGGGGATGATCACCTCCATCGAACCGGGCACCTACCGCCCGGGACAGTGGGGTGTGCGGATCGAAAACCTGGTTATCAACCAGGAAGCAGGCAAGACCGAGTTTGGTGAGTTCCTCAAATTCGAAACCCTGACCCTGTGCCCGATCGACACCCGTTGCCTGGAGGTCAGCCTGCTGACGAACGAGGAGCGTGAGTGGCTGAACGACTACCATGCGCACGTCAAACAACGCTTGACCCCATTGCTTGAAGGCGCCGCGCTGGCCTGGCTTGAGACGCGCACCGCAGCGGTCTGATAGTGCCCGGCGACATCGCCGCTTTCGAGGCGGCGGTGTCGTTTCCTTATTGTGTGAAGTCTTCAGGCGCCGCCGATCACCAGAGCCACCTTCTTGTTATTCGAGTCGACAGCCATAGCCTTTCCTTCGTTGAGCGGCCATTTGCCTGACGCACGTCAGTTCAGGCGCTTCGGTGCGTCCTCCGGGTGAATCGGCTCATGGTGATGTCGATCCAGAATGCATATCAATGGCGGACGTGGCAGATTCACGTGGGCATATATATAGAAGGGATAGGGCAGACATGAAAGGCGTGGCGCCTGCTTTTGATAAGCAGGCGGGGAGGGTCGACCATGATCTGCTGTTTCGGCAGACCTCTGAAGCGGCAATTACGGGTTGGATGGCTTCTTGCAGACGATAATCATGCTTCGACTGGTGTAGCCGGCTGGGTTGAGCCCCAATGGGAACTCGCTTGGATCCTCTGCAGCGTCACCGGATTTGGCGATGACTCGATATTGCTTCGACTCGCATGAATCGGTCGCCATCTGGTAGCACTGGTCCCATGAGGACGACAGACCGGAGCAGTTGATATGCAGACCGCGCTTGCTTTTGACCGGCTTGGAAGTGGCCGCGCACCCGGCGACGGACAGGACTGCCAGCATTATTAAAATGTACTTCATTCCTTTCCTTACCTGACCGGGTTCACCGCTCAGTCTCTAGCCTTGAATTCGCTCGCTTGCGTGAAGCCAACAGCCATGCCCGTCCAGATGAAACTCCGCCGTGGAGAGGGCCCGGGCGTAACATGGCGCAACAGCGTTACAAATGCTAGTGACATCGTGTAACCGACGAAAAATACACCTCAATCGGATGGCACGAGGGTGACTGCTTCCGGGCGCATGGTGAGGGTTGCACCGGCCGAGGCGACGATGATCGCGCTGATGGCCAGCCATTGGGTCAGTGACAGGCTTTCTTGCAGGAACACAAGGCCGGACAACGCGCCAACGGCAGGCTCCATGCTCATCAACGTGCCGAAAGTGCGAACCGGCATTCGGGTCAGCGCGATCATTTCCAGACTGTAGGGCAGTGCGGTCGAGAGAACCGCCACGCCAAGCGCCACCGGAATCAATGCCGGGTCGAGCAGAGCGCTTCCCGCATGGGCTACGCCAATGGGCGCGATGAAAATGGCTGCGATCATTACGCCAAGCGCGGCAGTCTGCACACCGTGATCGGCCCCGGCTTTCTGTCCGAACATGATATAGGCCGCCCAGCAGACACCGGCACCCAGTGCGTACAGCGCGCCGGTCAGATCCAGCGTGTCCGCCTTGCCCATGGGGATCAGCAAGGCCAGGCCGGTCACGGCCAGGACTATCCAGATGACGTCGATAATCTTGCGTGAGTGCAGCAGAGCAATTGCCAGCGGCCCGGTGAACTCCAGTGCAACGCCGATCCCGAGCGGGATAGTACGGATAGCCATATAGAAGAGGAAATTCATCCCGCCCAGTGCGACGCCATATATAAGCACCGTGCGCAGCGAGCTGGCCGTGAAGGTCGTACGCCACGGGCGCAGGAGTACAATCATCAGGATGCTTGCGAAAATCAGGCGCAAGGTGGTGGTGCCTTGTGCGCCTACGAGGGGGAACAGCGACTTGGCCAGGGATGCGCCGGTCTGTACGGATGTCATGGCTATCAGCAGCATGCCAACAGGAAGGAGGGCCGAAGCCAGGCTGCATTGTTTTGCGTTCATTGCTTGATCAGGATCCGGAGGGCAGGTGGGGCAATAAAGGTGGAGCGCAATGATGCTGAAGAAATGGTCGATGAGCAATATATTGCGCAGTTTTATTGATTTGAATCGATTTTTAAGAAATCCAACATAAGTGCTTGACGCCCCTCTGAATCTCTCTATAATTCGCCCCACTTCCGGCGCAGACGAAACGGAAAACTCCTTGGTAATCAAAGAGTTGGACGAAGTAAGCAGCGAGGAAGCGCCTCGGTTCAGCGACTTGAATCGACAGCGATGAGGAAGGGGTTGACAGCAGGTTGTAATGCTGTAGAATTCGCCTCCCGCTGACGTGAGACGGCAAGTCGAACGAGGCGCAAGTGGTTGAAGTTGCAAAGGAAACTTTG
>NZ_NKHL01000037.1 GCF_002934685.1 Pseudomonas bohemica
GCGTTGATGCGGAACTGCAACGCGAAACCGCGGTGAATGATGTCTTCCTGTTTGATCGAGAGCGGCAGGCCAGAGGCGATGCGGATCTGCTCGCGAACGATGTCGATGCCGGTGATCTCTTCGGTGATGGTGTGCTCCACCTGCACCCGGGTGTTCATCTCCATGAAGTACACCTCGCCCTCGGCGAGCAGAAACTCCACGGTGCCAGCGTTCTCGTAACCCACGGCCTTGGCCGCGCGCACCGATAGGTCGCCGATATAAGCGCGCTGTTCCGGGGTCAGTTGAGGGCTGGGGGCGATCTCGATGAGCTTTTGGTTACGCCGCTGGATCGAGCAGTCGCGCTCGAACAAGTGCACGACGTTGCCGAAGCTGTCTCCGAGGATCTGCGCTTCGATATGCTTGGGATTGACGATGCATTTTTCGAGGAAGACTTCGGCCTTGCCGAATGCCTTGGTCGCTTCGGAAATGACCCGAGGAAACGCCTGCTCCAGTTCTTCCCGGCTGTTGCAGCGACGAATCCCGCGACCGCCACCACCAGACGTGGCTTTGAGCATCACGGGGTAACCGATGCGATCGCCTTCCACCAATGCCTCGGAGATGTCGGCAACGTTGCCTTCGGTGCCGGGTGTGACCGGCACACCGGCTTTGATCATGCTGCGCCGGGCCTCGGTCTTGTCACCCATGCGGCGGATGACTTCAGCGGATGGCCCGATGAACTTAATGCCACGTTCGGCGCAAATCTCCGCCAGTTCTGCGTTTTCAGAGAGAAAGCCGTAACCGGGGTGCAATGCATCGCAACCGGTTTCCACAGCCAGGTTCACCAACTTGCGCGGGTTCAGATAACCCTCCAGCGGCTCGGAACCGATGCCGTAAGCCTCATCCGCACGCTTTACGTGGAGCGCATGGCGGTCCGCGTCGGAGTAGATCGCAACCGAGCGGATGCCCATTTCGGCGCAAGCGCGCACAATTCGGACAGCAATTTCTCCGCGGTTGGCGATCAGGATTTTTGTTATCACTGGCATTTCCTCGACCGATGAGCAGACGGACCGGAAACCCCGGTCAGTACGGCGCGACACACCGTTACAGCATGTTGCCTCGCAGATGGAGCCACCCTATTCCGAATCAGTAATTAACAAAAATGAGTAAAAATTGGGTTAAACATAAGTAAAACCTTATAGTCATTGCTTCGATATTTTTTGGAGTAGCGTCAAATTGCGTAAGTCATTGATGCGTATGACGTTGCGTCAGTTGCGAATCTTCAATGAGGTTTGCGATCTGCGTTCCTACAGCCGTGCGGCTGAGGAAATGTCGCTCACACAACCGGCGGTCAGCCTACAGATTCGTCAGTTGGAAGAGCTGATTGGCCAACCGTTGTTCGAGTACGTCGGTAAAAAGCTCTACCTAACCGAAGCCGCCGAAGCGTTGCAGCTGGCCAGTCGAGATATTTTCGGGCGCCTGGAAAACCTCGACATGCAACTGTCGGACATGCAGGGCTCGCTTCAAGGACAATTGAAGCTGGCGATCGAGTCCAGTGCCAAATACTTCGTTCCGCACCTTTTTGCCGCTTTTAAGCACCAATATCCAGACGTTATGCTCAATCTTACTGTGGTAAACCGCGCTCAAGTCATCAGACGGCTCTCGGACAATCGGGACGATTTGGTGGTCATGTCGATGGTCCCGCAGGACATGGGGCTGGAGTTTTTACCCTTTCTGAATAATCCGATCGTTGCGGTGGCGCGGCCGGATCACCCGTTATCGTTTCTGCCCAACCTCACGCTGAAAGACCTTGAAGGCCATACTCTGGTCATTCGCGAACAAGGCTCGGGCACGCGCAAGGCATGTGAGGAGTATTTCAAGGAGAAGCGCATTCACTTCGAGCACTCATTGGAAGTGTCGTCAGCCGAAGCGCAGCGTGAATGCGTAGTGGCAGGCTTGGGCGTGGCCCTGCTGACCAGGCATGCGCTGAGCCTGGAACTGGCCACCGGCACGCTGAAAGAACTGCCAGTGGCCGAGTTGCCGCTGTATCGAAGCTGGTGCGTCGTACAGGCGCGGGATAAACGTCTGTCGCCGGTCGCTCACGCTTTCCTTGCGTTCATTCGCACCGAGCGGGCACAGATTACCGAGCTGGTCGCACGCTTTGACGGGCATCTTCCGACGCGCTAGCGCTCTGCCAGAAGTTGGCGGAGGTCGCATCGAGGTAATCGGAGAGTTCCTGATTCAGCCGCCTTTCTTCCGAGTAGGTCTCAATCGCGCGCCTGAACGCCATGCGGCGCTGGTCTTCCTGCTGACGGCGGGTCTTGGCGCTGGAGGTGCTGTGCTGCTGCGAGTCATCGTAGTGCCGAGGCATATCCTGTCTCCCATTGCGTGTGCGGGAGTACAGAGTGGCGGGAAGCAATGACGATCAGGAGTAGTAAGCGTTACAAGTTGGTGAAGATTGTGAGTGCAGATTTATTAAAACTGTGGGGGTGAGCTTGCTCACGAATAGGGCAAGTCCAGGCGAAGCATTTCTAGCGCTTGAAAGTCAGCATTCGTGAGCAAAGCTCACTCCCACAGGTACGGCGCATAGCCTTCACATGGCAGCGAGTCTCAATCCTCAGCCGACTTGATTGACCTCGGTGACAGACGCAGGCTGCGCAAGCTGCTTGGTGAAGATTGTGAGTGCAGATTTATTAAAACTGTGGGGGTGAGCTTGCTCACGAATAGGGCAAGTCCATGCGAAGCGTTTCTAGGTTTTGTACGAAAAGTATTGCCGCATACAACGTAGGCTGCAGGCCAGCGTGACCATGGCTGCGTAGCTCTTG
>NZ_NKHL01000057.1:0-314 GCF_002934685.1 Pseudomonas bohemica
TGGCGCTGTACCTGTGGGAGCTGCTGGAGCTGTGCGACAGCCGCGAAGGCGGTGGATCAGACACCTCACCTTTCACTGACCCACCGCGTTCGCTGCCGTCGTAACCTCCGACGTCTCCTACAGGTTCTGAGTCGGACCGGGATTTTGCGCATTTACACAATCCCTTGTAGTGCGCCTACCGCTTTGTTTGCGCGATATCTTGGGCGACCAAAGCAAAGCAGGATCAGGGCCTGAAGATTGGCGCTGTACCTGTGGGAGCTGCTGGAGCTGTGCGACAGCCGCGAAGGCGGTGGATCAGACACCTCACCTTTCAC
>NZ_NKHL01000057.1:324-14369 GCF_002934685.1 Pseudomonas bohemica
CCGTTCGCTGCCGTCGTAACCTCCGACGTCCCCTAAAGGGTTCGAGTCGATCTGCCGATTTGGGGCTCAACCCGAATGGCTATGCATCCGCCATCGAACACGATCCATGTCTCAAGCCCTCACTGTTCGACCATTGATGGTCACCTTGGCACGCCTAAGATGTTGACGACAGCCTGCCTGGCCGTGATTTCTTTCAAGTGAGCGCCCTGATGATCTCCACAAGACCCACGCCAACGAGAACTCTGTACGACAAACACATCGACTCGCATACCGTGTGCAAGCTCGATGACCAGGGCCATGTCCTGCTCTACATCGACCGTCAGGTGATCAATGAATACACCAGCCCTCAGGCCTTCAGCGGTCTGCGTGAGGCCGGGCGCGATGTGTGGCGTCCGCAATCCGCGCTGGCGGTGGTCGATCACGTCAATCCCACGGCGCCGCGGCGGGTCGCCGCCATGTCTGATCCGGGCGGCGCCTTGCAGGTCTCTTACCTGGCCGACAACTGCGAAAAATTCGGCATCGAGCTGTTCGACGTGCTCGACAAGCGCCAGGGCATCGAACACGTCATCGCTCCCGAGCAGGGCTTCATCCTGCCGGGCATGGTCATCGCTGCAGGGGACAGCCACACCACCACTTATGGCGCGCTGGGCGCTTTTGGGTTTGGCATCGGCACCTCGGAAATCGAACACCTGCTTGCCTCGCAGACGCTGGTCTACAAACGCCTGAAAACCATGCGCGTGACCGTTGACGGCGACCTCGCGAAGGGGCTGACGTCCAAGGACGTAATCATGGCCCTGATCGGCAAGATCGGCGCGTCGGGCGCGACCGGCTACGCCATCGAATTCACCGGCTCGACCCTCTCGGCCCTGAGCGTCGAAGCGCGCATGACCATCTGCAACATGGCCGTCGAAGCCGGCGCACGTGGCGCGTTCATGGCGCCGGACGAGAAGGTCTTCGCTTACCTCAAGGACAAGCCCCGCGCGCCCAGGGGTGAATTGTGGGAGCGCGCCATCGCCAGCTGGAAGCAGCTGCGTAGCGATCCGGGTGCGGTATTTGACTGCGAAATCCAGCTCGATTCCCGCGACCTGCAACCCATGGTCACCTGGGGCACCAGCCCCGATCAGGCGGCAGCGATCAACGGCAGCGTGCCTGACCCGCAAGCCATCGCCGATCCGATCCTGCGTCAGGACATGCGCCGCGCCCTGACTTACATGGGCCTCGAAGCGGGCATGCCGCTGAGCGATATCGTCATCAGCCACGCCTTCATCGGCTCCTGCACCAACGCCCGGATCGAAGACCTGCGCGATGCCGCAAACGTGGTGCGCGGCAAGCACGTGGCCGAGCATGTGCGGGCGATGATCGTCCCCGGTTCTACCGCCGTGCGCGATCAGGCCGAAGCCGAGGGCCTGGCGTCGATCTTCCGTGACGCCGGATTCGAATGGCGCCAGTCGGGCTGCTCGATGTGCCTGGCAATGAACGACGACGTGCTCGCCCCCGGCGACCGCTGCGCGTCGAGCACCAACCGCAATTTCGAAGGCCGTCAGGGCGCAGGCGCGCGCACTCATCTGATGAGCCCGGCGATGGTTGCCGCGGCCGCCATTACCGGGCGTTTGACCGATGTTCGCAGCCTGCAAGGGAGTTTCTAAGATGCAGCCATTTATCCAGGTTTGCGGCAAGGCCGCACCGATGCTGGCCGCCAATATCGACACCGACGTGATCATGCCCAAACAGTTTCTCAAGGGTATCGACCGCACTGGGCTGGATCGCGGCCTGTTCTTCGACCTGCGATTTTTACCTTCGGGCGAGCCGAACCCGGAGTTCATCCTCAATCAGCCAGGCTGGCAGGGTGCCAAATTCCTGGTGACCGGGCCAAACTTTGGCTGCGGATCGAGCCGCGAGCATGCGGTTTGGGGCCTCAAGCAAATGGGCATCCAGGCGCTGATTGGCAGCAGCTTCGCGGGTATTTTCTACGACAACTGCCAACGCAACGGCGTGCTGACCATCGTGCTGGAAGAAGTCCAGGTTCAGGCGTTGGGGCGGATCGTCAGCCAGGCGGACAGCGCGCAGATCACCGTGGACCTGCCGGCGCAGGAAATCCGTTTGCAGGATGGCCGGGTCATGCCGTTCAGGATCGATGAGCTGAGGAAAGACGCGCTGTTGCTGGGGCTGGATGCGATTGGCAGTACATTGCAGAAGCGTGAGCAGATTCTGGCGTTCGAGCAGCAGCATCTGGCACAGAATCCGTGGCTTTGACTGACGCGGGATCGCGGGTGGGTTTGATCATCGATGGATTAGATCGACCCTGGATTCCTGTAGGAGCGCACGAGCCGGGCGAGACCGCGATCTGAGGCGCAGCGGCAGGAAAACTTCTGCACGCGGGCTGCCAGATACATCGCAGGTCGCAGGTCGCAGGTTTTACGACTGCTGCGCAGCCGATCGCTGCCTCGCCCGGCTCGTGAGCGCCTGCTGGGACGTCGGGTGGCTGAGCTACAACGACAACCCCTGAAAATGCGCCTGCAGAAACTCCACGCACACCCGCAACTTCCCTGAATTGGCCAGCCGCGTCGGGTATACCGCCCAGACATTGGCGCTTTCGGTATATTCCGGCAGCACCTGGACCAGCCGGCCCTGCTCCAGAAAAGGTTTGACGTCCCACAGCGAGCGCTGCAGCACCCCTCGCCCGTCCAGCGCCCACTGCAGGACGATTTCGCCGCTGTTGGACGATAGCGGCCCGCTCACCCGCACCGTTTCCTGAACGCCATCGCGCTCCACGTGCCAGATGCCGAACGCGTTGTCGCGCTCCTTGAGCACCAGGCAATCGTGCTGTGCCAGATCCAACAGTTCCCGAGGGGTGCCGCGCCGGGCGAGGTAATCCGGGGCCGCGCAAAGTACCCGCCGATTGCTTACCAACTGACGGCCGATGTGCTGGCCGGGAATGTCATCGCCCACGCGGATTTCCAGATCGAAGCCTTCGCTGACGATATCCACCACCCGGTCGAACAGGTCCAGACGCACTTCCAGCTCAGGGTACGCCTCGGCCAGTTTAGAGATCGCCGGGGCCACATGATTGCGGCCGAAGCCGAAGGAACTGCACAGGTGCAGCTTGCCGCGTGGCGCTGAATGGGCGTCGGACAGCTCGTCATGCAGCAGTTGGAAATTCTCGAGAATCCGCACTGCCCAGCGCTGCACTCGCTCGCCGTCCTCGGTCAGCGCCACCTTGCGACTGGTGCGGTGCAACAGGCGGGTGGCCAAGGTGGATTCGAGGATCTGGATGCGTTTGCTGACGTAGGCAGGCGACAACCCGAGTTCATCAGCGGCGGCGGCGAAGCCGGCCTTGCGGATCACGGTGAGAAACACCCGCAGGTCTTCGGGGAGGGGTGCCACTTCTTTTTTTGAGGTCATGCGGCTTCTTTTTGTAGGGACTGATGCGACACCTGTAGGAGCGCGCTTGCCCGTGATTGCGGCGTGTCTGTGACGCATGTACCGACCGACACACAGTAGTCGTGCGATGCGCCCAGACCGAGCGCGCCCGAGTGATCGGCAGAATATCATCACGTCAGACCACACGTTTCAAAACGTAAATACAGGCATATCTCCAATCGGTCTAAAAATATGGAATTCAGTTCTTTTACGGAATAAATCACAACCTCTATAAATAGCCGACTTATTCCAAAAGCCACCGATTCTGCTCGAAGGATTTCTCATGGATGTTTTCTGGTTTCTACCGACACACGGCGACGGCCATTTTCTGGGCACTGCCAAAGGCGCCCGCCCGGTCACACTCAATTACTTGAAGCAAGTGGCCCAGGCTGCCGATGATTTGGGTTATCACGGCGTGTTGATCCCGACCGGTCGTTCCTGCGAAGACTCCTGGGTGATCGCCTCAGCGCTGGTGCCGCTGACCGAGCGTCTGCGTTATCTGGTAGCTATTCGTCCGGGCATCATCTCGCCGACCGTTTCCGCGCGCATGGCGGCCACGTTGGATCGCCTGTCTGGCGGGCGTCTGCTGATCAACGTCGTCACGGGCGGCGACCCTGACGAAAACCGCGGCGACGGCAGCTTCCTGAGTCACAGCGAGCGCTACGAAGTCACCGATGAATTCCTCCAGATCTGGCGCCGCGTGCTGCAAGGCGAAGCCGTTGACTTCGAAGGCAAGCACTTGAAAGTGCAGAACGCCAAGGCACTGTACCCGCCGATCCAGAAGCCCTACCCGCCGCTGTACTTCGGCGGTTCTTCAGAGGCCGCTCACGAGCTGGCCGCCGAGCAGGTCGACGTGTACCTGACCTGGGGCGAACCGCCTGCCGCTGTCGCCGAAAAACTGGCCGACATCCGCGAACGCGCCGCGCGCAATGGCCGTACCGTCAAGTTCGGGATTCGTTTGCATGTGATCGTGCGTGAAACCAGCGAAGAGGCATGGAAAGCCGCCGATACCCTGATCGAGCACATCAGCGATGAAACCATCGCCGCCGCGCAGAAATCTTTCTCCCGCTTCGACTCCGAAGGCCAGCGCCGCATGGCCGCGCTGCATGATGGTCGCCGCGACAACCTGGAAATCGCCCCGAACCTGTGGGCCGGCGTCGGCCTGGTGCGTGGCGGCGCAGGTACTGCCCTGGTCGGCAACCCGGAAGAAGTCGCCGCGCGGATCAAGGAATACGCGGATCTGGGCATCGAGAGCTTTATCTTCTCCGGCTACCCGCACCTGGAAGAAGCCTACCGCTTCGCCGAGCTGGTTTTCCCGCTGTTGCCTGAGCCGTATCGCAGCCTGGCCGGGCGTGGCATCACCAACCTGACCGGCCCGTTCGGCGAGATGATCGCCAACGATCTGCCGCCGCAGAAGTAATACAGCCATTGCGCACCCCTGCAGGAGTGCGCTCGCTCGCGGTTGCGGTCTGACAGTCACGTATTCGGCACAGACACATCGCAATCGCAGGCAAGCACGCTCCTACAGACGAACCCCGTTTGCCGTGTGACAACGCGGCGCCTGGGAGACGGGTAATCTCCCTCCGCGACAAGGAATCCCTACATGACCGCCAGCGTTCCGCTTCAACCACAAGTGCCTCCCATGCAGCTACTGACGTTACCGCCCTCGCCGGCTCTGGCTACCTCGATCCGCGCCACCGCGCAGGTGTTCGAAGACCCCAAATCCCAGGCACTGCTGGCGCACGTGCAACAGGTC
Organism: Pseudomonas bohemica; assembly: GCF_002934685.1. Classification (GTDB taxonomy): domain Bacteria; phylum Pseudomonadota; class Gammaproteobacteria; order Pseudomonadales; family Pseudomonadaceae; genus Aquipseudomonas; species Aquipseudomonas bohemica. Next base: position 5,501 of record NZ_NKHL01000057.1, read on the forward strand.
GCGCCCAGTGATGCCAGTGTGCTGATCATCGGTGAAACCGGCACCGGCAAGGAGCTGGTGGCGCGTCATATCCACAATCTGAGCGGTCGTCGTCATCAGCCCTTCGTGGCGGTGAACTGCGGCGCCTTCTCCGAATCCCTGGTGGAGGCCGAGCTGTTCGGTCATGAGAAAGGCGCTTTCACCGGAGCCCTGACCGCCAAGGCCGGCTGGTTCGAGGAAGCCAATGGCGGCACGCTGTTCCTCGACGAAATCGGCGATCTGCCCATGGCCATCCAGGTCAAGCTGCTGCGCGTGCTGCAGGAGCGTGAAGTGGTGCGCCTGGGCTCGCGCAAAAGCACGCCGATCAACGTGCGCGTACTGGCGGCCACCAACGTGCAACTGGAGCGCGCGATCAACGCCGGGCATTTCCGCGAGGACCTGTTCTATCGTCTGAACGTGGTCAATCTGGAACTGAGCACACTTCGTGAAAGGCCTGGCGACATCATGCCGCTGACCCGCCACTTTATCGATGTCTATAGCCAGCGTCTGGGCTGCGGACCCACTCAAATCAGCAGTGACGCGGAGCACAAGCTGCGCACCTACAGCTGGCCGGGCAACATCCGTGAGCTGGAAAACGTCATTCATCACACGCTGTTGATCTGCCGTAATGGCGTGATTCAGGCCAGCGACCTGCGCCTGTCGAACCTGCGTCTGGAGCGTCAGGAAGAGTCGTCAGTGGTGGTCGACGACTCCACCGACGCCCTGCTCGCCCGGGCCTTTCAGAAGCTGTTCGAAGAACAGGCCGGCGCCCTGCATGAAAAAGTCGAAGACGCGCTGTTGCGGGCGGCCTATCGCTTCAGTCACTACAACCAGGTGCATACCGCGCAACTGCTGGGTCTGAGCCGCAATGTCATTCGTGCGCGACTGATCAAAATCGGTGAACTGGCCGTGAACAAACGTCGTCCAGGCGAGCAACTGCAGGGTGACCGGATGATGCAGTTGTCGGTTTGAAGCGAGCTTCGGTTCCCGCCACATGAGGAACCTGCGCAAACGCGGCTTCTACAGCAGCACGGCTTGCCGATAGTAGCGATCCCAGGGACGTCGCCGCAGCAAGCCGTGCTACAGAACCGACGAACCATGCCTTATCAACGCGGCCCGAGCGTTTCCCCCACCAGCTCATAGGCATTGAACGTCATCGCCGTGGCTCGGTGCGTGCGGATCATCGCCCACAGATCCCCTTCCCCCTGCTCGGCATTCTCCAGCGCTTTTTCACAGTCCATTCTCGAGCGCCACAGCACATGACTGAGCACACGCCCGCGGTCCTCGCTCACCTGCACGCTGGCACGGATGAAGCCTTGATAGGTTCGGGTGATGCGCTCGAAGCGCTCGTTAAGAGCCGCCACCAGACCGGCTTGATGGCGCGGGTCAACCACAAACTCGACGAACTGACTGAAAGGAAGGTTTGAGTCTCGTGACGTCATGAACGCTCTCCACTGATGACTGATGTCGCTGGACTGGATGCTGCTTCGCCATTCACACAAACGACGTTTCTTGCGCCGTATTGCCTGTTGCGAACCGATGCCGTGCAGGGTAAAACCTCCACTTAACTGGAGGTCAAGCATCTCCTGCGACTCAACTTGCTACTGAAGGAACGGCAATGCGCACCACCGACTCCCCGCATCTCGCCCGGGAACTCACTGTAGGCCAACTTTCGGCACGCAGCGGCGTTGCGATTACCGCGCTGCGCTTCTACGAAGCCAAGGGGCTGATCAGCAGCCAGCGCAACGCCGGCAATCAGCGCCGCTATCCCCGCGACGTGTTGCGTCGGGTGGCGCTGATCAAGACCGCGCAGCGCCTGGGTATTCCATTGGCGACCATCCAGGCCGCGCTGCAAACGCTGCCCCAGGATCGCCCGCCCAGCCTCGAAGACTGGACGCGGCTGTCAGAACGCTGGAAAAGCGACCTCGATGAGCGCATCAATCGCCTGACCGCCCTGCGCGATCAGCTCAACGGTTGCATCGGCTGCGGTTGCCTGTCCATGCAGGCCTGCCCGCTGCGCAACTGGGGCGACAGTCTGGGGCAAAGCGGCGCCGGTCCGCGCCTGCTGGATCAGGACTGAAGGTTCTGCGCGCTGGAGCGGACAGCAGAGTGCCTTCAGGGGTTGTAACTTGCCACCAACCGCGCCGCCAATGCCTTTGCCTGTAACGCCACATCGGTCACAGCGGTGCTCTCCCACCACAGGCCACGCAACGGCGGGCCCATGGCGAACAGGCGGTCGGACACGTGTCCTTCCGCATCCAGCACCGCGCCTCCCGCATCCGCCGCAATACCCAGCGCCAGAGGCCCCGGCTGAATCAGGCCGCGTGCCAGCAACTGTTTTGGCAAGGCTCGATCCACCCGACGCCAGTCGTATTGAATGCCGGTGGAGTTGATCAGGGCCGCGCCGCTCACTTCGGTCGGCTGGTCTTCGCCGCGATAGCGAAGGTTGATTCGCACCTGCCCTGCCTCGCGATCCTGCACCGCCAGCAACGATGCGGCGTGAACGTTCAGGCGACCCTCTTGCAGCAACCGATCCAGCAACTGTGCGCTGGGCGGCGGCGAACGGTGGTGATGACTCTCCCACCAGGGCCGCACATGGCGTACGAATTGCCGACGCTGCAGATCGGTCGCCTGATTCCACAGACGTGGGATATGCACCCGCACGGTATCCAGCGGCGCCTGCCAGTCGATGCCCTGGGCGATTGCCTGCTCGCATTGTTCTCGCAGCGCGCGAAGCAGTTGCCGGGTGCTGCGAATAGTGTGATCGGCGGCTAGAAAGTCTGGCCAGCTCGGTGGCTGACGACGCACGTGGGGCAGCAAGCCATGACGGGAGAAGACATCGATAGCGCCACGATGCCCGGCCTGTTCCAGCGAGACCACGGTATCGACCATGGTCAGGCCAGAGCCAATGATCAGCACCCGCCCCTGAGGATCGAGCCGGCGCATGGCTGCGACATCCCACGGGTCCACCGCTGCGGCATTCAGTGTGTCGGATTCCCCGTCAGCGTCGCGTTGCGGCGTGCGCGCGGCAGCGAACATGCCGGTTGCCAGCACGCCGAAGCGCCCGCTCAACTGTGTGCTGTCGGCCAGAGTGACGCGGATGCCCGTTGGGTCGGTCTGCAGGTCGATGACCTCACTGCGCACATGCTCCACGGTCGAGCCGTGCTGCGCGCCCACCGCTTGGGCCTCGACCAAACGTTGCTGAACGTACAGCCCGAAAATCCCCCGTGGCGGAAACAGCTCGGCCACTGGCACATGCTGCTCGTCGGATTCCGGCCAGCCGCCTGCAGCGATGAATTCGCCCAGCCAGCGGGTCAGGTCGTCGGCATCGTCCGGGTCGACACTCATCCGCGCGGCATTGCCATTGAGGGTATGCCCCAGCTCGGTGGCGCTGTAGGCCTCGCCGCGCCCCAGTTCACCGCGGGATTCGACGATCACGATGCGCCGCTGCCCGGGCAGTCGCAGCAGTTGCACTGCCAGCATGGTGCCGCTGAGACCGCCGCCGACGATCAGGATGTCAGCGTCGGGTCGATAGTGTTCTGAGGTCATTGTTGTTCGCCTTTTCTTCGCCGTGATGGCGCGCATGCCCGATTATGGCGAGCATGGGGATGGATTCAAACAGGACCTTCGGAGGTCTGTTTCGGTATGAAGGATGCAAGGCACGGAGCGTGCCCGGATATGCAGGATTTGCTGGGCGCAAAGCGGGCAAAGTGTTGATGGGGTGTTGCTGGCATAACAGCGAGCGCGGATGAGCGGATCTTGTAGGTGCGCGCATGCCCACGAATGCGTTCTACCTCTCTCGTTTATTTGCGCCTGACCCACCGCCTCGCGCAAGCGCGCTTCTACAGGGCCGAAGCGCAGGGCTACAGCACCACATTCCTCACAAACCGTAGCGCCAGCGCCCCATCATTGCGATAGGCATGTGGCCGGTTACTGGCAAACATGAAGAACTCCCCTGCCGCGACCTCCCGGGTCTCGTCCGGCAGGGCGACGGTGAGGCAGCCTTCGATCACGTAGACCTGCTCGCTCCAGCCATCGGGGTCAGCCTCGGAAAGGTAGGCCTCTCCCGGTGCCAGCGTGAATTCCCACAACTCCACGCCGCTGCGCGCGACCGCCTTGGCCAGCAAGACTGCCTTGCTGCCTGGCAACGAACCGGCCCAGGCGATCTCATTGATGCGACTCGGATCGCGCTCGTCCCGCGCCTGGATCAGATCGCTGAACGCCACCTCCAGCGCCTCGGCCACCCGATCCAGGGTCGCGAGGCTGACGTTCTTCTCCCCTGCTTCGATCGCCACCAACATGCGCCGACTGACTCCGGATTTTTCTGCAAGGGCGGTCTGGCTCAAATCCGCCGCATGCCGCAAACGCCGTACGTTCAGGCTGACGTGCTGCAATACCGACGCGCGTTGTGAATGTTCTTTGTGCACTCTGATGTCTACCCCCAGGCTTTGAGCATAGCAACGGTCTGCCCCTTATCTTGTAGAAGCGCGCTTGCCCGCGATGGCGTTGTTAGTCAGCACATACGCATCTGACACATTGCATTCGCGGGCAAGCGCACTCCAACAGATCACCGGGCCGAGTCAGGCCTTGCGCTTAACATCCAGCCGCCGCAGATGGCAGGTCACTTCTTCGCGGTCGTGGTACAGCTGTTTGCAGCCGATCGACACCTTGACGCCCCGAACCTTGAAACCCTCTTCGATGCGGTCCAGCAGACGCCGCACTTCGGCATAACGCTGCTTCATCGGCAGCTTGAGGTTGACGACCGCCTCGCGGCACAACCCCTCGCCCAACCAGGTTTCCAGCAATGCCGCATTGCGCGCGGGTTTCTCGACGATGTCACACACCATCCAGTCCACCGGCTGACGCGGCTTGTAGGTGAAGCCGTCGGCCATCAGATGTTGAACCAGCCCGGTATCCATCAGGCTTTCGGCCATCGGTCCGTTGTCGATGGCGGTTACCAGCATGCCGCGCCGCACCAACTGATAGGTCCAGCCACCGGGCGCCGCGCCGAGATCAACGCCAGTCATATCGCCGGACAGACGCTCGTCCCACTGATCCCGAGGAATGAAATGGTGCCAGGCTTCTTCCAGTTTCAGCGTCGAACGGCTCGGCGCTTCACGGGGAAACTTCAAACGGGGAATGCCCATCGGCCACATCGCCGAATTGTCGGCATCGGCCAGACCCAAAAACACTTCGCGCCCGCTTTTGAACGTCAGCAGCAAACGCGGCAGGCTCGGGTTGTCCGCCAGCTTGCCCGCCTTTTCCAGCGCCTTGCGCAACGGCCCTTCGAACTTGCGGCAGAAAGTCGAGAGTTCCTTGCCGTCGTTGGTGTCGACCACTTCCAGCCATAGGCTGCCGCACGTCGTAAAATCGGCCATATGTTCGAGGATGACGCTGATGCGGTCGGTTTCCGGCAACTGCACGAACACGCCGCGCGCCCACTGCCGAGGGAAGATCAGATCGCGGAAACGCACACCGTTCATCAGACGTTCGGGACCGTCCGGTTCGGTGCATACGAACTCGGCACAGGCCGCATTGGGCTTGGCCCTGGCATAGCCGGGCACGCCCAGAAGCGCGGCGTGCTCGCTGATTTCCGAGCACACCTCGCCTTCGAAACCGGGACGACAATGCATGAAAAGTGTGTTCACTGAAGCTTCTCCAGGGCGTGTCGGTGATAAAACCCACACTGCCTATACTTGAGGTTTTCACCTCAATGACTCGAAAGCCGCGCATGATAGCGGAATCAGGAACCACTGGCGCAGGCCAAAGGTCCAGTACTACTCAATGACCGTTTAAGGCCGCCTGTCAGAGGGTCCTAACATACCGTCTTACCGTTTTGCATGTTTCACCCGTCCGTACCGTGCGGACTCGTCAAGGAGTTAGTTCATGCCCTCCCTCGATAGCCTGAAAAGCCTCAAGACACTCGACGTCAACAACAAGACTTATCACTACTTCAGCCTGCCCGATGCCGCCAGGTCCCTGGGCGATCTGGACAAGCTGCCAATGTCGCTCAAGGTGCTGCTGGAAAACCTGCTGCGCTGGGAAGACAACAAGACCGTCACCGGCGAGGACCTCAAGTCTTTGGCTGCCTGGCTTACCGAACGCAAATCCGATCGGGAAATCCAGTACCGCCCCGCCCGTGTGCTGATGCAGGACTTCACCGGTGTACCGGCCGTGGTCGATCTCGCCGCCATGCGCGCCGCGGTAGCTAGGGCTGGTGGCGATCCGCAGCGCATCAACCCGCTGTCGCCGGTGGATCTGGTGATCGACCACTCAGTGATGGTCGACAAATTCGGTGACAACCAGGCTTTCGGCGAAAACGTCGACATCGAAATGCAGCGCAACGGCGAGCGTTACGCGTTCCTGCGCTGGGGCCAGAGCGCGTTCGATAACTTCAGCGTCGTACCGCCAGGCACCGGGATTTGCCACCAGGTCAACCTCGAATACCTGGGCCGCACCGTGTGGACCAAGGAAGAAGACGGCCGCACCTACGCCTTCCCGGATACGCTGGTAGGCACCGATTCCCACACCACCATGATCAATGGCCTGGGCGTGCTGGGCTGGGGCGTGGGAGGAATCGAAGCCGAAGCCGCGATGCTCGGCCAACCGGTATCAATGCTGATTCCCGAAGTGATCGGCTTCAAACTCACCGGCAAACTCAAGGAAGGCATCACTGCTACCGACCTGGTGCTGACGGTCACCCAAATGCTGCGCAAGAAAGGCGTGGTCGGCAAATTCGTCGAGTTCTACGGCGATGGCCTGGCGGACCTGCCACTGGCGGATCGCGCGACCATCGCCAACATGGCCCCGGAGTATGGCGCGACCTGCGGCTTCTTTCCGGTCGACGACGTAACCCTTGAATACCTGCGTCTGTCGGGCCGTCCGGACGACGCTGTCAAGCTGGTCGAAGCCTATTGCAAGGCGCAGGGGCTGTGGCGTCTGCCGGGCAAGGAACCGGTGTTCACCGATGCGCTGGAGTTGGACATGGGCTCGGTGGTCGCCAGCCTGGCCGGACCGAAACGGCCGCAGGATCGCGTCGCCTTGCCGGATGTTTCCCAGGCGTTCAGCGATTTTCTGGGCCTGGCGCTCAAACCCAGCAAACACGATGAAAGCCGCCTGGAAAGCGAGGGCGGCGGTGGCGTGGCAGTGGGCAATGCCGAACAGGTCGGTGAAGCGGAATATGAATACCTGGGCAGTACCTATCGCCTGAAAAACGGCGCGGTGGTCATTGCGGCGATCACCTCCTGCACCAACACCTCGAACCCCAGCGTGATGATGGCGGCCGGGCTTCTGGCGAAGAAGGCCGTGGAAAAAGGCCTGCAGCGCAAGCCCTGGGTAAAAAGCTCGCTGGCGCCCGGCTCGAAAGTGGTCACCGATTATTACAACGCCGCGGGCCTTACCGAGTACCTCGACAAACTGGGCTTCGATCTGGTGGGTTATGGTTGTACCACCTGCATCGGCAACTCCGGACCGCTGCCTGACCCGATCGAAAAAGCCATTCAGCAGTCCGACCTGACTGTCGCTTCGGTGCTATCCGGCAACCGTAACTTCGAGGGTCGCGTGCATCCCCTGGTGAAAACCAATTGGCTGGCGTCTCCGCCCCTCGTCGTCGCTTATGCGCTGGCGGGTAGCGTGCGTATCGACCTGAGCACTGAGCCACTGGGCGAAGGCAGCGACGGCCAACCGGTGTATCTGCGTGATATCTGGCCGTCGCAGAAGGAAATCGCCGACGCGGTGTTGAACGTCAGCACCGGCATGTTCCACAAGGAATACGCGCAAGTGTTCGCCGGTGACGCGCAGTGGCAGGCGATTGAGGTGCCGCAGGCCGCGACTTACGTGTGGCAGGACGACTCCACCTACATTCAGCATCCACCGTTCTTCGATGACGTCGCCGGCCCGCCGCCAGTAATCGCCGACGTGCAGAAAGCGCGGGTGTTGGCGATTCTTGGCGACTCGGTCACCACCGACCACATCTCGCCAGCCGGTAACATTAAGGCCGACAGCCCCGCAGGCCGCTACCTGCGCAGCAAAGGCGTGGAGCCCAAGGACTTCAACTCCTACGGTTCGCGACGCGGCAACCATGAAGTGATGATGCGCGGCACCTTCGCCAATATCCGCATTCGCAACGAAATGCTGGGCAATGAAGAAGGCGGCTACACCCTGTATGTGCCGACCGACGAAAAGCTGCCGATCTACGATGCAGCCATGCTTTATCAAAAGGACGGCACGCCGCTGGTGGTCATCGCCGGACAGGAATACGGCACCGGCTCCAGCCGCGACTGGGCGGCCAAGGGCACCAACCTGCTGGGTGTCAAAGCCGTGATCGCCGAAAGCTTCGAACGTATCCACCGCTCCAACCTGGTGGGCATGGGCGTGCTGCCGCTGCAATTCAAGAACGGCCAGAGCCGCAAGACCCTGGAATTGACCGGCAAGGAAGTGCTGAACATCACCGGTCTCACCGGCGCGACCCTGCAACCGGGCATGAGCCTGACCCTGCAGATCACCCGGGAAAACGGCCAGCAGGAAAATGTCGACGTGCTGTGCCGGATCGATACCTTGAACGAAGTGGAATACTTCAAGGCCGGCGGGATTTTGCACTATGTGTTGCGCCAGTTGATCGCGGCGTGATGTAACGCCGACCATTCGGCAACAAAGACGGCGTTTCGCGTCCATCCGTCGTGGTCGCGACTCCCGTGGAAGACGTGGAAGACGTGGAAGACGTGGAAGGTTACGACGGTAGCGAAGGCGGTGGGGCACGTAATGCAGCTGTGCCTGAGGGACTGTCAGATTTTTTGTGTGCGGGCCGGTAACGGCCTGCCGTCAGGCAGGCCGTGCTTTTACCAGGTCGGCC
>NZ_NKHL01000088.1:0-613 GCF_002934685.1 Pseudomonas bohemica
TCCCCTGAAGGTCTCCGGTATCCGCCAGCGAGTTCAGTCCGTTGACCGACCAGAACCAGGCGGCAGACATCGCGGCGTGCTGAGGCTGCTCGAGCAGTTCCGGCGAGTTGATCAGATCCAGCGCCAGCGCATCGCCGCATTTGCGGTAGTTGTCCTTGCCGGTGATCTGAATCAGCCCCCTGCCCCGGTACTTCCAACCATCACCGCTGGCAGGCGCGCCGTTGCCCATCCGAGAGGCATAGGTGATGTTGGCGATCTGTTCTGGCTTGCGGGCGTACTCGGCGGCCAGTGATTCGCTAAAGCGGCTGGGCCATGTCTTGCGCAACGCATCGGCGCTGTAGTTCAGGTTCTCTACCAGAACCGTCAGTTGGGCAGACTCATGCCCGACCTGTGCAATGAATGCCGCGATGCGCGCCGGGGTAACGATCTGGTACTTGCCCATGGCTGTATTCAGCGCGGGCACAAAAACGCCCGCGACTTGGCGGGCGTTCGGGAGGATCTGCAGCAGCTGCTGCGCGTTGATCGGCATTTGTCTGTTGCCGCTGACCGAAAACTGACCCATTAACGGCTGTTCTGCCGACTGAAAACTGACCCAGGTGTTCAACTGCTTCTG
>NZ_NKHL01000088.1:623-1207 GCF_002934685.1 Pseudomonas bohemica
TTCAGCCCGCCATTGATCTTGCGGGTAATCCCCTGAAGGTCTCCGGTATCCGCCAGCGAGTTCAGTCCGTTGACCGACCAGAACCAGGCGGCAGACATCGCGGCGTGCGGAGGCTGCTCGAGCAGTTCCGGCGAGGTGATCAGCTCCAGCCCCAGCGCATCGCCGCATTTCCGGTAGTTGTCCTTGCCGGTGATCTGGATCAACCCCCTGCCCCGGTACTTCCAGCCGTCACCACTGGCCGCAGCGCCATTTCCCATCCGGGATGCATAGGCGATGTTCGCGATCTTCTCGGGCTTGCGGGCGCACTCGGCGGCCAGGGATTCGCTAAAGCGGCTGGGCCATGTTTTGCGCAATGCATCGGCGCTGTAGTTCAGGTTCTCAACCAGAACCGTCAGTTGGGTAGACTCATGCCCGACCTGGGCGATGAATGCCGCGGTGCGCGCCGGCGTGACGATCTGGAAGTTGCCCATTGCGGTGTTCAGCACAGGCACAAAGGTGGCTGCAACCTTGGCCGAACTCGGCAAGGTCGTGATGAGTTGCGCTTGCGTGATCGACATTTCACTTTCCTCAAGACGTAAAAAAGC
>NZ_NKHL01000088.1:1217-1496 GCF_002934685.1 Pseudomonas bohemica
AGCCAGAGCATCGCGGGCTTGGGCTGATGCAGCGTTGGCGATCAGCGTCAGGTCGGCCTGATGGTTGGCTTCGTTCGTCGCGATGGTTTCGCCGTACTTCGCGACGACCTCTCCATAAGCGTTCGCCTGCCAGAACCACGCCGCGGCGAACGATCCGGCGCACAGGGCGATGACCAGCACCATCACACCCCATGCCCAGACCGGGACAAGCTTCAGGGCGGCGATCACACCAGCACCTTCAGCGCGCGCTCATAAATCGCTGCACGATCGGCATAGCCA
>NZ_NKHL01000088.1:1506-32486 GCF_002934685.1 Pseudomonas bohemica
TCGTAAGCAGGCTCTGTGACTGGATGCTGGCGTCCAGTGTTATGCGATGTACTGCTTGACCCCGCCGACCCTGACACCCGCCCAAAAAAGCCATGCCCGCCAGCGAGCAACACCCTCGGCGCGCAGTGCCCGATAAAGAACGGCATCTGCCGCTTTTCTGCTCACTTGACCGGTCGTGTAAAGGAAGTCGTGAATGGTTGCCGCGTAGTTGCCGTATCCCGAAACCAGCGCGAACAGAACGAACAGGAAGGCGTTGTGCAGTACCCGGATGCTGGCGAAGTCCGTTGAAAACCCGGCAGGCACGGTGATGACTTGCTCGTCATCGTCGGCCAGCACCAAGTCAGCCAATAGGACGTGCGTCCATTTGCCGATCTGTTCGGTTTTCAAGGTCGTCGTGAATCGGCTCATGTTGGCCAGCCTTCTTCGAGCATGGTGTCCGTGTAGGTCCCGTCCTCCAGCGCCGTGAGCAGTTCGCCTTCCCGGTCAAAACAGCTCTGCACGTGGGCGCGAACGGCCTGGGCGACGCTAACCAGCGTCGAGGCGTCCAGCTCCACAAATCCCGCACTCGTTTTCCAGTTGCAAACGTAGGTCGAGTCCAGCATCGCGGACAGCGCGGCACCCGTGATCAGCGCCTGACTGTCCCGACCGGTGTCGATTGAAGTGGCGTTGAACGTTATTCCTGCTGTTTCGGCCGTATAGCGACGCGCCGCAATGGCGACTTTTACCGCCTCAGTAACGGCCGCGCTCTTCGATTCTTTGGTGATGGCCTGGCTGAAGTCGATCATGCGTCGCCCTCTTGTTCTGGCAGCGGAGCGGGAAAAATCACCGGGCCATCCGGGACGTCAACCAAATCATCCGGGAACGCCTGCTCAGGGCTGTAATTGGCGGGGAGTGGCAGCAGCAGGGTTAGCGTTAGTTCGCCGTTTTGCATTTCGACATCCCCCGCGAACCATTCAGAACCTATTGCCGACTGCGGCAACGTCGCGCCTTCGGTCAGGGGAGAGAAGTCGAAAACGTCGCCATTGACCGTCAGGACATTGCCTGCCTTGGTGACGTCGAGGGTGTCGTCACGGCGTTGCGGTGAAAGCTTGATAAGCATCAGTACCATCTCCCTATAGCTACGTACTGGAGTTGAGCTGTCGCGGCGGAGGAACCAGAGACGATCCGCAGTGAGACCTGCCCAGTAGTTGGCCCGGTTCCCTCATTTACAGCCCAGGAAAAGAAGTTAACTGAGTTTTTTGTGAAGCCCAGCACCTGCGGAACCTCTGTAAAAGTTGCAGGAAATATGAATGTCGTGGCGGCTGAATAATACAAACTGCCAAAAGCTGTATCGGTGCCAATGGCAGCCGATGTGCCGTAACAAATCATTAGCCCACTTGCAAACTTGTAGTACCAGCCATTGCTGGTACTACCGCGCTCCATAATGGAACCTGTTGGTGTGCCCCCTGACTGAGAGACTGTTCCAAGAATCGCCGCCACTGCTGCCGAGCCCAGCCCAAGTGAACTGCGCTGTGCAGCCTTGGTCGTCGCGGCCAGCAGGGTTCTTGCCTCCGCCGGGAAGCTGGTGACCGCCATCGCATCCGCCGCCGTGAAGTAAGGCAGCTTGTCGGCGCCACCGGTAAGCGCAGCCAGGGCGTTGATCGGAGCGGCGGACGCCAGCGATCCGAACTGGTTAACAAGCGCTCGGAGTTGGTCGGCAGAATCCTTCACATACCCCTGCATCGGCGCAAGTGCGTAGGTGCCTGCCGACGCGTCCGCTCCCTGGTAGGCAGGCAAGATCGATATCACTGTGTCGCTTGCCACATTGGCGAGTTCATACCAGCGGCCGTCTGGCCCCAGAAAGGCATCACCTACCCTGGCGCTGGCTGCAAAAGCAGTGCCCTCACCAGTTACCGTTGAGGAATTTTGGACGACGGAAACCGTCCCGGCTTTGTACCAGGGCATAAAGATGACTCCAGTGGAGAATTATTGAGAGCAGGATCTGGGGATAGCTAATCAGTCAAGATCGCTAAGATCGACCATCAAGTAGCAATAACCAGTTTGCGTCCAGTTAACAGCAGGATTTTGCGAAGTCGGCGCTGGGCCGCTTGTTGAGAAATTCATGTTGCTGACATTTATGCTTCCGCCTGAACTCTTCATAGCGCTAAACATGATGATCACCAAGTTGTAAGGGTCTGTCGCAGTTCCGCCGCCAACCTGCTGGTTGTAGGAGGTGACCAGCATTACACCTTGCGCTATTCCGACCTTGGTTTTCCCGTAGCTGCGGTTTATCTCAGGGATATTGGTTTGAGAGTCAGCCGTACCAACATATGTGTCAAGTATCCGCATGTACTTGCAACGGGAATCAAAGACGACTGCACCTGTCGTTTTGTTCTTCACCACCAGGCCATAGTCACCCGAGAACTTTTGGCCCCGTGACGCTATGTCAAAGCAGTAGACATCGAACGCCGTGTTCTGCGTTTCTGCGTGAAACGTAAAGCTCCAGTTTCCGCTGCCCTGATTACTGCCCGTGTAGGCCACCTTCGTGTTTGGCGAATAGATAACCAGCAGCGGCGTCGTATATCCGCTGAGTGTCATCGCAACACGATAGGACCCTCCATTGGCGCCACTCGGCCCCAGGCTAGCTGATAACGTTATTTTCTCGACCAGCGCTAAATTGGCGTAGGTCCCGTCAATCACTAGGTTGCCATTTGCGTTCTTGATGACCAGCCCGTATTCGGCCACTAGTAAACCCCATATATGACATCGACTGCGATCCGTGATGCGACGGCCGATTGAACGAAAGTCCAAGTGATGGTGTTTCCGCTGATGCTGATATTTGGCGGACTTAAATCACCGCCATATTGACCGGGGCTCATGAGCGCAAACCAAGCGGTGCCTGAAACGGAGACGCTGAAGCTTCCGTTCGAGGTTCCAGTATTGAAGCTTCCAATGGTTCTGGTGATCCTGTCGGTATACTCAAGGATAACCGCGCCCGTTGTCTGATGCTTTATTCTCAGTCCGTAAACAGCCATCAGCTAAGCTTTCCAAGAGTCACTACATCAATCGATCCCGCGAAAACCTTGACGCCATCCCCGGTGGTTTGAACCCGTCCGGTTCCGTCGCCGTTGTTGATTTCGAACGTCCCTGCCTTGTTCAGCGCCCACCCTGTAGATCCCGAGACGTAGTTCGTGGACTGAATGACGCTACCGATCTTGGCGTTGGTGATCGTGCCGTCCTGGATGAACGCCTGATTGATGAACACCTGCCCACCCTGCACGGCGAACGGAACCGATATCGCGCCGCCAGCAATCGTGTTGACGATCGCAAACCTATCTGCCGAAACGAGGAACTGGCTTTGAAGTCCTGCGCCCGTGTTTTCAATGCCCAGGCCGATGCCAGCTGCCACATACTGCCCATCAGCAGTGACCTGCATTTTCACTGACCACACGGTGGAGAGCTTGCCGCTTGTATCGGCATACGCCGTGGACACGGTCTGAATAGCGGCAGTATTTTGCGCGAGCGCGCTCGCGTTGCTCGCCACCGACACTTGCAGCGTTTCCGTGGCCGTGACCTGTGCCTGATCCTGAGTGGCCCGCACTACCACCTCACGACTGTAGGTGGCCTGGGTGTCCCACAGCTTCAGCGCGCCCTGCAGATCGCCCTCCCCGTCATCGTCGCGATACGCAGCGCGCAAGACTTGCAGGCTTTTTGTCTCCACAGAAAGATCATCAATGTCGACCGTGTTCTGCTCGACCTGCTGGCCCAAACCGTTGGCCGCCTCAATCGACTGGCCCACGTCGATCCAATAGTCGTCGTTCGGTGGGGGCGTGCTCAGGGGCACATCCTCAGACGCCTGATAAATCCGGCCATCCGCTACCACCATGTCGCCCTTGGTGTAGGTTGAATCAGCGTCATACGCGCTCAGGCTATCCAAGGCGTCGATCTGATCCTGCAGGCCATCGATCAGTTCTATTTTGGCCAGTAGATCCTGCCCGAGTTCGGTTTCGCCGATCTGCCCCGCAATCATGTCAAGTATCGGCCCAGCCTCAGAACTGCTCTGCCCCATCACGCCAATACCGGTGGGGTACCACGGACCGATATTACCGGTCCGGTCAACCAGTCGCGCCCAGAAGAAGAACGTCACGCCCGCCAACAGGCCCTGCATGACGTATTCGGACTGTGGGTAGGCCAGGTCGCTGAGCTTGGTCGCGGACTCCAGGTCCGTGGTTGGTCCGTACCAGATTTCCGTGCGCTGGGTGTCTTCCGCACCAGGTGGGAAAGTCCATTTCAGCGAGATGCCAAATATGAGCGGAGTGGCGGTGAGCGAGGTAACTGCCGGCGGCAGGCCGGTTTTGCCTTGTAGTTCAGTGGGATCAGAATACGCCCACAGCGAGCTATTGCCGGATAAGCCCACAGCGGAGACACGAGCAGTGTAGGTTCCTGAGTAGATACCTGACACTTCAAGCGCGTTGGTATAGGTCGCGCCAGCGTTCACCCAGTCGCTCGATCCACGGCGCCACCAGACGTTGTAGTACGCTGCGCCTGCTGGGGCGTTCCAGCTGATACGCATCGTTGCCACGTTGATGCCTTGCTTCACCGAATCATAAGTCGTCAGGGAAACGTTGGTCGGAATGGCTTGGACTGCGTTCGGCAGGATAGTGGTCGGTGGTCGGACAATCTGGGCTCCGTTATCGATGGCGGCAAACTTGCTCGCGTTGTGCTGCACCGCAACGATGTCATATTGGAGCTTGTCGTCACCGAAGTTCTCGGCCACGGTCAGAATGCGGTAGGTCTCAGCCACGAGCTCGCCCGTCTCGATCGTGTAGATCGACTGGGCAGCAGGAATGACGCTGAATGACTGGGTCACAGTGACCACGCGCCCGTTGAAACCCTGAATGACGCGAGTCTCGGCGGTGCCGGTTGGCAGAATCACGACCAGCGTGTCGCCCGCTGCAGCGGTGATGTCGTTGTCCAGCGTTACCGTCTCGGCGGTGGCCGACTTGATGCGCCCTGCCATCGGCTTGCCGCCGAAGAATTCATCCGATACCCGAATCAGTTGGCCTGGGCGCGCAATGGTGCCGTCCAACCCGACGCTGAAGCTGACGGTGTCGGTTTCCAACTGGTTGGTGAGCAGCGTGTACTGTCCCAACCGCTGCGCCTGGCCCTGCGATGTGCAGGCAAACGCGGTGATCTCGGTTTCCCGAACACCGTAACGGGTCAATGCCTCCTGCCGAGTGACATACTCGGTGCGGACGTTGCCGAAGTTATCAGCATCCGACCAAGAAACCTTGCACACGCTGAAGCGGGTGGTGCCGCTCGAAGCTGCGCGGCTGAATTTGCCGCCGATAACGTTTGCGTTGGTGTAGGTGTAGACGGGATCGCTGGGCATGTCTGCGGAGACCATAACCTCCGTGCCCGCGTAATAGCTCATGCCACGGAAAACGCTGGCGAGGTCTTGCAGCACCTGCAGCGCGTTTGCACGACTCTGTAGGTACAGATTGCAGGTGAATCTGGGCTCAGTCCCACCCTGCCCATCATCAACGCGCTGGTCGCAATACGCGGCAATCTGGTACAGGCTCCACTTATCGACCTGCGAAGCGCTGATCACTGAGCCAAGGCCATAGCGATCATTCAGGATGAGGTCGCGATAGACCCAGGCCGGGTTATCCGTCCACGCGAGTTTGAACGTGCCGTCCCACGTGCCGGTATATGAGCGTGTGGCGGGGTCATAGTTGACTGGCACCTGGATGATACGGCCACGGATTCGGAAGGCACGCTCAGGCACAGACGAGAACTGGCTGGCATCGATCTTGGTCCCGACCAGTGCAGTGAACGGGTATTGAAGCTTGGCGTCGATCACCTCTGTGTAACCGACGATCGAGGTGACTGCCTGAACGTTGCTTTGATCGTCTGCAGTCAAACGGCGCACGCGAATTCGCCAACCGCCAGTAGACTTCGGAAGATCGATACGGTGACTACGCTGATAGCCGTTGGTGGTCTTCCCATCGAACGCCTGGCTGATCACCGTCACGTAATCGCTGTTGTCGGTAGAGAGATCGATTGCGTACTCAACGACCGAGCCTACGGTATCACCGTCGCTCTCAGTCATGTACAGGGCGGAAAGCCCCAGACGAACGCGCACAGCGGACAATTCGGTGTTGCTGATGGCCTGCGTCCAGGACTGTGCGAAGGTCAGCGCCACGCCTACGGCGGTTTCGGCCTCCACGGCGGGAAAGCCCGAGATGTACTCCTGATCGGCTTCGCCGGTACGCTGCTCCCAGGTCACGCCTGTGAAGTTGAGGCTTCCATCAGGGTTCCCGAGGGGAGTCTCGTCGAAAAAAATCGATTGGGCGCCATTCACCAGGCCAACGATCGGACCTTCGCTCACCGCATCAAGAATGTTCGCGTAACTCGTATTGATCAGGCTGTCTGGACTTTCTACAGGCGTGTGGGAGCTTTCGCTGCCTTTAGAGCCGCGAATTTGAAGTGCAGACATGGCTTTTCCTTATTGCTGATCTTCGGCAACGATGCTTAGCGAAGCAGTGGCAGAACCTACAGTCATCTCGCCGTAGCACAGCGGGACCGGGTTGCCCTGGGTGGTGGTGTTCTTGATGCCAGAAAAGTTGTAGCTAGGCTTGTTGTCGGCTGACTCAGAGCTGCTCAGGCCTTTCTGTGTGCCTGCGATCATCTGGGCTACGCCGCCGAGGGCGAGGGAGATGCCGACTGTACCGGCGATGCCCCAGGCTGCAGCGCCAGCAGTCGCAGAACCAAAGAGTGCAGCGGCCCCACCCGGAGCCAAAGCTCCGCCACTAAAGAAGCTGGCAGCGGCTATCAGAGCGATACCTGCAATGACCTGCAGACCGCCGCTACTCTTACTTCCCTGAATAACTGGCGTAATTCGGATCACTCCGCCTCCCGGCGGATCAGGCAATTCTTTCTCGGAGATATTTCTGCCGCCATAGAAAACTGCGAAAACTATGCCTTTACTCTTTGCCTCGTTTAGATATCTGCTGAATCCCGGCTTCAAAACCCCCAGCGCCCTTATCAGTTCCGCGCCGCTACCTACAGCAAGATTGTGCTTTTTGCCGAACCGTTTGCCCAAAGCCCCATCAAGTCGTACTTCTCGGACACGGTCGTTGTTTGCCTTTATCGAAGACATTGGCCGCATAGTTTTTTCTCCAGGCGTAAAAAAACCCGCCTCGGCGGGTTTGAAGATAGTTCTCGTCAGAGACAAGACTGCACCTTAGGGAGCAGTTGTTTAGATATCCAGCTGTTACCTACCTCGTAATATTCGACTGACGTCCTTTTTCCATCGGCTTTAAGATCGACAAAATATTCATTGCCGCCCGAATAGACTGTCGTGCCCCCAGTACGACCCGGCTGAACGTTCGCAATTGCATGCCCGTCCTGCCAAGCGAAGAGGATGCACTTGGAAAGCAAATCTTCGGATTTGCTTGATGTGAAAACGTGAGCAGCCCCCCGCTCCCGCATTTCTTGCATAGAAGGGCCAGCGCATCCCGTCAGCACTACCGTTGCCAGCGCCACCACCATCGCTCTCATGACGATCCCTCGAAACTTAACTTAAAGGAGGGAGCGTATCATTAGGCGCATGACGTTTCTACGCAGTGAGCGCGCCTGCGGTAAAGCCTAGCGCACTCAAAACATCCTTACGGATATTGAAGGTTCTGCACATGAATAACATGTGATTGCCGTTTTTTGCTTCATCAAGCATTTCCCGAACCTCCTCGCCCACCACCCTACGGTCTACGATAAGATTAATCTGCAATTCCGCGCCTTCCGGGATTTTAGAGTTGTCCATATCTCGCTCATGAGTTCCAAGGATAACGCACGCCCGCATTGTTTTCCCCAAGTACTCAACCTTGAGTACTTCGTTGCCCTTGGCATCTGGCGATTTTAATCTTTGGCTCGTCGGGTTCATTTTTAGCGCTCTTGAGTTAATTTCGGTACGCCGAAAGCCCCGCCTGGGCGGGGTTGTTCGTGAGTTGCTGGATTTAGCGCCGAACGCCGCCAGCTACAACGGCAGGCAGTTCCGACTTCAGCCTCTCGGCCAGGCGTGCCAGCATTTCCAACACTGACTCTTTCCAGAGGACCTGCTGCACCGGCTTGCCGTCGCTATGTTTTTTGCCGGTGTCTGTGATGACGGCGAACCTTTTTCCGTCGGGCGTCACCTCCCAACGTTTCTTGCCGGGCTTGTATATGACCTGATGCTGGAGCCCGCAATCAGCCAGCAGCTTGTTCATGCTGACAGCGCTCATTGCGAACTTGGCCCCCAACTCGGTAGGCGTAAAGTTCAGTTCTTGGGATTCATTGACCAGCCGCTTGACCCCTGCCATTTCCATCAGGTCGACACCAATGGCTGATTTCACCATGCTGTTCGCGCTCAGTAGCGCCTGGTTACCTTCAAGGCCGAACAGCTCGGCGATACGCTTGGCTGCATCCAGATTGTCAGCGGCTACAGTCAGGCGTCGCTCGTAAGGGATGACTGCATCATTCGCCGCTGCCGACTCGAAGCTCCGAATCACATGCAGGTGGAATTTAGCACTCACCCACATGGCATAGGAGTAAACCAGCTCTTTTACAACATAGGTCCCGCCGTATCGACCAGCCTTGGACGCAACTGCCGTGTAATTCTGCTCAGCAGAAGAGTTAGAAATTTCCTCGACTAGCTCATTCGTCTCAGGACGCTTCATGAAGAAGGCAGGCTGATGCTTCGTTTCCCCGCCTGCCGCCTTGTGGAAGTCATTCAAGCTGAATCGCCCGTCCTGGTCCTGGTGAATCTCGATACCTGCAATCATCAACGCATTCATGCCGACTTCCTCCGCTCAACCGCAACCATCGCAACCGGACTGAAACCATCCAGCGGCATCAGGCTCTTTTCATTCACCTGATAGCGCTTGCCCTCAACGAGGATCAGCCAGCTTTCTTCGCTCTTGCGGATGAGTTGGCCGGAGCGACCAATTAAATTGGCGCGCTCCGGGCTGAGGATCAGAGCGCGAGCGCCTGCTTTGAGGGTGAAGTTCATGCTGCATCCTCCAGCTTGACCGCGTACCGCTTCGGCTCCGTGAAAAGCACATTCATGCCACTGACCCAGGACTGGAATTCCCGAAGCTTGGCGCGATAGGTCTTCAGCTCGCACAGCGCGCCTTCAACCTCGTAGCCGTTGCTTTCCAACTCCCACAGGATTTCCTCGCAAGGAGTGCCCTCCCCCCGAATGTCACGCAGGTCATCCAGTGTCACGTCCATCCAGGATTTGTAAGCCCCGCCCGAAGTCAGCATTGCAGGGCGGCGTCTCGCCAGAGCCTCCACAGGGAAATGAATGTTCAGACCGCGTGGCTTTTGCTCTTCCCGCCCGAGAAACTCACCCTCCAGCACATAGGCACCAATGAAATTGCAAGCCGTGTCAAACTCGCCAGCCGGGATCAGCTCGGTTCGCGGCACGTTGAATCGGGTGTGAAGGCGGCGATGTATCATCATGGCGAAGCTCTGCTGCTTGGCTGGCGATACTGCTTTGGCCTTGTCGCGAATCAGCCCTTTGATGACGTTCAACTCGCTCATACCGATAAGTTCGTCCATGAGCGTTGCCATTTTGTTGCTGGTGTCGGTGTAGGAGCCAGTCTTGCGAATGGACGGCAATACTTCAGAAGCTACCCAGCGACGGAAAGTGTGCGCCGTGCTTCCCTTTTTAACTGCGCCATCACATCGTAGAGTCAGCGTGTATAGCCCAGATTCGTTGATGATGTTCACCATGCCTTGACGCCCTAACTTAAAGTTAGACCGTTCGTCATCGTCCAATGAATACAGGGCTTTCGTGGTGTTGCTCTGCCCGAGAATCTTGCAGACATCTGCTGCAACAAACCATGGCTCGCCGTCGATCGTTACGGCCCGAACGCTATGTCCACGAAAATCGAATGGGATTACATTGGACACAGCTGTGTTAGTATTCGTCATGACGTTTTTCCTGATAGTTAGACGTTCTGCTTCGTGAGCCTCAACCGTTGGCGCGGTTGGGGCTTTTTCATGCCTGTCTGATTTGCTCATCGCTTTTCATTGCCTCATCAACAAGCTTCAGGAGCACGGCTTGCATGCTGTGGAATCCCTCCTTCGCTTTTTTTTCAACCCACGCTTTATGTGGCTCTGGAAGCCGGAGTTTGAACTGCGCATCTGACCTTGCCATACGACCTCCTTGACAGGGATCACCGTGATCCCAAGTAAATAAGACCACGGTGGTCCCATTGCTGTCAACACCACCGTGGTCCATTATTCGAAAATGAGCAGAGAAGACTCCCAATTTAAATTACGCATGCCCGCCGACCTTCGAGAATCAATCGAGGAGGCCGCGAGAGAGGCGAAGCGTTCGCTAAATGCTGAGATAGTTGCCAGGCTTGAGATGAGCATCCTCAAGGAATCGGCAGGCGCCGAATTGATGCCCGCTAATAAGGCGAGGGAAATATCTGCTATATCAAGGCTAAGCATTCCATCGACGATGAAGGCTCGCATCCTAGAGGCTTTGGCCCGCGCCGTTTCCATGGGCCACACAACAGCTAGCGTCGCATTCGCGGACCTCGGACTAGATGGCATCCCGGAACGTGATGCGAGTGAGCTTTACGATGCCTTCAGTGAGATGCTTTACACCGCCGGGTATAGGTATGAGTGGGATGCGCCTGACTCGCTCTGGATAATGTTTGACGCTGACGCTGATGAAGAGCGTCATCGGGAGCAAGAAGCTCCAACGACACGCGCAGGGTAAGGCGCGTACGCGCTACCCCAAGCAATAACCCGAAGCCCAGCCAGCTTGGGCTTTTTCATATCCCCCTGGGCTTGCTCACAAGCGGTAACTTGTAATCGCTTGCACAATGCACCTTTTTTGGTACACTCACCGCATGAGCCAAACCCCACCGACGTTGAGCGTTAGATTTTTCTGCACGGACGCAGGCAACGAGCCTGTGCGCGAGTGGCTTGCCGATTTAGCGCGTGAAGATCGCAAGTCAGTCGGTACAGACATCAAAACCGTTCAGATTGGCTGGCCCATCGGGATGCCGGTGGTCCGCAAAATGGGGAATGACCTCTGGGAGGTTAGAACCCATCTGAAAGACACCATTGCGAGAGTGCTCTTCACAGTTGAAGGCAGCACCATGATTCTGCTTCATGGCTTCATCAAGAAAAGCGACAAAACCCCAGCGTCTGACTTGGAAACAGCCAAGAAACGCAAAGCGGCACTAAAGAGGAAAAGGTAATGAACCAGCACATCGGCTCCGATTTCGACGACTTCCTTGTAGAGCAAGGACTTGCGGAAGAGGTTTCTGCCGCCGCTTTGAAGCGCGTGATTGCTTGGCAAATTGCAGAAACCATGAAAGCTCAGCGCGTGACCAAAAAAGCGCTTGCGGAGCGCATGCATACTAGCCGCACTGCGGTAGATCGTGCGTTGGATCAAGACGATCCAGGCATGACACTGGCCACGCTTGCCAGTGCAGCCAGGGCGCTAGGCCAGCGAGTTGAGGTCAGACTTATTCCCGAAGTAGAAGCTGCACACGCCTGACCCCATACAACTCAAAGCCCAGCCAGTCTGGGCTTTTTCATGCCTGTCCACCCATCCAGCGTGGACAAACGATCAGTAACAGCGGCAATGATTAGCGTAGTGGCGTTGCGCCTCCACACCAGAAAGAACTGATCGATGGCCAAGCAACCTAAGAATGGCGGAAAAGAATGGACTGCGACAGAAATTTCCCAGTTGCGCACATTGGCAGCAGGAAACACTCCTACACGAGTCATAGGGCTGAAGCCTGGTCGCTCGGAAGCGTCCATCTACAGTAAAGCAGCCGAGCTTGGTATCAGTCTGAAACCGACGAATCGGTCTCCTTATAACCGCCAGAAGTGAGGTAGCTGACACTGGCCTCATATGCCTGGCGCAGTTCGGGTGTCCACTGGTGCGAGTGACCGGCCAGTGCTAGCGCCATCGAGTCCAGGCATTTCAGGATCATTTCTTCTGCGCCTTGCATTTGCGATCTCCCGCGGCATCGCCGCTCACTGTTTTGCGTCTTTGTGCCTGAGAATCAGGCGTGTGGATTCAGCCCAATAGCCCCCGTATACATCCCGCTTCGAGTCACGGCCGTATAGGTGGTGCAGGATCGCGCCTGGCACTGGATGGTGCTCGGGTTCGGTCTTCAGGATGCCGTCGGCAAGGAACACCCCGGCGTGGTTGGCCTTCTCAGATTTCACCTGCATGACGATCATGTCGCCTTGCCGGATATCGCTTGAGTCGACCTGATAGAAACCTGCCCCCTCGAAATTGTCGGCGTAAAGGTCCTGACCCTTGTCCCACCACCCGTCCTCGCGGTCATAATCGGGAAGCTTGATGCCCATCTCTCTCAGGTAGTAGTCGCGGACCAAGGTGTAGCAGTCGAGCACGCCGTGATAGAACGGTCGGCCAAGCAGCGGCGCTTGATACCCGGTGGGCAGGTGGAGCAAGTGAGATACCGGCTTACCCTCACGCACCTCAACGATCAACCATGGAAGCTCCGTCGCCTCCATCGACACGCGATCGGCGCCGCTGAGTTTGGCGGAGTGGCCTGGATGGCTGTGGACGACGCAGAGAACCGAGCCCATATCTTCAGCATCGGCCCACGCCTCAGCGCTGATGCGGAAGTCGCGCTCTGGTTTTTCCGCCGTGTTGGACGATGGCAGGTACAGCTGCTTGTCACCGACTTCCACGACCAGCCCGCAGGCCTCGCGCGGGGTGTCCAACGCCGCATGTGCATACACCGCAGCAATCACCTCAGGACTGAATTCCATGGCGTTCTCTCAATTACCGGCGCTCGGGAAGCTGCCGTAGCGAAGCGGATTGTTTTGGCCGAATCGCAACTTGCAACCAGTGAGTGTTCCCGAGCATCTATCGGCGCCCGGGTCGTCGGTGAGCACATCCTTTTCCGTCGCATAGACAGATCCGGTGTATCCGCAGTACACCCCGCGATAACCGCCAATGCTCAGCCATTGGCAACAGTTGGCAATGATCTGTCGAGCGGGCAATTGCCGGTCAGTTGCGATCAACGGTGACTTGAGAACGAACACTGCCAGCTCGCTGTCAGCAGATTGCTTCTGGTCAATGACGTAGATGTCGTCAGCGAAGTGTTCGTCCGGATCCGCCTCGACATTACCCTCCGGGAAATTGGCCGCATCCATGTAGCGACCAAGCGTCCGGTGCCGGATGATTTTCGCGTCCACCAGATCCTGATAGGCCGAACACAGTGCGGTGATGAATCCGCTGACGTTGCCTACCGACAGGGTGGGGTTGCTCTGCTGCCCTTCCCCGGTCATACCCATGCCTTCGACTTTGATCGGCCAGGGTGAGTACTCAACTCCCTGCCAATAAATCGGCCCGACCTGCGTGTACCCGTGAAAGTAGTAGACGTCACCATTCAACGGCGTCAGATCGAGCTCAAATATCTCAACGTAAAGCCCGACCTCCAGTTTCTGGATATCCTCGTAAATGTTCTCGGCCATCAGCTCACCTGAAAGGTCTGTTCAAAGGTGGCGGCCAGCGTCCATGCCGTACCGCCCAAAGGAGTTGGGGTGTAGCTTCTGCATTTGAAGTACAGCGGGCCGTCGAACGGCGTCGACCAGATGAAGGCCTTGTAGCCCTGCTGGGCGCGGAGAAAGGCCAGGATTGCGCTGATCCGTGCCTTGTCTCCCGTGAAGGTCAGCGCCCAGCTCTGCGTTTCCGTGTTGAGTCCGTCACCTGCCTCCTGCATGTAGCCGCTACCGAACTGCGCAGATCTCGTGCGCTGGGTCATCGTGGCGGGCGCCGCCTTGTCTGGGCGCCAGGTGAATACTTCCGCCATTACGCCCTCCCGTTGATGGCTTTGCGGATATTGCCTTGAGCCCCAAGAGAGCGGGCCTCAAGCTCCTTGTATTTCTGCTCTACGAACTTGCCGACCTCGGAGCCAAACTGCTGAAGACCGGACTGGTTGGTGCTGACGTCGGTGCTGCCGTCACTGGCAATCGAGATAGAGACCCGGACGTCACCCGTAGAACTGGATCCGCTAAGCGAGGAACCTGCCCCAGTTGAGAGCGGCGTTACGCTGCCGCCGTCCGCGCCAGTCATGAGGTAGGACTTGCCGCCTTGGCTGTAGAGTTCAGGTCCGAGTTCGTTGACCTGGTACAACGAGTTAGAGGCAACCGCGCCGCCAGTCGCCCGAGCGCCTGATACATAGCTGGAAAACGCAGAGCCGGTGTAATCCGCCGCCGTTGAGCCTGCGGCGGAGGTGCCGCCCAGCAATCCGCTGACAAGACTTCCGATTCCGCTGGAGCCCACGCTTGAGAAAACACTGGATGCAGCAGCCTGGACTTCCATCTTGGCCAACATCTTGAGAAAGCTGATGGCAACATCGCCAAAGCTTTCATCCGCACCAAACGCCCACCCCACAGTGGCGTCAGTCAGTCCATCGAAAAGGCTGGTGAAAGCCGATTTCATCTGGCCCGCTACGTTCTGAGCGCTCTCCAAGTAGTTGTGAAACGCCGAAGCGGCACCGCTTTCCCAATCCGATTGGGCAGTGGTCATTTTGTCGTAGTTGGCCAGAACCGTATCGCGGTACTTACCCTCAGCGGCAGTAACGGAGGCCAGATCCTTTTCGTAATCTTCCTGACTGTACTTGTCGGGCGCTGTCTTGCGGCGGTCTAGAAGCTTGGCACGCTCATCGTTGAACTTGTCGGTGGTGGAATCAAGGCTGCTCTGCAGCCCCTGCTGGCGATCACTCAACCCAATCGAAGCGGCTGCTCGGTCACCCTGCAGGCCAAGTGCTGCACGCTGCCGTTCAAGCTGGGCGACATAGGCCTCGGACGCAGCAGTCGCCTGCTTGATGCGCCCTTGCTCATTGGTCGCCAGCACTTCGAGCTGGCTATCGGCATCCTTCTGCGCCTTGACCATGCTCGTCCGGGCGTCGGCGATCTTCTGGTCCAGCTGAATCCGCTGCTGCCCGGTGGTCGACGATTTACCGCGAACTGCCTCGAGGGCTGCAATTTCGGCCTCGTACGCTGCTGTGACGTCACCCCTCTCCTGCTCGACGATCGCTACGCGCTGACTGCTGTACGACTCAGCCGAGACCAGCCCGGCCTTCTGCGCCGAATCCAGTTCTTTTTCCAGGTTCTGGTAGTAGCCTGTGATCGACTTGAGGTTGTTCTGCGCGTCGTTGAAGGCGGTCAAGTTCAGCTGATTGGCCGGGCCTTTGGTATCCTTGTTCCTTTCGTTGATTGCCTTGAGACTCACCGCGTACTCACGGTTAACCTGCTCGACATCCACGCCCTCTGCTTTCAAGGCATCAGCGCGTTTCTGGTCGAGCTGCTGGATCTCAAGCTTTTTCTTCGCCTCTTTGTCCAGACCGGACAGGTAGGAGGCGTGCAGACTGCTAAGGGCGGCTACGCCTTTGTTCTGAGTTTCCTGATAAAGACCTTGTGCGGTCGCGATCGCCTTTTGGGTTTCCAACTGTTGTTGCAGAAAGCCCAGCTGCTTTTGATCCTGCTCTTGAGTGGTGCCGGTTTTCGTCATGTCCGGATTGTCTTCGCCGACAATCGGAATGGCGTCGTAGCTGGATGGGGTATTGATCCGCTTCTGCAGGGCAACGATCTGCTGTTCGAGCGTCTCCTGCCTGCCTACATTGAGGGTTGCGTCAAGAGCGCCCGCTGCCGCGTCCTTGATTGCCTTCCAACCGCTTTCGATCAACCCGAGGTTATTAGTAATCTCCCCGGCTCGAGATTTCACCGTGTCGGCATAGGTGTCAGTCAAAAGCTTGGCCGCACCGATCGTATCGCCCTGCTCCTTCAGCGCAACGATCTGCGAATAAACCGAAGCCGTGAGGAAGTGATACTGGTCGTTCAGCTCTTTGGCGGCCGCAACTGGATCCTTTGCGATCTTGGCGAACTCGGCAATCGTCGCATCAATCGACTTACCGGTTGCATCCTCCATGAGGGAGGCTGCTTCAGCGATGTCCTGAAAGCTTTCACCGGCGATGGTCCCGCTGCCTGCGAGCTTCGCGAGAGTTTCGGCAGCCTGGCCAACAGTCCCGTTTGTCGCGCTTACCTGTTGGGCCAGGTTCGCGAGCTGCCCGGCAGACGTACCAGCATAATTTCCGGTAAGAATTATCGCCTTGTTGTACTCGTCAGCTTCTTTGCTACCTTGGCTGTAGCCGTAAATGAGCAGGCCCATCGCCGCGGCAACGGCAACGGACGCGCCGATGATCAAGCCAAGGCCACCCGACACCGGAACACCAGTGAGCCCCAGCGCAGACGCAGCCTCTTTCGCGTTCTTCGCGGCATCTGCAGCAGTGTTGGCGCCTTCTGCCATCCCATCAAGGCCAACCTGCGCTGTTGTAGCCGCATCCCCAGCCGCTTCCGCGCCAATAGCAACCCCTGCCAGCGCTTCGCTAAGCACGGCAGCTTGAGCGCCACCGGTAAATAGGGAGCTTATCTTCCCCTTGAGCGCATCGAAGGTGTTGCCGATGCCACCGAATGAATCTTTGATCTGTCCGCCCTGCTGGATCAAAACCATGAGCGGGTTTTGCCCGCCGGCGAGGCTGGTGAAGATGTCTGTGAATTGCGCGGGTAACTGCCGAAGCGCTGCCTGCGTCTGAGCCGACGAAACGCCCGTTTTCTTCAGGCCCTCGTCGAAATCGCCCAGCTTTGCCCGGGTGCGGTCGATGTCCGCCGAATAAGCCTTGAACTGGTCAGAATCGATGTTTCCTGCTTTAAAATGCTTGTTCAAGAGCTCCTGCTGCTGATCAAGCCTTTCGAACGCAGCGATTGTCGGGTTGATCTTCGCAAGGAGCGCCTGAAGGCCGTCAGCCTGCACGCCAGTGGCTGCCGCTGCCTGCTTGGCAGCCTGAGCGCTTTGCTGGTTTACACCGACCAGAGCGTCAGAGTCCGCTTGAAGCCGTCTCTGCAATGCAGCGAGGCTTGCGGCAGAAGTGCCGCTCGCGTCCATCGCACCCGCGGTGCTGGTGACGCTTGTAGTCAGCCTTTGGTAATACTCGCTGTTTTGGAGGGAGGCTTTCGCAACCTCGATCAGCCGAGCCTTGGCCTCGTCAGTCGCTTGCGCGGCCCTTGCCTCGGCCTCGGCCAGCTTGTCAGCAGCATCGGCGGTCTTTTTGAACCCGGCCGTCACGTCATCAGCCGCTTTCTCCGCCTTGACGCCGGCCGCGGTGAGTTTGTCCAGGTCGGTAGCGGCCTGGACGGCGTCCCCCGAATCAACCGCTATCCCTAGTCCTGCGATTGTGCCCGACATGGTTGCTCCGCTATTTCGATTCGCTCATGACGAGCAACGCCTCGGCCTCCATCACCCGAAGGTCCGGGAAGAGCCTGGCTGTTTGTTTTTTCGTGAAACCGAGGAAAGCGGTCACGTCGCTGATGACGCTGTAGTCCAGGCCGACAGCGCCGCCAAAGCCGGTACGCCACTGCGTGGACATGGCGTTGAATGCCAGGAAGGCAGGCCAGGCATCAGGAAAGACGTCGAACTCTTCATCTGGGATATCGGCGCGGGACAAGCCGAAGGCCGCCAGATCGGAATCCGACGGCCCTGCTTCGTACATCAGGCGCGCGACCGCTCTCAGTTTCCCAGGCGGGATACCGCAAAGGCGTTCTGGTACGCAGCGACGATCGCGTCACCGGCACCGGCAGAGGTTTCGACCAGAGCGCGGATGGCATCAGGCGAGAACTTATCGTCGAAGCCCCAGCCGACCACCAGCTCGCTCACCTGCTCAATCTGTCGCTCGATGTTCGCGTCGGTGATGTCGATCAGTGTGATGTCGTCGCCCTTCTCCTTGAAGCGCTCCTGATCATCTTTTGCGGCTTGCTGCCAGCCAGCGAAAAGCGCGGCCAGTTCCTTGCGGTTGCGGTACTTGAACTCGAACGCCACCTTCACCGTGGTGCCGCCCACTCGGGGAATATCCACGTCCGCCTTGAACGTGGGGTTCTGAGCGATCTTGAACTTGGTCGCCATGGATTAGGCCGCCTGGTAACGAGTCGGGCGGGCTGCCAGCGACAGGGTGATGACACGGGTCATGATGTTGTTGCGCGAGAGCGTCGGGGTCGAGGTGATCGACACGTACGCGTTGTAGTAGATGACCGAGCCGTTCGGCAGAGTCAGGCGGACTACGCGGGCTTCCTTGTCCTCGTCAGCAGCCTCACAGACCGGCACGTAGGCCAGCAGTGGATCGTCCGCTACAGTGACAGTCATGCTGATCGGCGATTTGGTGGTCGGCAACTGACGGTCGTCATCGTCTTCCAGGAAGCCAAAGGTGGTGAACTGTTGATCACCGCCACTGGTGGCCACTTCAGTGATCTGCGCGATCTGCGCCCAGCTGGAGACCGAGCGAACCGAGCCTGCGCCAGCGCCTGCGGTGTAGACAGTGGCGTTGGTGGTGTTGATGCCGTCAAGAGCGAAGGTGCCGGCGTCAGAGTCGGTGACGCGAGCCACCTTGTCGTTGAGGCGGGTCCAGCCCGACGTCACAACAATGACGTCACCATCATCCAGATTGTGACCAGCAGCGGAAACGACAGCTGGATTTGCGTTGCTGATTGCGGTGGCCAGGATGGCGGTGCTGAATGCGGCCGCGATTTCCATGATGGCGCCGTTGGGCAGTTTGAAAGCCATGTGGGTTTTCCTCGTACAGAAATGAAAAAACCCGCACTTGGCGGGTTCAGGGTTGCCCAACGGGCGGGTCAGTTGGTATCGGCGCGGTACTGAAAGGACGCTGATACGGTGAGTGTGTTGTCGCCTTGAATCGGTGGGCCGGGCTCGACAGGGGTAAGCACCATCACCTCGAAGTTGTCCTGCTTCAATCGCAGATAAGCGGGAAACAGATCGTCAAGATCATCAGCCAGACCTTCGGCATCGCCAGTTCCATTACCGGCAGGCGTCACGACGTTGATCTGAAACACGCCGGTGTAGGCGCGATGGTCGCCCGCCAGGGTATTGGTGTTCGTGCCCGCCGGCAACGTGAATGCGGCGAGGTAGGTTTCGTCTGGCTCCGGGTCGAAGGTCACGCCTTGGTAGGCGATACGCAGGTCGCGCGCGGCAGCCCAAACGGCCAGACGCTGCTCAAACAGGGAGCGGATGACTTTGTGGCTCATACCTGGTTGTTCCTGATGGCCTCCAGCACGATCTGCTGGAAGCGCGCCACTGTGATCCGGACCATGCCGCCCGGCGCCTGGGTCGAATGCCCATATTCAAGCGGGATGGCATAAGGCAGCGAATTCGTGATGTAGGCCGTCTCACCGGCCTTGAACTCGATCGCGCCATTCACGATCCTGGCCATGGACTTGCTGCCGGAAGGATCTACTTCTTCCGTCGTGTTGTTGTCTGGCGACCCGATACTGAACATCCAGTTGCCGCGAAACCTACCGCCTACATAATCCTTGCCAGCCACCAGCCCGTTCACGTTGAAGTTCTGGACGCGCTCGGTCTTCGTCAGGGGTTTGGCGTACTTCACGCCCTTCTTCAGCTTGCCGGACTTGGTGAAGTTCGATTCGGTCAGGTTGATGACCGTGTTGCGTGCCGCGACCTTGAAGTCGTAGTCGTCGGCCTCGCGGGTATTCTTCGCGCGGTGCGCCACGTTGGCGGCCCAGATCTCCGGGTTGCCCACGGGCGACATGCGGATGACGCTGCTGCCGATCTCAATGACGATCTCGCGCAATGTCGCGTCGATGGCCTCTTGTGCCTGACTGGCGAAGGCCTGTATCTGCGCCGCGAAGCCGCCGTTGAGACTTGAGTACTTAGATGCCATCTGATCTCCGCCCTCAATAAAAAACCCGCCTGACGGCGGGCTTTGTTATATGCGCGGTGATGGACCGGCGCATCGGTCAATCGTTGCGCTCAATATTTGCTGAGCGCTTTGTCAGCTTCGATGTCTTGTTCAGCACAAGCGTTCACCAAGCTGAATCCGTATTGACGCATCTGTTTCAAGCATCGAGCCACCGTAGATTTGTACTGATCAGGGATTCTCCCAATCTTCTCTACGGCCTCTAAGTCCTGGTCAACACAGGCTTTCACCATTGCCGATCCATACTGACCCATTTGGGATTTGCATCTGTCGATGATTTCCTTCTTCACATCCACGTCAGCTTGAGCAACGGCCGAAAATACTACAGGCAGACCACACAACCAAACCACTCGACGCATCACAGACATCCCTATCAAGAGTAAATAAGGCGCAACGCTAGTACGCAGATGGCCATTTGTCTATCTACTTCCTCAACTGCACGGTCCAGGTCGCGCCCGCGGGATCCTGGCTCACGTCCAGCACGCGCTTCGAAGCGATGGTGTCGCCGATCTTTGGCTCTGCTGGTGTAGCCGTTGGCAACCCGGCAGCGGAGATGAACAACTCGTTCTGCAGGATCAGCAACTTCTCGTCGGTGGTCTGGATCAGCGAACCGTCGATCTCCTTGGCGAGGTAGCTGCCAAAGACGCCACGGCCTGTATAAGTGATGGTACCGCCGGTTGTTGTGCCGGTGGATGGGTCATAGACGGGACTGGACTTGCGGGAGCCTTCGACGTGCTTCACCGCGTCGGCCAACCCGTCTGGATCGTCGAACGCCTGGGCTAATTCGGCCTGTAGCTCTTCACGCATGCCCATGGTCAAATCCTCTTGAGCATGATGGTGCCCGAGCGCTTGACCCAGGGAGCCAGCAGTGCGAGAGCAAAGTTCTCGCCAGCGGACAGGTCGGTTGAGCCTTCTGCATAGGTCTTGCTGACGGACGTTCCAGATTGGGCAGACACCGTCTTGCTCAGCACTTCCTTCTGGGTCGCTTTGTACAAGTTGCCCGCCGCCGCTTCCTTCGCGACCTGAGCGCCTGCAAGCTTGATGGCATCAGGGGTCGGATCGGCAACGGTTCGATTGATCTTGGCCGTGAGCCAGGCATTCGCCATGGCCACAGCAAGGACCGCATCACCGGTGCCCGCCCAGTCAGGACCCAACTGAGCGTTGACATCGGCCACGGTGATGAAGTCGGTCATGTGCTTGTCCTTATTCCTTCGGCACCAGGGCCTGCAGCTCTTCTTTCTTGGCGGAGGCGTCGAATTCGATACCTTTGGTGGTCAGCCAGGCTTTCAGATCGTCGACCTTCATTTTGAGTGGGTCGGCCTCTGCGGAGTCGCTATCCGCCTCGACCTTAATGCCCGCCTTGCGGTACGCCTCGACGATTTTTGGATAATCCCCCTCGACCGTCACGTGCGTTGCGCTGGAGATGACCCCGAAGAAATCACTGGGGGAGCGGTACAGCTTGCCCGGCTTGCGCTCTTCGCTATCCGAATAAACGACTTCCATAACAGTTCTCCTAATGAGGTGGGCTGCCGAAGCAGCCCCAAGGGATCAGCTGCCAGCTGGTGGAGTGACAGTGCCACCGCTGATGACGGCAGCGAACGGAACCTGCTTGCGGTCGAAGACGCGCTCCCAGTTAGCAGCGGCCGCGTACTCGGTCGCGGTCGGGCTGAGGTTCTGGCTGTTCGCACCGACCCAGCTGAAGCCAGCTGGCTGCAAGATGTAAGTCTTGCGCTCCCACAACACTTCGGCACCACCGCCGTTGCCGCCGTCCGGCTTACGTTGCAGCTCTTCAGGCTTGTTCGGCGTGCCTACGCCGTAGCCGAATGCACCCTCGCCGAAAAACACCGACAGGTACTGGCTGGAACCGTAGGTCAGGCTGTCATCCATGAACACTGGCTTACCTAAGTAGGTGGCCAGGATGATCTTGCCGGTGGAGTCGCGCAGATACTCGATCAGATCCTGCTTGACCATCTGGTTCATCACCACCGAGTGGACGCCAATGGCGGCAAACACGTCGGCAGCATCGCCGGCGGTGAAGGCCGCGTCCTGGAATGCGCCCGCGCTGATGGTTGCACCGGCATCGACGACCATATCGCCAGCGTCGTTCGCGATGTTCGATGCGATCACGCCGCGCGCCGCGCCCAGCAGGTAACGCTGCCACTGGCGGTTCCAGTAGGTGCCGAAGCGGTTGCGGATGTGCTGCATCGGCTCGCTGTTTGCGAGTTCGGCAGTGAGGTCAGAGACGCCATAGCCTTTGTTGAGGTACAGCACGCGGGCACGCATGCTTTCCTGCTCGGCCTTGCCAACGGCGCCGAGATCGTCCGGGTCATCATTGCTGATGTTCGGCGCCTCGTCTGGATCAAGGTCTTGCCAGTAGCTGACCTCGGCGGTGCCCTGACTGCCGGAGGCGATGGCGTCCAGCACGGGCGATCGGGTGACGATGCCAGATTCGTATACAGCGGTTTTTTCCGGGCTGTTTACCGGGTCCAGGGACGCGTAGTACTCGCCGACGAAAATGTCGGACAGCTGGGTAGAAGCCATGGATTAGGTTCCTTTGGTGGCCAAGAGTCGTTTGTATGCATCAGGGTTGTCTCGGGCCAGCGTCGCGCGCTCGGTCTCCGTGTACTCACCCCATTTCTTCGTGGCCTTGCCACCGTTGTCGCCGGTCGGCCCGGCACCCTGAGCCCTTGGCCAGAGGTGTGTTGCTGTTTCACGCAGCGATTCCGCCCATTCGAGCGGGGACAGCGGCGTCTTGCCGTCCTTGCCGTAGATGACCTCGCCATCACGGTCGGTGGCGATCGCCTCGCCGTCCTCACTGAGTTTGAAAGTGCCCCTGGCGCGCAGAATGATGTCCTCGGCGGCTTCGGGGAGTGCGCCGGCCTTGATGGCAGCTGCGCGAATGGAATCGGCCAGCACCTTGTCGCTGTACTTCGCTGCGAAGGCCTCGGCCTTGTCGGCACGGGACTTCTCGGCGGCGAGCTGCTTGTCGTAGTCGCCGCGCAGGCGCTCGGTGCGGCGGGTGATGACCTCGTCCAGCTTGCCCTCGGCGATCAGCTTGGTTTCTTCGTCCTGGCCGACTTTGGTCAGCAGGCCTTTCACGGCCTCAATGTCCAGACCTTCGAACTGGGTCTTGAAACCCTCCAGTTCGGTTTTGGTGTTTCTGAGCGAGCCAAGCAGCTCGGTGTTTTTGTTCTTGAGGCCTGTGGTCGCGGCTTCGACAGCTGCTGCAATAGCGTCTTTTACTGCCGGGTCTTCAAGATCAATCTGGTTTTCGTCTGCCACTTGGTGCACCCCTTGGGTTTGATTTCCCGCTTTGCGGGCATAAAAAAACCCCGGCATGGCCGAGGTCTGTAGATTCTCCGGGTATTGCTATTTCACGATCCGCAATCCTCGCATGACGAGGTAATCAGCGAACTGAGTTCGACTGGGTGCCCATAGTGGTGGGCCAAGATTGACGCTAGGTGTGCTACGCGAAAGCGGGATCAGTTTCTTGCCATCGTAGCCATGAGTCGGCTCACGAATCGTCAAGCCCTTATCCAATGCATACATCTCAATCGCCAGCATCACTTGACCATGCCGAATCCCATACGGGATGTGCGTCCTTCTCAGGAACTCGCCGTGGATGACGATTTCTCTGCGCGGCCAGGCCAGCGGTTGGACTGTAGATGTCTGTCGCCCCTTCCACTGCATACGGTCCATCGCGGCGCACGCTCGACGCAGGTAGTCGATCTGGTCGTCTACGCGGTCAGGGATCGGAAAACCGTAATAGCTGCCATGAAACAGCAGCGACTCAAGGTCGGCGTAGCTGTTCGCTGCTGGATCTGTGCCTGCTCCGTGCTCAACAATGATCATGGCGCGCCCTTTGAGGTGGGCGCTCAGTTTACACCGGCACGCTTGAACATTTCCGGTTCAATCTCCTTGAGCTCGGCCAGCGTGAGCGGCTTGAACTTGCTGTTCAACTGAAGCGTGGCGAACTTCTCAGGAGTGAGCCCGCCATTGCGGAACAGTTTGCCCCGGACAGGGCCGAGTGCGGCGTCCTGAAAGCTGGCGGGCTGTGTGGCCAGCCACGTGTAGTACGTCAAAGAAGCGTCAACCTGCCCGCCGCCGCCATCCCCGACTGAGGCGCGGGTAGCGCCCTTAGAAAAGAAGTCATCGAGCCTGGTCACAGCCGTGGTGGTCGATCGGCAATTGATGTGCGCTGGCGGCAGCGGACCTTTGCCAACTTTGAACACACGGCCATCGAGCCCCTTGCACTGCTGCGAGGTCTTTCGATCCAGCGTCGAGACCCAGCGATAGCCCTGCACAACGTCCGGATTCGCCTTGAGCGTCTCCATCCTCGCCGTCGTGGCCACATGCTGGATGGCCGTTTGCACCACCGATGCGGCATTGCGGTTGCTGATGGCGAGAACGCCGTCAGTGAAGTTCTGTGCCGCAGTACCACGAACAGCCTGGATGATCTGCGCATTTGTCTGGCCCTGGCCGAAGCCGAGCCTGATGGTGTTGGTCACTCGCATTGTCTCCGTGCGAGACCAATCATTCAGGAAGCGCTTCAACAACTTTCCGCCGTCGATGCCGGTCACTTGGAGAGGATATGAAAACACCGCCGCGCGGATCACCGCGTTGCTCGGCACAACAGCATCAATCGAGAACGCATGGTTGAGGCTGCTGGCTTCGAACGTCGACTCATACAGCGCGATATCGACCAGATCGGCCTGCACCACGTCGGCATATGCCTTGTAGATGTCCAGCAACTTGCCGTCGACCCGCGCCAGAAACTCTTCCAGACGCTGACGGCTGTAGGTGGTCAGCTCCTTGCGGGTGAGCTGATCGCGCACCACGGCGTCGATCTTGCGCAGGTACTTCTCGAACTTTTTGACCTCGCCAGCTTTAAGCCGCTCGATCATCACCGAGTGGCGCGTCGTCTGCTCCAGGAGCTGTGCGTCCTGATTCGCCGGTGCCGTCGCCATTTTCGTTGTCCAGGTTGATGCCAGCCGATTCGCGCTCATCGCTTATCAGGGTGGCTTCCTCTTCGTAAGGGCGCTCCGGCAGCTTGCCGGTGGTGAGGTACATCCAGTAGGTGTCCGCGCTGACGGTGCCAGCCATGACAGCCTTTTGCAGTTCTGCCAGAACCTGGGCATCCACATCTGGGATGATGAACTCAGGATTGACGGTGAATGTCACCTGTTTCGGGTCGTAGCCCTTCCATTCGGCCGCATACCGCAAACCTTGCTCCAGCGCCTCAGCAACTGTCACGACAATGCTGTGTAGCGTCGCGTGCTGGTCATTCTGGCGGGTTTTACGCGCCTCGCCGGATTCGGCATCGCCCGAGACATCCATCACCTTGGCGCCCGCCTCGAGCGCAGCGTTCTTCTGGTCTTCCATGGCTGTGCGCACGGCTTCAATGCCGGCGCCTTGGAATTCCAGATAGCCACATGAGCCGTTCGGGCCTAGATCCCAGGCTGCGGATGGGCCGGTGACGCTCAGCTCTACCTTGTCATCAAGACCAGCAACCCACGGCTGCGGATGGCTGGTCTGGTGCAGTGCGGTGAAGTAGTCAGCACTCAGCTGGTAGGACTTCAGCGCGGCTCTGGCCATCGTCAGCAGCGGGACTTCGTCGACATCCGGCGAGTTGTCGGTTGATCCGCAGTAGATCACCGGTAGGTAAGGCAGCCCCTTGACGAGACGATTGTCTGCACCGGTGGTGCCGAGGGGCTTCAACTCTTCGAGCACCGCACCGTCTTCGCCCAGCACTTCGCTGTGGCAGACACCGTCAATCATCTTGAAGACGCGATAGACCAGCTTGCACTCGTGGTCGTACTCGTCTTCCTTGCTGTCCCTGAATTCCATGAACACGACCAGGATCAAGTCCTGCCGCCCTCCCATGCTCCCAACCTTCCAGTTGATCGCGTTGCGCGTGGCGTAGGTCGAGAAATACGGCTCGCCGGTCTCGTCGATGTTCACCACCAGCGGCACCCGGCCATGGGAGATAGCCTGACGTACCATGCGGAAGAACAGCTGCTTGAGGCCGAATCCGTCCGATGTAGCGTTGTCTTCGAGCCCTTTCAGGCCCGAAGGCAGCTTGATCTCGGGAATCAGGCGCGATACCAGGCCCATCATCGAACGCAGCGAATCTCGAACCCAATGTTCGTACTGGGCACGGTCGGTGTAGTTCTCGTAGAGATATCGGTTGCCCGCGGCGTCAAGCTTTTCTGCCTCGACCATGCCGCTTGGCTTTGGCAGGTTCGCTGGGCTGCGCTTGATGGCGCATTCGCCTTCGAGCGCGTCGTCCATCATTCGCCACTCAGCGATGTGCACATCGTAATCGGGGTTTGTGGATTGAACAGGCATCAGGCAAGGCCTCCTATACGGCGCATGCCGGCTGTTTGAGTCTTGATCGGGTAGCGCTTAGCGATGAAATATCCGGCCGCGTCGTTCATATGGTCGTGACCCTTTTTCGGGTCTTTGTCCGGCTCGCCTTTGTCGGTGTAGGTCTGACGCTCAAGGCACTGCGTGAGCTGAGGGCATTGGTCGATGTTGACCTTTAGCCGACGCTCGCCGTAGGTGTTCAAGAACATTGCGTTGACGGAGTTAACCCGGTCTTTCACGCCTGGATTGGTCGAGTCCACCACAACGGTGAAGCCGGCCTTCTTGAGCAGCGACAGGTCTGACTCACTCGCATTCTTGCTGCTGGTGTTCTGGCCGCTGGCGTCCGGGTAGACAGCCACGCTGTGACCTGGGAACCGGGCCTGGATCTTCTCTATCATCTCCGGCGTGTCACGCACGCTGTGAAACTCGTCGAGGGCTAGGGGCAGGCCGTCGCGAACAACGTAAACGACCGCTGCCATCTTCATGACGTTGAAGTCCATGCCGATGTGAAGCGCCTCGCCGGGCTTGATGCGTTCGGTAGTCGCGCATTCCTTACGACTGAACGTGTAGTAGACGACGCCCGCGTAGTTCTCGAAGCTGGCTTCGTACTCTTGGCGGAAGGTCCGAGGATCCATCTTCCGGCGAGCCGCATCTAACTCTTCCGCGGGGACGTTTCCGCCCTGCAGTGATGTGTATTGCCAGCTCTTGTGATCAGGCTCGCCACCTGACTGACCGTCGCGATAAGTGTCAAAGCAATGGTTGAAGCCCTTCGGGGTGCCGATCCGCAGTGCATGCCCGCCCTTGCGCGTTTCGCCGCCCGGCAGCGTGTACTGACACGTCGAGAGCATTGGGCGAAGGACTTCTTCCCACGCAGCCCACGGGCAGTCGGCCCACTCATCCACCAGGACGAAGAACAGGCCGGAACCCCGCAAGTTGTCGTAGTTGTCGAGCCCCACCACGCGCATGACGTGGCCGGACTTGAGGGTGATCGAGCATTCCGTCTCGTTCGGACGGTGAGCGCGCCAAGCTTCGGGAATCGCTTGTTTGAGCCGACGCCAGAACACGCGCTTGGCCTGCTTGAACGTGGGGGCGCCGTACCAGATCTCGTCCTCGATGCTGACGCCCCACTCCGCAGCCAGTCGAGCCGCGCGGCGCATCTCAGCCTTACCGAGGAAGGTCTTGCCGAACCGACGACCACAGACCGCGTCCCTGAAACGGGCTTGTGGCTGGAACCCCCAAACGTAGATGTTGGCCTGCTTCGGCGTCAGCCTTACCGGCGCATCAAAGGTACGGGGTAGTCGGGACATTCTCGTCAGGCTCCAGGGTGTATTCAGCGACCGCATGCTGCTGATCAGCCTGGGAGCCCAGCGGCTTTTCAGGTTCGAGGCGGCGGTTCACGTAGACGTCGCCCACCTCTTTGGCTGCCTGCTCCAGCAATTGGGCAGTCAGCGCCATGTTTTTCATGTTCTCGGCCTTCTCGGCCATTCGTCCAAGCGTACGCAGTCGATAGGCACGGTTGGCAATTGGGATGTCTGCGGTCTCTTCTCGAAACCTTGTCCGGCACTGGTGGAACAGGTCAGCCCACTTTTGCCCAAGGCCCTGACCTGCATACTTTGTCGGATCGTGCGACTCACACTGCTGGCGACTGATATCGAGCCCGAACTCTGTCTTGACCGCTGCTACCACCTGAGAAGGCGTATCGAAACAGGCCAGAGCCTGCACAATGAAGGCTTTGACCTCGCTTCGTAGCACTGCCATATGGGATTCATCCGTCAAAACCTGTCACAGAATCAGGCCGACTTGAGCAGACAGGTTCCGCAGGCCCTCGAAATATTCAGTTTCCCCACCTCGGCGGGTTTGTTTGCAGCGTCGACCATCGCTTGAACCTCGACGCTCGCACCGTAGCGACGGACCACACCGACGAACTCTTCGACGTCATGACCACGAAGGCCGAGGCTGGGTTGTCCGTCCTGCTTGAACTTGGGAGCGCCGTACTGATCGAGCTTCTGTGCGATGTGATAAAGCTCATGTTCGACCAACGCGCAGAACTCGGCGTCGGTGCATTGGGCGCAGTAGTCAGCTGCCAAGGTGATGAGGAAGTCCGGCACTTCACCGAACCAGTCGATCATCTGTTGCTCTTGTCGAGCCTTCTGCCATCCACCGGCGCGGAAGGCAACCTGCTCGGCCTGGCCCAGTACGTGGCGACCTTGCTTCTCGAAGCTGGACGATGCCCACATCACCGCGATGTCAGCGTCGATCAGGTGCGCGTGGTCTGGGTTATGGATGCTGCCGGTCACTGAAAGGATCTGTTTATTGATCCACTCCCACGCTTCAGGCGCGGGCGTAAGCCGGATGCCGATGCCGGATTGCCCAGACAGCTCAAGCAGAGACGTTGGAGGGAATGGTCTGTTCATGCAAGCATCAATGAGCTCTGTCTGCTCCAGCAGCACATCAATCAATTTGTGACTGCCCCAAAGCGAGATGACAAGCGGCAGCGTTTAGAAGCGAACTTTTTTTGCAGCTCAGAACTCAATCCATTTCAAGTCATCCATAGCGGAGTTAGCAAATGGCACGAAAGCCAGCAGTAAATGAAACAGTTTCCCAGGCTAAAGACCTTGGTTACGAGCAGCTTCAAAAGCTTCTGAACGAAGCCAACAACCTACTCTCCGATGGAGAATCATTTGTGGGAGATAAGGCTGACGCTGCGCGCAAGAAGCTTGAGGGCATTTTAAATAAAGCAAATAGCATCATCCCGAAAGATGCTGAGGAAGCCGTTGAGAAAGGCAAAGAAGCGCTCAGTACAGCAGCGAACTATGCACAAGAAAAACCCTGGCACACCGCGGCAGTCGTCGGTGGCCTCGGCGTTGCAGTCTGGCTTTTGCTCAGGAGATAAACTGATCCCGTTGAACGCTGCCAAACTCAGCGCTCACCAATGAACCATAAGCCTACATGAGCAAGGAAATAGCACATGAACATATTTGAAGCGCTTAGAGAGAGCCATGACAGGCAAAGGGAAATGGCTGATGCTGTCATTCAAACCAGCGGTAACTCACCAGATCGCGTTTCTCGGTTTAAAGCCTTGAGGGATGAGTTGCACGCCCACTCAGTAGCAGAAGAAAGACACTTTTATATTCCGTTGATGAGCGACGACAACGGTGTGGATTTGAGCCGACATGCAATCGCTGAGCATCATGAAATGGATGAGCTCATTGAAAAGTTGGAAGAAGCCGACCTTTCCAGCCCAGGATGGCTGCCTTTAGCCAAGTCGCTCAAGGAAACCGTACTGCACCATCTGAAAGAAGAAGAGCAGAAGTTCTTTCAGATGGCGGGAAAGCTATTATCCGATAAAGAGAAGACATCTCTAGCTAAGAAATACAAAGCGGAATACGAAAAGCTTTTAGCAGATGGAAGTTAACGATCTGTAACAGGCCAACGGACTCATTGTGCCGCACTAACCCTGCGGCATTTTCTCTGCCTGAATGGTCAGCGTCCTTACCTGTCCGCCAGAGCACGTATCACGCTTCTTTGCCATCTCAATGGCTTCAGCAGCAGTCGCACCCATGTCCATTGCCGTCAGGGCGAATGGCGATCCATTACCAATAGCGTCTGCTCGATCCAGGCTGATTCTGTTCTTCCAGAACCCAGTCTTGTCATCGTGGCCGATCAGCCAGAGCGCTTCGCCATCGACCGCATAACCGGATGCTTCAACAGGTGCCGACCCGGCAGTGCCGAAATAGGCTTCAATCAACGCATCGAAGTCGCAGGTACAGCCTGTACACAGGAAGTGGACACCTTTGAGCGTCTGAAGCTTCTCGCAGTCGACATCCGTAATGGTCGTACCGCGAGTGCATCGGGAGCCATAGGCGATCACGTCATCTTTGTACGCAATGGTCGTCATTGGTACTCCGCGCCACGAAACGGACGTATCTCAAAACGTGGCGCGGACAATTACAGCGCTTTCTTCGCCAGGGCCACAGCCTCATCCCAGAACACTGGGAATTCATGCCCCAGGGCAGTGAGGATGGTCTCAAGCTTGGTGATCAAGTCTGTGGACTGGACAGCCGGAACTTCCGCCACAGCGGCAGTTGTCTCTGCCACGGGCACAACAGCGGTGTCGCCAGTATCCACGACAGCGGTATCAACAACATCGGTAGCTACAGTTTCATCAGCCATGACAGGCTCCTTGGTGAATAGCCCGGTGATCCAGGCACGGATGGTTTTAAGGATGTTCATCGTTGGCCTGCCTTACGGCTTTCTTCGCTATTCCATTCGAAAATGTGATGTCTACGCGCCCAGGCGTACAGGACAACCCCAGCATGCAGCGTGACCTCGAACAGGCTGGGAACTCCACCTTTCAGAAGAATCCC
Organism: Pseudomonas bohemica; assembly: GCF_002934685.1. Lineage (GTDB taxonomy): Bacteria > Pseudomonadota > Gammaproteobacteria > Pseudomonadales > Pseudomonadaceae > Aquipseudomonas > Aquipseudomonas bohemica. The sequence goes on from NZ_NKHL01000088.1 coordinate 32,048, forward strand.
CAAAAGCCCGAAGGCACTCACCGTTACCAGGTAAAACGAGACGGCCAACAGCGGCTGCTCGAATGGACTGATACGACGTAGGTATTCCAACGCTGCAAGGACTACCAGCGCACATAACACAGCATCGACTGTGCTCAAGATGGTGTTCATGGTCATGAACCTCTTACAGAGCTGATCTGCCCGGCAAGCGCCTTTAGGCTGGGGATGATGTTCATCGCCAGCAGGCCGATCAGGAAGGCGACCCCATTTTGAGAATCTGCATCAGTCGGCAGATGGAAATATTGAACAACAAGCGAGGTGGTGAAGATCGCGGACACAAAGCCCGTGACCACCGCCGCGGCTGCCTGCTTACGAGTCAATCCGCGAAGAAACGTCAGTGACAGAACTGCACCGGCGAAACCAGCAAGCGCAACGCCGTACTTCGCCAGCAGTGCTCCTG
>NZ_NKHL01000088.1:32496-32648 GCF_002934685.1 Pseudomonas bohemica
GACGAGCGAGGTGGTGAAGATCGCGGACACAAAGCCCGTGACCACCGCCGCGGCTGCCTGCTTACGAGTCAGTCCGCGAAGAAACGTCAGTGACAGAACTGCACCGGCGAAACCAGCAAGCGCAACGCCGTACTTCGCCAGCAGTGCTCCTG
>NZ_NKHL01000088.1:32658-55773 GCF_002934685.1 Pseudomonas bohemica
GTGATCAGATCGAGCGCCAGCGCATCGCTGCATTTGCGGTAGTTGTCCTTGCCGGTGATCTGAATCAGCCCCCTGCCCCGGTACTTCCAGCCGTCGCCACTGGCGGGAGCGCCGTTGCCCATCCGAGAGGCATAGGCGATGTTCGCGATCTTCTCCGGCTTGCGGGCGTACTCGGCGGCCAGGGATTCGCTGAATCGCCTCGGCCATGTTTTGCGCAACGCATCGGCGCTGTAGTTCAGGTTTTCTACCAGAACCGTCAGTTGAGCAGACTCATGCCCGACCTGTGCAATGAATGCCGCGATGCGCGCCGGCGTGACGATCTGGAAGTTGCCCATTGCGGTGTTCAGCACAGGCACAAAGGTAGCTGCGACCTTGGCCGAACTCGGCAAGGTCGTGATGAGTTGCGCTTGCGTGATCGACATTTCACTTTCCTCAAGACGTAAAAAAGCCCGCACAATGGCGGGCTGCGTTGACTTATGGCTGCGGATGCTAGGTCTTTAGGCGAGGTCTAAATATTGGACTAATAACGTTCAGTAAGTTATGACCCCACTCCCTATAGAGCTTTTTCCGATGCTCAACTACGTTGCCGATAAAATAGACTATGACGAACGTTACCAGGTAGACAGACAGTCTATAGACTGCTCCAAAATCAGACATATTCTTACCGGCAACCGAGAGAATAAGCTTAAATATTGGCATGTGAAAAAGGTAGAGGGTGAATGTATAGCTCGAGAGAAACCTAACCAACCTGACAAAAACGGACTCCATATTCATGCTCGCACCTTGGCTTAGCTTGCCAAAGGCATAAATATGCAAAGCAACCAAGGCGGATAGGATATATCCCCAGCCAAAATTAGCAGCACCGTCCAGACCAAACCCTAGAAAAGACTCTACATATCTTCCAACGTATACATAAGACCAGTCGCGCGGCATTGGAATCTGGACAGCAAAATAGACAACTACAGGTAGGAGCACAAAGACCTTAAGAGCACGTTTAGAAATGTCTAAACTGTTACGAAATCTGTAGGCCGCCACTCCAGCAAACCACATAGGTAGAATTATTAATTGCTTCGGCCCTAGCAACGCCAATATAGCAAAAAACAGTACGACCCGCGCAAAACCTCTGGCGTAAAATAAAACAGCGAAAGCTATATAGCACCAAACCTCAAATGCGAGAGACCAGTATGGACCATTCGAAAATGGCATATCGTTGGCAGTCCAAGCCTGATTAGTAAAAGATAACGATTGAAATACAATAACCCACCAAGGAGAGAAGCTAGAACTTTCACCGTAAAGGTCTGGCCTCGCCCCAGAATATATAGAAAAGCAAATTCCAGAAAATGCAATAGCGGCTGCCGCAACTGGCATAATCCTTGCGATTCGATTTACTGTAAACTCCTTAACCCCGCTCTCCAATACATTGGCAGAATAACTTATAACATAACCAGATAGCACAAAAAATACCACAACGGCATCATAGGCAAAGTTTGTCCTTGACAAGACTCCATACATACCAACCGTAAGCGGATAGTGAGAAACCATGACAAGTAACGCGGCAAATACGCGCAAGATGTCAAAGTATACAGATAGTCTTACAGGTAGCTTCTCAGAGACCGAGGTCAGCTCCATATCGAATGCATCTCCAACCAGAGTCAATTTATTTTTGTCGCCTGCGGGCAGCTAGCATAGAGGATAGCACGTCGTGAATTCCCAACTCATCAATTATGCGAGCCTTGGAGCTACGGGCCAGTCAATATCTTCCGGGTAAGCTGCCTGTTGGGAAACACGGTTAACGGCCACACGAAACGTTTTCCAGTTCTTAAGAAGCGCCACCTCATCATCAGTAGCTTCGTCCAAGTCCACAGCATCCTGAAGCGGCGCTATGGCCAGGGCGGCTACGCCTAATAGGCGATCCCGCTCAGCCTGTGCGACAACCAGTGCTGATGGGGTTAGCAAGGATAGGAAGTCGATGTAGCGCTGATCAGCCTCATCAACTTCCCCCTGATTGGGCCAGAATTCAGGATCTTGGGGCTCAGAAAATACGGTAATGATCTTGGCCTGAGTTTCATCATCAAACTGTACGTACATCGCAAACCTCCTAGAAAGTGTATCTACCGACCACGATGGTATCGGTGTACGCAGTTGGGCCATTTACCAGGCCGTTGAAATAAATAAGCTGCGCTGTAGAGATGAGAAGATTTTCAAAGGCTCCCGCTAAGCCGTTGGTGGTCGCCGTTGCACCGTTCACCCCCCGCGATCCAGTGCCGAGAGAATCCGATGCCACGTTCATGGATATCCCACCAGAGCCGGCGGTGGCTTGGATGGAGACTGTCCCACCAATGCTTTTAGCGTTTAACGGAACAGCCGCTGACACTGCAACAGGGCCGAAAGTAGTCGACAGTGAACTGCCAGAAAGTACGGTAACGCCTGTTGTCCGGTTTATTTCCCTGCCGAGTTGAAAACCGGTGATCAGTTGGCTGCTTGCATTGGTCGGCCATACGCTGATCAGGGCGGAAGCCGTGTACCCGGTGGGCATGTTCGCCCCGCCATAGACCTCTGGCAGCAGCGTGGCGGCATTGACCCCGAGCAGCGTAGATACGCCCGTCGTTGGGTTATAGATGGCATAGATACCAACGTAGCCGGACACCGGTGCCGTGCCGGTATCCATGCCGCCTGCGCCAGTGGTGGCAAGGTTGACGGTCTTGTTGAAATTCGCCAGACGATAAGTCTGTCCACCAAGGGCAGTCTCGACAATTATTTCATCCGCTGTCCATGTCGCAGTAGCCGATGCACTGCTTATCGATGCCTTTAGATTTCGGGCCTGCCCAACTGCGCCGGAGGACAGCCCGCGAATGGCAAGCGCCAATTGGTTGAATGAAGACTTGGACGGATTGATGCCAGCAGCTGCCAAAACATTCAGCATCTCCATCATCAACATATTCTGATATTCGGCCGGCATGATCGTCGCAGGAACACCAGTGGCTGGATTGCCATCGGTGAAATACCCGGCTGTACCGGCGGCCGTGCTGGCCGGTATTGCCGCCACAGCAGTTGAGTTATCAATCTGATACATCTAATGCCTCACGAATAATGGAACTGAAGGATGGTGTGGGCTGGCTTAGCACTGGACATCTCGCACTCAAGCACGGCATTTCCCCAGGACGCCAAGGGATCGCCCATGGCTGATTGGCCAGTTCGAAAATAAGTAACAGTGTTGACCTGGCTATTTATGGCCCATGTAAAGAACCAATCCTCACCGCCCAACTGCTGACCGCAGGCGCTCTGGCCACACCGAAAAGGCGCATATTGTGTGATCGATACGGTGTATCCGAGCCCAAGTGCGAACGACGTGAAGAACTGAATGGATTGGCCGCCCGTGTTTGAAAAACGAGCAACAACCTGGTTTCTACGACCTTGAACGGTAGGGGAAATACCCGAGCATGGATCGGGAAGCCCGAGCGTTGACTCCCACTCCGCAAGAAAATTGACGGTGGTGGCTGGAAACGTATCGATGAGCAGGTTCAGCGCAGCATCACATGACCGTTGAAACGTTGGGGCAAAGCAGGAGACTGCCTGAGCATGTACGCTGGACAGCTCTTTTGGCCAAGCCCGACCACGTGGTAGCAGGCCGAGTAGTGCCGAGGTGAAGTCTGTGCTTGAAAAGGAATACCTGGACATTGACGAATCACTCATACGTGATGGTGCCCAAGGTCGGGAGATGACCCAGCGTGTTAGTCAGGTTCGCAACGGGCGAGGTGATGACGAATCCACTTGTAGAAGCGACCGCGGCGATCGCAGAGTCGATGTCGGAAAGCGCGACAAATGAGTCATCGTCCAACGGGGCACCCTGCTCCGTGAAAACTTCGGAGATTGCTGCCGCAATGGCCTCCCTGGTCGAGGTCGAAGCATTGGTGAGACCGGTGATGGTGAACGCCACTGATGTGGGAATAGGTGCACAGCAATAAACCATCGCCGTGACGGGTTGCTCACCGAAAACACTGTTCGCAACCGTAAGCTGGTCACCCGTGGCCAAGTTTGCGCTGGTTGCACGATTGTCATTTTCAGAAACCCCATCGGTTCCTTGAGGGAATCCCTGGTTGGCTGAATTTGCGTCATCGAACATCGTGTAGATGACGACGGTGCCGGTTCCAAATCCATTAGGTGCACACCACGCACGGGTGACGCCGGAGACCTCGAGCGCCCATGTCACGTAATCGGCACTGGCCCCACCATTTGGAGTGTTCTGGTAGGCCGCCAGCATCCGTTCAAAAAGGCTTTCATCCAGTTCTTGGTCTGCCCCACCAGTGATCACGCCCGTAACCTTACCGCTGGATTGAACCCCCGTGATCGAGGCGCCTAGGGTCATGATGCTGGCCAGCGGTGTGTTACCTGCCTCACCCGCAGTGACGGCAGTCACTGTCACGACAGCCACACCTGTTGCATCAACGGTCACCGAATCATCGACGGTGAAAGCCACCGAGTCACTTCGAATGACCTCTGTGCCGGCGTCAATCACGACCCCGGCGGTGGCCTGAAAGGTCACCTGCCCCGTCGCGGAAGTCGCGATCTTCCGGTAAATCTTCTTGAGTGCCGCCCAGGCCTCGAGGAACTCAGCCGACGCAGTGAATGGCACTCCCTGCCTGGCGATCCAGTCCAGATAGCCATAATGCAGGTGGGCCATGCCGGCCAAGGCAGTACCTGTGACGTTCATGTTTGAGAAGCGCAACAGACCATCAGTACTGAGGCCGGCAGTGATATCGCCCGCTACCTGCGCGCGAAGATCAGATAGCGTCGGGCGAGCGAATGGCATCGGGGAAACTCCAGGCAAAAAAAATCGCCCTGCGAAGGCGATCAAAAGATTGGGGGGGGTCAGCTCCAAACCCAGCTGTACTTGAGGGGAAGATTGGTGCCGTCGCTTCGGGTAATCGTCACGATGACATTGAGCCGATTCTGCCCGACGATGGCAGTCCCCACGGTGATTCCAGCCGCGACCTCATCATCGAGGATCCACTGAAGGCATTCCTTGATATACACCTGGGCCAGGTTGGCATTCTTCTGCGTCAGTTTGGCTCGGTCCAGTAACCAAAGGCGCGAACCGATGTGTACATCCTCATCCAGATCCCCCCACCAGCCACGCCGGTCGGTACTCCCATCAGGGATATCATCATCGTTATCAGCCTGCCGATCAGTGAAAAGACTGATGAGCACAGCGGTGGCCAGGTCATTGCCGCTGTCGAGGGCGCCACCCGTCACTGACCAATCGCCTCTGCCAGACTTGACGATCCATGTTGTGGTGATATCGCTCATTGCAACTGATCCGGGACAGGGCTGTCGCCGTGTTTGTGCGCGTTATAGATCTCTCGCATCTGAGCCACCGTGTGCGCATTGCTGTCATAGTTGTCGAGGATATCGCCACTGACTTTTAGCAAGGGTGTATTCATCACGACACTGTCCGAGGCGTTTATGGTGACCAAGGTCGAGTTGTTTACTGTCACAGGCGTCCTGCCAGCCTCGACAACGATTCCATTATTTTCTGTCAGGTAGATCTGCTTGCCCCACAGGTCGTAGAGCATGCTTTCACCAGTGGAGAGCCCCAGTGGACGGCTGGCCTGATGTCCGGTGGCAACCACCACGCCCTTTGATCGATCCCCGCCCAGAAAGACCACTAGAACGTCAGAGCCGTTTGGCGGCCGAGACGTGAAGCCAAATTCAGCAATACGCGGCGTATTGTCTCGGGTCTCGGAATCGTTCAACTTCACCTGAAGAGTCTGAGCCCCCTGCAGATCCTCACTGACCGTTACCCGCGCCCAGCCCGACATGAGCTGTACGCGGCGCCACAATCTCTGCATGACACCGTCGTAATCGGTTGGGCCGCTCATTAGTACACCTGCGGAACATCACCCCAGAGCGGGGTAAGGTTGATCGGTTGCGGGGAGAACGCTTCAGGGGCCATCAGCGTCAATTCAGCAGTGGTCCCGGCGTTGTCATTTCGCTGGAATGTCACCTCGCTGAGCAGCAGCAGCGCAGAGGGCAATTTAAGTCGGGGAAGCGAGACAGGGATCAATGTATTGGGCTCCCACAACTTCCCATCCTGATCACGCCAGCCATCGACGACGACCTTCACTACCCTCGAACGGCCAAAGCGACGAGACCTTTCCCACACCGCGCGCTTTTCAGCAATATCAATCCCCATGCTTGCGCTCTCGCAGATGATCACCATCCGTCTATGGCGCTTGCTGTTTACATCAGTCGCAGTGAACTTGAAGTTCCCTGTATTACCTGCATCCATAAACAAATCGGTTGATTGCAGGTAGACGTCGTAGTTCGAGTAATTCAAATCAGCCGAGTAGTCGATGTAGGCACGCTGGACATTGACGCCCTCAGCCACTCCAGCGCCTAGTTGCCGGGTGCCCACCTGAGATAGCAACAGGCTGCCATCCGGAAGGTCGTAGGCCAGAACTGCTGAAAAACGCGCCATGCGGTCAATGATCTCGAACGCGCTCTCCCCCAACATAATGTTGGTCTGCGGAAGGATAGGCAGATCTGCCACGCTGGTAGCGACCGCAATGCCCTCGGCGACACCGTTCACCCTGGGGCCGTAGACCGATGCAAGCTTCTGCGCGACCCCAAGTACCGATGCATTGCTGATCTGCCCACCGTCGTATTCCGCTGCACAGTCAACAAGGTCTGAGCACTTCGACCTCCCGGTGATTCGCATTGAGTGATCACTCGGGCCGATGCTTGGCAAAAAATGGTCAATGTAGCCTGTCACCACGGGGTCATCGCCCAGACGGACCTCGCAGGCAGCGCCCGGCTCTATGTCAATCTTGCTGAACTCATCCGGGTATAGCTCGGTGAGACCGATACTAAAGTCACTGGGAAGGCGCTCGATTCCGCGCGTCACGCGAATATCGGTCCAGCCGGTGATGGCTATATCCCCAGAGGTGATAGTTAAATCTTCAGTGCTCATAAATTGCCTTGTGTCGCGATGATGAGCGCTTCAGCTACTCAAAGCCTTGAAACGGGTGGGCATGAAGGCCGGGTGAATAGGATCAGCCTGCTCTATCAGCTCCGTCGCCCGACTGGGGTCCTGATAAAGCCGGGTGGCCATGGCCAGTGCGGGCATCGAGGCCTTAAACGTGAAGGTCTCCAGCCGTGGCAGGGTGGCGCCCGTGCTGCTGAGTGCGCTCACTACCGCTTGCCGTAGGGTGCGCAAGGCCGTGTAGGTTTCATCGTCGCCCGCGTCGCCGGCCACCAGAATCTCGTCGTCGATGTAGCCGGTGACCGTCTGCATTGTCGACAGAGCATCGTCGTAGGACACCGGCGCGTAGGTAGCCGCAACTTGAGCCAGTGCCGCGATTGCAGCACGGCGCAGCAACGCGCTGGTCGCCGCCTGGGCCGTTGCCTTTCCCTCTCCAATGGCGCTGCTGCTGGTGAACTCGTCAGAGGTGTAACTGGCCAACGTGCCGAGCAAGGTCATTGCCTTGCCAGGATCTGCAACGCTGTCTACCACCGCATCCATCAATGCTGTAACAGCGTCGGTGAATGCATCCCCGGTCGAGGCGTCGAGGTTTTCAGCAGCGTCAGTGAGGTTGTCCAGGGCCACATCGACGGCAGCACGATTCTCGGTATTTTCGGCGATAAGGTCAGCCATGGTCGCACTGCTGTCCTTGGCCTTCTTGCTGGCCACTAGAGCACTGCTAACGTTGCCACTGGTGTAGCGACTGAAGTTACCGGTGAGCAGACTTCCGAGACCCGTAATGCTGCGAACCTCGCGGGTAATCTGTCCAACCAACTCCTGGAACCCTGCCACGACGCTGACCACCATGCTAACGATGGCCTTGCCGAACTTGATCACACCCTCCACGGCGTTAATCACCGCCGTAACCCCTCCGATAACCTTGCGCACAAAATCCAGCGCGGCAGATACACCCAGGGCACTGGCCAGTTTATCCAGCTTGCTCACCGTCGAGGAGGTGGTTACCGGGAAGATGCGATCCCCGGACTCTATGAAGGTGAAACTGATTTCAAAGTAGCGGCCCATATCCCAGCGCTCAGACACGCTAAGCCCCTCGACCGGCACGCCCACCCGCAATAAGCCAAGGGTCGGGTGCATCAACGCACCGAGCCCTGACGTTTCCGCTGCGGCAACCAGGGCATCACGTTGCGCTATTGCGCTTCCACCACCGTAGACCAGGCTGTCTGAAATCAGAAAACCGGTTAGCCGGATTCGGCGCGTGCCCCGTCCCATGTCTTCGATGTAGGGCTTGTCACGCCCCGGGTACTCATGCAGTGCCAACCGCCGACCGAAGCGTGCGTCACCGCTATAGACAGCGAATGGCACGCCACGGAAAGACGCCTGATGCAGAAGATCCTGCCACGTCTGGTTGGAGTCGTGGGCGATCTGGATGATGTCCGAAAGAAGGCTCATGCGATTGCTCCAACTCCTGAGTGGGCGATACGGCTCGACGCCTGGACATTTCCTGACGTTTCAACCTTCGTTTTGGTGCCTTCCGGGGCGTTCTTGTGCTGGATCTCGACTTTCACGGTTCCACCCTCTCCCCCCGTTGCGCCCTGGCTGTAGGGGCCTTGCGGAGCGGTAGCGGGTTGAGGGGCAGCCGTGACAGCAGTATTTGACGATGGCAATTGGACGGGATTGATCAGCACGTCGGTAGGTTTAGGCTGAAGACTTGTATTCGACCCGCTATTGGCTGACATCGGTTTGGGCGCAAATACAGGTAGCGATAGCTGATCGGACAATGATCTGCGGGTCTCTGCTTCTCGGTCTTTTGCTTCTTGCGTAACGCCTGGCCTGAGCCAAAGCCTTGAAGCAATTTCCCCGGCGTCTCCAGCAGAGGCCGAACTCCTCAGACGATCCCCGGCAGTTTTCTCTTTACCCATCGTAAGTTCGTAATTAGCGAACTCGATCTGCTTCAATGCATCAGCACGGTCATCCGTAATCTTAAAACCAGACCAATTCTCAAAGTCTTTCTGGCGATCCGGATGCCACTGGAAAATCCCTCTCGCCCTGCCCCAGTCGCCTATTGCCTTCGGATCGAGATTGCTTTCGGCGATTCCATTGCCAATGATTCCGTTCGCAGCAGCCTTACTCCACCCCATGGACTCTAAATAGTCTTTATAGAAGGAGGCATTGTCCTTGTTAGCACCCTGCAGTTTTTGCCATGCCTTGGATGTCGCCGCCTCTTTGTAGGCTTGCTGTGGGGTCTGCTGCTCAGTAGGTGGCAACCCTTGCCGGGCCCTGATCTTGGCAACTTCTGCATCTTCCCCGTCGTTCAAGGTTGGTGAGTAAAACATCGCACCAACGCCCGCAACCGCAGCACCTATGCCGAGGACGGCACCACGACCTGCGATACCTGCACCAGCAGATCGGGCGGCCGCTGCGGTGGCAGCATCTGTAGCCACTTCGGCCGCCACAGCAGCCGTTTTCCAGCCAGTCAGTAAGCCAACAAACGAGGCAATACCAATGCCCGCCCTGGCCAAGTTCAGGCCAAGCCCCACAACGCTGCTGATCAACCCGGCGTTCATCACTCCGACGACCAGTAACGCCGCGTTCTGCCAGCCACCCAGCCAGTCCACGACCTTGCCGATCCCCTTACCAAAATCAATGATGCCCTGCCCGACCGCCTTCCAATCAATCTGGTTGATCCAGGTGGCAAAGCCCTCGGCCAATTTACCGATATCGGCAGCAATAAGTTCTCGATTGACGGCTAACCAGTTGGAGAACTGATCCACCAGCGGCTTCATCGCGGGAATCAGCGAGTCACCAATGGAGTTTTTAACCCCGTCTACGGCAATTCCGAGACCCGACAGGCTTTGAGAAAACTCATTTCCACGCCGCACGGCGTCATCGCTCATGACATAACCGAGGCGTTTTACCGTGGCTTCGTAACGCTCAATGCCGGCGGCGCCTTCACGCAGGAACGGCAACATTCCGCCCAGGCCCAGGCTATTTGCGATCAGCGCCTGAACCTGCGGATTTTTCTCACCCGCAATCGCATTGGCAATGGCCTTGTACTCACCCACGACGTCATTCGCCCCGTCTTTGGTTTTCTTCAGGCCAATACCAAGCTTGTTCAGCATCAGTAGCGCGCCTTGGTTACGCCCCCACTGCGCATCCTGCATAGTGGTTGCAAGGCTATCGAGGCTGGCCGTGGTGGTCTCCGAATCGATGCCAACCATCCTGGCTGCGCCCTGAAAACCCTGCAACTGTCCGGCAGTCACGCCAATGCCGCGAGAGCTGTTTTCAATCGAGCGCCCCAGCTTTGACCAGTTGTTGGCCAGCGCTGCAACACCGGCCACGCTGCCAATGCCTGTAATAGCCGCCAACGGTGTCACGATGGAGCCGATACTGCCGGCAGCGCCACGTGCGTCACGGCCAATGCTGCCGAGGTTCTTGCCTATCTTCTCGAAACCAAGCTCGCGCCCCAGACTCTTGAACGACTTACCAACATCCTCAAACGGTCGCGTCAGCCGACTGATCGCGTCGTTGACCTTGCGCACCTGCGCAGTCGCTTTGTCTACCGCACTGATCGTGATCGTAAAGGTGTTGGCCACGATGGTTACCCCGCCATTCGTCTGGCTTGGTCATTCCACCAGCCCAATTCCGTCAAAGTCAGCGACCACGCGTCTCGTGGTCCCCAATGGTAGTAGCGAGTCAGCTCGGCAATCAGCTCTGGCCAGCCTCCTCCGAGGAGCCAGTTTCGGTAAAACCCTCGAGGAATTTGTTCGCTGCCACCAGGTCACGTTTGCTGAACTTCTCTACCGCGCTGCGAGGGATAGCCGCAACCAGGCTGATCAGGGTGATCGCAGAGCCAATCGAGGTGTCGGCCCGGCTGGCTTTCTCCATTTCGCCTGCCGTCGGCTCACGGAGTGTGATTTCCTCGTAGGTGACAGCTGCGTCGCCTTTACCGATTGCCACGGGTTTGCTCAGGGTGATAGTGGTTTCGTCTTCAGACATGGATCAACTCTCCGTAACGGACGGGCCTTCCCACTTCACTTCGAAAGTGGCGTCGGCGGCTTTGGATTCAGATTGCTCAAGGGTCCACATGTTGCGACCTATGATGGTTTTACCGTTGGCCAACTCGACCACAACGGTGACGTTGCTCATGGCGTTGATGTCCGCCAGGCTCACATTTCCGCCGTCGCGCAGGGACGCCGAGATAGCACCAGCACCCGGTTTTTCGCTGTAGCCGTGTACGGCGTCCAGCCCCGTCAGGGTTTCTCGGGTAACCCCAGACACCTTGTAGGAAAAATCTCCGGCAAGCATGTAACTGACACCATCGGCGGACAGGTAACAGGTCCCAGCGAGGCGGTTGGTCGTATCAGCCATGATTTTCTCCAGGCATAAAAAAACCGCTCAAGGGCGGCAGTTGAGAGATGGCCTGGGTTACAGGCGGAACTGAGCGAGCAGCGCGAAGATACGCAACTGGTTGATCAGGGTACCCGGCCAGAGAACATCGACTCGATTCGGGTTGGTGCTGTTTTTCTCGACGATGAGCGCTTCCGCGAACGTGTCAGAATCCTGCACATAGCCGTTGTATTCCAGTTCCTGATATTGGGCGATGAGGTCTGCCTTGATGATCTTGGGCGTGACGATCGCGGAGCCTGGTGCGAACCGAGTCCCATCGGCGGCCAGCTTGACGCGGGCATACTTCGAGGTCACCAGGGTGCGCTGAGCCCGTAGCACGTACATCAGCAAAAACAGTGTCTCTACCTGCAGGTAGCTGTCATCGGCGGCGCCGTAGCTGTTCTGCTGATACGTAGTGATCAAGTTCTCGATTGCCACCGTGCCATCGCTGGACACCGTGAACGTTGAGATCCCGTCCCAGAGCAACGTATTGCGCTCACCCAGGGTGAACAGAGAAGACGACGGCGGCGCCAGCGCGGTGCTAAGGGCCAGTGTCTGCAGCGGGCGACCGGGGTCGGCACGCAACGCCACCGCCGCAGTACCTGCGAGGTCAGCAGCCCACACCCAGGCCGGAGTTGGGGAATCATAAAACCCCAGGACCGTTTCATGCTGGTTGTTGCGAGCCGTACCTGCGGTGGCCAGCGTAGCAAGCGTGCCACGCAAGGCAGCAAAGACGTGGCCGTAAATCTGGTTGGCATAGCTCCAGCGCCCCGTCTTATCGTTGAGCAGACTTTTCAGGCTATTCAGCGATGCCGTGTCGGTGTAGGGGCTGACAATGAAGTCGAAAGCTTCGTCACTGAGGTTAGCCACTGCCGCGTCCAACACCGGGTTTGTCGCACCACCAGTCAACTGGGTCAGCGTCAAGGCAAGTCCAGTAGGGACCGCCTCGCCGCTTGAAGTACCCAGATAATTCAAGCGCAGGTCAATCTCGTTGCCCGCCAGCCCCTTGTTCTTGGCTGTGATCGTCACCGTCGCAGCGGATGCAGTCGCAGTCACTGGCAAATCGGTAGTGCTGTTGACGAGCGCCGCCAGCGCAGTGGCAATATCAGTGGCAGTTTCACCTGTCGTAACCGTAAGGCTGATCAACTGACCGGCGATATACAGGGAGATCACCCCCGTTTCGGACGGCGTGCCCTCAACCAGCACAGTACCGGCAGCGGCAACGGAGCCGTCGGCATCGGCGAGAGGTAAGAACCAAATCTCGCCGAAGTCATCCGAGGCGACGTAAGCATCTGTCATCAGCGCCAGCATGGAGCCCAAACCACCTTTGGCCTTGGCATCGCTGACACCCTGGCCAAGCACCGGCACATCAACCACGCCGTTACCCGACGAGGTGATCTGACCAATAATCAACGTCCGCTGGGTCTGCGAACCACTGTTGGCCATCGAGTTATCGACCTCCGCGTAGAACAGCGGAGTGCGTAGATTGGACGGGATGGTGCTGAACGGGACGTTCATTGACTGTCGCTCCCTTCATTGGATGGGGTCTTTGCCACCTTGGTGGCTACGGATGAGGCTGCCTTGGGCGGATCCAACGTGGCGTCACCCACTTTTAAACGACGACGCCAGTAGATATCGCTATCTGGAACTTCCCGGCCCTCATCGGGCAAGAAGTCCCGCTTCACCGGGTCGCGCACCTTCAAACCGGGCGTTGGGTAAATGTGCATGTTTACTCCTGTGAAGGAAGGTCGATCAAAAGGCCACCCTCTGCGCGACCATCGGGGCCGACAGTACGTGGGGCGGGTATCACCGAGTCAGGGAACGCGGCATCGGAGTAGACGCCAGTGGTGTCGACGACATTGGTCAGGTCGCTGCTGATGTCCATTTGCTCAAGTGCAGTTGTTGGCACCGGATAGAAATCCTCAGGCCCCTGGTAAAACTCCAGCCCAATCTGCATAACCAACTCGGCAAGTTCCGATTCGCCTTCACTGCTCACGCTAATTTCAGAGCGAATGAACGGGTACTGTTGCAATTGACTCATCAGCGGCGAGTAATTGATCAGCGCTATCTTGATCTGGTTCTGGATCTGCTCCAGCTCAAGCGTGGCCTGCGCGGCGCCCGCGTTGCGAGGCAGGGTCTTGACCTCGACGCGTGCACTGATCACCAAGGTGGTCGTGACCGTAAACTGGGGGGCGCCATTGCGACCCAACGACTCCATGTCTTCAATCGGTGATTGCAGGAACAGCACCGGATAGACACCTTTCCATGTCGCCCAGGTCCTGGCGGAAAACACATTGTCGCCCGCGAGCGTCACGCCTTTTAGGCCGTCCACGGCCAGCAGCCTCAATTCAGACGTAGTGGTCACTGCATCACCCCCAGCATCAACTTCGCCCAGCCATGGCTGTCAGGACGAACCTCTTTGACGAGGTACATATTCCCCGTGCTTGGGATGTAAACCTGATCGTCCGGTTGGGGCTGCGCGTGAAAAATTGAGAGACGAACACCCAGCACCGGCTGCGTGGTGTTTGCATCGACCATGGGATCGACCAGGTTCACATCCCGATAGGCGGCATCAAACACACCGTCAATCGCGTAAGGAGCCGCGCCGTCGGGGTAGAACATGATGGAATCGCCCGATGAATCACCCTCACCGAAGACGCTCTCAAGTGGTCCGAGGACCACCTTGTCCCAATCAATCGCCATGCTATTTCAGCTTGGCGGACAGCAGTACTTCAGGACGGGTGCAGATGTGCAGCGGGTAGCTGTACGCCTCAACCTTCCACCACGATTTACGCTGGATATCAAAGATCGGCAGAATGTAGATGGGCTTGCCCGGCGTATTGACCCACTCGAAGGTCTCACCAGGCGCGTATGCCACCTTGAAGATGCCAGGGGCACCTTTCGGGAAGAACTTCACTTCATCCGATTTCACACGAATGGTGGTTTCGTCATCCGAGCCACGGTAGTTGAACCAGTTGATGCCGCCAAAGCGCATCGCCTGGAACGCATTACCTTGACGAAGCTCAGCAGCGGCCGCCCAGTTATAGTAGGTCCGCGTCACATCCGGGTGGTTGGTGAGGCTGTCCCAGAAGTCGTCGCCGCAGAGGGCATACACCTCAGTGGTTGGCAGGAAAGCACCCTGAGATTTACGCGCCATTGTCCGCACGATGTCGTTGCACAACGGACGCACCGAATTCGGCTTGACCGCCGAGCCATCTGCATTGAGGGTCAGGTCAAACACAATGTCTTCCGGCTTGCTGATGCCGAACTCCTGGAACCAGTCGAACTTCACATCGCCCGAGGCATCCAGGCAAAGCCCCTGAATGGCGGCCAAACGCTGGAATTCCCAGGTGTATTCGATATTGCTGGTCAGGCCGGTTGGGCCGTTTACGCGACGGGCCACTTCGGTTTCGATTTGCATCAGTTCGGACTCGGTGCCGAACGCACGGATATTCTGGATTTCCTGCGCCGTGATCGTGTCCGAATGCATCAAGCGAGGCACGTCGAAGTAGCGCGCCTGGCGTTTTTCGGTTGTGCGCTGGGTGCCTTCTTCGCCGCGCTCACTGAACGGGATCAGAACCAGCTTCCCCTGACGTTGCTCAACCGCAAGCGCGGTAGTGCGGATCGGGTCCGGCTCGAACAGCTCAAGATCTCCGATGCCAGTCGGCTTGAAGGGGTATTTTTCAACAGCAGTGGTCAGGGCAATCCCGGTAAAGATGTCCTGGTGAAACACGTCCAACGAGGCCATGAGTTCGGCTCCTAGAAATAACAAAACCCGCCGAAGCGGGTCGAGTGGGTAAGCGCCAAATCAGCGCGAGATGACGCCTTGCGCCTGGAGGGCGGCCGTGGCTGCGTTTTGCTGGGCTGCGCTAAGCGACACATCCCAGACCAGTTCGGAAGCGTTTACTTCGGCGTTACGGACGACCGCAGAGCCTGGGCCATCACCGTTGGTGGTGTCGACGATGCCATACAGCAGACCGTAGGTGACCACACCACTTGACGCACTGGTGATCGGCGCCCAGCCACCGCCTGTGTCGGTAACAACAATCGTGAAGCTGTCGCCCTCGATGAATGCAGTCGCGCCCGCAGAGAGCAGAAAGCCAATGCCTTGAGCGTTGAACACAACGCCGACCGTACCCGGCCCATCAACGACCGCATCACCCTCCAGATCGACAGTACCGCCCAGGGCGGGCACAGTTTCGCCATTTGGATTGACTACCGAGAACTCAGTCTCTGTAGTCATCGTGATGGTGTAGGTGCCTGCAATCGCAGGGGACGTGGCGGCAAGGTCGCTCAACACACCATCACCGGTATTGCCGGCAGTCGCGGCGCCTGTGGCGGTAAAGGTTTCAGACGTGAAACCGATGACGGTGCCGGGCTGTACACGGCCACTACCCTGTGCCAAGAGCATAGGGTCAATGGATTGGTGGCCGTTGGAGAGCGAAATGATGAAGCCTGCAGCGTGACGGTTCTCAGTCAGCGGCGTCTGTGGGGTGTAAGCCATGTTGATTTTCTCCTGATAAACGATGGGGCGGCGCGATTAGCGAATGGCAACCTGGGACATGGCACGATCCCAGCGACTGGCAATCGACGCCTGGCGGCTGGGGGATTGATCGCCGCCAGTGCCCAGGTTGGGATTGCGGTCGGCACGGCCTCCGCCGGCAGGCGCACCAGCAGGGGCATCGCGCAAAACAGCCAACGCCTGACTTCGAGTCATACTGGTGTTGAACGCCAGGTTGGCGGCCAGAGTTGGATTCTTGGCCGCATAGCGCGAACTGAAGATCGCGGCGCAACGAGCGCGCTCACGACGGCGGGCACCGGCGGCAGCACTCTTGCCGTGCATTTCGTCCTCGTCATCCTCTGCGTCAACATCATCATCTTCATTGTCGGAGGCCGACTTTCCACGGGCCCGGCGAGAATTCTTGCCATCGTCTTCGTTTTCTTCTAACTCCTCGTCAGCGGCATTTTCATTGTCTTGATCGTCGTCATTGGCATCGTCATCAGCCTTGGCACCTTTGGCTTTGCGGCCGCGCTTGCCGTTACCGTTGTCGCGGTCTTCATCATCGTCCCGGACATCATCATCCTGAACATCATCTATGCGGTCGTCGTCTTCATCTTCAGCGCGAGCATTCTTGCCGCGTGCAGAGCCGATACCAGCCAGGTGAGCGAACGAAAGCGCGCTCGCCACGCGGGAAAGCTTGGACATGGTGAACCTCAATATTAGGGAGGGTTGAAACTCAGCCCAGCTCGGCGAGCAGGGAACGAAAAGCCTCGTCAGGGGCCATTACGGCATCTGCGAAGCCAATCTCGACGCCGTCAGCGCCAAGAAACGTGGTGGCCTGGGTGCCTCGAACAGTGCTGACCGAAAGCCTCCGGTTGCGGGCAACGGTGCTTACGAACAGCTCACCCATTGCGTCGACATCAGACTGGTATCGCGCCATTGCTTCTTTCGAAAGCGGCTGTGAATCAGATCCGTCAGCCTTGCGAGCACCGTAGTGGATCAGCGTGACGTTGACGCCCGCACTGCCAAGGGCCTTGGACATATCGACGTGCATGCAGATCACGCCCACGCTGCCAGTACCGCCGGTACGCGGCACTACGATGCGGTCGCAGGCGCTGGCCAAGGCATACGCGGCTGAATAAGCGGATTCGGTGAGGATGGCCCAAATCGGCTTTTTCCCCCGTGCCTTGAAGATCGAGTCGGCCAGGTCGAAACACCCGGCGACCTCGCCGCCAGGACTGTCGATGTCCAGGACGATGGCTTTCACCTTCTTGTCGTCCAAGGCCATGCTCAGGCAAGCACGCAGCCCGTCGTATCCGGTCATGCCGCTGTAGGGATGCAAGGTGCCCAGCTTCTGCACCAGAGTCCCAGTCACGGGAATGATCGCCACTCCCTGCACAACTTCATAAGCCCGGGACTCAGCCGGATCACCAATATCGCCATCCCAGTCGTCGAGCGCGACCACTCGACCGTCGGCATGAAACAGCCGCGCCAGACCAAAGCGATCTGCAAGAGCAGCCATCACGATTTCGGCCTTTTGCGGGGTGATTGCCAGCGGCACGTTGAAGAGCTTCTGCGCGAGGTGTGGATAGTTGGTCATTGTGCTGTTGGCTCTTCTTCAGGGGTCGAGGCGTTGGTAGCGTTGTCACCGAACCAGCTCGGCATGGGCAGCCCGGCCTCTTTGAACTGCGCCACTTCTGCGGCGCGCTGCTGGATGACTTCTTCGTAGTCCAGCCCCTGCTCAGCACACTCGCGCTTGAGCGTGGACAGACCGCCGTCCATACCGAGAATGGCACCTTGCTTTTCCTTGACCGGATCGACCCAGCCTCGAGCCACACCCAGCCAGTCGCAACGCGAGTACGCGGTGCGTGCTTCCAGAAAGTCAGGAGCATTGCTCGGTAGCGGCAACATGTTTCGGTCCATCGCCTCATGCATCCAGCAGGCGTACATGGGCGTAGCGGTCCCGATCTTGAACTCAGTGTTACGCCGTGTCAGGGTCTTCCAGCTTTCGAGCAGTGCTGCTCGGGCGCTGGAATAGTTTGTCTTAGACCAGTCTTGAGTGACCTGCTCAGCCGAAATACCCGCTGCCGCTGCAAAAGTGCGCAGCATTTCGTGAGCAAACTCGCCGAACCCGTTGTGTGGGTGCGCGGCGCCTACGGAGGTAATCGACTCGCCCGGCGCAAGCGTCGGAATTCGAGCGCCAGAAAGCACAGCTGGCCGTTGCTCGGCCCAATCGGCACGCATCTCTTGATAGGCGGAAAGCTGATCACTGTCATCCAGCGCTTCGGCGACCTGAGCCGGATCGTAGGGGCTTGTGACATAGGTCCCGAACGTCGCTGCGATTGTGGCCGCCTGGAGTTCGACGCCGTAGTACCGCGCCAACATTTTGAAGCGCGCCAGAACCGGAGTGAAAACGCCAACGCCTCGGTTTTGTCCGGCGCGGTCATGCTCGAAGTCATGGATGACTCTGCGCCAACCGTCGTCGTCCTCACGCACAACCCGTTCCCACACCATGCTCTCGACCGAGTTGTACCAGTCGTTTTGATGGGCCTTGCGAATGTGGTAGGCCACGGGCGCACCGTCGTCGTCGATTTCGACACCGCCGCGCATGTAGGCGCTATCCACCATCTGGTAAGGGTTGGACAGCCGGTCAGGATCGACCAGGCTAAAAGTGGTAGCAAAATTTCCCCGACCATAACCGACGCGGTCTGGCTTCCAGTACGTGACCACCAGCGAATCACCGTCCACCAGCCTGTGTCGCAGCGCCAGTCGCAGCTGTTGCGCCACTGTCAGCTTTCGCGACAGGTCGTTGTAGCGGCCGATATCGTCCGAGTATCCACGCCACAGGGCTTCGGTTTCACGCCGGAATTCCTCCGCCCAGACAGCATCGAACTTACGGTTACCGCTAAGCGCGGCCAGCCCCCGGTAATCTGGATTGGCCGACAGCCGCATTGCAGCGCCGACGGTGTTGTCCAGAATCCGTGTAATGCCGCCAGCCGCCCAGCCGTCGTTGCGCACAAGATCGCGACTGCGCGCCACCATGCGGTCGCGGAACTGATTGATTTCCGAATCTGGCGAGTTAATCCATGGCAGCCAGTCTCCCATCTCCTGAGTAGCCCAACTGGCCGCCTCGTAGGGGAACACCGATTGCCCAGTCATCCCCTCGGTCAGCAGAGTTGCATTGCCCTTTGCCTCTGGGGCCGCAGGCATCAAGGGCTGGCCCCGTGTATCCACGATTAGAGAGGGAGTCGTCATTTAGAACACCGGTCGAATAGCTCGACGCCGTCTCATGCCGAGGGCATAAAGCAGGGCGTTGATGTGGGCCTGCAGATCGCCAAGATTGGCGCGGGTGTAGGTCACGGACTTGGAGCCGTCGCCTTGGGTGTAGCGGTATGACTCGCCCTTGCCGCCGGTGCTCAGGTCGTGCAGAGCCTGCTGCGATTGCGTCAGCCAGAGCTGCAAGGTTTCCTGGGGGACGCCGCTGAAGTTGTTGAGCCTAGGGGTAAACACAGCACTCTCCTATGCCATCCTTGAAATCGAGGACGACCTTTTTTTCTGTTTTAGAATGACTGCTGGTGACGATGCGCTCGATGGCCCAGGCAAATCCTCAGGCGAAGACACGACACGTGCGACCGGAGGCCCTATCAGGGCATTCACTTCTTCGGCGCGCTTGTTCAGTCTCAGGCCCAAATGCATCAGCCCGCACAACGCGGCATAGGCATACACACGGCAGTCGAGGGCCTCGTTCGCTCGACCGGGAGGTAACTCCCAGATCCGATAAACCTGGCCGCCTGACGTTTTCCGAACAGACCGTTCGGCTGTAAGTTGTGCGAAATAGTTGATATCTCGGTCCACCGGGAAGTGCATGAAGCCAGGCCCGTGCGCCGATAGGTGCAGCCGGGAACGGATCGAGTCCTTTGCCGCATTGACTCCGATGATCACCGGACGGAATGTCGATTTGTTGCGCTTGCTGGGCGTTTTCGTAGGCCAGATCGGTGAGCGCTTACCGCCTACCGCCGACTCACCTTTGATCGCCCAGACCCGGCGACCCAAGCGCGCTTTTGCGAAGTTGTAGACCTTCTGCGTGTGGTTACCGCCGGAGTCATGACAGACCGCCATGACTTCAAAGCCACGACCGTCACCCCGGTACCAGATGCGCTGCAGATACGCATCGAGCCGATCCCAAGGGTCAGGTGTTTCCATGTCGCCTTCGATCACCTCAAAGTCGATCGACCAGCTTTCCTCGTTCATACCCCAGCCGACAACCTCGCACTCGAACCGGTCGCCTTGGGTATCCACGCCTACCGTAACCACCGCGACGCCATCAGGAACTTCTGCAGGCCACACTTCGCAGCGTGCCGCGAGGCGATCCTCCTGCAATGCCCGGTCGCCACGATCCTCGTACGTTTCACCGAGCACCAGGTTGACGAAAGTCTGACGCATGAGCGGGTCATCCTTCACCTCCAGCCATTCGGCGACGAGGTTTTTCCAGGCGGCGTTGACGAACAGGCTGTACGCGGCCCAGACGTGAAAGCCTGCATGCCCTCTGAACGGCCTGGTTGCACGCCACTCACCTTGGTTGACCATGTCCTCCTTGTCGTCTTCCAGGATCACGCAACCTGTGGCTTTGCAGACGTAGAAGACGCTTTCGGGAATGCCTTTTCCGGACTCGTCCTTGTCCCATTTCATGCCGTAGGGCGTGTCGGGGCTACCCCATTCCAGCACCTGGTATTCACCACAGTGCGGGCACGGCACAAAATATTTCCGCTGGTCGCTGTTCGCGTAGCTCTTCTCGATCCGGCTTTCGCCTTTGACCGTCGGCGTGCTGCCGAGAATGATCTTGCGGTTCCAGAACGTCTCAGTCCGCTTGATACCCAGCTTGATCTGGTCGCCCTCCTTGCCGGCGCCCATCACTGGGTAGCCATCAACCTCATCGAATTGAACAATTCGAGCGGTGATCCGGCGAAAGCCGCCTGGACTGTTCGCACCCACGAATGACATCGAGGCGCCATTGCGGAACACCCGCTTGTTGATCTTCTGCTTCGAATCCTTCTTTTTCAGGTCACCTACGATCTCTGCCAGAACTGGCGTGTCGCGCAACATCGGCTCGATCTCAGTGACGCTGTAGTCTTCGGCATCCTCTACCCGAGGCTGCACCACAAGGATGGGCGACGGGTCCTGATGGATGTAATAGCCGGCCGCATGGTCGAGGATCTTCGTGTATCCGACTCGCGCCGATTTTTGAACGGTAACCATCTCGACCGTGGGGTCGGTAATCGCGTCCATGATGCCGTTCTGATAAGCAAATGCATGGAACCGGCCAGTCTGGGCACTCGTCTCTCGCGAGAGGACTGCATATTCTTTTGCCCATTGACTGAGCGTCAGTTTCGGAGGTGGCTGAATGTTTCTGCGTCGAGCCAAAAGCAGCGCAACGGTTAATGCCTCATAACCTTCCTCATACCGGCGCGCACTATTGGTTGATCCCGCTTCCATCTTGGGTCAACTCCTCAAGCGCCTCAACGATAATGCCGTGCAGGGCGTCTTCTACCTCTAGCACTGTTTTCAGCCGGCTGATGCGGGGGGCATGCTCTGATGGGATGGCCAGCAGACGACTGCGCACCTTCGCGTATTCATCACCCACGGCGCGCGCAACATCATCGACGGCTACTACTTGTTTCGATTCCCGGTCGTATTCAAGCTGTTCGCGCAGCGCCAGATAGTTCTCCTTGACCCGCTTCGCCTCATCGATAGTCATGTTGGCGCCGGAGGCGATCAAAATCCGAGTTGTGGCCTGATCAACCGTCTCGCCGAGTTTGACTGTTACCCGTTTTGCAGTGGGGGTAACAGCTTTTCCCGATGCTGGATTCTTGTTACCCAATTTGGTTTGGGTAACAGATTCCGACACTTGGGTAACAGCTTCCAAACCATCACGGCGATACTTTGCAATGATCGAATTAGAGGCTTCTACATCAACCGCACTTCCCGCAAACACAAGCCAGCCGCGCTCTTTCCACTTTGTCACGGTCTTGCGACTGACTCCGTGCAGGACTGCGAATTCGCTCTGGTTCATAGGGGTGTTTTGTTACCTGTTACCCAAATTGAAAAAGTTTTCAGCTAGAGATGCAGCACGCCGCGCAATGCCCTCGGTGTCAGAAGGGCGGGGAGGGACCCGCGACCGAGGAGGGGCCACCAACACCGCCCACCAGGGTGCAAAATAGGCAGTCCGCTACCCTACCCCTTACCTGCCCGGCCCAACACTTACCTGGCCGAGGCAATCGCATTGCCCATCGCCTCCGTGAACGCAGTTCGCAATCCCCGGCTGATGATTGCCTGAGCCCTGCTCCGGTAGTTCAGCCGTTTGTTCACTGGAATCGCTGAGCCGAATCGAATGAGCAGCTTAAGATGCGCAGCCTGTCCGGCTTTCGCTGCTCGCCCACGCTTCGCGGCTTGTCCCGCTACCGCAGGCACCCGCTGCCAGACACCGTTGATCGTCCCGGATTTCCCTTTGACAGGTCCGATGAAAATGTCAGACCGCGCCTTGAGCTTGGCCAGCATGTCGCGTGGCAGTTGTCCGTAGTTGTTCAGCCTGATGTTCTTCGGGTTGAGAAGCACCCGGCCCGGCAACATGTGCAACCCACCTTCTTCATAAGGCGCCAGATACCTGGCTGCGATGGGTTTGACGTACACGGTAGCAACGAGTCGATCCTTGCGCGCAGCCTGCACCCCAACGGAGTTCTTCGTAAATGGCTTGGGCTTGTTGAACGTAGTGGCGATGTTTCGGGCTTCTTCCTCTTGCACCGACTTTGCCAGAATCGTCAGCGCCGTCGCGGTAGCAAACGGAACCTGCTTGTAAGCAAAGTTGGTCAGGGCGCGAGTCAGCGCTTTCACGTCAGCACTTACCGAAATATCAATCGGGCTGGCCATCGGCATTACCTCAATGAACGTCACAGGCCGGCCAAATGCTTTGGGCAATGTCCAGCACACCGACGCATATCAGAACGTGGCGCGTTCAGTTACAGCGCTTTCTTCGCCAGGGCCACAGCCTCATCCCAGAACAATGGGAATTCATGCCCCAGGGCAGCGAGGATGGTCTCAAGCTTGGTGATCAAGTCTGTGGGCTGGACAGCCGGAGCTTCCGCGACAGCATTAGCAGTCTCCGGCACCGGCACGACAGCGGTATCAACAACATCGGTAGCTACAGTTTCATCAGCCATGACAGGCTCCTTGGTGAATAGCCCGGTGATCC
>NZ_NKHL01000088.1:55783-57941 GCF_002934685.1 Pseudomonas bohemica
AGGCCAGCAGCCAGACATGGCTGACATCACCGCGATGACCATCGCGACTTTCGCTATACGACTCAACATTGTTCTTCACTCTCTTCAAAACGGGCTCAACGACAGGCGTTCGCCACCTGCAAAGTCTGACAGCAGCACCGACCCAAACCGCGTCGTCATTTTGTAGCCGCCAGGTATCGAGGTTGATACGCGCCCCTCAGAGAGACGAAAAGGCCGCAACGAGGAATCCCTCCAGTCGCGGCCTTTTTCGTTATGGCTGTCGAGATCCCGGCATCCGGCCGGGGACCGATTCAGCATCGATCAACGATGGTAATACCCAGGGCCCGGACCACCGTCGAAATACCGATGGTCATGCCATCCACCGCCGTGGCGGCCCCATCCGGGACCAAAAAAACATCCCGAAACCGACGACGTCAGGACGATCACCAGTGCGATTCTCGCAATTGGGCTAAACATAAAGTCACTCTCTTCATCCGGGCATCTTTCACCCATTAACTCAGACACGGTCCGGACACATTTCGACGTAAACGGTCGGTAAAGGTTAGGTAAACCCCGTAATGCACCAAATCCGGCAGCGACATGCCGCAGGTTTGTCGCCCGCCCGCCGTACCCCTCCCCGCCCAGCTAGGCTACTATGTGCGCCTTTGCAGGCCACCAAGCCCGCGTTTTTTTGAACCCACACGGAACACACCCCTGTGACACTGGAACAGAACTACACCGATATTTTCTGTGGGTTTTGCAGGGAAAGCCAAAGTAGGGAAAGCCAGTAAAATTAGGGCTTTGCGTACGTTGGAAAACACACGGAAAACCTCAAAAACGCATGCAGTGGTACAAAAATTGGTACGAGCTGCATATCCATCCCTGGCGTTCTGCCGACTACAAATCCCACCGCAAAATATTCCAGAAATTATTCCTGACCGGTCTCGCGCATGACACCAACTTGCGATTCTGCGCAAGTTGACAAATCGGCAAATCAGCAAGGAAGTCTGGTTGACAAATCCCTGAATCAGCAATGTTGGCTGAAAAAGTTCGTGTCAACCAAATTTCCATTCGGCTCGTTTTTGTCAACCGAGGCTCAGCGGTCAGCCCGGCCTATTCCGTTTTTCAAACATCAAATGAGGCCATGCTAATTTTTTCGACCCGGAATGTAGGCATTCATCCATGATGCTTGGCAGGCACCACGACAGGAGGAACTTTCGCGTAGGCGCCGAACGTCATCGGCGTTGCGCCATGACCATTTTGGGCTGAAAAGCTTGCTGAGATCTGATCTAAGTCATGCCAAGGGAATGGACCATAACATTTGCACACGCAGTCCCGGGTATGCTCGAACGGCATTGCCGCCTCAGACTCTTGTTGCTTCGAGTGGCACATTCTGCAACAGACCTGACAGCCTTCCATGCGCCACAGAGAATGCCATCTCAACAACATATCTCCGCTGTTCATTTGCGTAACCCGCATGATGAGGCAATGATTTACCTCATTTCGTTGGGCTGCACGTGAAGGTTAACGTTCAGTTATTAGGACACCGTTGATCTGGTAACGCGTCGTCAATCGATAAGGACTGAGTGGATAACATTCACTGACACACATCCCTGATATACGCCTGCGCCGCCTTCAGGGCTGCTTGATCGGCGATGATCCCGGCTCGGATATCGAGAACAGATCGTCCAACTGCTGCAGGGAGTTCGACGGTTCCTGCATCACCCACGCTGGCGGTGCTGGTGGTTTTGGACACGTTGCTGCCACTGGAACCAGCTGAGCAGGTGCCTGCGATGCGCAGCCGGCGAGTGCCGTCAGCAACAGCGCGGCGCAGAGATTCGTTTTCAGCATTGGCCTTGTCCTTCTGTTCGGTGGCGGTTTTGTCGAGCGCGGCAAGCTTCTGTTCGGCGTCCTGCTGCTTGGCCAGGGCGTCGCGGGCCTGGGCCGAGGCTGCATTGGCGATCAGCGTCCGGTCGGCTTGGTAACTGGATTCGTTGGTGGCGATCACCTTCCCGTATGCGCTCGCCTGCCAGAACCACGCTGCGGCGAATGATCCGGCGCACAGGGCGATGACCAGCACCACCACTCCCCACGCCCACACCGGGACAAGCTTCAGGGCGGCGATCACACCAGCACCTTCAGCGCGCGCTCATAAATCGCTGCACGATCGGCATAGCCA
>NZ_NKHL01000031.1 GCF_002934685.1 Pseudomonas bohemica
CGATTTTGAACGCTGCCGTTTTTTGAAACCGCTATGGCTCAGCAGCTGAGAAATAGCTGCCTACTTCAGACCATCCCTAACATGCAATCTTCTCCATTAGTTGCGCTGGACAACTTGCCCTAGTTGCGCTGTGCAACTTATAATTCAGTAAGTCAACAGGAACTTATTGCATGTCCGCCAGAAAATTACCCGTCAACAAATTTCCCAAACAAGGACGAGCTACTTTTCGCCTACCTTTCACCACGGTCGACGTGGTGATTTTTTCCGTACTGGAAGACGCCCTGTGCATACTCCTGGTACGCCGCCCTTCCGGAGACGCCGAGCCTTATCCAGGCAAATGGGCGCTGCCCGGTGGCTTTGTGAATGTCGATGTCGATATAACACTCGAGGCCTGTGCTACGCGAAAACTGGCCGAAAAAACTGGCGTCTCGACCTCCTATCTCGAACAGCTAGGTAGCTGGGGAGGGGCTGATCGCGATCCTCGAGGATGGTCGGCGACCCACGTCTACTTTGCACTTATCCCTGCTGAGCACATCCAGCTTGAGAGAGGTGCCAACGCAGCTGATGTCTCATGGTTTGATGTGGATAAGTTTGTAAACGAAACCGATTTAGCCTTCGACCACTCAAGCATCCTCGCCACCGCCGTCGAACGCTTGCGCAGCAAGGTCGAATACACCTCACTACCGGCCTTCTTAGTTCCTGAGCCCTTTTCACTACCTCAGTTACAGCGGGTTTACGAGATTGTTCTGGGGCGCTCGATCGACAAGAGCGGGTTCCGTACCCGCATGCTAGCGGCAGACTTCCTCGTCGAAGATGTCTATCTAGACGGCACCTCTAACCGTCCAGCAATGGGTTACCGCTTGAGGGATCGGAGCATGCCTGTATTGTTTCCTCGCAACCTCGGTCGCTAGGAGGGTGTAGACAAAATCATGAATCGCCCTGGGTTTCGTGGCGGCCGTTTCGTTTAAGTCAGGCTGCTATGGCCTGACCTGCTTGTTGCTGGTGGAAGTTTGCCTCAGCCTCTGCAGGCGGTATATACCCGATTGAGCTCAGTAGGCGCTGATGGTTGTACCAGTGCACCCAGTCCAGGGTCGCCATCTCAACCGCTTCTCGACTCTTCCAGGACTGACGGTAAATCAGCTCAGTCTTGTACAGCCCGTTGATGGTTTCAGCCAAGGCGTTGTCGTAGCTATCGCCCTTGCTGCCGACCGAGGGCTCGATGCCGGCCTCCGCCAGCCGCTCGGTGTAGCGGACAGAGACGTACTGGGCGGATTCAACCGGTCGTCGCAACACTGGATTGTTGTACAGACTTTAGATACTCATTCAGTGCTTCGGCAGGTGT
>NZ_NKHL01000009.1 GCF_002934685.1 Pseudomonas bohemica
CGGCTGTCGCACAGCTCCAGCAGCTCCCACAGGTACAGCGCCAGTCTTCAGGTCCTGATCCTGCTTTGCCTTGATCGCCCGAGATATCGCGCAAAAAGGCTCTAGGCGCACCACTGCAGGGGATTGCGTAAATGCGCAAAATCCCGGTCCGACTCGGAACTTGTAGGAGACGTCGGCGGTTACGACGGCAGCGAATGCGGTGGGTCTGTGAAAGGTGAGTGGCCGATCCACCGCCTTCGCGGCTGTCGCACAGCTCC
>NZ_NKHL01000013.1 GCF_002934685.1 Pseudomonas bohemica
CTCCCCACGCTTTCGTGCCTCAGTGTCAGTCTTAGGCCAGGCGGTCGCCTTCGCCACTGATGTTCCTTCCGATATCTACGAATTTCACCTCTACTTGGGGAATTCCGCCACCCTCTCCGGCACTCAAGCTCTGCAGTTTCGGGCGCACTTCCTCAGTTGAGCTGAGGGCTTTCACACCCGACTTGCAAAGCCGCCTACACGCGCTTTACGCCCAATAATTCCGAACAACGCTTGCACCCTCTGTATTACCGCGGCTGCTGACACACTAAATT
>NZ_NKHL01000047.1 GCF_002934685.1 Pseudomonas bohemica
ACGATATCTTCTTTGCATAGCACGCCCGAACCTTCGATTTCGGTACGGCCGATACGGCGGTTGAACTTCATCCGGCCAACAGCGGACAGATCGTAACGTTCCGGGCTGAAGAACAGGTTGTTGAAAAGGGTCTCGGCAGCATCCTTGGTTGGCGGCTCGCCAGGACGCATCATGCGATAGATTTCGACCAGGGCTTCCAGTTGGTTGCCGGTCGAATCGATCTTCAATGTGTCGGAGATGAACGGACCGCAATCGATGTCGTTGGTGTACAGCGTCTCGATGCGGACAACCTGAGCCTTGGCGATTTTCGCCAGGATTTCGGTGTTCAGTTCGGTGTTGCACTCGGCGATGATCTCGCCAGTGGCCGGATGCACGATAGCCTTGGCGGTAGTGCGGCCAAGAACGTAATCCAGCGGGACTTCCAGCGCCTTGATACCGGCTTTTTCAAGCTGGTTGATGTGGCGAGCCGTGATACGACGACCTTGCTCGACGATCACTTTGCCTTTGTCATCCAGGATGTCCAGGACGGCAATTTCACCGCGCAGGCGCTGAGGCACCAACTCCAGGCTCAGGGATTCGCCCTGCACGTGGAAAACGTTGGTGGTGTAGAACGCGTCCAGCACTTCTTCGGTGGTATAGCCCAGCGCACGAAGCAGAACCGATGCAGGGAGCTTGCGGCGACGGTCGATACGGACGAATACACAGTCCTTTGGATCGAACTCGAAGTCCAGCCACGAACCGCGGTAAGGAATGATGCGAGCGGAGTACAGCAGCTTGCCGGAGCTATGCGTCTTGCCGCGGTCGTGGTCGAAGAACACGCCCGGGGAACGGTGCAGCTGGGAAACGATAACGCGCTCAGTACCGTTGATAACGAAGGTACCGTTCTCAGTCATCAAGGGGATTTCACCCATGTAGACTTCTTGCTCTTTGATGTCCTTGATCGCTTTGTTCGACGATTCTTTGTCGAAAATGATCAGGCGCACTTTTACCCGCAAAGGTACGGCGTACGTCACACCGCGCAGCACGCATTCCTTGACATCAAAAGCCGGTTCGCCCAGACGATAACCGACGTACTCCAGCGCAGCATTGCCGGAGTAGCTGATGATCGGGAAAACGGATTTGAAGGCCGCATGCAGGCCCACGTCGCGGAACTGATCTTTAGTCGCTCCCGCTTGCAAGAATTCACGATACGAATCCAGCTGGATGGCCAGGAGGTAAGGCACATCCATGACGTCCGGCAACTTGCTAAAGTCCTTGCGGATACGTTTTTTCTCAGTATATGAGTAAGCCATCAGCGTTCCCCAGCTTGGTCACCTGCTTGTTTGGCCTCCCCCGACGGGAGCGGCCAGAAAATCTTGCAAACCCCATGGTTTGCGCCACCATTCGCGGTGGTGAAGCACGTCACTGGCGCCGACTTGATCGGCCGCCAATAACGGAAAAAGGCCGGTGGCAGAAGCCACCAGCCATCAGCCTTCGCTTAACGCTTGGGCTGGAGACGCAAGGTCGATGCTTACTTCAGCTCGACTTTAGCGCCTGCTTCTTCCAGAGTAGCTTTGGCTTTGTCAGCAGCGTCTTTTGCTACTGCTTCCAGAACTACACCTGGAGCGCCGTCAACGACTGCCTTGGCTTCTTTCAGGCCCAGACCGGTCAGTTCACGAACGGCTTTAATGACGTTAACTTTCTTCTCGCCAGCTTCGGTCAAGATGACGTTGAATTCGGTTTGCTCTTCAACAACAGCGGCAGCAGCAGCTGGACCAGCCGATGCAGCAGCAGCGCTAACGCCGAATTTTTCTTCGAAAGCTTTGATCAGCTCAACTACCTGCAGAACGGACATTTCAGCTACGGCGTTGAGGATATCGTCTTGAGAGATAGACATGACTCTAATTCCTGAATTGTGTGAGGGCCTATGCGGCCTTCGAAATAAACAAAAATACGCGAAAAGAGTGTGCGGCCTTAGGCGGCAGCAGCTTCTTTTTGTTCGCGAACTGCCGCCAGAGTACGAGCCAATTTGCTGGTAGCGCCTTGAATCACGCTCATCAGCTGGGAAATTGCTTCGTTACGGGTCGGCAAGGTTGCCAGTACGTCGATCTGATTAGCTGCGAGGAACTTGCCCTCGAACGCGGCTGCCTTGATCTCGAACTTGTCCTGACCTTTCGCAAACTCTTTGAACAAACGGGCAGCAGCGCCCGGGTGCTCGTTGGAGAAAGCGATCAAGGTCGGGCCAGTGAACGCGTCGTTGAGAACACTGTATTCAGTGTCAGCAACAGCACGCTTGAGCAGGGTGTTACGTACGACACGTACGTATACGCCAGCTTCACGAGCCTCTTTACGGAGTCCGGTCATCGCGCCTACTGTCACACCACGGGCATCAGCCACAACAGCGGACAGAGCGACTTTGGCAGCCTCGTTGACTTCAGCGACGATGGCCTTCTTGTCTTCGAGTTTAATTGCCACGGGTTTAACTCCTGCTTGTTACCGTTTCATCTGGCCGGAACCGGATGTCGTTTTGGTGTCTGATTCGGTAAGGAACCGGGAGCACCATCTGCGTAGGCTTTTGTTTTAAGACTCGCGCCGCCTACGGTCTTGGATAGCCCCCGCCAGGCAGGGACCCCAATTTTTGCAAGAGCGCGGTCACCCGCACTCTGCCGGTCTTACGCGCTCAACGAACCTTGGTCGATAACCAAGCCTGGGCCCATAGTGGTGCTCAGGGTAACGCGCTTGACGTAAATACCTTTCGAAGAAGCTGGCTTGATACGCTTCAGATCAGCGATCAGGGCTTCAACGTTCTCACGCAGCTTGTCAGCATCAAAACCGACTTTGCCAACGGAAGTGTGGATGATGCCGTTTTTGTCGGTGCGATAACGAACCTGACCAGCCTTGGCGTTTTTAACCGCGCCAGCTACGTCTGGGGTTACGGTACCGACTTTCGGGTTAGGCATCAGGCCACGAGGACCGAGGATCTGACCCAGCTGACCTACGACACGCATTGCATCCGGGGAGGCAATAACGACGTCATAGTTCAGGTCGCCGCCCTTCATCTCGGCAGCCAGGTCATCCATACCAACGCGATCAGCGCCGGCAGCCAGAGCAGCTTCAGCAGCTGGGCCCTGGGTGAAGACAGCAACGCGCACAGTCTTACCAGTGCCGTGCGGCAGCACAGTAGCGCTACGAACGACCTGATCAGATTTACGCGGGTCAACACCGAGGTTTACAGCTACGTCCACGGACTCGCTGAATTTCACGGTCGACAGTTCTGTCAGCAGAACTGCCGCATCATTGAAGTTATAAGACTTACCTGCTTCAACTTTGGAAGCGATTGCCTTTTGGCGCTTGGTCAGCTTAGCCATTACACACCCTCCACGTTAAGGCCCATGCTACGAGCAGAACCGGCGATGGTACGCACGGCAGCTTCCATGTCAGCAGCAGTCAGATCCGCATTTTTTACCTTGGCGATATCTTCTAGCTGCGCACGGGTAACGGTGCCGACTTTGACGGTGTTCGGGCGCGCCGAGCCGCTGGTCAAGCCAGCCGCTTTTTTCAGCAGAACCGAAGCAGGGGTACTTTTGGTTTCAAAAGTGAAGCTGCGGTCGCTGTATACAGTGATGATCACTGGAGTCGGCAAACCTGGCTCAAGACCCTGAGTACGGGCGTTGAAGGCTTTGCAGAATTCCATGATGTTCACGCCGTGCTGACCCAGAGCAGGACCAACGGGTGGGCTTGGGTTAGCCTGAGCGGCTTTCACTTGAAGCTTGATGTAAGCGGTAATCTTCTTGGCCATGAGGCACTCCAATTACGGGTTCAAACGCCTCGAAAGGCTCCCCGGTTACTTGCGCGTTTATCCCAGTGACGACAAAACCCCACAGCCCAAGGCTGCGGGGTATGGGATTTCCGGTCCAGTTATGCCTTTTCGACCTGACTGAACTCGAGCTCCACCGGAGTAGAGCGTCCGAAAATGAGCACAGCCACTTGGATCCGGCTCTTTTCGTAGTTAACTTCTTCAACCGTACCGTTGAAGTCCGCGAACGGACCATCGGTGACGCGAACCACTTCACCCGGCTCGAACAGAGTCTTTGGCTTGGGCTTGTCGCTACCATCAGCAACGCGACGCAGGATAGCCTCAGCTTCCTTGTCGCTGATCGGAGCAGGCTTGTCCGCCGTTCCGCCAATGAAGCCCATGACACGAGGAGTATCCTTGACCAAGTGCCAAGTACCCTCATTCATGTCCATCTGAACAAGCACATAACCAGGAAAGAATTTACGTTCGCTTTTGCGCTTCTGGCCATTACGCATCTCTACCACTTCTTCGGTAGGGACCAGAATTTCGCCGAAACCATCTTCCATGCCTGCCAGCTTTACACGCTCGATCAGAGAGCGCATAACATGCTTCTCGTAACCCGAGTAGGCATGTACTACGTACCAACGCTTAGCCACGGGACACCCTTAGCCGACGATCAAGGAAACAAGCCAGCCGAGCAGGGAATCAAGCCCCCACAACAGCAGCGCCATAACCAGAACCACAGCTACCACAATGAGGGTAGTCTGGGTGGTTTCTTGACGAGTAGGCCATACGACTTTACGAATCTCAGCGCGAGCTTCCTTGGCCAACACGAAGAAAGCCTTGCCCTTACCAGTCTGCAGCCCTACATAGGCTGCGACAGCGGCAATTACGAGCAAAGCGAGCACGCGATACAGGATTGGCTGCGCCGAGTAGTATTGATTTCCGACAACACCCACAACGACCAAAAGGACCACTACGAGCCACTTTACGAGATCAAAACGGGAGTCAGGGGCTTCAGCCTTTGGATTCATCTACTAAAATCCTGTGAAAAGAAAGCCAGACACGTTAAGCGAATCTGGCAGGTCAGGAGGGAATCGAACCCCCAACCTACGGTTTTGGAGACCGTCGCTCTGCCAATTGAGCTACTGACCTAAAAGCAAAATCAGGCCGACCATTATGCGGACCTGACAGGAAGATTTCAACAGCTATTCGACGAGATCGCATAGCAACACATCGAACCACTGCAGGAGCCACGCACATCCAGGCCTGAAGCCGAAACACTGGATGAACTATCGCACCTAAAACAAAGGCAGATACTTTCATATCTGCCTTAGCAATGGAGCTCTTGAGCGGATTTGAACCGCTGACCTCACCCTTACCAAGGGTGTGCTCTACCAACTGAGCTACAAGAGCGAAATACTTTGCACAACCAACAAAACTTGGAGCGGGTAGCGGGAATCGAACCCGCATCATCAGCTTGGAAGGCTGAGGTTCTACCACTAAACTATACCCGCGGAGCTTGTTGCTTACGCTCGAAAATTTGGTGGAGGGGGAAGGATTCGAACCTTCGAAGTCGTAGACGTCAGATTTACAGTCTGATCCCTTTGGCCGCTCGGGAACCCCTCCTAAGCGAGGCAGCATTCTATCTCATGCCACCCTTCTGTCAACCTTTTTCTCAATAAAAACTTGAGGTTACAACCCTTGACTCCTGCTTCGCTTGCGTCTCAAGCTTGACTTGCACTGCGAAGCGGGCGCCATTCTATGCAAACTATTAAGAGGTTGCAATGCCTTCGCACGACATTATTTTGTTTTTTAGTTGAGGGAAGTCCTGTCTCAATCCATTCAGTAAAGCATCGTCCAAAAGGCGGCGACTATCAGGGGCGACTCTCAACCAATAGATGGCTCCTCCCTCATCTAAACGCCTACCAAACTGAGTTTTAATATCCAGACTCGTGAGCCGCTGCGCAATTGTCTCGGCCTCACTCTGAGACATATCCCCACCCAAAAATAGGCATTGTTCAGCAACAGGATGGCCACTGCTTCCGGGCTGTGCAGCACCAGACTCGCTCAAGAGTCGAATATCCTGCTGGGCGCCCTTGTAGAGCGACAATGGCGTCACCTCTTTGGGCCTCTGAGGAGCCTCCTGTTGGTGCCACACGTAATAAAATGCATTCAACACCAACAACAGCAAAAACACCCAACGCATAACGACCTCATCACCACCCACGCACCAGGACGAAAGCATCCATGAAGGCGACACCGCAACCTATAGCTCGGATTGTTCCCGCAGCCTTAAACTAAGCTCCCCCCCACTGTAGGCGATTACCTGATCACCCACCCTTAGCCGCAATGCACCAACGGTATCCACTCCAATCACAACCCCTTCAATTGCATTTGAACCCGCCAGGAGTGTGACCGGCTGGTTTTGCCATAAGTGATTGAGCTCCCACTCCGCCCGGAAAGCACTAAACCCCTGCTGGCGATGAGCAGCGAGGTACTCTTTCAGATATGCACTCAGACGCGCAGCAACCTGGTTGCGATCCAGAGCCACACCTGCCTCCAGCGTCATTGACGTCCATGATTGATCAACCTCCTCAGAGGCACGCATGTTGACGTTAATTCCGATACCAATCACGACATGACAGACATCGGCCGGATCGCCAGTAAGCTCAAGCAGCACACCCGCGAGCTTGCGGCGCCCCACAAGAATGTCGTTGGGCCACTTCAGTCCTGCCCCTTCCACGCCCATTTCACGCAGCATTTTAACTACAGCCAAGCCCACAAGAAGGCTGAGCCCCTCCAATTGGCGCATCCCGCCGTCAATGCGTAGCGCAAGACTGTAGTAGAGGTTCTCAGCGAATGGACTTACCCATTTGCGGCCGCGGCGCCCCCTGCCAGCCGTCTGCTGCTCTGCAGTAACCAGCAAAGGCAGGGAGCCTTCTTGCGCAACCAGGCGCATCGCTTCGGCATTGGTGGAGTCGATCGTATCGTAGACGTGGATCGACCAGCCGGCATCGCCTTGGCTTTCTTGCAGCCACCGCTGATCCAGAAGGAACAAAGGATTGGCGAGACGATAGCCTCGGCCGCGCACTTTATGTATCTCAAGCCCGGTTTCCGATTCCAGTTGCTGAAGCTTTTTCCAGACAGCGCTACGACTGACTCCTAGCTTGTCGCCTAGGTCCTCACCCGAATGGAACTCTCCATCACTTAAGAGCTTTAGCAACGTGCGCATCGGTATTACACCTTTCAATGAGGGACGCATGATAGCTATGCGTATCGCCGGTGCATAGGAGCCGCAGCGGGAGGTAGGTTGTCCAGGACTGGATTGCGGAGCGGGTTCATTCTTTTATAGCAGCATGGCTTGCCAGTGGTGGCGAACTGACTCAAAGCGCTGCCGTCGGCAAGTCATGCCGCTGCAGAGGTGGCGTTCAAGACGCAAGCGAACAGATGGTGGATGCCGAGTGTGGTCGGCGTTGCGATCCGATCAGGGAAATCAGGCTTTTCCGCGCGCAAAAACAAAACCCCATCTGCTTTCGCAAACGGGGTTCTGAAATTCAATCTTGACGATGACCTACTCTCACATGGGGAAA
>NZ_NKHL01000075.1:0-305 GCF_002934685.1 Pseudomonas bohemica
AAATGCAGCGCATGCGCTAACCATTTCGTGAGCAAGCTCACTCCCACACAAGCGGTGTGAAAACCTCGGCAATTCAGTGAATGGTTAAAAAATGAACTGTAAATTGCGCCGCTACGTAAATTCCAGGTCCGCACGATGATGGCGCCAGAGAGCGTGTTTCATTGACGCAGCAGGCATTGCAGAAGATTCAGAGTAATTGATTCATTTGGCGTGAATTGATTGGCGACACCGCAAGCCTCTGTGGGAGTGAGCTTGCTCACGAATGCAAAGTGTCAGCCGCTGAAAATGCAGCGCATGCGCTAACC
>NZ_NKHL01000075.1:315-33545 GCF_002934685.1 Pseudomonas bohemica
GTCCCGCTATTACCGGTGTCCTGATATCAGGCCCTATCGACGAATATGGGATATATGCAGACAGGCAACCAAAACCGCCCGCCTCTCTGACCGCCAGCCCAAAGCGGTAAAGCCGAAAGACAAGGACTATGTCCTCAATGATGGAGACGGGTTACCAGCCGCGCGTGAGGGTCGGCCACGGCCGAGGCACTGGTTACAGCCCAAAACGCTGGATAGCGCTGATGCCCTGGTATCTGCAAAATGGTGCCGTGCCCTTCGATAACAGCCAAATTGAGAATTTTGATCCGACCGTGAGCGTTTAGGCGCTTGAACTGGTTGTTTGCAGCGTCACTGCGCGATGGCGAACTGGCGGCCGCGATCATGGACTTGATCCCGTCGGCACGTAAGAATGGGCATGACTCGTATGCGTATCTGAAGGACGTCTCACGCGGCTACCGACGCAGCGCGCGAATGAAATTGGGTAATGGCTACCACATCAGTGGGTACCTGCTGACTTTGGAAATCCGTACGAAGTGGAGTCTTATAGATGCGCCCTTTGGCCGAATGTGACCTTGAAAATTTCAAAGATATCCGTTTCGTGCTTACCGACATGGACGAAACCCTGACCTTTAAAGGTCGACTTGCGGCTGAAACGTATAGCGCGCTGGAGCGCCTGCAACGCGCCGACATTCGCGTAATCCCAGTTACAGCGGCGCCCGCTGGGTGGTGCGACCAGATGGCACGAATGTGGCCTGTGGACGGTGTGATTGGAGAAAATGGAGGTTTGTTTTTCCGCCGAAGCGAGGATCCTCACCACCTGGAGCGTGAATATTGGCATCAGGGGCAAGCAGCTGAGCGGGCACGGCAGCAGAGGGAACTACTGATATCAACCATTCGCGAACAAGTCCCGTGGGCCCGGCTTGCCGCAGATCAAAGTTTCAGACAGACAAGCATTGCCTTCGATATTCCGCATGAAAGTGAAAAACGGCAACAACTGAGTCAGGTGATCATCGAAGCTGGAGCCGAGCACACCTTCAATAACCTGTGGGCTCTTGCCTGGTTTGGAAGCTACGACAAGTTAACTATGGCTCAGCGAATATTGCGGCAGGTTTATGGTTTGGTAGCGGATCAGGAGCAAAACCAAGTTTTTTACAGTGGTGACTCACTGAACGATGCCCCCATGTTTGGGCACTTCAAACACACCTTAGGTGTCAGCACTATCCATGATTGTCTGGACGAACTGCCTTTCAAGCCGGCCTGGGTTAGCGCCGGTGCTGGTGGGAGCGGATTCGTCGAAGCAGCGGATGCGATTCTGAGGGGGCGGGCTCTTTAGACAAGAGCACATAACTTTCAAGCCCTGCCCTGGCCGGCAAGAGCCTGCACCGCAGGCTAAAATATGATGAGACTGCAACCTCACCGCTTTGCAGTTGGGAAGCTGTTTCGGCTTGAGCCTTACCTCCGATCTCATCTTTAAACTCGTATATTCCCAGCCTTTTGAGAATGATTTTCCGTGTTCACGCGACACGCCTGGTTGAAAGACGGTCAAAGACCGAGGGTCTAGCCCGTCTCGCTGCCTGTATGGCATAAGCACTGCAGGAACCCTGCCGCGGTTCAGGCTCTGGGGCCCCACTTAATACAACGGAGAATAATAAGGTGGAAAAAAAGATCGTTGAATCGGGCAAACGCAACACCATGAGCCGGGTGCTGGCGGCAGCGCGTGAGGAATTCTCGGCCAAGGGGCTGGCCGGCGCGAGAGTAGAAGAAATCGCCAAAGAAGTCGGCGTCACCAAGCAACTGGTTTACCACTACTACGGCTCCAAGGAAGGTTTGTTCGTTGCAGTGCTGGATGAGACCTCGCAAAACATTCACACCGAACTGGCGGGGCTGGAGGTTGATCATCTGCCGCCTGCGCAAGCGATGCGAGCACTGCTCAATCAGTTTTTCGACCAGTATTGCAACGATCCTCTGCTGGGCAAGTTGGCCCAGGAGGGCATTCGGTATCATGGCGGCCATGACACGCCGCGTAACCGCTTCCTTGAATCGACGCCGCTGATGATCGACAAGGCGGGCAAGGTGCTGCAGCGCGGTATCGAATCCGGAGATTTCAAACCTGGCATTGAACCCCGGTTATTTCTCGCTGCAGCGGCGCTGCTGACCACCGGTTGGTTCACCAACGGTTATTCGACTTCAGCGCTTGCCGGGATGGACACCACGTCGGTCGAGGGGCTTGAAACCTGGCGGCGCTATTCGGCGGATTTCATTCTCGCCAGCATCACTCAAGCGAGGGCGTAAGCCAGCGCGCGCGCAGTCGCGCCAGCGCGGTTCGATCAAGACCGGCATGCGCCTGCAGGTACTCATCGATCGATCCATACTGGCGATGGATGCTCTCGAAGGCCGCCAGCAAGTAAGACGGTCGTGCGTCCAGTACGGTATCCATTGCGGCCTCGCTGACCGATTGTCTGGCCAGCCTGAACACGCCATGGGCCATAGCCTCCTGACGCACAGGATCGAGGTCCGCGAAGCGCCGGCCCGAGCGCTGGTAATCGGAAAGGATGTCCGCCTGCGAAACCCCAAGGCCGTGCAGCAGCATGGCCACGGCGAAACCCGTACGGTCCTTGCCTGCCGCGCAGTGGATCAACACTGGCACATCGCCTGACTCAAACAGCCCGAACAACGCAGCCAGATGCGGCGCGAGCATGGCCGGGAAACGCCGGTAGATATCGAGCATCATGTTTTCGGCATTTTCAGCGCTGGGGTCCTCCGCCAGCCGCTCGACGAAACCTGGATCTGCGCGCACGTCGGCAATCACCTCAAGGATCAACTGACGCAAGCCGTGTTCGGGCAGACGGTTGGGGTATCGCTCACGCTCGCCCAGGCTGCGCAGGTCGCAGACTGTTTTCACGCCTAGTTCTTTCAACGTCAGCCAGGCGCTCTCATCCAGCTGATGCAACTGATCCGAGCGCAATACCGCGTGCCCGGCGATGCGTTGCCCGCTGGCCGTCGGCATGCCCATCAAGCTGCGAAAGTTGTCGGTGCCCGAGAGACGCAATGTCTGGAGTGAATCGGCGTTCGCCAAAGAGGGATTGCAGGGTGTGGTCATCGCCAATCGTTCCTTGTTGAGCTGAGCCCAGAGGTTAGCGCCGAGCGACCTGAAGAGCAGTTGCGCCGGGCTGTATTCGTTTCACCGTTGGTAAAACGCTTGAACGGTCGCGGCGACGTTTATTGGCTAAGTTAGGTGGCGATGCAACGGCATCCCGCGCAGATAAAACTCCTTATAAATCCAATAAACGGAGACTGTTTCCATGAGATTCCCCCTCGCCCTGTGCATTGTCCTGAGTGGCACTGCGACGCTGGCTGATGCTGCCGTAACCGCCGACGAAGCGAAACAGCTTGGCACCACCCTGACCGAGTTTGGTGCCATCAAGGCGGGCAACGCCCAAGGCACGATTCCGCCGTATGAAGGCGGCCTGCGCACCTCGCCAGCGGACTATAAACCCGGCGGTTTCTGGACCGATCCCTTCCGCGATGAAAAGCCGTTGTTCCGGATTACCGCGAAGAATGTCGATCAATACGCCGATAAATTGAGTGCAGGGCAAAAGCTGTTGCTCAGCAAATACCCGGACACGTGGTACATGGATGTCTACCCCAGCCATCGCACTGCGGCGTATCCGCAAGAGATGCTCAAGGCGACCGTGCGCAATGCCACCGGTTGCTCGACCAATAATGGCGGTCTGTCGGTGGACATTGCTTGCCGAGGTGGCTTGCCGTTCCCGATTGCCAAGACCGGCAACGAAATGATGTGGAACCAGTTGCTGCGCTACAAAACCGGTCCGACCGGCATGGCGGATCGGCACACCAGTTGGATCGTCGACGCCAACGGCAGCGTGACCAAAGCCGCGCAACAAGAGGGCTACGAAGAATCTCCCTACTACCAGACTCAGCTCAGTGATCGCGACCCGGGCGTCTACACCCGGGTGTGGACGGTCAATACAGAACCTGCGCGGCGGGCCGGTGAGATGAGCGGTATATCCGACTTCCTCGACCCTACTCAGAAACCGCGCCGTGCCTGGAGCTATTCGCCGGGACAGCGACGGGTCAAGCTGGCACCGGAGTTCGCCTATGACACGCCGGTCGCCAGTCAGGGCGGTGTGACCTTGTTCGACGAACTGCAAATGTTCTGCGGCAGCCAGGATCGTTTCGATTTCAAGCTGGTGGGTCGCCAGGAGATGTACATCCCGTACAACGCCTACAAATGGTATTTCGGTATCAAGCCCGCCGAGCAATTCATGAAGAACCACGTCAACCCGGCAGTCGAGCGCTGGGAGTTGCATCGCGTCTATGTGGTGGAAGCGACCCTCAAGCCCGGCATGCGCCACGTCTACAGCAAACGTCGCTATTACATCGACGAAGACACCTTCGGCGCTGGTCTGTATGACGCCTGGGATCAGCAGGATCACCTGTACCGCACGATGTACATGGCCGGGGTGCAGATCTACGACAAGGACATCCCGTACGCCACCAAAAACGCCATTTTCGACTTCAACAAGAACATGTATGGCGTCATCAACGACTTCCTCATCGGCAGCATGACTTTCGTCACTCAAGCGCCGCCCAACATGCAGATGAACCCCGAAGCCATCGTCGGCAGGGTGACACAGCGTTGAGCCGCAGCTGAACGACGAACCCCGAACGCATGAGGACATACGATGAAACGACTTGAAGGCAAGGTGGCGATCGTCACCGGTGGTGGCGGCGGCATTGGTTCTGCAACCGCCCTGCGGCTGGCAAACGAAGGCGCGAAAGTGGTGTGCGCCGACATCAATCTACAGGCCGCCGAACGTGCGGCGGCTGCGCTGGGCGGCAACGGCCTGGCGGTCTGGTTCGACGCCGCCGATGCCGCAAGCATCGGGGCCATGGTCGATCAGACGGTGCAGCACTTCGGCAGGCTCGACATCCTGCACAACAACACCGCGATCACCGATCCCGAAACACACGGGCAAGACCTCAGCTTGCTGGATATCCCGCTTGAGGTCTGGCGCAAGACCCTCGACGTGAACCTGACCGGCTACATGCTCAGTTGCCGCTTTGCCATCGCACACATGATCAAAACCGGTGGTGGGTCGATCATCAACACGGCGTCCGGCTCGGGCCTGCGCGGGGACAGAGTGCGTATCGCCTACGGCACCAGCAAGGCGGCGGTGATCAACATGACCCGTTACATCGCCGCACAGTATGGCCGCGAGGGTGTGCGCTGCAACGCCATCGCGCCCGGCGTCATTGTCACCCCCGCGATGCGCGCCACCGCCCCCGACATACTGGCGATTGCCCGCCATTACGTACTCACGCCACGTTTGGGCACGCCTGAAGACATTGCCGCGTTGACGGCGTTTCTGGCCTCAGACGAGTCGGGTTACATCACCGGCGAATGCATCGAAATCAATGGCGGAAAGAACAGCTGCCAACCGCACTACGCCGAAGCGAATCTGCATCCCACAGGCAAGGAATCGACGCCATGAGCGATAGGCAAATAATCGAAACCGATGTCGTGGTGGTGGGCTCCGGAGGGGCGGGCCTGACCGCCGCCGTGGTTGCCGCAACTGAGGGGTTGCGCGTGCTGCTGTTGGAAAAGACCGAGTACTTCGGCGGCACGACGGCGCTGTCCGGCGGCGGCATTTGGGTGCCCTGCAACCGACTTGCCAGCGAAGCCGGGCTTAAGGATGACCCTCAGCTCGCGTTGCAGTATGCCGAGGCGGTGGTGGGTCCGACCGTGCGCCGGGATTTGCTGCGCGCTTTCATCGATGCCGCGCCACGCATGGTCGATTACCTGCACGCCCACACGCGTGCGCGCTTTGCCGTGCAGCGCGGCTTTGCCGATTGGCATCCCCAGCTCTCAGGGGCATCGACCGATGGGCGTTTACTGTGCCCGGTGGAGTTCGACGGTCGTGAGCTGGAAGACTATTTCACCCAGTTACGCCCGCCGCTGACTGAATTCAACGCACCTGGCGGGATGATGTTCGCGATTGCCGACATGCCGCATATCGCCCGGGTCACCCAATCATTCAAGTCCTTCAGACACGTCGCCAGGCTGGCGCTGCGCTTTGCGTTCGACCGGCTGCGTCATCCGCGCGGCACTCGCTTGACCATGGGTAACGCGATGGCGGCGAGGCTGTTGCGCTCGGCACTCGATGCCGGCGTCACGTTGTGGAAAGACACGGCGATGCTGGAATTAATCAATGAAGGCGGCGCAGTCAAAGGTGTCATTGCGCTGCGCGCAGGGCGGCCCATCGAGATTCGCGCGCGACGCGGGGTGGTGCTGGCCACGGGCGGTTTTTCCGCCAACGAGGTGATGCGTCGAGCGTATTTTCCGTTTGCCGAGCACCATGTTTCGCTGGTGCCTGAAGGCAATACCGGCGACGGGCTCCAGCAGGCGCAAAGCGTGGGAGGTCGCTTCGATGGAGAGAATCTGAGCAATGCCGGGTGGGTCGTCGTGTCGGTGTTGCGTCAGGCCAATGGCAAGTTGCGCAAGTTTCCGCACTTGTACATGGACCGTGGCAAACCGGGGTGCATCGCTGTCAATCAACACGGGCAGCGGTTCGGCAACGAAGCCGCCACCAATCTGGTAGAACCCATGCACCGTACCGGCTCGGTCCCTGCGCATTTGATCTGTGACCGCCACTTCATCAAAAAATACGGCCTTGGGCTGGTGCGTCCCGGTGGTTGGGGGCTCAAGCGCTTGATTAGCCTGGGCTACATCCTCACAGCGCCAACGCTGGAAGCTCTCGCGTCGCGCATCGGCGTGAGCCCCGATAACCTGCTGGCGAGCGTTGCCCGCTTCAATGCGCAGGCGCTGGCGGGAGTGGATGACGATTTCCACCGTGGCCGCGACAAGGGTGATCTGCCGCTGGGTGATCCAGCGCATCAGCCCAATCCGTGCCTCGGGCCGCTCAATGATGGCCCGTTCTACGCCGTGAAGATTTTCCCCGGCGATTCAACGACCACCGTCGGCCTGCGCATCGATCACAACGCCTGCGTGCTCAACGCCGACGACCAACCGATCCCTGGCCTGCATGCGGTGGGCCTGGACATGAACTCATTGTGGCGCGGCCGCGCACCGGGCAATGGCGCAAACAACACCTTGAGCCTGACTTTCGGTTATCTCGCGGGCATGCACCTGGCGACGGAAGAAATAGCCGCATCACCCCGGCCAGCATCACAACAACAAGAAAAGGAGTCGCTCGATGGTCACGTCCACTGACAAACCCAAGGTCTCGATAGCGGTCGACTGGACCGAGTTCGGCCAGGGTTGGAGGGTCTTGATTCTTGCGTTGATCGGCATTGCAACCTCGGTAGGTGTTGCACCCATTTACGCATTCGGCACGCTGGTGCTGCCGTTGCAGGAAACGTTCGGCTGGTCACGCGGGGAGATTCAGTCCGCAGCGGCCTTTCAGTACGCCAGCTCAGTGGTGGCCTTTCAATTGGCTGGCTGGCTGAACAAACGTTACGGCCTGCGGCCCGTCACACTCGTTTCGTTGCTGGTGCTGCCGCTGGCATACGTGCTGATGACGTTCAACACAGGCCACCTTTGGCAATTGAACCTCGGCTTCGCGTTGTTGGCGTTCGCCGGAGTCGGTACTTTGCACGTCACCTGGACGCAATTGACGTGTCTGTGGTTTGACAAGAACCGAGGCCTGGCGCTGGCGATCATCCTCTGCGGTACCGGACTGACGGCGCTGATCTTGCCCTCGTTATTGAGCTGGGCGATCAGCCAGTGGGGCTGGCGTGCGTGGTTTTGGGGGCTGGCGGCGCTGCCGCTGATGATCACTCTGCCGCTGTCGCTGCTCTGGTTGCGTTCATCGGTCCCGGTTTCGACTGATCATCCAAAGGACTTGGTCGACACATCGAAAACGGGGCGCCTGACCGGGTTGAGTCTGCGTGAAGCACTGCGTTCGGTACGCTTCTGGATCGCCAATTGCGCGTTCTTTCTCGCCGTGCTCGGGATGATGGGGATGATCACCAATGCAGTGCCCCTGATGCGCGACAGCGGGTTGTCTGCCGCCGAGGCCGCCAGCGTATTCGGTGCCTTCGGCGCGTCCTTGATCGTCGGGCGACTGATCATCGGCTATTTGGTGGATCGACTGTGGGTGCCGGGGGTCGCGTTCTTCGTGCTGATGTTGCCGGCATTGGGCTGCCTGTTGTTCACCACCGTCGGTGCGCACATTCCGCTGCTGATTCTGGCCTGTGTTTTTGCAGGGCTCGGGGCGGGCGCCGAGATGGACGTGGCGTCCTATTTGATGGCGCGCTATTTCGGCTTGCGGGATTACAGCCGGATTTTTGCCTTGCACATGAGCTTCACCGCTATCGGCAGCACGATTTCGCCCGTGCTGTTCGGCACCTTGTTCGAGAAGACCGGCTCCTATCACGCGATGTTGATGTTTTGCATGGCCGGATTCGCGGTAGG
The DNA here is from genome assembly GCF_002934685.1 of Pseudomonas bohemica. Lineage (GTDB taxonomy): Bacteria > Pseudomonadota > Gammaproteobacteria > Pseudomonadales > Pseudomonadaceae > Aquipseudomonas > Aquipseudomonas bohemica. The sequence goes on from NZ_NKHL01000075.1 coordinate 8,753, forward strand.
CGCGCTGTTGATGCTGGCGATGGGGCGCTACCCGGTGTTCGCCAACACTGAGCACCCACAGCCCGCCAAGACCATGACGGCGCAGACTGCGTCCAGCACCTGAGTCAGGCGACCCTTCGCGCCAGCCGGCAGCCGGGCTGGCGCCGATTGATTCAACGCAGCCGCGCCTCGGTCGACGCCATCGTGTCCATGTATTCGCGACCTTCAACGATCAGCCCGTCACGAATCACCAACAGGTTGTGGTAGGTGTTGCGGTACACCCGATCCTCGAAAACCATCTCACCCTGCGCTTCATAGGCGACGCGATCCCCTTCGGCCGTCAGCCCGGTAATCACCACCGAGCGTTTTTTCGCGCTCAGCAGACCGTTGCGCACGGCGGCGTTGAACGTCTCGCGGTCAAGCTCGCCGCGCCCCAGCACCCACCATTTCACATCGGCATGCTGTAACGCCAAAAGCGTGTCCATATCGCCGTCGATCACCGCTTGCGAGTAGCGCTGCACCAAGGCCTTGTTCGCTTCAGTAATACTCATGCTCATCGTCTCAGTCCTCCAGCAAGTGCTGCAGATGCGCAACCACCTGGCGCGCGTTTTCGCCCAGCTTGGGCCTGCGACGCGGTTTTTTGCCGGCGGTCAGCAGTTTTATCGACTCGAAATCCTCGGCCGCGGTAAAGAAACGATCGACGATCTCGACGCCGTTTTGCTGCCCCCACTCATCGACATTAGCCAGCCAGGCCTGCATCCCGTACAGCGGCCAACGACGGAACTGCTCCCACGCCGCGTTCTGGTCGAGCACGCCCTCGGCGCCAAGGCTGATCAGCTTCTCCCGGTAGATTTCGACCAGATCCCAAGCGCTGGCACGTCGCTCTTCGATGGTCAGTGCACCCAGCATGAAATAAGCGATGTCGCGCCAAGGCGTGCCCTTGCGCACCAGTTGCCAGTCCAGCCAGACCCGCTCGCCGTTGTGCCGCAAGAAACTGTTGCCCTGATGCGAATCGCCATGCACCAGGCAAATGGGTTGCTTTTGCTCCAGCTCGAACGTGCTTAACTCATCGAACGCATGGGAAAACAGCTCCGGCGTGTCGTACATCCACTGCGGCAGAATCGCCTGATACTCAGTTTTGCGCAGGTTCAAACGCATGTAGTTGTACATGCGCAAAAACTGGTCGTAGTCCACAGGGTGCGCCATCGACGCAGCCAGCCAGCGCTGCGCCTTCAACTGCGGGCTGTTCCATTGCGCCGCATGCAGCATCGCCAGCGACTCCAGTCCTTTGGCCACACCGTCTACGCCAAGGTGATGGGTGCTGTGACCAAACTCGCCCGGCGCCAACGCCAGGTCCTCCATCATCACAACGCCGCGACCGCCACCGTCGCCGTCCCAATCGCAGAAATACGAATCGGCAATGGGTGTCTGCAAGTGATCACGCATGAAGTGATAGAAGCGCGCCTCAAGCTCACAAATCTCGCCACTTTCGAAGCCTTCCGACCAGTTGGATTTGAGGCAGACATGCCGGGGAATCCCTGCGGCGATGCCAACATCATTAAGCTCCAGGGCCAGGCGCAGCTTGGTCGTATGACCGTTGCGCACCTCGACCGTATCGAAGTTCTGGACAACGATGCCTGGGTAGCGATTGGCCAACACGCCGGTGAGCCATTGCGGGGTAATTTCATGCAGGTGGCGTGGCAGTCGGCCCACGCGTGCGGGGTACAAACGCTCTGCCAGGGGAGCTTTGATGATTGTCATTGTTTTAATTATCTCTGTTCGGCGAAAGACCAGGGATTCAGCGCTACAACGCCTGAACCGCAGGCGAAGTGTCGACCAGCACAAAGCGCCCAACAAGACAAAACCCGCCTGCACGCCCCGGAGTTGTTTGACCAACGGTCAAACGCAGGCGGGCCATCGGCACGTTCAAACATCCGCCGTAGTTCCGGCAGCCGTGGGTCGGCGGCCCTCTTCGCGCATCTCGCGAACGTGCAAAGCGCCCGCCCGGCGGCCTTGTTTCCAGATGAACTCAAGTGGGGCGCGTAGATCAACACTCAGAGCGACTATTCAGTTGGCTCAATTTCGAGGTAACAAAAATGAAAAATAGAACCTTAATGTTGTGTTTGCTCGTCGCATTTCTGCCTCTCGGCGCTGTCGCTGATGAAGCCGAAATAGAAAATAACTTTAACGGTCTGGACATCACCACGCAGGTCGCCGGTGGGACTATCGGCGGTACTGGTCCGGGTGCATCAAGCGGGCCACAAGTCACGAAAGTGACCAACAATACATCGAGCAAGGTGCGGTGCGAGTTGAAGGCCGGGCCTGCCGAAACCACTGACGATACGCCCGGCCCGGTCACGATCGAACCGCACGAATCCGCGCCTCTGAGCCTGCCGGGCAATTACGCCAGCGCCACATTCAAGGCGACACTGACTTGTGACAAGGCTTAGGTCCTGAGTCTGTAACGCGTACAGCCACGCCAAGCCCTGAATTTCCAGCAAAATTCAGGGCTTTTTTCTCGTTTGAGAGGTTTTATTCACGGCGTGTTTTCAGCGCAAAAGCCGTAGTGATCTTTGACTCACCAACTCACCCTGACGCCCAAAGTCCCACTCACGGTCTCAAGCGATTCACTGTCCAGATTGGTGTCGTAGTCCACCGCGAGATACACACTCACACTCGACGACAACCTCGCCGCCACCCCAGCCCCCACATCGGCGCTGGATGACTTATGCTCGCTCTTGATCCGATCCACGCCGTTGTAGGTGACGGTGTCTTTACCCGCGAAGGTGTGCCAGCCATTGGCCCGTACATAGGGCTCCATCGGCGTGTCATTGACCAGATAACGACCTTTGAGCCGGGCGCCAACGCGGCCAGTCCAGTAGTCCTGGGAGTCGAAGGAGACGTCGGAGATGCCGTCGTTCTGCTTGTCGAGGTCCACGCTCTGGTGGATGACCTGGACTTGCGGTTCGAGCACCCAATGTTCGGAGATCGGCAGGGGGTAGCCGCTTTCCAGCGAGAGGGTGACGGCGCGGCCTTCGGTGTCGAGTTTGACGCCACGGTCGGAGCGATTGGTGCCGCTGAGGCGGGTACCCATTGCGACGGCGTCGAGGTACCAGCCTTGGGGGTCCGAAAGGGTCCAGTAGGCGCCGTAATGATCACCTTCAAGCTTCAGGTGGCCCGCCTTGCGGTGCTGGAAGCCTTCGGCGAAGCCATCGACGTCGCCTCGTAAACGGCTCTGGCCGACGAAAAATCCGAAGCGCTGCAGCAGGCCGGAATCAGTCGTCGAGGCATAAAGATCGTGACCGATCTGATAGCCCTGGCTTGAGCCGTCAATGCGTGGCGATACGGTGCCTGACCAACTTTTGCGCATGTCGCTGCCGTAAATGCGTGCCCAACCGGCGGGCACGACGCCCGTTTCGGTCAACAGACTTTGTTCGCCCTGACGATCATGAAAAGTCCCCAATGCAGAAAGCGTCATCATTTGCGCCGCAGGAACGACGACCGAGTAAACCGGGACTTCCAGGCGGTAGAGCGGGATCGGATCGGCGCCTGGCGTGGCTTGCGGAACGGGCGGCGTGGTGGCTGCAGGTTCTGGCGAAGTGGTCGCTTGCGCCGTCGAGGGCGCTGCCGGAGGATCTCGAGGAGCAACCGGGGCGGCGGTTGGCGCTTCCACAGGCGGCTCGTCGGGATCGACGGTTGGCGGGGGTGCGGCGACCGGCGTCGTGAGGGGTGGCACTGCCACGGCTGGCGGCGCGGGCGGGGTTGACAACAATCCCACAGCCGCCACCGAAGAACGCAGGTACCAGTTGTTCTCGCTGCCTGCGGTCACACCGCCCTTGAACAGGTAATACTGATAAGCGCCAACTGAGAGAGTGCCTTTCAGCGCAAAGGCATCGTTGGTACTGGTCGCCCCGTTGCGCGCCTCAACGACTTCGATGCCGTTGGCTCGAGTCAGCCCGCCCAGGCCTCCCAGGTTTGTCACACCCAATTGCGTGTTGCCGCTGATCGAGCCTTGGGACACCACCAACTTATCGCTGGCCGACGTGTCATCACCCAGCACGGTTTGCACCAACAATTGCCCACCCTGGCCGACGTAGTTGCCATAAACGCTGAGCGTATCGCTGGCAGCCGAGCTGTCGCGGGCCATGTCGATAATCCCGGCATTGTTGAGCGTTGCGAGCCGGTCCGCCTCATAGGGCCGAATCGAGCCTTGGGTCGCGGTCAGCGTGCTGGAGCTATCGACATTGAATGTGCCGGTGGTACTCGTGCTGTCACCGAGGAAAAAGCCGCCTGCGCCGAGGTTGAAAGTCGACTGATCGTTGAGATTGACTGTCTCCCAACCGACGTAACGCGACGGGTTGGCTGATGAGGTGTTGCTGAAGGTCAGGGTATCGGCGCCCAGGCCGCCATCGAGCGAAGGTGTCGGGGCGAGCGTGCTTTGCGTCAGGTTGGCGACCCGCGCTATATCGTCGCCATCACCCATCAGGACCGAAGATTTGATCTGCCCTCCCCCGTCCCAGCTGAATGTATCGTTGCCCGCACTGGCGCGGACTTCTCCGGAAATCACACCACCCGTCACACTGATGTTGTCGTTGCCGCCACTGACGCTGACATTGCCGCCGATGGTTCCGCCGGAGATGCTGATGGTGTCGCGGCCAAAGCCGGTCACCAGATTGCCGACGATCTGGCCGTTCGACATGTCGAAGATATTGTTATCGAGCTTCATGTCGACGCGACCGATTTTGCCACCCGTCATGGTCGCCACATCGCCGTCTTCGAAGGCCCCAACGATGGTTCCACCGCTCATGAAAAACGTGTCGCGACTATCGCCCTGCGCCAACGACTGAATAGAGCCTCCAGTCATCTGGAAAATATCGGGTGCCGCGCCCTGCGAGACAGCACCGGCAATGGTGCCCGCGCTGATGCGGACAGTATTGGTGCCATCGCCCTCGGTAACGGAACCCTGGATCGTGCCAGAATCCATCAGCAACAAATCAGCCCCTGGACCGAACTGCACATTGCCGTTGATGGTTCCAGTGCCCCCTTTGGGGAAGCTCAAGCGATTGTTGCCCGATAAATCGGTAAGAGAGGAACTGCTACCACTGTCACAAACATAGCTGTCGTCGCCTGCACCGGTTGTCAGTGTGCAAGCTGCCTTAATCTCCGTGACCGGCAATAACAACATAGATACGCAAGACATATAGAGAATATTGCTGACGCCCGCCCTGAAGGGCTGCTTCATCAGAATACTCCTTTGGGCATGACCCAAAGCGGATTAATTCCTTTTAATGACCGCTGCCTAATGCGTCAGATGGCACCGAGTTGATACTCCTTTTTTGAGATAAGGATATTCATTGGTAACTGTCAAGCTACGCCATTGACCCCATGAGCCACTTTGCCGCACGTTCGACGCGTTGTGACAACGTTAACAAGCGCGTAGACTGCCCCTCATCTGGTCGTACCTCCCATACCCATAATATTTTGCTGACTGCATGCACCGCCTCGGTTTCCAACCCTGTGCGGCGTTTCTGCTTGTCGGTATTCGGTAGGTGAGTTCGGCGGCCCTGTCGTTTTTTTCCTTGAGGCTGACGCGTCCTTAAATGAACACCACCGATGCTCGCACTGGAAGTTGGCTCAGCGTAATCGCGCTGGCCCTGGCGGCTTTTATCTTCAACACCACCGAGTTCGTGCCGGTCGGTCTGCTGAGCGCGATCGGCCACAGTTTCGACATGACCACCGCGCAGGTTGGGCTGATGTTGACGGTCTACGCGTGGATCGTGTCGCTGACGTCTCTGCCAATGATGCTGATGACGCGCAACATCGAGCGGCGCAAGTTACTGACGTTCGTGTTCGTGCTGTTCATCATCAGCCACGTGATGTCGAGCATTGCGTCGAGCTTTGGCATGTTGCTGGTCAGCCGCGTCGGCATTGCGCTGTCGCATGCCGTGTTCTGGTCGATCACTGCGTCTCTTGCGGTGCGTGTGGCACCTGCAGGCAAGCAGGTTCAGGCGCTGGGGCTACTGGCGACGGGCACTTCGCTGGCGATGGTGTTGGGCATCCCGCTGGGCCGCGTGCTCGGTGAAGCGCTGGGCTGGCGTACGACGTTTCTGACCATTGCCGGCGCGGCAGGTTTGACCGTACTGGTGCTGATCAAGTCGCTGCCACTGCTGCCGAGCCAGAATTCCGGCTCGCTGCGCAGCCTGCCGGTCCTGTTCAAGCGCCCGGCGTTGATGTCGCTGTATGTGCTGACGGCCTTGGTGATCACCGCACAGTTCACTGCCTACAGCTACATCGAACCCTTCGCACAGATTGTCGGAAAGATGGATGGCGAGATGGTCACCATCGTCCTCTTGCTGTTCGGCGGCGCCGGAGTCCTCGGCTCGATCGTATTCAGCCGCTACAACAACCGTTATCCACGGGGACTGTTGATCACGGCCATCGGCGCACTGGCGGTGTGTCTGGTCCTGTTGCTGCCGCTGTCCGGCAAGGCCTCGTGGATCGCGACGCTGAGCATCGTCTGGGGCATGGCGATCATGTGTTTCGGCCTGGTCATGCAGGCGAAAGTGCTGGCGATGGCACCGGATGCCACGGATGTGGCGATGGCGCTGCACTCCGGCATCTACAACGTTGGCATCGGCGGCGGCGCGCTGCTGGGCAGCATGGTGATCAGCCAACTGGGCATCGCCAATATCGGGCTGGTAGGCGGTCTGGTGGCACTCAGTGGCCTGTTGCTGGCATGCCTGGCGACGTACCGGTATGGCGAGGCCATTCGCGCCTGAGTCATAACACCGGACCGACAGGGCACTTGCCGCAACTGCCGAGGCTTGCGGCAATCCTTGTAGACGTCGCAGGTTACGACGTCGACGAAGCGAAAAGTCAGCCGGCAAGACGCCCTACTGCTCTCTAACCCCGCTGACAATCAACCCCAGGATCGTTCCCGCGCCCACCATCATTCCTATCGATAACCAACATTCTCGCGATTGCCTTCCGCTCATTATTCAGAGGCGTACTATCACCTCACACCCAAACACGAACGAGGGCAGGAAAATGGTTATTCATCTTCTGACTTGCTTGACGCTCACAGCTTTCACCAGCCACGTCGTCGCCCTCAAACTTTTCGCGCTGGATACCGTGCAAGCCACGGCGGACGAAAACGTTGATTGTGTTATGGCACCGGCCAATTAAGGCCAAGTAGCTGACACTTATCAGCACCTTTTACCCTTCGATTTTTCTGTTTGATGCGGAGCACGCGACATGACCCGAGACGTCACCCTGCACGTTAGTTTTCCCGAGTTTGGAAATAACTATTACTCACAACATGTCGTCACTCGCAAAAACCGCCACAGCCTGGTTGAGGACAATCGTTTCGGTGCCTACATGATGCCTTCGGCGGAAAACCACTTCAGTAATGAAGTGGTGGGTTTCAACGATCAGTTCCGCTTTCTGACTGACGTGTTGACCATGCATTTGCTGGAAGTCGAAGCCGCACGACCTGCCCAAAGGACCCGCCATCCGGCTCAGTCGCGCAGTTTCTAATCTCAGGCCGTTAGCGTAGGTTGCTGCGGGCCCAGTGCTCGACATCAACTACATTAATGGCAGCAGGATGAGGGAGGTGATTTACGTTTAACTCAAAATTATCGAACTGAAACTGCATTATTTCGAATTTGTCTCAAGCTTCCTTTCTATCCACAATCGGTGTGCTTTAACGCGACCGGAAAGTTGCCGCAACAGCTTTCCACTGTCGTGCTGCCCTTTTAGATACCTGGCACTTGCCCCCTTTTGTGCGGGAGCTCAGCCTTCACCGGCCAGCTCCTTTTTTTCACCCCGGAATCGTCCCGCTTGAAAACGCTTCTGCGCAGTTTCATCCCTCATTCGCTCAATACCCGTCCCGCTGAGTGGTCCCGTGCTGCCTTGGGCGCTTGTCTGGGAATTTTCCTCAGCGCATTGCTGAGTCGCCAGCTGTTCGGCATCGACGTCACTTTGCATTTACTCGGCCCAATCGGGGCGTCAGCGGTGCTGCTGTTCGCGGTGTCGACCGGCGCGCTGGCTCAGCCGTGGTCGATCATCGGCAGTTATCTGATATCAGCTTTGGTTGCGCTGCTGTGCATTCAGCTGTTCGGTAACACTATCAGTGCAGCGAGTATCGCGGTGTGTTCGGCGATCGTGATCATGTGCATTTGCCGTTGCCTGCATCCACCGGGGGCGGCGGTGGCGATCAGCATTATCACCTCGAAAACCGAGCTTTGCGCGCTGGGGTTGCAGGTGCTGTTTCCGGTAATGCTCAATGCTGCGTGTCTGCTGATCACCGCGTTGATCTACAACAACCTGACGCTGGTGCGTTACCCCAAACCGCACGCCCGAGCCGAAAGCGATACCCAGACGAGCACGCCACCTGTACACAGCGGCTTCAACAGCGAAGACCTGGAAAAAGCGCTGGATGATGTCGGGGCTTTCGTCGATGTGTCTCGGGAGGATCTGCAGGCGATCCTGCACAAGACGCAGGCGAACGCGCAGCATCGTCACCGCACCGACATCGACACCGCCCGGACCATCGCCCGTGGCACACAGAGTCTGTCCCTTGAGCATTCGGTGGCGGACGCGATGAAGATGCTGGCCAACCAGGGCGGCAAATACCTGTCGGTGCTGGACGGTGATCGCAAGGTGATTGGCATTATCAGTCTGCTGGATTGAAGCGCCGGTGGCAGTCTGGCTTGGCAACGCTGACGATCCGGGACGCTGTCGCCGGCAAGCCGTGCTGTTACAGGGGCTGAGCAGGTTCAGATCAGCGGATCCCAGCGCTGCGACCAATCACCCTTTTCTTTGGCAATTTCCCGCAGCAATTCAAGCGCCCGTCGCAAGGTCGATGAGGCATTTTCCCGCGAATACACCAGATACGTCGGATAGCTGAACTCAGGGGCCAACGGCACTCGCTCGATAATTCCGCGATCCAGGTAGGACTGCACCACCCGCGTGCGGAAGTAACCTGCCCCACCATTGTCGAGGATGTACTGCAACGCGAAGGGGCCAAGGTTGAAGGCCACAGCCGCCCTGGATTTTTCCGGCATCGCAGCGTCGTGCTGCTGACGAAACGCGGGGCCCCAATCGATATATACGTAAGGCTCGGGTTTGCCGACGACGCGCACCAGAATCAGCTTCTCTTCCAGCAATTCTTCAACCTGAAGCCCCGGCCAATACGCCGGCAGATAAACCAGCGCGGCATCCAGCACGCCGCGCTCGATGTCCTTCATTAGCGCATCGCCGTCCTTGACCTGCGAATGCAAGGCGTAATCGGGAATCGCGTTTCTTATCTCGCGCACCCAACTGAGCAGCAATGGATTGCACAGGCTCATCTCGGCCCCTACGCGCAACACGTGACGATACCCATTCGGCAGCGGCAGGTCGCGTCTGGCGGCGTCCCAGGTCTGCACCAACTGATTGGCAAACACCACGAATGCCTCACCATCAGAGGTCAGCCTGGCACCGGTCCGATTGCGAATGAACAGCCTGCAATTCAGATGGCCTTCCAGCTTCTGCACCCGAGCGGTGATGGCGGTCTGGGTGACGTGCAGTTTTTCGGCAGCGGCCATCAGGCTGCCCAGGCGGACGATTTCGAGAAAGGTACGGGCGAGGTCAATGTCCATCGATACGGCTCGGCTTTTTGCTTCATGCTTCTGGCTTGAGGAACGCTGCGCCATGGTAGCGCAGTGGCATGCCGTCCAGCGGGAAAGCGTAAGAGATTTGCGATCGAAGTGGCGAGGCAGCTGGCGGAAATTTCAAATCCGCTGTCTCATGCAGCAGGTTCGTACAGATCACGAGCCCCTACCTACCTTGCTGCGGAAAACAACATGAAACATGCCCTGCTCACCGGCTTGCTCCTGGCTGCATTCGCCCTGCCCCTGGCGGCGAATGCCAACGACGACAACAGCCAGTGCCAGATGAACCTGAGCAAAGTCCGAGATGCAAAAGCTGCCAGACCGAATCTTAGCGATGCCGTTAAAAGCGACGTCGACACCACCGTCCACCGCGCCGAATCGGCACTGGCGCGGCATAACGACGATGGGGCCAGAGAGTGTGTTTCATTGACCCAGCAGGCGTTGCAGAAGATTCAGAGCAATTGATTTGTTTGGCGTGAAGTAACTGGCAACACCGCAAGCCTCTGTGGGAGTGAGCTTGCTCACGAATGCAAAGTGTCAGCCGCTGAAAATGCAGCGCATGCGCTAACCATTTCGTGAGCAAGCTCACTCCCACACAAGCGGTGTGAAAACCTCGGCAATTCAGTGACTGGTTAAAAAATGAACTGTAAATTGCGCCGCTACGTAAATTCCAGGTCCGCACGATGATGGCGCCAGAGAGTGTGTTTCATTGACCCAGCAGGCATTGCAAAAGATTCAGAGTAATTGATTTGTTTGGCGTGAAGTAACTGGCAACACCGCAAGCCTCTGTGGGAGTGAGCTTGCTCACGAATGCAAAGTGTCAGCCGCTGAAAATGCTGCGCATGTGTCAGCAAACTCACTCCCATAGGTTGAGTTGTGTCAGCAGATGAGTGCTGAGCCTGCCCGCAAGCGCGGTCTGTCTGGGAAACCGAGGCCGCCTGGTTTCACTGCCGGTTCCTGCCAGATCGCTGGCAAGCCAAGCTCCCACGGCCTCTGGCCAGAAGCAGGCCGCGCCTGCCTCGGCTTACTTCAACACCAACAACCGATAAACCCCCGCCTCGTTTTCAATGCCGTGGGTGTCATGGGTAAAGCCTGGGAATGACTTGTCGAAGCTCTCCAGTGCTTTGAGGTAGGCCAGCACGGCCCCATCCGCAGGCCCGGCATTTTCACCCGGCATCAGCAGTGGAATCCCCGGTGGATACGGCACGATGCCTGTCGCCGCGACGCGTCCGGCGGCTTCTTCCAGCGTCACTTGCTCGACCTCATTCCTGACCAGTTTTTCATAGGCCTCCACCGGGCTGAATTCCGCCTTGGGCAGGGTGCCGAACGCCGTAGACATGGCCGCGGTGGTTCTGGTTTTTTTCATGGCCGCGAAGATCTCCTCGGCCAGATCCTTCAACCCCATGCCCGCATAGCGCTGCTGATTGGCGGTCAGCAGATCGGGCAGACACAGTTCAAGCTCCAGGTTGGTGTCGTAGTCGCGTTTGAAGTCCAGCAGGGCGTTGACCAGCGTGCCCCATTTGCCTTTGGTGATGCCGATAGAGAACAGGAACAGGATGGTGAAGTCCGTGGTTTTCTCGACCACGATCCCCTGCCGTCCCAGATAGGCGCTGAGCACGCAGGCCGGAATGCCGAAATCCAGCAGATTGCCGTCGTCGCCCATGCCAGGGCTGAGGATGGAGACTTTGATCGGGTCCAGCATGCAGTAGCCGTCTTCGATGTCGCCGAAGCCATGCCAGACCTCGTTGGGGTGCAGGACCCAGCAGTTGGGGTCTGTCTTGAGTCTGGCCGGATCGACTTCGTGGAAAGGAATCGAAGTCGCATCGACCGATACTGAGGGCGGCTGCCAGCAAGAGAAGAACCAGTCATCGTTGCCGAGCATGTCGCTCTGCATCCGCGAGATGACCTGCCGAAACGCGATGGCCTCCTCGATGGATTCGTTGGTCAGGATCTGCCCGCTGGGGGCCTCCATCATCGCCGAGCTGACGTCGCATGAGGCCATGATCGCGTAGTTCGGCGAGGTGGAGGCATGCATCATGTACGACTCATTGAAGCGCCCGTGCGGAATCGGATTGCGTCCGTTGCGGACATGAATCATCGAGGCCTGGGACAGCGCCGCCAGCAGCTTGTGGGTCGATTGCGTGGCGAACACCGTGGGTCTGGATGCGTCGTGATCGTCCGGGCTGCCATGCATCGCGAAGCGGTCCTTGTACAGCGGGTTGAACCGCGCGTAGCCATACCAGGCTTCGTCGAAGTGCAGGCGGTCTACGCTCTGGCCCAGCAGCTCTTCGACGCGGGTGACGTTGTAGGTCAGGCCGTCGTAGGTGGAGTTTGTGACGATGGCGTGGACCGGCGTCGAATCGATATGGCTTTTGACCAACGGGTTGTTGGCGATCGCCGCTTTGACGCCTTCGGCACTCAAGGTCTGCGGCAGGATCGGGCCGATGATACCGAAACGATTGCGGGTCGGCACCAGATAGGTCGGGATCGCGCCAGACAGCGTCATCGCATGTTCGGCGGACTTGTGGCAATTGCGGTCGCACAGGGCGATCTGATCGCGAGTCACGCTGGCCATGAGGATGACGCGGTTGGACATCGACGAGCCGTTGGTCACGTAATACGTGCGATGAGCGCCAAACACCTTGGCCGCATAGCGCTCACCCTGTCCGATCGGACCGCTGTGGTCGAGCAGCGAACCCAGTTCACCGACGGAGATCGACAGGTCCGAGCGCAGCAGATTTTCGCCAAAGAATTCGTAGAACGCCCGGCCCGCCGTGCTTTTCAGAAACGCCGTACCGCCCGCATGGCCCGGCGTGTGCCAGGAATATTCGTAGCTGCGGGCGAACTTCAGCAGCGCGCCGAACATCGGTGGCAACACGGCCTGACGATAGCGCTCGATTGCAGCCATGATCCGACCACTCAGGAAGCGGCTGGTGTCTTCGGGCAACCAGATGAAGTCATCGGCGTGCTGCATGACGATCAAAGGGACGCTGGACGCGGTGCTGCGATCACTGATCAGAAATACCGGCACGCGGGTGTTGCGCTCTCGCAATGTGGTGAGCAGATCGATGCATTCCTGATGGTCCGGGCTGTCGTCCATTTCCCAGCTGAGCAGCACGCACTGAATCGCCGGATCGGTACTCAGAATCGACTTGGCGTCACTCAGGCTTTCCGACGTGAGCACACTGATGGAGCGCTCCTCCACGTCACTGATCAGCTGGATAAGAGCCCGGCCAAACACGCTGCGTTTGTCGGGCTGCTTGGTAACCAACAGCGCCAGCATGCCGAGCAGGTGTCTGTATTCCGTCATGGTTGAGTCTCCAGTGTGGCCGGATTTCTGTTGTTGAGCGCCAGGTTATTCACAGGAATGGCCTCGCCAACGATGTGCTGCGCAGCGACGGTCTGGGTCGGAACGCTGTTGTTGAGGGCCTCCAGTTTGATCAGGCGTGTGTTGACGAAGCCGAACAGCGTATAGCCGGCGATGGTCGCCACCCCGCCAAGCATCAGCGCCTGAGCGCCGGAGCTATAAAGCGCGAGATAACTGTAGGCCGCTGCAATGTAGGCCACGATGTTGGTGATAAGTGCCTTGTTGGCTGGCACATTGGAAACCTTCTGCAGCGTCATCAGGGTTGCCATGGACAGGATGTACGGCACCAGATTGGTCACCACCGCGAGGTTCACCAGGATATCGAACTGCTTGGCCAGATCCGGGCTGATGGTCAGCAGCGCCATCGCCGTCTGCAGCGCCAGCAGGATCAACATGCTGATGATCGGCACGTCGTGCTTGTTGGCCTTGGCGAAGATCGGCAGGAAGTACCCGGTGTCGGCCGAGCTCTTGAACACCTGCGCGACTGTGAATTGCCAACCCAGCAACGAGCCGATGCAGGCCAGCACCATCAGACCCATGACGATGTCGCCGATCATGGGGTTGAACATCTTGGCGAACACCAGACCGAACGGTGCGGTAGACGACACCAGCTCGGCATTCTCGACAATACCGGCGATGACGTTGGTTGAGGCGATGTAGATCACCGCAGCACCCAAGGTTCCGCCCAATACGGCGATGGGCACGTTCTTCTCGGGATTCTCCACCGCATCGCCGTTGGCGCACGCCGACTCAAGGCCCAGAAACGCCCACAGCGTAATCGCCACCGATGCCCCTGCCGCTTCGAACCAGCCCTTGTCGTGAGGGTTCCAGCCCGCGGCGTAGATGCTGCTGTCGAACCAGAACCAGCCGATGGTCGACACCAGCACCACAGGCGCAATGACGCCCCACACCGTAACAGCGCCGATCTTGCCGGTAATCCTCGCCCCACCGAAGTTAGCGAAGGTGGTAATCCACAACAGAGCGATGGTCGCCAGGCCTACTTGCAACGAGCCAAGTTTTATATCGAACAAGGTCTGGATATAACCCACCGCGGTGATACTGATCGCCACGTTGGCAATCAATAACGACAAACCATAGGTGTAATTGGTGATGTAGTTGCCGGACTTGCCGAAAGTGTATTCGGCATATCCGCCCATCCCTCCGGTCTTGCGACTGAGCATGCCGCAGCGCGCGAAGGCGTACGCCAGAGCTAATGAGCCGGTCGCGGTGATCAACCAGGACAGTATGGAGATGCCGCCGACTTCAGCGAGTTTGGTGGGCAGTAATACAATGCCGGATCCCAGCATGTTGACGGCCGTCAACATGGTCAGTTGCCCCACGCTCATTTTCTTTGCCACTGACATTCCATAGCCTCGTTGGGTGAAGTGAGAGGCTTTTAGCTATAGCAAAGGTTGATAACTAAGCAAGAAAGTCTGACTTTCCAGATTAGTAGCCAAGAGCCACTTCTTGATAACTTCAAAATGAATAGTGAGCATCTTCAGACTGAAAAAAGTCAGACCGCCCTTGCAAAACGGATAGGTGCTGTTCTGTCGCAGGGATACAGAATAAGGCCAGGTCACCATGCAGCGTTGACCTGTATCAACCCACATGGGAATAACCCGGCCTCGCCATTCGATCGGATAGTCGAATCGTGAGATCGTCATAGCCGGCCCGACTTCCGGAGCGGCGCGGCGTGATCAGATATTTAGCGAGGCCTTGAGCCGCGCCATCACATCGAGGTCGGTGCGTTCGAATCGCAGCGGTGTTGCCGTTACCCCGCCGTGGGTGACGACGAAAGTTTCGCTGTCTTCGAAATCGGGACGTTCGTGACGATCGATGTTCAGCCAGTAATAGCCCTGCTCGCGCATGTCGGTGCGCTGGGTGATGTTCAGGCCGTCCATGCGACCGATGCCTTGGCGGGTGATCTGCAGCGGGCCAGCTTCCTGCGGCGCGACATCAGGGAAGTTGACGTTGAGGCAGACATCACCCGCCCATTCCATGCCGATCAACCTGCGTATCACATCAGGCGCCAGCGCTCTGGCCGTGTCCCATTTCACCGCATCGCGACGGGTGAAAAACTGGCTCAGGGCAATCGAAGGCACGCCCAGCAGCAGGCCCGCCATGGCGGCGCCGACAGTGCCGGAGAACATGGTTTCCACGCCCAGATTGGCGCCTTTGTTGATCCCTGACAGCAGTAGCTGCGGTGGATTGTCCATCAGTTGACGCAAGCCAATGGCCACGCAATCGGCTGGAGTGCCTGACACCGAAAATCGGCGCTCGCCCCGGGCCTTAACCCGCAATGGATGATGAATGCTCAGGGCATGGGAAATACCGCTCTGGTCCTGCTCCGGTGCGACGACCCAGACTTCGTCAGTCAACTCCCGCGCCACCGCCTCCAGGACCTCGAGCCCCGGTGCGTCGATGCCGTCGTCGTTGGTGATCAGGATCCTCTCTATTCGCGGGTACGACATGGGGTGTCCTCTGATGGGCGATTGATTCAAACATCGACGCGCCGGTTCTGTGGAAGTGAGCGTGCTCACGAAGGGGCGATAAACTCACAATAACTTCAGCGCCTGAAGTCCGCCTTCGTGAGCAAGCTCACTCCCACAGAGATTGTTCAACCCAGAGGCTGTAACCCGTCCGACACGCGCTTTAGAGCAAACTTCACACGAGCAACGTCCATAACGCAAACCCGGCATACCAGACAATGGCCGCACGGATGAGCAATTCCCAGAGGACGTCCAGGCTGTTCACGCCTTCGATACCAACGACCGGCGCTGGCACTTCACCGGCCACGCACCCGGCCCGGGTGATCAATGCCGAGGCACTGATATTCCAGTTCAGCAATTCACTGAGCATCACTCGGCTGACCGCAACGAAATTGCCGACCAACGCGAAGCTCGCTGCCAGCAGTCGCACTGGCACCCAATCGAACGCGTGGCGCAGTTGGGTCGCGCGCTCTACCAGCGCTGGGGTCTTGCCATGCTCGCAAGCCAAAGCCAGCAGTCGATAGGCCAGCGCGGCAACCGGTCCCAGCACGAAGTACCAGAAGATCACCGCGAAGAAACTCTGATAGACCTGCCACAACAAATACGTCTGCACGCCGCCGAGCAGTTGCTCTTCGTTCTCGGCCTCAACGCCAAGATCACGATGAGCGACGAGCACCGCCGCTTCCTGATCACCACGCCGACAGGCATCGCGGAATGAGCCAAGATTGGCTTTCACGTTGCCGCGCCCCAGGCTGTAGATCAGCACCAGCAGATGAATCGGCAGCGCCAGCCAGCCATAGGCAACGGAGCCGACGATCACCAGAACCAGCGCCAGCAGTAACAGCGGCAACAATACCGTCAGCGTCAGAATCCACCATGGGCGCTTGGCCGTGCGCGGGTTGGATTCAAGCCGCCCCAGCTGATTCAGCCAGGGCGCATCGCGCTGCACACGCTGACGCAGAGCGGAGAATTTCTCAATCCACACCGCCAACAGCAACACCAGAAAACTCATCACCTGCTCCTTTTCAATCCTGCAAAGCCGAACGAAACCGGGCCCAGTCAAAGCATGGGCCCGGATCGGTCTTGCGTACGGGGGCGATGTCGCTGTGCCCGCAAATTCGTTGCGCGGTGATCGCAGGCCAGGCCGACTGCAGCTGCCGGGTCAGGGCGATCAACGTCTCGTATTGTGCATCGGTAAACGGCTGATCGTCGGTGCCTTCCAGTTCAATGCCGATGGAGAAGTCATTGCACGTCTCACGGCCCTCGAACAGCGAAACGCCGGCATGCCAGGCACGATCCAGACAGGAGACGAACTGCGTCAGCTCGCCATCACGTTCGATCAGGAAATGTGCCGAGACCCGAAGTTCAGCGATGCCTTCAAAATAAGGGTGCTCTGTGACATCCAGCCGGTTCTGAAAGAATTCCTGAACCTTGCCCGTCTTGAACTGCGCGGGTGGCAAGCTGATGTTGTGGATCACCAGCAGCGAAATCTCCGCCTCGGGGCGGGCATTGAAATTGGGCGAAGGGCAGTGCTGGGCGCCGTGGCACCAGCCTGTGGCGGGGTCCAGTTGCATGGTGGATCCTTAAAGCATGAATCGACGGTGGCCAGTATGCCCGCGATAGGAAGGGATGTGGGGAGTGAATACATTGATCGTCGCACGCGTTTCGCTGTAGCCGCCCGGCTCGTCGGCGGGGGCAACGTGAAATCGCCACCGCCCGCAAGCCGCGCTGCCAGAGTTCTATGTAGAACCTCAGCCCTTAAGCTTGCGCAGATTACCCAGCACCGACTCCAGCGCCCGGTCGAACAGCAGCGAATCGTCCAGCACCCGAATCGTCCCGCGACGGAACTCGACGGCCAGGCCCATGCGGGTCTTTTCCAGGACTTTCATCCCGGTGCGGTTGACGAATACATAACGCCCGCTCGGCTCCACGATTGCCGCGAGTTTGCAACGCAATCGGTGCTCTTCATCCTCCTGGATTTCGACCCAACTACCCAGCCGCAGCTTGCCGACCTGCAGCAGACCTTCGTCGTTCTCCGGCAGGTGCGGCACAGGCTCGCTCAACACCTGCTCGCCAGGCGCGACCAGCACGATCTCTTCAACCACAGCCATCATCGACGGCCCGTCGGCAGGCTCGCCGACAACCTCCTCGGTCGCGGCTTGCACGCCCTCTTCCGACGTGCGCGAAACATGATTGAACGCCTGCACGTGCAAAGCTTCCAGCTGGCTGAAGAATTCGCTGGTGGCGAACGGGTCGAAGGCAGCACTGCTCAAACCGTCGCGCAGAGACTTGAGCAGCCCAGGCACCAGTTCCAACAGACGCTGGCGCGCATCCGGCTCGTCGTGAGGCTCCACGCTCCAGATGAGATCATCCATCGCCTGCAACCCGGCCTTCCACTCACTGGATTGCTCGCCATGCTTGAGACAGGTCAGCAGCAGCACCTTGCTCCAGGCTTCCTGCAACAGACGCACCACTACCTCAGGCAGGGTTTTGCCGAGCAGGCGATCGTTGAGCGCCTGCTGTACACGTTGACGCGCCAATTCCGCCAGCGCACGGCCCTCTTCGGCATCACGGGTACGCTGTTCGAGCAATTCACTGCGACGACGTTCATCACTGGTGAAGGCCAGGAAATCCACCAGCAACTCGGTGAAGATCGCCGGATCATCGACGAAATCATGCAACAGTCGCTGCACGATCTGATCGATGCGGGTGTAGAGGGAGTCGCGCTGGCTATCGTCGCGTCCGCCCCAGCCCAACGCCGCCGAAGCGATCTCGTTGAG
Organism: Pseudomonas bohemica; assembly: GCF_002934685.1. GTDB lineage: Bacteria > Pseudomonadota > Gammaproteobacteria > Pseudomonadales > Pseudomonadaceae > Aquipseudomonas > Aquipseudomonas bohemica. The sequence continues at coordinate 27,021 of NZ_NKHL01000075.1, forward strand.
CAGACGCCGCGCCGGGTGGCTGCCGCGGCTGAAAAAGCTCTTGTCGATAACGGCGACTTTGAGCATCGGAATCTGCAGACGCCCGATCAACGCGCGCAGCGAACCCGGTAGATTGCGGTCATCGAGGATGAATTCAAAAAGCATCGAGATCAGGTTGATCACGTCTTCGTCGATGGTGCCCACGGTACGAAATTTGCCGCTGCGAGCACTGACGCGGCCGATCAGTTGCTCGAGTTGCGTGCGCAGATCGAAGTCGTCCGGCGTCTCGGCCCGTGGCACGTACTGCTGCAAATGTGACAGCAGACGCAACAGATCCTGACTGGAAATCGGCCGGGCTTCGGCCGCATTCTCCGGCCTAGGTGTGATGTTGCCGCGCACGTGGACCAGCAATTCCTGCAAAGCGGAAAACACTTCCTGCACGCTCTGGTCGAGCTGTTCAGCCGCATGGACCAGCGCCGCGCTGTCGGCACGCTGCGCCTCGGAGTAGGCTGCCGCGCTGGACGAGCGATCGGTAGAACGCCGCGATGGCAGGACTTTCAAGTCCGGCAAGACACCCGCCGCGATCAGCAACTGGTTAGCCGCTTCATAGAGTTGATCGGTATCGGCCAACGCGTATTTTTCAAACAGCTTGAGAATGATCAGCTTGACCTTGATCTCGACGCCCAGGTTACGACCTGCCTGCAGGAAGAAATCGCACAGCAGCGTAGGACCCAGCGGATTGGTCTCGTCGGTCACAGGCTGCGGAACCAACTGATTAAGGCGCATGGTCAACTGACTCAATGCCAAGCCGTCACGATTGACCACCTTGGTGACCATGGTGTCGACGGCAACGGTGCGCTCCAGGTCGTCGTTATGGACCAAGGCGAGTTTGTCGAAGGACACGGGTTCGGAGAGGATCGGCTCCGCGACCTCATACTGACCGAGGCGCAGAAACGCCTCGAAGAATTTGTCGAGGAAATTGCGTTCGATGCTCTTTCGCTTGAGCCGCAGGTCACGCATGGCTTCGAAAAAGATGTTCTGCTCGGCGTTGTTGTGCGCCCGATCCGCCATCTCGAACAGCGTGTCGTCGGCATTATCGAACAGCGTCTGCAGGCTTTCCTTGAGCTGCTGTGCGGCTCTATCACGCACCTGCAGAAGAACGACGGGCAGCCGAGCGACAGGCGAAGACCCCGGTTGATCCGGACCCGTCTTGCTCAAAGGCACCACTTTACCGTCGTTCTGCATCAAGCACCCCTCGTCACGTATCATTCAAAACAGCCACGGCTACAGCCACACAACGATCGCCAAGGGAGCATCGACCTCCACTTGGACGTATCTCGATTTTTTATCCCTGGGGTACAAAAGGCAGAACGCCAAACCTATGACGTCAAATAAATACAAGGCAAGTATCTTTCAAAACTCATCCACTCGCCAGCAGACTCTTAGCCTTGATTAGAATAATAGATTGAGCGAGCGAAAGGTGCTGCGATAGACCGCGAAAATCCCTTTCCATCGCATCTGCGGCAAAAAAAAAACGACCAAGTGCAGGCGAAGCACTCGTTTGAGAGGCGTGGGGTGGTGGGTTGGGACAGTGGCTGCCTTATACTCCGAGCAATTAGTAAGTGGAGCCCTATATGCCGAATCTACCTCTTGCCTCAATAACCTCCGAAATCGAAGCTAACGTGCGCCGCGCGTTGCTTGAAGACGTGGGCACGGGCGACATCACCGCGCAGCTGATCCCCGCGGAGCGCCTGGCCAAAGCTACCGTTATTTCCCGCGATGATGCGGTGATTGCCGGAACAGCTTGGGTCGACAGCGTTTTTCGTCAGCTTGATCAGCGCGTCGCGGTGCACTGGCAAGTCGGCGATGGCGATCGGGTCAAACCCAATCAACCCCTGTTCCACCTTGAAGGCCCGGCGCGCTCGCTGCTGACTGGTGAACGCAGCGCACTCAACTTCCTGCAGATGCTCTCAGGCGTGGCAACGCGCTCCCAGTACTACGCCGACATGGTCGCCGACACGCAGGTCAAGCTCCTCGACACTCGCAAGACCCTGCCCGGCCTGCGCCTGGCCCAGAAATATGCCGTCACCTGCGGCGGCTGCCACAACCACCGCATCGGCCTGTTCGACGCCTTCCTGATCAAGGAAAACCACATTGCAGCCTGCGGCGGTATCGCTGAAGCCATCACCGCCGCCCACAAAATCGCCCCCGGCAAACCGGTAGAAATCGAAGTGGAAAGCCTCGACGAACTCAAACAGGCCCTCGACGGCGGCGCCAACATCATCATGCTCGACGAACTCAGCCTCGACGACATGCGCCAAGCCGTCCAACTCACCGCCGGCCGCGCCAAACTCGAAGCCAGCGGCGGGGTCACCGACGCGACCTTGCGCAGCATTGCCGAGACGGGGGTGGACTACATCTCGATTGGCACATTGACCAAGGATGTGAAGGCCGTGGACTTGTCGATGCGGCTTAGCATCTAGATCAAATGATGCATTTGCCCCTCCGGCATTTGCCTTTCGACACGAGCCCTTCAAACTCGCAGGACCATTTGAGGGACGAATGGTTCTCACCGGCCACGAAAATGTGCCCCAAAGCACGATTTCGTAGTTGAAAAACCGGCTTCAGCCGCTAGAATCGCGACTTATCCCGATTTGTAACAATTTCAGACACATTAGAATATTCATTCAGGGAAGGAGAAGTTCTGTGAAAACGAAACTCTTGTGCGCGTTGGCCGTCACCCTCATTGCCGGTTGCAGCTCCATGGGCGGCGAAGACAAATTCAGCGCGACCTATATCAAGAGCCACATCATTCCGAACAAAACCACGCAAAGCGAAGTGCAGGCCATCTACGGAACACCGGACTCCCAGTACACCCACTCCAGTGGAAGCTACAGCTGGAGCTACAACAAATCCGGCAATCTGAGTGATGCAAGTCGGCTGGCTAGCTACATACCCGGCGCCGGTGCGGTTTCAAGCGCGCTGAGCATGACCAACTATGCCAACGGCGCCTCCGATGCGGTCAGCATCGCCACCGGCAAAGTCAATGGCGATACTGAACACCACGGCAACAACTTAACGATCTGGTTCAACAAGAATAAGGTCGTGGATGACTGGAATCTCTGATTCAGAGCGCAGCCACAATTGCTTATCTGCGCCGTGCCTGAACTCTCGACTTCACGCACCTGCTTGCAGATTGATCTGCATCCCTGAAAACGAAAAAGCCCGGTCTTGAAGACCGGGCTTTTTGTGTTGCTGGTGCCGAAAATAGGAATCGAACTACTGCCTTAAGGACCAGCAAAACCGGCACCCCCGGTATATTTTCGCGATTGCGCATGCCTATATGTATATCTATCCCGATCCCGATCCCGATCCACGTTCTGCCGCTGCCCGAGCGGCAGCGACATCCTCAACGGACAGGCTTGAATTTCAACGAATGCACTGTCTGCATCAGTTCGTGGCGCAGGCCCCAGGATAACGACACGAAGAGCAGGCACTCCGTAAGGATCGTAGCCAAAGCAGCCCCTTGGGCGCCCCGGCCTGGTACTAGCCACGCATTGCATCCAAGACTGACCAACACGGCAAATGCGAGACACCCCGCAAACCATCGTTCGCGGTGTGTAGCGATCGCCAGTTGTTCCAACACAACATTAGGAAGGGCGAAGATGAGAGCCGTGAATAGCCAGCCGATTACACCACATGCGCCTTGGGCATAGTCACTTCCGAACAACAGACCGATGCCCCACGGTCCAAGCAGCCACCCCATGACTGCGAGCGATCCCCCTATGACAAAAGCCATCCGCAACGCAGAAAAACTGAAACTCACATTTAGGCTGGACATCATGGCTTGGGTCCGCATTCGTCGAAAAACCATCAAGGCTACCGGGAGGGCCAGCAACAAAATTCCGTCGAACATGCGAGATGCCACAGCGTAATGACCGACGTCGGGGTTGTCATTTAAAAAGTGACGCAAAACCACGATATCCATCTGGTGGTAGAGCGCTGACGCAGCCCCAATCGCAAAAAAACTTACACTACTACGGTACGCCCAGAAAGGCGGCTTGAAAGAGACTTTCGCGAATGTCGGAAAATGCTTATGAAAACCTACAAGAACCAGCAGCAGGCCAATACCCCACCCAACAAAAATCGACACGGGCGTCGCGCCGAAAATCAGCACCGCCGACAATACCATCAGCGCGCTAAGATTGCGCCCGCAAAACAGAAAGAATGCGTCAAGCCCGAACTCGCCCGCTCCCCTGAGCCAAGACGAAAGCCATTGTGTAAGAGTGATTACACAAAAACAAAAAATCGCGCATGCCAATGACAAGCTTCCCAACCAAGGAGCGAGCATGACGGCGAACGCAATAAGGATGATGGTGGAGCCCAAGAGATGCGTCAGCGCAATGGTCGGCAAATCGTCGTTACGCGTCAGCAGTAACGATGATTTCGCCACTCGCTCACGTATCAGCAATGTATTGAATCCACCGTCCTGCGACAGCGCCAGGAAACTGGCGAGCACGTAAATATAGGTGTAGGAACCAAATGCGCTTGGCCCCATGGTGCGCGCAAACAACACCGAAAGTCCCAGCGAAATGCAGACTGAGTAGAGGGTCGCACCCCACTGCATTGCCAGTGGCATAATGCGCTGGATCAATGTCGCGCGCTCGACTAAATGCATGGTGGCTCAACCAACGAGTTAAAACCATTACCGGAGCTTGGTTTACACCCAATACGTAAATAAACATAAATCTGAATAACCACGTCGAATTAACCTTCATGCTCGAACTGCCTAAAACGATCGTGCTGCTACGGACTACTTTCCCGTCCACCTCACCTCGCACGCACGGCTAATGCAGGAAAAAGCGGTCATGCATCACCTAAACACTTTCGAATAAACCTACTGGAAAGACACAAAATGGTGCCGAAAATAGGAATCGAACCTACGACCTTCGCGTTACGAGTGCGCTGCTCTACCGACTGAGCTATTTCGGCCTTTCTTCTGAAAAACTAGCAGCATTCGTTGGTTCCAACAAGCTGTGAGCGGACTTGGCAATGACACCCTGCATCCAGAAACGAGGCTGAAATCTTCCTCCATATTCCTTAATGAATGCCTGCTGTCGTTGCTCAAGATGTGGCGAATCCCGGATCACCACATATCCCAAATATCCAACCGCCGTGATTAGCAGGGCAAGCCACGCCCCATACAGCTTGCGACTGATCAGTTGAGGCTCGTCTCGATACTCGTGAACGCCTAGCAGCCAGCCCGCGACAATTGCCAGCCACAATTGCGAGTAGGGCATGACTATCACACCATCCACCATCGATTGCGTGAGAGCGCCAATCAAGCTGGCGAACAAACATAGGCGCAGCAGGTCGACCGGCTCGCTGGAAATGCTTTTCTTACGAATTAAAAGCAACGTTGCCCACAACCCACGCAATACCAGCCAGCCCACCAGCAACGCGGAAGGGATGCCCCATTCACTGGCCCATTGCAAAATCGCCTGATGAGGATGAGCGGCGACAGAATTAGGGATATCGGCGAAGTGCATCGGACCGTAGCCCAGTAGCGGCCGTTGTTTGATCATCTCCCACGCTTGATGCCAGATAATGTCACGAGCAGAGAGCGATGTGCTCAAACGGTCGCCAGCAAAATTCGTGACTTCAATGCCCAGATATCCGGGCAGCACACTGAACAGGCACCAGTACAGCGTCAGCCCGAGCACAGCTGCCAATGCTTGCCACCCAATCCAACGCCGTCCATGCGGCCCACACAAACAAATAACAGCCACAGCGCCAGCCATTCCTAGCCAGGTACCGCGGGTGCCGCTGCTGATCGCGATCATCCACCAGCAGCAGAGCAGTACCAGAGCCCATGTTTTGCGGCCTTGGATCGGAGCGGGCGACAACAAAGGCAATACAAGCAGCGGTAGTGTGAACGTTTGGAACTGACCATAAAAGCGCTTGTTAGAGAACCCGTCCAGCAGGAAATCGATATCCAGTGTGGGATACCCGCTAACGAATGCAGCCAACGAAGCAGCGCCGAACTGAATGCACTTCAGCGCGCAGATGCTGGCAGCCAGGATAAAAAGCAGTTTGTCCAGCCCGACGCCACGAGTCCGCCTTTGGGTAGCGATGGTCACGCTTGCGCCAATGCAGGCAACCACGAGTGCCAGCTCCACTAATGCCCACATGGATTGACGCGCACGGATTACCGACGCAGTAGCCAATATGAGCAACAAAACGCCGATGGCCGGCGTCAGTTGCCTGGCAATAGTCGAGAAGGAGAAGCCTTTAGGATGGGTGAGTAGCACCAATAATAAAAAAGCAGCGATCACGCATTCAAAAATGCGCTGCCAGTCATGCGTCCCGAACACAGGCAACGTCACCGGCGCCGCCATGAGAAACAAAAATAAAATCGCAAAGCCGCAAAAGGTTCGACTCGTTGTTTCAGCCACCTGCCCCCCTATCTAGGTTTTGTACGAAAAGTATTGCCGCATACAACGTAGGCTGCAGGCCAGCGTGACCATGGCTGCGTAGCTCTTGGCC
>NZ_NKHL01000079.1:0-9983 GCF_002934685.1 Pseudomonas bohemica
AACAGCGGTTGGGCGTGGGCGATATCGCTGGCTTGTCCCGATGAAAGGATGAAGCGTAAGGGAACACCATTGGCGTCGCAGACCATGTGGATCTTGGTAGTAAGGCCGCCTCGACTGCGTCCCAGGGCATGGTCTAGCGGTTCTTCAGGCCCCCGTTTTTCCGGCGCCTGAAGAGGCTCGGGTTGCACGTACCGCTGTGGAATCGATCATCCAGGTGTCCAGATCAATCAGTCCTTCCCGGTTCAGTCGAATATGCAAGCGCTCCAGTATTCGGTCGAACGTGCCGTCGTCGCGCCAGTTACGAAAACGCTGATACACCGTTGACCAGGGCCCAAAGCGTTCCGGCAGGTCACGCCAGGCTGCGCCAGAGCAAAGCACCCAAAGGATTCCGTGGAGTACCAGACGATCATCACTGCGTGGTCGACCCATTTTCTGCTCTGGAGAATCCAGATCCTTGATCAATTCCCACGATGCATCGGAGAGTTCGTAACGCTTTGCCATGCGGGCCTCCAGCCAATCATGGCGGCAATTCTACCCTGCCGACTTTTCGTACAAAACCTAGTATTCTCGGCGTGAACAATGGCTATCTGGGCGACCGTGGCTTGTCACTGCGGCCAACGTCGCGGATGTAACCCAAGTCGACAAACTCTACACGGCACCGAGAACGTGGTCTGCGCTGATGCGGGCTATACCGGTGTCGAGAAGCGCGAAGAACATGCGGGACGCAAAGTCATCTGGCAGGGCGCAGCTCGGCGCAGCACCTACAAAAAACATGGCAAACGCAGCGTATTGTACAAAGCGATACGCAAGATCGATAAAATCAAGGCTTAGGTTCGCGCCAAGGTTGAGCATCCATTTCGGGTGCTCAAGCACCAGTTTGGTTATACCAAAGTGCGCTACCGGGGCTTGGTGAAGAACACTGCTCAAATGGTGGCGCTGTTCGCCTTGTCGAACCAGTGGATGGCGCGTCGACATTTGCTGAGCGGCGTGGGAGAGGTGCGTCCGTAATGGGGGAAATGGTTGCTACGAGGCACTCGCAGCAGCAAAAAGCATGAAGTAGTCGGCAGATTTTACCGATTGAACGGCTGCCGTTTTTGAAAGCGCTGATGGCCCAGTCGCCGAAAAATAGGCCGCTACTTCAGACCATCCCTAGCATTTGCACCTGCACGCATTTGTAGCTATAGGCTAGTGTTTCCGGAATCGTCCCACCATGTGCTTTTTTCCAAATGTTGGTGTTGGGTATGCCAATTAACACAGAATACTCTAGGCGCGAATTTATGCGATTGAGCGAGAATTTCGCCCCATCTTTTGCATACGCTTCGATTTTTCCGGCCGACGTCGAAGTGATGTTCAAGCTAGTACTACTTTGGTCCGGCGAAAAGACAGTATTAGGCGAGAGATTAACTTGCCAAGTCGTCGGCGGCTCGATAAAAAGACCGATGATGCCAGCGTCTATCGCATCGTTAATGAACTGATTTCGCAAGTCTCTAGGCTGCTCGACGTAGGCCGACTTCATATTAAAGCCAGGCCCCTAACCAGTTGGCAACTCAGTGACAGCGAGTCGGCGATAGCACTGGCTGGCATCGCCAGAAATACCGCAAGTGCAAGAGTGATTTGTGTCAAGCTAACTCCTGAGCTTTAACAGTGTCTGCGATTCATTGGAGCACCTGAACTATTGAGGCCGATGTCGAGTCGACCACTGGGTCAATTCGGCGTCAGCGCCAACACCGTGTGCGAGCCGAGAACAGCTAGCGGGCAGTTAACAACGGCATAGCGCGACGCGGACCACGCTAATTTTCGCAGATGAAGCCGCTCCCACCGAAACCGCGCATGGTTAACTGGCGCGGGGGGAGGATCCCCCATTTTCCAGTTTTCAGGAAATGGACCTGGAGCCGGCTCGATAGAGCAGGCTATCGGGCTGACGCTGCACAGCCCTTGTGAAATCTGAGCTATTCGATTAAGCGGAATATCGCCTCTATCTCAACCGTCATGTTGTTGGGCAACGAACCCATGCCCACTGCTGAGCGCGCATGCCGGCCACGGTCGCCAAGCACTTCCACCATCAAGTCCGAGCAGCCGTTGATCACCGCAGGATGCGCACCGAAATCGGGCGCGCCGTTGACCATGCCGAGAATCTTCACCACTTCGACCGTATCCAGATCGACGCCGAGCAACTGCACGGCCGCCAGCAACGTTAGACCAGCGAGGCGGGCGTGGTCGTATGCATCTGCAACGCTGACCTCGGTCCCCACTTTGCCTTGGTGATAGCTGCCATCGGGCATGCGCGGGCCCTGGCCGGAGAGATAAATCAGATCACCGATGCGCTTGCCCGGCAGGTAGTTGGCCACCGGTGCAGGCACGTCAGGAAGCGTGAGGCCCAGCCGGGCCAGTTGGTCTGCTGCACTCATTGCGGGTCTCCAGATGAGAAGGAACGAACGTCATTGCCAAGCGTTAGGGTCGGAAAAGTCTTTGCTTTCGGGAAGAATCTGTCCGCCATCGACAACGATCGTGGTGCCGGTGATGTAGGACGCATCATCAGATGCCAGGAACAGCGCGGCATTGGCAACATCCTGGGGCTGGCCGAGACGACCCAGAGGAATTGAGCTTTCCATATTGCTGATGAACGCCGGACTGCGACCCGCGCTGAGGCCTTCGGTCATGATGTTGCCAGGCTCGATCCCGTTGACCGTGACCCCATAACGCGCGAACTCCAGTGCTCCCGAGCGAATCAGACCGTTGATACCCGCCTTGCTCGACGCGTAAGCACCGACACCCGGATTGACGACACGCGGGCCGGTGATCGACGAGGTGAAAATCATCCGTCCACTGCCCTGCTCCCGCATGGTCGGCAAGCACGCCCGGGCCGCGAGGAACGTGCCGGTCAGGTTGACATCAATCACTTGCTGCCACTGTTTCAGCGTCATGTCTTCGAGCAGATGAGACGGATAGATGCCGGCGTTCTGCACCAGGATGTCGATGCGCCCGAAACGGCTGATCGCCGACTGCGCCAAGGCCTGCATGTCGGCTTCATCGGCCACGCTGGCGCGCTGGAAATACACCTTGTCGATGCCCAGCTCGTCCGCCAGCCGCTGACCATTCTCGGCATCGACATCGCCCAGCACGACCAACGCGCCTTCACCGACGAAGCGACGAACGATGGCGGCGCCGATACCCTTGGATGCACCGATGATGATCGCTACACGATTATTGAGACGCCCGTTCATTGATTGGCTCCAGCACCGGTGCAGCGTCCTCGGACGTGGCACCGATTATTAACGGTTGGCAGAAAAACGGGCCCCCGACGGGCAGCCCGTCGGCATTACTTGCAGCTGGTTTTATAGAAGTACTGACGGATGTCCGCGTTTTTCATGTTGGCGCGGGTAGCGACCACGAAGGGCAGGAAATTGTCGTGTTTGACTGCGGTTTTCTCGACTTGATGACGCACCAGCTGAGCGCTGAGCTTCACGGCCTCGTAGCCCATGTTGTAAGGCTGCTGGATGATCAGCGCGTCGTAGATGCCGTCTTTGAGGTCACGAATCTGCTGCGGATCGGCGTCGAATGAGATCAGCTTGATCTTGCCACGCAGCCCCGCTTCCATGATCGCCGCCGACGCGCCGGTCGCCGCCGCCGAATGGGTTACGTACACGCCCTTGAGATCGGGATACGCTTGGATCGCCGCGGCGACTTGTTGCGCCGCTTTGGTCGAACTGGTTTCCGGGTACGCCACGGGCACCAGCTTGGCGCCCGGATGTTCTTTCTTGAAGGTCTCTACGAAGCCGGCAACGCGCGCATCGATGTCGGGCAACCCCGGACGCATGCCGACCGCCAGGAAAGTGCCCTTGTCGCCTGCGACCCCAACCATCGCCTTGGCCGCCGCGACGCCACCGGCGAAGTGGTCGGACTGAATGCTCTGGGTTTCGACCGGGTCGTTCAGCGGTGCGTCAACGGTGATGACCGGTAAGCCTTTGGATTCCAGTTCTTTGACCTGGCTGATCAGCGCGCCGCCATCGGTAGGCGCCAGCACAATACCTTGCGGGTGCAGCTGCAACGCAGCGTCGATAAACGGCTGTTGCAGGGCAATGTCCCAATCCGGTGGACCGCTCCAGCTCAGCTTGACGTTGAATTCCTTCGCTGCGGTTTCCGCGCCGCACTGCATCGACGAGTAAAACGGAATGCCCACCTGGCCTGGCAAGAACGCGATGTTCACCGGTTCTTCAGCCTGGGCCCCCAGGGAAACGCTCCCCAGTAATACTGTCGCTAACGATACAACCAGCTTCGTCTTCATCGTCGATTACCTTCATTGCCCGTGAGTGTGCGCTGTCGACAGCCCAGCATTGCGTGTAGATTCAGATGCTGAGTTGACGGTTGCGCTGGTCGATGTAAACCGCCGCGATGACGATCAGGCCAACCAGAATCAACTGATAGAAAGAGTCCAGGCCCATGATCACCAGGCCGGTGCCAAGCACCACTGGAATCAACGTGCCGACCAGCGTTCCCGGCACCGAGGCGATACCGCCGAACAGGCTGGTGCCCCCGATCACCGCAGCGGCCACGGCTTGCAGGTTGTCGGTCTGGTGACCGCCGATGTTGGTGGTGGCGAAGCGAGAAATATCAAGCAGCGCCGCGATGCCGCAGAGAAACCCCATCAGCCCGAACAGCTTGAGCAAGTGCCGAGCGTTATTGATGCCGGCCCGGCGCGACGCATCCGGTGACGAACCCATCGCCAGGGTGTGCACGCCAAAACGGGTCTGCGCGAGCGTGAACCAGAGCAACAGCACGAGCACCAGCGACAGCAGCACCGGCAGCGGAATCATGTCGAACACGCGATAGGTGGCGAACTCGGTCTGCAGCACGCGCGGGATGTCCGGTACGTTGGCGCCGTGGGTCATGACCAGCGCAGTGCCCAGGCCAATCGCGGTGGTTGCCAGCGTCACCAGAAATGAACTCAGGCGCAGCTTGGTGACCAGCAGGCCGTTAATCAGGCCGAACAGCGTGCCGCTAATGATGGCAACCAGCACACCCGCCGTGATCGCCGGGCCCAAGTGCGGGTAATTGCCCATAGCGACTTCATCCGGCGTGCCCGCCAGCGAGGTGATGGTGCGCGCCGCCAGAATCGACGACAGCACCACGTTCGCGCCCACCGAGAGATCAAACTCACGGGCGCCGAGCAGAAAAGTCATGCCCACCGCCAGCAACACCAACTGCGAGGCGTTCAGCGCAATGGTGAAGAAGTTGTTCACGCTGAGGAAGGCGTGGTTCGGCGAGATCAGCGAGAACAGCACGACCAGCCCGAGCAGGATCAGAAACATCCAGAATGCAGTGGCTTCGCGCAGCCGCGAAAACCAGGTCGAGCCGTCGTCATAAGTAGGTGTGTTCACGGAAAGCGCCTCTTGGCTTGAGCTGTGATTCATGTTCATGCGCCCTTCGCGCCGAGCATCACGTCGACGACATCGCGGACAGTGACTTCGGCGGGGTTGAGGTTGGCAACGGCGGTGCCTTGGCGCATGACGATGATGCGATCGGCGAGTTCAAGCACTTGCGGCAAATCGTGGGAGATCAGCAGGACAGCCAGGTTGCGCCCGGCAGCTGCACGGATGGCGGCGTACACCATGTCCCGCTGCCGTGTCCCAAGGGCTGCAGTCGGTTCATCCATGAGGATCGCGTGCTGTGCCCATTTGATCGCGCGAGCGATGGCGACGCCCTGCCGCTGTCCGCCCGAAAGGCTTTGCGTGGTCGCACGATAGGATTTCAGCTTGGCGCCCAGTTCGGTGAGGATGCGCGTCGACTCCTCGAGCATCAGCTGGCGATCAAGCATGCCGATCTGGCCGCGCCAGCCCGGCGCCTTGATCTCGCGACCAAGGAACACGTTTTCCGCGACCGAAAGATCCGGGGCCAGGGCAAGGTCCTGATACACCGTTTCAATGCCGTAGGACTGCGCGTCCTGGGTCGACCGCAACTGCACCTCGCGGTTGTTGACGCACAACTGGCCGCCATCCGGAATGTGCTCGCCGCTGAGGACCTTCATGAAGGTCGACTTGCCAGCGCCGTTATCGCCTACCACAGCGGTGATGTCGCCGCGATACAGGGTCATCGAAACGTCACGCAGAACTTGCAACGAACCGAAGTTCTTGACGATGTTGATCGCTTCAAGCGCGGGTTCTCTGCGTCCCGCCTCAACTGCCGCTGCCCCCATGGACTGCTTGCTCAACGGTGCGGACGAATCCTGCTGCGGTGTGTGCATTTCGAGCGCCTCGGAAATATCGTAGACTTATTAGGTAATCGATTTACGTAATCGATTACCTTAATCAGGTTATAGTGGCCGTGCTGGCACAGCGTCAAGTGATTTCGAAAAGACTTTTTACCTCCGGGCACTCGGCTGCCGCTAAAACCCGTGCTCGGCCCTCGCAGCATCAGTAAAGGAACAACCGCGTGAAGACTCATAAAAAACCCACCATGCAAGACGTCGCTCGTGAAGCGGGGGTGTCCACGGCGACCGTGTCGCGCGTACTGGCGGGATTCAAGGGCGCGACCACCGACGAGACCGCCGAGCGCGTGCGCGAAGTCGCTGCGCAGCTGGGCTACGTGGTCAATTCGGTTGCCGCGAGCTTGCGCAAGGAGCGTTCATCGTCGGTCGGGCTGATCCTGGCAGACGTCGCCAACCCTTTCTTCGGGCGGCTGGCCAGCGGCGTTGAACAGACCCTGAGCGCCAATGGCATCAGCGTCCTGCTCGCCAACTCAGGCAACAGCGTTACCGAAGAAGAACGCTTGCTGCGGCTGATGGCCGAGAAACAAGTGGATGCCGTGATCATGGCCAGCTCGGCGGCCAACGGTGAACACATCCGTGATGCCGTGGCGCGGGGCATGCGCATCGTGCTGGTGGACTCGGAGCTGCAAGACGTCGACATCGACACCGTGTTGATCGACAACCAGCTCGCCGCGCAGAAGGCGGTCGAACATCTGCTCGCCCTCGGCCACCGCGAGATCGCCATCGTCACCGGTCAGTTGCAGGCATCGTTCGACCAGGAACGGTTGGCCGGGTATCACGCCGCATTCGCGCAGCGGGGCTTGAAGCCACCGAAGAAACTCACCCTCAACGGTGATTCAACCTACGAAGGCGGTCACTCGGCCGTGCAGGCATTGCTTGGCAGACCGAGCAAGGTCACCGCTGTTTTCGCAACCAACAACCTGATGAGCACCGGGGCGATCACGGCGATTCTCGAAGCCGGTCTGCGCATTCCCGACGACCTCTCGCTCATCGGTTTCGATGACATGGAGTGGTACCCGATTTTCAAGCCGGCGATCACCGCCATCGCGCAACCTGCTTATCGGTTGGGACAGATCGCCGCCCAGCGTCTGCTCGAACGTTTTGCCGCCGACGCCGTGCTGGCGTCAGCGCGGGTCATTCTGGAAACCGAATTCATCGTGCGCGCCAGTACCGCTGCGCCGCGCAAATCATAGCTGCCTGAACTGTAAGCCCCGGAGGGTTGAAATGCCGTCATTCCCGATTGTCGACTCCCATGTCCATTACTACGATCCCGCGCAGCTGGACTATCCTTGGCTGGATACGGTGCCGGCGATCAAAGGCTGGTATCTGCCAGAGGATTTTGCCGCCGCGAGCGCAGGCGTCGTGGTTGACAAGCAGGTGTTCGTGGAGGTCGACGTCGTGCCCGGCCAAGAACTGGCGGAAGCACGATTCGTCGAGCAACTGGCGATGACGGAACCGGCGATACACGGCATCGTCGCCTCGGCGGCCATCGAGCGCGGCGGAGCTGTCAACGACGAACTGGACCGGCTGAGCGAAATAGGGCTTTTACGTGGCGTGCGTCGACTCATTCAGTACCACCCCGCCGCCGACTATTGCCTGCAACCGGCGTTCATCGAGGGCGTACAGCAACTGGCTCTGCGCAACCTGAGCTTCGACATCTGCATCAAACATCAACAACTGGCGAGCGCCACGCAGTTGATCGACCGGTGCCCCGACGTGCAATTCGTCCTTGACCACATCGCCAAACCGGGCATTGCGGCCGGCGTGCGGCAACCGTGGGAAGATCAGATGCGTGCAGTGGCCGAGCGTCCGAACGTGGTCTGCAAGATCACCGGCGTGACCACCGAAGCCGATCACCGGAACTGGACGCTGGCGCAGATCCGCCCGTACATCGAACACGCCATCGAGTGCTTCGGTTTCTCGCGGGTGCTGTTCGCGAGCGACTGGCCGGTGCTGAACCTGGCCAGCGCTTACCTGCCTTGGGTGCAGGTGATGGACGAGATTCTTAGCGGCTGTTCGGAACACGAACGGCAGCAGTTCTATCGGGACAACGCGATCCGTACCTATCGCCTGAGCTAACGCTTTCAGCGGGGGCGAAACTGGCGATCAGCGGGCCTTGGCGATGTACTCGTCGCGGAGCGCCATAAGCATGTTGCCCAGCTGGTTTTCGCCCTCGCCCTCGAACTCTCCCCAATAGCGCGCCACGTCACTGTCGTCCGGCGACCATTCGACCAGCCGTACGCCTGCGGTGTTGATCAGCAGCTCGCGCAGGTCCACATCCTGATCGAACTTGGCGCGTACGATCCGGCGCATCAAGGGCAGCTGAATCTGCGCCCAGTCGGCGACGGTATGCTCCTCGGTCAGCGCATCCCCCGCCGCCGCCACCAACTCCGGCGTCGGCGCAGCCATGAGCCAGCCCCGGACTTCAGGCACCGCTTTGAATACCTGATACGCATGCTCCGGCGTGGCATACAGCAGGCCTTCGAAATGCAGGGCGCGCGGGTGCAGATTGCTCAACGCGCAGAAGGGCCCCTGACGCGGATCGTAAAAGCGAATGTCGTCCATTGAGGTTTTCCGGAAAAGAAGTTGAGGCCGGGAAGATCTAGGTCCGCCCTTGCCAGGCGATGCCACTGTATGTTGAGATGAACATATCACGCAATCGATTACGTAAACTTCCCGGGTGAAGCCATGATCAATCTGATCGACATCGAAAACGCAGCACAACGCATCGCGCCCTACCTCCGTAAAACGCCCTTGCTGCTGGCCTCGGCCTTGCGTGAACCGGTGACCGAAGCCGATCTGTGGCTCAAGCTCGAATGCCTGCAACCCACCGGATCGTTCAAGGTGCGTGGCGCCACCAACCGCTTACTGACTACGCCCACCGAGCAGATGCGCAACGGCATCGTGACCGCGTCTGGCGGTAATCACGGACTGGCGACGGCGCGGGCGGCGAGCGTCGCGGGCGTGCCGTCGACGATATTCGTGCCGCGCAACATCACGCCGGCAAAACTGGCGAAGCTGGCGGCCTGGGGCGCGGACGTCAAAGTGGTCGGTGATGTCTGGGACCAGGCCAGCGAAGAGGCCCTGAAGTTCGCGGCGCATCATCAAGCGGCGTATTTCCACCCGTTCGCCGACCCGGCAGTGGTGGCGGGTCAAGGCACGGTGGCACTGGAAATCCTTGAGCAATTGCCCGAGCTGGAGGTGATTCTAGTCGCCATCGGTGGCGGCGGTCTGATCTCCGGGATCGCCACCGCTCTCAAAGCGCTGAAACCGTCGGTGCGCATTATCGGTATCGAAGCGGTTGGCGCCCCGACGCTGCATGCCAGCCTGCAAGCCGGCGAAGTCGTGCGACTGCCCGCCGTGACCACCCGTGTCGCGACCTTGGCGTGCGGTCGGACGGACGAGAAGGTCTTCGATCTGATGCGTAATGCCATCGACGAGATCGTGCTGGTCAGCGATGAAGAGATGCTCACTGCTTCACGCTGGCTCTGGTTCGAACTGGGTCTGGCGGCGGACCTCAGCGGAGCGGCGGCGGTTGCGGCGTTGCAGTCGGGCAAGATTAAGCTGGCGAAGGGCAGCCAGGCTTGTGGCTTGGTGTGCGGGGCTGGCAGTGAAGGGATCAGTCCAGCCCAGTGAAAGGGATGCGGCGGAAATCTTGGACTACCTGGAGGTAGTTCATGTATTCATACGAAGACCGCATCCGAGCGGTCGAGCTGTA
>NZ_NKHL01000079.1:9993-10324 GCF_002934685.1 Pseudomonas bohemica
CTCTCGTTGGAGTGCCCAAGAAATACAGGCGGTAGCTCACGTACTTAACTTTAGACCTCGAAAAACACTCGGCTGGAAAACACCTGCCGAAGCGCTAAATGAGTATCTAAAGTCTGTACAACAATCCAGTGTTGCGACGACCGGTTGAATCCGCCCACTACCGCTGGCCCGGCTGGCTATCGCGCATCGCTGATGCGAAGCTGATTCGTTCGATGTCGCGCAAGGGCTGCTCACCAGATAACGCGGCTTGTGAAGGCTTCTTCGGCCGGCTGAAAACGGAGCTGTTTTATCCTCGCAACTGGCAGTCAACGAGCATCGAGCAGTTCATTCA
>NZ_NKHL01000079.1:10334-10539 GCF_002934685.1 Pseudomonas bohemica
GCACGCCTGACAAGACCGACCCATCCCCAAACCTGCACAAATCCAGCACGGACAATGATTCGCGAGGAGTCAGCTTGGGTCAGTGAGATCTCGGCAACTGGGTCCGTTCGGCGTCAGCGTCAAGAGCTGTTGCCGCTGACCGAAAACTGACCCATTAACGGCTGTTCTGCCGACTGAAAACTGACCCAGGTGTTCAACTGCTTCT
>NZ_NKHL01000079.1:10549-20989 GCF_002934685.1 Pseudomonas bohemica
TCCCTCGGCGCTCTCAGTCCCGTTGAGTATCGTGAGAGCCTGGGCTTCGCGGCATAACCAGTCCAAGTTTTTATCCGCATCCCCACTGGGTCAATTCAGCGTCAGCGCCAGCAACAAGCTGGCCGGGAGCTTTGCAGCCATGGTCACGCTGGCCTGCAGCCTACGTTGGATGCGGCAATACTTTTCGTATAAAACCTAAGACACCGCTACTGGTCAGTGCTCTGGCTCAGCGTACTGATGCGCTTTATTGTTGGGAACAATTTGTCCAAGGTGGCGCGCGCTTGGGCAGCGTTTATGTAGGCGTAGAGCAGATCGGTCAATCTTTCGAAGTCTAACCGCTGTCCCTCTAACATCGGATTGAGTAGCCAAAGCTTGATCCGCATGCCATTCGCCACTGGCCACGCATCCGGCGCGGCCAGTGATTTGAAGCTGGCGGGTTTGAGCGCTGGGACATGGCTTCCAACGCTGACCGAAAAGACTATTGCGAGACTAAAGTGGCTCTGCTCCAGTTCAAACCCATCGAAGTAATGCCATGGTGTGGCCCCAATTGCGTTGTTGAACTGCACGGAGTCTGGGGTCAACAGCAGCACTCTTTTTCCATGTCGCCGGCGAAACGCTTCGCTGCAGAGGAGTCCTGTTAATCCGGCTCCAAGTACCAGCGTGCCGGGTATCCAGAACCACATTTGCGCCGAGCGCAGATGCCAGGACACAGGCAAGCTCATTAACCAACCACCAAGTATCACAAGCAGTAACGCGACCAGCGCGGTCCCCGCCGCTTGCACTAACGACCGCTCTCGTATTTCGCAGCAGTGAATCGGTCCGTCGGCCTCAGCTTGCAGTTGCTCGAGCAACATTTCCTCGTTCGAGTTATCCATGATGTTGCAATGCATCAAGCCGCTGTTGCGCACAGGCGGACTGCCAATAAGCATTTAGTAACGCGCCAATGTCATCACAGCTTAACTTTTTGCCGCCGCACATTAACCCGGCGGAGTGAATGCGAATATGCGGTTCAGGCGTATTGAGCGCCATGGCCTGATTGCCGAAAAACTGCCGCACGGGGCGGTGGGTCGGCAGGACGGCATCAGGATGCAAGGTCAATTTCTGCAGAGTTAGCAGGCCTTCGTCTTTGACGTAAATGTCGACGATATCTACTAGATTGACCGGCGAGCTCAGCGAGTCGACGAACAATTGGCGACGCGTCAGGCGCATGAAGCTGTGCTGGCCGGCATTACGGTGCTGCCACGTAACTACTGCGAAGACCAGAGTCAGAAACGCGCCACTTACAATCAGTCCGGTGTCGCCCGCATGCATGCCCCACGCAAGCACGCCCAGCGATGCCAATGTCACCAACGGACCAAAGACCTTGTAGCGACGTGTGTTGGTGAATTCGCTTTGCTCTGGCACACGCTCGATCACTTGCCGGAGTTCGTTGATTACCCGGTCATGCTGGGCTTCACGGGATTCGCTGTAATCGGCGCTGAGGGACTCGGACAAGCGTGCGAGCGGGTCGGGTTGCTGTGGCGTGGTCATCGAGAAGTCCTTGTAAAGAGTTGACAGTGAGCTATCGAAGGGAGTGGTATTGATCAGATGGCTGAACCAGGCTTGATCGGTAAAGTTCGCACTCGCCTGGCCTATGTAAGCGATTCCGCATTCGAGGTCACGCCCAGGTTGTGGAGGCGCCGGGCCGTGCGGGGATGCGCGTCAAAGGATGGGCTGTAGGCCCGTATAGATCACTAATGAACGGGCCCAAGGTGCGAGCTAGGCGATCGTATAAAAAATCTCGCCAGGCTAGTGCATGCCAGGCGTCCATCCGTGGTTTCAGCCAAGTGGCGACGGCGGCCAGCAACAGCCATTGGCTGATGATCGCCAATCCTTTGCGCAGCCGAACCAATCAAGGTCGGCATCGAACTGATCAACTTGCCAGTGGAAACTGTCACGGCGTGCTCCCTCCGAGGAGCGTACCTCGCCCTCATCGGGTAACTGCGCCAACAACGTATCGCTAGGGTGCTCGATCATTGGCGCATTACCTGCCCATTCATCACTACGCTCTGGGCACGCCACCTCTGATGGCTGCCCCATACTATGAAAAGCAGTGGCAGCAACAGCATCGCCAACCCCAGCCGCAGGTTACTGAATCGGTTCACCGCTTACTGCCTCTGAAGGTATTCAGTAAGAAACGCCTGGGCATCGCCCTGGCTGGACAAATCTTCGTCATAACTAACCTGCAGGGCCTTGGCCTCTCCAGGCAAGTACAGTTCTCCCCAGCCTTCCTGTAAAATCAGCACGACAAACTTTTTGCCGTCGACGGTGGTGAAGTAACGTGTGTCCTGGGAACTTTTCGCCACGGTCATTTTCTGGATTCGCATATTCCATTCGTGGTCCACATCCTCCAATTGCACCAATGCTTGATTGTCACTGCGTTCGCCGATGCGCAATGTCCAGACCTTGATGCCCTGCTGCCCCTTGTAGGCTATTACTTTGTCCGCCACCTGCGGACGATTCTCGGCATGGGCAACATCAATCATTAGCATCAGCATGGTCGCGAAGAGGGTAGCCCATTGACGGAAAATCAGCATCGTTCGTCTTCCTTGGATAAAAGGGGCTGTTATTAGAACTCGTACATGACATTCTGCCAAGAGTAGCGGAGGTTGTATCGCCGTGGTGTCGAGGCTGATGCCGAATTGCCCATCTGCCGACGCAAGCGGCTGACCAACTTAATATCGCCGATTCTGTTGAAAAAGTAGCCCCCCTGACTGGCCTCCGGCAAAGTCTCTTCATTGGCCGCAGGGGGATCACACAGCATGATGGGACAGTTATCGAGTGGGCAGGATCGGCTGTTTTACTCGTTCAACATTGAAGACCTCATCCCAAAAATCACCTTCTGCGCAACATTGATCGGTGTCTTGATCTGAGCGACCTGCGCCATTACCTCGCCGATTTCTATAGCCCGATTGGGCGTCCGTCGATTGATCCTGAACTGATGATCCGCATGCTGATCGTCGGCTACTGCTATGGCATCCGCTCTGAACGGCGGTTATGCGAAGAGACCTGGCGTATCGCTGGTTCTGCCGGTTAAGCCTTGAAGACGAAGTCCCCAATTACTCGACCTTTTCCAAAAATCGACACGGCCGTTTTCGGGACAGCGATCTGTTTCGCTGGCTGTTCAATGAAGTGCTGCGTCGGTGCATGGACGCCGGCCTGGTCAAGGGCGAAGGCTTTGCCGTCGACGCCAGCATCATCAAAGCGGATGCGAGTCGGCAGCGCGGCGTATCCGGTGATGAACCGGTCGACTGGAGCGAGCCGGCCCTGAGCACCCGCGCCGTGCGTGAGTACCTTGAAGGCCTCGATGAAGAGGCTTTGGCCGAAACGCTACCGAAGCGCCTGTCGCTGACTGATCCTCAAGCCCGCTGGACCGCAGCTCCAGCTGGCCCAGCGTTCTACGCTTACTCCACGAATTATCTGATCGATACCGAGCACGGCGTGATCATGGACGTAGAACCCACACCCGCTCATCGAACCGCAGAAGTCCAGAGCACCAAGACCATGATCGATCGGTTCGAAGCGCAATTCGACATCAAGCCGGAGCGCCTCATTGGCGACACCGCTTACGGTATCGCGCCGATGCTGGCCTGGATAGTGGAGGAAAAAGACATCGAACCGCATGTGCCGGTGTGGGACAAAACCGAGCGCAAGAACGACAGTTTTTCGAGCAACGGTTTTCACTGGAATGAAGAGGCTGAGGAATACCGCTGCCCGGCCGGAAACCCATTGCGCAGCGAATGGCGAGCCTTCAAGAATGAGCGTTCTCATGTCACCAAAGCCAACACCATCATCTTCCGCTCCCGGCAGACCGACTGCGCTACGTGTCCGATGAAAGCCAAGTGCTACCCGAACACAGCGTTCCGCAAGATCGCTCGCAGCGTCCATGAAGCCGCTCGCAATGTGGCTCGGCGAATTGCAGCAACGCTGGCATATCAGCGCTCTCGCCACGAACGT
Source organism: Pseudomonas bohemica (assembly GCF_002934685.1). Lineage (GTDB taxonomy): Bacteria > Pseudomonadota > Gammaproteobacteria > Pseudomonadales > Pseudomonadaceae > Aquipseudomonas > Aquipseudomonas bohemica. The sequence goes on from NZ_NKHL01000079.1 coordinate 14,546, forward strand.
AAAAAGGTCGAAATGTTGTTTGCCCACCTCAAGCGCATCCTGAAATTGGATCGCCTGCGGCGACGTGGCATGAGTGGCGCGACGGATGAATTTACGCTGGCCGCTGCGGTGCAGAACTTGCGACGGCTTGCCAAATTTTCATCTCAAGGGCCACCAGTCATGGGATAGGTGCGTCTGCACCGAGCAAAAAACCTCAAATTAACCCAATAACAGAGCGGTAAAGATCATCGAAGGGCCGAAAAACCACTTAATGTGGTGAGTACGTTCTCCAGTGGTGGTCGTGCCCGAGTTCAGGTCATTTGAAAATCCGACTTTTTCAACAGAATCGGCCAAAAGAGGACGCTCTGTTATCGCCAGAGCTGGATTGACCCCGTTGCCGAAACTTCACTGACCCAGGCTTCCAACTTGGGGAACATTACCAGTGCTGGATTTTCACCGATCGGTGTTGGGTCAGTGTGGCATCGGCCACTGGGTCAATTCGGCGTCAGCGCCAACAACCCGGCAAATATTTTGCCAAGGGATCTTACGTGACGGTAGGAAATGGGGTTTGTCTGCAACAAGGGTCTATCTGTGAAGGCTCTTGCAATGGCACCACCCCTGAGGCCAAGCACTGGCCTCAGGCAGAGTCTCGGTGTCGCATCAGTTCGTACACCCATTCCCTACGACAAGGTACTCCATGATGTGGCGGTCACCTTTAGAGTCATCGTACGTCAGCTGGACCGGCACCACGTTGCAGACATCAGGTACCGGATCCGCCGCCACCACATTGGCTATTCCCAGAATCTGGATATCGCGCACGTTGTGGCGATTACTCAGGTGCCCAATGTCTGCAAGGTAGTGCCAGTCCAGATTACCTGCCACGACTCGAAGGGAACCCGGCACATCATGGAATACCAAGTTATAGGGAATGGCTGCACTAATTAATCCAGCATCGACACTTTACCTGAGGCTACTACAAAGCATCAGAGTCAGTGCCGCTGCCGAAGCCTTTCCCTCATATGTCCCGCACGGACGTGGACATCACTCAAGAGATCGCTGTGGACCCTCTGGCATCCGCCAGAGCCATACCCGCCCGAATATCACCGCTACCAGCTGATTACCGGCCCATAGCTCAGGAACTTGAACCATGAATCTGTCACGCACACTCACTGCGGGCCTGCTGGCCTTTGCCGTCAACCGCGCATCTGCTGCAGGCGGTCCTGGTGTCGAGGCCACGACCCAGGCTTTCCTGGAGGCCTTGGAGGCAAACGGCGGTAGGCCGCTGGAGACCCTCTCACCCGAGGACGCTCGCGCCGTACTGACCAGCGCCCAGGCTAGCGTCGAGGTAGACGTAAGTGGCGTACAGGTCGAACGCCGCAGCATCGAAGTAGACGGCAAGCCGTTGGGAATTCGCGTAATACGCCCACAAGGGGCTAAAGGCGACCTGCCTGTATTCATGTTCTTCCATGGCGGGGGTTGGGTGCTAGGTGACTATCCCACTCACGAACGTCTCATTCACGACTTGGTGGTAGGCTCTGGTGCGGGAGCGGTGTACGTCGATTACACGCCGTCGCCGGAAGCGCAGTTTCCCACCGCGATCAATGAAGCGTACGGTGCCACCCGTTGGCTAGCTGAAAACGGTAAACAGATCGGCGTTGATGGAAGCCGACTCGCCGTCGTGGGTAACAGCGTCGGTGGCAACATGGCCGCAGCGGTTGCAATCAAGGCCAAAGAGGTAGGCACGCCGAAGCTGCGCCTTCAGGCGCTGCTATGGCCGGTGACGGACGCAAACTTCAACGACGCCTCGTACAAGTGGTTCGCCGATGGCCACTTCCTCACTCGCAGCATGATGCAGTGGTTCTGGGACAGTTACACCACCGATCCGAACCAGCGCAACGACATCCACGCCTCACCACTGCGCGCCAGCCTGGAGCAGCTGAAAGGCCTGCCTCCTGCTCTGGTCCAGACCGCCGAGATGGATGTACTGCGCGATGAAGGTGAGGCTTACGCCCGTAAGCTCAATGCTGCTGGTGTCTCGGTTACTGCAGTCCGCTACAACGGCATGATTCACGATTACGGTCTGCTCAACGTGCTCGCCCAGGTTCCCAGTGTCCGCCACGCGATGGATCAAGCCGCGCAAGCGATCAAGATGCACCTAATGTAAGAGCTTAGGTTTATAGCGGGAGGGTTGATGGTGGAGAGGCGACCTCGGGTAATCACCGCCATCCCGCCACCGCTCGCGAATTGAGTCAGATAGGATGCCCCGATTGCTCAGGGCTCTCCGGCAAACCTACTGTAGGTTCTGGGCACAGGGTTCAGACAACAACCCGTTTAGCGCCTGTTCTGATATGTGTGCCATAAAGCGTCAAGCCGGTGAATGCCAGACCGCCCAACAGATTGCCCAAAACGGTCGGAATCTCATTCCAGACGAGGTAGTCCATCACGGAAAAACTGCCGCCCATGATCATGGCCGATGGGAACAAAAACATGTTCACAACCGAATGCTCGAACCCCATGAAGAAGAACAGCATGATCGGCATCCACATGGCGATGACCTTACCGCTCACAGACGTTGAAATCATTGCTCCCACTACGCCCATCGAGACCATCCAATTGCACAGCATGCCTCTGAGGAAGATGGTGATCCATCCCGCGACGCCATAGTGTGCATACCCTAAGGTTCGAGCTTCACCGATGCTGGCAATTTTTTCACCGACTGCGCCAGGGCTCGCATTGAAGCCGTAGGTAAAAACGAACGCCATCATGAAGGCAACCGTTAGCGCACCTGCAAAATTACCAACGAAGACCAATCCCCAGTTACGAAGCACTCCGCGTCCCGTCACGCCAGGACGCTTGTCCAAGAGCGCGAGAGGCGTAAGCATGAAAACGCCTGTCAGAAGATCGAAGCCCATCAGGTAGAGCATTGAAAATCCTACTGGAAACAGGACTGCACCCAGCAGTGCTGAGCCACTCTGCACTGCAACGGTAACGGCGAAGACCGCCGCCAGAGCCAGTATCGCTCCGGCCATGTAGCCTCTGATCAGAGTGTCCCGCGTCGACATGTGAATTTTTGATTCACCTGCATCCAGCATCTTGGTGACAAACTCGGACGGTAATAGATAAGACATTGGAATCACCTCAAAACTGGTTTTGAAAGAGGCCGCTTCAGGCCTCTTGCGTGGGGCTGGTGCGCTTCAGTGCATGAGGATTACCAGGAACGATAAGGCAGAAATTTTCCGTTGAGAGTCAGAAGCACTCGATCACCTTTGGGATCTTCAATCTTCTCGACGTGCATTGAGAAATCGATGGCACTCATGATGCCATCGCCAAACTTCTCCTGAATCACGTCTTTGAGAGTCGGCCCATACACGCCGACTACCTCGTACAAGCGGTAGATCATCGGATCCTGCGGCACCGTGTTTTCCCACGACTTAGTAGGAAAGTCGGTCATGGCCATAGCCACTTCCTCACCCAGTTCCAGGACTTCACAGATGCGGGCAGCAACGTCGGGAGCGGCACTGTTCATACCGTAGCAGACCGAGGCCAGCCACACAGGCGCCTTCCCAACCTCCTCGCTCAATCGATCCCAAGTCATTTCCTTTCGGGATTTGGCGGCCATCACGGTGTGGTGCATTTCCATTTTGTTCATGTCTGCAGTCTCGTAGAGCGGTTATTTAGTGAAACGACGAACAAGACTTAGCGAGAGTCGTGCCAAAAGCGATCCTCACTTAAATAATTGATTTATATGAATTTTTTTAACGGTAGATGGGGAGAAAATTTAACGATAAATCGTTAGTAACCATTTTTCGTGATTTATTTACGAAATCTCGTATATTCAGCTCAACTAACCCAACCCCGTAGAACAGTGGGAATTCGCCCGTGACCACCAATATTGCGCTTGAATCCGTCGCCCAGGCTCCCGTGGCTATGTTGGTGGTTGAACCTGAATCCGACTCGATCATTGAGGCGAATACTGCCGGGCTTCGCTTGCTAGGCTATGCGGAAAATTCGACCCCTACGAATCGCTTCAGCCACTTCATCGGTGGAGGCATTGCCCTCTGGGTCAGTTTCACGGACGAGGTGCTCACCCTTGGTCAGGCCTGGTCCGACGATCTGACGCTTATGGATCTGCAGCGTCGAAATCACGCAGTGGAAATGACTGCGACGGCGCTGCACGGCGGCAAACGCATCTTGTTCATGATTCAGGATCGTGATTGGCTGGAGACTCGTCGCAACCGTTCAGAAGCCCGGCGTCTACACCGTTTGGGTCACGTGGGATGGGAGAGGATCAGCCAGGTCTTCGAGCGGATCGAGCGCCAGAACCGATTGATCCTGGGCGCTGTCGGTGAAGGCATTTATGGACTCGACACCAACGGCCATACCACGTTTATGAATCCGGCCGCCGAGAGAATCGTCGGATGGAGTGCGAACGACCTCGTGGGAAAAAACGCTCACCAGCTTTTTCACCACAGCCACAGTGACGGCACCCACTACGATGTAGAACAGTGCTCCATTCATGCATCCTTTAGCGACGGGCAGGTGCACAGGGTCGATAACGAAGTTTTCTGGCACAAGAATGGCGACCCGATTCCCGTCGAGTACACCAGCACTCCCATCTTTGAAATGGGCCGCCTGGTCGGGGCCGTCGTTCTGTTTCGCGATATCCGTGAACGACAGCGCGCAGAGGCCAAGCTTCGTGACGCCCTTAACGAGGTGGAGCAACTTAAGCTCCGCCTAGAGCTCGAAAATCAGTATCTGCTTGAAGAGATCAAAGCTGAGCGCAATCACCACGAAATCGTTGGAGAGAGCGCTGCTGTTTTGCATTTGATCCGACAAATAGAGCTGGTCGGTCCGACCGACGCGAACGTCCTTATCAGCGGCGAGTCCGGAACGGGCAAAGAACTGATTGCTCGCGCTATCCACGCCAGCAGTCCACGAAGCGAGCGGCCGCTGATTCGCGTCAATTGCGCAGCCATACCTAGAGAGCTGTTTGAAAGCGAATTCTTTGGCCACGTCAAAGGGGCGTTCACCGGCGCCGTAAATGACCGCGTAGGGCGCTTTGAGCTTGCTGATGGCGGGACTTTGTTTCTTGACGAGGTAGGTGAGATTCCATTGGAGCTTCAGAGCAAGCTGCTGCGGGTACTGCAGGATCAACAATTTGAACGCGTAGGTGATAATCTCACACGCGCGGTTGATGTCCGGGTGATCGTTGCGACAAACCGCGACCTGCGAGAAATGATCGGCACCGGGAGCTTTCGGGAGGATCTGTATTTTCGTCTGAATGTCTTCCCTATACGCTCGGTTCCCCTTCGTGAGCGATTAGGGGACATTCCGTTGCTGGCCAGCCACTTTCTAAAGCGGGCCAGTCTGGCCTTCAACAGGCCTGAGGTGCGTCTGCCTTTGGCACAGGTCGAAATTCTGAAGCGATACTCCTGGCCTGGAAACATCCGCGAACTGCAAAACGTGATCGAACGACAAATCATCGTATCCCTGGACGGCCGGTTGAGATTCAACGAATTGTTAACGACCAGTTCTCACACAAAGAACCCACCCGTTACTACCTCTGAGATCGTCACAGAGCCAGTGCGCGATGAAGACCTGCAGCATCAGCTCAAACTCAACATCATTGCTATGCTTTTGCGCACAGGAGGGAAGGTATCAGGGGATGGAGGTGCTGCTGAATTGCTGGGATTGAAGCCGACGACATTAGCATCGCGGCTCAGAAAATGGGGAATTGACGCCCGTCAGTACAAGCGCTCGCAATCCCGAGGCTGAATATCTGAATGGTCCTCCCTAAAGGCCCTCTGTCAGAGGGCGAAATCGACTTGCTTGAACAAGCAATTCCTCGTCTTGCGGCTGAAGCGACAGCGGCGGCATATCACCGGGCGCTATCCGCTGGCCTATCCGTACTGGTGTCACGAGGCACTGACTTAGTCGAAGTCTCTAACAGTGCGCCAGATAAGATCGTTGGCTCGGTCCCCCCTCGCCGGAAGGTCTCTGTAGTGGTCCAATGAAACCGGACACCCATATAGGCGAGAATACCCGCCCTACTGAGGTGTCAGATGACCAAGCAACGCCGTACCTTTTCACCAGAATTCAAACGCGAGGCTGCTGACCTCGTGCTCAAGCAAAACTACAACTTCATCGAAGCCAGTCGCTCACTGAGTGTGGGTGAGTCGGCGCTGCGCCGATGGGTCGACCAGCTTCAGCAAGAGCGTACCGGCGTCACGCCCTAGAGCAAGGCCCTGACACCCGAGCAGCAAAAAATCCAGGAGTTGGAAGCTTGGATTGCTCGCCTCGAACGCGAGAAATCAATATTAAAAAGGCTACCGCGCTCTTGATGTCGGAAGCCGTCTGAAGCTGTCGAGTGATCGGTAACGGGGTAATCCCCCCTGAAACCAGTGCTCGTCAGAAATAGAATTTTCTCCTAATCGGATCAAGGAAATTTTGCATGAAGACATCACG
>NZ_NKHL01000079.1:20999-22438 GCF_002934685.1 Pseudomonas bohemica
CATAAAAGTGGGGAAACGCATCGGGGTAACGATTCGTCAGTTGGGCTACCCGACGAAGAACTCTTTGAAGAGCTGGCATGCAGAGTATGAGCGATGCCTCGACCTGGCGCGTGGCTACAAGACCTCGAGGTCGAAGTACTCACGCGCCCAAAGGGAAAAGGCTGTCGAGTACTATCTCGAACACGGTCGCAGCATCGCCGCTACCGTCACGGCGTTGGGCTACCCAGCACGGGATTCGTTGCGTGCCTGGATTTACGAATTGCACCCCGAGTTGCATACGCGTGTCGTTGGCCGATCTGACGGGTTGGCCCGCCCGGCAGCGATGAAGCATGCAGCGGTCATCGCGCTGTGCACGCGAAAAGAAAGTGCGAAAGCCCTGGCTGATAAACTAGGCGTATGTAGGCCGACCTTGTACCACTGGAAAAACCAGCTACTCGGCCCAGAGGTATCTGCATCCATGAAACGCCGACTAGAACCCATCGTCATTGGAGCAAGAAGAGTTGGAACGACAACTCGAATCTCTCAGGCTCGCCGTGCGCCGTCTGCAGCTTGAGCACGACCTGTTGATGAAGGCGAATGAACTCATAAAAAAAGATACGGGCATCGACCGGCAGATCCTGACCAATCGGGAGAAGACATTGCTGGCTGATGCCCTGAGACAGACGTACTCCTTGTCAGAGCTGCTTGAGGCGCTGGGCTTGGCCCGAAGTTCCTATTTCTACCATCGAGCCCGAATGCAGGTGGCGGAAAAATACACCGACGTGCGTCGTGCGATGGCAGACATCTTCGAGCGCAATCATCGCTGCTATGGCTACCGACGGATGAGGGCTTCGCTGAGCCGGCAGCGCGTGCATTTGTCAGAGAAGGTGGTGCAGTGCTTGATGAAGCAGGAGTGCCTGGTCGTCGCCAAGCCAAAACGGCGTCGATACGGTTCCTACCTCGGGGAGATCAGTCCCGCGCCGGAAAATCTCGTCAACCGGGACTTCACAGCGGTTGCTCCGAATGAGAAATGGCTGACTGACATCTCGGAGTTCCAGATCCCGGCCGGCAAGGTGTACCTGTCTCCAATCATCGACTGCTTCGATGGAAAGGTTATCAGTTGGTCGATCGGCACGCGGCCCGACGCCGAGCTCGTGAACACGATGCTGGATGCCGCTGTCGAAACGGTGGCCGGCAACGATAAACGGCCTGTGGTTCACTCCGATCGTGGCGCGCACTACCGCTGGCCCGGCTGGCTATCGCGCATCGCTGATGCGAAGCTGATTCGTTCGATGTCGCGCAAGGGCTGCTCACCAGATAACGCGGCTTGTGAAGGCTTCTTCGGCCGGCTGAAAGCGGAGCTTTTTTATCCTCGCAACGGGCAGTCAACGAGCATCGAGCAGTTCATTCAGGCCCTGGACTCATACATTCGCTGGTACAACGAGAAACGCATCAAGATT
>NZ_NKHL01000079.1:22448-22677 GCF_002934685.1 Pseudomonas bohemica
TGCCTGCTCGCTCGCGCACGCCCAAGGACAAAGCCAAGGTCGAAGTCGGCGTGCAAGTGGACCGAACGTTGGATCCTGGCGGTGCTGCGCAACCGCCAGTTCTTCTCGCTTGGCGAACTTGTTGCCGCTGACCGAAAACTGACCCACCGGGGATGCGGCGGAAATCTTGGACTACCTGGAGGTAGTTCATGTATTCATACGAAGACCGCATCCGAGCGGTCGAGCTGTA
>NZ_NKHL01000079.1:22687-38929 GCF_002934685.1 Pseudomonas bohemica
TTTTTCAGACAGCCAAATCATCGCCATCCTCAAGCAAGCCGAAGCCGGTAGTCCTGCCCCCGAGCTATGTCGCGAGCACGGCATCAGCACTGCCACCTTTTACAAATGGCGAACCAAGTTCGGCGGCATGGACGCGTCGCTGATGGCTCGGTTGCGCGAGCTTGAGGAAGAAAATCGTCGTCTCAAGAAGATGTACGCCGAGGAACGCCTCAAAGCCGAAATCATCCAGGAGGCGATGGTAAAAAAGTGGTGAAGCCATCTCGACGACGGGAGATGGCGCTGCAAGCGGTTTGTTCAGGTCGGACCAGCATCAAACTGGCGTGTAATGCCTTCGGTATCAGCGTCGCCTGTTATCGCTACCCGCCACGGTTGTCGTCTGAAAATGCACAGATTGCCGATCTCCTGCTTCGTCTGACGCACAACCAACGTAACTGGGGTTTTGGCTTGTGCTTCCTGTACCTGCGCAACGTGAAGGGCCATCGTTGGAACCACAAACGGGTGTATCGGATTTACCGCGAACTGGAACTGAATCTGCGGATCAAACCTCGCAAGCGCATCGTGCGTGAGAAGCCGGAACCCCTCATCGTACCGGCAGCGATCAATCAGTGCTGGTCAATGGACTTTATGCATGACTAGTTGTCCGACGGACGCAGTTTTCGGATATTCAACGTGATCGATGACTTCAATCGCGAGGCGTTGAGCATGGAGATCGACCTGTCGTTACCCGCAGAGCGTGTGGTACGAGCTCTGGATCAGGTGATTGAGTGGCGTGGCAAGCCACAGGTCATCCGCAGCGACAATGGCCCGGAATACCTCAGCACCAAGCTGACACTGTGGGCCGAAAAGAGCGGTATTCGCTTGGAGTACATCCAGCCTGGAAACCCGCAGCAAAATGCTTACGTCGAGCGCTACAACCGGACGGTACGGTATGACTGGCTTGGACATTACTTGTTTGAATCGATAGCCGAAGTTCAGGACTACGGCACGAACTGGATATGGACGTACAATCACGAACGCCCGAATATGGCGCTTGGAGGCATTACCCCCAAACAGAAGTTAGCCCTCGCGGCTTGAACTCTACTTCTGGCAAGTACTGAAAATGGGAGGATTACCTTATCGTGAGAGCCTGGGCCCGCGGCATAACCAGTCCAGGTTTTTGTCCGCATCCCCGGCTACCAAAATTGTACTGACCCGTGCTCCTACCCTGTGAACCTCCACAAGTGCTTGCTTTCTGCCGATTGGTGTTGGGTCAACATAGTATCGGCCACTGGGTTAACTCGGCGTCAGCCCCACAAGCAGGGTGACGCCCTGGATGACAGCAGCCAGTAAGCCCACGGGCACTAGTCGATTCTTCCCTAGTCTCGATGCTTGAGACCTACTGAAAGCCGACAGTTGCGAGACTTGATACTTCCCTGCCGAAAGGCCTGCACACCAGATCCTTCATACTAGGCGTCGTCTGCCGAACAATCGTCAGTTTCACCTTCTGCGGCGATTCAATCCGATGGGTACCATCAGATCTTTGGTGGAAGGTGACAATATTGTGAGCGCCTGTCGATACAAAGTTCTGATCGTTGAAGCTGGTTTGCCGAAAAATGGGGTCCACACCAGTGTCCAGCGATGCTGGTTTGGACCGTAAGACAGAGCCTCTATCCACCTCTACATCTAGAGCTTGGGCCGTGGGCCCCATTGAAAGGATTCCCCGACGAGGCTCCGATCGGCTAACCAACAAAAAAACGGTGACTACAACCACTCCTGCCATTGCTAGACACGCGACAAGGCTCCGAACGCCACGCCTGCGACCTCGCGGGTAATCCTTTCCGGGGCATCGCTGAATTCCGCTTTCATTCAAAACCTATCCCTGTCTGTAATGTCTTGATCGTGTCCCAGGAAGTGATGTAACTCATCACGGCACTGGCTACTGAGTTTGCCGTTTAGATGATCACGGCCGACAGCTTGGCCTGCGTATTATCGCTGACCGCCTCGAAGGGCCTCCAACTGCATGTGGCGCCTTTAGGGAATCTCCAAAAACCGGCCAATCCCTTTAAAATCAGAACCGACCTCGAACCACAGGACTGCCAGCGCATGCTTAGCCTATTTGCCGACCAGGAACGCGAAGCGAAACTCGACAGTTTGGGCGACCCGTTGGCGCTGCTGAACAAGCATGTCAACTTCCGTCTCATGGCTGAGGAGATCGACCGCTGGGTACCTCGCCCAAGTCGCGCCAAAGGCGGTAGGCCTCCATACCCGACAGAGCTCATGACGCGTCTGCTGGTCTTGCAGCAGTTGTTCAACCTGTCCGACGAGCAGATGGAGTTCCAGCTACTCGACCGCATGAGTTTTCAGCGTTTTGCTGGGCTTAAGAATTCTGCGCGTGTGCCGGATCGCAATACGATCTGGACTTTCCGTGAGCGGCTCGTTCAGGCCAAGGTCGAACACCTGATCTTTGACGAAGTGCAGCGCCAACTTCAGCTAAACGGCTTCAACGCACGGGAAGGACAGATCATCGACGCCAGCATCGTCCGTGCTCCGATCCAGCACAACACGGCTGAAGAGCAGGCCGTCGTGAAACAGCGGGCAGCCCCCGTTGAATGGGCACCCGCCAAGCGCCGGCAAAAGGATGTCGAGGCACGCTGGACGAAGAAGCACGGCAAAGCGTACTTCGGCTACAAGCTCTCGGTCAGTGTGGATCGCCGGCACAAGCTGATCCGCAACGTGCGGGTGAGCGACGCCAGCGAGGCGGACACGCGGCATCTGGTCGACTTGCTGGATCGGGGTAACAGCAGCCAGGACTTCTGGGCTGACCGAGGCTATCACGACACGCCACGCGAACGCTGGCTCACACTCACAGGATGGCGCCCGCACATTCAGCGCAAAGGGCAAGCAGGCAAGCCCATCGGTGAGCGGGACAAGGCACGCAACAAACGCATCGCCAGTCCACGGGCTCTGGTTGAGCACATATTTGCCAGCTTGGCACAGATGGGCGGCAAGACGATCCGCAGCATCGGGCTGGCACGCGCGCAGTTTGGTTTGACGCTCAAATCAGCGGTGTACAACCTGAAACGGATGTCGAGCCTGCTGGAGATGGCGTGAGGGTGACAGCAGGCCGGATTCTTCGGCCGGCATTGCACCCGTTGCGATAAGTGTCCGACCTGAACGTTTGGCGCCAGCCACCTCCATCACGCCTTGCTTTCAGCTCAACAGCTGGGTTTTTAGAGGTGCCCTTTACAGGCAGCATTCGTCATTCTCTCCAGCAACCTCGCGCCGACCAGCCTGGTGATCGCCGGATCGTTAGGAAAGATACCCACGACATAAGTGCGCCGCTTGATCTCGGCGTTCAGCCGTTCCAGCGGATTGGTGCTGTGCAGTTGCTGGCGATGGGCTTTCGGGAAGGCCATGTGCGCCAGCACTTCATCTTCGCAACCGTCCATTAGCGCCGCGATTTTCGGATACTTCTCGCGTAATTGGTCGGCCACCAGGCGCCATTGTTGATGGCATTCAGCGCGACTGTCCTGAGCAAAGACTGTGCGCAGTAATGCCGCCACCATGCTGCGCTGACCCTTGCCGACGTGGGCCATCGCATTACGCATGAAATGCACGCGCCAGCGCTGCCAAGTCGCGTGGAAGACCTTGGCGACAGCTACCTTGAGGCCTTCGTGAGCGTCAGAGATAACCAGCTCTACCCCGCGCAAGTCACGGCGCATCAGACTGCGCAGGAAGTCCGTCCAGAACGTCTCAGCCTCAGAATGGCCAACCCGCATGCCCAGAACTTCCCGTCCGCCATTGGCGCTCACGGCCACGGCGAATATTACCGCGACCGAAACGATGCGGCTTGCCTCGCGCACTTTAACGTACGTCGCATCAATCCAAAGGTAAGGCCAGTCGCCCTCAAGTGGTCGATCCACGAACGCATTGACGCGCTCATCGATCTCGCCCGCGAGTCTGGATACCTGGCTTTTCGAGATGCCAGTCATGCCCATGGCTTTGACCAACTCGTCGACCGAGCGTGTGGAACCTCCCTGTATGTAGGCTTCCTGAATCACTGCTGCCATCGCCTTCTCAGCAGTTCTGCGTGGCTCCAGGAAGCCTGGGAAGTAGCTACCTTGGCGCAGTTTGAGGATCTTCAGATCAACGTCGCCGGTACGGGCTTGCCACAGGCGGTAGCGGTAACCGTGGCAGCTGTTTATGCGGTCAGGGCTTTTGACGTCGAAGCCGGCGCCGCACAAGATTTCAACGTCGAAATCCATCATCCGCTGGGCGACGGACTGGATCATTTGCTTGAGCAGATCAGCGTCTGCCCCTTTCTCAACCAACTCGGTCAATGCGATAGTGGGCTTGGTCATCGTGGTTTCTCTGGTGAGTGTTTGGTCTTTGCAAACTCAACAGTAGCCAAGGACTACGATGACCATCCTCTTTCGCCCGTAGCGCGCCTTTAGTTGGTTCAGTTACACCACTTCCGGGGACACGATCCTCCTTGAACCTCAACGTTGCCCCGTTACTATGCATGTGCGGGGATGGGCATGCGTCCGTTGTTCGTTGGCTCACTCAATTTTCAAGGAACGTCCATGATTTGGTTTTTAGAAGGGCAGGCTTCACAGCGCGACATCATCCTCGGGGCCATCGAAGCTCTCCCTTCGTCTGTTCAAGTGCTGGCATCCCATCGTCAGGACCGGCCTGAGATCACAGGTGTTGCGCATCTTAGCTTTGTTGAGCCCGAGGATCGCAGTGAGCGAATCGAGTGGATCATCCGCACCTCGCTTGGGCATTCAGTCAAGGTTGTGCTCGCCGGGCGTGTTGGAGGAGCCTATGAAGCACATCGGGCAGAGTTCGAGGCGGCTGGGCTTACCCTGGTTACCGGCGGCGTGAGTACTCGAACCTTCGACCTTGTGGACGACAAGGCTCGATTCACCGCAGAAGCGAAGCGTGTTGGGCTTCCTTGCATTCCAGCAATCACCGTGAAGACGGCGGCTGAGTTGCGTGCAGCCTATGACGCTTTCAGCCCGAGCGGAGAAGTCTGCATTAAGCCGGTGGTGGGCATCTACGGGCAGGGTTTCTGGCGCTTCAAGGAAGGCGTTGATCCATTCAGATGCTTTGCACACCCAGATGCCCGCCAGGTTGAATTTGAAACCTATCATCGGATTTTTGATGCGACCCCAGCGCGCGAACCAATGCTGATCATGCCGTATCTGCCGGGAAGTGAGTGTTCTGTGGACATGGTATGTGAGGCCGGCAAAGTCGTGGCCTTCGTAGGTCGGCGAAAGGTCGACGTCCATCAGACTTTTGAGCGCTTCTCCCCGGCGACAGACTTGGCGATTGCAGCGGCCGAGCATTTCGGCTGCGACGGCATCGTCAACGTTCAGACCCGTGATGATGCAAGCGGTAACCCGCACTTGCTGGAAATCAATCCTCGGTACTCAGGTGGGATCGGCTACACCCGCGAGACGGGTATCAACCTGCCAGGCATTTTTGCGACTCGCCGTCTCGGCTTGCCTAAGCCTTCGCAGAAATGGATCAGCGGCGTCCGTGTGAAAGCAATTTCGGTTGCTGTAGCAGTACCAAGCTGATATAGAAATGCCTATAAATTCGGTACATTCTGTACATAATTCTCGAAGCCGAGACTCAGTCTACTCAGGGAGCGAGACATGCTGACGCCTGGCGCGAATATTGCGCTTAGTGCGCCTTCAATTTCATGGACGTTGGAGAGCTCGCTCACTACAGCCTTTGGTTCAACGGCGGCTGTGGCTTTGATCCCTGTTGACGATAAGCGCAACTCGAAGGGCGAAGCAGCTCTGTTTCAAGTTGAGCAGTCAAAATGGATGCACTGGAGTGGAGATCCTTCCTCGATAGGCAGTACCGTCCATTTGGATCGATTGCCCATAGGCAGTGACAGAGTCCTCCTGGTCGTTTATCGCTACTCCAATCTCGGCCCCATCGGACAGCTCAACGCTCTCAAGCTGACTATCGATCAGCGCACCACCTACGAGCTGGATGTAAGCAAGTATGGCGACTCTGCCTTAGTCCTCGGCGAATTCTATGCGCGAAATGGCCATTGGAAGTTTCGTGCCCTGGCCGAAGGATCCGCCTATGGGCTGTCAGCTTTTGGTCGGAAAATAGGCTTGGCAGTCGACGAGTCGCACCCTGATCATCCTGCGACCGGCAGTGATAGTTCTCGCTCAGGTGGCTCTCCCTCTGGCGCTACGGGAACTGGGTTCGCCGTATCCGAAACATCCATCATCACCTGTGCACATGTGATTGAGGGCATGTCCCAGATCGAGATCAACTCGTTCAACGGCAGATACCGGGCAGAACCGGTTATGGTCGACGTGCGGAATGACATTGCACTGCTAAGGGTGCAGGGCGCGCAGTTGACGCCAGTCCGTTTTGCTCCAACGACGCGTTGTTCGCTAGGCGATCCGGTTACAGCAGTCGGTTTCCCAATGTCAGGATTCGCTGGCGGTGGAGCTCATGTCACTCAGGGGGGCGTGTCTGCACTGTTCGGCTTGAGAAATGATGCGAGTCTTATGCAATTCACAGCTGCGATTCAGCCCGGCTCATCCGGAAGCCCGTTGTTTGATTCGCTCGGAAGTGTTGTAGGGATGGTCACTTCGACAGTTCCCGATGCTCAAAATATGAATTTCGCGGTTAAGTCGAATCTGCTTGTTGCCTTCCTGGACGCATGCCATATCCCAATTTCGCGTCCTGAAGTACATGCAACTCTTACCGCGGCCGACATAGCACGAGGCGTTCAGCCGTCGCTATGGAAAATCGAAGCTCGCAGCTAAGCCAAACCGACTTATTGAAAAATTCAGGGCGGACGTTAGGCTCATTTCTAACGTCCACAGGAACCTAGACATGGAACAAATTGCAGATTACCAAGAGTCGACCAAGCTCCGCGCATCTTTGATGCGGGGTGTGCTTGAGGTCGACGTTCATCTTTCCTCGGTATCTCCAGAATCGCTTTTCGGTTTTGCCGAACGCCGCAATCCCAAGCGCGCCTTTCTCTTCGTTTCTCGTGTATTGGGGAAGCATATTCCTGCCAAACCATCGGTTATGGAGTTCACCTACGAAAGTTTAGCTGCAAAGATTCCCGCGGATCTACCTGGTCCGGTGTTGGTAATCGGCATGGCTGAGACAGCTGTCGGGCTCGGTGCCGGCGTTCATCGTTCATACGCCAAGACCCGATCTGACACGATGTATCTCGTGAGTACTCGCCATCCGGTTGGAGAGGAGATCTTTGCGAACTTTGTTGAAGAACACAGTCATGCGGCCTCTCACATCATTCACGTCCCGCTCGACCCAGAGCTCCAGGCGATGATGCGGAATGCTCGATCCCTGGTTCTGGTTGATGATGAAGCTTCTACCGGCAAAACTTTCGTCAACCTCCATCGCGCCCTGGCTGATGCAGGCCTGCGCAATCTGGAGCGTGTCGTCACATGCGTACTGACTGACTGGTCTGCGGGAGCTGTTTGCTCGAATTTTGGGGGCTTTGCAGATCAAATTTCCCTCCTCAGCGGCGCTTACAAGTTCACTGAGGATCCAGAGGCACTGCTCCCAGAAATGCCCGATACAGGCGTTGTAGCGGTGGGCGACTGGCCAATCAACCCAGCCAATGATTGGGGGCGTTTGGGTGTGCGCGAGGTCGCTGATACTTTGGGCCGAGATTTTCAGGTGAAGCCCGGCGAAAAAATCATCGTGTTGGGTACCGGTGAGTTTGTTTGGAAGCCATTTCTGCTTGCAGAACGACTGGAGCTCGAGGGCGCGAACGTCCACTTCAGCTCCACGACTCGATCCCCAATTGCGTTGGGCCACTCCATTGAGCATGCCCTCAGCTTTTCTGACAACTACGGTCTGGGCATCGTCAATTTCCTCTACAACGTGGCACCAGGGCAGTTCGACCGAGTGCTGATCTGCAGTGAAACGGCTGCGCAAGCCGTACCTCGATCCTTGATTGATGCACTGAGCGCGGAGGTGATCGTCGATGGCATTTAATCGCCCTCTGGTATTGATCGACCTCGACGACACCCTCTTCCAGACTGCACGCAAAATGCCTGAGGAGGATCAGCTGCGCTATCCGGCGTCCTACGACGTCAACGGCGGCGTGAGCGGCTATCAAACACAGGTCCAGAAGGACTTCCTTGAGTGGCTGCTGCAAGTTGCTGACGTCGTACCTGTCACTGCTCGCAGCGCCGAGGCTTTCAGCCGTGTGCGCCTCAACTTCACTGCAGGTGCAGTCTGTTCCCATGGCGGTTTGATTCTGAACCCGGATCGCAGCGTCAATGAAGAGTGGCACGCATTGATGAGTGACAAGCTGGCCAGCTATCACGACCGGCTTCCTATGCTGTGTGAAGCAGCGCTGGACCTGGGCTCTCAAAACGGCATCTCTCTGCGCGGCTGGGTCGTTGAGGAAGCGAACCAACGTCACTACGTGGTCGTAAAGCACAACACTGGCTCTGATGGGCACCTGACGTTCGTGCTAGAACAACTGCGCAGCGCAGGCCTCCTTGAAGGGCTTCACACGCATACGAACGGGAACAACCTCGCCCTTCTGCCGGTTGGTCTTTCCAAGCGTGCTGCCGTCGAGCACTACCTCACCATCGACCACGAGCAAAATGCTGTGCGCGCTGTCTTGGGTTTTGGAGACAGCATCACAGATCTGGGTTTTATGAACCTTTGCCACTTCTGGTCGACGCCTGCAAAGAGTCAGCTCGCTGCATTGGTGGAGGAAGCGATCAATGTCTAATCCAGCTCAGGCATCGCTAACGGTCGGCAGCGGCAGCTACCTGCACGACGACGTCCATTTTCTTTTGAGGCCGGTCCAGATCGGTCTCACGGATGTTCTCGAAAAGGAACGACTGATCCAGACCAATCTAAAACACTACTCCGAAATGATCAGCCAGGAGAGTGCACCTTCCAGCACCCACATGGCGCTGTATGAGCGCGCCATGGGCCAGAATGCTGTGCGCATGGCAGAAAACGTCCAAGCGCTGGCGCTGGCGCTTGATGAGTGTTACAACGGTCCTACGATCGCGCTGGTGTCATTCGTGCGAGCAGGCTTGCCGCTTGGTGTGCTCCTACGCCGCGCACTGCTGGGGCTGGGTCGTAATGTCCATCATTACGGAATCAGCATTGTCCGTGATCGTGGAATCGACGTGGTCGCCCTCGAAAGCATCATCGCAGAGCATGGTGCCGAGAACATCGTCTTCGTAGACGGCTGGACCGGTAAAGGCGCGATCTCTGGCGAGATCAAGCGCTGTCTGGCGGGGGACAAGCGCTTCCCCTATGAACCGCGTCTGGCAGTGCTCGCTGATCCGTGCGGTCGTGCCTGGCTGGCTGCGTCGGCTGATGACTGGATCATCCCATCGGGCATCCTCGGTGCAACTGTCTCTGGACTGGTTTCTCGCTCTATCTGGCCAGCAGAGGGTGGGTTGCACGGATGTGTGGTGTACAACCACCTTCAGGAGCATGACGTCACCCGACAGTTTATTGATCGGATCGAAGCGGCACGCACTTCTGTTGAGGTTAGCCCAGCATCTCCCTGGACACCTGAGCAAGCGTTGGCACTTCAGACAAGTGCACTGGGTGTTGTTTATAGCCTCGCTGCCCGCTTCGGGGTAACGAACTTGAATCGTGTGAAGCCAGGCATCGCTGAAGCTACCCGCGCGGTACTGAGACGTGTACCTGATCAGGTGCTGGTGCGTGACCGCGCTGACGCTGATGTTCAGTTGCTCATGCATCTGACCGACGGGGCAGGGATCGAGGTGCAGGAGGCGGGTGACGAGTTGGGCCCGTATCGTGCCGTCACCATAATCCGGAGCGTGAACTAATGACCCGCACATCTCCATATGCTCTCGGAGCTACGCTTTATATGCCTGCTACACGTCCGGACATTCTTGACGTGATTCGGGGAGAAAAACTGCCCGGTCTGCGTTCGATGGTGGTGTGTCTCGAGGACGCGGTGGCTGCCACGGACGTCGATCCTGCTCTACAGCATCTGCGGGGCGTGTTGAGATCTGTCGTTGCTGACAACGAGGCCAGAGGCTCCGGACCACTCGTTTTCGTTCGCCCCCGCGATTCGCAAATGGCAGCGAAGCTGAATGACTGGTCAGAAACCAGTGCAATCAACGGATTTGTTGTCCCGAAATTCACCCTGGCGTCCTTGGGGCAATGGGCGCTTGCGGCATCGAATCCTGAGTTGCTGCTGATGCCTACATTAGAAACCGCTGACGTCTACAGCCCTCAAGCTATGGTCGACCTGGGTGCTGCCATGCGCGCGGAGTTCGGCGATCGAATTCTGGCGCTTCGAATTGGTGGGAATGACCTGATGGGTTGCTTGGGGTTACGCCGCAATCCGGCAGCGACGCTTTACAAGACACCCATGGGATATGTGATACCGATGCTGGCGGGCGTGCTGGGTGCTCAGGGGTTCGCTATGACCGCTCCAGTGTTTGAACAGCTCGCGACCCCCGAGTTGCTTTCGGAAGAGCTAAATCTGGACATCTCTCATGGATTGGTAGGCAAGACAGCCATCCATCCTTCTCAGATAACTCAGATCCATGACGCTTTCCGAGTATCAATCGAGGACCTGAACTGCGCCAAGCTGATCGTTAATGATTCTGCACCGGCAGTGTTCAAGCACAACGATGCGATGGTCGAGCCCGCCACACACTACAACTGGGCAGTGAAGATTATCGAGCGTGCGAAATGGCATGGGGTCAAGCCTGCGGAAGTCAGTCTGGGTGAACCAGTTCGTCTCGCAGAGGTTGCTCGATGACGCAGGAGATGCTTGAGGCAGGGCCAGCATCTGCGCCGGTCCTCTCCGTATTCGATTTCGACGGCACCCTCACACGCCGGGACAGTTTCGTTCCCTTCCTGAGGTTTGCATTCGGGACGTGGACATTCGCGTTTCGGATGATTCGCATGCTCCCGGACGCGGTTCGTTACCTCGGTAGGGGCATGACCCGGGACGAGTTGAAGGCGGTACTGATCGCCAAATTCCTTAAAAGTGTCCAAGTCGACTGGGTCGAGCAACGGGCGAGTGAATTTCGGAAGGTCTACTGGAGCCGGCTCATGCGCCCAGCCGGTTTACAATCGGTCGCAGCAGAGGTCGCCAGCGGTGCACAGGTGACGATTTGCTCCGCTTCTCCACGATTGGTTTTAACACCCTTCGCAGAGGAGTTGGGGATCAAGCTCATTTCAACAGAGCTTGAGGTTATCGACGGAAAGCTGACAGGCAAGATCAGCGGTAGTAACTGCCGATGCGAAGCCAAGGTACTTCGACTCGAATCCGTATATGGCCCGCTCGAAAAATTCAGGCTGCGTGCCTGGGGTGATACGCGTGGGGATCATGAACTGTTGGCCGCAGCGCAAGAGCCTCACTGGCGTCACTTTCACCCGCGCTGGCAACGCGGCCGGATGAAGATAGAAAAGATTGAAGCTCGCGTTCGTCAGGGCGAGGGCCACAAGAATTCAGTAACTGGCACTGCTGCCGACAAGCAGTAGACCAACGATCAACAAGGAGCGTAACGATGGCACTTACCCTTTCAAAGAACCAATCCATCAGTCTTGAGAAAACCGCAGGTGCGGGTCTGACCAAGATTTCCCTGGGCCTGGGTTGGGACCCGATGAAGACTGGCCTGATGGGAAAGCTTTTCGGTAAAAGCGGAGATATCGACTTGGACGCGTCCTGCATCCTGTTCGACGCCAATCTCAAACCAGTGGACCTGGTCTGGTTCCGTCAGTTGAAATCCAAGGATGGCTCGATCCGGCATTCTGGTGACAACCGTACTGGCGAGGGTGATGGCGACGACGAAACCATTTTCATCGACCTCGCTACGCTGCCGGCAGCGGTCACCCACCTGGTATTTACAGTCAACAGCTTCACCGGCGAGAACTTCGAGCGTATCGAGAATGCTTACTGCCGCATTGTTGATTCTGGAAAGAACAACGAATTGGCGCGTTTCAACCTTTCCGAACAGGGCGCACACACTGGCGTGGTCATGGCGAGCTTGACCCGCGGCGCTAGCGGCTGGGACTTCAAGGCCATCGGTAAAACCACTCGCGGCCGTACTGCTGATGACTTGGTCAGCTTGGCAGTCGAGGCGGTGCGAGCATGACGAGCCTGGTCCCGGGCGGTAATGCGCCGGTCGCCACCGGCTCTATCACTGTCGAAATCGCCTATTCGCCAATCCCCGGCGCTGATATCGACGTCTCTGCTTTTGCCCTTGCTGAGTCCGGCAAGGTTCGCAGTGACAACGACATGTGCTTCTACGGTCAGCCAAATGTGCAGGGCGGGGCGGTACAGATGGCGGATGCATCGAGCGGCCGTGCAGTCTTCAATGTGGACTTGAGTCGCCTTGAAGCGGCCGTTGATAAGGTTGCCCTGACTGCAACCATCCACGAGAACAAGGCCAGCTTCGACCGAGTGGCGAGCTTGAAGGTGACCGTCAGTGGCGGCGTTGAAGCTCAGATCCCGACGTCGGGCATGAAAGAAACTGCCTTGATCCTGGGTGAGTTTTACCGCCGTCAGGGTCAGTGGAAGTTCCGCTGCGTAGCTCAAGGCTTCGCTGGTGGCCTTGCTCCTTTGGCGACTCACTTCGGTGTGGATATTGCCGACGCACCTGCTCCATCACCAGCGGCAGCTCCAACACCGCCGCCGGCACCACCTGCGCCTGCAAAATCGGCGATCAGCCTGAGTAAGGTGACGCTCGACAAGTCTCGCTCCTCGATCAGCCTGGAGAAGACTGCTGCGGGTTTTGGTGAGATCCGCGTCAATCTGAACTGGAACCGCGGTAAAAGCGGCGGCTTTTTTGGAAAGTCGAAGGCGATCGACCTCGATTTGGGTTGCCTTTACGAACTGCAGGACGGCGAAAAGAGCGTTATCCAGGCACTCGGGAATCAGTTCGGCGAGCTGGACTACGAACCTTTTATCAAGCTCATGGGTGATGACCGAACTGGCGCTGTTGCCGGCGGCGAGTGGCTTCACATCAATGGAAAGAAATGGAGCGAGATCAAACGCATCCTGATCTTCGCCTTCATTTACGAAGGCGCGCCTGATTGGAAGGCCACTGACGGTGTGGTGACCATCTTCGTACCCGGCCAGCCGGAAATCGAAGTTCGCCTGAACGAGGAGGGTGGGCGTCTAGGATGCTGCGCCATCGCTCTCCTTGAAAATGACAACGGTGCCGTTAAGGTCACTCGCAGGGTTGATTTCCATAGCAATCAAGAGCCAATGGACAAAGCCTACGGTTGGGGCATGCGCTGGCGCGCCGGCTCTAAATAATCTGAATCACGCGGCGCCTTTGGGCCCCGCTTTAAGAGGTACAGGACATGCTGGAATGGCTCAAAACCAACGCTGAGAAAGCCCGCGCGGCGCTCACCACCGAAGTGACTAAATTCAAGAACCGGACCTTCATGGAGGCCACCGCCGCCGCCTGCGCGATGATCGCTGCTGCTGACGGCGAGGTATCTTCGGTTGAAAAGCTGAAAATGTCCGGTTTCATCAAGAACTCTCCAGAATTGAAGGTATTCAATCTGACTGATGTGATCGCAGCTTTCAATGATTCGGTCGGGAAGTTCGAGTTTGACTACCAGATTGGCCAAGCTGAAGCGCTGAAAACGATTAACAAGATCAAAGGCAACGACGGGGCTTCCCGCTTGCTGGTCCGCGTGGCCTGCGCTATCGGTGCGTCCGACGGAAACTTTGATGACAAAGAGAAAGCGGCCTGCCGCCAGATCTGTCTCGAGCTGAGTCTCCCCCCGTCTGACTTCGAACTCTAAGGTACCACATCGTGGAAGTTACCCATCTCGGATTCCCCCCGCTGACCATGGCTGTATTTGTAGGCCTGGCCATCGGCGCAATGTTGCTCGATATGCTCACTCATCGTGGCGACAAGCCTGTATCGCTGGCAAAGGCGTCGGTGTGGTCCATTTTCTGGATCGCAATATCCCTCGGCTTCGCTGGATTCCTGTATGTCCAACACGGCCCACAAGTCGCCAGCCTGTTCGTAACTGGTTATGCGCTGGAGAAAGTGCTGAGCGTCGATAACCTCTTCGTCTTCATGGCAATCTTTGCGTGGTTTAAAGTGCCTGATGGCTTGCGTCACCGTGTTCTCTACTGGGGGATCATCGGCGCAATCGTGTTCCGTGGCGTCTTCGTTGCCATCGGCACCGGCCTCCTCGCATTCGGTCCGTGGGTCGAGGTCGTTTTCGCGGTGATCGTCGCTTGGACGGCAATCATGATGCTCAAGGGCGGCGGCGATGATGAGGAAGAAGACTATTCGAAGCACATGGCTTATCGCTTCGCCAAGAAGCTGTTTCCGGTGTGGCCGAAGCTGTACAAGAACCAGTTCTTCGTGAGCCGCAAAGTGCTCGAAGATGAGCTGCGTAAGCCGGAAAACCAAGGTATGACTCTGGCGGCGAAGGGTGCGATTTTCGCTACACCGTTGTTCCTGTGTCTGGTCGTGGCTGAGATTTCTGACGTACTGTTCGCCTTTGACTCGGTCCCTGCGGTAATCGCGGTGAGCCGTGAGCCTCTGATCGTGTATTCGGCAATGCTTTTTGCGATCCTGGGCCTGCGTACCATGTACTTTGTGCTGGAAGCGTTGAAGCGTTATCTGGTACACCTTGAAAAGGCAGTCATCGCGTTGCTGTTCTTCATTGCTGTGAAGCTCGGCCTGAACGCTACTGATCACATGTTCCACCATGGCTACAGCATTGATGCCAACACCAGTTTGATCATCGTCATGGTTGTGTTGGTCATCGGTATTGTCGCCAGTTTGATCTTCCCTGAAAAGGAAGAGCCGGCTGCAGAATCAAACTGAATATCACTGCAAGAAACAAGGAGTTAAGTAATGGCATTGTCGCTTTCCAAAGGTGGGAACCTCTCGCTCACCAAGACAGATCCATCTCTTTCGAAGCTCATCGTCGGATTGGGCTGGGACCCGCGAGTCACTGATGGAACCGAGTTCGACCTGGACGCCAGTGCGTTTCTGCTAAGCAGCACTGGTAAGGTTCGTGGCGAATCCGACTTCATCTTCTATAACCAGCTGAAGAGTCTGGATGGTTCGATTGAGCACGCCGGAGACAACCGAACTGGCGCTGGCGATGGCGACGACGAAGTGCTCAAGGTAGACCTGAGCCGCGTTCCTGCTGACGTCGACAAAGTTGCGTTCACCGTGACCATCCACGATGCTGAAGTGCGCAACCAGAATTTCGGTCAAGTTGGCGGCGCCTTCATCCGCATCGTTAACGAAGTTACCGGTGCCGAAGTCGTTCGCTATGACCTTGCAGAAGATGCTTCCACCGAAACCGCGATGATCTTCGCCGAGCTGTATCGCAACGGTGCCGAGTGGAAATTCCGCGCCATTGGCCAGGGCTACGCTGGCGGCCTGAAGGCAGTTGCCAATGGCTACGGTCTGGAGTTCGCCTAAAAACTGCGCCATGGCTTACTAAGGTCCATGACCTTTTAACCTACTGAATTGGAAGATAAAAATGGCAGTTTCACTCTCGAAAGGCGGTAACATCTCGCTTTCTAAGGAAGCACCAGGTCTGACTGAAATTGTTGTCGGCCTGGGCTGGGATGCACGCAAGACCGACGGCGTCGAATTCGACCTTGATGCTTCGGTGTTCGTGACAGGTGAGAACGACAAAGTCCTCAACGACTCCAGCTTCATCTTCTACAATAACAAGCTTTCCGCTGACGGTTCGATCGAACACCTCGGCGACAACCGCTCCGGCGCTGGCGAAGGCGACGATGAGCAGGTTAACGTCAAGCTGACCGGTCTGGCTGCTGATGTGAAGAAGCTGGTTTTCGCGGTAACCATCCACGACGCTGAAGCTCGTAAGCAAAGCTTCGGTCAAGTCAACAACGCCTACATCCGCGTTGTGAACAAGGCTGACGGCAAAGAGATCGCTCGCTTCGATCTGAGCGAAGATGCTTCGGTCGAAACGGCGATGATCTTTGGCGAGTTGTACCGTCACGGCGCGGAGTTCAAGTTCAAGGCCATCGGCCAAGGCTACGCCGGCGGCTTGAAGCCATTGGCTGAAGCTCACGGCGTCAGCATCGGCTAAGAAGCCGATTTCTGAAAAGCCCTTGCCTCAGGCAGGGGCTTTTTTATGTTCCTTGTCCCGTCTTGAATAAGGTTTACACCTTCTGACCTTTCCTCAAGAGGAACCAATGGATTCGGGAAAAAGGCGCAGTCAGCGTGATTACACGCTGGGCTTTAAACTGGCGGTCGTTGATCAGGT
>NZ_NKHL01000079.1:38939-39164 GCF_002934685.1 Pseudomonas bohemica
GAGCCCTCGCGGCTTGAACTCTACTTCTGGCAGGTACTGAAAATGGGGGGATTACCACGGGAGCTCAAACATAATGGATGCACAGGCAGCGGCACGTCTAGGCGATGAGATAGCCCACGGCTTCGGTCTCGCGGCGATGATTGGGGGTGCCGTAGCGGGTGCCCTGATCGGCGCTGCGGTCGTTGCTGCAACTGTCGCCACCGGCGGCGTGGCGCTGGCGATCAT
>NZ_NKHL01000007.1 GCF_002934685.1 Pseudomonas bohemica
AGTCGGGGCAAGCCAGGCCGGGGTTTGCGTGGCATGGCGCGTAGCGGGATCACAGGCTGCATTCGATAACGGTCGCAGTAGTAACGCAGGTGTTCTGCGTCATAGCCTTTGTCAGCCAGTAACCCTCTACTGCGCTTTCGTGGTCGCCCGGGCTTACCGAGAATGCGCACCAGATCCAACAGCGGTTGGGCGTGGGCGATATCGCTGGCTTGTCCCGATGAAAGGATGAAGCGTAAGGGAACACCATTGGCG
>NZ_NKHL01000115.1 GCF_002934685.1 Pseudomonas bohemica
TATCAGGCCGACCTGGTAAAAGCACGGCCTGCCTGACGGCAGGCCGTTACCGGCCCGCACACAAAAAATCTGACAGTCCCGTTACGACGGCAGCGAAGATGGAGTGTCAGCCAGCCCATCTGGAATCACACCACCGCGT
The DNA here is from genome assembly GCF_002934685.1 of Pseudomonas bohemica. GTDB lineage: Bacteria > Pseudomonadota > Gammaproteobacteria > Pseudomonadales > Pseudomonadaceae > Aquipseudomonas > Aquipseudomonas bohemica. Next base: position 140 of record NZ_NKHL01000115.1, read on the forward strand.
TCGATGCCGTCGTATCCTCCGACGTTTCCCACAACGATCAGGTCGCTCTTCGAACCTCGTCTACTCAATCTTTTGGATTGCTCTACCGACGCGATAGCTCAGACAACGCAAATCGCGACTTGGGTGCAGGCTTGGGCAGAACAATGGAGCGGCACCGCCCATAACGGATATGCCGCCAATTTCCGACCTCCCCTAACAAACGGCCAAAAAAATGGGCAACCGAAGTCGCCCAAAATGCCTTGCGTGCTCTTTTTATTCGAGACTCAATCCTTGCCGCGCTTGTGCGAGTCTCTACAGATGAACAATGCCAGCCCAGCAAAAAAACTTAGAATCAGCATCACCGTCATGACACCGGCGATCACCGCATGATCGAGAACCATGAGCGCCCCTCCTGCTGTGACCCTGTTCAATGGGTGCAGATTAACCAGAGAGGGATCGGGGAGTGTTGACGCAGGTCAATGCCGCGCACTGTGAGGGGCAGCGCACTGACCGGGCGTTAATAGAGAAAGGAGGTCTAGCGTTTCTTCGGTTTGTTCTTGCTTTTCTTTTTAGCCTTGCCCAGCGGCATCGCCTGTTCGAAGGCCTGACGCATTTCGTTGAGCCGCTTGTCGTTAAGATCGTGAACACGCTTGGCGCGCTCGACGCTCAGGTCCACCAGTTTTCCGTCATCGCTCATGGCGTGCTGCTCTCGAATGCTCAATGGCAACAATAATGCGCAATCACGGGACTGCTGACCAGCACCTCAAACTTTCAAATCCACCCATAACCCCTGACGCGGTTCGTCGTCGATGATTGGCACTACCGGCACGGTGTTGTCAGCATTGAGGAAATCGCCAGGGATGTCTGGCCCGGTGTGAGCATTTTGCTGCAAGGTTTCTTGAGTACCTGCCTCGGCGTCTTCGTCCAGATCGGGGTGACGGTCGGCGGTGCGGCGGTCACGGTGGCGTCTTTGCTGTCGGCGTCGTTCTTCGCGCAGCAGCAACTGAGCCTGCTCGGGATCGCGTTCGCCCATATCGATCGTGCTTTCGCTGGAACTCGGCTGCACGGGCGCGACGGGGGGAATGTCGGGCGTGGGTTTGACCGGGTCCTGCTGCGCAGTGATAGGGGCCGCGCTCAAGGGAATCAGCGGTGGCAGCATGGTAATGGTCTCCTGTTATCAAGCTGTCGGCTGCCGGTTCGTCGACTTGAGCCGTGTAACGAAGAAGTTTCGACTATGTTTTTCGCAACTAGTGCCGGCCCCAGCCCACCGGCCCAATAAATACGGCCGTTTTTACAATGTAGCTTTGGCGCGGGCGGCTTGTTCCGTTACCATAGTCGGCTTTTTCAAGGCGGGAGTCAGGCAGCATGGCGCAGCAGTATCAACCGGGGCAACGCTGGATTAGCGACAGCGAAGCCGAGCTGGGTTTAGGCACCGTTCTGGCACAGGACGGCCGCTTGTTGACCGTGCTCTATCCGGCCACTGGCGACACCCGCCAGTATGCATTGCGCAATGCGCCGCTCACGCGTGTGCGTTTCTCGCCGGGTGACACCATCACCCATTTCGAGAACTGGAAAATGACCGTTCGCGAAGTCGAGGACGTCGATGGTCTGCTGGTCTATCACGGCCTGAACGCGCAGAACCAGCAGGTGACCCTGCCGGAAACCCAACTTTCTAACTTCATTCAGTTCCGTCTGGCCAGCGACCGTCTGTTCGCCGGCCAGATCGACCCGCTGCCCTGGTTCTCCCTGCGTTACCACACGCTCGAACACACCAGCCGCCAGCTGCAATCCTCGCTATGGGGTCTGGGCGGTGTTCGCGCCCAGCCTATCGCCCACCAATTGCACATCGCCCGCGAAGTCGCCGACCGTATCGCCCCACGCGTTCTGCTGGCCGATGAAGTGGGTCTGGGCAAGACCATCGAAGCCGGCCTGGTGATCCATCGCCAGCTGCTGTCCGGCCGCGCCAGCCGCGTGCTGATCCTGGTTCCGGAAAACCTCCAGCACCAGTGGCTGGTCGAAATGCGCCGCCGCTTCAACCTGCAGGTCGCGCTGTTCGATGCCGAGCGATTCATCGAGAGCGATGCCAGCAACCCGTTCGAAGACACGCAGTTGGCGCTGGTTTCGTTGGAGTGGCTGGTCGAAGACGAAAAGGCCCAGGACGCATTATTTGCGGCGGGCTGGGACCTGCTGGTGGTCGACGAAGCGCACCATCTGGTCTGGCATGAAGACAAAGCCAGCCCTGAATACTCGCTGGTCGAGCAACTGGCCGAAGTCATTGCTGGCGTGCTGCTACTCACCGCGACCCCGGAACAGCTGGGTCAGGACAGCCACTTCGCCCGTCTGCGCCTGCTTGATCCGAACCGCTTCCACGACCTGCATGCCTTTCGCGCCGAAAGCGAGAACTATCGCCCGGTCGCCGAAGCCGTCCAGGAACTGCTCGATCAAGGTCGGCTGTCGCCTCAGGCGCACAAGACCATTCAAGGTTTCCTCGGTGCCGAAGGCGAATCCCTTCTGGCCGCTGTGGCCGATGGCGACACCGAAGCCAGCGCGCGGCTGATCCGTGAGCTGCTGGATCGTCATGGCACCGGTCGCGTGCTGTTTCGCAACACCCGCGCCGCCGTACAAGGCTTCCCGGAGCGCAAGCTGCATCCGTATCCGCTGCCCTGCCCGGCTGAATATCTGGAGCTGCCGATTGGCGATCACGCTGATCTGTACCCGGAAGTCAGCTTCCAGGCCCAAGGTGAGACCAGCGAAGAAGAACGCTGGTGGCGCTTCGATCCGCGCGTCGACTGGCTTATCGATACGCTCAAGATGCTCAAGCGCGTCAAGGTGCTGGTAATCTGCGCCCACGCCGAAACCGCGATGGACCTGGAAGACGCCCTGCGCGTGCGTTCCGGCATTCCGGCAACCGTGTTCCATGAAGGCATGAATATTCTGGAACGTGACCGCGCCGCGGCGTATTTCGCCGACGAAGAGTTCGGTGCTCAGGTGCTGATCTGCTCGGAAATCGGCAGTGAGGGCCGCAACTTCCAGTTCTCCCATCATCTGGTGCTGTTCGACCTGCCTGCGCACCCGGACCTGCTGGAACAGCGTATCGGTCGCCTGGACCGCATCGGCCAGAAGCACGTCATCGAGCTGCACGTGCCGTATCTTGAAACCAGCCCGCAAGAGCGCCTGTTCCAGTGGTATCAGGAAGCGTTGAATGCCTTCCTTAATACCTGCCCGACCGGTAACGCCCTGCAACATCAATTCGGCCCGCGTCTGTTGCCGTTGCTCGAAGGTGGCGACGATGACGACTGGAAAGTCCTGATCGCCGAAGCCCGTGCCGAGCGCGAGCGTCTGGAAAGCGAGCTGCACACCGGTCGCGACCGCCTGCTGGAACTCAACTCCGGCGGCGCTGGCGAAGGTGATGCGCTGGTCGAAGCGATCCTGGAGCAGGACGATCAATTCACCCTGCCGATCTACATGGAAACCCTGTTCGACGCGTTCGGTATCGACAGTGAAGATCATTCGGAGAACGCCCTGATCCTCAAACCGAGCGAGAAGATGCTCGACGCCAGCTTCCCGTTGGGCGACGACGAAGGCGTAACCATCACCTACGACCGCAATCAGGCGCTGTCTCGCGAGGACATGCAGTTCATCACCTGGGAACACCCGATGGTGCAAGGCGGCATGGATCTGGTGCTGTCCGGTTCCATGGGCAATACCGCTGTGGCGCTGATCAAGAACAAGGCGCTTAAACCTGGCACCGTGCTCCTTGAACTGCTCTACGTCAGTGAGGTAGTGGCCCCGCGTTCGCTGCAACTGGGTCGCTACCTGCCGCCAGCTGCGCTGCGCTGCCTGCTGGATGCCAACGGCAACGATCTGTCGGGCCGCGTGTCGTTCACGACCCTGAATGACCAGTTGGAAAGCGTGCCTCGTGCCAGCGCCAACAAGTTCATTCAGGCTCAGCGCGATGTGTTGAATCCGCAGATCAACGCAGCTGAAAGCAAGATCGCGCCGAAACACGCCGAGCGCGTGGCCGAGGCGCAGCGTCGCCTGGCGGCGGACACCGACGAAGAACTGGCCCGCCTGACCGCCCTGCAAGCGGTCAACCCGACGGTACGCGACAGCGAGCTCACCGCCCTGCGCGAACTGCGCGAGCAAGGATTGGCGATGCTGGACAAGGCAGCGTTGCGGCTGGAGGCGATTCGGGTGCTGGTCGCAGGCTGACCAGCGGCATCCTGCAGGAGCGCGCTTGCCGGCGATAACGGAGTGACAGTCAACGTATTTGTGACTGATGCACCACCATCGCGGGCAAGCGCGTTCCCACAAGGGCTTGCCTGGTTTCCTCTCGCATTCTCGACGCATCAGCCTGATCAAGCCGGCCACACCGACAGCCATCCCGGTAGCCATCGCCGCGTCTTGCGACGGCAGCAGAAAGCAGCGCTGCGCATCGACACTGTGAACGGGTTGCAGGCGTAGGTTGCACCAAGTTGAAGATGTGAAATCTTTTCAGGCTTGTCGAAGCTTTCCCGGGTCATTCACGAGGTAGATATACCTCGTCGAAAGATGACCAGCTTCCGGCCCCCTCGCTGGTCCTGCAGTCTCGGTCCTCTGCGCCGTTGCAGGTCATTCACAGGCAGAAATATATTTTCCGCGCCCGCTTCCCAAGCCCACCGGGAAGCCTAGAATATCGCCGGATCGCTCCCCCCTCCCCCGATCCATTCTCCGGTTTATATCCATGTCCGACGTCAGTCCGTGCCTGAGTTGTGGTGCCTGCTGTTCACACTTTCGCGTGTCTTTTTATTGGGGAGACTGCGCATCGGCAGGGGGAACGGTGCCCGATGAACTGGTCAGCAGCATCAGTCCCAGTCGGGTAGCGATGCTTGGCACCGACTGCAAATCCCCCCGCTGCACCGCGCTGGTAGGCGAAGTGGGCACCGCCGTCAGCTGCTCGATTTATGAACAACGCTCCAGCACGTGCCGTGAATTCGACGCCTCCTGGGCTGATGGTCAGCACAATCCGGATTGCGACGCAGCCCGCGCGGCATTCGGCCTGCTGCCGATTGAGCGGGTGACGGGTGCCGAAGTCCCTCCTGCTGAGTCAGTAATAGCCGCTTAGAACTTTTAGCAATAGCCTTATCGCGAAATAGTCGGTACGTCCGTCCCCAAACAGCTGTTTAAAAATTGACGAGTCCTATAATCATTTCAAAGTGCCATCAGTTACCCAGACTGATGTATCTCCAGCAGTGGACACATGGAGCGTGCTATGGATTGGCTGGGTTTGCATTTTTTACCTTCCATGCCGGCAAACGGACGGATACTGCTGCAATGTAGCCACAACCCGCCGCTGATTCTGCTGGCTTACCTGGTGGCCTGTGCGGCGAGCTTCGCCACACTGGACATGGCCGAGCGGATCGGCCACGTCGATAACGTCAACGCCAGACTTCGCTGGCGCGCGCTGGGCGCCCTGTGCCTCGCCGTGGGCATATGGGCCATGCACTTCATCAGCATGCTGTCCTTCCGGGCGCCGCTGGATACCCACTACGATCTCCCTGTGACCATCGCCTCACTGGCCATCGCGCTGGTGTCGGGGATGGTGGCGATGGAAGCCCTCAGCTATCCGCAACTGCGGCCCGGCCATTACCTGGCCGCATCGGTGTGCATGGGGCTGGGTATCACGGCGATGCACTATCTCGGCATGTCGGCCATGCATTCGAGCGCTACGCAGTATTACGAGCCGGTACGCTTTGCCGGTTCGATCCTGGTCGCTATCGCCAGCAGTCTCGCGGCGCTGATCCTGGCCATTCGCCTGCGCCGGGGAAGCGGGATGTTCCATCAACTGCTCAAATACGGCGCCAGCCTGGTGCTGGGCGCCGGCATCGTCAGCACGCATTTCATGGGTATGTGGGCGTTGCATCTGGTAGTCCCGGACGGCACGCAAATGCAGATGCCTGCTACCGAGAACAGTCTGCAACTTAGCCTGACCATTGCCCTGATCGTGATGCTGATCATTGCCGGCAGCGTCAGCGCTGCGCTGGCCGACAAGAAGCTGCAAGCCAAAGAACATGACCTGCGCCGCGTCAACGCCTTGCTGAGCCAGCTCGATCAGGCGCGAGCATCGTTGCAGCAAGTGGCGCATTACGACGCGCTGACGAACCTGATCAACCGTCGTGGCTTCAATCAGATCTTCGCCGAACGCCTGATGGAGCAGAATCTGGCGAATGGCATGCTCGCGGTAATGTTTCTCGATGTGGACCACTTCAAGCGCATCAACGACAGTCTCGGCCACGACGCTGGCGATGAATTGTTGAAGGTCATCGCCGGGCGCATTCGCGGCGCCACCCGGGCCAATGATGTGGTGGCGCGCTTCGGTGGCGACGAATTCTGCATTCTGATCGCCCTGCAGGACATCGAAGAAGCCCGCCAGATGGCCCAACGGGTGATGACCAAGATGAAGGACCCGATCGCCCTCGCCGGTCGCCGCATGGTCATGACCACCAGCATCGGCGTCAGCATCTACCCTGCCGATGGCGACACCTGCGACGAGTTGCTGAAGAACGCTGACCTGGCGCTTTATCAATCCAAAGGCAATGGCCGCAACACCCTGTACTTTTTCAATGAAGCGCTGAAAAACAAGGCGAGCCTGGCGCTGCATCTGGAGGAGCAACTGCGCAACGCGCTGACTGAAGGACAGGGCTTGCAGCTGTTTTATCAACCCATCGTCGATCTGCAGACCGGACACGTCGCCAAGCTCGAAGCCTTGGTGCGTTGGCAGCATCCGCTCCACGGCTTGCTGACACCTGACCGCTTCATCGCCATCGCCGAGACCAACGGCTTGATCGCTGAGCTGGACAACTGGGTCTTGCGCCAGGCCTGCATGGATCTCGCGCAGTTGTGCGACAACGGTTTCGAGAAGCTGGTAATTGCCGTGAACTGTTCTGCGCTGAATCTGGCTCGCGAGGAGCTGGCGCAGGAAATCGATGCTGCCCTCAAGGAAGCCGGCGTGCCGCCGCAGAGGCTGGAACTGGAAGTCACGGAAAACGCCCTGATGGGCAACATCAGCAATACCGTGCTGCTGCTCAACGAGATCCGGAAACTGGGGGTGGCGCTGTCCATCGACGACTTCGGCACCGGCTATTCATCGCTGGCCTATCTCAAACGCCTGCCACTGGACACGGTCAAGATCGACCGCTCATTCATCATCGACATCCCCACCTCCACGCAGGATATGGAGATCGTTCAAGCCATCATCGTCATGGCTCACACGTTGCACTTGAAGGTGGTGACGGAGGGCGTGGAAACCCCGGCGCAGCTGGAGTTCCTCAGCGAGTACGGTTGCAATTACGTGCAAGGGTATCTGTTCAGCAAACCCGCACCACTGGAAGCGCTAAGACCGCTGGTGCAGCAACTCAACCAACGCAAACCCTCCGAACTGTGGCCGTCGACTCACCTGCTGGACGCCGTGGAAATGAGCATGGGCGAACCGATCAGGCCAGGGGGACGCCGAGAAACCGGCCATCCCCGTCCTGATCGTTTCCGCTCCCGTCCGCATCGCTAGCGCTTACAAACACCGCGCTCCTTTAGGCGCCGAACGTTAAATCACTGTGATCTTTCGCTACCCAGCACCTGATCGCAGTTACCGACCTACCCACTTCGCCATCATTGGCGCACCAAAATGGAACGCCAGATTGCGTCATGCCCGTTCCTGGATCAGCACCCATGGCGCCACGACCACCGCCCACAGCGGTGGATCACGCTCGAGCAGGTCCAAAGCCTTTGATTCAGAGACCTTGCCGACTTCAGCGCTTTGCAGCCATCGAGCCACTTTCGCCTGAGCATTGTCAGCAAAAGCCTCTGCAACGGCGATCAAATCCTGCGAAGGCTCGACCCACAACAGGGCACCTTTGGCAAAAAATGGCTGCAGCTCCATCCAGGTGATCGATGCCGTTTCGCCAAGCAGTTTGGCATAGAGGGTGCTAGGTTCTTGCTTCATGGGTTTCACCGTTTGGAAAATCGGCGCAATGATACCGTCGGCCTTCCCGCGCTCAAACCCGGATTCAAGTGATTGATTGCAGAGAACTTCGCTCAGGCCGATAGGTTGAACAACCCCGTTGGGGAGTCGACCGGCTTGATTGTGTATCTTTCTTTCGATTAAGCGACATCAATAGGTTTTGCCCCCTGCTGCTAGCTTTTCAAGCGCTCAACCGGCGCTCTAAACTGTTCCGGTACAGTTGCTGGGGGTATGGCCTGGAAAAAATCAATCCGGTCCTGCAGCTTCTGGCCGTCAGGATTATAAAAACTACAAACGCAAGAGTGGAGCATCATGACTAAGGGTATTAATCAGATTTCCAAGTTGTTTGCCGCACTGGTTCTGGCGGGGGTTGCCAGCCATTCGTTCGCGGCTGACACCATCAAGATCGGCATCGCCGGCCCTAAAACCGGTGCCGTCGCCCAGTACGGCGACATGCAGTTCAGCGGTGCCAAAATGGCCATCGAGCAAATCAATGCCAAAGGCGGCGTGGATGGCAAGAAACTCGAAGCCGTCGAATACGACGATGCTTGTGACCCTAAACAAGCGGTCGCAATCGCCAACAAAGTGGTCAACGACGGCGTGAAATTCGTGGTCGGCCACCTGTGCTCCAGCTCCACTCAGCCTGCGTCCGACATCTACGAAGACGAAGGCATCATCATGGTGACCCCGGCTGCGACCAGCCCGGAAATCACTGCCCGTGGCTACAAGCTGGTCTTCCGCACCATCGGTCTGGACAGTGCCCAGGGCCCGGCCGCTGGCGAATACATCGCCAAGCAGGTCAAGCCGAAGATCGTTGCGGTCATCCACGACAAGCAGCAGTACGGTGAAGGCATCGCCACTGCCGTCAAGCAGACCCTGGAAAAAGATGGCGTGAAAGTCGCCCTGTTCGAAGGCATCAACGCCGGCGACAAGGACTTCTCCTCGCTGATCGCCAAGCTCAAGCAAGCCAACGTCGACTTCGTCTACTACGGCGGCTACCACCCTGAACTGGGCCTGATCCTGCGCCAGGCACAGGAAAAAGGCCTTAAAGCCGGCTTCATGGGTCCGGAAGGCGTGGGTAACGCGTCCATCTCGCAGATCGCCCAGGACGCTTCCGAAGGCCTGCTGGTGACCCTGCCGAAATCCTTCGATCAGGATCCAGCGAACAAGGAACTGGTTGCCGCGTTCCAGGCGAAGAAAGAAGACCCGAGCGGTCCTTTCGTGTTCCCGGCCTACGCTGCCGTTGAAGTGATCGCCGACGCCATCACCACTGCCAAGTCCGAAGACACCGCCAAAGTGGCAGCCGCCATCCATGCCGGTACCTTCAAGACCCCTACCGGCGATCTGTCTTTCGACGCCAAGGGTGACCTGAAAGACTTCAAATTCGTCGTTTACACCTGGCACAAAGATGGCAGCAAGACTGAAGCCCCTGTGAAGTAATCACGGCCTTCATGCTTACCCGGAGCCCACTGCAACCGCAGTGGGCTTTGTTTTAGCTGGGCTGATGGATTTCACAAGAATCCCGATCCCTGAACATCTTGAAACCGCACCAGTGCATCGCTGGGCTCGTGCCGAACGCGGACGTAGATCACGACGCGCGAGCGGGAAAAGACTTCACCAGTGAAACACCGAGAAGGTTTTTAGGAGCGCGGCAATGCCCGAGATAGACATCTATCATTTTTTCCAACAGCTGGTTAATGGCATGACCATTGGCAGCACTTATGCCCTGATAGCCATTGGCTACACGATGGTCTACGGCATCATCGGCATGATCAACTTCGCCCACGGCGAGGTGTACATGATCGGTTCGTACGTGGCGTTCATCGCCCTGGCCGGGCTGACCATGTTGGGTCTGGACAACTTGCCCCTGCTGATTACCGCAGCGTTCATCGCCAGCATCGTGGTGACCAGCGCCTACGGTTACGCCATCGAACGGGTTGCCTACCGTCCGCTGCGCGGCAGTAACCGCCTGATCCCTCTGATTTCCGCGATCGGTATGTCGATATTCCTGCAGAACACCGTGCTCTTGTCGCAGGACTCCAAAGACAAATCGATCCCTAACCTGATCCCCGGCAACTTCGTGTTCGGCCCGGGCAGCACCCATGAAGTCGTGATCTCGTACATGCAGATCCTGATCTTCATCGTCACTGTGCTGGCGATGCTCGGCCTGACCTGGTTCATCTCCCGCTCCCGTCTGGGTCGGGCCTGCCGTGCCTGTGCCGAAGATATCAAGATGGCCAACCTGCTGGGTATCAACACCAACAACATCATCGCCCTGACCTTTGTCATCGGTGCCGCGCTGGCGGCGGTCGCTGCGGTACTGCTGAGCATGCAGTACGGCGTGATCAACCCCAACGCCGGTTTCCTGGTCGGCATCAAGGCCTTCACCGCTGCGGTGCTGGGCGGTATCGGCAGTATCCCGGGCGCGATGCTCGGCGGTCTGGTGCTGGGTGTCGCTGAAGCGTTCGGCGCCGATATCTTCGGCGACCAGTACAAGGATGTGGTGGCGTTCGGTCTTCTCGTATTGGTGTTGTTGTTCCGGCCAACCGGCCTGCTCGGCCGTCCGGAGGTTGAAAAAGTATGACCAGGAATCTCAAATCGGCCCTCTTCAGCGCAGTGCTGGTGCTGGCCGTCGCTTACCCGATCCTCGGGCTGAAACTGGATATCGTCGGCATCAATCTGGCGGTCGTCGGCGCCAGCAGCACCACCGTCCTGGTGATTTTCGCCGCCGCGCTGCTGATGTTCCTGCGCGTGCTGTTCAATGAACAGATCAGCGCCATGTGGCGTTCGCGCCCGCAAAAACAACTGGTGTCGGACAAGGCCAGCAACTTCCTGACCCTGCCATCGACCCAGCGTTGGTTCCTTGGTGCGCTGGTCATTGCGGCGCTGGTGTGGCCGTTCTTCGGCTCCCGCGGCGCGGTGGACATCGCGACCCTGATCCTGATCTACGTAATGCTGGGCCTGGGCCTGAACATCGTGGTCGGGCTGGCGGGTCTGCTGGACCTGGGTTACGTCGGCTTCTACGCCGTCGGCGCCTACACCTACGCCCTGCTGCAGCACTACTTCGGTTTCGGTTTCTGGATCTGCCTGCCACTGGCGGGCCTCGCATCGGCCACCTTCGGCTTCCTGCTGGGCTTCCCGGTATTGCGCCTGCGCGGTGACTACCTGGCGATCGTGACCCTGGGTTTCGGGGAAATCATTCGCCTGTTCCTGCGTAACCTGACCGACATCACAGGCGGTCCGAACGGCATCAGCAACATCGAAAAACCGACGCTGTTCGGCCTGACCTTCGAACGCAAGGCCGCTGAAGGCATGCAGACCTTCCACGAGTATTTCGGCCTGGAATACAACTCCATCAACAAGGTGATCTTCCTTTATCTGGTGGCCCTGCTGCTGGCGCTGTTGGCGCTGTTCGTGATCAACCGCCTGCTGCGCATGCCGATCGGTCGCGCGTGGGAAGCCCTGCGCGAAGACGAAATCGCCTGCCGCGCATTGGGTCTGAACCCGACGATCATCAAGCTTTCGGCGTTCACCCTCGGCGCTGCGTTCGCCGGTTTCGCCGGTAGCTTTTTCGCCGCGCGCCAGGGCCTGATCACTCCGGAGTCGTTCACCTTCCTTGAGTCGGCGATCATCCTGGCCATCGTGGTACTGGGCGGCATGGGGTCTCAGCTGGGTGTGATTCTCGCGGCGATCGTGATGATCCTGCTGCCTGAACTGCTTCGCGAATTCAGCGAATACCGCATGCTGGGCTTCGGCGCCTTGATGGTGCTGATGATGATCTGGCGTCCTCAGGGCTTCCTGCCAATGCAGCGTCCCGTCATGAAACTCAAGGGGGAACGCTGATGAGCCGTCCACTTCTGCAAGCCTCGGGCTTGAGCATGCGCTTTGGCGGCCTGTTGGCGGTCAATGGCGTGGGCCTGACAGTCAATGAAAAGCAGGTCGTGTCGATGATCGGCCCCAACGGCGCCGGCAAGACCACCGTCTTCAACTGCCTGACCGGTTTCTACAAGCCGACGGCGGGCACCATTCTGCTCGATGGTGAGCCGATTCAGGGTCTGGCCGGTCACGAGATTGCCCGCAAAGGCGTGGTGCGGACCTTTCAGAACGTGCGCCTGTTCAAGGAAATGACGGCGGTGGAAAACCTGCTGGTGGCCCAGCACCGTCACCTCAACACCAACTTCCTGTCGGGCCTGTTCAAGACTCCGTCGTATCGCAAGAGCGAACGCGAGGCCATGGAACACGCCGAACACTGGCTCGAAGCGGTCGACCTGAAAGCTTTCGCCAACCGCCCTGCTGGCACCCTGGCCTATGGTCAACAACGCCGTCTGGAAATCGCCCGCTGCATGATGACGCGTCCGCGCATTCTGATGCTCGATGAGCCTGCAGCCGGTCTCAACCCCAGGGAAACCGACGACCTCAAGGCGCTGATCGGCGTGCTGCGCAACGAACACAACGCCACGGTGTTGCTGATCGAGCACGACATGAAGCTGGTCATGAGCATTTCCGATCACATTGTGGTGATCAATCAGGGAACGCCTCTGGCCGACGGCACGCCTGAGCAGATCCGTGACAATCCTGAAGTGATCAAAGCCTACCTGGGGGAAGCGTAAATGCTGCAGTTCGACAACGTTTCCACCTTCTACGGCAAGATCCAGGCGCTGCACAGCGTCAGCATCGATGTGCAACAGGGCGAAATCGTCACCCTGATCGGCGCCAACGGTGCGGGCAAATCCACCCTGCTGATGACCCTCTGCGGCTCGCCGCGCGCCCACAGCGGCAGCATTCGCTACATGGGCGAGGAACTGGTGGGGCTGGAATCTTCGGTGATCATGCGCAAGAGCATCGCGGTGGTGCCGGAAGGCCGTCGCGTGTTTGCCCGCCTGACCGTGGAAGAGAACCTGGCCATGGGCGGTTTCTTTACCGACAAGGGCGATTATCAGCAGCAGATGGACAAGGTGCTGGAGTTGTTCCCGCGCCTCAAGGAACGCTTCAACCAGCGCGGCGGCACGATGTCCGGCGGCGAACAGCAGATGCTTGCCATCGGCCGCGCACTGATGAGCAAGCCCAAGCTGTTGCTGCTCGATGAGCCCTCGCTGGGCCTGGCGCCGATCATCATTCAGCAGATTTTCGAGATCGTCGAACAGCTGCGCCGTGATGGCGTGACCGTGTTCCTGGTCGAACAGAACGCCAACCAGGCCCTGAAAATCGCCGACCGCGCCTACGTTCTGGAGAACGGCCGGGTGGTGATGCAGGGTTCAGGGGCAGAGTTGTTGGTCGATCCGAAAGTGCGGGATGCGTATCTGGGGGGGTGATATCGGCCCTCACCTGCAGGAGCGCGCTTGCCTGCGATTGCGTTGCACCAGACAACATTCTTGTTGCTGATGCACCACAATCGCGGGCAAGCGCGCTCCTACGTTATTGCGTCGATCAAAAAACCCAGGTTCGCCACGTCGCCGTGCGAGACGCCGGAGGTTACGACAGCAGCGAATGCGGTGGGTCTGCCAGGCCTTATCTGACCTCACTACCCGCGTCAAAGCTTCTCCAATGCCGCCGTACTGCGCTCGAACCACTCGGTCAGGTAATCGGCCATCACCTGAATCCGTCGTGGCAGATGCCCTTCGAACGGATGCACCAGAAACAGCGACGACACCGGCGTCTGATAATCGCGCAACAGCCATTCCAGCCGTCCCTCATTGAGCTCGTTGTGCACCATATACGACGGCAGGCGCGCGATCCCGGCTCCCACCAATGCCGCCTTTTTCAACAGGCCATAGTGATTGCTGGCGAACGTGCCACGCACATTTACCCGACTCAACTCATGATTCTGGTGATATACCCAGGTTTCCCGCCCAGCGTAATGACTGTTCAACAGACAGCGATGCACCCGCAGGGCTTCGGGCGTTTGCGGCTTGCCGTGTTGGGCGAGGTATTGCGGGCTGGCGCAGGTCAGTTCCTGCAAGGACAACAGCGGCTTGGCCACCAACCGCTCATTGACGCCGACGCTGGAACGGATGCCCAGATCGAACCCGTCGCGGCGCATGTCGCGAAACTGGTTGTTCAGGTCCAACTCGACCTGCACATCCGGGTACTGCGTGGCGAACTCGGTCAGCAGCCCTTCGAAGAATGTCTCGCCCAGTGACACCGGCACCGTCAGCCGCACGGTACCCACCAGGCTTTCGCTCAGATAGGCCATGGCATCGCGCACCCGGTCCCGCTGCGCCAGCAAGGCCCGCGCCTCGGGCAACAGAATCGCACCCGCCGAGGTCAGGGTCAGGCTGCGGGTGGTGCGGTGCAACAGCGTGACACCGAAACTCTTTTCCAGCTTGCTGATGCGCTTGGACAGCTGGCTGGTGCTGGTGTCCAGCCATTGCGCGGCCAGGGTGAAGCTGTTGGCTTCAACCAGCATGGCAAACGCCGCCAGATCATCCATTTCGCTCATGATTGTTTCCTTATCGAGAAACCGGGATTGCGCTTTGGCGCATTTATCTGGGGGAAAACGCGGCTCACACTGAGCGCCTGATCCATTAACGGAAGGACTGCATCGTGAAGATTTTATTGATTGGCGCCGGCGGCACCATCGGCTCGGCGATCGAGAAGGAATTGGCGCCACGCCATGACATCGTTCGCATCGGCCGCAACAGTGGTGACGAGCATGTCGATATTAGTGACAGCACCTCGATCCGCAAACTGTTCGAACGGATAGGGCCTTTCGATGCGTTGATCTGCGCCGCTGGTAACGTCACATTTGCGCCGCTGGCCGAGATGACCGAAGACTCCTTTACGCTGGGCCTGCGCGACAAACTCATGGGCCAGGTAAACCTGCTACTGATCGGCCGCGAATTCGCCAACGATGGCGCCTCGTTCACCTTCACCACCGGCATCACCAGCCATGACCCGATCCGCACCGGGGCGTCGGCCAGCCTGGTCAACGGCGCCATCGATGCATTCGTCTGTGCAGCGGCGATCGAGATGCCACGGGGCATGCGCGTCAACTCGGTCAGCCCCAACGTGCTGATCGAAGCCATGGGCAGTTACGCGCCGTATTTCCGCGGCTTCAAGCCGGTTTCGGGAGCCGATGTGGCGCTGGCGTACGCTAAAAGCGTCGAGGGGCTGCAGACCGGACAGACCTATCACGTCGGTTAATCACCTCTTGTGATGAACGAGCAGCCTGAGTAACGTGGCGGCACTTGTCTGGAGACCGCCACATGTTCGCTGCTCGTTCCGTCCTGATATTCGCCTTGCTGCCCCTCTTCGCCGGCTGCCAGTTGCTGCCCTCGCAATCGGCCGACAGCAAGGTTTCCACTGCGGGCATGATCCGCATGCAGGGCACCCTCAGCGGCGACGGCGGCAAGTTGTTCTTCCAGCCGTGCAACGAACAGCGCCGCTATGCCGTGATCGACAAAGGCAACACTGGCATCCTGCAGGAAGCAGCTTCGGTAGTGGATAAAAGCGGCAAGGCGTTTGCCGACGTGCGCGGCAATTTCGTCGCAAGCAAGGCCCAGGGCAGCGATGGCCAGGCTGATGTCTTTCAGCTGTATCGCGTCGAGCGTCCGAGCGATGCGTGTGAAGATCCCAACTTCAAGCGCCTGACCATTCACGCCAGCGGCAATGGCCCGAAATGGAATCTCAACGCCAGCGGCAAGGGTCTGGTGCTGGAACGTGAAGGTCTGGAGCCGTTCGCCGTGCCATACATGGAAGAGCAAATGCCCGAAGGACGCTTCAACCTGATCACCGACGCCAACGACCAGCATGTAGAGTTGTATGTCGCGCCGCAGCGTTGTGTCGACCCTGCCAACGGCTCGGTGCAGCATCTGACCGCCGAATTGCGCGTCAACGGTCAGGTTCAGCGCGGCTGTGCGTATTTCGGCGCGATGCGCAATGATTGAAGCCTGTCCTCTGTAGGAGCGCGCTTGCCCGCGATCGCGGTGTGTCAGCGCTGGAGAGACGACTGACACACCGCCGTCGCGGGCAAGCGCGCTCCTGCAAAAGCACCACTGACCCGGTTCGGTCACCGTTTCCTGAGTGATCTGGCTTATAATCGCCGGTTCTTGTAGCGCTGCCGGGCCGATCCTGCGGCCCGAAACCGGACCTTTCAATGTTACGAATCACCGAACTCAAACTGCCGCTGGACCACGCGGACGAACAGCTGCGCCCCGCGCTCGCGCAACGCCTGGGCATCGACAGTGCCGAGCTCCTGGACTTCACCCTGTTCAAGCGCAGCTATGACGCGCGCAAGAAATCCAGCGAACTGCAATTCATCTACACCATCGACTTTCAAGTGCGCGACGAAGCCGCTCTGCTCAAACGCCTGAGCCACGACAATCACGTCGGCCCGGCGCCGGATGTCAGTTATAAAGTCGTCGGGCAGGCCCCTCACGATCTGACCGAACGTCCGCTGGTGGTCGGTTTCGGCCCGTGCGGCATCTTCGCCGGCCTGCTGCTGGCGCAGATGGGCTTCAAGCCGATCATCCTCGAACGCGGCAAGGAAGTGCGTCAGCGTACCAAAGACACTTGGGGCCTGTGGCGCAAGAGCGTGCTCAACCCCGAATCCAACGTGCAATTCGGCGAGGGCGGCGCAGGCACCTTCTCCGACGGAAAGCTCTACAGCCAGATCAAAGACCCGAAATTTCACGGTCGCAAGGTGCTGCATGAGTTCGTCAAGGCTGGCGCGCCGGAGGAAATCCTTTACGTCAGCAAGCCGCACATCGGTACGTTCCGCCTGACCGGCGTGGTCGAAAACATGCGCCAGCAGATCGAAGCATTGGGCGGTGAAGTGCGCTTCCAGCAGCGCGTCACCGACGTGCTGATCGAGGACGGTCAGTTGCACGGGGTGGTGCTCGACAGCGGCGAGCGGATCGACTCCAGACATGTGATCCTGGCCCTGGGCCACAGCGCCCGCGACACGTTTCGTATGCTTCACGGCCGCGGCGTTTACATGGAGGCCAAGCCGTTCTCGGTAGGTTTCCGCATCGAGCACCCGCAAGGCCTGATCGACCGCGCGCGGCTGGGCAAATACGCAGGTCATCCGAAACTCGGTGCCGCCGACTACAAACTGGTGCACCACGCAAAAAATGGTCGCTCGGTGTACAGCTTCTGCATGTGCCCCGGCGGCACCGTGGTTGCGGCGACATCCGAGCCGAACCGCGTGGTCACCAACGGCATGAGTCAGTACTCGCGTAACGAGCGCAACGCCAACTCGGGGATCGTGGTCGGCATCACGCCGGACGAGGATTATCCGGGCAGCCCGCTTGCCGGTATCGAATTGCAGGAGCGACTGGAGTCTCATGCCTACGTCATGGGCGGCGAAAACTATGAGGCACCTGCGCAATTGGTCGGCGATTTCATCGCAGGCAAAGCCTCGACACAATTGGGTGAAGTGGAACCATCCTACAAGCCTGGAGTGAAACTTACCGACCTTGCCGACGCCCTGCCCGCGTTCGCGATCGAGGCGATTCGTGAAGCGCTGCCCGCGTTCGACAAGCAGATCAAAGGCTTCTCGCAGCACGACGCGGTGCTCACCGGCATCGAGACCCGCACTTCATCGCCGCTGCGTATCACCCGTGGCGCCGACATGCAAAGCCTGAACGTCAAAGGCCTGTTCCCGGCCGGCGAAGGCGCAGGGTACGCAGGCGGGATCCTGTCAGCAGGTGTCGACGGGATTCGGATTGCCGAGGCACTGGCCCGAAGCATGTTGGGGATTGTCGAGTAATGCTCGACCTTTATTAGCCCGGCCGGGCGACGTTCCGTTTGCCGACGGTAGCGGCTTTGAATTCGCTGCCTTCGGCAGGCCGTTCTGCTACAGGGTCTTCTGAAACTTCCTACACACCGCGTTGAACATGTCCTGCAGCATTTTGTAATGAAAATTACAGACTTTCTGTATACACGTTTGACGTCGATTTTTAATAACAAAATCGAATATAACTTCTGTTTTCAGAAATAAGAACACAGAGTACGGTGTCGCTCCCCTTGCGCATGTCCACGGAGCGTGACCTTGTTCGTACGCTACACATTCAAACGTTTTTTTCAGCTGGAGGCGGCTGGCGGTCTGTTGTTGATCGCTGCGGCCGGCCTGGCTCTGCTCGTCAATAACTCGCCCCTTTCGTGGCTCTACAACGGCCTGCTCGAAGTCCCCGTAGTGGCGCAGATCGGTGCGCTGAAAATTGCCAAGCCGCTGCTGTTGTGGATCAACGATGGGCTGATGGCAC
Source organism: Pseudomonas bohemica (assembly GCF_002934685.1). Taxonomy (GTDB): domain Bacteria; phylum Pseudomonadota; class Gammaproteobacteria; order Pseudomonadales; family Pseudomonadaceae; genus Aquipseudomonas; species Aquipseudomonas bohemica. The sequence continues at coordinate 18,320 of NZ_NKHL01000115.1, forward strand.
TGTTCTTCCTGCTCATCGGACTGGAGGTCAAACGTGAGGTGATTCAGGGCCATCTGGCGCGTCCCTCGCAAATCGTCCTACCCGGTGCCGCAGCCATCGGCGGCATGGTGGTTCCTGCGCTGTTTTTCTGGGCCTTGAATAACGACAATCCTGCCGCCATGAGCGGTTGGGCGATCCCTATGGCGACCGACATCGCCTTCGCCCTTGGCGTGCTGGCCCTGCTCGGCAAACGCGTGCCGGTGTCGCTCAAACTATTTCTGATGACCCTGGCCATCATCGATGATCTGGGGGCGATCATCGTTATCGCCCTGTTCTACTCGGGCGAACTGTCCAACCTGTCACTGGCACTGGCGGCCGCCTCGATTGCCACGCTGATCGCGATGAATCGGCTGGGCATTGTGAAGCTTGCGCCATATCTGGTTGTGGGCGTGGTGCTGTGGGTGTGCGTCCTCAAGAGCGGCGTGCACGCCACGCTGGCGGGCGTCGTTCTGGCGTTCTGCATCCCACTCAAGACCGCCAGGGACCTACCCTCCCCTCTGCAGCAGCTGGAACATGGCCTGCATCCCTGGGTCGCCTACGGCATCCTGCCCCTTTTTGCCTTTGCCAACGCCGGGGTATCCCTGAGCGGGGTCACCCTGGACAGCTTTACCCACCACGTACCGCTGGGCATCGCGATGGGTCTGCTGTTGGGCAAGACACTGGGCGTGTTTGGCCTGACCTGGCTGGCAATCAAGACCGGCCTGGCCGCGCTGCCGATAGGCGCGAATTGGGGTCAGGTGATGGGCGTGTCGATTCTGTGCGGGATTGGCTTCACCATGAGTCTGTTCGTAGGCTCGCTGGCGTTCGTGCCTGGAGAAAGTGAGTTCGCTGGGATGGACCGCATGGGCATCCTCACAGGCTCCATCCTTGCCGCCTTGATCGGCTATGCCGTAACTGCGCTAGCCAGCCGAAAACCGGTAATCCGAAAACATTGATTCGTAGGCGAAATCCCTGAGTTCACAAGCAAAAACGCCCCGACTGATCGGGGCGTTTTTGTGTACGCGGGTATTACATTCAATCCGCTCGGTGCATCTTCAATGCCGATCAGCGTGTAACGCGGCTGGTGCCATTGACGGTCATGATGCGTACACGATCACCAACGCGGAAGATTTCGTTTTCCTGCACCTGCTGCACATAGGCACGCATGCTGCCGTCATCTTCACGCACGGTGATTTCGACGCCCTGAGTACGTGTCAGGCCTTCTTCAGTCATCGAACCGAGCAGACCACCGGCTACCGCACCAATGACCGCAGTCACGATGCTGCCGCGGCCGCCACCAATGGCACTACCGCCTACACCGCCGACAATCGCACCAGCACCGGCACCGATGGGGGTCTTGGTACCTTCGATTTTCACTGGACGTAGCGATTCGATGGTGCCCAGCCGCACGGTCTGCACTTGGCGAGCTTCTTCACGGGAATACGAGTCGCCGGTCAGGCTCGAAGTACAACCGCCCAGTGTCAACGCCATGGCGGTGAACGACGCAACCAACAGAACAGACTTACGCATAACATTTGCCTCCAGAGGAACAGGTAATCATTAGACTCTGCGGCACCAAGCGGTGTCACGGACCTGTACCGATAATTTACGTTCATTCAGGCGCTATACAGAAAGGCGCCTTGTCTACAAGTATGGACGACGGCTGGCCGGATAGATTCAAAGAAAACGTCGTGCGGGCCGCCGAGTTGTTACGGCGCGAGACGTTCGCGAGTCCACTGCCCATCAGTCAGGCGGTAGTTCAGGCGGTCATGAAGACGGCTCGGGCGACCTTGCCAGAACTCGATACGGTCCGGCACCAAGCGATAGCCGCCCCAGTGATCCGGGCAGTCAGGTTGCGTGTCGCTGAAACGCTCTTCGGTGGCCTTGAGCAAGCCTTCGAGTTCGGCGCGATCGGCGATAACCCGACTTTGCGGCGAGGCCCACGCACCCAGGCGGCTGCCCAGCGGACGAACCTGGAAGTAGGCATCGGATTCTTCGTGGGAGGCTTTGACGACCTTGCCTTCGATGCGCACCTGGCGCTCCAGAGTCGGCCAGAAGAAGGTCATGGCTGCAAATGGCCGAGCCTCCAGTTGCTGACCCTTGGCACTCTGATAATTGCTGAAGAAGGTAAAGCCTTGTGCATCGAGGCCCTTGAGCAACAGGACCCGGCAGTGAGGGCGACCATCTACATCGACGGTCGCCAAGGTCATGGCATTGGCCTCGACCGGCGCCTGTTCGGTTTTCACCGCCTCGTCGAACCACTGATGGAACAACGTAAAAGGTTCTTCCGGCGCTTGCGATTCGGTCAAACCTTCGCGAGCGTAGTTGCGACGCATATCAGCCAGACGCTGGCTCATCACTGCCTTCCTTAATCGGTGTCCGTGAGCGGGATACCGATATTACCCTCAGTTGGCGCTCGCTTGCGCATCGGCAGCCGGTTTCTTGGTGGCTGCCTTGGCTGGAGTGGCCTTGGCCTTGGCAGGTGCGGCTTTTTTGGCCGGAGCTTTTTTCGCAGCAGGCGTTTTGGCTGCGGCAGTTTTCTTCGCAGGAGCGGCAGATTTGGCTTGGGCGGCGGCAGCAGCCGGGGCCGGTGCGACAGCTGCCTTGGCTTGTTGCTGCACCGCGACCAGCGTTGGAGACGGTGGCAGGTTGTACTTGGCCATCAGCGCGACCATGGTGTCTTGCGGCGTCATGATAATTTCCACACGACGGTTCAGCGCCCGACCCGCGGCGCTGTCATCCGCCGCGCGAGGCATTACTGCACCCATGCCGCGCAGATTCAGCCGATTGCGCTCCAGACCACTCAGACGGAAGATCGCCGCCACCGACTGTGCGCGTTGCTGGCTGATCTTGAGGTTGGTATCGCTGGCCACGTCGCTGTGACCCAGTACCAGAATCGCAGTTTTCTGATCGCCTTCCACGACCTTGGCCATGCGAGTGATTGGGCCAAGGTTGATCGGCAGCAGCATTTCCGGACGATCCGGGTTAAAGGTGCTGTCCACAGGCGCGGTCACGACCAGCACATCTTCGCGGCGTTCGAACTGGAACTTGCTGTCCTTTATCGCTTCACGCACCTTTGGCTCGTACTGGTCAAGCCAAGCCTGGGTAACTTTTGGGTCAACCTTGGGCACGGCGGGCGCTGCGTCTTTTTTGGCTTCGCTGTTACCGAACGGCCACCACCACTTGTCGCCCTCGTCAGCCTTGGCAACCGCGGGCTTGGCAGTAGGCTGGGTGGCGGACAGCTCAGGTTTCTTGTCGGTAGTGCCGTGGTCGGAACCGAATGGCCAGTACCAGTGCGTACCGCTCTCGGCGTCTGTCTTGGCGACTTCCGCGGCGGCCGGGCTGGCAGGTTTTACCGGCGCAGCAGCCGGTGCGGCGTCGGTGCTTTTGCCGGCTCCGAACGACCACCAATGATCGTTGCTTGCCGATTGATCCTGAGGTGTCTGTGCGCAACCGGTGACGGCGAGGCACAAAGCAAATGCGAGACTTTTATTGGCAGACATAGGTGACTCACACAAATAATTGATCAGAAAATGAACGAAGCAGCGCCCATATAACACGCATAAACGCCGATTTGGAAAAGGAAACCGCCCTACGGTTCCGATATGGGCGATTTAACTGACAGTCGGTAGAACAAGCACTTATCAGCGATAGTTATTGCAAACACTCACCAAGCGCCCGAACCAGACCCTGTGCTCGAGGATCCATCAGCACATAAGGGCCCAACGTGTTGGTAACGAAACCGAAGGCCACATCCCGTTCCGGGTCGGCGAAGCCAACCGAACCGCCCGCGCCCGGATGGCCGAACGCTTTTGCGCCCAATCCAAAGGTCGCGTTGGGCACCGTCGGCTGGTCAAGCATGCAGCCCAGGCCGAACCGGGTCTGGGTGAGCAAGGTTTTGTCCTGGCCGAGGCTGTGCTCGCGAGTCAGCTCGTTGATCAGCTCGGCGTCGAGCAGGCTGCCATCGAGCAGCGCGGCGTAGAACCCAGCAAGGCTGCGGGCATTGCCATGACCGTTGGCGGCAGGTTGTTGCATGCGCCGCCACTCCGGTTTGTTGGTGCTGGTCATGATCGACGGCGGATTGGTGAAGGCACGCGCAGTCATGGAGGTCGGCTCGCGCATCGTCGCCTGCAACAGTCGCTGGGCGGCTTCATCGCCGACATTGCCCTTGCCGCGGGCAATATGAGCGACACGGTGAAATTCTTCGTCGGGCAGGCCGACATGGAAATCCAGACCCAGCGGACGCGAAATGCGCGCAGCAATGGACTCGCCCGGTCCACGCCCGTCAGCGCGGCGAATGACTTCACCGACTAGCCAGCCATAGGTGATTGCGGCATATCCGTGGCCCTGGCCCGGTGTCCACCAAGGTTCCTCGGCAGCCAGGGCGTTGGTCATGGCCTGCCAGTCGTAAAGCGCCTCGGCGGGAAGCATCTCGCGGATGGCCGGCAGACCGGCCTGATGGCACAGCAAATGGCGCAAGGTGATGGACTGTTTGCCAGCGGCTGCAAACTCGGGCCACAGGCGCGAGACGGGTTCGTCCAGGTTCAGCTTGCCCTCGCCGACCATTTGCAGGGCAGTGACAGCCGTGAAGGTCTTGGTACAGGAAAACAGATTGGCGATCGTGTCGCTGTGCCAGATCTCGGCGCCGTCCTTGTCCGCCGTGCCTGCCCATAGATCCAGCACGGTCTGCCCGCCGACCTGCACGCATAACGCCGCTCCGCGCTCCTGCGGATCGTCGAACAGTGCCGCGAAAGCCTCGCGCACCGCTTCGAATTGAAGTTCGAAATGACCTTGAATCTGCACGGTATGGCTCCCCGGTCCGCCTGCACGAAATGTCGTGCATTGTTCCAGCGATTGGAGGATTTGGGAACCGTCCCCGCAGCCATACATGTTGTAGGAGCGCGCTTACCCGCGACTGCGGTTTGCCTGACGACCCTGTGCTGGCCGCGGGCAAGCGCGCTCCTACAAGGAGATGTGTCGATCAGGGAGCTTTCGCGGCAACCTTGCCAACCACATCCCCCGCCTGCCCATTGGCCTTGCGTACGGCCTCGACGAATCCCTGGTATGGCACATCGGTAATTCCCACCAGTCCCAGATGCCCGTTTTCGCCGTCGAGCACGCGCCCTGTTGCGGGCTGGTCCAGGTACTGGAACCAGTGCACGCCGACGATGGAGGGTTCGGACAAGGCGTTTTTCAGGAAGTTGGCGTAAGCCGGACCGCGATCTTCTTCTCGTGGCACTTCCATCGCCCCACCCCAGAATGGCCCCCGATCACGCGAGCCGAAATGGAATTCACTGACCAGTACCGGTTTGTCGAGCTCGCGCAGTTTGGCGAAGTCCACGCCATCCTGCGGCTTTGGCGTGTAGAGGTTGAAGCTCAGGACGTCGCAGTATTTGGCGCAGGCCCCGATGGCTTCTGGCGAGCTGACACCAAAGCGACCGCCGAGCAGCAGATGGTTGGGCGCGTGCCATTTCAGCGCGTCGGAAATGGTCTTGAAATAGGTCTCGGCGAACAGGCGCTGGAAGTCCTTGAGGTCACTTTCGATCTCCGGGTGTTCCGGGCTCGGCAATGGCGGCTCGAAGCCCGGATCCTCCATCAGTTCCCAAGCGGGCAAATCAATGCCCCAGGCCTTCGAAAGGCCTTCCTGATTGCGGTACTTGTCACGCAGTTGCTTGAGAAAGGCACGCTTGGCCGGGACATCCGTGGTCAGTTTCAGCGTGCCATAGGCCAGCGCATAGCGATCTTCCGGGCGATCACCGGGGGCTGCCCACGCCAGTTCGTTGTCGGCGAAATAGCCAATCAGGTAGGGATCGTCACGATGATCTCGGGCGGCGATGGCCACGGCACGCTCGGTCGCCATGGCAAAGCGCGGATCGAACGGATCGGGCATCCCGCCCCACCAATCATGGCCGGTGCTGATGCTGACGTAATCGCCGACGATGGACAGCGGCAGGGTGTAAGGCACGCGATCCTTGTTTTCCAGAGCGGGTTCGCTCCAGTTGCCGATGGTGTTGAAGCCCCAGGCCTTAAGGCGCTGCAGGGTGTGGCCGACCCAGCGTTCGCCGTCCAGATTCACCGGTTTGCATTCCACTGCGGGTTGCGAGACAGGCTTTTCGGGCGAGGGTACGGGATTTTTCCGATCGTCACTGGCGTCATTCACCGACGCATCCGTCTCTTCATCCTCATCGATCGCAGATGCAGGTCTGAGAACCTCGACGCACTTGGGTACGCCATAGGTGCGCTGCAGGTTGGCGCCGTAGAAATCGAACCAGCGGCCTTGATCGAACTGCCGGTCCTTGTTGGCACCCGTCTGGCGGTTGTCATCACCCGTGCCGTAGAACGCAGCCAGCGGATCGTCGTCACCCGGCAGGCTGGCGAACATCGATTCGCGGCCTTCGACATAGGTCTGGCTGTCATTCGCGGTGATGGCATTGACCCCCAGCGAATAGAACGGATGGCCTTCCGGGGTCACCAGGTACCAGCGTCCATCACGCTTTTCTGTGCGGAAAAAGCCCTTGGCCTCGAAAGCCGGCCCTTCCAGTAGGCCGCCATATTTGTCGTGTGGCGGACGATCCTTCAGCCAGGCCTTGAGCTGTTGTTGCTCCTTGCTGGCCAGGCTCTTGAGTTGATCGTCGCTGGAAATCTTTTCCGGCCACTTGCCGCGGGTGTACTGACCGTAGCCGTCGAGCAGATTACTGTAGGCAGCCTTTTGAATCGTGTCGTCTTCCTGTACCCCGAACTTCTCGATCAGCACGCTTTGCGCGACATTGGGTTGCGACATGGACACGGTCACCGACGTCACCTGACCCGCATTCAGCTCGCCGTCGGTGTCGGCCAGCAATACGCGTTGGCCCTCATAAGTCCACGGCATTGGCGGCCCGGCGCGCATGCCTTCGCTCAGCGCAGAACTGGGCTTGAGCGGCACGATCAGGGTTTGAGCAGGACCGGCCGGCAGATCGATGCGACTGTTGAGGGTTTTGCCGTCGCTGCTCTGGATTTGCACATAAAGTGTCAGCGCCCAGTCCATCGCGCTTTGCAGGCGCAAGGTCATTGCGCTGTCACCACTCCAGTCCCAAACACCGTTTTGCGGGGTCAGGCGCAGGTTGGGTCTGGCGCCGGGATTGAAAGTGACACGACGCAGCACTTCACCCTCGGCCGTTTGCTCGGCGTTGGCCTGGGGCAGGCTCGCATCCTGGGTCGTGACCTGCACCACATCGGCGGGCCGGACGAAATTGAACAGCGTCTGCTGGCCGATGGGCGCGGCACATACGGATCCTGCGCAAGCAATGGCCAGGACGGCAGACAACCAACGACGAACCATGTGATCGGGTACTCCTTGATGATCGGCGGGCCTTAATCCCAGCCCAGTCCCAGAACGGTGAGAGGCAGATATCGCTTTCGTGAGCAAGCTCACTCCCACAGTGCGTGGCGCCTTCGGTTTGCATCCGACGGAACCCGATCTGTGGGAGTGAGCTTGCTCACGAAGAGGCCATGACTGACTCATCAGGATCAAGACCAGTCGGCGACAGTTAAGACCCGATCAAGTGCGTTTCATCCCGAACATCACTCAGGAAATTTCCCGGCGAAATGGCGGCAGTGCGTTGAGGATGGCCTTGCCGTAGCGCTGGGTAACCACCCGCCGATCCAGCAGGGTGATGATGCCCCGGTCCTTCTCGGTCCGCAGCAGCCGACCGCAGGCTTGAATCAGGCGCAATGAAGCATCGGGTACGGCGATTTCCATGAACGGATTGCCGCCTCGGGCCTCGATCCATTCGGCCAGCGCGGCTTCGACCGGGTCATCCGGCACGGCGAACGGAATCTTGGCGATGACCACGTGCTCGCAGTAAGCGCCCGGCAGGTCGACACCTTCGGCGAAGCTGGCCAGGCCGAACAGGACGCTCTCGTCGCCGCCATCGACCCGTGCCTTGTGCTTGTTGAGGGTTTCCTGTTTGGAGAGGTTGCCCTGAATGAACACGCGCTTGCGCCAGTCACGCTCCAGGCCGTCAAACACCTCCTGCATCTGTTTGCGTGAAGAGAACAACACCAGCGTACCCTTGGAACCCTCTACCAGATCCGGCAGTTCGCGAATGATCGCCGCCGTGTGTTCGGCAGCGTTGCGCGGGTCGGCCTTGAGGTCAGGCACCCGCAGCACGCCGGCGTCGGCGTGATGGAACGGGCTTGGCACAACGGCGGTAACCGCGTCCTTGGGCAGCCCGGCGCGCATGCGGAAGCGGTCGAACTTGCCCAGCGCGGTCAGGGTCGCGGAGGTGACCAGCGCGCCGTAGGCCACATTCCATAGATTCCGGCGCAGCATCTCGGCCGCGAGGATCGGGCTGGCGTTGACCTCGATATCGAACAACGAACCGCTTTCGGCCAGCGTCAGCCAGCGCGCCATGGGCGGGCTGTTTTCCGGGTCTTCAACGGTGAACGCGGTCCAGAGTTCCCAGTTGCCATGAGCCCGGGCCAGCAGGCTGCCGAACAGCGGATACCACTCTTCGGCCTGATGGCTGGCGATGCCAATGTTGACTTCGCCATCCATGCCTTCCTTGAGCAATTCGGTGAGACGCGTGAACAGGTCGTCGAGTCGGGCAAACCCCTTTTTCAGCTCGATGCCCATCTCACGCATGTGCTCAGGCACCACGCCGCCGACGAAGCGATGACGCGGGCGCTCACGGCCCTCCATGTCCTCACCGGCCTTGAAATCGGCCAGTTGCTCACATGCCGTGAACATGAACTGCTGATGGGTCTTGATCTCGCGGGCCAGCTCCGGCACCTGCTCGATCAGCTTGCCCAGATCGCCAGGCAGTGGATGCTGAGCCAGCAATTTGGTGAGGTTCTTGGCGGTCTGCTCCAGCCAGTCGGCGGTTGAACGCAGACGACTGAAATGCGCGAAGTGGCCGATGGCTTTATCGGGCAGGTGATGACCTTCGTCGAACACATAAAGCGTGTCCCGTGGATCAGGCAACACGGCCCCGCCGCCCAGCGCCAGGTCGGCAAGGACCATGTCGTGGTTGGTGACGATGACATCGACCTTTCCCATGCCTTCGCGCGCTCTATAGAAGGCGCACTGCTGAAAATTCGGACAATGTCTGTTGGTGCATTGGCTGTGATCAGTGGTCAGTCGCGCCCAGTCCTGATCGGCCAGCTCCTGAGGCCAACTGTCGCGGTCGCCGTCCCATTTATTGCCGGCGAGCTTTTCGATCATGGTGGTGAACAGCTTCTGGCTGGCTTCATCGACCTCGATCTTGAAGCCTTCCTCCTCGAAAAGCTGAGCGGTAGCGCTCTGTGCATTGCCTTCCTGCAGCAGCATGTCGAGCTTGGACAGGCACATGTAACGGCCGCGCCCCTTGGCCAGCGAGAAGGTAAAGCTCAGGCCGCTGTTGCGCATCAGGTCGGGCAGGTCCTTATGGACGATCTGCTCCTGCAGCGCGACGGTTGCCGTTGCGATCACCAGACGCTTGCCAGCAGCCTTTGCCGTGGGAATCGCCGCGATTGCGTAGGCCACGGTCTTGCCGGTACCGGTCCCCGCCTCTACCGCGACCACCGCCGGGTCGCCCGAACGACGGCCTTCCTCGTCGGTGTCTATATCGCCCAGCACCTTGGCCACCTCGGCAATCATCAAACGCTGGCCGTAGCGAGGCTTGAGGCTCTTGGCTTCGAGGAAACGCGAATACGCGCCCTGAATCTGGGATTTGAGTTCGGTACTGATCATGGGCTGGGTCGTTGGCTCGGCGTCGCACGGTTACAAGTGAAAAAACCGCTGGATAAATTATCAGTGGTTGCAGCGGGCGGCTATCATACCGCGCTAATTCTTTCTGCGCAGATCGGAGTTCTCGATGTCACCTGTAGCCTTTGTCTACGTCTTGCACGTGCTATTCGCTGTTTTGTGGGTGGGAGGGATGTTTTTCGCGTGGATGATTCTGCGACCAGCGGTCATCGCCGCCCTGGAAGGCCCGGCGCGACTGAAGCTGTGGGTGCAGGTTTTTCCAAGATTCTTTGTCTGGGTATGGTGCGCGGTGATCATGTTGCCGGTGACCGGGATAGGCATGATCAACATCAACTTCAGCGGTTTTCAGACCGCGCCGCGTTATGTACAGGTGATGATCGGGCTCTATGTGGTGATGGTGGCGTTGTTTCTGAGGATTTCGACACTGAATCTGCCGCAGTTGCGCAAGGCGGTGGACGCCGAGCAATGGGCCGACGGTGCGGCAGCGCTCGGCGGGATTCGGCTTTTGGTGGGTATCAATCTGCTGGTAGGGATTGCGGTGGTTGCGATCGCGGCGGCCCGGCCGGGATTTTAGAGGTTACCGAGCACCCCGTGGGAGTGAGCTTGCTCACGAAGGCAATGTTCAAGCCGCACGAGTTGTCGCGGATGTACCGGCCCATTCGCGAGCAAGCTCGCACCCACAGGTGATGCGCCATTGGTGAAATCGCCATGATCGCCAGGCCGTGCGGCTGCAAATGAGCGATGCGACGTTACAGCTTGCGTACACTCACAGAACCCGCAGGCCCGACGGCGCCGGACTGGCCTTTCTCGCCGTTCTTGCCGGATTTGGCCCCATCGGTGCGATAGACGACACAACCCTTGGACGCCCCGCCCTTACCGCCACGCCCGCCTTCCCCGCCAATACCGCCGGCACCGCCCTGCACGTTGACGTTCACGCGCTCATCCGGAAAAGACTGAGGCAATTCCAGGCGTACCAACCCACCGGGGGCGCCGTCATGGCCATTGCCGCCGTTATCGCCATCGAAACCACGACTCGCCGCACCCCAGGTACAGCCCGGCTCCTGACCGTTGCCGCCGTCCAGGCCGACATACCCCGGCGATCCTGCGCCACCACGAGCATCAATCGACAGCTCGTCTGCATTCAACCCTTCAATCCGCAAGTTGAGACTACGGCCCGGCAACGGCGCTTTCTCGAAAGTCCCCGGCGCGCCACGCGCGGTGATCTGCGCCCCACTGCCCAGATCGCCCTGCTTGACTTGCAAGTTAAACGGCTCGGCGCTCGGCACGATAGCGATGCGCGACTCATGGCCCATCACCAGTTGCCCGACTCGCACTTCGGTCAGTCCGGCAGGGATCAGCAGCGTGCCGTAATCGGCCACTTCCAGACGGTCCAGCTGCACAACGCTGGCGTTGCTCGGCAGACGCATCAGCGAGTGAGTCTCCACCGAGATGCTCTGGGCCATAACCAGAGAGCTGCCCAAGGCCGACAGCAGGCCCGCCGTCATCAGTAACGCGTTACGCATGGTGAACCTCCGCCTGGCGGCGACCGAAGGATTGCAGATGGAAAATACCGAAAATCAGAATCTGCACACGGTCGAACCAGGGATGCGAACGCCCCCGCAGGCTGCCGCTGAAGAGAAACAATTCCATCACGTGGGTCAGCAGCAAAAGGCTACCGGCCAGTTTGATCAACATACCGAAGGGAATCGGCAAAACGACAGTCTGGTTGACCAGTACCACCGCCCAGAATCCCAACGTCAAGACTTTCCCCAACCCCCAAACCACCTTCATGACACGCCCCTGCTGTTTTGTTATTTCGGTGCTGCAAAAAATGCTTTGCGCACAGTACGGCGACGGTAGCGACTATGCCAGAGGATCATTTCAAATACCGCAGGTTTGATGTGGATGCAGGCCGGGGTATGAAATTCGGCACGCAGCAGGACCATGAGCAGTGGTGTCGCTGGCCAATTCGGTGGGTCAGGTATTGATGGGTCGTGGGGACACACCGCTTTCGCTGCCGTCGTAGCCTCCGACGTCTCCCACTGGGGATTGCGTCAAGACCCGAAATTTGCGTTTGATCCTGTTCTGGACCTTATCCCACGCCAGTCCAGACACCGCCAATCGCGACTTGGATGCAGGCCAAACGCAGGCGGCGGTCCGTGGGCCGAGCGGCATGGATGCCGCGACAGCCGCCCCCGGTCATGGATGGCGGAGGGCCCACGGAGCGTCGCCGGAGTAAGGGAACCCGACGAAGTCGGGCCAAACTAGCAGCAAGCCCCCTTGGTCCCTTGGGGTGCTTTTCCAAGTAACTCGCCGAAGGCGAAACTTCTGCCGTTAAGCAGAACCCTGACCCGCACCACCGCATAACGGATATACACCCCATCCCAACACCCGAAAAATCCCCACAAAAAAAAGAAAACCCCGACACAAAGGCCGGGGTCTTCCTGACGACACAAAGCTCAATCAACGGTTGATCTTGATCTCGACACGACGGTTCAATGCACGCCCTTCAGCAGTCTTGTTATCTGCCACGGGACGGCTCTCGCCATCACCTTCCACCGACACAAACGCGCTGCGAGCAATACCCGAGCTGATCAGGTAATCAGTCACCGAATGCGCACGTTTTTCCGACAGTTTCTGGTTATAGGCATCACTGCCCACGCTGTCCGTGTGGCCACTCACGTGCAGCTGCACATTAGGCGCCTCGGTTTTCAGCTTGGTCGCCACCAGATCCAGCTGTTGCTTATCGCCCGGAGTCAGCGTCGCCTTGTTGAACTCGAAGTGCACATCACGGATGGTGATCACTTCTTCCTTGGGAAGCACGACCGGAGCGGCAACCGGCTCAGGAGCAGGCGTCACGATTGGGCAGCCAGTCGCATCGACCGGTGTACCTTTTGGTGTATTCGGGCACTTGTCGACGCTGTTGAGCACGCCATCGCCATCATCATCGCCATCACCATGCGCCCAGCAATAGGCGCCCGCCATCACACCTACCGCACCACCCAGGCCGGCCGCGACGGAAGCCGACTGGAATGCACCAATCGCCGCACCGCTAAGAACGCCGCCGGCAGCACAGAGAGGCCAGTCGGTCTTTTGCAAGCCGGCACAGCCCGTCAATACACTGGTAACCAAAATCAGAGGTAACGCTGTCCGAATCATGCTCATACAGTTCTTCTCCTTTGGTATCGGCTAAAACCGACTGGAATGGAGTAAAGACGCCGTTGGGGCCATTTGCCACCCTGATATCGGCGGTTTTATGGCTTTTCGAGCGGGTTCTTTTAGAAATAGCCTTTTGCCTTCACTCCGTACGCTTTGTCATGGCGATCAATTGAAAAGTTCAAGCCCCAGAGCTGTTTCCCTGTCAGCACTACCGCGGCGGAGCCCGTTTCCCGCGAAGCAAGGCACGGAACACGAAGTTTGGTTATTCCAAATGAGTGTCGAGAAACGCAGCGTCGCGGGAAAACGCACCCACCCTCCGGGTTGCGCGCAAATCTCGCCGTGCGCCGTTGCAGGACTTGGAAAGGGAACACCATTCCCTTCGTGCTGCGCCTCGCCTGGCGAGACTTGCCCAGCAACGCGGTTCGTGCTGAAAGGGTAACAACCTCTATGCCGTGAAGATTCAGCAGGCTAACCTTGCTGGCTCAATGAGGGATTTCGATGACCGACAGTTTTTCCACCCGCACGCCACAACAGGCGCTGGCCGCCCTGCTCGACCGCTATGCGCCCAAGCGTCTGTTGCTGATCGGCGCGGACAGCTTCCCGGCCCTGCAAGCCTTTCAGGACGCCCATCCGGACACGGAACTCGCGCAAGCGGCGCCTGGCTTACTGCCCGCTGAAATCGCCGCTCAGCGTTTCGATCTGGCGCTGGTCGTCGATTGCCTGGAGCACATCCCCAAACGCGCAGGCTTGGAATTGCTCGGCGGGATTCGCAACCTCAACGCCAGCCGGATTGCTGTACTGGCCGATATGAAGGCCTGTGGCTGGCAGGCCACGGATTTTTATTCGCTGGCACTGCAAGCCAGTGAACGCTTCGCCAGGGACGAACAGGTGCTGACCCTCTTCACTTACGACCTGCGCGAATACAAACAGGTACCCGATTGGCTGAACGCGAAGTTCTGGGCGAATCCGGAGAATTTTGGCAAGTATTGGTGGTGAGACACGCATCATGAGCAGTGCAATCTGTCCCTGTGGCAGCGGTAATCTTCTGGACGGCTGCTGCGGCCGTTATCACGCAGGACTGGCTGCGCCATGCGCCGAGGCGTTGATGCGCTCGCGCTACAGCGCCTACGTCCTGGGCCTGGTGGACTATCTGCTGGACACGACGTTGCCGGTGCAGAAGAACAGCCTGGATCGCGCGTCGATCAGCCAATGGAGCGCGCAAAGCACCTGGCTCGGCCTTGAAGTAGAGGGCGCGCAGTTGCTGGGCGGCAAACCGGAACACGCCTTCGTCACATTTACCGCGCGCTGGCACGATGGGACAGGCGAACATAGTCATCGGGAGCGTTCGGCGTTCGTTCAGAACAACGGTCGTTGGTATTTCATAGATCCGACCGTGCAGCTCAAGGCCGGACGCAACGATGCCTGCCCGTGTGGCAGCGAACAGAAATTCAAGAAATGCTGCGCGGCCTATATGGTCTGAACCTGTAGCAGTCCGGTTTGCCGGTGGCGTCTCTCGATTCACTGCCATCGGCGAGCCTGATTGCTACAGATGATGGACTTCGTCAGGCCAATTTAAGGTGGGAGATATCCGGGATCAGCACAGGCTCGACCGATTTGATCTGGCCCATATCGCTACCTTCAGGCGCCAGGCTCAGGCCTGAAAGATCCAGGCGAGGTGCGACCGGCGCCGCTTTCGGATCCTGCACATTCTTGCCCAGTTCAGACAGCGTGAAGTCCGGCGCCTCGACGTCGACGAAGGCAGCCATGTAGACATCCCGCGGCTCAAGCCTGGGCCTTGGCTCAGGCTTGCTCTTATCCTCCCGAGGCGAGTTCGACGGCGACGACACCCTGCGTGTCCAGCTCGGCTCATCTGGCGGTGGCGCCAGCTCGACTTCCTCGATTTCGACCTGCTGCGGTTCCGGCTCTGCGTCGATTTGCCCCGGCATCGCCACGACTTCGACGTGTACCCCTGCCCGCTCAAGGGTCGAGCGATATTTCTCGGCACCCGCATGATCCAGATTGTTCTTCAAGACCAATCGCCGGCCGGAGAACAGCAGCGCGATGCGTTGGGCGTCGGCCTGAAACAGTTTTGCCAGGTTGGCCTTGACCCGGTCGAGTTGCGCACCCGGTATCAATTGGCCAGAAAAAACAATTTCGTACAGCTTCATGGGTCAATACTCCTTCGACACATGGCGTGAGTATGGCGCAGGCTCTGTGGAACAGCGAGTTGCCCTGCGTCGGGCGCTTGCTAGACTCAGGCCCGATAGGGAGTGAACCAATGGTGTTTCAGGCAAGCGTAATCAGAACCGTCGGCCTTTTCATGGCGCTGGCGTTATCCGGCTGTTCGTCATTGCTCACGGGCAGTGCCGAGGGCCCGGACGTCAAGCTGCTCAAGGTCGATGTGGTCAAGGCCAAGCTGCTCAAGCAGGACTTGAAGCTGCGCTTCCGTGTGGACAACCCGAACGACTCCAGCGTGCTGGTGCGGGGTCTACGTTACAAGGTGTTGCTCGACGATATCCTGATCGCAGACGGCGACTACAGCGACTGGTTCGTGGTCAAGGCCAACAGCCATCGGAATTTCACGGTGCCGATCCGCACCAACCTCTGGGAGCATCTCAAGGACGTCACGCGGATGCTCGGTAAACCCAATCAGCCTATTCATTACCGGCTGGAAGGCAAGCTCAAAACCGGATTTATATTCGGGCACAGCGTGCGTATTGACCGCAATGGCGACATAATTCCCGCCGATTTGATTCCGGAGTAACCCCATGAACCAGCAAGCCCACGTGCACGGCCCTGATTGCGACCACGATCACGACCACCACGACCATCATCATGACCACGGCCATGTTCACGGCCCGCATTGCAACCACGAGCCTCAGGAGCCGGTCCGCAACGCGCTCAAGGACGTGGGCCGCAACGATCCATGCCCATGTGGCAGCGAGAAGAAATTCAAGAAGTGCCACGGCGCTTGATGGGCAATTGAAGTCGCGACAATCCCTGTAGCGGTACGACATGCCAGCGGTGGCGTTTTTGAGATCGCTACCGCCGGCAAGTCGTGCTGCTACAGGGTCGATTTGCGCAAATCGTACTGCCGGGGCTCCAGATTTTTTTCAAACATTCAATATCTCGAACATTCCTGAAATAAACTCCCCGTCTCCGCTTGCTTAGCGACTGCCTGCTCTCTAACGTAGCGCGTTTCCAACGCCTACCCCCCGCAGGAGCTACAACATGGCCTCGCCAGCCCTCTCATCCCTGAAGACGCGACTCAGCACGGCCGCTGCCATGTTGGGGCTGTTGACCCTTGCAGGCTGCCAACTGGGCGGCGAAGACCGTGACAACCTGCCGCCCACCAGTGGCGTCTACGCCATCAAGGGCCTGGCGCAGAACGTATCCGTGCGCCGCAATAACCTGGGCATGCCGCTGATCGAAAGCAACACCTTCCACGACGCGCTCTTTACTCTCGGCTACGTCCATGCCAGCGATCGCCTCTCGCAAATGGTACAGATGCGCCTCCTGGCTCAGGGCCGTCTGTCGGAAATCGCCGGTTCCGGAGCGCTGGATCTGGACCGCATGATGCGCGCCGCCAACCTCAAGCGAACGGCGGGCGATCTGTACAACGCCTCGTCGCCACGTCTGAAACGCTTCTTCGAAGTTTATGCACGCGGCGTCAACGCCTACCTGTTCCGCTATCGGGACAAGCTCCCGTCCGACCTCGCGGATGCCGGCTACAAGCCTGAATACTGGAAACCCGAAGACTCGGCGCTGATCTTCAGCCTGCTGAACTTCAGCCTGTCGGTGAACCTGCAAGAGGAGATCTCATCGCTGGTACTGGCGCAGAAAGTCGGTGCTGACAAGCTCGCCTGGCTGCTGCCGACTTATCCCGATGAAGAACTGCCGTTTGCTGAAGCGGACAAGCTCAAAGGCCTGAATCTGGGTAGCCAGATGCCGGGCTTGAGCGACCTGGACAAGGCGGCGCTGCAACTGTCCGACCTCAATCTGCTGGGGGTCTCGGCGTCAAACAATTGGGTCATCGCCCCGCAACGCGCCCGCGCGGGCAAGAGCCTGTTGGCCACGGACAGTCAATTGCCGGCAACGCTGCCGTCGATGTGGAATTTCGTGCAGATCCGCGCGCCGAAGTATCAGGCCGCGGGCGCCACCGTCGCCGGTCTGCCGTTGGTGCTTTCCGGCTTCAACGGCAAGCTGGCGTGGGGCATGGGCCCGGCGATGGGCGATAACCAGGACTTGTTCCTGGAAAAACTCAAGCGCGAGAACAACCGCTTGATGGTCATGGCCGATGGCAAATGGGTCGCCGCTGGCGCTCACGAAGAAACCTATTTCGTCAAAGGCCAGAGCCCGGTGCGCGAGCCTGCCTACGAAACCCGCCATGGACCGCTGCTTAACGCCAGCGCCGCGCAATTGGCCAGCGGCCTGGGCATCGCCTTGCAGACGCCGAACGCCAAGGACGACAAGTCCCTCGATGCGCTGTTCGACCTGACGCGCGCGCAAAACGTCGAGCGGGCTTTCGACACGACGCGGGAAATTCGGGCGATTACGTTGAACATGGTCTTCGCCGACGCATCGAACACCGGTTGGCAGGTCACCGGGCGTTATCCGAACCGTCGCGATGGCTTGGGGCTGATTCCATCGCCGGGCTGGGATGGTCGTTTCGACTGGGATGGCTACGCCGACGCGATGCTGCACCCGTACGACCAGGACCCGCAACAGGGCTGGATCGGCACGGCCAACCAGCGCACCGTGCCCAAGGGCTACGGCATGCAGTTATCCAACTCCTGGGATTACCCGGAACGCGCCGAGCGCATCGCCGAGTTGGCGAACAGTGGCAAGCAGGACACGCGTAGCACGATCGCCATGCAGTACGACCAGACCACGACGTTCACCGCCAAGCTGAAGAAGATGTTCGAAGCGCCGGGCATGGCCAAGCCCCTGAAACAGGCTATCGACGGTTTGGCCCCTGCGGATCGGGACAAGGCACGCGAAGCGCTCAGTCGCTTGATGGCGTTCGACGGTCGATTGTCGCCGGTGTCGGCTGACGCAGCGATTTATGAGCTGTTCCTGCAAGAGAGTTCACGACAGATCTTCCTTGACGAGCTTGGTCCGGAAAGCAGCGCTGCATGGAAAGCGCTGGTACAAAGCGCAGACCTTTCCTACTCGCCTCAGGCCGATCACCTGCTCGGGCGCGAAGACAGTCCGTATTGGGATGACCTCAAGACGCCGCAAAAAGAAGACAAACCCACCATTCTGGCGCGCAGCCTCGCCGCCGCCATCAGTGCCGGGGAGAACCAGCTGGGTAGCGATCACAAAGCCTGGCAGTGGGGCAAATTGCACCAGTACAAGTGGACGTCGCAGAGCGCTCAGTTAACGGCAGCAATCACTGGCAGCAAGGCCAGCGTGGTCAAGGGGCCGATGGCAGCGGGCGGCGATCATACGACGCTCAATGCATCGGGCTTCCGATGGGGGCAGGATTTCGACGCGGCGGTGATTCCGGCGATGCGCATGATCGTCGACTTCGCTCAGCAGGAGCCGATGATGGCGCAGAATGCGGCGGGACAGTCGGGCAATCCGGCGAGTCCTCATTTCGCCGATGGGATCGATCCGTGGGTGAAGGGGCTGTATATGTCGGTGCCGATGCAGCCGGAGAACTTCGAGAAGGTGTATGGGAAGCAGCGGTTGACGTTGACGCCTGGGAAATAGGGCTGGATTCTCCTGGGCGCTGAAATAGCGTGCATGCCCTTATTTTTGCTGGCGCTTGTAGCTCTGCCTAACGGCAGATTCAAGAAGCGTCACCCGAGATAACGGATATACACCCGACATCAGCGCCCTCTAAATCCCCAACAAACAAACCGAACTTCCCCCGATTTCCGCCGCTCTACCTGACAAGCCCCCAAACCCGGTCATGCCCATGGATCTTGTCATCGCCCGCCCCGAAGGCCTGTACTGCCCACCGGGAGATTTCTATATCGATCCGTGGCGCCCGGTCGAACGTTCGGTCATCACCCATGGCCATGGCGACCATGCCCGCACCGGCAACCAACACTACCTGGCCGCCGCCCCCGGCGAAGGCATCCTGCGCTCGCGCCTGGGCCAGGACATCAATCTGCAGACCCTGCAATACGGCGAATCCCTCACCCACCACGGCGTAAAACTCAGCCTGCATCCCGCCGGCCATGTGCTCGGTTCCGCCCAGGTCCGCCTCGAATATCAGGGCGAGGTCTGGGTCGCTTCAGGTGACTACAAAGTCGAACCCGACGGCACCTGCGAGCCGTTCGAACCCGTGCGCTGCCACACCCTCATCACCGAATCCACCTTCGGGCTGCCGATCTACCGTTGGCAGCCACAATCTAAAATCTTCACCGGCATCAACGACTGGTGGCGAGCCAACGCCGCGGTCGGCAAGGCCAGCGTGCTGTTCGCCTACTCATTCGGCAAGGCCCAGCGCATCCTGCACGGCATCGACCCCGACATCGGCCCGATTCTGGTCCACGGCGCGGTCGAGCCGCTGAACCGCGTCTACCGCGAAGCCGGCGTGCGCATCCCGGAAACCCAATACGCGGGCGACTTCAAGAAAACCGACCCGGCCCTGCGCCAGGCCCTGATCGTCGCCCCGCCCTCGGCCGGCGGAAGCACGTGGATGCGTCGCTTTGGCGATTTCAGCGATGCCTTCGCCAGTGGCTGGATGATGCTGCGCGGCACACGTCGGCGGCGCGGCGTGGATCGCGGTTTTGCCCTCTCCGATCATGCCGACTGGCCCGGCCTGTTGTGGGCCATTGAAAACACGGGGGCCGAGCGGGTAATGGTCACCCACGGCTCTGTAGCGGTGTTGGTGCGCTATCTGCGTGAACTGGGCCTCGATGCTCAGGGTTTCACTACCGAATACGGCGATGAAGAGGACGACGCACCCGCGAAACCCGAAGCCGCCGAGCAAGAGGCAGCAACATGAAGGCCTTCGCCGAGCTTTACGGGCTACTGGACGCCACCACCTCGAGCAACGCCAAGCTCGCAGCGATGCAGCACTATTTCGCCCATGCGGCACCGCAAGACGCCGCCTGGGCGGTGTACTTCCTGTCGGGCGGTCGTCCACGACAGCTGGTTCCGACACGCCTGTTGCGCGAACAGGCCATGCTGCTGTCCGGGCTGCCGGAGTGGTTGTTCGAAGAGAGTTATCAAGCGGTGGGCGATCTTGCAGAAACCCTGTCGCTACTGTTGCCCGAGGCCGAGCACAGTTCCGATGAAGGCCTGGCCAGCTGGATGGAAAACAAGCTGCTGCCCTTGCGCGGCCTGCCGCCTGAGGAGTTGCTGGAACGGCTTCCGACCTTCTGGGCGCAGTTGGATCGCCAGAGCCTGATGGTCTGTCTGAAGCTGATCACCGGCAGTTTTCGCGTCGGGGTATCGAAGCTGCTGGTCACCCGAGCCCTCGCCGGACTGGCCGACATCGACAGCAAGCGCGTGGCTCAGCGCCTGGTGGGCTATACCGATTTGTCCCATCGTCCAAGCGCCGAAGGCTATCTGAAGCTGATCGCCGCAGAGTCAGAAGACGAACACGCCCAGCGCGGCGGCCAGCCGTACCCGTTCTTCCTCGCTCACTCCCTTCAGCAACCGGTGGATCAGTTCGAAACGCTGCTCGGCCCCGCCGACAATTGGCAGGTGGAATGGAAGTGGGACGGAATTCGTGCGCAAGTGGTCAAGCGTGACGGGCGGCTGTGGATTTGGTCGCGAGGCGAGGAACTGGTCACTGATCGATTTCCGGAGCTTCACAGTCTGGCGCAATGCCTGCCAGATGGCACCGTGATCGATGGCGAGATCGTGGTCTGGAAGGCGCCCACAGCCGGAGCCGCGGGGAACAGTGCTTTCGAACTCAGCCCACCCGCGTCGGGCACGCCCAGCGAATCGACGCCCTCCGTTCAGCCTTTCGCCCTGCTGCAACAACGCATCGGCCGCAAGACGCTAGGCAAGAAGATACTCGAGGAAGTCCCCGTAGTGGTCCTCGCCTATGACCTGCTTGAGTGGCAAGGCCATGACTGGCGCAGCCGCCCGCAACACCAGCGGCGCACGCAACTGGAACAGGTAATCGCCGCCGCCCGGAGTCCGGTGCTGATGCCCTCCCCAGTGCTGAGCGGCAAGGACTGGCTGGACCTTGGCCAACAGCGCGAGGCGTCCCGCAGCCTGGGGGTCGAGGGGATGATGCTCAAGGCCCGCGATTCGCTGTATGGCGTCGGCCGCACCAAGGACATGGGCGTGTGGTGGAAGTGGAAGATCGATCCGTTCAGCGTCGATGCGGTGCTGATCTATGCCCAGCGCGGCCACGGTCGTCGAGCCAGCCTGTACAGCGATTACACCTTTGCCGTGTGGGACGGCCCACCGCAGTCCAGCGAACGCACGTTGGTGCCGTTCGCCAAGGCCTATTCGGGGCTGACCGATGAAGAAATGCGCAAAGTCGATGCAATCATTCGCAAGACCACGGTCGAGAAATTCGGCCCGGTCAGAAGCGTCACCCCCACGCTGGTTTTCGAGTTGGGGTTCGAGGGCATTGCCCTGTCCAAACGCCACAAGAGTGGGATCGCGGTCAGGTTTCCGAGAATGCTCAGATGGCGGCAGGACAAGCCCGTAGCCGAGGCCGATAGCCTGGCGACGCTGCAGGACCTGTTGTCTTAGGCACCATTTCAGTGCAAGCACGAAACATTGATTCGCGCCGAATGCCCTGTGCAGGAGCGCGCTTGCCCGCGATTCTCCCGCTGAGCGTCTGCAAAAGTGTTTCGAATGTTCCTATGCCGTGGAAGATCGATCGCCGACAAGCGCGCTCCTGCAATTTTTCCGCGCACTTTTAACTCGTTCCAGCTACTCTGCCCCTGCCTCCGGCACCTGAAAAAAAGACAACAGATGGCTCAAAGTCATCATTGCGACAACTCCGTACATTTAAAACGCACGTTCGTCTCTTTGGTTCGGAAATTGCTATCTTTTTGCGGTCTGGCACCTGCCGGTAGCAAGCCTTCGCGTGTTCCCAACGCTCAATTTGGTTTTAAGGACTGAACGATGAAAAAAGCATGGCTGACCCTTTCCGCACTCGCCATCTGTCTGGCCGCTGGCAACGCAATGGCCAAGGAGTACAAGGAGCTGCGTTTCGGCGTCGATCCTTCGTACGCTCCCTTCGAATCGAAAGCCGCTGACGGCAGCCTGGTTGGCTTCGACATCGATCTGGGCAACGCGATCTGTGCTGAATTGAAGGTCAAGTGCAAATGGGTCGAGAGCGATTTCGACGGCATGATTCCCGGCCTGAAAGCCAATAAGTTCGACGGCGTGATCTCCTCGATGACCGTGACTCCGGCTCGCGAGAAAGTCATCGACTTCTCCAACGAACTGTTCTCCGGCCCAACCGCGCTGGTCTTCAAGAAAGGCGCCGGCTTCACTGCTGACCCGGCCAGCTTGAAAGGCAAGACCGTCGGTTACGAGCAAGGCACCATCCAGGAAGCCTACGCCAAGGCCATCCTGGACAAGGCTGGCGTGAAAACCCAGGCCTACGCCAACCAGGACCAGGTTTACGCTGACCTGGTATCGGGTCGTCTGGACGCTTCCGTACAAGATATGCTGCAAGCCGAACTGGGCTTCCTGAAATCGCCACAAGGTGCTGATTACGAAGTCAGCAAGCCAATCGACGACCCACTGCTGCCAGCCAAGACCGCTGTCGGCATCTCGAAAGGTAACAAAGACCTGAAAGCGCTTTTGGATAAAGGTATCAAAGCGTTACACGATGACGGCAAGTATGCCGAGATCCAGAAAAAGCACTTCGGTGATCTGAATCTGTACAGCGGTAAGTAAGAAAACAAACGCCCGTCGATCTCAGCGATCATCCAATCCCCTCGCTGAAGTCGATGGGCGTTTTTATTGACTGTATAGGTTCCACATGTTCGAAACTCTTCTGCAAAACCTGGGACTGTCCGCGTTCAGCCTCAAGGGCTTCGGCCCGTTGCTGATGCAAGGCACCTGGATGACCGTCAAATTATCGGTAATGTCGCTGCTGCTGGCCATCGTGCTGGGCCTGCTGGGCGCCAGTGCCAAACTTTCCAAGACCGCGATCCTTCGCGTTCCGGCGCAGGTCTACACCACGCTGATCCGTGGCATCCCGGACCTGGTGCTGATGCTGCTCATTTTCTATAGCCTGCAGACCTGGCTCACGAGCCTTACCGAAGCGATGGATTGGGATTACATCGAAATCGATCCTTTCGCCGCCGGTGTCATCACGCTGGGCTTCATCTATGGCGCGTACTTCACCGAAACCTTCCGTGGCGCGATCCTTTCGGTGCCTCGTGGGCAGGTCGAAGCCGCCACCGCTTACGGTTTGAGTCGCTCCCAGCGTTTCCGCTACGTGGTGTTTCCACAGATGATGCGCTTTGCCCTTCCCGGCATCGGCAACAACTGGCAAGTGGTGCTCAAGGCCACTGCGCTGGTGTCGATCATTGGCCTGGCCGATCTGGTCAAGGCCTCTCAGGATGCCGGCAAAAGCACGTATCAGCTGTTCTATTTCCTGGTGCTCGCGGCGTTGATCTATCTGGTCATCACCAGCGTCTCCAACATTGCCCTGCGCTGGGCTGAACGGCGTTACGCCGCAGGCAGCCGGGAGGCTCAACGATGATCGAATTGCTTCAAGAGTACTGGCGCGCGTTCCTTTATACGGACGGCCAGAACATCACTGGACTGGCCATGACGCTGTGGCTGCTCAGCGCCTCCATCGCCATCGGTTTCATTGTTTCAATCCCGCTGTCCATCGCCCGGGTGTCGCGTAACCCGCTGGTGCGCTGGCCCGTGCAGTTCTACACCTACCTGTTCCGGGGTACGCCGCTCTATATCCAGTTGCTGATCTGCTACACCGGCATCTATAGCATTGCCGCGGTGCGCGAACAGCCGATGCTCGGCGCGTTCTTCCGAGACGCGATGAACTGCACCATCCTGGCGTTCGCCCTCAATACCTGCGCCTATACCACCGAGATTTTCGCCGGTGCGATTCGCAGCATGAACCATGGCGAAGTCGAAGCGGCCAAGGCCTACGGTCTGACCGGCTGGCGTCTGTATACCTACGTGATCATGCCGTCGGCGCTGCGTCGTTCACTGCCGTACTACAGCAACGAGGTGATCCTGATGCTGCACTCGACCACCGTGGCCTTCACCGCCACCGTGCCGGACATCCTCAAGGTCGCCCGCGATGCGAACTCGGCGACCTTCCTGACGTTTCAGTCGTTCGGCATTGCGGCGCTGATCTACCTCACGGTCACCTTCATCCTGGTCGGTCTGTTCCGACTGGCCGAACGCCGCTGGCTGGCCTTTCTCGGCCCGTCTCACTAGGACCTGAACATGCGCCACCAGACCCATAACCTGCTGTCGCCAGTGCCAGGCACCGCGCGGCAGATTCACAGCTTTCACTACGGCCCGGAAAACGGCGCCTGCAAAATCTACATTCAGTCGTCCCTGCACGCAGATGAACTGCCGGGGATGCTGGTCTGCTGGTACCTGAAACAGCGCCTGGCCGAACTTGAGAAAGCCGGTCAGCTGCTGGGCGAAGTCGTCGTGGTGCCCGTGGCCAACCCGATTGGCCTGGAACAGGTGCTGATGGACATCCCGCTGGGCCGCTACGAGCTGGAAAGCGGCCAGAACTTCAACCGTTGGTTCGTCGATCTCAGCGTGCAGGTGGGCGACGAAGTCGAGCCGCTGCTGAGCGACGACCCGAAACACAACGTTGGCCTGATCCGCAGACATCTGCGCGCGGCCTTACTGGCACGTACCGGCGCCACCCAACTGGAATCACAACGTCTGGCCTTGCAACGCCTGGCCTGCGACGCCGACATGGTGCTGGACCTGCATTGCGATTTCGAAGCGGTGGAGCATCTGTACACCACGCCCGAAGCCTGGTCGCAGGTCGAGCCGCTGTCTCGTTATCTGGGTACGCAAGCCAGTCTGCTGGCCACCGACTCCGGTGGTCAGTCGTTCGACGAATGCTTCACGCTGGTCTGGTGGCAGTTGCAGCAGCGCTTCGAAAAGCGCTTCCCGATTCCCCTGGGCAGCTTTTCCGTAACCGTGGAATTGCGCGGTCAGGGTGATGTGTGTCACGCCCTCGGCAGTCGCGACTGTCAGGCGATCATCAGCTACCTGATGCAGTACGGGGCGATTGCCGGAGAACCGGCCGCGCCACCTGAATTGATTTATCCGGCGACGCCACTGGCGGCGGTCGAACCGGTTGCCACGCCTGTCGGCGGCCTGCTGGTGTTCTGCACACTGCCGGGCGAATACGTCGAGGCGGGGCAACTGATCGCTGAGGTCATCGACCCGATCAGCGACACGGTGACCCCGGTCCACACGGTCAGCGCCGGCCTTATGTACGCCCGCTCCTTGCGACGCATGGCGACCGCCGGCATGGTCATCGCCCATGTCGCCGGCACCGAAGCCTTTCGCAGCGGCTACTTACTTTCTCCTTAAGGACTGCCAGTCATGTACAAACTGACCATCGATGGCCTGCACAAAAGCTACGGTGACCACGAGGTGCTCAAAGGCGTGTCGCTCAAGGCCAACGTCGGTGACGTGATCTGCCTGATCGGCGCCAGCGGCTCGGGCAAGAGTACCTTCCTGCGCTGCATCAACTTTCTCGAACAACCCAACGACGGCGCCATGAGCCTGGACGGCCAGCAGATCCGTATGGTCAGCGACGCCACCGGCATGAAGGTCGCCGACCCCGCCGAACTGCAGCGTATCCGCACCCGTCTGGCCATGGTGTTCCAGCATTTCAACCTGTGGAGCCACATGACGGTGCTGGAAAACATCACCATGGCGCCGCGGCGAGTGCTGGGCGTATCGAAGGCCGAAGCCGAGGACCGTGCGCGCAAATACCTGGAAAAGGTCGGCCTGCCGGCGCGGGTTGCCGATCAATACCCGGCGTTTCTGTCCGGCGGCCAGCAACAGCGCGTGGCGATCGCCCGGGCGCTGGCGATGGAACCGGAAATCATGCTGTTCGACGAACCGACTTCGGCACTCGACCCCGAGCTGGTGGGCGAGGTGTTGAAGGTGATTCAGGGCCTTGCTGAAGAAGGCCGCACCATGATTTTGGTGACCCACGAGATGGGCTTCGCCCGTAAGGTCGCCAATCAAGTGGTGTTCCTGCATCAGGGCCAGATCGAAGAAATCGGCCATCCGGACGATGTCCTGGGCAGCCCAAAGAGCGAGCGGTTGAAGCAGTTCCTTAGCGGGAATTTGAAGTAATGCTTCAACCGTAGGAGCGCGCTTGCCCGCGATTGCGGTGGATCAGATAAGAAAATACCGCAATCGCGCGCAAGCTCGCTCCTACACGTTCTACTGACGGCAAAAGCCACCAAACTAATCCCCTCCTGCAACGGTCTCTGACTTAACCCCCATCAGAGCCAGCGCATGCCTAAAACCGTCAATTTTGCCCAGCGCTGGTTCACCGCCCGTGGCTGGAAGCCGTTTCCATTTCAAAAAAACGTTTGGGCGGCAGTGGCACGTGGCGAATCCGGACTCCTGCACGCCAGCACCGGCGCGGGCAAGACCTATTCGGTGTGGTTTGCAGCCCTCAATCGCTTCGCCAGGCCCAGCCCTGCGCCGACCGACGATAAACCGCGCAAACGCAAGACCCCACCGCCACCATTGAGCGTGCTGTGGATCACTCCCATGCGTGCGCTGGCCGCCGACACCGCACGTGCCCTGCAAGCACCACTTTCGGACCTGCAGATTCCGTGGAGCGTCGGTTTGCGAACCGGCGACACCAGCGGCAGCGAGCGCGCCAGGCAGGGCCGTCGCCTGCCTACGGCGCTGATCACCACGCCGGAAAGCCTGACGCTGCTGCTGACCCGCGCCGATGCTCAGGCGACCTTCTCGACATTGAAGATGATCGTGGTCGATGAATGGCACGAGCTGATCGGCAACAAGCGTGGCGTGCAACTGCAACTGGCGCTGGCGCGTCTGCGGCAGTGGAATCCGCAGCTGATCGTCTGGGGCCTGTCGGCAACGCTCGGCAATCAAGAGCACGCCCAACAGGTGCTGCTGGGCGACGGCGGCACGGCTGTGCAAGGCAAGGTCGTCAAAGAGCTGATCGTCGACACCTTGATCCCACAAGGCATCGAGCGTTTTCCGTGGGCTGGGCACATGGGTCTGCGCATGTTGCCGCAGGTGCTGGCTGAGGTGGATAGCAGCACCAGTTGCCTGCTATTCACCAACACCCGCGCGCAGTCGGAAATCTGGTATCAGGCCCTGCTGGACGCCCGTCCCGACTGGGCGGGATTGATCGCGCTGCATCACGGCTCGTTGTCTCGCGAAGTGCGGGATTGGGTCGAGCGCGCGCTAAAGGAAGGACATCTCAAGGCCGTGGTCTGCACATCCAGTCTCGATTTGGGTGTGGATTTTCTGCCCGTAGAACGTGTGCTGCAGATTGGCTCGGCCAAAGGCGTGGCGCGGCTGATGCAAAGAGCCGGGCGTTCAGGCCACGCTCCCGGCCGCCCCTCCCGCGTGACGCTGGTGCCGACTCACAGCCTGGAGCTTGTGGAAGCTGCGGCTGCCCGCGACGCGGTCAACGCGCGGCTCATCGAACCCAGAGAATCGCCGCACAAGCCGCTGGACGTTCTCGTACAGCATCTGGTGAGCATGGCGCTCGGCGGAGGCTTTTTGCCTGACGAGTTGCTCGCCGAGGTTCGTACCGCGTGGGCCTATCGCGATCTGACCGATGAGGAATGGCAATGGGCGCTGGCCTTCGTTCGGCATGGCGGCCTGTCGCTCACTGCATACCCCGACTACCGCCGCGTCGAACCCGATGAGCACGGCATCTGGCGTGTACCGGATGCGCGCCTGGCGCGCAGGCATCGCATGAGCGTCGGCACCATCGTCAGCGATGCCAGTATCAATGTGAAGTATTGGAGCAAGGGCGGTGGCGGCGGCTCGCTGGGTAGCGTTGAGGAAGGCTTCATCGCCCGGTTGAAACCGGGAGACGGTTTCTTGTTCAGCGGTCGGCTGCTGGAGCTGGTGCGCGTGGAGAACATGACCGCCTACGTGAAAAGGGCTACAACCAAGAAAGCCGCGGTCCCGCGCTGGAATGGCGGGCGTATGCCGCTCTCCAATGAACTGGCTGACGCGGTGGTCGAAAAATTCGATGCCGCCGCGCACAACATTTACGACAGCCCGGAGATGCACACCGTCAGCCCATTGCTTGAGGTGCAGCGGAAATGGTCGGCACTGCCACGCAAGGACACCCTGCTGGCCGAGGTGCTGAAGTCCCGCGAAGGCTGGCATCTGTTTCTTTACCCGTTCGCTGGGCGCCACGTTCATCTGGGGCTGGCGAGTCTGCTGGCCTGGCGCCTGAGCCGGGACACGCCGCTGACTTTCTCCATCGCGGTCAACGACTACGGCTTCGAATTGCTCAGTGCGACCGAGGTGGATTGGTCGCAACGCCTGAATGCAAGTCTGTTCAGCGAGGAGCATCTTTTGGCCGACATCATCGCCAGCCTCAATGCTGGCGAACTGGCCCTGCGCCGCTTCAGGGAGATCGCGCGCATCGCCGGGCTGGTGTTTTCCGGCTACCCCGGCGCCCCCAAGAGCAATCGCCAGCTGCAAGCTTCCAGTGGGTTGTTTTTCGAGGTGTTCAAACAGTACGACGCTGGCAATCTGTTGCTTAGTCAGGCTCAGGAAGAAGTCATGCGTCAGGAACTGGATGTCGGCCGACTGGAGCAGACACTGCGACGCATCAACGGACGCACGCTGGATATGCATATGATCAAACGGCCAACGCCTATGGCGTTTCCCCTGTTGGTCGAGCGCATGCGCGAAAGCCTGAGCACCGAAAAGCTCTCTGATCGCATCGCCCGCATGGTGCGCGACCTGGAGAAAGCCGCTGGCCCTGAGGTAACCGTGTGAGACCGTATTTATCGATTCAACTGGCAGGCGCCGAACTGTGGCTGCTGGCCGAAAAAGCCGTGTATTACCCCGCCGAACGCGCCTTGCTGATTGCCGACGCGCACTTCGGCAAGGCGGCAGCCTATCGTCGGCTGGGCCAGCCCGTGCCCCACGGCACGACCGATGACAATATTCAGCGGCTGGACAACCTGCTGGCAGGTTACGACTGCAAACACCTGATTTTTCTTGGCGACTTTCTGCATGCCCCGGAATCCCATGCTGCGGGCACCCTGTCGGCGATACAGGCTTGGCGTGAGCGGCACGCTTCGCTGGCTATCACCCTGATCCGTGGCAACCATGACAGACGCGCCGGAGACCCGCCTGCTGAGTTGCGCATCGAGGTCGTGCCGGAGCCGCTGCTGCTCGGTCCTTTTTCACTGCAACATGAGCCGGATCCGCACTCGACTCATTATGTTCTGGCGGGACATGTGCACCCTGCCTACAGGCTTTTCGGAAGAGGACGACAACGCCTGCGCCTACCGTGTTTTTACGTGCAATCGAACGTCAGCTTGTTACCCGCGTTCGGCGCGTTTACCGGCGGGATGAATATCGACAGACAAGAGGACAGCAGAGTGTTTGTAGTTGGCGAGGGTGCGGTATGGGAAGCCGGGTAGCGACAGGCTCGATACGGGGTGAAGGACAAACCTGCCGGCGCCGAAGCACCGGCAGGTGATTGAGGTCAGGCGACAGGCGCGGGAGGCGGCTGATCGGGCTCTGTGGGCGAGCCGGGCTCTTCAGGCTGAGGGAATTCGTTGGGAGTATCAGGGTTGGGCTGGCCAGGAATGCCACCCGCAACCATGTTGTTCAAATGGGGATGCGCTAACAGCGACCACGCCAGCAACCCGACCTGATTCTGTCCGGGGTCGGCTTCCTTGATGCTGGTATTCATTTGTCTCTTCATAGGGCACTCCTGAGCGTTGGCCCCATCCGCATGGTGCGGACGGGAACAGTTCAGTCAATAGAGTGCGGTTTTCGAGAGTAATTCAGTTTCGAAATGACCAACGGTGCAATCAGGTACGTGGCAGGGTGACGCCGCGCTGACCCTGGTACTTGCCACCACGGTCCTTGTACGACACCTCGCATTCTTCGTCGGATTCGAGGAACAGCATCTGTGCGACACCTTCGTTGGCATAGATCTTCGCCGGCAGCGTGGTGGTGTTGGAGAATTCCAGCGTCACGTGGCCTTCCCATTCCGGCTCCAGCGGGGTCACGTTGACGATAATCCCGCAGCGCGCGTAGGTGCTCTTGCCCAGGCAGATGGTCAGGACGTTACGTGGAATGCGGAAATACTCGACGGTGCGGGCCAGGGCGAAGGAGTTCGGCGGGATGATACAAACGTCGCTTTTCACGTCGACGAAGCTTTTTTCATCGAAATTCTTCGGATCGACGGTCGCCGAATTGATGTTGGTGAACACCTTGAATTCATCGGCGCAGCGTACGTCGTAGCCATAGCTGGAGACGCCGAAAGAGATCAAACGGTCGGCGCCCTCGCCCCGCATCTGGCGCTCCACGAAGGGCTCGATCATGCCGTGCTCTTGCGCCATGCGGCGAATCCACTTGTCCGATTTGATGCTCATGGCGGTGTCCTGAATAGCGAGGTGAAAAAGATGTCCGGCATCTTACCGGGCCAACGCTCCGGGTTCAAAGACTGCGCGCAGTCTGCATCACACGCTTTTCCCCGTCTGTCGAAATAAACAGGACAAGCCCATTGGCACATCCCAAAAAAACGGTTAAGGTGGGTCCACTGTGTTGCTTGTGTCACTGAGAATCTCTACACGATGTTGAATTTCGATCCAACCATCTCCAAGAATTTTTCCTGCTCTTTGCACTCAGTCTCGGCCAGGGTTCTTCCTGAGTCGCAGTTAACTTTGTCCAAGGAGATACACCATGTCTAATCGCCAAACCGGTACCGTTAAGTGGTTCAACGATGAAAAAGGCTTCGGCTTCATCACTCCACAATCCGGTGACGACCTGTTCGTACACTTCAAAGCTATCCAATCCGACGGCTTCAAAAGCCTGAAAGAAGGCCAACAGGTTTCTTTCATCGCTACCCGCGGTCAGAAAGGCATGCAAGCTGAAGAAGTTCAAGTTATCTAACTTGTACTGAATCGCTTGAAAGACCCCGCCCTCAAAAGCGGGGTTTTTTTATGCCTGCAGATTGTTGGGACTTCATGAACCCTACGGCAGATCAGCCGGCCAGTTGCTACTGGCCCGGCCGTCATCGATCAATCGTCGCTAATGGAAATGTTCGGCATCGCAGGCGAAGCCGCTTCCTGCAACACGATCCGCGCGCCCACGTGTCGGGCAAGTTCCTGATAGACCATCGCAATCTGACTCTCGGGCTCGGCGATCGCGGTAGGTTTGCCACCATCGGCCTGCTCACGAATCAACATCGACAATGGCAGCGAAGCCAGCAGTTCCACGTCGTACTGCGACGCCAGCTTTTCGCCCCCACCTTCCCCGAACAGATGCTCGGCATGGCCACAATTCGAGCAAATGTGCACGGCCATGTTTTCCACCACGCCCAGCACCGGAATGTTGACCTTGCGGAACATTTCAACGCCCTTTTTCGCATCCAGCAACGCCAGATCCTGCGGAGTGGTGACGATGACGGCGCCTGCGACCGGGACCTTCTGCGCCAGGGTCAGTTGAATATCACCTGTGCCCGGGGGCATGTCGATGACCAGATAATCGAGGTCATTCCAGGCGGTCTGGGTAATCAGTTGCAACAAAGCGCCAGAGACCATCGGGCCACGCCAGACCATCGGCGTGTTGTCGTCGGTCAGAAATGCCATCGACATCACTTCGATGCCGTGAGCCTCGATGGGCACGAACCATTTCTGATCCTTGACTTTGGGCCGCGTGCCCTCAGGGATGCCGAACATCACACCCTGGCTTGGGCCATAAATGTCGGCGTCGAGGATACCGACGCGCGCGCCCTCGCGAGAAAGCGCCAACGCAAGGTTGGCAGCCGTGGTGGATTTGCCCACGCCGCCCTTGCCCGACGCCACGGCGACGATATTTTTGACGTTGGCCAGCCCCGGAATCTGCCCCTGAGCCTTGTGTGCAGTGATCAGCGTAGTGATCTGGACCTTGGCCGAGGAAACGCCGTCCAGGCCTTCGATAGCCATTTGCAGCATCTGCGCCCAACCGTTCTTGAACAGGTCGGCGGCGTAACCCAGCGCCAACTGCACTTGGACGCGATCGCCCTCGATATCGATCGCACGCACACAACCGGCGCTGACGGGGTCGTGGTTCAAATAAGGATCGGTGTACTGGCGAAGGACGGCTTCCACCGTTGCGCGATTCACAGCGCTCATGGGTCACTCCCGAAAAAGACTGAGTAAAACAGGCGGCTATCCTACCGCGTCTGTCGATCAGAGGGGGCCGGTTTTGCAGCGGTGAGCGCTTTCAGCATGAGGCGGCGGACTGCTACGGGAATCTTGCGCCACAATCTGCGGGATGAAAAAAAACGCTCAGACCTTTATAGTGGCCGATCTCCGTTTCACTTCAAGTAGCCGAGCCCCATGTCCGAGCCACGCAAGATTCTCGTCACCAGCGCCCTGCCCTATGCCAATGGTTCCATTCACCTTGGCCACATGCTCGAGTACATCCAGACCGACATGTGGGTGCGCTTCCAGAAGCACCGCGGCAATCAGTGCATCTATGTGTGCGCAGACGACGCCCACGGCTCGGCAATCATGCTGCGCGCGGAAAAGGAAGGCATTTCCCCTGAGCAACTGATCGCCAACGTTCAGGCCGAACACAGCGGGGACTTCGCCGACTTCCTGGTGAACTTCGACAACTTCCACTCGACCCACTCCGAAGAAAACCGCGAGCTGTCGAGCCTGATCTATACCCGTCTGCGCGACGCGGGGCACATCGCCACGCGTTCGGTGACCCAGTATTTCGACCCGGAAAAGAAAATGTTCCTGGCCGACCGCTTCATCAAGGGCACCTGCCCGAAATGCGGCACCGAGGACCAGTACGGCGACAATTGCGAGAAATGCGGCGCCACCTACGCACCGACCGATCTGAAAGATCCGAAATCGGCGATTTCCGGCGCTACACCGGTGCTCAAGGACTCCAAGCATTTCTTCTTCGACCTGCCGGCCTTCGACGCCATGCTGAAAAGCTGGACCCGCAGCGGCACCCTGCAGGATGCCGTGGCGAACAAGCTCTCCGAATGGCTGGACTCCGGCCTGCAGCAGTGGGATATCTCCCGTGACGCACCGTATTTCGGTTTCGAGATTCCGGGTGAGCCTGGCAAATACTTTTACGTCTGGCTGGATGCACCAATCGGCTACATGGCCAGCTTCAAGAACCTGTGCGATCGCACGCCGGGCCTGGAATTCGAAGCGTTCTGGAACAAGGATTCGACCGCCGAGCTGTATCACTTCATTGGCAAGGACATCGTCAATTTCCACGCGCTGTTCTGGCCAGCGATGCTCGAGGGCTCGGGTTTCCGCAAGCCAAGTGGCATCAATGTTCACGGCTACCTGACCGTCAACGGCCAGAAGATGTCCAAGTCTCGCGGCACCTTCATCAAGGCGCGTACCTATCTTGAGCATCTGTCGCCGGAATACCTGCGCTATTACTATGCGGCCAAGCTGGGCCGAGGCGTGGACGACCTGGACCTGAACCTCGAAGACTTCGTGCAGAAGGTCAACTCCGACCTGATCGGCAAGGTGGTCAATATCGCCAGCCGTTGCGCTGGCTTCATTCATAAAGGCAATGCAGGTGTGCTGATCGCTGGCAATGCCGCGCCAGAGCTGACCGAAGCTTTCCTCGCTGCGGCGCCGAGCATTGCCGAAGCCTACGAGGCCCGCGACTTCGCTCGTGCCATGCGCGAAATCATGGCGCTGGCCGACCGCGCCAACGCCTGGATCGCCGACAAGGCTCCGTGGTCGCTGGCCAAGCAGGAAGGCAAGCAGGACGAAGTTCAGGCGATCTGCGCGCTGGGCATCAACCTGTTCCGCCAGTTGGTGATTTTCCTCAAGCCGGTATTGCCGAATCTGGCGGCCGATGCCGAGCAGTTCCTCAATGTCGCTCCTCTGACCTGGGACGATCACCTGACCCTGCTCGGCAATCATCAGCTGAACCCCTTCCAGGCGCTGATGACCCGCATCGATCCGGCCAAGGTGGAAGCCATGACCAATGCTTCGAAGGAAGACCTGGCAGCCAGCGCCACCGATACCGGCGCAGCTCAGGGTAATGGCGAGCTGATCAACGATCCGTTGTCGCCGGAGATCGACTTCGACGCCTTTGCCGCCATCGACCTGCGCGTCGCCTTGATCGAGAAGGCCGAACACGTTGAAGGCGCTGACAAGCTATTGCGCCTGACCCTGGATATCGGCGACGAGAAGCGCAACGTGTTCTCCGGCATCAAGAGCGCGTACCCGAACCCTGCTGAACTGGAAGGCCGTCTGACCATGATGATCGCCAACCTGAAACCGCGGAAAATGCGCTTCGGCATTTCCGAGGGCATGGTGATGGCCGCAGGCCCTGGTGGCGAAGAAATCTACCTGCTCAGCCCTGACAGCGGCGCCAAGCCGGGCCAGCGTATCAAGTAACCATGAGCGTGGCCGACGATCCCCGGGGTCCTCGGCCCCTGGTCAAAGCATGAACCTGATTCAGCGTATTGATTCCCTGTTGCCGCAAACCCAATGCGGCAAATGCGGCCACCCCGGCTGCGAACCTTACGCCGAGGGGATCGCCAGCGGCGAAGCAATCAACAAATGCCCTCCTGGCGGCGCTGAAACCATTGCCGCGCTGTCGCACCTCCTGAATGTGCCTGTCATTGCCCTGGACACCGAACGCGGCAGCGCCCTGGCTCAGGTCGCATTCATTCGCGAAGCGGAATGCATCGGCTGCACCAAATGCATTCAGGCCTGCCCCGTCGATGCCATCGTCGGTGCCGCAAAACTGATGCATACCGTGATTGTTGACGAGTGCACCGGTTGCGACCTTTGCGTTGCGCCCTGCCCGGTCGACTGTATCGATATGCTGCCCCTGTCGTCGCCCGCCGTGGTGCCGATTGTGGGGGGGCTGGCATTCGATGAGACGCAACGGGTGGCCCGCGGCGCCAAGCGCAATCGCGCACGTCAACGTTTCGAGGCCCGCAATGCACGCCTGCGGGCTGAAGACCTGCAACGCCAGGCTGAACGCCATGCCCGTCAGTGCAAACCGGCAAGCCCGCTGCCAACCCGCTTTGATGCACTGCAGGCGGCACTGGACAGGGTTCGCGCGCAGACATCGGCCGACAGCGATGCTGCGCTCAAACAGGCGCGTATCAAGGCCACAATGAGCCGCGCGCAGTTGATCAAGTCCCTCAAGGCCTTTGGCCATCCGCCCATCGCAGCGCAGGCAGCGCGGCTGGCGGAGTTGCAGCGCGAACTCGACGAGGCGGAACACGCCTTGTCAGCGCTTCAGGACGCTGCAGCTGCGAGCCCTCCACCCGTTCAGCAAACATCGGCCACGACCCAGAGCCGAGCAAAGCCAGACAAAGCGGTACTGAACCGGGCAAGGATAGAACTGGCCATGCGCAGAGCTGCGCTGAAAAAGGCGCAGGCGGCGCAACTGCCGAAAGATCAGGTTGCAGCGCTGGGCGACCAGGTCAGCCAAGCCGAACAGGCTCTGAACGCCCTTGAAGCCAATTGAACTCCCCACCCCGGCCATCAGGCCCGACGCCACACTCGATTTGACCGTTTCCCAGGGAAAGCGCACTTCATGAATGCAGCCAAACGTTTGGAAATCTTTCGCCGTCTTCACGAAGACAATCCCGATCCTAAAACCGAATTGGCCTATAGCACCCCTTTCGAGCTGCTGATCGCGGTCATCCTCTCGGCACAGGCCACCGACGTCAGCGTCAACAAGGCCAC
Organism: Pseudomonas bohemica; assembly: GCF_002934685.1. GTDB lineage: Bacteria > Pseudomonadota > Gammaproteobacteria > Pseudomonadales > Pseudomonadaceae > Aquipseudomonas > Aquipseudomonas bohemica. Next base: position 54,062 of record NZ_NKHL01000115.1, read on the forward strand.
CGCGCGCCTGTACCCGATAGCCAATACACCGCAGGCCATTTACGCGCTGGGTGTCGAGGGGCTTTCGGAATACATCAAGACCATCGGCCTGTACAACAGCAAGGCCAGGAACGTGATCGAAACCTGTCGCATGCTGGTCGAGCTTCATGGCGGAGAAGTCCCGCAGACCCGCGAAGCCCTGGAAGCCCTGCCCGGCGTGGGTCGTAAAACGGCGAATGTCGTGCTCAATACCGCGTTTCGGCAGCTGGCCATGGCCGTGGATACGCACATTTTCCGGGTCAGCAACCGCACGGGTATCGCCCCCGGCAAGAACGTCGTCGAAGTTGAAAACAAGTTGATGAAGTTCGTTCCGAAGGATTACCTGCTAGATGCGCATCACTGGCTCATCCTTCACGGCCGCTATGTTTGCGTGGCACGCAAGCCGAGATGTGGCAGTTGCAGGATCGAGGACTTGTGCGAATACAAGGCAAAAACCTCAGACGATTGAGCGATAGGGTTTTGCGGGCTTGATCGATTGAAAAAATCTTTTTTACCCAGTCGAGGTTTGTCGCTATAAGGTGCGCCAAAGACAGCCCAAGCTGGAGTCAACGTTAATGAGCACTGACAAAGAGCAGTTGGACGTAGATGACGACTTCGTTTCCGGAGACTCCGACGAAGCCGCGCAAGTACCCGTAGAAACCGCGAAGACCAATCTCAGCAAGCGCCGCACCATCGACAATCTGCTGGAAGAACGTCGCCTACAGAAGCAGCTGGCAGACTACGACTTCGACCTGTAACAAGCCTCCCTTTCAAAGCCTCTCCATTGCTTGAGAGGCTTTAGCCTGTCGGCATGAATTCAATTGAAGCAACCTGCAATGTTTGGATCAAAGTGAGCGCCAGAGGCACTTGCAGCGGCCTTTACACCAGCCCGTTGCGTTGTGCGAGTTCGATCAGATCAACCAGCGAATGAGCATTAAGCTTCAGCAACAGGCGTGTCTTGTAGGTGCTGACGGTTTTATTGCTGAGAAACATGCCATCGGCAATTTCCTTATTGGTCTTCCCTCGAGCCAATTGCTGCAACACCATCATTTCCCGACCCGAGAGCCGATCAACCATCTCCGCCTCACTGGCGTTGCCAAGGCTCGAACGTACGGTATGCAGCGCCTGATTGGGAAAGTAGCTGTACCCCGATAACACTGCCTTGATAGCACTCAACAGCTCGGTCAGGTCCTGCTGCTTGCAGACATAGCCCGCTGCGCCAGCCTGCATGCAGCGCATCGAAAAATGGCCCGGTGCCTGGGATGTCAGGATCAACACCTTGAAAGGCAGGGTCATCGCCGTGAGCCGTGCAATGACCTCCAGACCGTCCAGCTTGGGAATACCGATGTCCAGGATGACGATATCGGGCAAATGCTCACGGGCCAGCTGGAGCGCATCGACCCCGTTATCCGTTTCCGCAATGACCTCGTAACCGTGCCGCTCCATCAGCATGCGTACGGCGAGCCGAATGACAGGGTGATCATCCACGATCAACACTTTATTCATGTGCAGTCCATTCTTTAGCTGTTCGAATTTTTCAGAGCCCGCACAATAGCTTAGTCGTTTAGTGCTTTGCATGGCGCTCCTCCCCGCGGAATAGCAGGCAGAGACCTTTCCCACTCAAGCAACAGAAAGATCCTACAAAACCTGCCTTATCCGCCTTCACTTCCAGGCCTGCCATCCATTTTCTCGGCGCGATGAAGGTCCGGTGCGCCTGTCGAAAACATCAATCCACAATCCTTGAAAGTGCTGAAACCAATCATTACGTCCTTTCCTGGCACGACTTTGAATCTAACCGCTCTGACACAATGCGTCAGGCGTCCTGTGGGCGATTACTGTCCGCCGACCTGCCTGATTTATCCCATCTGAATAATGACAGTGCTTGAGTTCACCCAAGACTCTTCTCGCACATCAAGGTATCTCTGCATCGGGCCAGTGATGAGGCATTGTCCTACATGAAGTTATTGCCCTCAGAATAAGCCGATCTGACAGACATGCCATGCAGCATCAATCATAAAATATTGCAAAACACAACCCGGCCTCGGAAAGCCAATGATGTTGTTGAAAAAATACACATTCAAAAAATATTTTTTCCATATATATATATTTCACGAATCGTCCTACACCATACTCAGACCATTCTGAAGCGGCTGGATTCGCCCGTCTTCAGGGCTTGCGCAGTCGGTGGGCTGGCTCAAGGGGACCCGCAATTGATGAAAATATAATTATCAGAAGACAAAATAAATATGATCTTCTTGTTAATCCAGTAAACCAAGGCTCTTCCGACTTTCACGTAATACCATCACGCCCTATAAATCCAGCAAACTTCCTGCAAAGCAGAAAAATACTACAGCACTAACAGACCACGAGCCCGCGCATGTAAGACGTCAAAACAACAACAAAAACAAATCTACGAAATTTTATTTTTTACTTGCCAAACCTACGCTCAATCGTTACTTTTTTCTTCAACCAGCCAATCAATTTCGACAACTATAAATTCGTTACAACGTCGTCAATTATTAATTGATACTTGCCGCTACCGTTTTATTACTTCTTGCGTGGACTTTAGCGCGAACCGCGTTCGGCTGAAATGAACATACCCTGCCCGGCGCGGAAACTCATTTGATCAAGGACTTCGGCCCGATGGCGGGCCGTATATATCAACACGTTCAAAGGAATAAACCATGACTAAAAAAGCAGAGGTTTCTTCAGAGATCGGTAACCCACCCCTTCAACTGGCCGAGGCCATCGAGGAGTACGTCGCCCAAGGCGGGGTCATCAATGTTGTGCCAGAGGGAGAGACGGGGGAGGCCGCCCTGGACGCCGAAAAAGACGCATTCCCGGCGGACGCGGACGCGCTCATGCGCGCGAAGATCGAGCAGCTCAAGGGCTTGGTGGCAAAGGGCGCGGGGGTGTCGGCACTTCAGTATTCATTGCGAATGAACCGTAAGGAGATAAAGCGGCTGGCGAACGAGAACGGGTTGAAGATCCTGTACAGCCGGCCTGTGAGGGGATCGCGATTACCCCGCGTCCGTGATACGCCTGTGATCGATGACACCGTTGCGGGTCATGCCATGCACTATTCGACGCTCGGCTACACCGTCGCTGAAATCGCCCAATTGCTTGATCTGAGTGTGCGAGAAGTCTGGAACATCGGTAAGGCATACCGCTTCGAGTTCAAGCATGAGCCCTTCTTCGACTCTTCTGTCCCGCCGTTTTCCGACGTGCCGCAGACATAGAACAGAGAGAGCTTCGCGCAGTTATTCATGCACGGGGCAGGATCGGAAAAAATCTTGAATGAATGCGGCCAACTCTGACGGCCTCGCGTGCGCAAAGTACAGGCTTGGACAAACCGATCGAAGTAGAAAAGGATAATTAACAACGGTGCAGCCCCGGACGGGGCTGCACCTGAGGGCATCTGCAGAGCAATACCGCGATTAGAACAACTTGCGGTTCTTGTTTGCAGCAATGCGCATGCGCAGGGCGTTGAGCTTGATGAAGCCTGCTGCATCCGCCTGGTTGTAAGCGCCACCGTCTTCTTCGAAAGTCGCGATGTTCGCATCGAACAGCGAATCGTCGGATTTGCGACCGGTAACGATCACATTGCCTTTGTACAGCTTCAAGCGAACGACACCGTTCACATGGGCCTGGGAGGCGTCGATCATCTGTTGCAGCATCAGGCGCTCAGGACTCCACCAATAGCCGGTGTAGATCAGGCTGGCGTATTTGGGCATCAACTCGTCTTTCAAGTGAGCAACTTCACGATCCAGGGTGATCGACTCGATGGCGCGGTGCGCCTTGAGCATGATGGTACCGCCCGGGGTTTCGTAGCAGCCACGAGACTTCATGCCTACATAGCGGTTTTCAACGATGTCCAAACGGCCGATGCCGTGCTCTCCGCCGATACGGTTCAGGGTCGCCAACACAGTGGCCGGGCTCATTTCGACGCCGTCCAGCGCGACGATGTCGCCGTTGCGGTAGGTCAGTTCCAGATATTGCGGTTTGTCCGGAGCGTTCTCAGGGGAAACGGTCCAGCGCCACATGTCTTCTTCGTGCTCGGTCCAGGTGTCTTCCAGCACGCCGCCTTCATAGGAGATGTGCAGCAGGTTGGCATCCATTGAGTATGGAGATTTCTTCTTGCCATGACGCTCGATCGGGATCGCGTGTTTCTCGGCGTAGTCCATCAGTTTTTCACGGGACAGTAGGTCCCACTCACGCCAAGGGGCGATCACTTTCACGCCTGGCTTGAGGGCATAGGCGCCCAGTTCGAAACGAACCTGGTCGTTGCCCTTGCCGGTGGCACCGTGGGAAATGGCGTCAGCGCCGGTTTCATTGGCGATTTCGATCAGGCGCTTGGCGATCAGCGGACGTGCGATGGAGGTACCCAGCAGGTACTCGCCTTCGTAGACGGTGTTGGCGCGGAACATCGGGAACACGAAATCACGCACGAATTCTTCGCGCAGGTCGTCGATGTAGATTTCTTTGACGCCCATGGCTTGCGCCTTGGCGCGTGCTGGCTCGACTTCTTCGCCCTGACCCAGGTCAGCGGTAAAAGTCACCACTTCGCAGTTGTACGTATCCTGGAGCCACTTGAGGATTACCGAAGTATCCAGGCCACCGGAATACGCGAGAACTACCTTGTTAACGTCCGCCATGCCATCACTCCAACGCGTTGTACGGAAAACCGCTGATTCTACCGTTCAAACACGTGGATTTACAGTGTCGCGACAGCTTCTGACGACGAAGCGACAGAATCTGTCGAGCACACGACCAGTCGATGGCGCTCAGGAGGCCTTTGGCGCCGTTGCTCCGGCAGGCGCTGTGGGCACCGGCGCTGTGGCCGGCGCTGGAACCGGAGTCGGGGCAGGCGCTGGAGCAGGCGCAGGTGTTGGTGCCGGGACAGGCGTCTGCCCGGCGACGCGGTCCAGATGGATGTTCACCCGACGGTTGCGCGCGCGATTAGCGTTATTGGTATTGGGCACCAGCGGATACTGCTCGCCATGGAAGCGCACGGTTATCTGCTCTTCCGGGACGCCCTGAGCCTTGAGGTAGTCCATGACCGCGAGTGCACGGCGGCGCGACAGGTCACGATTGGTCAGGCGGTTGCCGCTGTTGTCGGAATGCCCGTCCAGTTCGACCCGATTGACGCTCGGATCAGCCTTCATATAAGCCAGCACCGTATCGAGCCGACGCCTGGCCGGAGCGTCCAGATCGATACCGCCGCCGGGAAAACCGATCTCGGCCTGACGGACCTGCTCGAAGTTCATGGGTAGCAGTTTTGCGGTGCACTGCTGAAAGTCGCCGTAGGCCTTGGTGAATTTGACCGGCAGCAAGCGGACCTCCATCGCCCCGCCACCATCGCGCAAGGCGTGCCGAATGACCGGACTGCGGCCTTCCATCAATCCGGCGATCAGCCGCCCAGCCTGCGCCTGGTTGGTATTGAAGGGGATTTCGCCATTGCCGACTTTCACCGCACCCAGGTTGAGATCGCCCCGGCCTGGCTGCCACGGCGCTGCGGCCGCCAACAAGGTCGCCGAACCCGAGGCCAGGCTGTAGCCATTGGCCTTCAGGCGGAAAGTGGCCTGCTCACCCGCGCGACGCACGAACTCACCGGCACCGAAATCGGTGACCGGCTGGCTCAGACGGCATTCGAACTGATCGCCTTCTACCTTCCACTCGATATTTTCCAGACGCGTCTGGAATGTGAGAGCCACGGCCGGCAGGCTGGCAAACACGCTGAGCAGGGCTAGATATCGCTGGCGCACGGGAGGCTCCACAAAAAAATTCACCGCGTAACAAATTTATCGCTTACACGTGTCTATCGGTTACTTCCCACAAAACTTGATAGCGAGTGCCTGGAGGAGTCTTTTCCGGTAGCATTCCCAGCGAGTTTGCCCGCCTGGAATCCCCAATGTCCGACCGCCTGACCCTCCTGCGCCCCGACGACTGGCATATCCATCTTCGTGATGGCGATGTTTTGCCCCATACCGTCGCTGACGTCGCGCGCACCTTTGGCCGCGCCATCATCATGCCGAACCTCGTGCCGCCGGTACGCAACGCGGAGCAAGCCGATGCCTATCGTCAGCGCATCCTCGCCGCTCGCCCGCAAGGCAGCCGCTTCGAGCCGTTGATGGTGCTTTACCTCACTGACGTGACCCAGCCCAAAGACATCCGCACCGCCCAGGCTAGTGGCTTCGTGCATGCCGCCAAGCTGTACCCGGCTGGCGCCACCACCAATTCCGACTCCGGCGTGACCAGCATCGACAAGATCTTCCCGGTGCTCGAAGCGATGGCCGAAGTCGGTATGCCGCTGTTGATCCACGGCGAAGTGACGCGCGGCGACATCGACGTGTTCGACCGCGAAAAAATCTTCATCGATGAGCACATGCGCCGCGTGGTCGAGCGTTTCCCGACGCTCAAGGTGGTGTTCGAACACATCACCACGGCCGATGCCGTGCAGTTCGTCGACGAGGCTTCGGCCAACGTTGGCGCGACCATCACCGCGCATCACCTGCTCTACAACCGCAACCACATGCTGGTTGGCGGTATCCGTCCGCACTTCTATTGCCTGCCGATCCTCAAGCGCAACACCCATCAGGTTGCCTTGCTGGACGCCGCCACCAGCGGCAGCCGCAAGTTCTTCCTGGGCACCGATTCGGCGCCTCATGCGCAGCACGCCAAAGAAGCGGCATGCGGTTGCGCCGGCTGCTACACCGCCTTTGCGGCGATCGAGCTGTACGCCGAAGCGTTCGAACAGCGCAATGCACTGGACAAGCTGGAAGGTTTCGCCAGCCTCAATGGCCCTGCGTTCTACGGCCTGCCAGCCAACACCGAGACCATTACCCTGGTTCGTGAAGAATGGACCGCCCCCGTCAGCCTGCCATTCGGCGAGCTGTCCGTAATCCCGCTGCGCGCCGGTGAGAAACTGCGCTGGCGCCTGCTGGAGGAACACGCGTGAGCGAAGACCATTACGACGACGAGCAGGAAAGCTCTGGCGGCGGTACAGGCTCCAGGCATCCGATGGCGGCACGCTTTCGCGGCTACCTCCCGGTCGTTGTCGACGTAGAAACCGGAGGTTTCAACTCAGCCACCGATGCGTTGCTGGAAATTGCAGCGACCACCATCGGCATGGATGAGAAAGGCTTCGTGTTCGCTGAGCACACCTACTTCTTCCGCGTCGAGCCGTTCGAGGGTGCCAACATCGAAGCGGCTGCACTGGAGTTCACCGGCATCAAACTCGATCACCCGCTGCGCATGGCGGTGAGCGAAGAGACGGCGCTGAACGACATCTTTCGCGGTGTGCGCAAGGCGCTGAAGGCCAATGGCTGCAAACGGGCGATTCTGGTCGGACACAACGCCAGTTTCGACCTGGGCTTCCTCAATGCTGCCGTGGCGCGGCTGGACATGAAGCGTAACCCGTTTCATCCGTTCTCCAGCTTCGACACCGCTACCCTTGCTGGCCTGGCTTATGGTCAGACCGTGCTGGCCAAGGCATGCCAGTCGGCGGACATCGACTTCGATGGTCGCGAAGCCCACTCCGCTCGCTACGACACCGAGAAGACCGCCGAGCTGTTCTGCGGCATTGTCAATCGCTGGAAAGAAATGGGCGGCTGGCACGACTTCGACGATTAAGGTCGGTGAGACGCTGACGGAAACCGGTCTTTATGGCCGGTTTTTTCATTCAATCGCTTCAAGTGCCACATGATCTGTAGCGGTCCGACTTGCCAGCAGCAGCGCCCCAAAAACGTCACCGCCAGTAATACTGACTGCTCCAGCAGCCATCACGCACCTCCACATCGCCACTGGATTTTGACCACTCATCGGGCTTGAGCTCAGGTTCAGGAAGTAGTTTTGACAAGCATTCTCATTAACATTAGTATCCCTCGCACATTGAGAAAATAACTCAGCGACGGTCCTTTTTATGTATGTCTGCCTATGCAAAGGTGTTACCGACGGACAGATCCGCGAAGCAATCATGGAAGGATGCTGCAGCTATCGTGAAGTGCGCGAGACCTTGGGTGTCGCCAGCAAATGTGGCAAATGCGCCTGCCTGGCAAAGGAAGTGGTGCGTGAAACCCTGACTGAACTGCAAACTTCTCAAGCCGCCCTCGCCTACCCGGCAGAATTTTCAGCCGCCTGATTCATCGAATTTCAAGGAACCGGACTTAGTGTTCGGTTTTTTTATGTCCGTAATTCAAGCGCTTAGCGATAAGATGCGGAACACAAACATTCTTATTCCTATTTAATTTCACTTATTATTCAATAACTTAGGTTTGACAGCTGTTTATTCGAAGCTCAGACTTGCGGCCTATATATACGAACACCTTCTACAGGACCTCGATCATGAAAGGCGACATTACAGTCATCCAGCATCTCAACAAGATCCTCGGAAACGAGCTGGTCGCGATCAACCAGTACTTTCTGCATGCGCGCATGTATGAGGACTGGGGTCTGAACAAGCTGGGCAAACACGAGTACCACGAATCCATTGACGAGATGAAACACGCTGACAAATTGATCAAGCGCATCCTGTTTCTGGAAGGCCTGCCAAACCTGCAGGACCTGGGCAAGATCCTGATCGGTGAACACACCCGAGAAATGCTCGACTGCGACCTGAAGATCGAGCGCAAAGGCCATGCGGATCTGAAAGCGGCGATCGCGCATTGCGAAACCGTTGGCGACTTCGGTAGCCGCGAGCTGCTGGAAGATATCCTTGAGTCCGAAGAAGAACACATCGACTGGCTGGAAACTCAGCTGGGCCTGATCGACAAGGTCGGCATCGAGAACTACCTGCAATCGCAGATGGGTGAAGAAGACTGACTTCAGCCTCTTCCCCAAAAAGCCCCGCCTGGCGTCGAGTCAGGTGGGGCTTTTTTGTGCGCGGTAAATCACTGGTGGGCTGTAGGCTAAACCCCATGCCCATAAAAAAACCCCGAGTCTGCAAAAGACCGGGGCTTTTTCGTGAACCACCCAAATCAGGCAGTTGCGTTTTTCTCAACAGCTGCCTTGATCAAAGGCTGCAACTCACCGGCTGCATGCATCTCGGCAATGATGTCGCTACCACCCACCAGCTCACCATCTACCCACAACTGCGGGAAGGTCGGCCAGTTTGCGTACTTGGGCAGGTTTGCACGGATTTCCGGGTTCTGCAGAATATCGACGTACGCGAACTTCTCGCCACACGCCATCAATGCCTGCGACGCCTTGGCCGAGAAGCCGCACTGCGGGGCATTGGGAGCGCCTTTCATGTAAAGCAGAACGGTGTTTTTGGCAATCTGGTCTTTGATCGTTTCGATGATATCCATGGAGCACCTCGGCTTAACTTTACGACTGTATGAGTCGACACGGTGGCGCATTCTAACCGATTCCCTAGCGTAACGCTCGGACTTGGCTTTGGTCGATCCGATAAATATGATGAGCGTCATGCCGCTGCGACAGTCACCGGCACCCCGTTCAGCGCGGCGTTGCCGGACACTGCATCCATCTGCCGTTCGTCGGTCAAGTCATTGGCGCTCTCCCCCGGTTGATCGCGGGCAATGTCCATCTGCACGCCCGGTCGGCCATGCCCCCAGCCATGGGGCAGGCTGACAACACCGCGCATCATGTCGCTGCTGCCCATCACTTCCACCTCGATCATCCCCACCCGAGAACTCACGCGAACCCGCTGGCCGTCGCTCAAGCCGCGGCTCGCAAGGTCGTCCGGGTGCATCAGCAGCTGATGCCGCGGCTTGCCCTTCACCAGCCGATGGTAGTTATGCATCCACGAGTTGTTGCTGCGCACATGACGTCGTCCGATCAGCACAAGCTCATCGGCTTGCGGCAGCACAGCCATAGCGAAACGCACCAAATCGGCGAGGATCACCTCCGGCGCAGCCTGCACACGCTGATTGGCAGTTCTCAGCCGTGATGCCAGGTTGGGCTTCAAAGGGCCCAGATCCAGCCCATGGGGATGGTCGTACAGCGTTTCCAGCGACAACTTGAAGTCCGACGCATCGCCATACAGGCCGGCGCGCAGTCCGCGATCGATCATCTGCGCCGGGGCGATGGTCGGTTTGAGTTCCCGCTCGGCTTTCAGGGCAAACGCCTTGGCCAGGCCGACGAAGATCTCCCAGTCATGCAAAGCGCCCTCGGGCTTGGCGAGGATCGCGCGGTTGAAACGCGTAACGTTGCGCACCGCGAACATGTTGAAGGTGGTGTCGTAATGATCGTTTTCCAGCGCAGAGGTCGACGGCAGGATCAGGTCGGCGTGGCGCGTGGTTTCGTTGATGTACAGATCGATGCTGACCATGAACTCCAGCCCGTCGAGCGCCTCATCCAGCTTGCGTCCGTTGGGGGTCGAGAGCACCGGATTGCCCGCGACGGTGATCAACGCCCTGACCTGCCCTTCCCCTTCGCTGAGCATCTCTTCGGCCAGTGCTGAGACCGGCAATTCGCCGCCGTACTCCGGCAGGCCGGAAACGCGGCTTTGCCAACGATTGAATCCACCGCCGGAAGTCGATGCCACCAGATCCAGCGCCGGCTCTGTACACAGCGCGCCACCCACACGGTCAAGATTGCCGGTGACCAGATTGATCAACTGCACCAGCCAATGGCACAAGGTGCCAAAGGTTTGCGTGGAGATGCCCATGCGCCCATAACAAACCGCACTTTCGGCGCTGGCGAAATCCCGCGCCAGCTGCCGAATCTGCTCGGCGGGCACGCCACAACGCAAGCTCATCGCTTCTGCATTCATGTGGGCGACCGCGGCGCGAACCTCTTCGAGGCCGTCGACCGGCAAGTGACTGTCGCGGGTCAGGCCCTCGGCGAACAGGGTGTGCAACAGGCCAAAGAGCAATGCAGCATCGCCACCGGGTCGGATGAACACGTGCTGATTGGCGATGGCCGCCGTTTCGCTGCGTCGCGGATCGACCACCACGACCTTGCCGCCCCGAGCCTGGATCGCCTTCAGCCGCTTTTCCACATCCGGCACGGTCATGATGCTGCCGTTGGACGCCAGCGGGTTGCCGCCAAGGATCAGCATGAAGTCGGTATGGTCGATGTCGGCAATCGGCAACAACAAGCCGTGGCCATACATCAGATAGCTGGTGAGGTGATGAGGCAGTTGATCCACCGACGTCGCCGAGAACCGATTGCGGGTCTTGAGCAGGCCAAGGAAGTAATTACTGTGGGTCATGAGCCCGTAGTTGTGCACGCTCGGGTTGCCCTGATAGACCGCGACCGCGTTCTGCCCGTGACGCTGCTGAATGCCCAGCAGACGCTCCGCCACCACGTCGAACGCCTCCTGCCATTCGATGGGCTGCCATTGCGTGCCCACCCGCCGCATGGGCTGGCGTAGGCGGTCGGGATCATTCTGGATGTCCTGCAAGGCCACCGCCTTGGGGCAGATATGCCCGCGGCTGAACGTGTCTTGTGCATCACCCTTGATCGAGCTGATGCGCACCGAGGCATCGTCTTCGAGGGTGGTTTCGATGGTCAGGCCGCAGATGGCCTCGCACAGATGACAGGCGCGGTGGTGGAGAGTCTTGGTCATCGCCAGTCTCATGTTTTTGTATGGCGATCGGCGTGATCGCGGAAACAAAACTATGGAGCCTGTCGCAGCACTTCGCCAGAAACGTCAGTGCCGTGAATCGGACAGCATCAGGTGAGCCGATAGCTCACCCGAACACTGAAGAAGGGTAATCAGGAGGCCGAGCCACCAATGGGTGTGACGACCTTGTGCTGCAGCTGGATCTCATGCACGGTCTCGACCTGCTCCTGGGAAACCTGCACGCCCGTCAGCTCACCGATCAGACGCCAGTGATCGTCCAGACCGGCACTGATGGTGGCCATGCGGTCGATCATGCGACGGCCTGCCGAGCGCGTCACTTCATCTTCACTGCGCATCAGCTCGAACGACATCGATGTCATGGAAGCTGTGAGGTGCGTGAGGGTACGAGCCGTGAGCCCGAGCAGTTCCGTCAGTTGTTTCTCTTTTGAATCCATTCCCCACCCCTTCTGGAGGACATAAGCGGCCTTTATAACCCACGCCACTGGTTTAGGAAACGGCACGGTTTCCGAGGCGTGAAGCATGTCGCATAAGGCTTGGCAGCATTTTGAAACTGTTGCAGATTCGGCAGTAATTGCCTGGGCCCGACAAGGCGGTGTACAACCTTCGCCCGTCTGACCGCGCAGGGATGGCTAATTGCCTGCGATGTGTACGGAACTGTAGCACTTCGTTACATGAAAAGCGTCTCAAACGCGTCACTTTGAGGCTACCGGACGTCCGACGGGCATTTTCAAACACGCCGGGCCTTGGCACGAGGCGACATTTTCTTATACCCTCGCGCCTTCCCTATTCGTCGCCCCGTGCGGCTTTTGCCGCAGGTCTCGCCCGTTTTCCCGATAAAACCCGGCTTTGAGGATCTGCGGTCTGTTGCAGACAAGGTAGTTAATGATGAGCGCAAGGCACTTTCTCTCGATGATGGATTACACGCCAGATGAACTGGGCGGCGTAATCCGCCGAGGCATTGAGCTGAAGGACCTGCGAAATCGCGGCGTGCTGTTCGAGCCGCTGAGAGGTCGGGTGCTGGCCATGATCTTCGAGAAATCTTCGACTCGGACCCGAGTTTCGTTCGAAGCCGGAATGATTCAGCTCGGCGGCCAAGCCATTTTTCTCTCGCCTCGAGACACCCAATTGGGCCGCGGCGAGCCGATTGCCGACGGCGCGCGCGTGATGTCGCGCATGGTCGATGCGGTCATGATCCGCACCTTTGCTCACAGTAACCTCACCGAATTTGCCGCCCACTCTCGCGTGCCTGTTATCAACGGCTTGTCCGACGATCTGCACCCATGCCAGCTGCTGGCGGACATGCAGACCTTCCTCGAGCACCGTGGCTCGATCAAGGGCAAGACCGTGGCCTGGATCGGCGACGGCAATAACATGTGCAACAGCTATATAGAAGCAGCCATTCAGTTCGACTTCCAACTGCGCGTCGCCTGCCCGCAAGGCTATGAACCCAGCCCGGATTTCCTCGCGTTGGCCGGCGATCGCGTGACGCTGACTCGTGATCCGCGTGAGGCCGTCAAGGGTGCACACTTGATCAGCACTGACGTCTGGACCTCCATGGGCCAGGAAGAAGAAGCGGCCAAGCGCATCGCGCTGTTCAAGCCGTTCCAGGTCACCCGCGAACTGCTCGACCTGGCCGCCGACGACGTATTGTTCATGCACTGCCTGCCGGCGCACCGTGGCGAAGAGATCAGCGAAGACCTGCTCGACGACCAACGTTCAGTCGCCTGGGATCAAGCGGAAAACCGCCTGCATGCGCAGAAGGCCCTACTGGAATTCCTCGTCGCGCCAGCCTATCAGCCCGCATGAATGAGTCGACGCTGCTGAAACTGCAGGGCCTGGCCTGCGGTTATCAGGATCAACGCGTGGTGCAGAGCCTGAATCTGCATCTGAACGCTGGAGATATCGGCTGCCTGCTCGGCTCTTCAGGCTGCGGCAAAACCACGACGCTACGTGCCATCGCCGGTTTCGAGCCGGTGCATGAAGGCGAGATCGTGCTGGCGGGTGAAGTCATTTCCCGACCAGGTTTTACCCTTGCGCCGGAGAAACGCCGGATCGGCATGGTGTTTCAGGATTACGCGCTGTTCCCGCACCTGACAGTGGCCGACAACATCGCTTTCGGTATCCGCAATCATCCGCGCCTGACGCAGGTGGTCGAAGAGATGCTTGAACTGGTCAACCTGGGTGCACTGGGCAAACGTCATCCCCATGAGCTTTCCGGCGGACAGCAGCAGCGCGTGGCGCTGGCTCGGGCATTGGCACCAGAGCCGCAATTGCTGCTGCTGGACGAGCCTTTTTCCAACCTCGATGGCGAATTGCGTCGGCGCTTGAGCCATGAAGTGCGCGACATTCTCAAGGCCCGTGGCACCAGCGCCATTCTGGTGACCCACGATCAGGAAGAAGCCTTCGCGGTCAGCGATCACGTGGGTGTGTTCAAGGAAGGTCGCCTGGAGCAGTGGGATACGCCCTACAACCTGTATCACCAACCCGCCACACCTTACGTCGCCAGTTTCGTCGGTCAGGGCTATTTCATTCATGGGCATTTGATCGATGGCGAATCGGTGCAGACAGAGCTGGGTATGTTGCGGGTCAGTCGCTATGACGCAGGCATTGCCGAGACTTTGGTGAATGTACTGTTGCGGCCCGACGATATCGCCTATGCGCCGGACAGCCCGCTGAAAGCCAACGTCACGAGCAAGACGTTCCAGGGCGCTACGACACTTTATCGCCTGCGGTTGCCGAGCGGCGTGCAGTTGGAAGCGTCGTTTCCCAGCCACGCCGACCTGCGCGCTGGAGACGAAGTAGGGATTCGTGTGGCGACAGAGCGGCTGGTGGTGTTTCCTTCGCAGATCGATACCGCAGCCTGACAACTACCTGTCACCTCGTACCTGCCAGCTCGGTTCAAATGCAATCCCACAGGGATGAGTGCCCGGCGACGTCACAAGGTGGCTGGTAAATATGCGGCTCAGCCCAGCGTCAACATCCCGCTCGCCACCAACGTCGCATAGCCGCCGATCTTCACCCGATCCCCCTCCAAGCGACAGAACAGCTCCCCGCCGCGGGCCGAGCTCTGATGCGCCGTAAGGCTGAACTTGTTCAACCGCGCAGACCAATAGGGAATCAGGCAGCAATGGGTCGAGCCGGTCACTGGGTCTTCAGGAATGCCGATCGCCGGGGCGAAATAGCGCGAGACGAAATCATAGCGTTCACCATCGCCCTTGGCGGTCACGATCACGCCAGGCCAGGGCAAGCGGGCAATGGCGGCGAAATCGGGTTTGCAGTCACGCACCGCCTGTTCGGATTCCAGCACCACCAGCAGCTCCGCTGAACCCAATACGTCGACCACTTCAGTATTCAATGCGCGTTCGATATCAACCGTCACCCCCACCTCACTGGGTGGCATGGCGGGGAAATCCAGCAGCAGCCGACCATTTTCTCGCGTG
Organism: Pseudomonas bohemica; assembly: GCF_002934685.1. GTDB lineage: Bacteria > Pseudomonadota > Gammaproteobacteria > Pseudomonadales > Pseudomonadaceae > Aquipseudomonas > Aquipseudomonas bohemica. The sequence goes on from NZ_NKHL01000115.1 coordinate 69,068, forward strand.
ACGCTCAATGCACCCGATTTACTGAAGAACTCAAGGACGTCGGACGTCTCGCCGTACTTTTCAAACAACACAAACGCACTCGCCAGGGTAGCGTGCCCACACAGCGGCACCTCACTGCTGGGGGTGAACCAGCGGATATGCCAGCCCTGCGCTTCGCGCACGACAAAAGCGGTTTCAGAGAGATTGTGTTCCGTCGCGATACGCTGCATCAGCTCATCCGACAGCCAGGCATTAAGGCGATAGACCATCGCCGGATTACCTGCGAACGGTCGCTCACTGAAAGCGTCGACCTGATGAAATTCAAGCTGCATGGAAGGCGTCCCCAATCGTTATTGTTCGGCAGCGCCCTACCTGGCTGAAATCGATAGCGGCTGCACGTATTCGCTGCATGAACGGCTCAGGCATTTATGACGATGTATCCAGATCATTCACGGCCAATCTGCGCAAAAGTCCCGCTGGTATGTTGCGCAAGTACCGCGGCCGATAGTTCGACCTCCAGTCCGCGTCGACCGGCGCTGACAAAAATCGTCGCGAACGGTTGAGCGGACTGGTCAATGAAAGTTCGCAGTCTTTTCTTCTGGCCCAACGGGCTGATGCCGCCGAGCAAATAACCGGTCGCACGTTGCGCAGCCGCCGGGTCGGCCATTTCCGCTTTCTTCGCACCAGCCGCTTGCGCCAACGCCTTGAGGTCCAGAGACCCCGCGACCGGCACCACGGCCACCAGCAACTCACCCTTTTCAGTGCTCGCCAGCAACGTCTTGAACACTTGAGCGGGCTGCAGATTCAATTTCTCAGCAGCTTCCAGCCCGTAGGAGGCGGCTTTGGGATCATGTTCATAACTGTGGACACGGTATTGGGCGCGAACCTTTTTCAGTAAATCCAATGCGGGGGTCATGCAACACTCCAGACGACCAGGCTATTTTCTCGTTAGCTGCCGTTACTTTAGGCCATCTACCATCGAAACGCCTCTGCCGCAGGACCCGAGCAGACTAAAATCATTCAGCGGGCTGAAATGCTCTCATCGTTCACTTTCGACTTTGACAATGTTCGTTTTCGTCTATATTTTTTCGAATACGAATATTCAGCCTTCAACCGTGATGTCATCTGCGCATTTGACGCGTTTTCGCACGTAGACTGAGGGCAGTCCGGATACCCGCTTTATCACCAGGCAATCGACATGACCGACAACGACAACAAGAACTACATCATCGCCCTCGATCAAGGGACGACCAGCTCCCGCGCGATCATCTTCGACCGAGATGCCAACGTGGTGAGTAGCGCTCAGAGCGAGTTCGTTCAGCATTATCCGCAGCCTGGTTGGGTCGAACATGACCCGATGGAGATCTTCGCCACCCAGACCGCCTGCATGACCAAGGTACTGGCCCAGGCCAACCTGCATCACAACCAGATCGCCGCCATCGGCATCACCAACCAGCGTGAGACCACGGTGGTCTGGGAGAAGGACACCGGTCGGCCGATCTACAACGCCGTGGTCTGGCAGTGCCGTCGCAGTACAGAAATCTGCCAGCAGCTCAAGCGCGACGGCCTTGAGGAGTACATCCGGGAGACCACCGGGCTGGTGATCGACCCGTATTTCTCCGGCAGCAAACTGAAGTGGATTCTCGATCACGTCGAAGGCAGCCGCGAACGCGCGCGCCGTGGTGAACTACTGTTTGGCACGGTCGATAGCTGGCTGATCTGGAAATTCACCGGCGGCAAGGTTCATGTCACCGACTACACCAACGCGTCGCGCACCATGATGTTCAACATCCATACCCTCGAATGGGACCAGCGGATGCTGGACGTGCTCGACGTGCCACGGGAAATGCTGCCGGAGGTGAAATCCTCGTCCGAGGTTTACGGCCACAGCAAAAGCGGCATCGCCATCGCCGGTATTGCGGGCGATCAGCAATCGGCGCTGTTCGGGCAGATGTGCGTGGAACCCGGCCAGGCCAAGAACACCTACGGCACCGGCTGTTTCCTGCTGATGAACACTGGCAAGAAGGCAGTCAAATCCAATCATGGCCTGCTCACCACCATCGGCTGCGGCCCGCGTGGCGAGGTGGCCTATGCGCTGGAGGGCGCGGTGTTCAACGGCGGATCGACCGTGCAGTGGCTGCGTGACGAGCTGAAGATCGTCAACGACTCCATGGACACCGAATATTTCGCCACCAAGGTGAAGAACAGCAACGGCGTGTACTTGGTCCCCGCCTTCACCGGTCTTGGTGCGCCTTATTGGGACCCTTACGCCCGAGGCGCGCTGTTCGGACTGACCCGTGGCGTGAAAGTCGACCACATCATCCGCGCCGCGCTGGAGTCGATCGCCTACCAGACCCGCGACGTGCTCGACGCCATGCAGCAGGACGCCGCCGAACCGCTCAAGGCGCTGCGTGTGGACGGCGGCGCGGTGGCCAACAACTTCCTCATGCAGTTTCAGGCGGACATCCTCGGCACTCAGGTGGAACGCCCGAAAATGCGCGAAACCACCGCGTTGGGTGCGGCCTATCTGGCAGGTCTGGCGATCGGCTTCTGGAGCGGGCTGAATGAGCTCAAGGACAAGGCCGTGATCGAGCGCAAATTCGAACCCCAATGCGATGAGGCAGAAAAGGAAAAGCTTTACGCCGGCTGGCGCAAGGCGGTCGACCGCACGCGGGACTGGGAGCCGCACGAAGACGCGGAGTAACCGGGAACGCTAATCAATTGTAGGAGTGAGCTTGCTCACGAAGGGGCCTGGACATTTCATGGTTGCCTTGTCGTCTGACAATCAGTCTTCGTGAGCAAGCTGATGTCCCACACAGTTGCGAGGGTGCTACATCATGCAGCGTGTCAGTACTGAAAGAGCGCGCTGACTCTGATCGCTACCCGATTGGCAGCTATTTTTTCCGGCTGACAGGTAATGGGTGCCTGCGGCATCATGGGCGCTCTTGCCCGAAGGAAGAAAAATGAATCTGCCACCCCGTCAACAGCAGATCCTCGAGCTGGTCCGTGAGCGCGGCTATGTCAGCATCGAGGAAATGGCCCAATCGTTCGTCGTGACCCCGCAAACCATCCGGCGCGACATCAACCAGTTGGCAGAGATGAATCTGCTGCGTCGCTACCACGGCGGCGCTGCCTACGATTCCAGCATCGAGAACACCGCGTACGCCATGCGTGCCGATCAGATGCGCGATGAAAAACTGCGGATTGCCGAGGCGATTGCCGCGCAGATTCCCGATCATGCTTCACTGTTCATCAATATCGGCACCACCACCGAATCCATCGCCCGCGCGCTGCTTAATCATAACCATCTGAAAATCATCACCAACAACCTGCATGTGGCCTCGATCCTCAGCGGCAAGGATGACTTCGAAGTACTGCTGGCCGGGGGCAACGTGCGCCGTGACGGCGGCGTGGTCGGTCAGGCAAGCGTGGACTTCATCACCCAGTTCAAGGTCGACTTCGCACTCGTGGGGATCAGCGGCATCGATGAAGATGGCAGCCTGCTGGATTTCGATTATCAGGAAGTGCGTGTTTCCCAAGCGATCATTGCCAATGCGCGGCAGGTGATTCTGGCTGCGGACTCCAGCAAATTCGGTCGCAACGCCATGGTGCGCCTGGGCCCGATCACCCTGATCGATTGCCTGGTCACCGATCAGGCACCGGTGCCTGCGCTGGCGCAGTTACTGACGCAGAACAAGATTCGGTTGGAAGTGGTTTGAACGCATTTCCGGTGTAAGAGCACGCTTGCTCACGATTGCGGGTGTCGGCTCAGGAAATGTCGCCTGGCAGAACGCAATCGCGGGCAAGCGCGCTCGTACAGGCTCAGCGACGAGCATAAATCATCTTTTACCCCTCCTCTCGATGTTCGTTTTTGTTCCTTTCCTCTCCCTCCCATCAGTATTTTCAATCAATACCGAGTGGTGAGGTGCGCGTTATTGCGTTACTATTTTCGGAAATGAACATAAATGTTCGAATTCGCCTTTAGGACCCTTTCACAATGGAGGCGAACTCAGATACCTGACAGGAGGCCCCGATGGCCCATTCCGCCTTGCCAACCCCACCCCTCTCCGAGGTTTACGACATTGCCGTCATCGGCGGGGGCATCAATGGTGTCGGGATCGCTGCGGATGCTTCGGGGCGCGGTCTTTCGGTGTTCCTTTGCGAAAAAGACGACTTGGCCAGCCACACCTCGTCAGCCAGCAGCAAGCTGATCCACGGCGGTCTGCGCTATCTCGAACATTACGAATTCCGCCTGGTGCGCGAAGCGCTGGCCGAGCGTGAAGTGCTGTTGGAAAAAGCGCCGCACATCGTCAAACCCATGCGCTTCGTGCTGCCCCATCGCCCGCACCTGCGCCCGGCCTGGATGATCCGTGCCGGCCTGTTTCTCTATGACCACCTGGGCAAACGTGAAAAGCTGCCGGCTTCGAAAAGCCTGCGCTTCGGTGCCAACAGCCCGTTGAAGGCGAACATCGCCCGTGGTTTCGAATACTCCGACTGTTGGGTCGATGATGCGCGTCTGGTGGTGCTCAACGCCATGGCAGCTCGGGAAAAAGGCGCGCATATCCATACCCAGACCCGCTGCCTGAGCGCACGTCGCAGCGCCGAACTGTGGCATCTGAACATGGAACGTGCCGACGGCACCCTTTTTTCCCTTCGTGCCAAGGCGCTGGTTAACGCAGCTGGCCCTTGGGTAGCCAAGTTCATTCGCGAAGACCTGAAGCTGGAGTCGCAGTATGGCATTCGCCTGATTCAGGGCAGCCACCTGATCGTGCCGAAACTGTACGAGGGCGAGAATGCGTTCATTCTGCAGAACGAAGATCAGCGCATCGTTTTCGCCATCCCGTATCTGGAGCGCTTCACCATCATCGGCACCACCGACCGGGAGTACACCGGCGATCCGTCGGAGGTTGCGATCACTGAGGGTGAAACCGATTACCTACTGAAAATCGTCAATGAACACTTCAAGAAGCAACTCAGCCGTGACGACATCATTCGTACTTACTCTGGCGTGCGTCCGCTGTGCAATGATGAATCGGATAACCCGTCGGCGATCACTCGCGACTACACCCTGTCGTTGTCGGGCAGTGCGGGCGAGGCGCCGATTCTTTCGGTGTTCGGCGGCAAGCTGACTACTTACCGCAAGCTCGCTGAATCAGCGATGCAGCAACTGGCTCCATTCTTTACACAGATGAAACCGAGCTGGACCGCCAAGGCGAGCTTGCCAGGGGGCGAGAAGATGACCACCCCAGCAGCCCTGGCCGCCGAGTTGCAGCAACGCTGCACGTGGTTACCGGTCGAGACGGCAAAACGTTGGGCGATCACCTACGGTTCGCGCAGCTGGCGCATCGTCGAGGGCGCACAGGGTCTGGCTGATCTGGGCGAACACCTGGGTGGCGGGCTGTACAGCCGTGAGGTGGATTATCTGTGCAGCGAGGAATGGGCGACCAAGGCCGACGACATCCTCTGGCGTCGCACCAAGTTGGGGTTGTTCACCACGGCTAAAGAACAGCGAAACGTGCAGGCGTACCTTGACAAGGTGGCGCGTATTAAAAGCGCGATAGAAGCGGCCTGATTCACCGAAATACGCTGAAGGAGCACGCTTGCCCGCAATGGCGGTATGTCAGTCATATGGTCGAACATGACAAACCGCAATCGCGGGCAAGCGCGCGCCTACAATGATCAGTTCGATTTCCCATCCTACATTCGGTTTTCCGAACGCCCTTCCGTTGCCGATTCGGCATCCCGGACGCATGAATCCTCTCCCCGTACCATTCAAAGACTAAATTCCGTTTAGTTTCAATTGGTTAATCGTTGTCACGCGCTTGGCATGACTCATGCTCTACACTGATTCACGATTGCTCCGATGTAGCGTGCCGCCTTATTGAGCCGCCGTTGTAGCGTTCTGAAACGATAGGGCCGACCCCAACACCGGCCCCATAAAAAAAACAAAGTCGAGGATTAAAAGATGCGTATCGTTCCCCACATTCTGGGCGCAGCCATTGCTGCAGCCGTTTTGATCGGCACCCCAGTGTCCGCCGCCGAGCTGACCGGAACCCTGAAGAAAATCAACGATTCCGGCACCATCACCCTCGGTCACCGCGACTCGTCGATTCCGTTCTCCTACATTGCTGACGCTTCCGGCAAACCGGTTGGCTACTCCCACGACATCCAGCTGGCGATCGTCGAAGCCATCAAGAAAGACCTGAACAAGCCGGACCTGAACGTCAAGTACAATCTGGTTACCTCGCAGACCCGTATCCCTCTGGTTCAGAACGGCACCGTCGACGTCGAATGTGGCTCGACCACCAATAACGCCGAGCGCGCGCAGCAAGTCGACTTCTCGGTCGGCATCTTCGAAATCGGCACTCGTCTGCTGAGCAAGAAAGACTCCGAGTACAAAGACTTCGATAACCTCAAGGGCAAGAACGTCGTGACCACTGCGGGCACCACGTCCGAGCGCATCATCAAGGCCATGAACGCCGACAAGCAGATGGGCATGAATGTCATCTCGGCCAAGGATCACGGCGAGTCCTTCCAGATGCTGGAATCGGGCCGGGCCGTTGCCTTCATGATGGACGATGCGCTGCTGGCAGGCGAAATGGCCAAGGCCAAGAAGCCTACCGATTGGGCCGTGACGGGTACTCCTCAGTCTTACGAAATCTATGGCTGCATGGTTCGCAAGGATGACCCTGCGTTCAAGAAGGCCGTGGATGACGCCATCGTAGGCCTCTACAAGTCGGGCGAGATCAACAAGATCTACGACAAATGGTTCACCCAGCCGATTCCTCCAAAAGGCCTGAACCTGATGTTCCCGATGAGCGACGAGCTCAAGGCACTGATCGCCAATCCTACCGACAAGCCGGCGCCGGACAAGAAGGCCTGAGTCCTTCGCTCCAACCTTAAAGCGTGAAAGCCTGATTCCCGGAGAAGTCCTGCTTCTCCGGGAGCCGCTACCAAGTGTGTGCGTGCATAACGATCGATCAGAGGGGAGACCCTGATGAATTACAACTGGGACTGGAGCGTGTTCTTCAAGTCCACCGGCGTTGGCAGCGAGACCTATCTGGACTGGTACATTTCCGGTCTGGGCTGGACCATCGGCATCTCCATCGTCGCCTGGATCATCGCGTTAATCCTGGGCTCGGTGCTCGGGGTGATGCGTACGGTGCCCAATCGCATCGTGTCTACAATCGCCACGGTCTACGTGGAAACTTTCCGTAATGTGCCACTGCTGGTGCAGCTGTTCATCTGGTACTTCCTGGTGCCGGATCTGCTGCCCGACAATTTGCAGGAGTGGTACAAGCAAGACCTGAACCCGACCACCTCGGCCTTTCTGAGCGTTGTCGTGTGCCTGGGTCTTTTCACCGCCGCACGGGTTTGCGAACAAGTGCGTACCGGTATCCAGGCGCTGCCTCGCGGCCAGGAATCCGCCGCGCGGGCCATGGGTTTCAAACTGCCGCAGATCTACTGGAACGTGCTGCTGCCGCAGGCTTACCGGATCATCATTCCGCCGCTCACCTCCGAATTCCTCAACGTGTTCAAGAACTCGTCGGTGGCGTCGTTGATCGGCCTGATGGAGTTGCTGGCGCAGACCAAACAGACCGCCGAATTTTCCGCGAACCTGTTCGAAGCGTTCACCCTCGCTACCCTGATTTATTTCACCCTGAACATGAGCCTGATGCTGTTCATGCGTCTGATCGAGAAGAAAGTCGCGGTCCCGGGCCTGATTTCCGTGGGAGGTAAATGATGGACTTCTCTGGAGTCATTCCGGCCATTCCCGGCCTGTGGAACGGCATGATCATGACCTTGCAGTTGATGGTCATGGGCGTCGTCGGCGGTATCGTGCTCGGTACGCTGCTGGCATTAATGCGCCTGTCGCCGAGCAAATGGCTGTCGCGCATCGCCGGTGCCTACGTTAACTATTTCCGCTCGATCCCGCTGCTGCTGGTGATCACCTGGTTCTACCTGGCGGTGCCGTTCGTGCTGCGCTGGATCACCGGGCAAGACACACCGGTCGGCGCGTTCACCTCCTGCGTCGTGGCCTTCATGATGTTCGAGGCAGCGTACTTCTGCGAAATCGTCCGCGCCGGTGTGCAGTCGATCTCCCGTGGCCAGATGGGTGCGGCGCAAGCGCTGGGCATGACCTACGGGCAGATGATGCGTCTGATCATCCTGCCGCAGGCATTCCGCAAGATGACCCCGCTGCTGCTGCAGCAGAGCATCATCCTGTTCCAGGACACCTCGCTGGTCTACACGGTCGGTCTGGTCGACTTCCTCAACTCGGCCCGCTCCAGCGGCGACATCATTGGCCGCTCCAATGAATTCCTGATCGTGGCGGGTCTGGTGTACTTCACGATCAGCTTCGCTGCCTCGCGCCTGGTCAAGCTCATGCAAAAAAGGTTAGCCGTATGATTTCCATCAAAAATATCAACAAGTGGTATGGGGACTTCCAGGTGCTGACCGATTGCAGCACCGAGGTCAAGAAAGGCGAAGTGATCGTGGTATGCGGGCCGTCCGGCTCGGGTAAATCGACGCTGATCAAATGCGTCAACGCGCTGGAGCCATTCCAGAAAGGCGACATCGTGGTCGATGGCACTTCGATTGCCGACCCCAAGACCAACCTGCCGAAACTGCGTTCGCGCGTCGGAATGGTGTTCCAGCATTTCGAGCTGTTTCCGCACCTGACCATCACCGAGAACCTCACCATCGCGCAGATCAAGGTGCTGGGCCGCAGTAAGGAAGAGGCCACCAACAAAGGCCTGCAATTGCTGGAGCGCGTCGGGCTTTCCGCCCATGCACATAAGCATCCCGGCCAACTGTCCGGCGGTCAGCAGCAGCGTGTGGCAATTGCCCGCGCCCTGGCGATGGACCCGGTGGTGATGCTGTTCGACGAACCGACTTCGGCGCTGGACCCTGAAATGGTCAACGAAGTGCTCGACGTGATGGTGCAACTGGCCCACGAAGGCATGACGATGATGTGCGTAACCCACGAAATGGGTTTTGCCCGCAAAGTGGCTGATCGGGTGATCTTCATGGACAAGGGACAAATCATTGAAGATTGCGTCAAGGAAGAGTTTTTCGGCGACGTCAGCGCCCGTTCCGAGCGTGCTCAGCACTTCCTGAACAAAATCCTGCAGCACTAACTGATTCAATGCCTCACAAGGGCGCAAAACCGCTGGCTACTCGTGTCGACATCAATGACACGAGCGGCTGGTCGGTCCAGGACGACTGTGATGAAATGCGATCCACCTCTTAGCGCGCCGCCATCACTTGCCGTGAAACCCCGCCTGATCCGCCATCTGTTTCTGCCGCCGCTGGTCATCCTGCTGATGATCGCGCTGGGCTACGTCACCTACCTGTACAGCGAAAACAACGGCATCAAGGCCCTTGGCGAAAACGGCGAGCGACAGCTTGAGCTGCACGCCCGTACCGTCGAAAGCGAAATCAATAAATACAACTACCTGCCCAGCGTGCTGGAGCTCGAATCCAATGTCTCCGAGTTGCTCAACGACCCGTCGCCGGAATTGCGCGGCAAGGTCAATGACTACCTCGAAGGTCTGAACCGCCGCAGCCGCAGCCGTGCCATTTACGTGCTCGACACCACCGGCCGCGTGCTGGCCACCAGTAACTGGCGCGATGCCGACAGTTATCTGGGCGAAGACCTGTCCTTCCGCGCCTATTACCAGGATGCGATCCGCGGGCTGCCTGGCCGTTTCTACGGTATCGGCAGCACCACCGGCGAGCCGGGTTATTACCTGGCCCACGGGCTTGAAGAGAAAGGCAAGATCATCGGTGTCGCGGTGATCAAGGTCCGCCTGGAGGCCCTTGAAGAGCGCTGGCAACGGGCCCGTCTGGAGGCCTTCGTCAGTGACGAAAACGGCATCATCATTCTGTCCAGCGATCCGACGCGGCGCCTGAAATCGGTGCGCCCGCTGACGCCGCAAATCAAGGAACGTCTGGCCCGCAGCCTGCAGTATTACTGGTGGCCGCTCAACGAGCTGGTGCCGTTGGAACGCGAGTCGATTGCCGAGGGCGTCGAGAAGCTGACCTTTCCGGCCAACAGCAGCGTCGACCATGAACACACCGTGGTCAGTTACCTGGCGCAGACCCGCGATCTGGCCGACACGCCATGGCACCTGACCTTGCTCACGCCGCTGGAAGACCTGCGTCGCGAAGCCGCCAATCAGGGCATGCTGGTGGCGGTAGCCTGTGCGCTGGCGATGTTCTTGCTGATCGCCTGGAACGAGCGGCGCAAGGTGATTTCGACACGTCTGGCCGCCCGCGAAGCGCTGGAAGAAGCCAACAACGAACTCGAACGTCGGATTACCGAACGCACGGCCGACCTGCGCGCCAGCAACGAACGCCTCAAGGGGCAGATTCGCGAGCGACGCCAGGCCGAAGAGACATTGCGCCAGGCCCAGGATGAACTGGTTCAGGCCGGCAAACTGGCCGCCATCGGGCAGATGTCGACCAGCATTGCCCATGAACTCAATCAGCCGCTGGCGGCATTGCGCACGCTCTCCGGCAATACCGTGCGTTTCATCGAACGCGGCGCGCTGGACACGGCGAGCACCAATCTGCGAACCATCAATGATCTGGTGGATCGCATGGGCCGTATCACTGCAAGCCTGCGTGCATTCGCCCGGCGCGGTGAAGACAAGGGCCAGGCGTCGCTGACCAAGGCCGTGGACGCGGCGCTGCAGCTGTTGGCAGGCCGCCTGGAACACAGCGCGCTGGAGCTTCATCAGGGGTTCGATGATGTCAAGCTGGCGATCGATCAGACGCGACTGGAGCAGATCCTGGTCAACCTGATCGGCAACGCCCTGGACGCGATGCAGGCGCAACCGCTGCCGGTGCTCTGGCTGCAAGGCGATGTGTTCGAAGGCCGCTATCGCCTGCTTGTGCGCGACAACGGCCACGGCATCGACGCCGAAGCGCGCAAGCATCTGTTCGAGCCGTTTTTCACCACCAAGCCCGGCGAGCAGGGGCTGGGCCTGGGGCTGACCTTGTCCGCCAGCCTTGCCGCAGCAGCGGGTGGCAGCCTGAACGCAGAGGACCCGGCCGAAGGCGGCACGATGTTTGTGCTGGTTTTGCCGTTGATGACCTCTCCCGGCATCCCCCTGTGAATTGTCCTGTCAACCTCCGTCCTGCAGGAGCGCGCTTGCCCGCGATGAGGTCGGCCAATGCAACATCCTTGGTGTTTGACGTACTGCAATCGCGGGCAAGCGCGTTCCTACAACTACGCGTGAGGCCTGCACATGAACACTGAATTGACCGTCCTCATCGTCGAAGATGACCCCCATGTCCTGCTTGGCTGCCAGCAGGCGCTGGCGCTGGAGGACATTCACAGTGAGGGCGTGGGCAATGCCGAGGAGGCGCTGGCGATAGTGGGCGACAATTTCGCCGGGATCGTCATCAGCGACATTCGCCTGCCAGGCATCGACGGGCTGCAATTGCTCAAGCGGCTCAAGGAGCGGGATCGGTCGTTGCCAGTGGTGCTGATCACCGGACACGGCGATGTATCGATGGCGGTCGGGGCCATGCGCGACGGCGCTTACGACTTTATGGAAAAGCCCTTCTCTCCCGAACGCCTGGTGGATGTCGCCCGACGTGCGTTGGAGCAGCGTGGGCTGGCGCGGGAGGTTTGGTCGCTGCGTCGGCAACTGGCCGAACGCGACTCGCTGGAAGGCAAGATCATCGGTCGTTCGGCGGCGATGCAGAATCTGCGCGCCCTGATCGCCAATGTCGCCGACACCTCCGCCAACGTGCTGATCGAAGGCGAAACCGGCACTGGCAAGGAACTGGTCGCCCGCTGCCTGCACGACTTCAGCCGTCGTCACGCCAATCAGTTCGTCGCGTTGAACTGCGGCGGTCTGCCGGAGAATCTGTTCGAAAGCGAAATCTTCGGCCACGAAGCCAACGCCTTCACCGGTGCCGGCAAGCGTCGCATCGGCAAGATCGAGCACGCCCACAACGGCACGCTGTTCCTCGACGAAGTGGAAAGCATGCCGATCAACCTGCAAATCAAACTGCTGAGGGTGTTGCAGGAGCGCACCCTTGAGCGATTGGGTTCCAACCAGAGTGTGGCGGTGGATTGCCGCGTGATCGCGGCCACCAAATCCGACCTCGACGAGATGAGCAAGGCCAGCCAGTTCCGCAGCGACCTGTATTACCGCCTCAACGTCGTCACGCTGGAATTGCCGCCGTTGCGCGAGCGTCGCGAAGATATCCTGCAACTCTTCGAACACTTTCTGCAGTTGTCGTCGCTGCGTTTCGATCGTGAGCCGCCACAGCTGGACGCGCAGACCTTGTCATCGCTGATGAGCCACGACTGGCCAGGCAACGTGCGCGAACTGCGCAACGTCGCCGAGCGTTACGCGCTGGGTCTGCCTGCGTTCAAGAAATCCGGAGCGACGGTCAGCGCCCAGAGCCTGGGGTTTTCCGAGGCTGTGGAAGCATTCGAAAAGAATTTGCTCAGTGAGGCGTTGCAGCGCAGTGGCGGCAATCTGAGCCAGGCCAGCCAGGAATTGGGCATGGCCAAGACCACCTTGTTCGACAAGGTGAAAAAGTACGGGCTGGGCTGATTCGTTGTAGACAGGATATGACATCTAAGCGCCGCGTCGATGATTCACGCGATATGGCATCTAACCGCCGCTTCGATGATTCACACGATACCTGTGGGAGTGAGCTTGCTCACGAAAGGGCCAGTGCATTCACTGCATCTGCTGTGGATGAACCTCAGTATTCGTGAGCAAGCTCACTCCCACAGGTTCAATCCGCATCTGCCTTGACCCGCGCATCCACTTCGGTCGCCAACGGCACCGTCGCAGACCCCCACACCATATGGCACCTAACCGCCGCTTAGATGATTCACGCGATATGACATCTAACTGCCGCTTCGATGATTCACGCGATACCTGTGGGAGTGAGCTTGCTCACGAAAGGGCCAGGGCATTCACTGCATCTGCTGTGGATGAACCTCAATATTCGTGAGCAAGCTCACTCCCACAGGTTCAATCCTCATCCGCCTTGATCCGCACCTCCACTTCGGTCGCCAACGGCACCGTCGCAGGCCCCCACACCATATGGCACCTAACCGCCGCTTCGATGATTCACGCGATACCTGTGGGAGTGAGCTTGCTCACGAAAGGGCCAGGGCATTCACTGCATCTGGTGGATGAACCTCAGCATTCGTGAGCAAGCTCACTCCCACAGGTTCAATCCGCATCTGCCTTGATCAGCGCATCCACTTCGGTCGCCAGCGGCGCCGTCGCAGACCCCCACACGATATGGCATCTAACTGCCGCTTCGATGATTCACGCGATACCTGTGGGAGTGAGCTTGCTCACGAAAGGGCCAGTGCATTCACTGCATCTGGTGGATGAACTTCAGCATTCGTGAGCAAGCTCACTCCACAGGTTTACCTCTCGTCCGCCTTGATCAGCGCATCGACTTCATCGATTTTGGGCGCTGTCGCAGGCCCCCAGCGGGTGACGGCAATTGCTGCTGCCGCATTGGCCCGCAACGCCGCTTGCTCCGCCGGCAGCCCTGCCGCCAAGCCTGCCAGCAACACTCCCGCATGGGCATCGCCCGCGCCATTGGTGTCGATGGCGGTGACCGGAAAGCCGCGCACCTGCTGCGTGTTACCGCCCTGCCTGATCCAGCAGCCCTGCGGCCCGTCACGCACGACGATCAGCGCCTGGCTGCTCAACCAATGCGCCAGACGCTCAAGCGCATCGGCCATCGCTTCGCAGCCGGTGAAGCGCAAAGCCTCTTCGCAATTGCTGGTCCACAGCGTGATCAGCGGCAGCACGGCCTGCATCTCGGCACTGTCCGGCGAGTTCACCAGCGGCCCCGGATCGAACACCACGCCCGCCCCTTCGGGCAACTCACCCAGCCATTCCAGCAGCGCCGACACCTTGCGCTTGTGCAACAGACTGTAGCCACTGACGAACACATAGTCTTCGGGACGGACCCTGACGCTGTGCAGGTCATCGCGGGACAAGCCGCCCTCTGAGCCGACGTAGGAAATGAACGAGCGCTCGGCAGACGGTTCGATCAATGCGACCGACAGGCCCGTATCCTGATCTTCCGAGCCAGGCGTCGCGACGTCGATGCCTTCAGCCGCCATCGCCTCACGCGCCAGATCGCCGAAGCGACCCTTGCCATGACGACCGAGGTAGACCGTCTGCATGCCGTTGCGGCAGGCAGCGGCCATCACATTGAAGCCACCGCCGGCCTCGAACGTTGCCGAGCTTGCGAGTACATCGCCCCCCGAGCGTGGCAAGGCGTCGAGCCCCATGACCAGATCAACCACGACCTGACCGGTGTACAGCAATCTAGCGGGCATGAGCAGCCTCTTCGGTAACGACGCGACGGTCGCGGGAACCGCCGAGAATGGCATACAGGCCGCCAGCAACCACGAAGGTCACGATCCAGCCCAAGCCGTTATGACCGAACCAGGAGTCAGACAGGAAGCCTTTGAACAACACGTTTTCCGGCGTGGTGGCGACGGTGGTGAAGCTGAAGCCGAGCACGATGGCCAGCGCCCAGGCACCCAGCGCACGCCACTCGATACCGCCGCTGTACCAATAGGCGCTGCGCGGTGAGACGTCCATCAAGTCCATGGCGGAATAGACATGGCGATGAATCAGGTCGACCACGAAGATCCCGACCCACGCCGTGATCGGCACCGCGAGCATCGAGATGAAGGTAATGAACGGACCGTAGAAGCTGTCGGCGATCAGCATGAAGTAAATCGAGCCGGCGAAGATCGCCACGATGTCAACGATGACCGCATGCACGCGCTTGATCTTCAGGCCCAGGGTCAAGGTGGTCAGGCCCGCCGAATAAACGGACAGATTGTTCGACAGCAGCAGGCCGCCGAAAGCCGTGATCAGATACGGCACGGCCATCCAGGTCGGCAGCAGCTCGCGAATGGCAATGATTGGGTCGGTGGCCGATGCCAGATGATCGTTGCCCACGGACAACAGACCACCGAGGGTGATCAGCAGCACCAGCGGAATGCCCGCCCCGAATGCCGCCGAAGCCACCAGCCCTGCGGCCTTCACGCTGCGGTGCTGGTAGCGCGACATGTCGGCGCCTGCGTTGGCCCAACCGATGCCCGTGCCCGCCGCCATGGTGCCAACGCCGATGATCATCGCGCTCAAAGGAGCCGGGGTTGCGTTGAATACCGCACTCCAATCGATGTGGGCAATGAGGAAGCCGCCGACCACGACGTTCAGCGCGCCGAAAATGTAGGTCGCCCATTTCTGGATGACCAGCAAAGTTGCGTGCCCCAGGCCGGAAACGGTAAGGGTCATCAGCACGAAGATAGCGATGAATACCAGCGTGAGCGCTGGCGCGCTCTTGGCTTCGACCGGAGTGCCGAACAGGATCGAACACAACGACAGCAACACGAAGGCCGCCGTGGTGGTGTTGACCGTTTCCCAACCCAGGCGCGACATCAGCGAGACGATGGTCGGACCGATGTTGCCGCGCACCCCGAAAATGGCGCGGGAGAGTGTCAGACTCGGCGCACGACCTCGACGGCCGGCAATGGAAATCACCCCGACCACGGCGAAAGAGCCCGCCGCTCCGAGAATTGCCACGAGGATGGCTTGCCCGATCGACAGCCCGCGAAAGGCCACCAAAGTAGCGCCAAGGGGAAGACCGAGAATGCTGATATTGGCCGCGAACCACACCCAGAACAGCTGCAGCGGATGACCGTTGCACTCGTTTTCCGGAACCGGCTCGATGCCGCGTGTTTCAAGCTGTCCTGCACCGTGAGTGGTGTTGGATGACGTCATGTGAATGCTCCTGTTGCCGTTTGTTCTGGTTGTGGGCAGTACGCAAAGCAAGCGACTTCCGTGTCGGATGGGGTGCTCGTTCTCTTCACGGAGCAAACGAACCCCGGATCACCACGTTTACCGGGGCGATGTGTGGATCTTTTTTATTCGATTCGGCACGCCAGGGCGCCGGCGTCGGTCAGACCGTACGCAAAGACAGCAACTGCTCGACCAGCGGGGAAAGCTCCAGGCTATTGACGGTCTGGATCTGTTCGATCAGCTCGACGGGCCACACTGACATGCCCTGAGAAGCCCCCAGCATCGCGCCGAGAATCGCCGCGATGGTGTCCGTGTCTCCGCCGAGACTGGCCGCCATGCACAGCGCATCGAAGGCCGACAACTGGCCGGACGCAACCTGATGCGCGAGAGCGAACGCTGCAATGACCGATTCCTGCGATGCCACCGATGTGCCGATCACGTCGTAGATCAAATCGGGCAACCGTTCATTGCTGACGCCAGCGCAGAGTTGCTTTGCCCAGACGATCCGCGCCGAGATCCGCGCACCGGCGATCCAGTGGCCATGACGTTCGGCGCGAACAGCGATACGGGCGCCGATGTCCAACGCGTCGCTGAGGTTGACGCCGTTGAGGCCGGCCGAGACTACGGCCGCGACGGCTGCCGCGCTGGAAATCCCGAGCGTGGTGTTGTGCGTCACCTGACAGGCCTGCATGACCGACTCAATGAACTGCTGCTCGTTGAGGACGTTCGCCGCGATACCCACCGGCGTGATGCGCATGGCCGCACCATTGGTGGTGCCGAAGCGTCCGGCTTCCTCAGGAGTGTGGCCTGCCAGAATCATTTCAATCGCACGTTTGGTCGATGGGCCAAGCAAATCCTGCGAACCCTTGGCCTGCATCACCGCTTCCCAGTCGATCAGGCTTTGCGCCAGATCCGAAGGCTGAATCAGCCCCCCGCCGGCGACCAGCAGTTCCGCGACCAGCACGGCCTGCTCGGTGTCATCGGTGATCGACCCGGCGGGCATGTTCGGCGCAATCGGCTGGTCGGCGTCGGCGGCGGTCAGGGTAGTGATTCGGTCGAAGCGCTGCTCGATCTGCTCGCGACTGAGCGATTGCGTGGGCATGCCCAGCGCGTCGCCAAGGGCCAGGCCATAAAAAGCGGCCATGGCGCGGTCAAGAATATCGATCAATGCGGTCATGTAGTCGATCCAAATGCCAAATGCAGACGAAAATGCACGGGGTCCAGAAGACTTTCCACGTGCTCCATGAAACGTTCGCGGCGATCGAAGGTGGTTCGGATCGCCTTGAGAAATACCGTGCCTGGCTCGCGCAGCATCAGCGCGGCGTCGTCGTTGTTCAGCGGTTCGGCGCCGATCCATTGATCACCGCGGTCACCCACGTAGCCGTGCGCGGCCATGGTCACCGTCAGCGAATCGTCGATCAACCCGTCGCGCGGCAGGTTTTCCAGGCCATCGACCGCTGGAACCAATACCCGCTCCAGTGACACCACGCTGCCGTCAGCGGCTGTACGGCAGCGATCCAGCGCGATGAAATCCGCTGCGCCGAATCGCCCTGCCAGATCGGGACGCTGCACCGCTTCCAGCCGCAGAATTTCGGTGCTGACTTTGGCGCCCGTGTCGGCCAATGCCTGGGCCCAGCCTGCGCGCTGATCCAGTGAAATGCCGTCGTAGGTCACGATCGAACCGACGCCGGTCTGGGTCGCGATGTAATTGCGGCGCTTGAGTTCGGACAGCGCCTCTCGCAGCGTGCCGCGACTGACATTGAATTCCTGAGCCAACAGGTTCTCACCTGGCAGCAACTCTCCCGAGCCCATCTGACCGGTTTCTATGCGCCGGGCAAGCTCGTCGACCACGCGTGTTTTCTTGTCAAATCGAACCTGTCTAATCATGTACAAATTGATATCCGAAAATGGTTGGCGGGAGCAAGCTATTTTTAAATCGCAATCGAACAGTTGTTACGTCTATCACGTTGCATTACGGACAAGCTCAGCTGCGCTGACGCGGTTGAAACCGTAGCAGCTGAGCTTGCTCGCGGTTCGCCGGGAGGACACTGCCGTTCACTCAGCGGGATTCACCACGCTGGATTGTTCGTCGATGATCTGACGAATGGCGCTGACGAAGACATCCACCGGTTGCCCGCCAGACACGGCGTATTGATCGTTGAAGACCATAGTAGGCACCGAGCTGACGCCTCGGGAGACCCAGAGTCGCTCCAGTTCTCGCACCTCTGCGGCGTATTCACCAGAGGCCAACACCGCTTCGGCGCGCGTGCGGTCCAGTCCGACTTTCTGTGCGATATCGGCCAGGACTGTGTGGCTGGAAACATCGGCGTGCTGGCTGAAATACGCCGTGAACAGTGCTTCTTTCAAGGGCTGCTGTTTGCCTTCCAATTCACCGCCCGCTACATCAACCCAATGCAGCAGCCGATGGGCGTCAAAAGTGTTGTAGATTCGCCGCTCGCCGGAGCTGAACACGAATCCCAGTTCAGCGCCGCGCTCGCGGATATGTTCGGCATTGGCCTGAAATTGCTCGCGGGTCGAGCCGTATTTTTCGGCGATGTGCTCGAAGATCTCCTGACCTTCCGCGCCCATTTGTGGATTCAACTCGAACGGCTGAAAGTGAATCTGCGCGTGCACTTCATCACCCAGATGCTCAAGCGCCTGATCCAGGGCGCGCAAGCCGATGATGCACCAGGGGCAGGAAACGTCGGAGATGAAGTCGATTTTCAGTGGAGTGCTCATGGCAGCCTCGTACGAAAGAGGGAAAAATGCACGATACGCTGAAGCAGAGACGAAGGGGATACGCGGTGGGTGCATGAGCCGGCGTATGGTCTCGGCAGTTTCAAACGGTCAGTTTCGAGCTTCAGGCCAATCGCGAGTTGAACGACATTCAGCTTAAGGCTTGAAGCTTGCTGTTCGACGCTGCTTCCCAAGAGTTGGGCGACGTGGGAAGCGTGCTCGCGATGCTCACGCAGCTACAGCAATACCGCTGCCATCGGGAGCGCCTTGCATGCCTTCTGATGAAGGCGGCCGATGTAAGCCTTGAGTAGCGAGCCTCAAAGCTGCAGGAAAGCAACTGCAGGAGCGCGCTTGCCCGCGATTGCGTCGTGTCAGACAACATCGCTGCGTCTGGTCTCTCGCGATCGCGGCAAACGCGCGCCTACAGGGTTACGTGTTACGCCAGTTCGCTACGCAACTGCCGAGCCGCCGCCACCATGTTCACCAACGCCGCCTCGGTTTCCGGCCAGGCACGGGTTTTCAGGCCGCAGTCGGGGTTGACCCATAGACGGTCAGCCGCAATGCGCTGCACAGCCTTGCTCATCAACTTAACCATCTCGGCCGTGTCCGGCACCCGCGGCGAGTGGATGTCATAGACGCCGGGGCCAATGTCGTTCGGGTAATCGAAGGCCTTGAAGGCCTCCAGCAATTCCATGTCCGAGCGTGAGGTTTCGATGGTGATCACGTCAGCATCCATCGCCGCAATGGACTCAATTACATCGTTGAATTCGCTGTAGCACATGTGGGTGTGGATCTGTGTTTCGTCCCGCACACCAGAGGCGCAGAGACGGAAGGCTTCCACCGCCCAGTCCAGGTACTCATTCCACTGCGCACGACGCAATGGCAACCCTTCACGGAAGGCCGCTTCGTCGATTTGTACGATCTTGATCCCGGCATTTTCCAGGTCCACCACTTCATCACGAATCGCCAGCGCCAACTGCTGGGCTTGCACCTTGCGCGACACGTCTTCACGCGGGAAGGACCACATCAGCATGGTCACCGGGCCAGTCAGCATGCCCTTCATCACTTTGTCGGTCAGGCTCTGGGCGTACTCGATCCAGTTGACCGTCATCGCCTTCGGACGGCTCAGGTCGCCGAAGATCACCGCCGGTTTCACGCAACGCGAACCGTAGCTCTGCACCCAGCCGAAGCGGCTGAAGACGTAGCCGTCCAGCTGCTCGGCGAAGTATTCGACCATGTCGTTGCGCTCGGCCTCACCATGCACCAGCACATCCAGCCCCAGACGCTCCTGGATTTCCACCGCGTGGCGAATCTCGGCGCGCATCGCATCGTTGTAGTCGTTGGCCGACAACTTGCCCTGTTTCCAGGACTGACGCGCCAGACGAATCGACGCTGTTTGTGGGAATGAGCCGATCGTTGTGGTCGGAAATGCCGGCAGATTCAGACGCGCGCGCTGCACTTCAATACGTTCTGCAAATACCGACTGGCGCTGACTGTCCACCGCCGTGATGGCCGCCAGACGCGCCTGCACTTCAGGTTTGTGGATGCGTGGAGACTGCTTGCGGCTCTGTTGGACAGCGCGGCTTTCGGCCAGCGCGTTTTGTACACCAGGCGCCTCTGGGTCATTGAGCGCTGCCGTGAGCACCGAGATCTCGGCGCACTTCTGCCTGGCAAAGGCCAGCCAGCTTTTCAGTTCGGCATCGAGCTTGTCTTCCCGCTCCAGGTTGACCGGGCTGTGCAGCAGCGAGCACGACGCGGCGACCCACAGATTGTCGGCAAAACGCAGCTGAGCCTCGATCAAAAGCTCGCAAGCGGCGTCGAGATCGCAACGCCAGACGTTACGGCCATTGATCACACCCAGCGACAACACTTTGTACGTCGGCAGGCGATCAAGTAACGCTGGCAGTTGCTCAGGAGCGCGCACCAGGTCGACATGCAGACCATCCACGGGCAGGGCAACCGCCAGACCGAGATTGTCTTCCAGACCGCCGAAATAGGTTGCGATGAGCTTTTTCAACGGCGAGTACTGCAGGCTGTGATAAGCGCGCTCGAAAGCGTTTTTCCAGTCTTGGGGCAGATCCAGGCACAGAATCGGCTCATCGATCTGCACCCATTCCACACCCTGCCCCGCCAGCCGGCCAAGGATTTCGCCGTAGATCGGCAACAAGCGATCAAGCAGTTCCAACTTGTCGAAACTGTCCCCCTTGGCCTTGCCCAGCCAGAGATAAGTCAATGGCCCGATGATCACTGGCTTGACCTTGTGGCCCAACGCACGCGCTTCTTCCACTTCGTCGAACAGCTGTTCCCAGCTCAGTTTGAAGCGCTGCTCCCGGGTGAATTCCGGGACCAGGTAGTGGTAGTTGGTATCGAACCACTTGGTCAGTTCCTGAGCGTACTGCGCCTTGCCATGGCTGCCGCCGCAGCAGGTGTCGCTGGCGCCGCGGGCCATAGCGAACAGGGTGTCGAGGTTCGGCAGAGCTTTGTCGTTGCGCACTTGGGCGAACCGCTCCGGGATCACGCCGAAGGTCAGGGAGTGGGTCAGGACCTGGTCGTACCAGGCGAAATCGCCTACAGGCAGCAGGTCGATACCGGCGTCTTTCTGCAGCTGCCAGTGAGTGGCGCGCAGGTCGCGTCCTACGGCTCGCAGGGCGGCCTGGTCGATATCGCCTTTCCAGTAGGCCTCAAGCGCCTTCTTCAGTTCACGATCAGCGCCGATGCGCGGGAATCCAAGATTATGGGCCAGGGCCATGACGACTACTCCGTTCAAAATAGGCCGGCATTGTCGACACCGCATCAGACATGAGACAAACTCATTGTGTTCGTGTTGATCACAAAATTCATTCATGGAGCGCCAAGGTGCTGGAAATACGCCACCTGAAAACTTTGCATGCGCTGCGCGAGGCTGACAGTTTGGTGGATGCCGCCGACCGGTTGCATCTGACTCAGTCCGCGCTGTCCCACCAGTTCAAGGAACTGGAGGAGCGCATGGGCATGCCGCTGTTCGTGCGCAAGACCAAGCCGGTGCGCTTCACCAGCGCGGGTTTGCGCCTGTTGCAACTGGCTGACTCAGTACTGCCGCAGCTGCGCAGCGCCGAGCGTGACATTTCGCGCCTGGTCGGGGGCGTGGCCGGGCGTCTGCACATGGCGATCGAATGCCACAGCTGCTTTCAGTGGCTGATGCCGACCATCGACCAATTCCGCGATGCCTGGCCCGAAGTGGAACTGGACCTGGCCTCCGGCTTCGCCTTCGCCCCCCTTCCCGCTTTGGCCCGTGGCGACCTGGATCTGGTGGTAACGTCCGACCCGGTGGATCTGCCGGGCATTACCTATGTGCCGCTGTTCACCTACGAAGCGATGCTCGCCGTCGCCAATCAACATCCGTTGGCGGGCAAGCCGTTCGTCGTGCCCGAAGACCTGGCCAGCGAGACGTTGATCACCTATCCGGTGGAGCGGGATCGACTGGATATCTTCACGCGTTTTCTGGAGCCGGCCGACATCGAACCCGCGCAGGTACGCACGTCTGAGCTGACGGTGATGATGATGCAGCTTGTCGCCAGTGGCCGTGGCGTGTGTGGGATGCCGCACTGGGCACTGCATGAATACAGCTCACGGGGTTACGTGAAAGCCAAGCGCCTGGGTGAGAAAGGTCTGTTTGCAACACTGTACGCAGCGATCCGCGCCGACATGCTGGATGCGCCGTACATGCGCGATTTCCTGCTGACGGCCAAGGACACGTCATTTTCGACGCTGGATGGAGTGAGTGCGGTTCGTTGAGGTTCCGTTGTCCCTTCTAGCTGCACGGCTTGCCGGCGGTGGCGATTCCAAGGATACCTACCGCCGGCAACCCGCGCAGCTACAGGTTCAGGCAATCAACTGGCGATACAACGGCAAGATCGAATCCCGCGTCAATGGTGCCAGATGCAGATGATCAACGCCCCCGGCATCGACCCAGACGACCTCCTCGATCTCTGCCGCTGGCACGACGTCCTGCCCAACGTCTAGCCGATACAACTGGCAATTCACCTCGAATCCCGGCTCATTGGCTGCAGCGGCGCAAAACTCGCCGAGAAACTGCGCCTGCTCCGGCTCGATCAGCAACCCCAACTCTTCGTGCAGTTCGCGAGCCAGCGCCTGGGCAGGCGACTCACCCGCATCGATCTTGCCGCCCGGCTGCATGAACGCCTGAGTGCCGCGCTTGCGCACCAGCAAGGTCCGCCCATCCGCCCCGATCAGCAATGCGGCGGCGATACGAATCACCTTCACAGCACCACCTCGGTTTTCAGCGCACGAGTTTCTGCGGCGCGCTCCAGTGCCAGCGCGATCAGGCGATCGATCAACTCCGGATAGCTCAAGCCGCTGGCCTGCCAGAGTTTCGGGTACATGCTGATGGAGGTGAAGCCAGGGAGCGTGTTGACCTCGTTGACGATGATTTCCCGCGCCTCGGTGACGAAAAAATCCACCCGCGACAGACCGGCGCAACCCAGCACGCGATAGGCCTGCAGCGCCACCTCACGGACTTCGTCGCTCAAATCGGCGGGCAACTCGGCCGGGATCGCAATGCGCGCCTGGCCGTCGTTCAGGTACTTGGTGTCATAGGCGTAGAACTCGTCATTGGCGACCACTTCACCACAGACGCTGACCTGCGGTTGGTGGTTGCCCAACACCGCGCACTCCACTTCACGACCGACGATCCCCTGCTCCAGCAACACCTTGTTGTCGTAATCGAACGCCAGCTTCAATGCCGCGGCATAGCTGGCTTCGTCAGTGACTTTGCTCACGCCGACCGATGAGCCCTGGCTGGCCGGTTTGACGAACAACGGCAGGCCCAGTTGCGCGGAAACGCTGACGAAATCCACCGTTTCTCCACGGTGCAACACCGCGAACGGCGCCACGGCAATCCCGGCGTCGCGCAACAGACGCTTGGTGACGTCCTTGTCCATACACACCGCAGAGCCCAGCACATCGGGGCCTACGCACGGGATGTCGAGCAGACGCAGCAGCCCCTGCAACGAACCATCCTCGCCGGAGCTGCCGTGAATCAGCGGGAAGACCACGTCGATGCGCGGGACTTCCAGACCGGTGTCCACCTCGACGAATTGCGGCCCGGTGGCGCCCGGCATCAGCGACAGCAGACCGCCCGATTCGCTGAGCTTGATATGCGCGGGGTCATTGGCGTTGTGCACGTAGTCGCGTTCGTCGAAACGCAGCCAGCGGCCCAGTTTGTCGATGCCGATCAGGGTGATGTAGTAGTTGTTGCGATCAATCGCGTTGATCACGTTGCGCGCCGATTGCAACGACACTTCATGCTCGGAGGATTGCCCACCGAAAACGATGGCGACTGACTTTTTCAAAGTGGAAGGCTCCTGGATTTCAGGTCGCAGAGCTAAAAGCAATTTGCGTCGTTAGTCCAGCCCCAAGGGCATTGGGTTGACGGAATGCAGAGGAGCGCCGTGGGGCACGGGGACTTTTATGTATATCCGCCATGGGTGGTGTTGCTGATCACGGTTGCGCTTTTCAGCTGGTCACTTGGAAAAGCCCCCAAGTAACCAAGAGGGCTTGCTCCCGGTTTGGCCTGCACCCACTCGCGATCTGGGTCGTCTGGGCTGTCGCGTTATAAGAGCAAAAGCAACAGCAAGATCAAGCGTGAACGCAGAAGCGGCAGGCGGATCTGACCCGTGTGTGAGACGTCGTAACCTCCGACGTCTCACACAGGGATTGCGTCAACCCTCAGATATTTCGTGAGCATCAGTCCTTTTTCGCGCCAGACCCAAAAGTGGCAAAACGCTTATTGAACCCCGCGATACGACCTTCGGTAGTCGTCTTGCGCTGCTGCCCCGTATACATCGGATGCGACGCACTGGACACATCCAACGCGACATACGGATACGTATTGCCATCGCTATGCTTCTGTGTGCGATCGGTATCAACCGTCGACCCGATCAGAAAAAACACGTCAGCCGCGGTGTCATGAAACAGAACCTGACGGTACTCGGGATGGATATTGGCTTTCATGGTGCTCTCCAGATTTAAGTAATCATGTAATACGTTATACCGTAACGAATTGAAAAAGTTCAACCGCCGACTTTTTTGTAACCGTTACAACTTTCGACTTTGCTGGCGACGCCAGGATCGCTAACGTTCGCGCCGCCGACAAAAGCGCCACCCGATGCCCATCGGGAATGGAATAAAAAAATATCACCAGGAGGTTGTGCAATGCAGTTGATAGATCGCTACGAAATGACCCTTCCCGGCCACATGCGGCTGGTCGATGCCCGAAGCGCATTGAATTACCTCGAGCGCTTCATTCAGAGCATAGACGGCCCGGTCGACAGCGAACTGCTGGAAGAGAAGATGGAGCCATTGGTAGAGGCTCTCAATGACGCCGCCGACGACGCACGCCCAGTGAGCGGGCACGAAGCGTTTCAGCTCAAGGCATGCGAATGGGGTTACATCGCCCTGTCGCCCAAAGAGCGTGACATGTTGCACCTCATCCGCTGCTGCACCGAAGAAGGACAAGAGGACATCTCGCGCATGATCACCCAAATCCAGGAGCGCAAGCCCCGGCCGGACCTTCGGTAATCGGCGGCGAGCAGTCCGATGGTTAATGTCCATCGATCTGACAGGCGAGGCCCTTGAAGCAACGAGGCGCGCCATTGCAGCGCGCCTCGCTCTACGTCATGCCGCTTCCTGAAAATCCATCTCGGGCGGTTGACGACGGAAACCACCGGTGAGCCAGGCCAGGTAGACACAGCCAATGGCCAGCCAGCCCAGGCCAAGGGTGATAGCCATCTTGTCCAGACTGGCCATCAACCACAGGCAGGCTGCTGCCCCGATGAGAGGAAAGATCAGAAACAGCACCGCTTCGCGCAATCCGCGATTCTTGGCGCCGATCCAGTAATGAAAGATCACGGACACGTTGACCAGCGTGAAAGCCAGGAACGCACCGAAGTTGATGAACGAGGTCGAGGTCGTGACGTCCAGCTTCAGCGCCATCAATGCCACCACCCCGCACAGCACGATGCTGTTGACCGGGGTACCGAATCGCTCACTCACGCGCCCGAAGAACGACGTCGACAGCACGCCATCGCGACCCATCGCGTAGAGCAATCGCGATCCGCTGGCCTGTGCCGCCAGACCCGAAGCAAACTGGCCAACGACCATGCCAATCATGAAGAAGCTCACGAACAGGTCACCGCCTATGTTTTTTGCAATTTCATAGGCAGCAGAATCCGAGTTCTCGAACACGATCGAGGGATGGGCCAGCTGCACGAAATAAGATACGACGATGAAGGTCAGGCCGCCAATCAGTGTAATCAGCATGATGGCCCGGGGAATGGTGCGAACCGGATCTCGTGTCTCCTCGGTCATGGTACTGACCGCATCGAAACCCAGGAACGAATAGCAGGCAATCGCTGAACCGCCCATGATCATAGGCAGCTTCATGTCACCCGAGAAAAACGGCTTCAACGTCCACAGCGGCGTGCTCGCATCCCCACCGATGTAATGAATGCATAGGACCACGAACGCCACCAGAACCAGCATTTGAATGAGCATCAACAAGGCACTGACCTTGTTCGCCAACTTAAGGCCGACGATGTTGATGACGCTGGTGATTATGATGAACGCGAGCACCCAGACCGGCTGCGGTATCGAAGGAAAGGCCGATCCCAGATAAGCCGCGCCGATCAGCCAAATAGCCATCGGAAGGAACAGATAGTCGAGCAGCACCGCCCAGCCAGCCAGGAAGCCCAGTTTCGGGCTGATGGCCTTTCGAACGTAGCTATAGGCTGAGCCAGCCACGGGGAACGCCGCCGCCATATGCCCATAGCTCAATGCGGTAAAGAACATTGGCACCAGAGCCGCCAGATACGCCGCGGGAACCATGCCATTGGTGGATGTAGCGAGAATACCGAATGTTGCGAGAACCACCGTAGGGGTCATATAGGCGATGCCGAACAGCACCACCGCCCCCAATGAAAGAGTGCGTTGCAGACGAGCCATGAGCTATTTACTCCGGAATTATTGATCTTATGGCAGAGAAAACTTCGGCAGAACAAAACCTTGTTTTTATGGGTACAGGGCTGACCGCACCCACGCCTTGTGCGGGAACGATCATTGAGTAGCGATCAGGGGATCAACAGCTCGCGCAGGCCGTCGGCATGTTCGATGACATCCCCTGGCAGTCGGACGCGTTGATCGTTCAGGTAGCGGTAGTCCTGCCGCGCCGCCTGTAACTGGCTGAAATCAAGCTCGACGCTGAAACGGGATTCGTCGCGTCCGGCTTCATGCAACAGGGTGCCGAATGGGTCTACCAGCGCGCTGCCGCCAGCGAATACCAGGCTGCCCGTGCCTGCGCCAACCCGGTTGACCATCACCGCCAGGGCCTGGTTTTCCTGGGCTCGGGCCATGATTGCGGTGCGATGGGTGGGCCCGTAGGGGTCCATGTTGCCGTTGGTGACGATGAGCAAATCGGCGCCCAGTTGGGCAAGCGCGCGCGCCGTCTCCGGGAATTCGATGTCGTAGCAGATCAGCAGGCCGACGCGCACACCGTTCCACTCGCAGGTGGCGAACCGATCACCAGGCTCAAATACGCCGCGCTCCGAAGGCCACAGGTGTGTCTTGCGATAACGAAGGGCGATGCCTTCGGGGGTGATCAACAGCGTGGTGTTGTAAAACCGGCCGCCGTCGTTTTCGGCAAAGCCAATGGCCACAGCGAGGTTTCGCTCACGAGCGGCATGCTGCACGGCCTGTATGGTGGGGCCGTCCTCCGGTTCTGCAACAGCGGCTACCGTGTCGACGGTAGGAAAGCCCATCAGATAGGTTTCCGGGAATACGACCAGTTGGGTGTCACTGTCGCAGGCGGCAATCGCTGCGAGCGCGCGTTGCAGGTTATAAGCGGTATCGCTGTCACGGCCTGCCAGTTGCGCGAATTCGACCTTCATGGGTTCTCCTTATCGAGTCACGTTGCCAATCAGGCACAAAATGCTGGCCTGATCATTGGCTCTGCGGGCAGTATGCGCATCAGCAAGTGTTACGGGGTATTACGCAGCTGTAGTAACCCAATAGGGGTAGATCAATGACAATCGCACTTGGGGACATCGCCTGGCATCGCTCGGTCGCGCAGTTGATCGAAGCGCTGGACCGGCCGAATTTCTGGGCCCAATTGGTGCGCCTGCTCAATCAATTCGTCACTTTCGATAGCTGGGTCGCACTGCAATTCAGCTCCGGCCAGCGCCCTCAAGTCTTCGCCGAATGCCCGGGCGAGGATGGCAGTCCCGACCAGCTGTTTCAGGACTACCTCAAGGGCCTGTACCTGCTCGACCCTTTCTATATCGCCAGTCGCGAGCGTTCGCAAAGCGGCCTGTTTCGCCTGGCCGAAGTGGCGCCCGAGCACTTCGAACTGACCGAGTACTACCAGCGATACTTTTGTCTGAATGTCGTGGCCGATGAAATCCAGTTCAATTGCCAGCTCGACAACGACCGAACTCTCTGCCTGTCGCTGGGTTCGACGCAGCGTTTCAGCGCCGAGCAGATTGCCTTGCTGTCGATGATTCAACCGTGGGTGACCGCCCTGCTCCGTCAACGACTGCCTTTCGAACTGGCAGAGCCAATGTCCGAAAACGAACCGGCCAGTCTGCAACTCCCGGCAACGGACTGGCGCACGCAGCTCGAAGCGTCGGTTCAGCAAAGCCGTGGCGCTCAGTTGACGGCGCGGGAGCTTGATGTCGGACGGCTGATGCTCAGCGGCTGCTCGAGCAAGGAGATCGCGCGCAAACTGGACATTTCTGCCGAGACCGTGCGCGTACACAAGAAACATATCTACAGCAAGCTGGGGATCAAATCGCAGTCAGAGTTGTTTTCGATTTTTCTTCAGGCGCAAAGTGTTTGAGCGCAGAAAGTCTTGCCGAACAAGAGCGCGGCGCACGCGGGATTCCGGCGAACACTGCACCTCGTTTTCACCCCATCGCGCCTTGCAGACGCTGTGCGAAATGATGGCGTTCATCCGGTCCACTTAATGCGTCGGACAGGCCGCTGCGTCCGGGACAGCTTGCCCCAGGTCCGTGTCATACAGGCGTAATCGGTTATCGCCCGTCGCCAGCGTGCTTTGAAGTCGCCAGTAGCAGGGAATCTCCAACCCGATGTTGGCATCGCCAACATGGTCCACCAGCCATACGCGGCGGGTCTGAGGCGGCAGGCTGTCGAGGCGTGGAATCTGCACTTCTGCCAGGTCAAGGCCGTACGGGGCGTTGAAAGAACCCGATATCCCGCTTTTTATCGAGAACTGCGCAGAACCTCCGCGCCAGTAAAGATAGGGACGAACCGGGCTGCGATTGTAGTACTCCAGGCTCGGGTAATAAAAAAGGTTCAGCACCATGATCTGATCACCTGGGGTATAACGCCTGGCAATGACGTCGGCGATCTCGTCCGCTCGTTCCTGCGTCGGACCCGCGTCCGAGTTGTTGGTCTCCGGTGTCCGGTGGAGGTTTCCAAGCCCTGCCCACTCGATACCTAAAACAAGAATGAAGATCGAAACGGCCAGCCAGCATCGGTAACGCGCCAGTCTGTCCAGCGCCACACCTAACAATATCGGCAGACCAATGGCTGAAAACAGCAGGTAACGCGCCATGAAGAGCGGCATTGCCAATGACACCCCGAATACGATCAGTGGTGGCATTACACAATAAATCACCAGCAGCCAGGAAAGATGCGGCCACTGCCTGTCGCTCAAGATGCAGTACGCACAGAGCGCCAGGATGGCTGGCACGATTCCCCAGAAAACAATCGCCGATAAGTCCGGTTGCCTATCAAGCGTCAGGTATTGCCACAACACTGCAGGCACGGAATGCAGCGTGACGGGCTGAATCCAGCTCAGGTTGGAGGCGTGGCCCAATTGCTCGATGAACGAAGGTAACCACGGCACGAACAACATCCCGATCAGCGAATTGGCCATCCACCACTTAGGATCAAGAATGTATCGCCACCGCGCCTTAGCCGAGGGCACAGTGATTGTCGCCAGGTATAACCAGTGCGCAGCAACTCCCGTGATTGCCAGGTAGTGGGTGTAAAGTCCGGCCGCGACCAGCAAAGCATAGGCCGCCAGTGGCGTGTGTTGGCGAGGGTGTCTGATCCAGTACACCAAGGCGATCGTGGCACCGGTCATCCACATCCCCAGCAGCGCATACATTCGAACCTCTTGACCGTAGCGAACGGCAATCGGCAATAGCGCCAGCGATACCCCCGCGATGATAGCCGCACGACGATTGGCGATGAGCGCGGTCAGCCAGATCCCCAGCCCCACCGTAACCACGCCTACACAAGCGCTCAGGGCACGGATGGAAAAAAGGTCGGTCCCAAACAACCTCGTCCATCCGCTGAGCATGAGGTAATACAGCGGGGGATGCACATCGACGACAGCAACTGCCAATAACTTCGCGGGAGAGTGAGTGCTCATCACCAAACTGAACGCCTCATCTGCCCAAAGCACAGCCCAAGTCAGCCGATAGAACCGCACGGCTGCGGCCAAGAGCAGGATCGGCACCCACCACCATCGGGCAAGCAGGTCCTTGGTCGAGGCCGGTTCCAAGATGTTATTCATCCTGTTGTGCGTGCCTGAGGACCTGCTTCACCACATACCGTGGCCGATGCTTGCTCTCCAGGTAAATCCTGCCGATGTATTCCCCCATGATGCCGATGCCGATCAATTGCGTGCCGCCCAGAAACAGCACCGACACCATCAGCGAGGAGTAGCCGGGCACCGGGTTGCCGTTGATGGCGTATTGCAGCATCAGGAACGTGGCGTACATCAGGGTCAAAAAAGAGAGGGTGCCGCCGATGTAAGTCCATACGCGCAAGGGCACAGTGCTGAACGAGGTGATCCCGTCCAGGGCCAGATTCCACAGTTTCCACGCGCTGAACTTGCTGCTGCCCGCTGCTCTGGGGGCACGGTCGTATTCAATGGTCACCGCATCGAATCCCGCCCATGACAACATGCCCTTCATGAACATCTGCTGCTCGGGCATGTCCTTGAGGACCTCCACAACCTTGCGGTCCAGCAACCGGAAGTCGCCGACGTTTTCTTCGATCCGGGTAGCCGATATCTGCCGCAGAAGCTTGTAGAACAACCCCGCCGAATGACGCTTGAAGAAGCCGTCTTCGCTGCGATGCCGACGCTTGGCCAGAACGATATCGGCGCCTTCGCACCAAGCCTCGATGAGCTGCGCGATTACACTGATCGGGTCCTGAAGATCGACATCCACGGGGATCACCGCATCGCCCGTGGCGTATTCCAGTCCAGCGAGCAGGGCTGCTTCCTTGCCAAAATTTCGCGAAAAGGTCAGTAGCGCGACATGGCGATCTGCAGCCACGATGGACTTGGCGATCCGGTTGGTCGCGTCTTGGCTGCCGTCATCGACGAAGACGATCTCGATCGACCAGCGCTGCAACTGTGGATCGTCACGGATGGCCCGATGGAACATTTCCACGGCCTGTTCTTCGTTGTAGAGAGGCACCACCAGTGAGACCTTCACGATGCCGTTCCCCGAAATACCACGCGCCTGGCGAAGGTGTAGCCCAGTATCAGGCTCAAAGCGGTGAATACCAGCAGCGTCACGATCGGCGCCCACGCCAGCGTATCCCCAAGTGCGCCAACGCCAAGGCTCACCAGCCCCATGAACGCGCAATAGGTCCAGTAGCGGCGCCAGGATCGGTAGCTCTGGAAGGTAAAACGCGCGTTGAGATAGAAGGAAAGCGAGACGGCCGCGACAAACCCGGCCAGATTGCTAATAGTCTGGGACACGCCCCAGAGCGAGTGAATCAGCAGGAAGACCACGGCATGGAAACCGGTATTGATCAATCCCACTATGCAATAGCGGGCGAACTCATGAAGCAATGTCATGATCGACAATCCTTGTCGGTGACCCTCTTGGTCAACTGCTGACCCGGTTCGGCGCCGGGTCATAACGTCCTTGGTAGAAGTTAAGTTCGCGCAGTTGGCTTGTGCATGACCACCTGTCGGGTCGCAACGAGCGCCAGAACTTGGGTCTGTGTCCGCCTGCTCGCAGCTGGAGACATTCTGTAATACCCCTCCTTTGCATTTTTGTTACGAAAGCGCCACCCTGCGCGCCGCCGATCCGCCCCCTCTGGTGGCGTTGAACCAAGGTCAGATATGACCCTCTTCTCTATACAGACTTTCAAAGAGCTCACCGTCATGACGAACGGACGCGACCATCGAATCGACTTCTTTCGAGGTCTGGCGCTGATCTTCATTTTTTGGGATCACGTACCGGATAATCCCCTCGCTCAACTGACCCTACGCAATTTCGGCTTCAGCGATGCCGCAGAGGTGTTCGTGTTCCTGGCAGGTTACGCCGCGGTCCTGGCGTACGGCCGCGTCGCGCAACGTGACGGCTATATCGTCGCCTGCGTGCGCATCTTGCGCCGTACCTGGGTGTTGTACGTCGCGCACATTTTCCTGTTGACGCTGCTGATGGGCATTGTCTTCGTCGCCAACAACCATGTCGAAACCCGCGACATGGTGCGCGAAATGGGCCTGGAATATTTCGTCGGCAACCCCCAGCAAGCGCTGGCGGACGAGTTGCTGCTGCGCTTCAAACCCAACCTCACCGACCCGTTGCCGCTGTACATCCTGTTGATGGGCGCTTTGCCGCTGGTGCTGCCGATCATGCTGCGCAACGCGACCGTCGCGGTCGGCCTGTCGATTGCGCTGTACATGATGGTGCCGTTGTTCGGCTGGAACCTGCGCGCCTACGAAGGCGGCGGCTATTGGTATTTCAACCCGGTGGCCTGGCAACTGATTTTCGTGCTCGGTGGCGCCTTTGCCATGTATACGCAACGCCCTGCCACGCCTGCTGCCAACCCTCGCCCCGCCTGGCAGCAACCGCTGTTCCTGCTTACAGTGGTGTACATGCTCGGCGCCGGAACCATCACCTTCCTGTGGAAATTCCCCGCCGTCCACGACGCGCTGCTGCCCAAGGCGTTTACCGATCTGATCTACCCGATCAGCAAGACTGACCTTTCGCCGCTGCGTCTGCTGCACTTCGTGGCGCTGGTGTACGTCGTGGCGAAAATTCTCCCGTCCTCTCACGCCTGGCTCGACAACTGGCCCGCTCAGCAAACCTGCCGCATGGGCCGTTATTCACTGGAAATCTTTTGCCTGGGCGTGTTGCTCGCTCCGCTGGCGGACATGGTTAACGCGCTATCCGATGATGCATGGCAGATGCGTGTCATCACCGCGTTACTGGGGCTGGGAATCATGCTGCTGTTATCCAACTGGCTAGAGCTGAACAAGCGGCTTGGGCGGGCAAAGGCCGCACAGGTGGCGCAAGTTTGAGAACGGCGTCTCATTAAGCGTTATCTTCGGAAAACTCCTACGCGGTTGTCAGGCAAAGCTTTTTCGCAAAGTGCCGTTATATGTAAGTGTGAACAAACCAGCGAGGAATGGAAGATGCAAGTCACACCCTTGATGACAGGGCCCACGTGGCCTACTACACGTTATGGCGCGCTTGACAAAGACCTCACCGTGTCTGAAAACATAAATCCCCCTGAAATAGCTACGACAGAAAAAGACGTAACCCTGGAAAAACCGTGGTTGAAAGAACCCGGCTATACAGGTATCGATAACATGAGAGATTATCTATCGGGACTACGAATATTCGCATATCTCGAGCTACAGATGATGAAATGGTCTTACGATAGTTTTGACAACGATCTAGCGAAAGAGAATCCTGAGTTAGCTGAAAAGAATTTTGGATTTTCGATCGATAGAAGCGGGCGCATCAATATTCTTGACCCAGATGAGAACCTGTCCGAAGAAGAAGTATCATGTCTGACGCAACGACTCGAACAATGTGACGGACTTCAACGTGGCGCCCGTGAAATCACACAGATAATCAAACTTATCGCAAAATACGACAAGGCGGAATTCGGTCAGTATCAAAATTTAAACCCTGGTGCCCTCGCGGAAAGCCTGGACTATCGCGCGATATTTCGCAGTGAGGATATGGCTCAGACCTGGAGAAGTCAGCTACATCAGCATGCACAGACACAAGTACAGACGCAGAGGCAGACAGAGATACAAGCGCAGACACAAAGCCCATCCATATCAGAGGTGGTCTAACACTGCGGAAGTTCGGCCAGCCCGACGCTGGCCGAACTTTTCAAAACCTAAGCTGGCCCAGGCACGCTTTTGATAAGTCTTTGCTTGCAGATATGCCCAAAGGTGCGGCTAGCTTTAGCCGCTTCCAGCTCTGCAACGTCACCCAGCAAGTGATTGGAAAAGGTGTATGTACCTGAATAATAGTTACTTCTCCACGTGTTACTTCCACGGTAATAACTCACATGGTCCCGTGCTTCGCGTCCTCCAGAGCAGCGCCTGAACTTGATATTTTTCACCACTCTACCTGCGCTATCGCTGGTTAATATAGCGTGTACAGTAGATAGGCGCGACTGTTCTAAATTCAGGTTAAATCGCCCTACCGCCCCCTTCAAAGGTGCGCCGGTTGTGTCCGTGAAATAAGCCTCCAGGTTGGCCCCGGTGTAGCCTTGAGTCCACAAAAATCGGGGTTCGGTATGCCCAGGGGGCATTCGATTGACACCCATCTCATCGTGCAACTGAAATTTCTTCAGAACAGGATACGATCCAAAGATGAGTTCGTATGACCGTGAAGTAAAAGGCACAGTCTTTTTATGGCTCACTCTCACCATTATTTCACTCCCCGGCTTTAAGCCCGAGAACGCAAGCCCACCCGCTGGTGAGCGCCTCCACTGCTCACCGTCAAGGTATTCGATATCAATAAACGCTTCACTGTCCGGCGCGGACAGCAGCACCTTCTGACCTCTGACTACCTTAAAGCCGTAATAGTGGTTTGCAGTATCACTTTTCAGGATTGCTTTTAGCGTATGCACTTGATCAGTGAGAACGGTAAGAATGACCTCTCCGTCCCCATGCGTCTCAGATATATTTCCAGACGCCTGCGCACTGTCAACTTTTCTGCCCTCCTCTACCTGTGCACCAGCCTCAACCGCAGACAGGGAACAAAGTGCCAGGAAAATGGAACGTGCAAGCGCGCTCAAATAAGAAGTTTTGCATTTATTCATAAACCACACCTTCTAACGGAAGAATTCATCATTGCTTTTGTTATCGATAGTTGGACGTAACCAACCGCGTCACCTTCCGTCAACCCCGAAGCGTTCGAAAGAGAAAAATCCTACAATTGTGAACCTACCGCGGGTGACGCAGATATGAGAACGGCGTCTCATTAAGCGTTATCTTCGGAAAACTCCTACGCAGTTGTCAGGCAAAGCTTTTTCGCAAAGGGCCGTTATATGTAAGTGTGAACAAACCGGCGAGGAATGGAAGATGCAAGTCACACCCCTGATGACACGGCCTACGTGGCCGACAACACCCTACGGCCCTCTTGAGAAAAACCGGACCATGTCCGAAAACATACAGAATGCTGAAACTGCTGCAGCTGAGAACGACATCAACGTTGGGAAACCCTGGCTGAAAAACCATCCCGGCCTTGAGGGTGTAAAAGACATGAAAGACTACCTGTCGACCCTGCATACAATCGCATGTTTAAGGCTAAAAACGATGAAGTGGTCCTACGACAGCTTCGAAAATGATCTTGCTAAAGACGCCCCTGAATTAGCCGAAAAGGATTTCGGCTTTTCGATCGATAGCCGGGGGCGTATCAATATACTTGATCCCGGCCGGAATCTTACCTCTGACGATCAATGCTCTCTGAGACGACGACTCGAACAATGTCATAGCCTCGAAAGAAGTGCCAGGGGATTTGTTGAGCTCGTTAATTTCATCGCAAAATACGACAAGTCTGAATTTTCGCCGTTTCAGCATTTGAAACCCGGCAGTCTCGCAGAAAGCTTTGACTACCGCGCGATATTGCGCAGTGAGGATATGTCTGAAGCCTGGAGAAGTCAGATACATCAGCACGCACAGATACAAGCACAAGCACAAGCACAAGCACAAGCACAAGAAACGACACAGGTGGAGACACAGAACCCATCCATATCAGAGATAGTCTAAAACTGCGGAAGTTTGGCCAGCCGACGCTGGCCGAGCTTTTCGAGTTCAACCCGGCGCGGTTTTAACGTTAATAAATCCTGGTCAAGGATTCGCCAAAGGAGCCGGCAGGTAGATGCGCCCCAACTCATCACGCTGTCCCCACCAGAGACCGCACGGTAATGACGCGATGAGCATCGGCGGAACAGTCTTGTCTTCACAATTTCTTCGTCATTCCCGTCCAGCGGCTAAGCTAATGATCAGGTGCGATTAACAGGTTTAACCGGGCCAACGATATGGGCGCTTTGTGGCATTCCGATGGGAACAAGGCTGCGGTCAAGGCTGACAGTCAGCGGGAGGTTCCAATATCTGCACGCACAGGGCATAGGCGTTATGTCTGGTGGATTTTGCTGATATTGGTGCTGATAGGGCTGGTGATCCTGGGATTTGCCGTTTCGTCGGAGGTTCGCAGTTCAAAGCTACAAGCCCGCGAGTTCAGCCAGCTTGCCCATGATCTCAATTACTCCGTTGCGCCCGGCGCCAGCGATGAGATTCTGTATCCCGGCGATGGCCCCTTCGACAAACGCCTGGGCTACTCATCGCTGGGTGAGTTCCTGCCAAGGTTGCTCAAGCGCGACTATCGGATCACCGAACAATCGCGCTTTTCTCCCGAGCTGATTTCTTACGTGAAACGTGGCTTTTTCGTCCCCTATCAAGAGAAAAGCCAATCCGGCCTGACCATCGCCGATTGTCGTGGCGACGCGCTTTATCAGTTCATCTACCCGCAGCAGCTGTATCCCACTTTCGCCTCGATCCCGCCAGTGGTGGTCAACAGCCTGTTGTTCATCGAGAACCGCGATTTGCTCGACCCACGACAACCGCTGGCCAATCCAGCCGTGGACTGGCCGCGTTTTCTCAAGGCTGCGGTATCGCAAGTGGCGAAACTGGTGGGCTTGCCCGGTCAATCGGCGGGCGGCAGCACGCTGGCGACGCAACTGGAGAAATATCGCCACTCCCCTGACGGCCTGACCCAGTCCGGTGGTGAGAAAATCCGCCAGATGGTGTCCGCCAGCGTACGAGCCTACCAGCCTGGCCCGCAGACGCTTGAGGCCCGCCAGCGCGTGGTGCGCGATTACCTCAACAGTGTGCCGCTCTCGGCAGTGCCGGGACATGGCGAAGTGCATGGCATGGCTGAAGGGTTGCGTGTCTGGTACGGCGCCGACTTCGATCGCACCAACCAGCTGCTCGCCTCCCCCGCCCGGGACGCAAAGACGCTCGCCGCCCAGGGGCTGGCCCTGCGTGAGGTGCTGTCGCTGGTCATCGCCCAGCGGCGTCCGTCGCATTATCTGGCCAAAGGCCGCAAGGAACTGGCGGACCTCACCGACAGCCACATCCGACTGCTGGCGCAGAACAAAGTGATCGAACAGCCGTTGGCGGATGCCGCGCTCGGCGCCACCGTGACTTATCGCGACTGGGTGCAGCAGCCGACCGTGCAACCCATCGAGACCAACAAGGGCATCACCGTTGCGCGCACGCGCCTTTCCAACATGCTCGACCGGCCGCTGTACGATCTGGACCGCCTCGACCTATCGGCCACTACTACGCTGCAAAACGATCTTCAGGTCAGCGTCGGTCAGTACCTTCACGACCTGGCCGATCCGGCGTTTGCCGGCAAGCTGGGGCTGCTCGGCGAACATTTGCTGACGCCGACCAGCACCAAGGCGGTCCGTTACAGCTTCACGCTGTTCGAGCGCGACAGCGACGGCTCGCGCGTGCGGGTGCAGACCGACAGCACCGATCAGCCGTTCGACATCAACGAAGGCAGTAAGCTGGAACTGGGCTCCACCGCGAAAATGCGTGTACTGACCACCTACCTGCAAATCATCGCCGAGCTGCACGACCAGTACGCCGGCATGAGCAACGCCGAGCTGAAGAAGGCGCCGGTCGAGGAGCCTGACCGCCTGAGTCGCTGGGCGCTGGATTACCTGATGCACAACCCCGACCGCGATCTGTCGAAAATGCTCACTGCCGCGCTGGATCGCAAGTATTCAGCCAGCCCCGGCGAGAACTTCTTCACCGGTGGAGGCATGCATCATTTCAATAATTTCCGTCGCGAAGACAATGAGCGCAACCCGACGCTGCGCGAAGCCCTGCGTGAATCGATCAACCTGCCGTTCATTCGGCTGATGCGCGATCTGGTGCGTTACGTCACGTATCAGGGCCCGAACAACAGTGCGGTGTTGATGAAGGACGACAGCGATCCACGGCGTCAGGAATACCTCGCCGATTTTGCTGACCGCGAAGGCACGTCGTTCCTGCTGCGCTTCTGGAAACGCTATAAAAACAAGAGCACGCAGGATCGCCTCGACACTTTCCTCGACGGCGTCCATCCTTCCGCCAGTCGCCTGGCCGCGGTGCATCGCTATCTGTTCCCGGATGCCAGCCAAAGCGCGTTCAACGCTTTCGTTCGTGCTCACGTCGCGGACAACAAGAGCCAGCCGCCGCTGACAGAAAAGCGTTTGGACGAGCTGTATTACGCCTATGGACCGGGCAAGTTCGACCTGCCCGATCAAGGGTATATCGCCCGGGTTCATCCGCTGGACCTGTGGCTGGTGGGCTATCTGCTGCAAAACCCCGATGCCAGGTTCAAGGAAGCGGTGGCCGCCAGTCGTTTTGAGCGTCAGGAGGTGTACAGCTGGCTGTTCAAGAGCCGGCATAAGAGTGCGCGCGACAGCCGCATTCGCACGATGCTGGAGATCGAGGCATTCCTTGATATTCATCAACGCTGGCAAAAACTGGGCTATCCGTTCGACCATCTGGTGCCCTCGCTGGCCACTGCGATCGGCAGCTCGGGGGACCGCCCGGCAGCGTTGGCCGAACTGATCGGGATCATTCAGAACGACGGCATTCGGCAGCCGGTGCTGCGCATCGACAGCCTGCACTTCGCCGCAGACACGCCTTACGAAACCCTGCTGAACAACAACCCTGAATTGGGCAGACGCGTGCTGCCCTCGGAAGTCGCCGCGGCCATGCGCGAGGCGCTGTCGCAGGTGGTGGACGCCGGGACTGCGCGGCGTGTGTCCGGCAGCTTCAAGACTCAGGATGGCACCGTGTTGGCCATGGGCGGAAAGACCGGGACCGGGGACAACCGTATCGAAAGTTTCGGCTCAGGCGGACGGATTCTGGCGTCCAAGGCGATCAACCGGACTGCGACGTTCGTGTTTTACATCGGCGACAACCACTTCGGCACGCTGACTGCCTATGTGCCGGGGCGCGCGGCAGAGACCTTCAAATTCACCTCGGCGTTGCCTGTTCAGGTGCTCAAGGGCATGGCGCCGATTCTCAATCGCTATCTGGAGCCGGGAACGTACAGCCAGTGTAAGGCTCCGGCGTCGACGCAAGTGGCGAGTGTTCGTTGACCGTAAACAGATAGATCAGCCTCTGAGATCCCTGTGGGAGTGAGCACGCTCACGAAGACTGACCTTCAGTCACTGAAGATGCTCAACGCACCAACGCTCTGGTTAGCAAACCCACTCTCACAGGTCCACAGGTCCGGCGTTCAGGTCAGGGCCTATCTGCGCGCCCTGAATAGCGTATCCAAACGCGAACCGTTCGTCTTAACGCCTCTTGCAGACACATTAAGATATATCTTAAGGTATATCTAACTTGTAACGAGAGATGAAGAAAGATGAGAGACCACTCACACGATCACCCCCATCACCACCGCCCTCACTTCGGTGACCACGGCGACGGCCGCGATGGTTTTGAAAAACGCACAGGTCGGGAACGCGGTGGACGCGGGCCCCGCGTGTTTGCCCCCGGCGACCTCAAACTGCTGCTTCTGGCCCTGATTGCCGACCAGCCTTGCCACGGCTACGACCTGATCCGTCAGATCGAGGGCTTGTTCGACGGCGCCTACAGCCCGAGTCCCGGTGTGATTTATCCGACCCTGACCTTCCTGGAAGAAAGTGAGCTGATCGCTGGCGATGCCGAAGGCGGCAAGAAGCGCTACCGGATCACCGCTGCCGGTCGGCAATTTCTGATCGAGCAGGCCGTGGCCCTGGACGGCGTGAAGATGCGTATCGACGTCAGCAAACGCTCGTTGCGCGGCCATGATCGTCCGCCGGAAATCCACGAGGCGGTGCACAACCTGCGCCATGCCCTGCAGATGCATCACGGCCGCTGGAGCCCGGAAGAAATCATCCGCGTGCGCGACCTGCTGAATGAAACCGCCAAAGCCGTCGTCGATGGCCCACACAATCCGTCGGAGAAGTCCGTATGAATTCACAGCAATCGATCCACCGCGTCAGCCACGAAATCAAACGTCGCAAGCTGCAAGTGCTGCGTGTCACCGACATCACCCCACGCATGCGCCGCATAACCCTGCACGGTCCGGAACTGAGCGGCTTCATCAGCCTGGGC
Organism: Pseudomonas bohemica; assembly: GCF_002934685.1. Taxonomy (GTDB): domain Bacteria; phylum Pseudomonadota; class Gammaproteobacteria; order Pseudomonadales; family Pseudomonadaceae; genus Aquipseudomonas; species Aquipseudomonas bohemica. Next base: position 109,070 of record NZ_NKHL01000115.1, read on the forward strand.
ACCGACGACCACGTGAAACTGCTGTTCGCCACCACGCCAGAGGAGCAGGCCGCGCTCGACAACTTCGTGCCCGGCCCCAACGCCGAAGGCCCGCGCCCGGCAATGCGCGACTACACCCCGCGCCGCTATGACGCCGAGTCCGGCGAGCTGGACATCGATTTCGTGTTGCACGGCGATGGCCCGGCAGCGACCTGGGCGGCGCAGGCTCAGGCCGGACAGTTTCTGCATATCGCCGGGCCACGCGGCTCGATGATCGTGCCAGACATATTCGACAGTTACCTGCTGATCGGCGACGAAACCGCCCTGCCCGCCATCGCCCGCCGTCTGGAGGAACTTGCCGGTAATCGTCGTGCGTTGGTGGTGGTCGAGATCGAAGACAACGCCGAGCGTCAGTCGCTGACCAGCAAGGCGCAGGTCGATGTGATCTGGGTGCTGCGTGGCCAACAGGATCTGCTGGACGTGACCCGTCAATTGACCCTGCCTGAAGGCGAGCTGTATGCGTGGGTGGCAACTGAATCGGCGCTGTCGCGCAAGGTTCGCCGGGTGCTGCTCGATGAGTTCAAGCTCGATGAAGCGGCGGTCAAGGCAGCCGGATATTGGCGTCTGGATAGCACGGACGAGGAATAACCACGACCAAAACATACCCTGTAGCAGCCCGGCTTGCCGGCGGTCGCGATCCTGTAGGCGCCTCGCCGGCAAGGCGGGCTGCCATAGTTGGATGTGGCAGTTCGAGAAGGGTCAGGTTTTCGAGCCGCGAAATCTGTCGATCAGCACAATCACCAACCCAATCCCCACAAACCCCGCCAGCACCCCGAACGCATTGATCAACGCGCTCTGTACCCCAATGGTCCCGATATCCAGAAACGGGTACAGGTAATCGCCAAACAGATTGCCGCGAAACAGCAGATAACCGAAGTACAGCGTCGGGTAAAGCATCCATGCCAGCACATGTTTCAGCCGCAACTCGCCGTTGCTCACGAACCGCCACCAGTAGCCTAAAAACAGCAGGGGCATGACATCGTGCAGCAGTTCATCGGCCAGGTGCTGCCAGCCTTCCGGACTCCACAAATGCCGCAGCAGCAAGTTGTAGGCAACGCTGACCAGCACGATGCTGGTGGTAATGCCGGCGCAGACCACGGGTGACCGGAAGAACCGATGGCCGGCCGAATGCCGGCCAGTGATCGCGCAGCTCAACGCCACGGCCACCAGGGTATTGGTCACTACCGTGAAGAAACTGAAAAACCTCACCAGCCCGCCCACCACGCTGGCCTGATCGATCCAGCGCCCCCAGAGAATCAGGTACAGCTGCACCGCCAGCGCGAACCAGCCCAGCAGCGCGCCGACGGTCGCGTATCGCTGGTGGCCGGGCGTCAATTGCGGCGTCTGGCGGGGCATTGCGCTCGATCCTTGATGATGTTGAAACGAGGCGCGGTCACCAGCGTTTGGTGCGGGCGAGCTTCACGTACAAAGCCTCGACCTTCTCCCGCGCCCAGGGCGTCTTGCGCAGGAAGGTCAGGCTCGACTTGATGCTCGGATCGCTCTTGAAGCAGCGGATGTCGATGCGCTCTGCCAGCCCCGACCACTCGTAGTGCTCGACCAGCGCGTTGAGGATCTGCTCCAGGGTCACGCCATGCAGCGGGTTGTCGTTGGGTGTGGTCATGCCGGGCCTTTTGCAACTGATGAAGAGGGACGCTCTCGCAAGGTGCGCACCTTAGCGGAGGTACGCAGAGGTGTGAAGGGTTGCATGAACTGCAGGAGCGCGCGTGCCCGCGGTTTCAGTATGCCCAGTCAACTCTTCTGTCGCTGCAAGACCGCAGCGCGCTCCTCCGGTTTGAAAAGCATAGCGCCTGCGGAACATTCCAAAATGATTGCATTTTTATTGCTATGTTATAACATCACAATACCGAATCTCTGAGTTCACCCTGCCAAGGAAAATGCTGCATGTCTCGTCCATCCAACTCCCGAATCCGGCACCTGAAACCACTGGCGGCTGCTTTGCTGATCGCCTCTCCCGCTTACGCCATCGAACTCGAACAACAAACCATTACCGCCAACCCGCTGGGCAGCGATCAGTTGGCATCGCCCAGCACGGTGCTGACCGGTGACGACCTCACGCTTCAGCAAAAAGGCAGCCTCGGTGAAACTCTGACCAGGCAACCCGGCGTGTCCTCCTCGTATTTCGGACCGGGCGCCAGTCGCCCGATCATTCGCGGTCTGGACGGTGACCGTATTCGCCTGCTGCGCAATGGCGTGGGCGCACTGGATGCTTCGTCGCTTTCCTACGATCACGCCGTGCCGCTCGACCCGGTCAACGTCGACCGCATCGAAATCGTTCGCGGCCCCGCCGCCCTGCTCTATGGCGGCAGCGCCATCGGCGGCGTGGTCAACACCTTCGACAACCGCATCCCCACCGAGGCCATCGAAGGCATCCACGGTGCCGGCGAGTTGCGCTACGGCGGTGCAGACACCACGCGCAGCAGCGCAGGCAGGCTGGAAGCGGGCAACGGCACCTTCGCCCTGCACCTGGACGCCAACGCCCGCGAGTTCAACGACCTGAAAATCCCCGGCTACGCGCGCACCGCCGACGAGCGCGCTCGCGACCCGGATGGTGATGACAAAAAGCATCGCCTGGGCAACAGCGACGGGCGTCAGGACGGCGGCGCCATCGGCGGTTCGTACACCTGGGAGGACGGCTACGCCGGGCTGTCGTACAGCAGCTACGATTCCAATTACGGATCGCCCGCCGAGCAGGACGTGCGCATCCGCATGAAGCAGGATCACTACGCCTTCGCCTCGGAAATCGGCAACCTCTCGGGCCCGTTCAGCTCGGTAAAACTCGATGCCGGATACACCGAATACAAACACATGGAGATCGAGGACGGCGAAGTCGGCACCACCTTCAAGAACAAGGGCTACGAGGCTCGGATCGAAGCGCGGCATCAGCCCATTGGCCCGCTCAACGGGGTGATCGGCGCGCAAGTGACGCGCAGTCAATTCTCGGCGTTGGGTGAAGAAGCTTTCGTGCCTCAGACCGATACCGAAGCCGGCGCGCTGTTCATTCTCGAAGAGCTGCAGGCAACTGACCGCTTGAAACTGAGTCTGGGCGGCCGCCTGGAACACACTACCGTCGACCCGGACGGCAGAGGCAACGAGCGCTTCGTCGATGCCGATCGCTCCAGCAGCTTTACCGCCGCAAGTCTTTCGTCGGGCGCTGTGTATACCCTGACGCCGGTCTGGTCCCTCGCCGCGACGCTGGGCTACACCGAACGCGCCCCGACGTTTTATGAGCTGTACGCCAACGGTGCCCACGTGGCCACCGGCACCTATGAAGTGGGCGATGCGAGCCTGTCGAAAGAAAAAGCCGTCTCAAGCGATCTGGCCTTGCGTTTCGACAATGGCACGCACAAAGGCAGCTTCGGCGTGTTCTACAGCCACTTCTCCCATTACATCGGCCTGGTGGGAACAGGCCGTACGCTGAACGATGACGCCGAACAAGACCCGAACGGCATCCCGGAATACACCTACTCCGGCGTGCGTGCGCGCTTTGCAGGATTCGAAGCACAGGACCGCTGGAAACTGGGCGAAGGCAGATATGGAAAATTCGCCCTGGAGGTGTCGGGCGATTACACCCGCGCCAGGAATCTGGACACTGGCGAAGCCTTGCCACGCATTGCCCCGCTGCGCTTGAACAGCGGGCTGCTGTGGGAACTGGACAAATGGCAGGCGCGACTCGATGTCGAACACGCAGCGTCTCAGGGCCGCGTCCCGGATAACGAAACCGGCACCGACGGCTACACCACCCTGGGCGCCAGCGCCGGCTACAAGTTCAACGTCGGTGGCAGTCAGTGGCTGGCCTTCGTCAATGGCGAGAACCTGACTAACCAGACCATGCGCTACGCCAGTTCGATCCTGCGCGACATTGCACCGGCTCAGGGACGCAGCATCGAGGTGGGCTTGCGGACGACGTTCTGATGTCTGACACATAACATCGGCAGCACCGCCTCAGCTGTGGGAGTGAGCATGCTCACGAGTTGGCGAACCTCCAACGCATATGCATCGCCTGATCCAATGCATTCGTGAGCAAGTTCACTGCACGGGGTATTGCCGCCATCAAAGGAGGGGTCATTACCCGTACTCCTATCTCTGCAACGCGTGCAACGGTTTCCCTCCCCGCCAAATCGAAAAATTCGCTTATCCCCCCATAAACATTGGGGGATAGCGCTACCCCACTTTTGCGCGACTATTACCAGGACCGCAACTATTCATATCGCAATCCCGGCTTTTTAAAAAATCGTTAGGGCCCTATCATCGCCGCCCTAAACGCTGAAACGTTTAATTCGTCTTTTATTCAGACCCTTGCCGTGCTCGTCAGAAGCGCAGCCAGCAGCATTGTCCGTTGCCTTTACATAACTCGAAAAGAACTCACTGCCTTATGCCTAATCATCCGAAACGTCCCGTGTTCACGACTTCCAGAATGCCTGGTGCGAAAAGCGCGCTGGGTCTTGCCGCGCTGAGTTTCGCCGCAATGGGCCTGACAACCTGCGCCCAGGCAGCGCCAGCGTTTGACAGTGAATCGCCGTGGATGCTGGGGGATTGGGGAGGCAAGCGTAGCGAGCTGTCGAAACAGGGATATGACTTCAAGCTCGACACAGTGGTGGAAGTCGGTTCGAATCTGCACGGCGGTTATGACCACGACAAGTCGACCCGCTACAGCGATCAGTTCGCTCTGGGTGCGCACATGGATCTGCAGAAGATACTCGGCTGGCACGACGCCGAGTTTCAGCTGACGCTGACCAATCGCAACGGCGACAACATCAGTAACGATCGCATTGGCGACCCGCGCGTTGGCACCCTCTCCTCGTCCCAGGAAGTCTGGGGCCGTGGCAACGTCTCCCGCCTGACCGACCTGTGGTATCAGCAAAAATTTCTGGATCAGAAACTGAGCATCAAGGTCGGCCGTTTCAACGAAGGCGAAGATTTCAACACCTTCCCCTGCGATTTCCAGAACCTGGCGCTGTGTGGCTCACAGGTCGGCAACTGGGGCGGCGGCATCTGGTACAACTGGCCTATCAGCCAGTGGGCGATGCGCGTCAAATATCAGCTCAACCCTGAACTGTTCGTGCAGGTCGGGGCCTTTGAGCAGAACCCGTCGAACCTGGAGAACGACAACGCCTTCAAACTCAGCGGCAGTGGCAACAAGGGCGCAGTATTGCCCGTCGAGCTGGTCTGGACTCCGAGGGTCAACGACCTGCCGGGCGAATACCGCCTTGGTTACTACTACAGCACCGCTGACAGCAGCGACGTCGACAAGGACAGCAATGGTCGCTATGCCGCACTGAGCGGCGAAGATTACAGCTCCTCGTCGAGCAAACACGGCATGTGGCTGACCCTGCGCCAGCAAGTCACCCGCCAGGCCAGCGACAACAGCCGAGGCCTGAGCCTGTTCGCCAACGGCACCCTGCACGACAAGAAAACCAATATGATCGATAACTTTGTCGCCCTGGGCGCGACCTATACCGGACCGTTCGACGCACGTCCGAAAGACGACATCGGCCTGGGCATCAGTCGCATCCACGTCAATCCGGCGTATCGCAAGAACATCAACTTGCGCAATCAGGCCAACGCCGTCAGCGACTACAACGACCCCGCCTTCCTGCCTGTGCAGGACACCGAATACAACGCGGAGCTGTATTACGGGGTCCACGTCGCCAACTGGCTGACTGTGCGTCCGAACCTGCAATTCATCCGTCATCCAGGCGGCGTGAATCAGGTCGATGACGCGCTGGTAGCCGGGCTTAAGATTCAATCCTCGTTCTGATCGGTTTATTTCGCCTTTCTGTGTCCATTTTCAGGAACTAGCGTTCATGAAGGGGATTCAAACGGTTCGAGTTGCCGATTGAAAAGAACAAAGCGTCAACCACTTAATCGTTACGGAGTACGACATTATGAGCACTGACGGTGCTTTCAATAAGGGTCGCCTGCTACCGAGCTTGCTCGGGATAGTGATTCTGATCATGGGCCTGGCGTTGCTGGCCGGTGGCATCAAACTGCTGACACTGGGCGGATCGCTGTATTACCTGCTGACCGGTATCGGCTTCGTCATCACCGGTGTGCTGTTGATCATGGGCCGTCGTTCGGCACTGGGTCTGTTCGCGCTGGTGCTGTTCGCGAGCACGGTGTGGGCCTTGTGGGAAGTCGGTCTGGACTGGTGGCAATTGGTGCCACGTCTGTCGCTATGGTTCGTACTGGGCATCGTCATGCTGCTGCCTTGGTTCCGCCGCCCTGTGCTGCGTGGCCAGCCTGGCGGTCTGCCGACCGTTGCGCTGAGCATCGCCGTGGTACTGGCCGGTCTGACCGCGATTGCCAGCCAGTTCACCAGCCCCGGTGAAATCAAAGGCACGCTGGATCGCGATGACGCGGGCGTGGCTTACGATCCCCAGCCAATGCCCGATGGCGACTGGCAGGCTTATGGCCGCTCCGAGCATGGCAATCGCTACTCGCCGCTGAAGCAGATCACGCCGCAGAACGTCGGCAAGCTGCAAGAAGCCTGGCGCATCCGCACCGGCGATCTGCCGACTGCCGAAGACCCGGTCGAGCTGACCAACGAGAACACGCCGCTGAAGGTCAACGGCATGGTTTACGCCTGCACCCCACACAGCAAGGTGCTGGCGCTGGACCCTGACACGGGCAAGACGAACTGGTCCTACGACCCGCAGATCTCCAAGGAAGGCGCGAAGAACTTCACTGGCTGGGCGCACATGACCTGCCGTGGCGTCTCGTACTACGACGAAGCCGCCTACGCCAAATCCGACGTCGGCGCGCCGGCTGCCGATCTGTCCGACGCAGGCAAAGCCATCGCCTCGTCCTGCCCACGTCGCCTGTATCTGCCGACCGCCGATGCTCGCCTGATCGCGCTGAACGCCGACACCGGTAAAGTCTGCGAAGACTTCGCCAACAAGGGCGCTATCGACCTGCGTGCCAACATCGGTCCGTTTACGGCAGGCGGCTACTACGCCACCTCGCCAGCGGCGATCACGCGCAACCTGATCATCATCGGTGGCCACGTCACCGATAACGAATCGACCAACGAGCCATCGGGCGTGATCCGCGCTTATGACGTGCATGACGGTCGCCTGGTGTGGAACTGGGACCCGAACAACCCGGACGCTACCGCGCCGATCGCTGCTGACCAGTTTTACTCGCGCAACGCGCCGAACATGTGGTCGCTGGCCAGCGTCGACGAGAAGCTGGGCCTGGTGTTCCTGCCTTTGGGCAACCAGATGCCGGACCAATACGGCGGCGACCGCACCCCTGGCGCCGAGAAATTCAGCGCAGGTCTGGTGGCGCTGGACGTGAACACCGGTAAGGTGCGCTGGAACTATCAGTTCACTCACCACGACCTGTGGGACATGGACGTGCCGAGCCAACCAACGCTGATCAACCTGAAAACCAGGGACGGCGTGAAGCCGGCCGTGATTCAGCCGACCAAGCAAGGCAGCCTGTACGTGTTGGACCGTCGCGACGGCACGCCGATCGTGCCGATCGACGAAGTCCCTGCGCCGACCGGTGCTGCGCAAGGCGACCACACCTCGCCGACCCAGGCGCGTTCGCAACTGAACATGCTGCCACCTGAGCTGACCGAAAAATCCATGTGGGGCGCCACCGCGTTCGACCAGATGCTGTGCCGCATCCAGTTCAAGGAGCTGCGTTACGAGGGTCAGTACACGCCTCCGTCCGAACAGGGCAGCATCATCTATCCGGGGAACGTCGGCGTGTTCAACTGGGGCGCCGTTTCGGTCGATCCGGTCCGTCAGCTGATGTTCACCAGCCCGAACTACATGGCCTTCGTTTCCAAGTTGGTGCCACGCGCCAAAGTGGCTGCCGACAGCAAGCGTGAAAGCGAAACCAGTGGCGTGCAGCCAAACACCGGGGCGCCATACGCCGTGATCATGCACCCATTGATGTCGCAGATCGGCATGCCTTGCCAGGCGCCTTCGTGGGGTAACGTTGCCGCTGTCGACCTGACCACCAATCAGGTGGTGTGGAAGCACAAGAACGGCACCAGCCGCGACAACACTCCAGTGCCTATCGGCCTGCCGGTCGGTGTGCCGAGCATGGGTGGTTCGATGGTCACCGCAGGCGGCGTCGGCTTCCTGGCCGGTACCCTGGACCAATACCTGCGGGCCTATGACGTGAAAACCGGTAAAGAGCTGTTCGCCGGGCGTCTGCCAGCGGGTGGCCAAGCGACTCCGATGACCTACACCGGCAAGGACGGCAAGCAGTATGTGCTGATCGTCGCTGGCGGCCACGGCTCGCTGGGCACCCGGATGGGCGATTACATCATTGCTTACAAGCTGCCAGAGTGATTCGGTCGCGCTGATGCATGAAGCCATGCGGTAGCAAAAAGGCGGTCATCGAGAGGTGGCCGCCTTTTTTATTGCCCGCAGGTCATGCCTGTCCTCAATCAACGCCGATGTGCATGGCTATTGACCGCGACTATTGAAACCTGGGCCGGTTTGCCCCATCTAAGCCTCATCTCCATTTATGCAGGTGCCCCATGAGCGACCAGCAAGCAGACTCCACCTACCCGTCCGATGACGGCGATCACGAACACGAAGTCATCGGCTCAGACCACAAACGCCTTGCCCTGCCTGGCCAGAATCTCCCGGATCAGGTCTACATCATCCCGATTCACAACCGCCCATTCTTCCCGGCTCAAGTCTTGCCGGTCATCGTTAATGAAGAACCCTGGGCCGAAACCCTGGAGCTGGTGAGCAAATCCGATCACCACTCCCTGGCGCTGTTCTTCATGGACACGCCGCCCGACGACCCCCGCCATTTCGACACCAAGGCCCTGCCTGAGTACGGCACGCTGGTGAAGGTGCATCACGCCAGCCGCGAAAACGGCAAGCTTCAATTCGTCGCCCAAGGCCTGAGCCGCGTGCGAATCAAGACCTGGCTCAAGCACCATCGGCCGCCGTTTCTGGTGGAAGTCGAATACCCGCACCAGCCCAACGAGCCGACCGACGAGGTCAAGGCCTACGGGATGGCGCTGATCAATGCGATCAAGGAGCTGCTGCCGCTCAACCCGCTGTACAGCGAAGAGCTGAAAAACTACCTCAATCGCTTCAGCCCTAACGATCCATCGCCGCTGACCGATTTCGCCGCCGCCCTGACCTCCGCCACTGGCGTCGAACTGCAGGAAGTGCTCGATTGCGTGCCGATGCTCAGGCGCATGGAAAAAGTGTTGCCGATGCTGCGCAAGGAAGTCGAAGTCGCGCGCTTGCAGAAAGAAATCTCCGCCGAGGTGAACCGCAAGATCGGCGAGCATCAGCGCGAATTCTTTCTCAAGGAACAGCTCAAGGTCATTCAGCAAGAGCTCGGCCTTACCAAGGACGACCGCAGCGCTGACATCGAACAGTTCGAACAGCGCCTGGAAGGCAAGACCTTGCCGCCGCAGGCGCGCAAGCGTATCGACGAAGAGATCAACAAGCTTTCGGTACTGGAAACCGGCTCGCCGGAATACGCCGTCACCCGCAACTACCTGGACTGGGCAAGTTCGGTGCCGTGGGGCGTGTATGGCGAAGACAAGCTGGACCTGAAACACGCGCGCAAGGTGCTCGATCAGCACCACGCCGGGCTCGACGACATCAAGAGCCGCATCCTCGAATTCCTTGCGGTAGGCGCCTACAAAGGCGAAATCGCTGGCTCCATCGTGTTGCTGGTCGGCCCGCCGGGCGTGGGTAAAACCAGTGTCGGCAAATCCATCGCCGAGTCCCTGGGCCGTCCGTTCTATCGTTTCAGCGTCGGCGGCATGCGCGATGAGGCCGAGATCAAGGGCCACCGTCGCACCTACATTGGCGCCCAACCGGGCAAGCTGGTGCAGGCGCTGAAAGACATGGAAGTGATGAACCCGGTCATCATGCTCGACGAAATCGACAAGATGGGTCAGAGCTACCAGGGCGACCCCGCCTCGGCGCTGCTGGAAACCCTGGACCCGGAGCAGAACGTCGAGTTCCTTGACCACTACCTGGACCTGCGCCTGGACCTGTCGAAAGTGCTGTTCGTCTGCACCGCCAACACCCTGGACTCGATCCCCGGCCCGCTGCTTGACAGGATGGAAGTGATTCGCCTGTCCGGGTATATCACCGAAGAAAAACTCGCCATCGCCAAGCGTCACCTGTGGCCCAAGCAGCTGGACAAGGCCGGCGTGTCGAAAAACAGCCTGACCATCAGCGACAGCGCACTTCGTGCCGTCATCGAAGGCTATGCCCGAGAAGCCGGTGTGCGGCAGTTGGAAAAACAACTGGGCAAACTGGTGCGCAAGGCTGTGGTCAAGCTGCTGGATAACCCCGATACAGTGGTCAAGATCGGCCCTAAAGACCTGGAAGCCTCCCTCGGCATGCCGGTCTTCCGCAGCGAGCAGGTGCTGTCCGGTACTGGCGTGATCACGGGGCTGGCCTGGACCAGCATGGGCGGGGCCACCCTGCCGATCGAAGCGACGCGGATTCACACCCTCAACCGCGGCTTCAAACTCACCGGTCAACTGGGCGATGTGATGAAGGAGTCCGCAGAAATCGCCTACAGCTACATCAGTTCGAATCTGGCGAAGTTTGGCGGCGACAAAGGGTTCTTCGATGAAGCCTTCGTTCACCTTCACGTGCCGGAAGGCGCGACGCCCAAAGACGGCCCGAGCGCTGGCGTGACCATGGCCAGCGCCCTGCTCTCTCTGGCGCGCAACCAGGCGCCGAAAAAAGGCGTGGCCATGACTGGCGAGTTGACCCTCACCGGGCATGTGTTGCCGATTGGCGGCGTACGGGAAAAAGTCATCGCGGCGCGTCGGCAGAAGATCTTCGAACTGATCCTGCCCGAGCCGAACCGTGGCAACTTCGAAGAACTGCCCGATTACCTGAAAGAAGGCATCACTGTGCACTTCGCCAAGCGCTTCTCGGATGTGGCGAAGGTGTTGTTCTAGGGGCTGAGCAAGACCGGGCCTGTCAGGCTCGGCAGCCAGCATGCCGGAAATGCTCGCGCTCGGGGCGTGCCCTGAGCGCTATCGGCCTTTGGGCTTGACGCGCGCGCGAGCAAGTCATAACCGAGTAATACGTAGAAATGCCCTGGCATTGTCATATCTACACTTACGCAACGTGACGTGTCTTCCTACGCCTCTCATCGCAGCTCTTTCCTTTCACTTACGGCGAACTCCATTAGAGTTATCAAGCGACACACGTGCTAACTTCAAACGCTTTTCCTAGTCGCTCAACGAATGAGTCTTAAAATTTAAGGGATTATTAACAATGACACTTCAACTGACTAAAGACGGTATTTTTCTTTCATTGATCGAGTCTCCTACGCTCAATGAACGAGAAGTCTATATCGACTTCGGCTCCCTGAAGACCTCGGTCCATCCCGACACAGGCCGCAGGCGCACACGCTTCGTGCGTAACGCGAGCGCAATCGTGAAAGGAAAAATGGACACGGATTTCAACACTGTTTATTACGACCAAGACATTAATCTGGACGGCGCTCTGGATGACATGGACGCCAATATCCTGAAAGACGTCGCAAATGCCTTTGTAAAAATCAAAACCTCGTAAATAGCAACTTCGCAGCGGTTGTATAAGAGCGTCAGCCACTATCAGTACTCTCTGAAAGAGGGGGCAATCGACTTACAATTCGAGTCGCCCCTCTTTCTTTTTTTGGTTTCATCGCCAGATTCTTCGGCTATGCTCGGCCCACCTTGCTTTAAATCGGAGCCGTCATGACCCCTGCCCGCCTGCTCGTCCCGCTGAGCCTTGCCCTGCTGGCCGCTTGCGCCCAGCAACCCAAACAGATCGTTTCCCTTGAAGATCAGAAAGACTGCCCGATTACCCTCAAGGCCGGTCAGACCCTGATGCTCATGCTGCCCAGCAACCCCACGACCGGGCACCGCTGGCTGATGCAGAACCCCGCGCCCTCGATTCTCAGCGCCCTCGGTCCAGAAGTGTTCAGCACCCCGGAAGAGGTCGGTGTGGTCGGCACTTCGGGCCAATCGGTCTGGCGCTATAAGGCTACCAATGCAGGCAGCGGCCATTTGATGATGGTCTACCAGCAGCCTTGGGCACCGGAAGTGCGGCCAGAGCGCACGTTCGACTGCGCGATCACCGTGAAGTAAGGCACTCCAACGGCTACGGCGGCGCGAAATACTCCACCGCCGCATCAATGAAACTCCTGAGCTTGGCGGTTCGCTGACGATCCGCCGGATACAACAGGTGCATCTGGCGCCCCGGAATCTCGAATTCGGTCAATAACGGCACCAGATCGCCCGCCGCCACGGCGGGCTGCACGAAGTCTGCCGGGCCTTGCAACACTCCGAATCCATCGATAGCCGCCGACAACAATGCCTTGCTCTCATTGACCCGCAAGCGGCCACCCACCTGAATGCTCAGCAACTTGCCATCCTCGTAAAACAGCCACTGGCTGTCTGGCGGGCGCGACCAGTATGCGTAGCCCAGGCATTCGTGACCGGTCAGGTCGGCGGGAACCAGCGGAACGCCCCTCGCCTTGAGATACGAAGGCGCCGCACAGATCAGCAACCGGTAAGGCGCCAACGGCCTTGCCACCAGCGTGGACGTAGCGACAGGACCGAGACGAAACGCGGCTTCATACCCCTCCTCGACCAGATCAACGTAACGATCGGTCAGGTGCAGATCGATCTCCACCTCGGGGTAGCGCCGCAGAAAGCCGGTAATGAAAGGCATCAATCCCCAGGAACCGAACGTCACCGGCGCACTGATGCGCAGCTTCCCCCGTGGTGACGCATTCATGACCTGAGCCAAGGAGTCCGCTGCCTGAGCCTCGGTCAGAATATGTTTACAACGTTCATAGTACGCGCTACCCACCTCGGTCAGGCTTTGTCTACGGGTTGTGCGGTTGAGCAGGCGCGCTCCGAGCCGATCTTCCAGTGCTGCGACATGCTTGGCGACCATTTGCGGAGAAATCTCCAGACGCCGCGCGGCAGCAGCGTAGGAACCTTCTTCAGTCGCCACGACAAAGGCGTTCATGCTGCTCAAACGATCAATCATTCGCTCCTCCTGGTGGCGAGACAAACTCCTGAATGGCAATTTATCTGCCGGCGGTTGGCAATCATCATAGCCACTCCCCTCGCCCAAGGAGAATCGACATGAAGATTGGCATTATCGGAGCAGGCTACATCGGACGCGCCGTCGCACAAATTCTGCTGCAAGCCAGGCACGAAGTGATGCTCAGCAATTCCAGAGGACCGAAAACCCTGACCAGCGTGGCCGCGGGCATTCGCGGCTCGCAGATCGGCACGCTTGAGCAAGCCGCGGAATTCGGCGACATGGTGCTGGTGGCGATTCCGCTGGAACATTACCGCAGCCTTCCGGCCGAGCTGCTCAAGGGCAAGATCGTGCTCGACGCCAACAATTATTACCCCGACCGCGACGGCCACATCACAGCGCTCGATCAGCACGAGACCACCACCAGTCGGCTGCTCGCCGAGCATCTGACGCAATCGACGGTGGTGAAAGCGTTCAATGCGATCCTGGCGGCCGACCTGTTGACCGATGGACACCCAAGTGGCGCAGACGATCGCCGCGCTTTGCCCATCGCCAGCGATGACCCTGCGGCCACTCAGAAGGTTGCGAACCTGCTCGATCAACTCGGCTTCGATGTCGTCGACGCAGGCGGCCTGGATGATAGCTGGCGCTTGGAGCGTGCCAAGCCTGCGTATTGTGTCCGGCTGAACATCCAGGGTCTGAAGCAAGCGCTGGCCGAAGCGCAGCGGGATGTCGAAGTAGAACACGGATCCTGGCGCCACTGATGCTCGGATTCGCGCCTTGGTCGGTGCGGTCTGCGATTCAGAATCGGCGAATGATGAGATGAGGTTTCGGCATCGCGGCACAATGGCTAAAATGCCGGACTTTGCGTTTCATCCATCTCGTCTATCCATCGGAATCGCCGTGAGCCAAGAACCTGACCGCATATTCGCCCAACCCTTGTCACAGGTGCCCGACTTCGCCTTCAACGAGGACGTGGTGCGGGTGTTCCCGGACATGATCAAGCGTTCGGTGCCGGGTTATCCGACCATCGTCGAGAACCTTGGCGTGCTGGCGGCGCAGTTCGCGCAACCCCACAGCGTCCTGTATGACCTCGGCAGCTCGCTGGGCGCGGTCACTCAGGCGTTGCGTCGCCATGTGCGCACCGAAGATTGCCGGGTGATCGCCATCGACAACTCGGCCGCCATGGTCGAGCGCTGCCGCGAGTACCTGAACGGGCAGGATTCGATGTTTCAGGAGTTGTTGCCGGTTGAAGTGATCGAAGGCGACATTCTTGCGCTCAAGTTCCAGCCTGCGTCGGTAGTGGCGCTGAATTTCACCCTGCAATTCATCGCCCCCGATCAACGTCTGTCGCTGCTGGGCCGTATCCGTCAGTCGCTGCTGCCGGGTGGCGCGCTGATCCTCTCCGAGAAGTTACGTTTCGACGACGCCGAAGAGCACGCCCTGCTGACCGACCTGCATGTGGCTTTCAAGCGCGCCAATGGCTACAGCGAACTGGAGATCGCCCAAAAGCGCAGCGCCATCGAAAACGTGATGAAGCCCGACAGCCTGGAGCAGCACCGCGAACGCCTGCTGGCCGCCGGTTTCTCCAAAGTCGTGCCCTGGTTCCAGTGCCTTAATTTCGCCTCGCTGATTGCCCTGCCATGATTGATCTCGCTCCTCTGGTCCGCCGCTTGGCGGGCACCCCTCTTTATACCTGGGCCCAAGGTCTGCAGGCGCAACTCGACGCGAAGATGGAAAAAGGCCATGGCGATCTGGAGCGCTGGCAAGGCGCCTTGAACGCGTTGCCCGGGCTGATGCCCAGCCGGGTTGAGCTCAGAGACGACTTCATCCTCGATGCCGAATGCGACGATGCCACCCGCGAACAGACGCGCGCGGCGCTGATGGGCCTGTCGCCCTGGCGCAAAGGTCCGTTCGATGTGTTCGGCGTGCACATCGACACCGAATGGCGCTCGGACTGGAAATGGTCGCGGGTATCAAAACATCTGAATCTGGTCGGCAAACGCGTGCTGGATGTCGGCTGCGGCAACGGGTATTACCAGTGGCGCATGCTGGGAGCCGGGGCCGACAGCGTGATCGGCGTCGACCCGAACTGGCTGTTCTTCTGCCAGTTCCAGGCAATGCAGCGTTATCTGCCCGATCTGCCTGCCTGGCATCTGCCGTTCGCCCTGGAGGATCTGCCTGCGCGGTTGGAAGGTTTTGATACGGTGTTTTCCATGGGTGTGTTGTATCACCGCAAATCGCCGATCGATCACTTGCTGGCGCTCAAAGACTGTCTGGTGAAGGGCGGCGAGTTGGTGCTGGAGACCATGGTGGTCGAAGGCGATGTGCATCAGGTGCTGGTGCCCGAAGACCGTTATTCGCAGATGCGCAATGTGTGGTTCCTGCCGTCAGTACCGGCGCTGGAACTATGGCTGCGCCGCGCCGGGTTCGTCGACGTACGTTGCGTAGATGTCAGCACCACCACGATCGAAGAACAACGCAGCACCGACTGGATGCGTTATCAGTCGCTGAGTGACTTCCTCGATCCCGAGGATCACAGCAGAACCGTGGAAGGCCTACCTGCGCCAAGGCGCGCGGTCATTGTAGGTCGCAAGCCCTAAACCGATATTCGCCACACCGAAATCGACCGTAGGAACGCGCTTGCCCGCGATTTCGGTGTGTCAGGCTAACTTTCATCAACTGACCGAATGCAATCGCGGGCAAGCACGCTCCTACAAGGTATCGCGGTGTGTCAGACAATATCGGATAGCTGACCCACCGCGAGGGCTGATATCAGGGCTTTGCAGCCGCTGCCAGAATCAATGCCTTCATCTCCGACACCGCCGACTTGAAGCCCACGAACAAGGCATGCGCCACCAGCGCGTGGCCGATGTTCAGCTCATTGATGCCGTTGATCGCCGCGACCGCTTCGACGTTATGGTAATGCAGGCCATGACCGGCATTGACGATCAGGCCCCGGCCCAGACCGTAAGCGACACCATCGGCAATGCGCTTGAGTTCTTCGGCCACTTCGGTCGGTGTTTCGGCATCGGCATAACGCCCGGTGTGCAACTCGATGGCAGGCGCACCGATGCGCGCCGACGCTTCGATCTGACGCTCGTCGGCATCGATGAACAGCGACACTTCGCTGCCGATCGCGGACAGACGCTCGACTGCAGCCTTGATCCGCGCTTCCTGCCCGGCGACATCTAGTCCGCCTTCGGTGGTCAGTTCCTGGCGAGTTTCCGGGACCAGGCAGATGTGCGCCGGACGAATACGCTCGGCGAAGGCCATCATCTCTTCGGTGACGCCCATTTCGAAGTTCATACGCGTTTGCAGCACATCCTTGAGCAGCAGCACATCGCGTTCCTGAATGTGACGGCGATCCTCACGCAGGTGCACGGTAATGCCATCGGCGCCCGCTTCTTCAGCGTCCAGCGCGGCCTTCACCGGATCGGGATAGCGGGTACCACGGGCCTGACGCAGCGTCGCCACGTGGTCGATGTTCACGCCGAGCAGAATACGGGGGCTGTGGGTCACTTTGTTCTCCTGGATACTTGATCTGACCGGCGACGTGCGCCGGCGCTGACTGACAAGGTTCTGCGATTAAGGCTTGCGAAACAATTCCCGGCTCACCAGAGGACGGCCGCCCAGATGCACGGCCAGCGCCTGACGCATCAGCCGCTTGGCGGCCGACAGGGCGCCCGGCGCGCTCCAGTCCGCTTCGGACATGGCCAACAGCTCAGCGCCTTGAAACAGACCCGGTTGCAACAGATATACGCGCTCGAGCCCGGCGTCTACCTGCAAGCGATACATGCCGTCCGCCGCCAGCGGGTCGCTATTGATGTCGACATCGAGGGCGAAACCGTAACCCAGGTCATCCAGCAGGCGCCACTCGAAAGATCGCAATAACGGCTCCAGCGCACGCCCTTCGGCCAACGCCATCAGGGTCGCGGCGTAATGCTCGAATACACCGGGATGAGGATCTTCGGCGGGCAGCAGGCGAATCAGCAATTCATTGAGATACAGACCGCTGAACAACGCCTCGCCTTCGAGCCAGGCCGCGATGCCCGCGCTTTCCATCCGGCCAACATTCTTCAGCTCGCCCTTGCCACGAAACTCGACTTCCAGCGGCACGAACGGCCGTGCCAGCGAACCGGCCTTGCCACGAGCGCTGCGCAACACTGCCCGAAGCCTGCCTTGAGGCGTGATGAAATCGACCAGGGCGCTGTTCTCGCGGTAGGCCCGGGAGTGCAGGACATAGGCAAGTTGGGGTGTGGGGGGCGTCTGGGGCATTTGAATCTCAATGGAAGAGCTCGATGTCAGACACAACCAAAGACCACTGTGGGAGCGAGTTTACTGCGGGCCGCGACCGGACGAACGCGGTGTCACAGTCAACATCAATGCTGAATGCTAAACCCTCTTCGCGAGCAAGCTCGCTCCCACAGGAATCAATGTACCAGCGTCTTAAAGGTCGCCGTAACCCAACGAACGCAGGGCGCGCTCGTCATCGGACCAGCCGCCTTTGACCTTGACCCACAGATTGAGCATCACCTTGGAGTCGAACAGCACTTCCATGTCACGGCGGGCATCACTACCGATACGCTTGATGCGCTCACCCTTGTCCCCAATGATGATTTTCTTCTGCCCATCACGCTCGACCAGGATCAGCGCGTGAATGTGCAGGGTCTTGCCCTGCTGTTTGAATTCTTCGATCTCGACCGTGATCTGATACGGAAGCTCGGCGCCCAGCTGACGCATGATTTTCTCACGAACCAGCTCGGCGGCCAGGAACCGGCTGCTGCGGTCGGTGATCTGGTCTTCCGGGAAGAAATGATCGTTTTCCGGCAGGTGCTCGGCGATCACTTTCTCCAGCGCTTCGAGGTTGTGCCCCTGCTGCGCCGAGATCGGAATGATCTGCGCGTTTGGCAGTTGCTCCTGCAACCAGGACAGGTGCGGCATCAGCTCGGCCTTGTCCTCGATGCGGTCGGTCTTGTTCAACGCGACGATCAGTGGGCCGGTCACGTACTGCACGCGCTCCAGCACCATCTGGTCTTCTTCGGTCCACTTGGTGCGGTCCACGACGAAAATCACTACGTCGACGTCTTTCAACGCTGCCGAAGCGGTCTTGTTCATGTAGCGGTTCAGCGCCTTGTCACTGTTCTTGTGCATGCCGGGGGTGTCGACGTAGATCGCCTGCACGTCGCCCTCGGTCTTGATGCCCAGCATGTTGTGACGGGTGGTCTGCGGCTTGCGCGAAGTGATCGCCAGCTTCTGGCCAAGGATGTGGTTCAACAGCGTCGACTTGCCCACGTTTGGCCGGCCGACGATGGCGACATAGCCACAGCGTGTTGCAGTTGAATCAGTCATTGCCATTCTCCACACCCAGGGCGATGAGGGCTGCGGCCGCGGCTACCTGTTCGGCAATGCGACGGCTGACACCTTGTCCCCGGCTTTTTTCGTTCAGTAAGGTGATCTCGCATTCAACGAAAAACGTCCGGCAATGCGGCTCGCCCTGAATGTCCACCACTTCGTAGCGCGGCAACTCACAAGCGCGGGACTGAAGGAATTCCTGCAGTCGGGTTTTCGGATCCTTGTTGGTGTCGACCAGCGTCAGGCTGTCGAACTCGGTGGCCAGCCAGGACAACACGCGATCTCGGGCGACCTCCATGCCGGAATCCAGATAGATCGCACCGATCAACGCTTCCAGGGCATCGGCCAGAATCGACTCGCGACGGAAACCGCCGCTTTTCAGTTCACCGGACCCCAGTCGCAGGTATTCACCCAGATCGAAACCACGGGCCAATAGTGCCAGGGTTTCACCCTTCACCAGACGTGCGCGCAGGCGTGATAACTGGCCTTCGCGGGCCTGGGGAAAACGCTCGAACAGCGCCTCTCCGGCCACAAAATTGAGGATGGCATCACCGAGAAATTCCAGACGCTCGTTATTGCGCCCGGCGAAACTGCGATGGGTCAAGGCCAGAACCATCAGCTCCTGATCCTTGAAGGTATAGCCGAGCTGACGCTCCAGGCGACTCAATGACACGCTCACGGTTTACCCACGCTGAATTCGCGGTCGAACTTGACCACCAGATCGATGTTTTGGATCAGTGGCTCGCGTTGCTCGTATTTCAAATGAGCGAGGAACCTATCGTTCTCCGTCGTCACGCTTAACGCCTTGTTCAAATCTACATCCCGAATGTTATTGACCTGCATGCCCTTGGCCACATAGTCATGAAACTCACTACTGTCGCTGATATTGGCGTTCCGGTCCGTACCGGCCGCCTCGATGATCTTCTTCAGCGACATGTAGTCGAGGTAATGCGGCACCACTTTGGCTGCGGTACTCACGATAAATGCAACGACGGCCAGCGCTACCAGCCATCCAATGAACGACAAGCCTTTTTGCGAACCGGCAGATGTCATGTGTGCCCTCAAGAATAGTCTTTCTCTGCTGCGTGCAAGGTCAGCCTTGCACCATAGCCCGCCGAAATGACATACGGCGCTGTATCAGACAGCGCCGCATTGGCGTTACTTGATCAGTCCGACTCGCGAGAAGTTCGGCAGATGACTCAGCTTCGGCTCCGGCCAGCTCATCCAGACCGCGAACGCCTTGCCGACGATGTTTCTGTCGGGGACCATGCCCAGCTCGTCCTTGGGAATATTGGGGTCATCCCAGTAACGGCTGTCGTTGGAATTGTCGCGGTTGTCACCCATCATGAAGTAGTGAGCGGCCGGGACCGTCCACTCATGGTCGGGCGGCGCGCGATAGCGGCTCATTTCCTGGCGGATCTGGTGCTCGACCTCACCCAACTTCTCGTCATACAACTCGGCGCTGCCAAGGGTACCCGGCTCCGAACCGATCAGTTGCCTGGCGACCAGTTGTCCATTGATGAACAGCTGCTTGTCATTGGTGTAGCGAATGACGTCGCCCGGCAAGCCGATGACGCGCTTGATGTAGTTGACGTTTGGGTCGCTTGGGTAGCGAAACACCATCACATCACCGCGCTGCGGGTCACTGACCGGGATGACCTTGAGGTCGATCACCGGCAGGCGAATGCCGTAGGAGAACTTGTTGACCAGAATGAAATCGCCCACATCCAGCGTCGGCTTCATCGAACCCGACGGGATCTGGAATGGCTCGACCAGAAACGAGCGCAGCACCAATACGATGAACAGCACCGGAAAAAACGATTTGCCGTACTCGACGAGCAACGGCTCCTTGTTCAACTGCTCGACGACAGCGATATCAGGCTGGCTCACGCTGCCCTGATAATTCGCTATCGCGGTCCGCCGACGCGGCGCCAGTATGATCAGATCGAACAAGGCCAACAGACCGCATACGAATACGGCAATGACCAACAACAGCGGGAAATTTAGTGACATAGGGCCTGACTATTCCAACCTGAGCACTGCAAGGAAGGCTTCCTGTGGAATTTCCACGTTGCCGACCTGCTTCATGCGTTTCTTACCGGCCTTCTGCTTTTCAAGCAGTTTGCGTTTACGGCTGACGTCACCACCGTAACATTTGGCCAGTACGTTCTTTCTGAGCGCCTTGACGGTTGTACGCGCGATAATCTGGCCGCCGATGGCGGCCTGAATTGCCACGTCGAACATCTGACGAGGAATCAGTTCTTTCATCTTTTCGGTCAACGCCCGGCCTTTGTAGGCCGCGTTGTCACGGTGCACGATCAATGCCAGGGCGTCGACCTTGTCACCGTTGATCAGAACATCCAACTTCACCAGGTTCGCCGACTGGTAGCGATCGAAATGATAGTCCAGCGATGCATAACCGCGACTGGTGGACTTCAGACGATCGAAGAAGTCCAGAACCACCTCGTTCATCGGCAGATCGTAGGTCACCTGGACCTGAGTGCCGAGGAACAGCATGTCGTGCTGGATACCGCGCTTCTCGATGCACAGCGTAATGACGTTGCCCAGGTGCTCTTGAGGCACAAGGATGTTCGCCCGCACGATCGGCTCGCGCATGTCCTCGATGGTCGAGAGGTCTGGCAGCTTCGACGGGTTGTCGACGTAAATGGTTTCACCAGTCTTGAGCAGCAGCTCGAAGATTACGGTTGGCGCCGTGGTGATCAGATCCAGGTCGTACTCACGCTCGAGGCGCTCCTGGATGATTTCCATATGCAGCATGCCGAGGAAGCCGCAACGGAAGCCGAAGCCCAGCGCGTCGGAGCTTTCCGGGGTGTACTGCAACGATGAGTCATTGAGGGTGAGCTTCTGCAACGCTTCGCGGAAATCTTCGAAGTCGTCGGAACTGACCGGGAACAGACCGGCGTAGACCTGCGGCTGAATGCGTTTGAAGCCGGGCAGCACCTCCACGTCCGGCGTCGAACTCAGGGTCAGGGTGTCACCCACCGGCGCACCGTGAATGTCCTTGATGCCAGCGATGATGAAGCCCACCTCGCCCGCTTTCAGGTCAGCTGTGGCGGTGTGCTTGGGGTTGAATACACCGACGCTGTCCACCAGGTGGATCTTGCCGGTGGACTTGACCAGGATCTTGTCGCCCTTCTTCACCCGACCGTGACGCACACGCACCAGGGAGACGACGCCCAGATAGTTGTCGAACCAGGAGTCGATGATCAGCGCTTGCAGCGGGTCCTCGATGTTGCCGGTTGGCGCCGGGATGGTCTTGACCAGACGCTCCAGCACCTCGTCGACGCCCATGCCGCTCTTGGCGCTACAAGCCACGGCGTCGGTGGCATCGATCCCGATGATCTTCTCGATCTCTTCCTTGACGCGGTCCGGATCGGCCTGCGGCAAGTCCATCTTGTTCAGGACCGGCATGACTTCCAGGCCCTGTTCGATGGCGGTGTAGCAGTTGGCGACCGACTGCGCTTCCACGCCCTGACCGGCATCGACCACCAGCAACGCACCCTCACATGCGGCCAGCGAACGGCTGACCTCATAGGTGAAGTCGACGTGACCTGGGGTGTCGATGAAGTTCAGCTGATAGGTGATGCCGTCGTTCGCCTTGTAATAAAGGGTGACGCTGTGGGCCTTGATCGTGATCCCGCGCTCACGCTCCAGGTCCATGGAATCAAGTACCTGAGCCTCCATCTCACGCTCGGTCAGACCACCGCACATTTGAATGAAACGGTCAGCCAGCGTCGACTTGCCATGGTCAATGTGGGCGATGATGGAGAAATTGCGGATATGACTCAAATCACTCACGGATCACACTCGAAAAAGGTTGCAGGCAGACTGCCCGCCGAAAAATAGCCGGGAATTGTACCTGAAGGAAGGCTGGGGCGTCACGTTCACGCGCGAGGACAGAGAGCCGACAGTCAATCGGATACAAAAAAGGAGCGGCCTGGCCGCTCCTTTTCCCTGTCTGGCTGATTATTCCGCCAGTTTGAAGGTGATGAACGTAGCACGTCCCTGACGCAGAACCCGCATCGATACCGAGCGATTCTTCGGCAGGCCCTTGGCCACTTCAGTGAACTGCTTGGCCGACGTGATCGGCTGGTTGTTCAGGTGAGTGATGACATCGCCGGTTTGCAGGCCGATCAACGATGCGGGACCGTCCTGGACGTCCTTGATGATCACGCCGCCTTTGAGGTCCAGCGACTTCATCTGCTCGGCGGTCAGGTCAGTGACCGAAACGCCCAGACGATTGCTGTTGCGCTCGACACCGGCGTCGGCCGCGCCCATCTCCTCACCTTCAGCTGGCAACGCGCCAACCGTCACGGTCAGCTTCTGACGCTTGCCGTCGCGAATCACTTCCAGTTCAGCTTTGCTGCCATCTTTAAGGTTGCCAATAAGATGCGGCAGATCAGCAGACATGATGATTGGCGTGCCATTGGCGCTGAGAATCACGTCGCCGACCTGCAAACCGCCCTTGGCTGCCGGACCGTCGTCCA
Organism: Pseudomonas bohemica; assembly: GCF_002934685.1. GTDB lineage: Bacteria > Pseudomonadota > Gammaproteobacteria > Pseudomonadales > Pseudomonadaceae > Aquipseudomonas > Aquipseudomonas bohemica. The sequence continues at coordinate 131,994 of NZ_NKHL01000115.1, forward strand.
GAACCTGCGCCACCAGAGCACCGGCTGGCTTGTCCAGACCGAACGACTCGGCCAGGTCCTTGTTCACTTCCTGAATCACGACGCCCAGCCAGCCACGATTGACCTTGCCGTTAGCCTTCAGCTGATTGGCGACGTCCATCGCCACGTCGATCGGGATGGCGAACGACAGGCCCATGAAACCACCGGAGCGAGTGAAAATCTGCGAGTTGATACCCACGACTTCACCGGCCATGTTGAACAGCGGGCCACCGGAGTTGCCCGGGTTGATCGCGACGTCAGTCTGAATGAATGGCACATAAGTGTCGTTCGGCAGGCTGCGCCCCTTGGCGCTGACGATACCTTTGGTCACCGAGTGGTCGAAGCCGAAAGGCGAACCAATGGCCAGCACCCACTCGCCGACTTTCAGCTTGTCGGAGTTGCCCAGCTTGACCGTAGGCAGGTCCTTGCCGTCGATCTTTAGGACTGCCACGTCAGTGCGCGGGTCGGTGCCGATCAGCTTGGCTTTCATTTCACTGCGATCGGAGAGTCGCACGAGGATCTCGTCTGCGCCGTCGATCACGTGGTTGTTGGTCAGGATGAAACCGTCGGCAGAGATGATGAAGCCCGAGCCCAGGGATTGCGCTTCACGCTGACGATCACCTTTGCCCGAACCCGAACCTGGCGGACGTGAGCCCGGCGGCGTGCTGCGTTCGAGGAATTCGCGCAGCATAGGTGGCAGACCTTCGAGGTCGGGCATCTGTCCCTGAGCCACCGAACGATCCGGCAGTTTCTGGCGCGTACTGATGTTAACGACGGCGGGCGATGCCTGCTCCACCAACGACGTGAAGTCCGGCAGGGCTTCGGCCTGCGCAGTGAGGACCTGACCGAGCATCAGCACGGCGGCCATCCAGGACAGATAAGTTTTCAAGCGAGGTATCGACATACGGCTCCCGTTCACAACGAGCATGGTTAAGCGGTACGAACCCAGAGGTTCGAGGAGCATCTACACATTGCAGTCTTGCTCAGTGCGTCGCTCTGGGCCATTTTATTCTCTCCCAGCTTTCTGAAAGCTGAAACAAAAAAAGGCCAGAGCTGCGAAGCTGTGACCTATAGAAAAAAAAGAGGGTATTTGCAACCTGCAAAGCTGACCAAACATTTCAGCATCTCGATCGAGGCCAGCATTTGCTTGGCCGGCGGGTGGAAACGCCCAATATGAAACCTTTTTCATAGTGGGCATTCCCCGGTCGTCAGATTAGTTGTTGCTGGCCGCTGCGGGCGCTTTGCCGCCAGACGCCGGCGCTGCAGCATCGTCACGCATGGACAGCGCGATGCGTTCGGCAGTCCCGATCGGGATTTCACCAACCACCGTCACCATCGCATCGCCCTTGGGCGTGTTGAGGCGGCGAGATACCGCAACCGTCGGTCCAAGCTGAGTCCGGATGTCAGTGACAGCGGCACCGCTCACGGGCTCGATGAACACCGAAAAACGCGCCAAGCCATCATCATACATAAGGCTGGTGACCAGAGCCCTGGAGTCCGGATCCTTGCGCGCCGCTGCGGTGCTAAGCTCAAAGCCCGCCGGTAACCAGTCGGAATGCCAGGAAACCTGCTGCTTCTGCGGCTCGGCCTTGCCCTTGACCACATCCACTGACTTGCAATCAGCGCTGGGTTGGAGCATCTGATCGGTCGGGTCGCTGGTATTGAGTTCAGTGAACTGGAAGCGTTCGAGCAACTGGCCTTTATCGCTAAGCAACAGCGACTTCAACGGCAGCCCGGTCTGATTGTCCAGGTGCAGTTCGATGCCATACCGATGCTGATCGCGTGGGGTCAGTGTCACCACCGTTGCCGGACGTCCAGCCACCCGTGAACTGCCCCCGACCTTCATGTCATACCACTTCGATAGCTTGGCAGCATCGAAGGCGTGTGCAGGAGAGTCTGGGATATTCGAGACACCGGCTTCAAGAGTACCGCTGACGCATTGGGTTAACCCATCGACACGCAGTACTTCCTGAGCGGAGCCATCAAGCTGAAGCAAATGCTCACGAACCTTGCCATCGACAACGCGATGCCAGATTCGATGAGTGGAAAAACTTCCGTTGCGTTCGTAGACGAAGGTGCCCTGGAAACTTTGCTGCTGTTCTGCCTGCGCAAGACGCTTCAACTGGTCTTGCGCATCATCGGCATGAACTGGAAGGACCAGCCATCCACCAAGCAGAAGCGGCACTAGAGGGATGGCGCGCATGATCCTCCTTAACGGTTTTCCAGGCTGGCGGCGCGAGCATATGGCAACGCGCTTTCAGTACCTTTCAACGCAGCTTGCTGAGCATGTTGACGCAGGTAACCCGGCAGACGCTGATCGTGCCAGCCAGCCTGGTTCTGCAGTACGCCGCTGGCCATAGGGCCTGGCGCTTGCTCGCTTTCAGTGTAGCCGGCCAGAACCGCTGGGCCTTTAACCTGAGGCATGGCTACATTGGCAGGCTGTGCCGATTGCTGAGCCAGTTGGGCACCAGCGATTTCGTCCTGGTTGTACAGGCGTACACCCGCTAGAACAGCCACCGTGACCGAGGCAGCCACGGCCAGACGCCCCAGCGTGCGCCAAGGACCGCGACCGGCCTTGAGCGGGCTGACTTCGTCGGCGATCGCGGCAGATACGGCAGCCGAGATGTCCAGATGGGGCATCAGCAGTTCTTTATGCATTGCTGCACGAGCAATTTGATAACGCGACCATGTGGCACGTGTATCCGCATCGTCGATTGCATTGAGCACTCGACGTAATTCCAATTCGTCCGCTTCGTTATCCATCACCGCGGACAGCGATTCCTGCAGGGCTTCACGACTCATGGCGGTTCCTCTCATATGGCTATCGCCGCTGTCTCAGGTTTCCTGCAACAAAGGCTGCAGGGCTTTATCAATGGCTTCCCGAGCGCGGAAAATGCGAGAGCGCACGGTACCAACCGGACACTGCATAACGCTCGCAATGTCTTCGTAACTCAGACCGTCGAACTCGCGCAAAGTTAGAGCTGTGCGCAAATCTTCCGGCAGTAGCTGGATGGTCCGATGGACGGTGCCTTCGATCTCATCCCTTAACAATGCACGTTCCGGCGACTCGATGTCCTTGAGGCCATGATCGCCGTCGTAGAACTCCGCGTCTTCAGACCTGACATCGCTGTCCGGCGGTCGCCGACCTCGCGACACCAGATAGTTTTTCGCCGTGTTGATGGCGATGCGGTAAAGCCACGTATAAAACGCGCTGTCGCCGCGGAAATTCCCAAGTGCACGGTAAGCCTTGATAAAAGCCTCTTGCGCGACATCCTGGGCTTCATGGGTGTCGTGGACGAATCTCACGATCAACCCAAGAATCTTGTGCTGATATTTCACCACTAGCAGATCAAAGGCTCGCTTGTCGCCGCGCTGTACGCGTTCGACCAGTTGCTGATCCTCTTCCTGGGTTAGCATGAACACTCCTCATAGAGCTCAAGGGAGTGTCGCAGAGGCTGCTTCACAGGCTTGCAAACATAGACTCGGGCTTTTCGCAAAAGTTCTCCCCCCTTCAAGCAAGTTTCCGGCGAGCGTCGCTGGCCCGCACGAAAAACGCAGCTCGAACCAGGTCGGCTGCGTGAATAATCTTGTCGTCGAAAGCGCTTGCGCGGATGTTTGAACCACCTTCGCACAGCGCCGACGCTGTCCCTTTATCGGCAACCCTCTATTGAACGTGGGGCTTTATGAAAAGTTCCCACATTTCGCTGGAGAGCGTAAGACACGCATCATGAGGTTTGTAGGATCCAATTCGAAGTGACTTCGACACGGGATTGCCTGCCAAACGGTATGCACGATGCCGCGGAGTAGCGCACAATCCGCCCCCGCCGTGATTCACAATTGCCATAAATCCCGGCCATTGTGCCGTTACCACTCCTTACATACTAGTGGCCATATAGAAGCCGAGATAACAAGCAATGAGTCGACACATTCATCACGACGTTTTGGTGGTCGGCAGCGGTGCCGCCGGGTTGAGTCTGGCGTTGACGTTGCCCGACCATTTGCGCATTGCGGTCCTGAGCAAGGGCGATCTGGCCAACGGCTCGACGTTCTGGGCGCAGGGTGGCGTTGCAGCGGTACTGGATAACACCGACACCGTTCAGTCTCACGTCGAAGACACGCTTAATGCCGGTGGCGGTTTGTGTAATGAAGAAGCGGTGCGCTTCACCGTCGAGCACAGCCGCGAAGCGATTCAATGGCTGATCGACATGGGCGTGCCGTTTACCCGAGATGATCGCTCGATGGTCGAAGACGGCGGATTCGAATTTCATCTGACCCGCGAAGGCGGCCACAGTCATCGGCGAATCATTCACGCTGCGGACGCAACCGGTGCGGCGATTTTTCGCACCTTGCTGGCCCAGGCCAGGGCCCGGCCGAACATCGAACTGCTGGAGCAACGCGTCGCGGTCGACCTGATCACCGAACGCCGACTGGGGCTGGGCGGTGAACGTTGCCTCGGCGCCTACGTGCTGGACCGCGCAACCGGCGAAGTCGACACCCACAGCGCGCGTTTCACCATTCTGGCTTCGGGCGGCGCGGCCAAGGTTTATCTCTACACCAGCAACCCCGACGGCGCGTGTGGCGACGGCATTGCCATGGCCTGGCGCTCGGGCTGTCGGGTCGGCAATCTGGAATTCAACCAGTTCCATCCCACCTGCCTGTACCACCCGCAAGCCAAGAGCTTCCTGGTGACCGAAGCGCTGCGTGGCGAAGGTGCTTATCTAAAGCTGCCGAACGGCGAGCGCTTCATGCAACGCTTCGATGAGCGGGCAGAACTTGCTCCTCGGGATATCGTGGCTAGGGCAATCGACCATGAAATGAAGCGCCTGGGGGTCGATTGCGTTTATCTGGACATCAGCCACAAGCCTGAAGCGTTCGTCAAAACCCATTTTCCGACGGTGTATGAGCGCTGCCTTGAGTTCGGCATCGACATCACTCGCCAGCCGATCCCTGTGGTTCCCGCCGCGCATTACACCTGTGGTGGCGTGGTCGTCGATCAGCATGGCCGCACCGATGTGCCGGGGCTGTATGCCATCGGCGAAACCAGTTTTACCGGGCTGCACGGCGCGAACCGCATGGCCAGCAACTCGCTGCTTGAATGCTTCGTCTATGCCCGCTCGGCCGCTGCCGATATCGTCTCGCAACTGTCCGAAATCTCTCAGCCCAGGGATCTGCCATTCTGGGACGCCAGCCAGGTGACCGATTCGGACGAAGACGTGATCATCGCTCATAACTGGGACGAACTGCGGCGTTTCATGTGGGACTACGTCGGGATCGTGCGCACCAACAAGCGCTTGCAGCGTGCTCAGCATCGAGTGCGACTGTTGCTGGATGAGATCGACGAGTTCTACAGCAACTATAAGGTCAGTCGCGATCTGATCGAGCTGCGCAATCTGGCCCAGGTCGCTGAGTTGATGATTGCCTCGGCCATGGCGCGAAAGGAAAGCCGCGGGCTGCATTACACGCTGGATTACCCCGAAATGCTGCCTGACGCCATCGATACTATTCTGGAGCCGCCCACCTACGTCGGCTGAACTTCAGGCGTAAACGCAAGCGTCGGTGCAGGTCCGGCGTCATGGCGTCGCCTGGAATGCAGGCGCTTCTGACCCAGCACCGACTCAGCCAACTGCCGCTCGTCAGCCGGAACCTGAGCACCACGATGCGCGGCAGCGCCATGCTGTCGGGGCGCAGTTGCACAGGCTGCCAGCCGACACGTCGGCTCCACAACTGCCAGCCGGAGCCGTCTCGCCGCAGGCCGGTAAAGGCATCATCGTGACTCAACAAAATTGACCGGGGCAGCGAGTGCAAGCCATGAAGCAGGCACAACAACACGCCGACCGCTTTGGCCCAGAGGGGAATTTCAAGGAGGACAAGCGAGATCAGAGCCAGCGCCTGGGCGCCGACATATGCCGTCAGCAGGGCGCGGGAGCGCTGCCAACGGCATTCGAAACGATCATTTCGGCTGGACACGATCCAGGATCATGCGAACCATGCGCTGAAGCTCGGGATCTTCCGACTCGCCGCGCTGCATGAACCAGACGAACATGTCCTGGTCTTCGCAGGTCAGCAGACGAACGTACAGCGCGCGGTCAACGTCGTTGAGCGATGGATAGACCTCTCTGACAAACGGCACCAGCAGAACATCCAGCTCGAGCATGCCGCGACGGCTGTGCCAAAAGAGGCGGTTGAGTTCAATTTCTTCGACCATGGAGCGCTCCTCGAATTTGGCGGCGAGTATACAGGGGCATCGCCATCGGGCGTACCCGCACTTAGTCGCAGGCTTTTACGCATATCCATTATCGAGACGTGGATATACCCATAACCCAAGCTGGGCACTATGATGGTGCCCCAGACTTTTACCCCTGCGATGACCCATGGCCGATTCAGCTTTCTTCTGCCCGCTCTCTCACGAAGGTGTGCTTGCCGTTCGCGGCGTGGACGCCAGCAAATTCCTGCAAGGCCAACTGACCTGCCACATGGATTATCTGAGCGACGCCAAGGCCACGCTCGGCGCCCGTTGCACCCAGAAAGGCCGCATGCAGTCCAGCTTTCGCATTCTGCTGGAAGGCGACGGCGTGCTGCTGGCGATGGCCCATGAGCTGATCGAGCCACAGTTGCTGGACCTGAAAAAGTACGCCGTCTTCTCCAAATCCAAATTGACCGACGAAAGTGCGTCCTGGGTGCGCTTTGGCCTGAACAACGCCGATAGCACGTTGCTCGGCCTGGGACTGGACCTGCCACAGGAAACGGATTCGGTGGTCCGCGCCAACGACCTGATCGCGGTCCGCGTCTCCCCTGCCCGCACCGAAGTCTGGGTTCGCGTCGCTCAGGCGGCGGACGTGCAAAGCCGTTTGGCCGCGCAGTTACCGCAAGGCTCGCTCAACGACTGGCTGCTGGGACAGATCCGAGCCGGGATCGGTCAGGTCTTCGCGCAAACCCGCGAGGAATTCATTCCGCAGATGATCAACTTGCAGGCCGTGGGCGGCGTCAGTTTCAAGAAAGGCTGCTACACCGGCCAGGAAATCGTCGCGCGCATGCAGTATCTGGGCAAGCTCAAGCGCCGCCAGTATCGCCTTTCTCTGGAAGGCAGTGACGTCCCGGAGCCCGGCGTAGCGCTGTTCTCCCCGGTCCACGCCAGCGCTGTCGGCAACGTGGTGGTGGCCGCCCGTGGCGATTCAGGCGTCGAGTTGCTGGCCGTGTTGCAGGCCGACGCAGTCGAAGACGGCAACATTCATCAGGGCACGGCAGATGGCCCGGCCTTGAAACTGCTCGAACTACCGTACACTTTGGATGCCAAACTCGAGACACAGCGTTGAGCCTTCGTTGCCTGCCCCCTGCCGCCGCGCGGCCGGGGGTGCTGATCGGAATGCACTATCCAGAGATTCGATATGAGTAGTATGGCTGATGAGGTGCAGAGGGATCTGATCAAGGCGATCGACAAGGACGCCCTGTTTCTGCCGACACTGCCTGAAGTTGCGATGAAAATTCGTCTGGCCGCCGAAGACTCGGAAATCAGCATCATTGCCCTGAGCAAAGTCATCGGTAGCGATACCGCCCTTTCGGCTCGCCTGATCAAAGTGGTGAACAGCCCGCTGTTACGGCCCAATTTCGAGGTCAGCGATGTGCTGACTGCGGTTCGCCGGCTGGGGGTGAATTACACCTGCAACCTGGCGATTGGCCTGGTGGTGGAGCAGATGTTTCACGCCAAATCATATGTGATCGAAACCAAGATGCGCGACATCTGGAAGCTCAGTCTGCAAGTGGCGGGCGTGAGCAATCTGCTCAGCTATCAGCGCGGCCACCTCAAAGGCGACAAGGCGACACTGGCGGGTTTGATTCACCTTATCGGCGTGCTGCCGATCCTGACCTACGCCGAGGACAATTTCGAGTTGCTGGCTGACGCCGTGAGCCTCAATCACGTGATCGATCGCATTCATCCGATCATCGGCGAACGACTGCTGCGTTCATGGGATTTTCCGGATGCGCTTGCGATCGTGCCGCGACAGTTCCAGAACTTCGACCGAGTTTCCGAACAGGCCGATTATGTGGATCTGGTGCAGGTCGCGACCGTGCATGTGCATGAAGCTACCGGCCGGCCTTATCCAAACCTCGACGTGCAGGGGATGCCAGCGGTCAGGCAGTTGGGGTTGAACATGGCCAATGGCGAGTTGATCGGGAAGATGAATGAGGCGATGACGCTGTTGTATTGAAAACCGAGACTACGACCTGGCCGTGCAGCTACCGGCCTGGCGTTGAATACGTCAAACGCTTTCGCCCTGCCCCGCAATGAAACTGACACGGACCATAAGGCCACGCTCGGCTCCATCGTGCAGCGTAATTCGCGCCAGATGCGCCCTGCAGATTTCCCCAACGATCGCCAGCCCCAACCCCGCCCCTGAGCTCTGCTGATGGCGTCGGTAGAATCGCTCGAACACCCGGTCACGCTCATGCAGCGGAATGCCAGGGCCGTCGTCCTCGACCTCCAGCACACAAGGCGAATGCACCCGCAGCACGACATTGCCACCGGGCGGCGTGTGCGCCAGTGCGTTATCGACAAGATTGCTCAGCAGCTCATTGAGCAAGGTCGGCTCGCCGCGCATCCATATCGGTTCGTCCGCCTCCAGCGCCAATGCCACACCCCTTGCATGCGCCAACGGTGCCATCGCCATGCCCAGTTCCCGGGCGAGTTGGCTGAGGTCCAGTGACTGCGCACCGCCCTCGGCAATCGCACGCGCGCCGTTTTCAATACGCGCCAGCGACAGCAACTGGTTGGCCAGATGGGTCAGTTTATCGGTGCCGACTGCTGCGCTTTCCAGCGTGCTGCGCCAGGCTGCAGGGTCCTGATCGCGCAGCCCCAGCTCCAGCCGCGCTTTTAATGCCGCCAGCGGTGTGCGCAGTTCGTGGGACGCGTCGGCGATGAACTGGGCCTGACGCTCGAACTGCATGCGAAGGCGCTCGGTGAAGTGGTTCAGCGAACTCACCAACGGACGCAATTCATGCTGAACCTCCACCAGCGGCAGCGAACGCAGGTCATCGGGTTGGCGCTCTTCGACGGCGGTGCGCAGACGATCCAGCGGACGCAAAGCGGCACTGACGGTAAACCACACCAGCAGCAACGCCCCGCTGCCAAGCATGCCCAGACGCAGCAAGGTGTCGGCCATCAGCCCACGGGCCATGTTCACCCGTTGCTCCTCGGTTTCAGCCACGCGAATTTCGGCGATGCCGTTCATGTTCGGCTCGCTGACCGCCTTGAGCAGGCTCACCACACGCACATCCTGGCCCTGATAGCGGGCGCTGTAGAACTTGGCCAGCGCCGGGTAATCGTCGGTGCGTGGGGTTCCTGGCGGCGGTGCTGGCAAATTTTCATAGCCGGAAATCAGCTTTTGATTGATGTCGTTGACCTGGTAGTAAATGCGCCCGGCGCTGTCGTAGGCGAAGGTGTCGAGGGCGACATAGGGCACATCCGCGCTAAGGGTGCCGTCTCGTTCGGACAAGCCTGCGGCAATGGTCCGCGCCGAGGCCAGCAGGGTTCGGTCGTAAGCAGTGTCGGCGGCTTCCCGGCCGTTCCAGTACGCGCTCATGCCGCTGGCGATCATCAGCACCACCAGCAGCAAACCCAGGTTCCACAGCAGCCGCCAGCGCAGGCTGTTTTCCGCTGAGGGGAACGGGTTAAGCATCCCGGCTTTCCAGCAGGTAACCCAGCCCCCGGAACGTCACGATGGCGATGGGATGTCCGTCGAGTTTCTTGCGCAGGCGATGCACGTAGATTTCGATGGCATCGGCGCTGGCTTCCTCGTCCAGGCCAAAGACCTGCGCCGCCAGTTGTTCCTTGCTCATGACCCGGCCAGGGCGAGCGATCAGCGCTTCGAGCACCGATTGCTCGCGAGAAGTCAGGATCAACGCCTCGTCGCCAAGAGTGAAACGACGCGTGTCCAGATCGTAGACCAGCGCCCCACAACGCTGTTGACGTTCGCCGCCCAGCACGCTGCGGCGCAACAGCGCCTTGACCCGCGCTTCTAGTTCGGACAACTCGAAAGGTTTTGCCAGGTAATCGTCGGCCCCCAGATTCAGGCCATGAACGCGATCCTTGACGTCACTGCGCGCGGTCAGCATCAGCACAGGTATGTTCTTGCCCCGCGTACGCAGTTTGGCCAACACCTCGAAACCGTCCATGCGCGGCAGGCCGACATCGAGAATCGCCACGGCATATTCTTCGCTGCTCAGGGCCAGGTCAGCGGCCACGCCATCATGCAGAATATCCACGGTCAGCCCGCTGCCCTTGAGCGCCAGCGCGACGCTTTCAGCCAGTTGCAGATGATCTTCGACAAGCAGGACACGCATCGGATTCTCCCGATTGAGGCGTTGGGTGGACGCGGAGTTTACAGGCGCGACGCCGCCTGTGAAGGCTGAAACAGCTGAAAACCCGCCGTTAAACTTCGAAAGTCCTCATTGAAAGCTTGATGAAAGGTAGTTGAAAGGTTGATGAAAGCTTCGCTGATTAGGATCCGGGCACGACTGGTTACGATTGCCCACCGTGTGGCATCCGTGACGTTTAGGATCGTGACGAAAAACGCCTCGATGCGTTTTCAACAATAAAAACAATATCGGAGTCATCGGTGATGCCATCACTGCAAATCCCGGCCATAGCGCCGCCTGAATCCCATCCTGTTTTGAGTACACTTCGCCCCGCAGCGCAGTGCATCGTCACGTCCCGTTTTTCTGTAATGGAAATGCTCACCCCGGGCTTGCAACGCCGTGGAGCCACAGCCTGATCCATACCCCAAACGCATCCAAAAACAACAACTCCATCGGAGACCGACCATGAATCTATCGTTGCGCCGTATCAGCGTTGCTGCCAGCTGCATGTTGGTGGCCACTCAATTGTGGGCGGCCGAGCCCAACCGCCCTGAATGCATCGCGCCGGCCTCTCCAGGTGGTGGCTTCGACCTGACCTGCAAACTGGCGCAAAGCGCGCTGGTCAACGAGAAGCTGCTGAGCAAGCCGATGCGCGTGACCTACATGCCTGGCGGCGTAGGCGCGGTGGCGTACAACGCGGTGGTGGCTCAGCGTCCTGCCGATGCGGGCACGCTGGTCGCCTGGTCCAGCGGTTCGCTGCTCAACCTGGCCCAAGGCAAGTTCGGTAAATTCGACGAAAACGCCGTACGCTGGCTGGCGGCCGTTGGCACCAGTTATGGCGCCATCGCAGTCAAAGCCGACTCGCCCTACAAGAACCTGGACGATCTGGTCAAAGCCCTGAAAGCCGACCCGAGCAAAGTGGTCATCGGCTCCGGCGGCACCGTCGGTAGCCAGGATTGGATGCAGACCGCGCTGGTTGCCAAAGCGGCGGGTATCAACCCGCGCGACCTGCGTTACGTAGCACTGGAAGGCGGCGGTGAAATCGCCACGGCGCTGCTGGGCGGTCACATTCAAGTCGGCTCAACCGACATCGCCGACTCCATGCCGCATATCCTCAGCGGCGACATGCGCCTGCTGGCCGTGTTCTCCGACAAGCGTCTGGACGAGCCGGAAATGAAGAACATCCCAACCGCCAAAGAGCAAGGCTACGACATTGTCTGGCCGGTGGTGCGCGGCTTCTATCTCGGCCCGAAAGTCACCGACGAGCAATACAACTGGTGGAAAGACGCCTTCGACAAGCTGCTGGCGTCGGAAGACTTCGCCAAGTTGCGCGATCAGCGTGAGCTGTTCCCGTTCGCCATGACCGGCCCGGAGTTGGACACATACGTGAAGAAACAGGTTGCCGAATACAAAACGCTGGCCAAGGAATTCGGCCTGATTCAGTGAATGATCTCGATTGACTGGCTCTCGATTGATTGACTAAGGGTTGCGCCACCTGCGCGGTGGCGTGACCCTAGGAGCTTTCCATGGTCTTGCAACGACTTTTCGCCTTCGTGCTGCTGCTGGCCTGTATTGGCCTTGCGCTGATGGCGTGGCCTTATCAGGCCCCCTTTTCCTACGAACCCGTCGGCCCGCGCGCCTTTCCGCTGCTGATGCTGGCGCTGATGGGTATTTCACTGCTGTACATGATGCTTCGCCCGACGCCGATCAAGCACTCCGAAGACGAGCCGCCGCTGGATCGCCCAACCCTGATCAAGATCGGCACCTGCATCCTGTTGTTGCTGGTGTTCGCCGGCTTGTTCGAGCCGCTGGGCTTCGTACTCAGCAGCATCCTGATCGGCATTCCCATGGCCCGGCTGTATGGCGGCCGGTGGCTGCCGAGCATCGTCATCACCACCGTGATGAGCATCCTGCTGTACGTGCTCTTCGACAAAGTGATGGATGTGCCTTTGCCCCTCGGCCTGCTCGACGTTCTGGAGAACTGATATGGACACTCTCGGCTATCTCGGCCAGGGCTTTGGCGTCGCGCTGACCCCATACAACCTGGTCACTGCCCTTTCCGGCACTTTGATCGGCACCGTCGTCGGCCTGCTGCCGGGCCTGGGCCCGATCAACGGCGTGGCGCTGCTGATCCCGATCGCCTTTGCCCTCGGCCTGCCGCCAGAGTCGGCGCTGATTCTGTTGGCGGCGGTGTACCTGGGGTGCGAATACGGCGGACGCATCAGCTCGATCCTGCTCAACATTCCGGGCGAAGCGTCCACTGTGATGACCGCGCTGGATGGCTACCCGATGGCCCGCCAGGGCCTGGCCGGCGTGGCATTGTCGCTGTCGGCGTGGAGTTCGTTCATCGGTGCGTTCATCGCCACCTGCGGCATGGTGATGTTCGCCCCGCTGCTGGCCAAATGGGCGATTGCCTTCGGACCTGCGGAATATTTCGTGTTGATGGTTTTCGCGATCGTCTGCCTCGGCGGCATGGCCGGTGATCGACCGTTGAAGACATTTGTGGCGGCACTGATCGGCCTGTTCCTGTCGAGCATCGGTATCGACGCCAACAGCGGGGTGTATCGTTTCACCGGCGACAACATCCATCTGGCCGATGGCATTCAGTTCGTGGTGCTGGTGCTGGGTCTGTTCTCCATCAGCGAGATTCTGCTGTTGCTGGAGAAAACCCACCGTGGCCAGGAAGCAGTCAAGGCCACCGGCCGCATGATGTTCAACTTCAAGGAAGCCAGCTCGGTGTTCCTGGTCAACATTCGCTGCGGGCTGATGGGCTTCATCATGGGTGTGTTGCCGGGCGCCGGTGCGACGTTGGCGAGCGCCGTGACCTACATGACCGAGAAGCGTATCGCAGGGGCGAGCGGTAAATTCGGACAAGGCGACATGCGTGGTCTGGCAGCCCCGGAAACCGCCATCGGCGCGACTGCCTGCGGCGCGTTGGTGCCTATGCTGACGCTGGGGGTTCCGGGTTCGGGCACCACCGCGGTAATGATCGGCGCCTTGTCGCTGTACAACATCACCCCCGGTCCGCTGCTGTTCCAACAGCAACCGGACATCGTCTGGGGCCTGATCGCCTCGTTATTCATCGCCAACATCATGCTGGTGATCCTCAACATCCCGATGATCCGCATCTTCACCCGCATTCTGGCGGTGCCGAACTGGGCGTTGGTGCCGGTGATCGCGATCATTACCGGGATCGGTGTCTACGCAGTGCACGCCACCACTTTCGACCTGTTCCTGATGGTCGGCATCGGCATCTTCGGCTACATCCTGCGCAAGCTGGACTTCCCGCTGTCGCCGATTCTGCTGGGCTTCATCCTCGGCGGGTTGATGGAGCAGAACCTGCGTCGCGCGCTGTCGATCTCCAACGGCTCGATGGACATCCTCTGGTCCAGCCCGATTACCCTCGGCGTCTGGGTGGTGACCGCGCTCATGTTGGTGCTGCCGCTGATCCGCATCTGGCGCAAGCGTTCGGTCCAGCGCCGCGCACTGGCCGATGTCTGACCGGCCCTTCAAAACATGGTGGGGAACACCGCTGGTCGGTCTGCTGGGAGGCTACCTCGCCAGTCAGGTGGGCTGGCCCCTGCCCTGGATGGTCGGCTCATTGCTGGCGATCATCCTGGTCCGCTGCCTGACCCCGTGGCAGCTGGCTGAAATCCCCGGCGGCCGCAAATGCGGCCAATGGGTAATCGGCATCGGTATCGGCCTGCACTTCACCCCGGTTGTCATCGAACAAGTGCTCTCGCATTTCGGCCTGATCTTCATCGGCGCGCTGGTGACCAGCGTCTCCAGCGTTGTCGGCGTGTGGCTGATGCTGCGTACCGGCGAGGACCGCGCCACGGCGTTCTTCTCCAGCATGCCGGGCGGGTCGGGAGAGATGGTCAATCTAGGCGCGCGCAATGGCGCAATTCTCAGCAACGTCGCGGCGGGTCAAAGCCTGCGCGTGCTGGCAGTGGTGCTGTGCGTGCCGGCGATCTTCAAGTACCTGATGGGCAGTGGCGGCGCGCCTGTACACGGGACGGTCGTAGACTGGTGGTGGCTGATGCTGTTATTTCCAGTTGGGGCGTTGGTCGCCTGGGGCTGGCAGCGATTTAAGCAACCCAATCCGTGGCTGTTCGGACCTTTGCTGGTCAGTGCGGTGATCAGCATCAGCTTCGATTTGCACATCGGTTTGCCCAACGGCGGCAGTCAGATGGGGCAATGGTTGATTGGCAGTGCGCTGGGGTGTCACTTCAATCGCGCCTTCTTCCGTCGCGCGCCTTCCTTTATAGGGCGTACGCTGGTCGGGACGGCATTGACCATGAGCATCGCGGCACTGTGCGCGCTGGCCTTGAGTACCGCGACTCATCTGGATCTGCGTTCATTGACGCTGGGGATGATGCCCGGTGGCATCGCCGAAATGAGCCTGACTGCGGAAGTCCTGCAACTGTCGGTGCCACTGGTGACGGCGATGCAGGTGATGCGGCTGTTGTTTGTGTTGTTTCTGGCCGAGCCGTTGTTTCGGTACTGGAATCGGCAACCTCCTGGCAATACGAACCGGTAGCAGCGAGCTTGCCCGCGATGGCGCTGTGTCAGTCACGTGAATGGCACAGATCCACCGCAATCGCGGACAAGCGCTCCTGCAAGGGTCCCGTTCCAGCTGCAACCCTATGTCAGACGCTGGCTGGCAACTGCCAATCGATCGGCTTCAACCCGTTCTGCTGCAGATACTTGTTCGCAAGGCCGAAATGCCCACAACCCAAAAAGCCTTTATAGGCCGACAGTGGCGAGGGGTGGACGGAAGTCAGAATCAGGTGCTTGGAAGCATCGATCAGCTTCTTCTTGCTCTGGGCGTGCGAACCCCACAGCAGGAACACCAGATGCGGCTGATGGGCGCTGACGGTTTCGATGATCTTGTCGGTGAAATGCTGCCAGCCCTTGCCGGCGTGAGACGCCGCGTTGGCCCGTTCGACGGTCAGGGTGGTGTTGAGCATTAGCACGCCCTGATCGGCCCACGACTGCAGATAGCCGTGATTGGGGATGTCGATGTTCAGGTCGCGCTTGAGTTCTTTATAGATGTTGACCAGGGACGGTGGCGCCGGTATGCCCGGCTGCACCGAAAAGCACAGGCCGTGGGCCTGATTCGGGCCGTGGTAGGGATCCTGGCCGAGAATGACGACTTTCACGTTATCCAGCGGCGTCGAATTCAGCGCATTGAAAATCAGCGGGCCCGGCGGGTAGATCTCCTTGCCTGCCGCATGTTCCTGGCGCAAGAACTGGCGCAGCTCACCCATGTAAGGCTTTTCAAACTCCTCGCGAAGGGCCTGTTTCCAACTGGGCTCAAGTTTGATGCGATTGTCGTCAGTCATGGTCATATCCGGAAAAACAATGCGCGGACTTTAGGGGCTGTGGCCAATTATTTCCAGCGCAGCACGTTGTGGTCTTCCTACACTCCTGTGCAACAGCCGTTTGCAACTTCCCGGCATTCAGGGGACTCACACCCTTGATAGATGCCTGTCCCACGCACACGAGGTCACGATGAATCTGCAATTCGAAGAGCTCACAGGAACCGACGGTGCCCGCCTGGGCATTGCTACGCTGGACGCCGAAAAATCCCTGAATGCGTTATCCCTGCCAATGATTCTGGCGCTGCAGGATCGCCTCGAGGCCTGGGCCGGCGATCCGCAGATCGTCTGCGTGCTGCTGCGGGGCAAGGGCGAGAAAGCGTTTTGTGCAGGCCGCGACGTGCGAGCGCTGGTAGAGGCCGGGCGCAGCAAACCTGGAACCGTACCCCCGCTGGCGGCGCAGTTCTTCGCCGCCGAATACCGCCTCGACTACACGTTGCACACTTACCCCAAACCGCTGATCTGCTGGGGCCAGGGTTATGTGCTCGGCGGCGGAATGGGACTGCTGCAAGCCGCAGGCATCCGCGTGGTCACGCCGAGCAGTCGGCTGGCGATGCCTGAAATCAGTATCGGCTTGTACCCGGATGTCGGTGCCAGCTGGTTTCTTTCGCGCTTGCCAGGCAAGTTGGGGTTATTCCTTGGCTTGACCGGATCTCACATCAACGGCCGTGACGCGCTTGACCTGAATCTGGCCGATCGCTTCTTGCGCGACGATCAGCAGGAAGAGCTGATCGACCGCCTCCTGCAACTCAACTGGCAGGAACAGACCGCCGTCCAGCTAAACAGCCTGTTCAAGGCGTTGCAGCAGGAAGCGCTCGAACAAATGCCGCCAGCGCAGTGGCTGCCCCGCCGTCAGCAGATCGATGAGTTGTTGGATGTCGCCGATGCAGCCTGCGCGTGGAATGCCCTCAAACATCAACTGCATTCGCAGGACCCATTGCTGGCCAAGGCCGCGAAAACTCTCACCGAGGGCTGCCCGCTGACCGCGTTGCTGGTCTGGGAGCAGATCACTCGCGCGCGGCACATGTCGCTGGCCGAAGTGTTCCAGATGGAATACAGCATGAGCCTCAATTGCTGCCGTCATCCCGAGTTCAGTGAAGGCGTTCGCGCGCGGCTCATCGACAAGGATCACACCCCGCACTGGCACTGGCAGGACATCGCGGCGATTCCGCTCGCAGTGGTGGATGCGCATTTCGAGAAGGCCTGGGAAGGACGGCATCCGTTGGCCGATTTGTCAGAGTACTGACATGAAGCAGCGCCAAGCTCCGAGTTTCAAGCTGCAAGAGAAAGCAGGGTGAACTCCATACCGAGCCTGACGCTTACACTGGCCACTTATGGCCGGTTCTCAGCGATTGCCGCCGCTTTGGCTGTCGTGGCCGCCGCGACCGAAGCCGCCGCCGCGCTGGAAGTTGCCTCCCGATGGCCTGCCCGGGCCGGGGCCACCCCCTCCGTGATTACCATTCCAGCCCGGCCTCGGCCCGCCGCCGCCAGGTCCAGGGCCGGGAGGTGGCGGACGATAGCCATTGCCGCCCCCGTGATAGCCACCTGCGCCGCCATTCCAGTGGCCGCCGCCGTAACCGGGGCGTCCGCCGTAACCCGGACCCGGACCGTAATAACGAGGGGGCGGTGCGTAATACCGAGGTGGTGAGTAATAGCGTGGCGCCGGGTAATAGCCGGGCGATGAGTAATAACGCGGCGATGAGTAGTAAACCGATGAGCCATAGACCGCTGCCGGCGCGTAAGGGCGATAGCCGTCATCCACGTAGCCGCCACTGTAAATCGGCTGCGTGTAGGTCTCTTGTTCGTAATAGCCTCCATAGCAACCTGCCAGAGACAACGTCATCAGAAGGGTAAGCAAGCTTCGTCGATACATGGCGGCCTCCTGGACCGCGATAGAGCTCGAACCAGCGGCGCTGGTCGGCGTTCCCGTAACTGCCGAGAACATAAGGTCAGACTGCAAGATGCTCGACCAGTGCCCCAAGCCAAGCCTCAACCGCCGGACGGCGCCCCCCAAAGGTGCACGCGCCTCGCCTTTCAAAACCGGTATTTACGTTCGCGCGCCGACGATACAAGGCCCCAGCCGACTTGGCACAACTCTGGCTAGACAAACCTGGTGCAGGAGTCAACTCAGGTTCGCGGCACCACAATTTGCAATAGCTGACTAGGGTTCCGGCTCGCGTGAAAGCGAGTGGCTGGTCCGAGAGTCGGCGACCTCCAGTAGAGGTTACACGGCGGGATAAAAGCCCGGGAGACAGGACACCAGTGGTGTCGCCGTACTCCTGACCGCCTTTTTTCGCTACTGGAGGTTTTATCCATGCAGAAGTCCCGTCTTTGCGCCCTGTTCGCCGCAAGCCTCATCGCCGCCCTCAGCCTCTCGGCCACCGCCGCCCCGAAGAAAGACTTCAACGTCTGCTGGACGATCTACGCCGGCTGGATGCCGTGGGAATACGCCGGCACCCAGGGCATCGTCGACAAGTGGGCCAAGAAGTACGGCATCGACATCAAGGTCACCCAGCTCAACGACTACGTTGAATCGATCAACCAGTACACCGCTGGCCAGTTCGACGGCTGCACCATGACCAACATGGACGCCCTGACCATCCCCGCAGCCGGCGGCGTGGAAAGCACCGCGCTCGTTGTCAGTGACTTCTCCAACGGCAACGACGGCATCGTCATCAAGGGCGACGGCAAGAAAGTCACGGACCTGAAAGGCATGGACGTCAACCTGGTCGAGTTGTCGGTTTCCCACTATCTGCTGGCCCGTGCGCTGGACTCCGTTGATCTGACCGAGAAGGACTTGAAAGTCGTCAACACCTCCGATGCCGACATCGCAGCGGCCTTCAACACCAGTGAGGTCAAGGCCGTCACCACCTGGAACCCGATGCTCTCGGAAATCAAGGCCAAGCCCGGCGTTACTGAAGTGTTCGACTCCAGCAAGATCCCCGGCGAGATCATGGACATGATGGTGGTCAACACCCAAACCCTCAAAGACAATCCGGCGCTCGGCAAAGCACTGACCGGCGCCTGGTTCGAAGTCGTGGCGCTGATGAACGCCAAGTCCGCCGAATCGACCAAGGCCCTGGAACACATGGCCAAGGCCTCGGGCACGGATTTGCCGGGTTTTCAGTCGCAACTCGACACCACCAAGCTGTTCGCCACGCCCAAGGAAGCGCTGGATTTCGCTACCAGCAAACAACTGCCAACCACCATGCGCAAGGTCGCCGGCTTCTCGTTCGAGCACGGGCTGCTTGGTGAAGGCGCCAAAGACGCCAGCGCCGTGGGCATGAGCTTTGCCAACAGCGTGACCGAAGGCGACAAAGGCAACCTCAAGCTGCACTTCGACCCGAGCTACGTGCAAATGGCTGCCGACGGCAAGTTGTAAATCACGCTTCGCTACAAGGGTTCTAGCTATGCGCTTGATTAACCGCCGCCCGGATCGCGCCAGTCGTTTGATTCTGGTGATCCTGCCGTTCGCCCTGTTGCTGTTTGCCTATTTCACAGGCTCGGCCACGCGGCTGACGGAAAACCCCAACGACAAGCTGCTGCCCAGCGCGGTGCAGATGACCGATGCGATCAAACGTGTGGCGATCATTCCCGATCAACGCACCGGCGAATACCTGCTCTGGCAGGACACCGCGTCGAGTCTGCAACGCCTGGCCATGGGTCTTGCGATCAGCGCGGTGGTCGGCCTGTGCGTGGGCATCGCCTCGGGCGTGCTGCCGCTGTTCGGTGCGCCGTTGTCGCCACTGCTGACGGTACTGTCGATGGTGCCGCCGCTGGCGGTTCTGCCGATTCTGTTCATCGTCTTCGGTCTGGGCGAGCTGTCGAAGGTGATGCTGATCGTGATCGGCATCACCCCGGTGCTGGCCCGTGATCTGGAACAGCGCGCTCGGGAAATCCCCGTGGAGCTGCTGATCAAGGCGCAGACGCTGGGCGCCTCGACCTGGACGCTGATCCTGCGCGTGGTATTGCCGCAACTGCTGCCGCGCCTGTTGATCTCGCTGCGGCTGGTGCTGGGGTCGGCGTGGCTGTTCCTGATCGCAGCCGAAGCCATCGCCTCCACGGACGGGCTGGGCTACCGGATTTTCCTGGTGCGACGTTACCTGGCGATGGACATGATCCTGCCCTACGTGGCGTGGATCACCCTGCTCGCCTGGCTGATGGACTGGGGCCTCAAGGCGCTGACCCGCAAAGCCTTTCCCTGGTACGAGGGAGTGCGCCCATGAGCTTCATTTCGGTGAATAACGTCTGGCAGCAATACGACGATCAAGTGGTGCTCGAAGGCTTGAACCTGAGCATCGCCGAGGGCGAGTTCTGCACCCTGGTCGGCGCGTCCGGCTGCGGCAAATCGACCTTTCTGCGCCTGTTGCTCGGCCAGGAGGTGCCAAGCAAAGGTGTGATTCTGCTCGACGAACAGCCCATCGCCAACGAACCGGATGCCAGCCGTGGCGTGGTGTTTCAACGTTATTCGGTGTTCCCGCACCTGTCGGTGCTGGACAACGTCGCGCTGGGCCTTGAACTGCCGCGTTCGGCCTTGCTCGGTCGTCTGTTCGGCAAGGCGAAACGCGAGGCACGTGAGCAGGCGTCGGCGCTGTTGCACAAGGTCGGGCTGGGTCACGCGCTGGACAAGTACCCGACGCAACTGTCCGGCGGCATGCAACAACGTCTGGCCATCGCCCAAGCGCTGATCATGAAACCCCGCGTGCTGCTGCTCGACGAACCCTTCGGTGCGCTGGATCCCGGCATCCGCAAGGACATGCACGTCCTGCTGCTTGAACTGTGGCGCGAGACGAAACTCACGGTGTTCATGGTCACTCATGACCTCTGCGAAGGCTTCAACCTCGGCACGCGCCTGCTGGTGTTCGACAAGGTTCGCCTCGACCCGCACGCCCCCGGTGCCTATGGCGCCCGCATCACTTACGACATTCCCCTGAACAGTGATCGTCGCGCCGCACGCGCGGCCATTGAATCGCTGCAAACGGCTTGAAGGATTTTCCCCATGACTGATTCAACCTTTGTATTTCCGGTATTCGCCGAAGAACTGCTGCCCGGCGGCGGCCACTTGTCGTTCGTGCTCAAGCGCGGCGAACTGCTGCGCCTGACCGACCTCAACGGCAATGCCAACGTCAGCCTGACGCTGTTCAACGCCCACGAGAAAACCGAGCGCCTGAACCTGCCCGACAGCCTCAAATGCCAACACACGGCCAAGCTCACCAGCGGCCATTGCCTGTACTCGGACATGGGTCGTGTGCTGGCGGCGATCACCGCCGACACCTGCGGCTGGAGCGACAGCATCGGCGGCGTGTTGTGTGCCGAAGAGGTCAGCGAAAAATATGGCCAGGGCCGCTATCAGGAATTGCGCAACGGTTTCTTCCGCAACGGTGCCGACAACCTGTTGGTAGAAATGGGCAAATGGGGGCTGGGGTTGTCTGATTTACTGATGACTTTGAACCTGTTCAGCCGGGTCAACGTCGACGACCACGGCGCGCTGGGCTTCGTCGCCCACAACTCCAAAGCCGGCGACTACATCGAGCTGTACGCACCGATGGACACGCTGGTAGTGCTGACCGCGCTGCAACATCCGATGGACCCCAATCCCGAGTATGCGCCGCAGCCGGTGAAACTGAGCTGGATGAAGGCCGACCCCAGCGTTGCCGAACACTGCCGCACGTCCCGCGAAGAAAACGTGCGCGGCTTCATCAACACCGATCGCCTGTTCGCTTGAGGATGCCTTTATGAGCACTGTAGAAATGAACGCTCCCGTTTCCATCACCCACATACCGGCAGGCGAGCCGTCCCTGACCGAACTCAAAGCCGGGCAAACCCTGCGTCTGCTCGATCTGCAAGGCAATCAGGCGGTCGACACGCTGTTCTACAGCCTGGCCAACCCGCGTGAGCGCTACGACGTGCAACGCACCCTGCGGCGCCAGAACAACGTCTATCTGAGCAAAGGCAGCGTGCTGTATTCCAACCTCGGCAAGCTGATGCTGACCATCGTCGAAGACACCTGCGGGCGTCACGACACTCTCGGCGGCGCCTGCGCCCAAGAGAGCAACACCGTGCGCTACGCCCTTGAAAATCGCCACATGCACAGCTGCCGCGACAACTATCTGCGCGCCTGCGTGCACGATGGTCGGCTGGGCAAGCGCGACATCAGCCCGAACATCAACTTCTTCATGAACGTGCCGGTGACGGCAGACGGTGGTCTGACCTTCGAAGACGGCATTTCCGGGGCCGGGAAATACGTCGAACTGCGCGCGGAAATGGACGTGATCGTGCTGATCTCCAACTGCCCGCAACTGAACAATCCGTGCAACGGCTATAACCCGACCCCGGCAGAATTGCGGGTTTGGGACTGAGCGCCACTTCTTACTGAATTGATGTTTGGCGCGCAGGACGGCCTACGCGCAACGCGTACAACAGCGGGACGGCCCGCTACCCGGTTCGGGATCGATGAACGTCGATCCCTGGGGTAAAAACATGTTCGACACACTGCTGATCGCCAACCGCGGCGCCATCGCCTGCCGCATCCTGCGCACCTTGCGCGCGTTGAACGTGCAAGGCGTGGCGGTCTACTCCGAAGCTGATGCCGCCAGCCTGCACATCCTCGAAGCCGATCAGGCCCACAGCCTCGGTGAAGGTGGCGCGGCCGGCACCTATCTGGCGGTGGACAAGATGCTTGCCATCGCCCGGTCCACAGGTGCGAAGGCCATTCATCCTGGCTACGGATTTCTCTCCGAAAACGCAGCGTTCGCCCAGGCCTGCGAAGATGCAGACATCGCCTTTGTGGGGCCGACGCCTGCGCAACTGCGGGTCTTCGGCCTCAAGCATACGGCCCGCGCACTGGCCAAACAGCATGGCGTGCCGATGCTCGAAGGCACCGAACTGCTCGACAGCGTTGAAGCGGCGCTGACCGCTGCCCAATCCATCGGCTACCCAGTGATGCTGAAAAGCACCGCAGGCGGCGGCGGGATCGGCATGCGCGTGTGCCGCAGCGCCAGCGAACTGAGCGAATCATTCGAAGCGGTGAAGCGCCTGGGACAGAACAATTTCAGCGACGCTGGTGTGTTCATCGAGAAGTACATCCAGCGCGCTCGGCATCTGGAAGTACAGGTGTTTGGCGATGGTCGTGGCGACGTCATCGCTCTGGGCGTTCGCGACTGCTCGGTACAGCGTCGCAACCAGAAAGTCATCGAGGAAACCCCTGCGCCAAATTTGCCCCAGGGCATGGCCGATGAGTTGTGCGCAGCGGCGATCAAGCTGGCCAAGGCCGTCAGCTATCGAAGTGCGGGAACAGTGGAGTTCGTATTCGACAGCGACGATCAGCGCTTCTATTTCCTGGAAGTGAACACACGCCTGCAGGTCGAGCACGGCGTAACCGAGCAGGTCTGGGGCGTGGATCTGGTGAGCTGGATGGTGCAGCTGGCTGCAGGTGATCTGCCGCCGTTGCATGAGCTTGAGGCGGACCTGAAGCCCGAGGGCCATGCGATTCAGGCGCGCTTGTATGCGGAGGATCCGGGCCGGGATTTCCAGCCAAGTCCGGGATTGCTGACCTCGGTGCACTTCCCTGCTGCCGACGACAGACACCTGCGCATCGACACTTGGGTGGAGGCGGGTTGCGAAATTGCGCCGTTCTTCGACCCGATGATTGCCAAGGTGATCAGCTGGGCGCCGGACCGAACGTCTGCTGCTCGACGGCTGGAGCAGGCGCTGGGCCAAACCCGTTTGTACGGGGTGGAAACCAATCGCGATTACTTGCGGCAGATCATCAAAGATGTACCGTTCGCCAGCGGCCAGCCGTGGACGCGCTGCCTGGAGGGCCTGGTGTACCGCGCCGACACCTTCGAAGTGCTGAGCGGCGGCACACAGACCAGCGTGCAGGATTATCCGGGCCGTCTGGGTTATTGGGCTGTGGGCGTGCCGCCTTCCGGGCCGATGGACAGTCGCTCGTTGCGAGTGGGTAATCGGTTGCTGGGCAATCCGGAAGGTTGCGCCGCGCTGGAAATCACCATGAGCGGGCCAACGCTGCGCTTCAATACCGATGCAGTGATCGCGGTGACCGGGGCAGTCATTCCGGTGACGCTGGACGGCAAGGCGCAGCCGATGAATCAGGCGCTGTTGGTGCTCGCCGGTTCGACCCTGACGCTTGGCACCCTCGTCGGGGCGGGTGCGCGCAGTTACCTGTGCCTGCGCGGCGGGCTGGATGTGCCGGATTACCTGGGCAGCAAAAGTACGTTCACGCTGGGACAGTTTGGCGGTCATGGCGGGCGGGCATTGCGCGCCGGGGATGTGTTGCACATGGCAGCATTGACCGATCGAAGCGCTGGTCGGCAAGTGCCGGTCGAACAGCTTGCGGCGTTGACTGAAGTGCGTGATATCCGCGTGATCTACGGTCCCCACGGCGCCCCGGAATACTTCACGGAACACTACATCGAAACCTTCTTCGCCACTGACTGGGAAGTGCATTTCAACTCCAGCCGCACAGGCGTGCGCCTGATCGGGCCGAAGCCGGAATGGGCGCGGGCTGACGGGGGCGAGGCCGGGCTGCATCCTTCGAACATTCACGACAATCCGTATGCGATCGGCGCTGTGGATTTCACCGGCGATATGCCCGTGATCCTCGGGCCGGATGGGCCGAGTCTGGGCGGATTCGTGTGCCCGGTGACAATCATCGAGGCGGACCTGTGGCAACTGGGGCAGCTCAAGGCAGGGGATAAAGTGCGGTTTCGGCCGGTCAGCCTCGAAACCGCCCGCAGCGCGTTTTGCAGGAGCGCGCTGGCCCGCGATGAGGTCGGTACGCCCGCTGCATCTTCACCGCCCGAAACACCGCCCTCGCAGGCAAGCGCGCTCGTGAAGTCGCCCATCGTTCTTGATATCGGGGAAAACCGCACCCGCCTTGTCGCCCGCCTGTCCGGCGACACCCATCTGCTTCTGGAAATCGGCGCCCCTGAACTGGATCTGGTGCTGCGCTTTCGCGGTCACGCCCTGATGCAGGCGCTGGAAAGCAAACAGCTGCAAGGCGTGATCGACCTCACTCCCGGCATTCGTTCTCTGCAAGTGCACTACCAGCCGGAACGACTACCGCTGGCTGATCTGTTGCAGATCGTCTCTGGTGAATGGGATGAAGTTTGCGCCCGCAAGAACCTTGAAGTGCCGTCGCGCATCGTCCATCTGCCGCTGTCCTGGGACGACCCGGCCTGTCAGCTGGCGATCGAAAAATACATGACCACCGTGCGCAAGGACGCGCCCTGGTGCCCGAGCAATCTGGAGTTCATCCGGCGCATAAACGACCTGCCGAACCTGGAGCAAGTGCAGCGCACGGTATTCGACGCCAGCTACCTGGTGATGGGCCTGGGAGATGTCTACCTCGGCGCGCCAGTCGCCACGCCGCTGGACCCGCGCCATCGTCTGGTCACCACCAAATACAACCCGGCGCGCACCTGGACCGCGGAAAACTCGGTGGGCATCGGCGGCGCCTATATGTGCGTCTACGGCATGGAAGGCCCCGGCGGCTATCAGTTCGTGGGGCGCACCTTGCAGATGTGGAACCGCTACCGCGCCGTCGAGGCTTTCGACGGCAAACCGTGGCTGCTGCGGTTTTTCGACCAGATCCGTTTCCACGCGGTCAGCGCTGACGAACTGCTGAAGATCCGTCGCGATTTTCCCCTCGGGCGTTACACGCTGCAGATCGAACACAGCACGCTGAACCTCGCCGATTACCAGACCTTCCTGGCGAACGAGGCCCAGAGCATCGCCGCCTTTCGTGCCCAGCAACAGGGCGCGTTCAACGCCGAGCGCGAACGCTGGATTGCCAGCGGTCAGGCGACGTTCGAGAGCGATGAGGCCGTCGTCGAAGCCTCTGAAGAGTCCGCCCTGCAAAGTGGCCAGACCAGCGTTGACAGCCACATTGCCGGGAACCTCTGGCAAGTGCAGGTCAGCGTCGGTCAACAGGTCGAGGCCGGCGAGACGCTGGTGATTCTGGAGTCGATGAAAATGGAAATCCCAGTGCTTGCGCCCATGGCAGGTGTTGTCCGCGAAGTTCGCGTGCAACCGGGTTCGGCAGTACGCGCGGGACAAAGAGTGGTGGTACTGCAGGCGTTGGACGTGTCTGGTTGACGCAACTGACCGCGAGGGCGATGTGTGCGCAAGCCGTCGCCCTCGGATTTGCGCTGACCGGTCAGCCGCAAACTGCAGACGCTCATGGCGCAACTGGGTGGCATCAGGCTAGCATGTCTCGATCAATGGATTATTCATTCAAGCGGACTGGTCATGCTCCTTCGTTCCACGCTCCATTCACAACGCTCCCTGCTGTTGACGTTGGTGATTCTCCTGGGGAGCGGCTTTCTTGCGACATCCTTGCTCAGCTATTTCGCTTCGCGCAATGCCATTCGCGACAGCATCGTCAACACCGAACTGCCGCTGACGTCGGACACGGTCTATTCGGAAATCCAGAAAGACCTGGTCCGCCCGGTGCTGATCGCCTCGATGATGGCCCGCGACACCTTCGTGCGCGACTGGGTGGTGGCCGGCGAAAACGATCCACAGCAGATGACCCGCTACCTCAAGGAGGTCATGGATCATTACGGGACCTACACCTCGTTCTTCGTGTCCAACCACAGCCTGACCTATTACCAGGCCAAAGGCGTGCTGAAAAAGATCCGCCCGGATGAGCCGCGCGATACCTGGTATTACCGCGTGCGCGACATGACCGTCCCGTACGAAATCAACGTCGATCCGGATCTGGCGAACAAGGACAAACTGACCTTCTTCATCAACTACAAGGTTTTCGATTACGACGACAACTTCATCGGTGCGTCGGGTGTCGGGCTGACCGTCAACGCCGTCATCAAACTGATGGACCGCTATCAGGAACGCTACCAACGCAGCGTGTATTTCGTCGATGGATTCGGGCGACTGGTGCTGACCGGTGCCGGTGGCGGCCCGGAAGGCGCAAAGATTGGCCAAGTGTTGCGCGAGCTACCCGACCTCAAAGACCTGCAAGCGCAGATGCCCAAACCGCAGAGTGGCAGCTATCAATACGAGTCCTTGGGCAACGCGCACTTTCTCAACGTACGCTACATCCCGGAGCTGAACTGGTACCTGTTCGTCGACAAGCGCGAAGACGGAGCCCTGAGCGAGATTCGTCAATCGTTGTACGTCAACCTGTCGATCTGCCTGGCGGTAATGGTGCTGGTGTTGGTTCTGCTCCACCGGGTGATCCGGCGCTTCCAGCTGCGCATCGAAACCCAGGCGATGGTCGACAGCCTGACCGGTCTGCCCAATCGTCGCGGCTTCGACCGGATCGCGATGAACGCCATCGTCGAGTCACGTCGCGACCACAAGGCGTTATCGGCGATGCTGCTTGACCTGGATCATTTCAAGCGCCTGAACGATACCTACGGCCACCTCGCGGGCGATCAAGTGCTCACGGGGTTTGCCGACGATGTCAGGCGCTGTCTGCGGGAAAGCGACATCATTTGCCGGTGGGGCGGAGAGGAGTTCATCATCCTGCTCAAGGACACCAACAGCAGCGGTGCCCGACGCGTCGCCGAGAAGATTCGCCTGCTGGCCGAGCAGCACACCTACGTGTTCACAGGCTCTGCCCTACAGGTAACTGTCAGCCTGGGCTTGACCGAGCTGCACCCCGGCGACACCCTGCAAAGCCTGATTGCCCGTGCCGACCAGGCGCTCTATAGCGCCAAGCAGAACGGCCGCAATCGGGTCTGTACGGAAATGGCAGAACCTGCATGACGACTTCCTCGAACGGCCCCGACATCTGCCCCGTCTGCGGCCAGAGCAACCGCTGCACATTGGCCGATCCACGTACTGTCGATCGGCCTTGCTGGTGCTTCACTGAAACCATTGACCCTGCCGTGCTTGCCACATTGCCAGAAGCGTTGCGCGATAAAGCCTGTCTGTGCCCGCGATGTGCGGGGCTGGTGGACCACGCCGAAATAACGTCCAACCAGCGTCCAGGCTGACCTGCCATGCGCCTGGACCGCTTCCTCAGTAATCTGCCGCGCTTCAGCCGCAAGGACGTGCGTCTGGCCCTGCTCGCGGGTCGTGTCAGCGTCGATGGTCAGACGCTCAAAGACCCGCTGCATGAAGTCCGTGAGTTCAGCCAAATCATGGTCGACAACGAGATCCTGCAAACCGGCAAACCCGCCCGATACTTCATGTTGCACAAGCCGCCCGGCTGCGTCAGCGCAACAACCGACCCGCAACACCCGACCGTTCTCGATCTATTGCAGGAGCCAGACAAGCACGAACTGCACATCGCCGGACGCCTGGACTTCAACACCTCGGGCCTGATGCTGATCACCAACGACGGCCAGTGGTCGCGCCGCCTGACTCAGCCGACCACCAAACTGCCCAAGGTCTACCACGTCGAAACCGAGCAGGAAATCGGCGAGCATTACCTCGAGAAATTCACCGAAGGCTTCTACTTCGCCTTCGAAGAGCTCACCACCCTGCCCGCACAACTGACTATCCTCGACAGCCATCACGCGCGCCTGAGCATCGTCGAAGGTCGCTACCACCAGGTCAAACGCATGTTCGGCTTCTTCGACAACAAAGTACTGCGCCTGCATCGCGAAAGCATGGGTCCGCTGGTGCTGGATCCTGCGCTTGAACCGGGTCAATACCGTCCGCTGACGCCTGAAGAAATCCACCGCATCTGACGTCGTCCGACCGCCCGGCAGATCATCCAGGCAATTCACGAATGGCACTTGCGGGTTCCCGGATCGCCTGCTTGAATCCAAACGTCGGTCCACAAGTGACCGGAAAGTCACGCTCGCATTTCAAGAAATTTTCTGTCGCTCCCAGGCGCCTCTGGCGGTGGGGCGGTAGAGCGCCCGCCAATAACAACACCTGTCGGACAGATCGTCCCGGACCGACATGGGCCCCCTTCTCAGGCATTGCCTACCTGTCACGAAACTCGTGCAACGTGGTTGTGCGCACACCTGTTTTAACGTCAGGAGACATGGAATATGAGGCCAGAAATAGCTGTGCTTGATATACAGGGTCAGTTTCGGGTTTACACGGAGTTCTATCGCGCAGATGCCGCAGAAAAGACCATCGTCCTGGTCAACGGCTCACTGGCCACGACAGCATCTTTCGCCCAGACCGTCCGCAACCTGCACCCCAAATTCAACGTAGTGCTCTACGACCAACCCTACGCGGGTAAATCCAAGCCGCACAACGTTCACGAAAAACCGCTGACCAAGGAAGTCGAAGGCCAGATCCTGCTGGAGCTGATCGACCACTTCAACGCCGAACACATCATGTCGTTTTCATGGGGTGGCGCGGCGGCGCTGGTCGCGCTGGCACACAGGCCAAAGCGTATCGAGAAAGCCGTGATCAGCTCGTTCTCCCCCGTCATCAACGAGCACATGCACGACTACCTCGTCCAAGGTCAGCGGCACCTTGGGGCGTTCGATCGGTACGAAGTGGGCACGCTGATCAACAACACCATCGGCAAACACCTGCCGTCGCTGTTCAAGCGCTTCAACTACAAACACGTCAGCTCCCTGGACCTGCACGAATACGCGCAGATGCACCACCACATCAACCATGTGCTGGACATCACCACGCAGAACCAGTTGAAGGCCGCCAAACGCATCAACGTGCCGGTGCTATTCATGAACGGCGAATGGGATGAATACACCGCCGCCCCCGACGCCCGGCTGTTCAGCAACCACATCCGTGATTGCCGCTTCACCACCATCAAAAGCGCCGGACACTTCCTGGACATGGAACACAAGACCGCATGCCTGGACTCGCGCAACGCCCTGATGAACTTCCTTACCCCCACGCCCGAACCCAGCCGAACCCGCTATCGACAGGTACAGACGCACCATGCATTTGCAATCTGACCGTGATGGTCTCAAGGAACGGATTCATTCGCCCTCGGGCCGCCCAAAGCCACCGGCGAATGAATCCCAAGCCTTTCTGTAACCCTCGAATTCCCCCGCGCGACATTTAACGCTTCAATTCACCGCCCGCATCTGGTACAACGTCAGCCGCTGAAAGCGTCAAAAGCGGGTGTCGTATAATGGCATTACTCCAGCTTCCCAAGCTGATAACGAGGGTTCGATTCCCTTCACCCGCTCCAGCCCCTCCCTTCTGAACAAATCCCTTCCCGATCGATAAACGCCAGGCCTGTTGCGTGCATGGATTTGTCTCGGGCGTTTTCCGCTCATTTATCTTCTTTCATTCAATCGACAAATGCGGCCGCCACGTCCTTCATGGGCAGTCAGGCTGGTTGGGTGGGTCCATCGAGCAGTTGAAATCCGGCCCGGTTTTTACCGGTCGATAGGGGCCGGGCTGCGAATAGGCGCTGCAGCCGACGAGGCAGAGTATCCCTACAAGTGCGATGAGTTTAATGATCGGTAATGCTCCCTGAGCATAATTCGGCGATGTATACCGTGACCGAAAGACTGGCTTTTGACCAGCACCAGAAATCAGATCGATAACGAGCTACCAGCCCTGCTAGCTTTTATCGAGATACCCCCGATCACTTCTTTTCGCTTCTTCAGATATCCCATACGCGCGTAGCGTAGACCCACCTGAAATCACTCGGCGATGAAGATGGAAAAGGCCCACTCAACCACTCACCACCCCGCACCTCAAATCCAATCCCACAACACCAGATGGGGCATCGTGTCAGGGTTTTCCGCGAGTCTTGTCGGCATTGGGCTGGCGCGGTTTGCATATACACCGTTGCTGCCGGCGATCGTCGATGCAGACTGGTTCGATTCGTCGAAAGCGGCGTATCTGGGCGCAGCGAATCTGGCGGGGTATCTGGTGGGTGCCTTGGCGGGTCAGGTAATGGCTCAGAAGTCGTCTACGGCGTTGACGTTGAGAGCCATGATGCTGCTGGCGAGCGTGGCATTTCTGGCCTGTGCTTTTCCGGTCTCCTACCTGTGGTTCTTTTTCTGGCGTCTGCTCTCGGGGATTTCGGGAGGCGCTTTGATGGTGCTCGCCGCGCCTGCGGTGTTGGCGTACGTCTCGCCGTCGAAAAGAGGCTTGGCGGGTGGGGTGATTTTTATGGGTGTGGGGGTCGGTATCGCGGCGTCGGGCACGCTGGTCCCGCTGTTGTTGCAACAGGGTCTGCGGCAGACGTGGCTGGGCCTGGGTGTGATTTCCCTATTGTTTACCGCGATTGCCTGGAAGGGTTGGCCGAAGCAGGCGGCCGCGCCAGCGCAGGCGAGCCAGCATCCGCGCAAATCGAAGAATCACACGCTAAAAGCCCTGTATGCCGAGTACGCGCTGAACGCGGCGGGCTGGGTGCCGCACATGATTTTTCTTGTGGCGTTCGTTGCTCATGGATTGGGCAAAGGGCTTGAGGTTGGGGCACAGTATTGGGTGCTGTTCGGCGTCGGGGCGACCTTGGGACCGTTGCTGGCCGGGGTGCTGGCGGATCGGGTAGGTTTCGGGCTCGCACTGCGCCTATCGTTCATTCTGGAGGGAATGTGCGTGTGCATTCCGGCGCTCGGTGTTGGCACCCCATGGTTGATAATGTCGAGCATTGTGGTCGGCGCGTTCGTGACCGGGACGGTGCCATTGGTGCTCGGCCGGGTTCAGGAATTACTGGCGCATCACCCGGTTCAGCAAAGCGCCGCATGGCGCAAGGCAACGGTTGGTTTTGCGCTGTTCCAGGCGACGGCGGCGTACGGGTTTTCGTATCTGTTTTCGTTCAGTGGCGGCAATTATGGGCTGCTGTTCATGATCGGCACCGGGGCAATCGCGTTGGCTTTTCTGATCGACCTGGTTGCAGCAAAGCATTCGGACAAGTCCGCCGCCTGACTCAAGCCAGCTGCCTGACGTTAAGGGACCGGGCCTCGCTTTCTGCATGCACGCTGTCGAGAAAGGTCGCCAGGGCACTGGAGAAATGGCCATCGATGCGTCGCACGAAAACCGTTTCGACCTGGGCAAACACCGACGGGATTTCGTGAACGGCGATCAGTCCTTCCCGCCAGGCAGTGGCGACGACGCCTCTGGGCAGCAGCGTGACGCCGACACCCGCCGAGACACAGGCGATGATTGCATCGATAGATCCGAACTCCAGCGGCTCGGGTGCGAGCATACCCAAGCTCGCCAACAGCGCATCCAGACGCTGACGATAAGAACAGCCCACGCGAAACACCACAGTCTTCAGCTGAGTAATCGCCTTTACCGCTTCCAGCGCGCGAACGGCGCGGGAGGTCACCAGGACCAGTTCTTCATGGAACACGGTTTCGACTTGCAACTCGGGATGGCTGACGGGCCCGGCGACGAACGCGCCTTCGAGCTTACACTCGACAACCCCCTGAATCAGGCTGCTGGTGGTGCCGGTGCGTACCAGGGGGCGAACGTCGGGGTATGCTTGGGCGAAGCGCGCGATCAGCAGCGGCAGGCGAAGTGCGAGCGTGGTTTCCAAGGTGCCGATTTCCAGCACGCCAGAGGGTTTCCCATCATCGCGGGCAGCGGCCGATGCGTCTGAAAGGAGTTTGGAGAGCCTTGCGGCGTAAGGCAGGACGCGTCTGCCGGCCGGGGTGATCTGCACGCCCTTTGCGCTGCGCTGAAACAATGAAACACCGAGTTCGTCTTCCAGCGAGCGGATCCTCGAGGAGACATTGGACTGCACCGTATTAAGCTCAACGGCGGCTTTGTTCATGCTGCCGTGCCGGGCTACGGCGTCGATGACTTTGAGATCGATCACGTCCATTGCTATACCTGCTATTTCAAATAGTGATGACCAGCCTGGCTGGTCATTTCTTTTTGAGATTAAGCCTGGCAATGATCAATCACAAGACTACGCGTGCGCCTGGCATTTGGGCCGGACGCACGCGCATTCGTTTTGCAGGCATCAGATCAGAACAGGTAAAGGCAGGTGACAACCCAGGCGCTGCGCTTGGCGCGCCGTCATCAGTATCGCTCTTCACGGCAACCGACAGCGGCAAGGCCTGCGTGGCGTCTGTGGCTCAATGCCTGGTTTTCGCGTTCACATCAGGCACGTTCTTCTGCGCCGATGTGTCACCACCTGCCGCTCTCATCGCCGTACGCTCCTTATAAGCAGGAAGTGACGCAGCAAATGCCATGGCCTCCTCGCGCGTCTGGAACGAACCAAGTCGGTCGTGATGGGTACAGACCCGCCATGGGCCGTTGTTGACGTTGATCACGTCGTAGCCATTGAGATGCGTTTTGCTGAGCATCGCGTTGTGCATGGGTACCTCCCCTCTCATTAAAGAGAGTGTTATGGGTTGTTTCCTCGAAAACCTTACACCCGATAACGGTCATGTGAATGACCGGTGGACAGAAGGTACTCAAGGTTTCAGAGGTATTTCTTCGTCTTTCTCGGACAGGCTTTTGCCGTCGTCCGGGTGTTTCCAGGTCTGGGGCGGCGGGGTTTCGGGATCCTCGTCCGCAGAGTTTTCGACCCGCTGGAACTCTTGCGCCTGACGCTCGGCAACGCGGCCGCGCGTGGTTTCCATGGGATTTGGATTGGGGCCGGGGCTTTGCGCGGCGGGGGTATTCACTGGCTCGGTTGTCATATGCACCTCTCAGCGAACCGGATTTTAGGGTTCATGGATTAGAGAAGGAGGTGTCCCACGGGTTCGAAATATCTGCCGGGCGGTGGATCGCAGGACGTGTCGTTGACAAGCCCAGCCCGTGTTTCTATAAGTCCACTGCGTTCTGGCCTCGGTCAGTACCTTCACCTGAAAGCGAAGCGAGATGATGGAATTCACTGACTTTGATACCGAACTTGCCGACTGGAACCTGCTGCAGACGACCCACCCCTGCTCCGGGTTGCTGTTGGGCAATGGCGCAAGCCTGGCGGTTTGGAAAAACTTCGCCTACGACTCGCTGTTCGAACTGGCGCAAACCACTCGCAACAAGCCGCTGAGCCCGACCGAGCTTGCGCTGTTCAAGTCGATGGACACCGAGAACTTCGAGCCGGTGCTCAGCGGCTTGAAGGTTGCGATGCGGGTGAATGCAGCATTGACCATCAGTTCCTCGTCGCCGCGCAATCGCTATTTCGCCATCAAGGAAGCCTTGATTCATGGCATCCGCTCGGCGCACATTCCCTGGCGATTGATGGAGGCGTCGAGCATCGCCCACATCAGCAAAGCGCTGAGCCAGTACGCGACGGTCTATTCGACCAATTACGATCTGCTTGCCTACTGGGCCGTGATGCACGGTGCGCAGCCGTTCGACGATCTGTTCGACGAAGATGCTGAATTCAACCTGCATCGCACCGCTAGTCACGCGACGCGCATCCTTTATCTGCACGGCGGCATGCATCTGGTGAAAAACTTCGACGGTACTGCGCGCAAGCTGCAGTCATCGGCAAGCACTCTGCTGGGCAGTTTCGCCGTCAACGCGCTGGAAGATGTTCCGCTGTTCGTCTGCGAAGGCCGCAGCGAGGACAAGATGAAGATCATCCGCAGCTCGGACTACTTGTCGTTCTGCCATGCGCAGCTGGCACAGCACCAGGGTGCCCTGTGTGTCTTTGGCCACGGGCTGGGTAAACAGGATCGACATATTCTGAACGCCGTGCTCCAGGCGCGACCGAAGACGCTGGCCATCTCCGTTCTGCCCCGTAGCGAAGCGTTCATTCAGCACCGCAAGCGACATTACAGCGCGCTGTTCGAGGGGCAGAATATCGAGCTGAAGTTCTTCGATGCTACGACCCATCCGCTCGGGGATCCGACGTTGTCAGTATCGGTGGCGCGATTGAAGGAGACGGTGGAGCAGAAGAAGGGTTGAGCCCTCCACTTATAGCAAAGCCGCGTGAAGGCGGCTTTTATCGGCAACTGGCAGAACTTGCATCGCCCGGCTGCGCTGCCGGATCAACCTCAATCGAAGAACCCAGACTCCTTTCAGCTTTCTGACGCTTCCAATCTTCCCAACCCACCGTTTTTACTCGTTACTTTCCGCCAACGCCCCCACCACGACCTTGTCGCGCCCCGCTGTCTTGCTGACGTCGGAAGTCGCCGATTCAGTCGACAGCCGGACGCTGCTGAGGGAAGCAAGACGCTCGCTGCTGGTCGATCTGACCACGCTCGTCGACCACTGAGCCGCTACGGTCGCCAGCCACGCGAAAACGAACACAACGACACCTTGCAACGCCCACTTTCCAATGACCGACATGATAGTTCTCCTGGCTGAATGCGATGGCAGCAATTTGACCTTCAAACTGTTGCAGGAAGATGGCATTCAAGTTCCGCACCAACATCTGTGAGCAAATCACGCGTTGCAAAAAAATCCTCGGAAACGGCGTTTCCCCCCTGAAAGCAAAGTGTACGGTTGATTCTATCGGTAGCTGTTAAGGGGCATGTCCAGCAATCTGTGGCTGAATGAATGCCCTCTTTCCATCCATAACAACAAGGCACGATTGAACATGGCCTCTCGCGAAAATACCGGCATGGCCCTCGGACTGATCGGGGTGGTGATCTTCAGCCTGACCCTGCCCATGACCCGCATCGTCGTTCAGGAGATCCACCCACTGCTCAACGGTCTGGGCCGGGCGTTGTTCGCGGCGATTCCTGCGGCAGCGCTGTTGCTGTGGCGTCGCGAGAAGCGGCCAACCCGGGCGCAGTTCAAGGCGCTGATGGTCGTGGCACTGGGCGTGATCATCGGCTTTCCGGTGCTCTCAGCCTGGGCAATGAAAACCCTGCCGGCTTCCCACGGCGCACTGGTCAACGGGCTGCAACCTTTGCTAGTGGCGATCTATGCGGCATGGTTGTCCCACGAACGTCCTTCCAGGGCATTCTGGCTATGTGCGGCAATGGGCAGCGTGTTGGTCCTTGGGTACGCACTGATCAGCGGCGCGGGCAATCTGCAGGCCGGTGACCTGCTGATGGTCGGTGCAGTGGCGGTGGGCGGACTGGGCTATGCCGAGGGCGGCAGGCTGGCGAAGCTGATGGGTGGCTGGCAGGTGATCTGCTGGGCACTGGTGCTTTCGGCTCCGGTGCTGATCATCCCGGTCGTTTATCTGGCCTCCCAGCACCAAGGGCCGATTTCCGCGAGCGCCTGGTGGGCGTTCGCATATGTCTCGCTGTTTTCCCAGTTCATCGGCTTCTTCGCCTGGTATGCAGGGCTGGCGTTGGGCGGGATCGCGCGGGTCAGTCAAATCCAGTTGGTGCAGTTGTTCTTCACCATGGCGTTTTCGGCGCTGTTCTTCGGCGAACATATCGACCCGATCACCTGGATCTTTGCCGCAGCGGTCGTGGTGACGCTGGCCATCGGCCGCAAGACTGCAGTCATCGCCCCCAAGCCCGTCGTGGCAACGCGGACCTAACCGAGAAGCCCATCTGCCTGAAGCAACGTCTCCAGGCACTGTTCCTGAATGTTGTAGAAGACTTTCAGTTCCTGGATCTTCGCCAGCAACTCGGCAGGATCGGCTGGTGTTGCACGTTTCACCGCCAGGATCATCTTGTTCTTGTTGGTGTGCTCCAACGAAATGAACTCGAACACCTTGGTCTCGTAACCGCAGGCTTCCAGCAGCAGCGCGCGCAAGGCATCGGTGACCATTTCCGCCTGCTGGCCCATGTGCAGACCATATTGCAGCATCGGCTTGAGCAGCGTCGGGCTCTGGATCTGCAAACGTATCTGTTTGTGGCAGCACGGCGAGCACATGATGATCGAGGCCCCGGAACGAATACCGGTATGAATGGCGTAGTCCGTGGCGATATCGCATGCATGAAGCGCGATCATCACGTCAAGTTCACTGGGCGCCACCGAACGCACATCGCCGCATTTGAACACCAGCCCCGGATGCTCCAGCCGCCCCGCCGCGCTGTTGCACAGGGTGACCATGTCCTCACGCAGTTCGACGCCGGTCACATTGCCCTCGGCCTGCAGGGTGTTGCGCAGGTAGTCGTGAATGGCGAAAGTCAGATAGCCCTTGCCCGAGCCAAAGTCTGCGACGGTCACTGGCTTGTCGAGCTTGATGGGCGAAGTCGCCAGGGCGTGCGAAAACACTTCAATGAATTTATTGATCTGCTTCCACTTGCGCGACATGGCCGGAATCAGCTCATGCTGCTGGTTGGTCACGCCCAGATCGGTGAGGAATGGGCGGCTCAACTCCAGATAGCGTTTTTTCTCTCGATCATGCCCGGCCGAGGGCGCTTCACGCTCCTGCTGTGATTTATTGCGGAACAGCGTGCTTTTGCCCTTCTTGCCGAACTCCAGCTGCACTTCGTCGGTGAGCGAGAGCAAATGGGCGTTCTTGAAGGATTCGGGCAACAGACTGGCGATCAGCTCCTGTGCCTGGGCGAGGGGATGATTCTTGGTGATGTCGCGCGTCTTGTAGCGGTACACGAAGGACAGGCACGGCTGGTTCTTGATCGTGGTGGGCTTGATGATGATCCGCTGCAGCTCCGCTTCGCTGCCGACATATTTGGCCAGTACCAGCTTGATCAGCGAGTTCTGCGTCAGGCAGGTGTCGAGCAGGCTCAGGAACTGGGCGCGGTGATCCTGCGCTGACGGGGCGGCGGGTGCAGTGGCGGACATCGGGTGAAGCCTCGGGCAGCGGAAAATGCGAGGGCGATATTTTAGGCGGGTTGCGGGGTTGAGGTGGACATAAATATTTACTACCACAATCCCGTAGATCGGATTCCTTTACTCCAACACCACCAACCGATTCGGCAACTCATTGCGCGGCTGCGTCAGGGGTACCTGATTGCTCAGCACCTCGCCGCACGACCGGATGCAACCGAGAAACCCTTCGAGAATCCTGCCCTCGCTGACTTGTCGGGTGAACACGTCGACCATTGATCGCCACACCATGTCGTCCACGTTACGGGCGATGCCGTCGTCGACGATGATTTCGACGTAGCGCTCGGCCTCGCTGACAAAGATCAACACACCAGTGCCGTTTACCGTCGCGTGGAGGTTCTGCTCCAGAAACTGCCGTCGCGCCAGGCTCCCGGCTCGCCAGTGCCGAACCGAAGCCGGGACCAGGCGCGTACTGATCGCAGGGAGCCTGCACAACAGCGCCACCGCAATGAACGTCGCGATCTGGGTCAGCAGCAATTCATTGGCGTTGAGCCAGCCAGGATAAAAATTGATCAGCCCCGGCATTAACAGCGCCACCAAGCCGGCCCAGATCAACGGCGCGTAAGCGTAGTCATCGGCGCTGGCCGCCAGCACTGTCACCAGTTCGGCGTCGGTACTACGCTCGACGGCTTCGATGGCCTGGGCCACCTGTCGCTGTTCGTCTTCAGTGAGTAATGCCATTGTTACATCCCTTATTGAGCCATCGACTTACCAGCCACCAGAGGCACCGCCGCCGCCAAAACTGCCACCGCCACCGCTCATGCCGCCTGAACGCGACCCGCCCGAGCCAAAGCCGCCCGAGCTTCCGACGCCTCCAGAACCTCCCGAGCCGATGAAGCCGATGCCGCCGCCCCAGCGCACGCTGATGTATGCAGCGACAACGAACAGCACGAGAAACAGCAGGCTCATCCGCCAGTCAGTGACATCATCCCCTCCCGACGCCCCGATCACTGGCTCGGCCAACGGATCGCCACCAAGCACCTGCACAATCGCCTCGGTGCCTTTATTAATGCCGCCGACGAAATCGCCCTGCTTGAATGACGGGATGATGATCTGATTGACGATCACCGAAGACTGCGCATCCGTGAGGCGATCTTCCAGGCCGTAGCCCACTTCGATGCGTACCTTGCGCTCTTCCCTGGCGATGATCAGCAGCGCGCCGTTGTCCTTGCCCTGCTGACCGATGCCCCAAAAGCGCCCGAGCTGGTAGCCATAGTCCTCGATCGTGCTGCCTTGCAGATTGGGCACGGTGACCACCACGACCTGCTCGGTAGTCAGCTCCTCGTGAGCCCGAAGCATCTGCGCCAGATGCTCCCGGCTCGGGTTGTCGATCATATCGGCGGTATCGACCACCCGGCCGCTCAACGCCGGAAACTTAAGCTCGGCGTAGGCCATCTGCGAGAACACAGCGACCCACATCGCCAGAAACGCGACTATCGCTCCCCGCCGCGCGCCGGTCATCAGAACTTCACTTCCGGAGCCTTGTCGGCGCCAGCGGCGGTGGCTTCGAAGTTAGGGCGAATCGGCAGATCGCTGTACATCACCGAATGCCAGAGGCGACCGGGGAACGTGCGTATTTCCGTGTTGTATTTCTCCACCGCGGCGATGAAGTCACGACGGGCGACGGCGATCCGGTTTTCCGTGCCCTCGAGCTGCGACTGCAATGAAAGGAAATTCTGGTTGGATTTCAAATCCGGGTAGCGCTCTGATACCACCATCAAGCGGCTCAAGGCGCCGGTAAGCTGGCCTTGTGCATCCTGGAACTGCTTGAGCTTGGCCGCATCGTTCAAGGTGCTGGCATCGACCTGAATCGACGTGGCCTTGGCGCGCGCCTCGATGACTGCAGTCAGGGTCTCCTGCTCCTGTTTGGCGTAGCCCTTCACGGTTTCCACCAGATTGGGAATAAGGTCTGCCCGACGCTGATACTGGTTCTGCACCTGTGCCCAGGCCGCTTTGACCTGCTCGTCGTAGGTAGGGATATTGTTGATGCCGCAACCGGACAACAACGTGCTCAGCAGCATCAGCAGTGTCAGTGACAAATTGTAACGACTGCCCCGAATGTGCCCGTAACGCTCTATTTGCATGGCCTGCGCACTCCTTTGTGTTCTTTAGTGGTCGTCCCGTCAGACATGACTTTAGCCAAATTGGACGATCCCCGGCATAATCTCGGCCCATTACGTCGCCAGGCTCTGGATTGCCCAGCCGCAATCGGATAAAACTCGCTGCGCTACTGATGCCCGAAAGCGTCGGGAGTTCAGCGACCACCTCGTCCTGGTGACAATAAAAACCAAAGGTTTCACACCAAAAAACAAAGGCCGCCCGGTATTTCGCGCGAGTTGCCGGCCAACGCCTTGAGAAAATCATTCATGAATAAGCTGTGTTTGCTGAGTCTTGTCATCGGATTAGCCAGTCAGTCCGCCTGGGCTGAAACCGCCGCCAACCCCGCCAGTAATGTCTCCACGCTACAAGCCAAGAATGCATTCATCTCCAACCTGATGAAGCAGATGACCCTCGACGAGAAGATCGGGCAACTGCGCCTCATCAGCATCGGGCCGGAGATGCCGAAGTCGGAAATCCTCAAGGAAATCGCCGCTGGCCGGATCGGCGGCACCTTCAACTCTGTCCTGTTGCCCGACAACCGCGCCATGCAGGACGCCGCCGTTGCCCACAGCCGCACGAAGATCCCGATGTTCTTCGCCTACG
Organism: Pseudomonas bohemica; assembly: GCF_002934685.1. GTDB lineage: Bacteria > Pseudomonadota > Gammaproteobacteria > Pseudomonadales > Pseudomonadaceae > Aquipseudomonas > Aquipseudomonas bohemica. The sequence goes on from NZ_NKHL01000115.1 coordinate 171,992, forward strand.
ACGTGGTCCACGGCCAACGCACCATTTTCCCGATCAGCCTGGGCCTGGCATCGACCTGGGACATGGACGCCGTCACCCGCGCGGGCCGCGTTTCGGCGATCGAAGCCGCTGCCGACGGCGTGGACATGACGTTCGCACCGATGGTCGATATCACGCGCGATGCCCGCTGGGGCCGCAGCTCCGAGGGCTTCGGCGAAGACACCTATCTGGTTTCGAGGCTCTCGGCCACCATGACCCACGCCTTCCAGGGCTCCAGCACCCAGGCGCCGAACAGCATCATGGCGGCGGTCAAACACTTTGCGCTGTATGGCGCGGTCGAAGGCGGTCGGGACTACAACACTGTGGACATGAGTCCGGTCCGTATGCGGCAGGACTACCTGCCGCCGTACCGTGCCGCAATCGATGCAGGCGCTGGCGGTGTGATGATTGCGTTGAACTCGATCAACGGCGTTCCCTCGACCTCCAATGCGTGGCTGCTGCAGGATGTGCTGCGCAAGGACTGGGGCTTTAAAGGCGTCACCATCAGCGACCACGGCGCGATCAAGGAACTGATAGACCACGGCGTCGCCAAGGACTTCCGCGAAGCGGCGAAGCTGGCGATCAAGGCTGGCGTCGATCTGAGCATGAACGACAAGGCTTACGGCCAAGAACTCCCTGCGCTGGTCGAGAGCGGCGAAGTCTCGGTCAAGGAAGTGGACAATGCCGTGCGTGAAGTGCTCGGCGCCAAGTGGGACATGGGCCTGTTCGCCAACCCATACCTGCGCATCGGCGCGGCAGTGGACGACCCGGCCGATCGCGATGCAGAAAACCGCCTGCACCGCGCCGAGGCCCGGGATGTCGCACGACGCAGCGTGGTGCTGCTGAAGAACGAAAACGACACCCTGCCGTTGAAAAAACAAGGCACCATCGCCGTGATCGGTCCGCTGGCGAAAAGCTCGCTGGACATGATGGGAAGCTGGTCCGGGGCCGGGCTGGCGCGTCAGACCGTCAGCGCTTACGACGGCCTGGCCAACGCGGTCGGTGACAAGGCGAAAATCCTTTATGCCGCAGGCTCCAACATCACCGATAACCAGCAAGCCATCGCTTATCTGGACAAGATGGACGATCAGCTCCACATCGATGGACGTCCAGAGCAGGAAATGATCGACGAAGCGGTCAAGGTCGCTCAGCAGTCGGACGTGGTCGTTGCGTTCGTTGGTGAGTCACGCAATATGTCCCACGAAGCGGCAAGCCGTGTCGATCTGGTCATTCCAGGCCGTCAGCGCGATCTGATCAAGGCGCTCAAGGCCACTGGCAAGCCGCTGGTCATCGTGCTGATGAATGGCCGGCCGCTGGCGCTGGTTGAAGAAAACAAACAGGCCGATGCGATGCTCGAAAGCTGGTTCCTCGGCACCGAGGGCGGTAACGCGCTGGCTGACGTGCTGTTCGGCGATTACAACCCGTCGGGCAAACTGCCGATGACCTTCCCGCGCTCGGTAGGTCAGGTGCCGGCGTACTACAACCACCTGAACACTGGTCGCCCGTATCGTCCGGACGATTCGAACTACACCTCGAACTACTTCGAAGAGCAGACCAGCCCGCTGTTCCCGTTCGGTTATGGCCTGAGCTATACGCAATTCAGCGTCTCGGACATCGTGCTCTCGATCAACAAGATGACCCGCAAGGACAAACTGACCGCCACGGTTCAAGTCAAGAACATCGGCAAGGTCGCTGGTGAAACCGTGGTTCAGCTGTATCTGCGCGACGTGGCGGCTTCGCTGAGTCGTCCGGTGAAAGAGCTGAAGAACTTTCAGAAAATCATGTTGAAGCCAGGCGAAGAGAAGTCCGTGACCTTTACTGTGACCGAAGAAGACCTGAAGTTCTTCAACCCGTCACTCAAGTACGCCGCTGAAGCGGGCGAGTTCAAGCTGATGATCGGCCTGGATTCCGAGGATGTGAAAGAGGCGACGTTCAACTTGTTGTAAAACTGCAGGTAGCACGGCCTGAACCTCGACCGCGCTACACATGGAGTATTTGTAGGAGCGCGCTTGCCCGCGTTGGTTTTTTTCAGGCCCTGCAAAGGTGACCGACATACCGCCTCGCCGACAAGCGCGCTCCTACAGGTCCAGCCCCACAGGTTTTCGCCATGCCCCGCTTTGCCCGCCTTCTTTTATACATACTGCTGATCCTCGCCGGCGCGGTCATTGTCGCCACGCTGGCGATGCATCAGGCGCAGCGACATTCGCTGGAAGACGATGCAGCGCGTGCGCAGGCCCAACTTTCGCTTTACGCCAACACCTTGCAAACCCTCATCGAACGCTATCGCGCGCTGCCCGCCGTGCTGGCGCTGGATCCGCAGCTACGGGATGCACTCAAAGGCCCGGTCAGCCTCGAGACCACCCAGGCCCTCAACCTGAAGCTGGAGCAGATCAACGGCGCTGCGCAGTCCTCGACATTAGAGTTGCTCGACCGCAACGGTCTGGCCATCGGTGCCAGTAACTGGCGACTGCCCAGCAGTTACGTCGGTCACAATTATGGCTTTCGGCCCTATTTCACTCAGACCAAGGCCAACGGCGTCGGACGTTTCTATGCGGTCGGCGTGACCAGTGGCATCCCTGGTTATTTCCTGTCCAACGCCGTGCACGACGATGCGGGGCAGTTCATCGGCGCGATGGTAGTCAAGCTCGAATTTCCCGACCTGGAGCACACCTGGGCGCAGGGCGACGACCTGCTGTTGGTCAGCGACGCCAAAGGCATCGTGTTCATCGCCAATCAGCCCGGCTGGCGCTATCGCGCGTTGCGGCCGCTGTCCGAAAAGGACCGGGCGGAGCTGAGCAGCACGCGCCAATACGACAAACAGTCGCTAACGCCGCTGGTCCATCAGCCGCTGCGCACGTTCAACGACGCCAGTCACCTGAGCCAGGTGCTCGCGCCCGAGGGCACGGCTGAATACCTTTGGCAGTCGCTGCCGCTGCAACCGGAAGGCTGGAGATTGCACCTGTTGCGCAGACCCCAGCCCGCCGCTGAAGACCTGCGCAATGCCGCGCTGGCTGCCGCAGGCATCTGGCTGGCACTGGTATTTCTCGGACTGTTTCTCTACCAACGCTGGCGTCTGGCGCGTTTGCGTCAGCGCAGCCGCGTAGAGCTGGAGCAATTGGTGGAAGAGCGCACCCGCGACCTACAGACAGCCCAGGACGGTTTGGTGCAATCGACCAAACTGGCGGCATTGGGGCAGATGTCAGCCGCGCTGGCTCACGAAATCAACCAGCCACTGACCGCTCAACGCATGCAGTTGGCGACCCTGCGTCTGCTGCTCGATCACGGCCGCGTCGACGATGCATACAAGGCCCTGACCTTGCTCGACCAGCAACTGACCCGCATGGCCGCCCTCACCGGCCATCTCAAGACCTTCGCCCGAAAAAGCCCCAGCGGCCTGCGCGAAAGACTGGACCTGGCCTGCGTCGTCGATCAGGCATTGCTGTTGCTGGACGCGCGTATTCGCGAAGAGCGGGTCAGCTGCGTGCTCGACCTGACGCGGCCGGCCTGGGTGCGCGGCGATGCGATTCGTCTGGAACAGGTGCTGATCAACCTTCTGCGCAATGCCCTGGATGCGATGAGCGATAAATCGCTCAAGCGCCTGGAAATCCGCATCGAAGACACAAATGACCAGTGGCGTCTGTCAGTGACGGACAGCGGCGGCGGAATTGCCGAGGGCCATCTGGCGAATGTCTTCGATCCGTTTTTCACCACCAAACCGGTCGGGGACGGCCTCGGATTGGGGCTGGCGGTGTCCTACGCCATCGTTCATGAACTGGGCGGTCGCCTGAGCGCGAAAAATCTGAACAATGGCGCTCAGTTCTTCTTTTCTCTGACCCAGGCTCCGGAGGCCGATACCCCATGCTGAACTCGGTCATCCTGGTCGACGACGAGGCTCCCATCCGCGAGGCAGTGGAGCAGTGGCTCTCACTGTCCGGCTTTGTCGTGCACCTCTACAGCCGCGCCGAGGACTGCCTGGCGAAACTGCCAGAGCACTTTGCCGGCGTGGTGCTCACGGACGTGCGCATGCCGGGTATGAGCGGCCTGGAGCTGCTTGCCGAGCTGCAGACCCGCGATGCCGATCTGCCGGTCATTCTGCTCACCGGCCATGGCGACGTGCCGATGGCAGTCGAAGCCATGCGTGACGGCGCCTATGACTTTCTGGAAAAACCCTTTACTCCAGAGACCTTGCTGAACAGCCTGCGCCGCGCCCTGGAGAAACGTGCACTGGTTTTGGAAAACCGTCGGCTGCACCAACAGACCGACAGCCGAGCTCGTCTTGATACGACGTTGCTGGGGCTGTCGCCTGCGATGCAAACCTTGCGAAGTCAGGTGCTGGACCTGGCGCAATTGCCGGTCAACGTGCTGATTCGCGGCGAAACCGGCAGCGGCAAGGAAATGGTCGCTCGCTGCCTGCACGACTTCGGTCCTCGGGTAAAAAAACCGTTCGTGGCGGTCAACTGTGCGGCCATCCCGGAGCAACTGTTCGAGGCGGAATTGTTCGGCCATGAAAGCGGCGCATTTACAGGCGCTCAGGGCAAACGCATCGGCAAGCTCGAATTCGCTGACGGCGGCACGCTGTTTCTCGACGAGATCGAAAGCATGCCCCTGGCCCAACAAGTGAAGCTGCTGCGCGTGATTCAGGAGCGGCGTCTGGAGCGACTGGGTTCGAACCAAAGCATCGAGGTCGACTTGCGGATCATTGCCGCCACTAAACCGGATCTGCTGGACGAGGCTCGCGCAGGACGCTTTCGCGAAGACTTGGCCTATCGCCTGAACATCGCTGAACTGCGCCTTCCACCGTTGCGTGAACGACGCGAAGATATCCCGTTGTTGTTCGCGCATTTCTCGCACCTGGCCGCAGGACGCCTGGCCCGCAAGGCACCGGTCCTTAGCGGCGGGCAGCTGGGTCAATTGTTGAGTCAGGACTGGCCTGGGAACGTGCGCGAGCTGGCCAATGCGGCTGAGCGGCAGGTACTCGGACTTGAGAGTCCTGCCTGCATCGAGATGCCAGCCGGCCAGTCACTGGTCGCGCAGCAGGAAGCGTTCGAGGCCCATTGCCTGCGTTCGGCGCTGAGTCGGCACAGGGGGGAGATCAAGGCGGTTTTGCAGGAGCTACAGTTGCCGCGCCGTACCTTGAACGAGAAAATGCAGCGTCATGGGTTGGTGCGGGAGGATTTCGTTGCTCCAAACGACACATCACCGTAGGAGCGCGCTTGCCCGCGATTGGGCTATTTTTGAAAAATATTCAGTCGGACCCCCTGCCATCGCGGGCAAGCACGCCCCTACAGATAAACCGCGATCAGCAATTTCCCGCTCACCTCAGAAAGGCCCATAAGCGGATTCCCGCTCACCGATACGCGGCAAACCCTTGTAAACCGGGCCTTTAAAGCCTTGGCACAGCTCCTGCTATCACTGTCGGCAGATCGCATCGATGCGCTCTTTCTAACAACAATGACTTGCAGGAAAACCAATGGCTATCCCCAACCCTGTGTCAAACGGATCGACTGCCACGCCTGTCGCCGAAAAAACCACCGGAAGTCGCCTGAAATCCATTTTCAGCGGTTCGGTCGGCAACATGGTCGAGTGGTATGACTGGTACGTCTACGCCGCCTTCTCCCTCTACTTCGCCAAAGTCTTCTTCCCCAAAGGGGATACCACCGCACAACTGCTGAATACGGCTGCGATCTTCGCCGTAGGCTTCCTGATGCGCCCGATCGGCGGCTGGCTGATGGGCTTGTACGCTGACCGCAGAGGCCGCAAGGCCGCGCTGATGGCATCGGTTCTGCTTATGTGCTTCGGTTCGCTGATCATCGCCCTGACGCCAGGCTATGAAACCATCGGCGTTGGCGCTCCGATCCTCCTGGTACTTGCGCGTCTGCTGCAAGGTCTGTCCGTAGGCGGCGAATACGGCACTTCAGCGACCTATCTGAGCGAAATGGCGACCAAGAAGAGTCGTGGCTTCTACTCCAGCTTCCAATACGTGACCTTGATTTCCGGCCAGCTCATCGCGCTGGGCGTGCTCATTGTGCTGCAACAGACCCTCACCACCGAACAGTTGAATGCATGGGGCTGGCGCATCCCGTTCGCTATTGGCGCGCTGTGTGCCGTGGTCGCGCTGTTTCTGCGTCGCGGTATGGAAGAAACCGAGTCGTTCACAAAGAAAAAGGAAGCGCCGAAAGAAAGCCTGATGCGCACCCTGATGCGTCACCCCAGGGAACTGATGACCGTCGTCGGCCTGACCATGGGCGGCACCCTGGCGTTTTATACCTACACCACTTACATGCAGAAATACCTGGTTAACACCGTCGGCATGAGTATCACCGACTCCACCACCATTTCTGCTGCCACGCTCTTCTTGTTCATGGTTCTGCAGCCAGTGGTCGGCGCGCTCTCGGACAAAATCGGTCGTCGCCCGATCCTGATCGCTTTCGGCGTACTGGGTACGCTGTGCACCGTGCCAATCCTGACCGCGCTGCACACCATTCAGACGTGGTGGGGCGCGTTCTTCCTGATCATGGCGGCGCTGATCATCGTCAGCGGCTACACCTCGATCAACGCAGTGGTGAAGGCCGAACTGTTCCCGACTGAAATCCGCGCGCTGGGTGTCGGCCTGCCCTACGCGCTGACGGTTTCTATCTTCGGCGGTACGGCCGAGTACATCGCACTGTGGTTCAAGAGCATCGGCATGGAGACCGGCTACTACTGGTACGTCACGGCATGTATCGCCTGCTCGCTGTTGGTCTACGTGTTCATGAAGGACACCCGCAAGCACTCGCGGATCGAGACTGACTGATCGTATCAGCAGGGCGAATCTGCATATTCGATCCGCAAAACAGGGGGACAATCGCGCAAGTGACTGCCCCCGTTTTTCACTCTCATGGCAGCTAAGTGGCTGAATCACCGGTAGCTTTTCGTAATATCAATTTCAACGATGATCGCTACCAATGCGATTGACTTCTTAATGAACCAGAGTCGAGTAAAGTTAACTCCATACCGAGTTACCAACTAACTGAATCGATCTGGAGCAACTGTCATGAAACGCAACATGAAAACTAACAAACTCATCTTCGGCCTCGCTTTCTCCATCCTGGCAACTAGCGCTTTCGCACTTCCAGCGGTGGACGCACACCAACAAGTGAATGCATCCGTAGTTGCCGAAAATGGTTCTTCCCATACCAACATCGGCCGCCTCGCTACTGACGGCGCGGACCATGTAGGCGCCAACCGGGTTGCTGCTGACGGCTCGGATCACGTAGGCGCTAACCGCGTTGCTGCTGATGGTTCGGACCACGTGGGCGCTAACCGCGTCGCTGCTGACGGCTCTGATCATGTGGGTGCAAATCGCGTTGCCGCTGATGGTTCTGACCATGTCGGTGCAAATCGTGTAGCTGCTGATGGCGCTGACCATGTTGGTGCAAATCGTCTCGCTGCTGATGGCGCTGATCACGTGGGTGCAAATCGCCTGAGCTGATTTTTCTGGCGGTTCTCTCCAGCCCGGCTTATGCCGGGCTTAGTTTTTTCTGCCGCCACATATCGTTACAAGCGCAGTGGCTTATGGGCTTCTCATTGAGGCCAGCAATTTAATGCCCGTGAACAGCAAATTTCAGCATGATTGCAGCGTATCCCGTGGCATCAAGCAAGCTGATCGCAAAAAAATTCAAAACCACATAACTTCAAATCTGTCAATAGCATGCTTTGCCATTTTTGACAAAAATCGCCCCATTTCGAATCAAAATCCGCTGGAGCGCTTTAAAAACGGGCGCTGCGGCCAACTATCATTTTCGCCGATGATCGTTAGCAACCTTGTTAACTTCTACTTAATCCATGCGCGCGTAAACTTAGCTCCATACCCAAGTGAAGAAAATTATTGAACTTCTGTGGAGCTAACATCATGAAAACTTCGAACCTGGTATTTGCTTTTAGTCTGTCGATTCTGGCGTCGAGCGCATTCGCTCTGCCTGTTTCGGATACTCACGCTGTATTGAACGGCAATGTTGTAGCCGAGGGCGGTTCTTCTCACACCAATGCCTCTCACACTGGCAGCTATCGTCAGGCTTCTGATGGTTCCGATCACGTTGGTGCCAACCGCTTGGCCTCTGACGGCGCTGACCGCGTAGGCAACAACCGTCAGGCTGCCGATGGCGCTGACCATGTCGGCGCCAACCGCCTGGCCTCCGATGGCGCCGACCGCGTAGGCAACAACCGTCAGGCTGCCGATGGCGCTGACCACGTCGGTGCCAACCGCCTGGCCTCTGACGGCGCCGACCGCGTAGGCAATAACCGCGTCAGCTGATTCCCGCTTTACACGTTCCACCTCCCGAAACTCCCTTTGTAGCCCGACTGATGTCGGGCTTTTTTTGGCATTTTTTCAGGCTCCGCCTTTTTTACCCACCAATCCCTGCAAGCTCTGGCATCCCGTTCCAATGCCTTGCACTATGGTCAGCTCGACAACCGACAGGCAGTCATCCCTGTCGGCTCAACCGCTCAGGAACCGCCGCCATGTCAGACGATATCCATTTCTACGAACCTTCCAAGGGGCACGGTTTGCCCCACGACCCATTCAACGCCATCGTCGGCCCGCGCCCCATCGGCTGGATCTCCTCCCACGACGCACAGGGCAAGCTCAATCTCGCGCCCTACAGCTTCTTCAACGCCTTCAACTATGTTCCGCCGATCATTGGCTTCTGCAGCATCGGTCGAAAAGACAGCCTGAACAACATCGAACAGACCGGCGAATTCGTCTGGAACCTGGCTACCCGCCCGCTCGCCGAACAAATGAACATGAGCTGTGCCGCAGTGGCGGCCGACGTCAACGAGTTCGAACTGGCCAATCTCACAGCCGAACCCTCGCGTATCGTCTCGGTTCCACGAGTGAAGGAAACGCCGGTGGCGTTCGAATGCAAAGTGACGCAAATCGTCCAGTTGCAACGCGCCGATAAAGAGGTCGTGCCGAGCTGGTTGATTCTGGGAGAAGTGGTGGCGATTCATATCGCCAAACGGCTTCTCAAGGATGGCATCTATGACACCGCAGCCGGGGAGCCAATCCTGCGGGGTGGCGGCCCGGCAGATTATTTCCAGCTGAGCCCCGAATCGCTGTTCAAAATGTACCGGCCAAAAGCCTGATCAATCCTGAGCGAACATCAGCTCGCCTTCAGACGTCACGTCGATCAAGCGCTCCAGTTCCTCGACAGCGGCTTGATCGGCGGCCAGCGCGGTCTTGAACTTCTGATCCTGAAGCACCCGATGGAAAGTAGGCGCGCCTCCTGCGTCCAGGCCCTTGACCGCGATCGCTGCGCTGTAGCCTCCATCACCGGGAACGGCGGCGGAAACGGCTTCGTAATGCTGGAATTCTTTGCGTGCCATGTAAGGAACATCCTGCCTGAAAAGGGAAAGGCGCGGATTTTAAACCGTCGATCATGGTTTGGGGCCAGTGGTGCCTGATTCTGATTCTGGCCCAAGGGCGTAGCGGTCCGCAGCGAGAAAGCGCTCAGCCCGCCATCCGCGCGCTTGCAGCCTCAATCGCCGCCTCGCCTTGGGCTATTGTCACGTTGGCGAACGTCTGAAAATCCAGGTGGCTCACCAACCCCTCGGTAACAAGCTCTGAAAAGATATTCAGCTCCGGCGCAGCGAACCAGTCGCTCATCGCCGATTTATCTGCCCACAGCCCGCTGATCACCCACACATCGTCTTCGGTCATGGATTTCTGCAAAGCAAAGTGCAGGCACCCGGCGGCCCTGGCGGACGTGCTGCTCAGCGTGTTCAGACGCGCGCCTAATTGCGCACTGTTTCCAACGCTGGCGCGAAGGGTTACCAGGTGGGTCACGAAGGGAGTGCTATGCATGATCTGGGCTCCTTTTGATCAGCCGCAATCAAAGAACACGCTGCGGCCAGGAGTGAAGATTAGAGGCCAGGGCGCAATGCCCGATAGCCAATTACTGCCCGGTTATTGCCTCATTCTGCGCAAGTGTCGTGCAATAACGAGCCCTCACGGCTAAGACCTGAGGGCTCGCAGTCGGGACTTTCAAGCAATCGGCCCTGCTGGGCAGCGCGTTTCATCGGTCAATAGATGACCATGCTGCAGAATCAGGCAATCATCCGACAGGATTCGCATAACGCATGCGCTTGCACAAAAATAAGCTGTATCGCATCAATGCTTCGCCAGAGGAGTTCTCCATGTTGCCAACTGCTGCGGCTGCCGCCATGCCGGACGCCATGCCAGGCACGTTGCCTATCCCCGAACTGAGCGCTCACATGGAGCAACAGCGTGCCGAACTCGCGGAGCTGATCCGCCGCCACGCGCCCACCGATGGCAGCTTCCAAACCGTGATCAAGTCGTTGTTCATGGTTCGTCATGATCGCCCGTTGCAGTCGGTGCCAGGTCTTGTGCAGCCAGCGCTGTGCATCATGGCCCAAGGCCGCAAGGACGTGACGCTGGGTGGCGAACTGTTCACCTACGACCCGCTGAACTATCTGGTGCTGTCGGTGGCGCTGCCCATCAGCGGCAAGGTCATCCATGCCACGCCCGAAGATCCGCATCTGGCCATGCGCCTGGACATCGATCCAGCTGACATCAATGCGCTGATCGCGGAAGCCGGTCCCATGAGCGTGCCAACGCGCCCCAGCGGTCGCGGGATGTATGTCGAGCGAATCGACTCGCAGTTGCTGGATGCGGTGATTCGCCTGATTCGCCTGCTGGACAGTCCAAAAGACATCCCGATGCTGGCGCCGCTGATCACCCGCGAAATCCTTTACCGCCTGCTGCGCGGCAGTGAGGGCTATCGGCTGTACGAAATTGCAATCGCCAATTGTCAAACCCATCGCGTGACCCAAGCGATCAAGTGGCTGAACGACAATTTCCAGCAACCGTTGCGCATCGAGGAACTCGCTCGGGAGGTAAACCTCAGCGTCTCTACGCTGCACCACCGTTTCAAGGCCGTGACGGCCATGAGCCCGTTGCAGTATCAGAAACAGCTGAGATTGCAGGAAGCCCGGCGCCTGATGCTGGCCGACGGGCTCGAGGCGTCGGCAGCCGGTTACCGGGTGGGCTACGAGAGCCCGTCTCAGTTCAGCCGCGAATACAGTCGTCTGTTCGGCGCGCCCCCCTTGCGGGACTTGGCGCGCTTGCGCAAAACCATCTGATCAGAGCGCACGCACCACGTGCTTGATCTCCTGAAACGCCTGCATGCCCCACGGCCCCAGCTCGCGACCCAGGCTGCTCTGCTTGTAACCACCCCAAGCGGTCTGCGGGAAGATCACCTGCGGCGCGTTGATCCAGACCAGCCCGGCCTGTAACGCATTCGCGACGCGATCGGCTGTTTCACTGTCGCCGCTGACCACGCTGGCCACAAGCCCGAACCGGGTGTCGTTGGCCAGCGCGATCGCCTCGGCCTCGCTGCTGAAGCCGCGCACACAAAGCACCGGACCGAAGATCTCGTCGCGCCACAGCGCGCTGTCCAGAGGGACTTCAGTGAACACGGCAGGCTCCAGGAAGTAACCGCGAGGTTGTGCGGCCGGACGTTTGCCACCGCACAGAAGATACGCGCCAGCCTCCCTCCCGGCTTCGATGTGGTCGATCACTCGCTGATACTGCGCCTGATTGACCAACGGCCCCATCTCGGTGTCGTCTTCCAGAGGTCCGGCAACCTTGATCGACCGAGCCTTGGCGACAATGCGCTGCAGAAACGGCTCCAATAGCTCCTGCGCCACCAGTACCCGACTGGTGGCCGAGCACATTTGGCCGGCGTTAAAATAACCGCCACCACTGGCCAGCTCCACCGCCAGATCCAGGTCGGCGTCAGCCATGACCAGCAACGACGATTTACCACCCAGTTCCAGACTCACACCTTTCACCGTTTCCGCCGCGCGCTGCATTACTTGCACGCCAACCGCATTGCTGCCAGTGAAGGAGACCTTGGCGATACCGGGGTGTGCGGACATCGGCGCGCCGACCGCCAGACCGGTGCCGCAGATTACGTTGAATACCCCCGTCGGCAAGCCGCTGGCGGCAATGATCTGCGCCAGTTCCAGCTCTGCCAACGGGGTGACTTCCGAGGGCTTGAGCAGCACGCAGCAACCGGCTGCCAGCGCTGGGGCCAGCTTCCATGCGGTGGTGACCATCGGGAAGTTCCACGGCACGATCAAACCGACCACACCACAAGGCTCTCGACGCAGGCGGGCGTCGAAGGCTTCGCTCGGCAGTTCGACCGCGCGATTCTGCTGGCCATCGGCAGCTTCGGCCAGATCGGCGTAATAGCTGAACGTGGCGATCACATCATCGACATCGATACCCGCCTCGAAAGTTGGCTTGCCGTTATTGCTCGACTGCAGCGCCATCAGGCGCTCGCGACGTGCGGCAACGCCGCTGGCGATCCGGCGCAAGATCAACGCCCGTGTTGCACCCGTGGTTTTCGACCAGGCGTCGAACGCCGCCTGCGCGGCGTGCACTGCCTCATCCACCGCCCGCGCATCGCCGCCCGTGACGATCGCCAACCGCTCTTCAGTGCAAGGATTGGTCACCGTCAATTGCTCGCCACCCGAGCACCATTGCCCGTCGATGTACAGACCTGCCAAAACCGGACTCGACACTGTCGCCTCACTCATGATGCTTTCAATCCATTCATCCAGCCGCGCTGGTCGATTTCGATGACGCTCGGCCCCTGACGATCTTTCGCTGAATTCAGGGCGGCTTTCAATTGCTCCACGCCACTGACCGCTGCGGCGGCGCAGCCCAGCGCCTTGGCAACGCCGATGAAATCGGGGGTGTAGATGTCTACACCGACCGGCTCGATGGCCCGGTTGAGCATGTATTTCTTGATCTCCTCGTAACCCTGGTTATTCCACAGCAGGACGATGATGGGCGTGCGCGCCTCGACCGCGCTGGCCAGTTCCGACAGGGTGAATTGCAGACCGCCATCACCGATCAGGCAGGCCACGGGGTTGCGCTCGCCAGCGTCCTGACTGCCGAGCCAGGCACCGATCGCAGCCGGCAAGGCGTAGCCGAGGGTGCCGTAGCCGGTGGACGAGTTGAACCAGCGCCGCGGCTTGTCCAGATCGAGCGTCAGATTGCCGGTGTAGACAGGCTGGGTCGAGTCGCCAACGATGACCAACTCGGGAAGAATTTCCAGCACGGTTTGCAGGAAAAGGGTCTGCCCGCGCGTTGCTTCATCCCATGAGGCGTGCAGAGTGGCTTTCAGCGCGGCGGCGCGTTTGCGACCCCAGTCTGCTTCGCGTTCGGCCAGGTCGTGCTCGTCCAATGCCGCCAGTAGGGCTTCAGCGGCCATTTTCGAATCGGACACCAGCGCCACCTTCGGCGGGAAATTGCGCACTGTCTGGTCAGGGTCGATATCGATGCGCAGCAATGTGCCAGGAATCTTGAAGTGGCCCTGGAACGTGATGTCGTAATCGGTTTCCGCCAATTCAGTGCCAATCGCCAGCACTGCATCGGCGCCTTCGATGATTTCGCGGGTGGGGTCGAGGGACTGCGTCGAACCGATCAAGAGCGGGTGGCTGGATGGCAGCATGCCCTTGGCATTGATGGTCAGCGCGACAGGCGCGTCCAGTTTCTCGGCCAGTTGCGTCAGCGCCGCAGCGGCATCGATGGCGCCGCCACCGGCCAGGATCAAGGGACGTTTGGCGCTGGCCAAAAGCGTAGCCATCTGTTTGATCGCGCAAGGCGCAGGCCCGGCGCGGGTAATCGACACCGGCTGGCTATCGAGCAGGTCGTCGGCGTTTTCCACCAGCACGTCCAAAGGGATTTCAATGTGCACGGGGCGCGGACGGCCGGCCTGAAACAGCGCGAAAGCGCGGCCCAGGACCGATGGCAATTCCGCAGCGGACATCAAGGTATGCGAAAACGCGGCGACCCCTGCGATCAGTGCCCCTTGCGATGGCAATTCATGCAGCTTGCCGCGACCGCCGCCCAGTTGACTGCGCGACTGCACGCTGGAAATCACCAGCATCGGAATCGAATCGGCGTAAGCCTGACCCATTGCGGTGGTGATGTTGGTCATGCCGGGACCGGTAATGATGAAGCACACGCCCGGCTTGCCGCTGGTGCGTGCATAGCCATCGGCCATGAAACCGGCGCCCTGCTCGTGGCGCGGGGTGACGTGATTGATCGAAGAGCTGGCCAGCCCGCGGTACAGCTCCACGGTATGCACACCGGGTATGCCGAAGACCTGCTCAACGCCATACCCCTCAAGTAACCTGACCAATACTTCGCCGCATGTTGCCATGTCTGGACCTTCATTCGTTCGTGGAATCGCTTTCGAAGGCGCCCGCCGGGCTACGCCTGGAGCGCTGCATGGCGATCATTGGAACCGCGTGGCGATACCGGTGACAACGCAAAAAATGTCATGCTTAGCCATGTTCTCAGATCATGCCTGCGCCTACCCATGAAACGCCTGCCGCCCCTGCCCGCTCTACACACCTTTCTGATCACGGCGCGATGCTGCAATTTCACGCGGGCGGCGCAATTGCTGCACATCACCCAAGGCGCTGTCAGTCGACAGATTTCCGGCCTGGAAAGCCACTTGGGGTATCGGCTGTTCCATCGCCAGGCGCGGGGGTTGAGTCTGACTGCACAGGGCCGTGAGTTTTTTCCGCGTATCGAGCATGTCTTTGGCCTGATTGAAGAAGCGGTGGATCACCTGGAAACCGGCCAGCAAACCTTGCAACTCAAGGCGCCCACCTGCATTACGCGCTGGCTTTTGCCGCGCTTGTTGCAATGGCAGAAAGAGCGCCCCGATGTGCCGGTCGAATTGACCACTACTATTGCCCACGACGTGGATTTCCGGCGCGAACGGTTTGACGCGGCTGTCGTTTATGGTGGATATCCCGACGATTCGCCGCACGTTCACCACCTGTTTGACGAACAGCTGACACCGGTCTGCGCACCGTCGCTGCTCGCGGGCGCTCAGCCGCTGGAACGATTCGAGGATCTGGACCAGCACATGCTGCTGCATCCCACGCTCGATGAGCAGGATTGGGCGCACTGGTTGAAGGCAGCGGGGACCCGCCTGGGTAATGTCGGCAAAGGTCAGCACTTCGACACCATGGACCTGGCGATGACCGTTGCCTCTCAAGGGTCAGGCATTGCCATGGGCGACTGGTCGCTGATCGGCGAGGACCTGCGCGCGGGGCGCTTGATTACCCCGTTCGATCTCAGGGTGAAGACAGGCGCAGGGTATTACTTTGTCTATCCCACGCGCACGGAATCGACGCCACAGCTGCGCGAGTTGCTGGACTGGCTGCTGGCAGAAGCCGCCGCGCGTAACCGATAGCGGTGGCGCGCCGACCCGGCCTGATCACCAAATCGTCGCCCCGTCCGGCCGCCGATAAAAACATTCAATGCCTGTCGTTAGGCCAGGACCGGAATAGCGACCTACACTCACCTCATCCGCAAAAAAATAATTTTTAACCGGATCGAGGTACGCGTCATGAGAACCACAATAAAAAGACAATGCGTTTATGTCGTTGCTGTCGTTACGGTGCTGAGCATCTATGCGGCGGGTGCCTACAGAATCGAGCAACTTCGCCAATCACCGCGCATGGCGGTGGTGTGCACCATCGGCCACTGCGTGCCTGCGGATGCCAGCTTCAGCGCACTGCGATGATCGCTATTCAGGCTGGATGAATCGATTGAGCCAGCTATCGAATAGCAAACTAACGGATTAGACTGGACGCACTTTTTCCCGCAGAAAGTTTGGCGGGTCGACCTGTCAGTTCGAGTTCTTGTTCGTGACCAGCCTCAATCAAACCCGCCCGGACATCCGCAGCATTCTCTTTGCGCTGATGATGGCCGTCTTTTTGAGCGCGCTGGACCAAACCATTGTTGCGGTCTCGATGCCCGCCATTTCTGCTCAATTCCAGGATTTCGACCTGCTGGCCTGGGTCATTTCTGCCTACATGGTGGCGCTGACTGTCGCCGTACCGATTTACGGCAAGCTGGGCGACCTTTATGGGCGACGCCGTCTCATGCTGCTCGGATTGGGCGTGTTCACCCTCGCTTCGCTGTTCTGCGCGATGGCGCAAAGCATGGAACAACTGGTACTGGCGCGGGTGCTGCAGGGCATCGGTGCGGGCGGGATGGTATCGGTCAGTCAGGCAATCATTGGCGACATCGTGCCCCCGCGCGAACGAGGTCGCTACCAAGGCTATTTCAGCAGCATGTACGCGGCCGCCAGCGTGGCTGGACCAGTGCTTGGCGGGTTCATGACCGAGTACCTGTCCTGGCGCTGGGTTTTCATCATCAATCTGCCATTGGGCTTCCTGGCCTGGTGGGTCGCCCGGCAGACGCTCATCGGCCTGCCGGTGCCGCAGCGTAAACCGATCATCGATTATCCAGGCACGCTATTGATGATCGTCGGCCTCACCGCCTTGCTGCTCGGCATCACTGAAATCGGCCAGGGCCACAGCTGGCGCGATCAGCATGTGTTGGGGCAACTGAGCGTGGCATTGCTGGCGCTGGTGTTTTTCGTGCTTTACGAGCGCCGCACCCGCGAGCCGCTGCTGCCCATGCACCTGTTCACCAACCGCAGCGCGGTGTTGTGCTGGTGCACGATTTTTTTCACCAGTTTTCAGGCGATCTCGTTGATCGTTCTGCTGCCCCTGCGCTTCCAGACCGTGACCGGCGGCGGCGCGGACAGCGCAGCGCTGCACCTGATGCCCTTGGCGATCGGCATGCCCATTGGGGCCTACTTCGGTGGCCGACGCACGTCTCTCACAGGTCGCTACAAACCGATCATCCTGACCGGCGCGCTGTTGATGCCGCTGGCCATTCTGGGGATCGCCTTCACTCCACCCCATTCGGCGATCCTCACCGGCGTGTTCATGGTGCTGGCCGGTATCGCCTGTGGGTTGCAGTTTCCGACCTCGTTGGTGGGCACGCAGAACTCGGTCGAGATGAAGGACATGGGTGTGGCAACCAGCACCACCAATCTGTTTCGCTCGCTGGGCGGTGCGGTGGGTGTCGCCAGCATGTCGGCCGTACTGCTGGCGATGCTTGCGGGTTCCGGTCTGGAGCAGATCGACGGCAGCACGATAGGCGGTAAACGCGGTTCGGGGAATCTGCTGATGGACAGCCTGCACGCGGTGAGCGGTCCGGCGCTGGTCCTGTTGCGTGGGCAACTGTCGATGACCTTCCAGCATTTGCTGATGACCAGTGCCGCGGTCTCGCTGCTTGGTCTGGCTGCAGCCCTGGCGATGCCGAATCATCTGCTGCGTGGGCGGGAAGATAAGGATCGCTGACGTTGATCTGTAGGAGCGCGCTTGCCCGCGAGCCATTGGGCCAGGCTATAACTCTTCCCTGGTCAAACCGGCCTCTCGCGGGCAAGCGCGCGCCTACAGGTTGGAGGCGAACACAGAAAAAAATCAGCCGCTGTAATACCCTACCGCTACCAGAAAATGCCCAACTTTGCGCATGTAAGCGTGCTTGTGCTCGTCCTTGCCGGTCACGGGATTACGCCACAGGTATTCGTATTCGCCTTCGGGCTGCTTCTTGATCTTCTCCAGCATCGGGATTCCGACAGGTTTGCCTTCCGGGTCCTTGACCTTGCTGAAGTCGGTGTTGACCAGACGCAGATTGGTGCCGTGGGCGACGTAGCGTTTGCTGTCCGTATCGACGACGAACACATACAAATCATCTTGGAGAAATCCGCCCTTGAGGCTGTTTATCGCTTCGACCGTGTTGGGCTCATCCTGCGCCAGCGCTTTCGATGCCTTGTCCAGTAACGCTTTGGCCTGTTCCGCCGTGGCCCGAGGCAGGTAATAGCCCACGGCCAGGATGCGATTGCCCACGCGCTCGAAATACACGCGCTTGCGCTCGATCTTGCCATCGCGCCAATTCTCCCAGCGGTATTCGGCCTGCTGGATACCGGCGCTTTCCGGGGTCTGCAACACGTCCTTGAAGGCCTTTTGCAGCGCGGGGTCCAGCACCGAAGAGATGTCGCGTCCGATCAGCACGACAGACGGCCCGCCACTGGCGAGCATCACGCCGTTGGTGTCGGTGACGAACACATATCGCTCACCATCGACGAACTCCCCCTGGCGACTGAATTCGGCGAGCGCCTTGTCGCCTACCTGCCGGTAATGGGTGACGGCCTTTTCCAGTAGCCCTTTTGCCGCTGCCGCCTCCTGAGCTTCGTCCGCCGCCAGCACCCGGCCTGCACAAACGCAGGCAAGCGCAGCGATCACGAATGTTTTCCACGTACCACATTTCGAAACGACTGGCATTGCGCTTACTCCGTTCTTATTGATTTGCGAGCAAGCTTAGACGGGAGGAGGCAATAGGGAAGTATTCGGACGCCGGATCTGCGCTTGATGGACTGTCGCTTTGCTGAATGCCCATAAGGATCTGAGTAAAGGCTAAGTAAACCATCTGTTCAAGCGGCACGAACAAATGTATAGATGCAGGCTGCGCGCCACACGGTTATAGTCGCCTGCCTGAAGAGTAAGCCGAATATGCCTTGCGCAGGATCGAGCATCTACCACTCATCCGTTAGTCGCGCCCGTCGCCGACTCGGGAGCAGGGTCTCGCAACGCGTAACTGTAGCGGAGCATGTCCAGAACGGTATCGACCAGGCGTTCGGCGTCTCTGGACAGCTGAAAACTGTCCGGTACCAGCAACCACTGGCCGAGAATGCCATGTACATAAGCATGCAGACAGATCGCCCCTCGTTGAGGGTTGAGGTCAGCGGGTAATTGCCCTTGGCGTATCGCATTGCTCAACCCCAGGGAAATGCGTTCGTTGGCATCGAGCCAGACAAATTGGCGCTGACGCCGCATGTCACACATTTCATCGGTGAATTCGAATTTATGAAACAGAATTTCATTGATGCGGCGGGTTTTCGGGTCCGTAGCAACTTGCTGAAACAAGTGAACCAGAAGCTTTCTCGTCCACCCGAGTGGATCGGTTTCTTCAGCGCTTTCGCTGGCGCGGGCCATTTCTTCCAGTGGCTCATGCAGGCTGTCGAGCATCGCCTGCACCAGATCGGCCTTGTTGCTGAAGTGCCAGTAGATGGCCCCACGCGTCACTCCCGCCAGCGTCGCGATGTCTGCCAGAGTCGTGCGCGCCACGCCACGATCGTAAAAAGCTCGCTCGGCGGCTTCGAGAATCTGCCTGCGCGTTTCTTGAGCTTCTTCTTTCGTGCGACGAACCATGGCAGTAAAACCTCAATGAAAATGCTTCAGGCTCTCTGCTCGAATGGCCTGAACAGCATGCCGGGCGGCCTTTGTATTGCCTTGTCCCGGATCCGCAATCGATACCCCCGGTGCGTTCGAGTGTCGCAGCCGTGGGTGTTTACAAACAACCGTGAACGTAAGTATATTCATTAGCTTGCTACTTATCCAGCCGGAAACCATTTAACGCCCCTTACAACTTCTCATGAGCCCAGCTCCTGACCCGAGGATCTTCATGCAATTCAAGCCAGCTGTTACCGTACTGGTCACTGCCGCCGCCCTGGCATCGCTGCTCAGCGGATGCAGTAAAAAGGAAGACGCGGCTGCGGCTGCACCACCGCCCCCTCAGGTCGGCGTCGTGACCCTCCAGCCCCAGCCTTACACGCTGGTCTCCGACCTGCCCGGCCGCACCACTGCCTATCGCGTTGCGGAAGTGCGTCCCCAGGTCAACGGCATCATTCTCAAGCGCCTGTTCACTGAAGGTACGGACGTAAAAGCCGGCCAGCAGCTGTATCAGATCGACCCTGCCGTGTATGAGGCCAACCTCAATAGCGCCAAGGCGACCTTCGATGCGACCAACTCGCTGGCAGGTCGCTACAAGCAGTTGATCAACGAGCAGGCCGTCAGCCGCCAGGAATACGACACCGCCGTCGGCAATGCCCGCGAAGCTCAGGCCGCCGTGCAGACCGCCGAGATCAATCTGCGCTATACGAAGGTGTATGCACCGATTTCCGGTCGCATAGGTCGTTCGCTGGTCACCGAGGGTGCGCTGGTGAGTAATGGCCAGACCGATGCGATGGCAACCATTCAACAACTCGACCCTATTTATGTGGACGTGGTGCAGTCGTCGACCGAGTTGCTGCGTCTGCGTCGCGAGCTGGAAAGCGGCAAGCTGCAGAAAGCCGGTGACAACGCTGCCAAGGTCAAGCTGACCCTGGAAGACAACAGCCAATACCCGGTAGACGGCAAGCTGGAATTCTCCGAAGTTTCCGTTGACCAGACCACAGGCTCGGTCACCCTTCGCGCTGTTTTCCCGAATCCCAACCACACGTTGCTTCCAGGCATGTTCGTGCACGCGCGTCTGCAATCGGGCGTTAACGAGAAGGCGATTCTGGTGCCGCAGCAAGGCGTCACCCGTGACCTGAAAGGCGTTCCGACTGCGCTGGTCGTCAATCAGGACAACAAGGTGGAGCTACGCACACTTGTCGCCAATCGCACCAGCGGCGCTGACTGGGTGGTGGAGAAAGGCCTCAATCCAGGCGATCGCGTGATCACCGAAGGCCTGCAGTACGTCAAGCCGGGCGCCGAAGTGAAGGTAGCGGAAGCCGCCAACATCAAGCCTGCCGCGCCGGCTCCCGCCCAAGGGAGTAATTGATCCATGTCGAAGTTTTTCATCGACCGTCCCATTTTCGCGTGGGTAATTGCCCTCGTGATCATGCTGGTCGGGGCTCTATCGATCCTCAATCTGCCGATCAACCAGTACCCGGCCATTGCGCCACCGGCCATCGCGATCCAGGTGACCTACCCGGGTGCGTCCGCACAGACCGTGCAGGACACCGTGGTACAGGTTATCGAGCAGCAGATGAACGGCATCGACAACCTACGCTATATCTCGTCGGAAAGTAACTCTGATGGCAGCATGACCATCACCGTGACTTTCAACCAGGGTACCAACCCGGATATCGCTCAGGTTCAGGTGCAGAACAAGCTCAACCTGGCCACCCCGCTGCTGCCTCAAGAGGTGCAACAGCAGGGCCTGCGCGTGACCAAGGCAGTGAAGAACTTCCTGTTGGTGGTCGGTCTGGTATCCGCAGACGGCAGCATGGGCAAGGAAGACTTGTCCAACTACATCGTGTCCAACATCCAGGATCAGATCGCCCGTACTCCGGGTGTAGGTGACTTCCAGGTGTTCGGTGCGCAGTACGCGATGCGCATCTGGCTCGACCCGGACAAGCTGAACAACTTCCAGCTGACTCCGGTTGACGTCAAGTCGGCCATCACTGCACAGAACGTTCAGGTGTCCTCCGGGCAGATCGGTGGTTTGCCAGCGGTCAAGGGCCAGCAGCTCAACGCGACCATCATCGGCAAGACTCGTCTGCAGACCTCCGAGCAGTTCGGCAACATCCTGCTCAAGGTCAATCAGGATGGCTCTCAAGTACGCTTGAAAGACGTCGCCAGCATTGGTCTGGGCGGCGAAAACTACAGTATTGATGCGCAATACAATGGTAAGCCGGCGTCAGGTATCGCAATCAAACTGGCTACCGGCGCGAACGCACTGGACACCTCCAAGGCCATTCGCGACACCATCGGTCGTCTGGAACCGTTCTTTCCACCGGGCATGAAAGTCGTCTACCCATATGACACCACCCCAGTGGTGAAAGAATCGATCAGCGGGGTAGTACACACCCTGGGTGAAGCGATCATTCTGGTGTTCCTGGTGATGTACCTGTTCCTGCAAAACTTCCGCGCCACCATCATCACCACGATGACCGTGCCGGTGGTACTGCTGGGGACCTTCGGTATCCTCGCCGCGGCCGGCTTCACCATCAACACCTTGACCATGTTCGGCATGGTGCTTGCGATCGGTCTGTTGGTGGACGATGCGATCGTTGTGGTGGAAAACGTCGAGCGGGTGATGGCCGAGGAGCACTTGTCTCCCCGAGACGCCACGCGCAAGTCCATGGAACAGATTCAGGGCGCTCTGGTAGGTATCGCCATGGTGCTGTCGGCGGTACTGCTGCCAATGGCATTCTTTGGTGGATCCACCGGTGTGATCTATCGACAGTTCTCGATCACCGTGGTGTCCGCGATGGCGCTCTCGGTACTGGTCGCATTGGTCTTCACCCCGGCCCTGTGTGCGACGCTGCTCAAGCCGATCGATTCCGAAAAACACGGTCAGCCGCGCAAAGGTTTCTTCGGCTGGTTCAACCGCACGTTCGATCGCGGTGTATTGAGCTACGAGCGTGGTGTCGGCAACATCATCCGTCACAAAATCCCGGCGTTCCTCGTCTACCTGCTGATCTTCGGCGGCATGATCTGGATGTTCACTCGCATTCCGACGGCGTTCCTGCCTGAAGAAGACCAGGGCATCATCTTCGCGCAGGTGCAGACGCCACCCGGCTCGACCGCCGAGCGGACTCAAGACACCCTGGACAAGATGCGCGAATACCTGGTGACCGATCCGGGCGTCAATTCCGTATTCTCGATCAACGGCTTCAACTTCGCAGGCCGTGGACAGAGTTCCGGTCTGGCATTCGTGATGCTCAAGTCATGGGAAGATCGTGACTCGTCCAACAGCGTGTTCGAAGTGGCCAAACGGGCTCAGGCCCACTTCTTTGGCTTCCGGGACGCGATGTCTTTTGCCGTTGTTCCACCCGCGGTACTGGAGCTGGGTAACGCTACCGGTTTCGACCTGTATCTGCAGGATCAGGCGGGTCTGGGCCACGAGAAGCTCATGCAGGCACGTAACCAACTGTTGGGCCTGGCCTCGCAGAGCAAGGTGCTGGCCGGTGTGCGCCCTAACGGTCTGACCGACGAACCGCAATACCAGTTGATCATCGATGACGAAAAAGCCCGCGCCCTCGGCGTGACCCAATCCGACATCAACACCACGCTGTCGGTGGCGATGGGCGGTAGCTACGTCAACGACTTCATCGACCGCGGGCGGGTGAAGAAGGTGTACATCATGGGTAATGCAAAATCCCGGATGAGCCCTGAAGACCTGAAGAAGTGGTACGTGCGTAACGCCAGCGGCACCATGGTTCCGTTCGACGCTTTCGCCGGCGGCGAGTGGGTGTACGGATCGCCGAAACTGTCGCGTTACAACGGTGTTCCAGCGGAAGAAATCCTCGGTACTCCAGCCCCTGGTTACAGTACCGGTCAGGCGATGGCGGAAATCGAGAAACTGTCGCAGCAACTGCCGCAGGGTATCGGCTACTCCTGGACCGGCCTGTCGTTCGAAGAGCGGCTCTCCGGCTCGCAGGCCCCGGCGCTGTATGCGATTTCGGTGCTCGTCGTGTTCCTGTGTCTGGCGGCACTGTACGAGAGCTGGTCGATTCCGATCGCTGTTCTGCTGGTGGTTCCGCTCGGTGTGATCGGTGCGCTGATGGCAACCAGCCTGCGCGGCCTGTCCAACGACGTGTTCTTCCAGGTGGGCCTGTTGGTGACAGTGGGTCTGGCGGCGAAGAACGCCATTCTCATCGTCGAGTTCGCCAAAGAGCTGCATGAACAGGGCAAGTCGCTGATGGATGCGGCGGTGGAAGCATGCCGGATGCGTCTGCGTCCGATCGTGATGACGTCGATGGCGTTCATCCTCGGCGTGGTGCCACTGACGATCTCCAGCGGTGCAGGTTCGGGCAGTCAGCATTCGATCGGTACCGGCGTGATCGGCGGTATGATCACCGCTACCATTCTGGCGATCTTCTGGGTGCCGCTGTTCTTCGTATCGGTATCCGGATTGTTCAAGAGCAAACAGAAACACATCCCACACGATGAGGCTGGCCAATGAGCAAGTCCCTGATCTCTCTGGCAGTTACCGCGTTCGTACTTAGCGGCTGCTCGTTGATCCCTGATTACACGCAGCCCGCGGCCCCCGTGGCCGCCCAGTATCCGCAAGGCCCGGCGTACGCGCCGGCCGAAGCGGCCAACCAGGCAGCCGCTGAACAAGGCTGGCGCCAGTTCTTTCATGACCCGGCGCTGCAACAGTTGATTCAGACGTCGCTGAGCAATAACCGCGATCTGCGTGTCGCGGCGCTGAATATCGACGCCTACCGGGCACAGTACCGCATCCAGCGTGCGGACCTGTTCCCGGCAGTGTCCGTCGATGCTTCCGGTACCCGTCAGCGGGTGCCAGCAGACCTGTCGCAGACCGGCCGGGAGGGCATCACCAGCCAGTACTCGGTCGGCCTGGGCGTCAGCGCCTATGAACTGGACCTGTTCGGCCGCGTGCGCAGCTTGAGCGAGCAAGCCCTGGAAACTTACTTCGCCGGCGAAGAGGCCCGTCGCAGCACACAGATCAGCCTGGTGGCCAACGTCGCCAACGCTTATCTGACCTGGCAGGCGGACAAGGAGCTGCTGAAGCTGACCCAGGACACCCTCGGCGCCTTCGAAGAAAGCTTGCGGCTGACCTCGCGCAGCAACGAAGTCGGCGTCGCCTCGGCGCTGGATCTGGCGCAGTCGCGCACGTCGGTGGAAAGCGCCCGCGTCAAACTGGCGCAATACCAGCGTCTGGTCGCGCAAGATGAAAACAACCTGGTCCTGCTGCTGGGCACTGGGCTGCCAGCCAACCTGCCAGCTTCGCAACCGCTGAGCGCCGACATGCTCAACGAATTGCCGGCCGGTCTGCCATCGGAGCTGCTGCAACGCCGTCCGGACATCCTCCAGGCCGAGCATAGTCTGAAGGCAGCCAATGCCAACATCGGCGCGGCACGTGCAGCGTTCTTCCCGAGCATCAGCCTGACCGCCAGTGCCGGGACTGCCAGCAGTGATCTGAGCGGCCTGTTCAAGGGCGGTTCGGGCTCCTGGCTGTTCGAGCCACAGATCAATCTGCCGATCTTCAACGCGGGCAGCCTGCGTGCGAGCCTGGATTACTCGAAGATCCAGAAGGACATCGGCGTCGCCAACTACGAGAAGGCGATTCAGACGGGCTTCCAGGAAGTCTCCGACGGTCTGGCCGCACGCAAGACCTTCACCGATCAGCTCAAGGCGCAGAACGACTTCGTCAACGCCAACCAGGACTACTACCGCCTGGCAGAGCGTCGCTACCGCATCGGCATCGACAGCAACCTGACCTTCCTCGATGCCCAGCGTCAGTTGTTCAGTGCGCAACAATCGTTGATCACTGATCGTCTGTCGCAGCTCAACAGTGAGGTGAACCTCTATCGGGCGCTGGGTGGCGGCTGGTACGAGCAAACCCCGAAGGGCGATAAAAAGCCGACCTCGGGTGATGTCCCGGAAACGCGGATGTTCTGATTCGACGTTCGATAAAAAACCCACCATTTGGTGGGTTTTTTTATGGGTGTCGGATGTGGCGCTGGTTTGTGTGTATATCCGTTGTTTGCGTTGGCGCTAATATCGATTCCGCTCTTACAGCGGGTCACTTTCGAAAAGCGCTTTGGCCACTTTTGTTGCTCTTACAAAATTGACCCGCTGTAAAAAGCGGAACCATGAGTCGCAGTTACCGCAGACATGGATATACACGCCATCTCAACGCCAACTCAGCTCAACAAAAACTCATTAACGCGCCAGGCAAACACATCACCCAACTCAACGCTGGAAAGATGCGCCGCGTAGAAATCCGAAAGCTGGGCCCCATGAATATGGTTTTGCAGATAATGCCCATCCTCAACCGTCGTCACAGCGTCATGACTGCCACAAATCACCAATGTATCAACCGCAATCGAACCCACTTGGCCGCGGAAATCCGCATCACGCACCGCCGCGCAGCACGCCGCGTACCCCACTGGTGAAGTTGCCGCCAACACATCAGTCACCGCCTTGACCTTGTCGACATGATCACGGGCAAACTCCGGCGTGAACCAACGCCCTACAGCGCCAGCCCCCAGCTCCAGCATCGCCTGCTGTCCACCCTTCTCTACCGCTTCAATTCGGGGGTTCCAAGTGTCAGGTCCACCAATCTTCGCAGCGGTGTTGCACAAAACCAGCTTGTGCAACCGGTCACTGGCATGAATACCCAGCCACTGACCGATCAGGCCCCCCATGGACAGGCCACAAAAATGCGCGCGCTTGATCTCCAACGCATCGAGCAACCCCAGCACATCGCGGCCCAGTTGCTCGATGTTGTAAGGGCCGTGACTCACCCCAGACTTGCCGTGGCCACGGGTGTCGTAACGCAAGACCCGGAACGACTTGCTGAACGAAGCGATCTGCGCATCCCACATGTGCAGATCAGTACCCAGAGAATTGGACAGAACAAGCACCGGAGCATCCGTGGGACCCTCGATCTCGTAATGCAGTTGACCGTCTTGAAGTTGTACGAATGCCATGGCAGCTCCCTTGTTATCGAGCACTTGCGAGGATGTCATTGAAGAACATCGATGACGCGCGCCCGGTTGCAGGCGCGCGCAACGGGATCAATGGTCTTCATGCAGGTAGTCCGGCTTCTTCGGCAACCGCAGGCTGAAGAGGAAGGCGATCGCCATCATGCCCGTCACGTACCAGTAGAAGATGTTTTCCGACCCCATGTTTTTGAAACTCAGCGCAACGAATTCCGCCGAACCACCGAAGATGGCATTGGCCACGGCGTACGCCAGGCCCACTCCCAATGCACGCACATGCACCGGGAACATTTCGGCTTTCACCAGGCCGCTGATGGAGGTGTAGAAACTGACGATGGCCAGTGCCAGCGTGATCAGGATGAACGCCATGATCGGGCTGGTCGTGGTCTTGAGCGTCATCAGCAACGGTACGGTGCAGATTGTGCCCAGACCACCGAACCAAAGCATCGAAGCGCGACGGCCGATTTTGTCCGCCAGGATACCGAACACCGGTTGCATGCACATATAGAGAAACAGCGCGCCGGTCATGATGTAACTGGCGACCTTGGCGTCCATGTGCACGGTGTTCACCAGGTATTTCTGCATGTACGTAGTGAAGGTGTAGAAAATCAACGAGCCACCGGCGGTGTAACCCAGCACGGTAATGAACGCGCGTTTGTGATCACGGAACAGCGCGGACATGCTGCCGGCGTCCTTGTCCTGACGCACTTCGGCAGTGGTGGTTTCCTTGAGCGAGCGACGCAGCAGCAAGGAGATCACTGCAGCGATGGCGCCCACCACGAACGGGATGCGCCAGCCGTAGGCTTTCAGCTCATCGGCACTGAGAAACTGCTGCAGGATGACCACGGTCAGCACCGCCAGCAATTGACCGCCGATAAGCGTCACGTACTGGAACGAGCCGAAGAAACCCCGTTGCCCCCGCAACGCGACCTCACTCATGTACGTGGCCGTAGTGCCGTACTCGCCACCCACCGACAAGCCCTGAAACAGCCGCGCGATCAACAGCAGAAACGGCGCCCAGGCCCCGATTGCCGCG
Organism: Pseudomonas bohemica; assembly: GCF_002934685.1. GTDB lineage: Bacteria > Pseudomonadota > Gammaproteobacteria > Pseudomonadales > Pseudomonadaceae > Aquipseudomonas > Aquipseudomonas bohemica. The sequence goes on from NZ_NKHL01000115.1 coordinate 199,238, forward strand.
TAGGTCGGCAGACAGGCGATGACCAACGAGCCAGCGCACATCATCAGGACCGAGATCATCATCGAGTTCTTGCGGCCATGTTTGTCGGCCACCCGGCCAAACAGCCAGCCACCAATCGGGCGCATCAAAAAGCCCGCGGCGAAGACGCCAGCGGTGTTGAGCAGCTGTACGGTCGGGTCATCGGACGGGAAGAAAGCCGGTGCGAAGTAGATCGCGCAGAAGGCATAGACATAGAAGTCGAACCATTCCACGAGGTTGCCCGAAGAGGCGCCCACAATCGCAAAAATCCGTTTGCTCCTTTCTTCTCCGGTGTAGTGAGTCGTTGTCATTATTTTTTCCCCAGTTTTATAAAGACCAGCCTAAAGCGTGAGTCTACGACATAACCTGAAACAGTTAGACTTAAGCAGTAACACTTCGACATCACAAGGACAACCACCCAAGCGATCAGTTGCCTTTTCGTGGAGGCAAGCGATGACTCGGGTGGTTGTTTTCAGACGTGTGTCGCTTATCTTTCTATCGCCAGGGCCAGGCCCTGTCCTACACCGACGCACATTGTCGCCAATGCTTTGCTGCCGCCGGTTTTCTCCAATTGATGCAACGCCGTCAGCACCAGCCGCGCCCCGCTCATGCCCAACGGGTGGCCCAGCGAAATGGCACCGCCGTTCGGATTGACCTTGGATGAATCGTCGGCGATGCCCAGTTCGCGCATCACTGCCAGCCCCTGGCTGGCGAAGGCTTCGTTGAGTTCGATCACATCGAAATCAGAAACCGCCAGGCCAAGGCGCTCGACCAGCTTGCGTACGGCCGGGACCGGACCGATGCCCATCACCCGCGGCTCGACCCCGGCACTGGCCATGCCCAACACGCGAGCGCGAGGGGTCAGGCCATGTTTCTTGACCGCTTCGGCCGAGGCCAGGATCAACGCCACGGCACCATCATTCAGACCCGCTGCATTACCGGCGGTGACCGTCTTGCCGGAACCATTGACAGGCTTGAGTTTGCTCAGCGCTTCGAGACTGGTGTCTGCACGCGGGTGTTCGTCCTTGTCGACGATGGTTTCGCCCTTTTTATGGACAATGCGCACGGGCACGATCTCTTCGGCGAAGAAGCCATTGGCCTGGGCTGCGGCAGTGCGTTGCTGGCTGCGCAGGGCAAAGGCGTCCTGATCTTCACGGGAAACCTTGTAGTCTTCGGCGACGTTGTCGCCGGTCTGGGGCATGGTTTCCACGCCGTACTGATCTTTCATTTGCGGGTTGACGAAGCGCCAGCCCAGCGTGGTGTCTTCAAGCTTCTGACCGCGACCGAACGCAGCATCGGCCTTGCCCATGACGAAGGGCGCGCGGGACATGGACTCGACACCCCCGGCAATCGCCAGCTCCATTTCGCCCGACGCGATGGCCCTGAACGCGGAGCCGACAGCGTCCAGCCCCGAAGCGCATAGGCGATTGACGGTCACGCCCGGCACGGTTTCCGGCAGCCCGGCCAGCAGCGCGGCCATGCGCGCCACGTTGCGGTTGTCTTCACCGGCCTGATTGGCGCAGCCGAGGAACACCTCGTCGACTTCCTGCCAGTTCACTGATGGGTTGCGCTCGATCAGCGCCTTGATCGGCAGGGCCGCCAGATCGTCGGCGCGAACGGTCGCCAGCGCGCCGCCAAAACGGCCGATGGGGGTACGGATCGCATCGCAGATATACACATCGCGCATCATGCTTCTCCCGGTGCCTGACCGTGAGCGGCAGCGGTACGCGCCTCCAGATCACGCAGGGCAGACAGTTCATACTCGCTCGGCTCCTCGGACACGACTACATTGTCGGCGAAGCGCAGCTCCCAACCGGTGGCGGCGATCACTTGTTCACGCGTGACGCCCGGATGCAGTGCGGTCACGACGAACTCATTGGTGCCCGCCTCGGGCTCCATGATGCACAGGTCGGTGATGATGCCGACGGGCCCCGCCCCCGGCAGCCCAAGGCGTTTGCGCGAATCCCCACCCTCGCCGTGACCGACCGAGGTGACGAAGTCCAGCTTGTTGACGAAGGCGCGGGAGGACTGCTTCAGAATGATCAGTACTTCCCTGGCCGAACCTGCGATCTCCGGTGCCCCGCCGGCGCCGGGCAGACGTACCTTGGGATTGTGGTAATCACCCACCACGGTGGTGTTGATGTTGCCGAAGCGGTCGACCTGAGCGGCACCCAGGAAGCCGACATCGACCCGGCCACCCTGCAGCCAGTAGCGGAAGATCTCGCTGGTGGACACCACGGTGTCAGCGGTTTCCGCCAGTTCGCCATCGCCAATGGACAGCGGCAGCACGTTGGGCTTGGCGCCAATCGGCCCGGACTCATAGATCAGCACGACATCAGGCGAAGATGTCAGGCGCGCCAGATTGGCGGCTTTGGATGGCAGGCCAATACCGACGAAGCAGACCGAGCCGTTCTTCAAGCGACGGGCAGCGGCTACGGTCATCATTTCACTGGTGGTGTAGGTCATTATTTTGCCTCCGAAGCGCGGGCCAGCTTGCTCTGGAACTCACTGAAATCAGGGGTGCCGTGGATGTATTCGTCGATCCAGGCCGAAAATGCCTCACGATCACGCCCGATCGGGTCCCACGCTTGATAGAAACGGTTGTCGCGCTCGTAGTAACCATGAGCGTAGGACGGATGCGCGCCGCCCGGTACGACGCAGACTGCGCTCAGAGCCCAGGTCGGCAGGACACACGCGTTCATTGGCGCGTTCAGGTCATCGACGATTTCTTCAACCGTGACGATGCAGCGCCTGGCAGACAAGGCCGCTTCTTTCTGCACACCGAGGATGCCCCACAACAGCACGTTGCCCTTACGGTCGGCTTTCTGCGCGTGGATCACGGTCACATCCGGGCGCACGGCAGGCACCGCGGCCAGCACCTCGCCGGTAAATGGGCAGGTGACGGATTTGATCAGCGGGTTGACCTTCGGCAGGTCGGAACCGGCGTAGGCACGTAGCACCGCGAACGGCAGGCCCGAGGCGCCGGCAACGTAAGCATTGGCCAAGTCGGCATGGCTGTGCTCTTCGATTTCCATCGGCTGCGGCCACTGTTTTTCAACGGCGTCACGCAGGCGATGCAACGAGCCGACACCAGGGTTACCACCCCACGAGAAAATCAGCTTTTTCGCACAACCCGCACCGATCAACTGGTCGTAGATCAGATCGGGGGTCATGCGGACCAGGGTCAGATCTTTCTTCCTCTGACGGATGATCTCATGACCAGCTGCTGTAGGAATCAGATGGGTGAAGCCTTCGAGCGCAACGGTGTCGCCATCGTTGACGAATTGCTTCACAGCATCGTGCAGGGAAAGAATTTCAGCCATGGGGTGCTCCAGGTTCAAAATCTCAATCGGTGAGCGGCACGTCGATCTGCGCCGGGATGCGATTCAGGTTATGCCTGAGCGTTATGCGGAACAATCCGATAATCGACTATCTGTTCGATAATCGAACGGAGAGTTGCGAAGGCAGAATCAGGTAAATAGTTGCGTACTCAGGTCTCGACTGGCGTCGAGCATGATCGGGAGAAATTTCTGCTCCAGCTCGTTGCGGCTCACCCGCGCCGCGCTGGTACTGACATTCAGCGCCGCCAGCACCTGACCCGAAGCGTCGTAAACCGGCACCGCAATCGAGCGCAGGCCCTGCTCGAGTTCCTGATCGACAATACACCAGCCCTGCTGACGAACCTGCTGCAAACATTCAAGCAATGCGTCGGCGGTGCGCAAGGTGCGGCTGGTCTTGGGTTGCAGGTCGACGTGATCGAGATATTCCTGCAACGAGACATCATCCAGCGCCGCCAGAAGAATCCGGCCCATAGACGTGCAGTACGCCGGCAGACGACCCCCTACCGCAAGGTCTACGGAAATGAGCCGCTGAGTCGTTGCCGACCGAGCGATATAAAGGATGTCATCGCCTTCGAGGGTGGCCATGTTACAGGCCTCGTGCAATTGATTGCTCATGCGGTCCAGGTACGGCTGGGAAGATACCGCCAGCGGCGTCGACGACAGGTACGCGTGGCCCAGGGTCAGTACTTTGGGCAGTAATGAATAGGTGCGGCCATCCGTGGTCGCGTACCCGAGTTTGATCAGGGTGTGCAGACACCGCCTCACGGCGGCACGAGGAATCTCGGTTCGATGGCTGATCTGCGCGATGGTCAGGTGCCGCTTGCGCTCCTGAAAGGCATGAATGACCGCCAAACCGCGCGCCAGCGATGTCATGAAGTCAGGATCACCCGTCAAGGCTTGAATCCGTTTGGCCGGAGACGCCACGATGGGCGGGGCCAGGGAAGCAAAGGAATTACGCAGTTGGTCGTTCATGTTGACACCGTTCGTCGTAGCCGTGGAGGCCGTCTGTAGCGCCACTCTCGCCTCTTTTAGATACACCGGCAAGGCAGATTTGGGCGATTATCGAACCACTGGCCGATAATCGCAATTGACCCGCCGCCCGGTTGCTTATACCTTTCACACGCCACCCGGTGGCTTCTTGGAAATACTGGTCAGGTACCCACTGAGAAGTCCCAGGCACGGCCTTGCTACCCGCAAGGCCGTTTTTATCTCCGCTTCTCGCTGCATCTTCAATTGTAGAATTCCAAATACATTTGCATTTACCGGACTGAACGACGCATAGAGGAATTACGTCGCCAGAATTCTGTCTCTGCCACACTGTTTATGACTAACAAAGTTTCGCGATAATTTTACTCGGCAAACTTCGGAACCTTCGTACAAGAAAACAGTATTTCTCCTCAGTTATTCAATTACAGCGCTCTCTACAGTTGACTCTTGTGATCTTCTTGGAGATAGTACCGGTCAATTGACGCGCTATAACGCCAAGGCGTGGGTGACGTCCATAGCTCAGTCGGGCATGGATCCAATCAACACGCTGCGTGCACTACCCGAGTGCACCGCCCGGCGATAGACGGGCCAGAAGCCTGGTCAATTCGCCAGCAGACTGGCAACCCGAAAGAAGAATGTAGCTACGACAGTTTTGTCGTTCTGGTGCGCGTAGCCGCATGTGACAGAAGTGTTCAATACCTCGTCCAGAACTGATCGCAAACGTTTAGCGCAGCTGATCGGTCAGGGGCATACGACACTTCCAGGCACTGCGTTATCACCGGAATCAAACTTGACACTATCAGGTAATAACGTGACCAAAGATGAACTGCGCGCCGAATTAGAGCGCCAGGAACAACGTTACAAGGAAGTATACGGCGGCGAAGTGACCACCTACGCCGCTCAGCCGGAGCCAGAACGCAAGCCTTGGCGCAAACGTGCCAGCTTGCTCGATCAGGCATTCAAGCAAGAACTCCAGAAGATGGAAGAAGAGCTCAAAGAAGAGCCTTGACCCTAAGCGTCGGGATCACCGTCGGACGAGCCGCAGCCGGAGGCTTGATTCGCCTCGACCGGTTTCAGCTAAGGTTGAAGTGAAATGCGTTTTACATTTCGCTTCCTGACAGGAAGTCAACGGGGTGGCTCGGCAGAAATTTCGTTGCAGGTTGCTACCAATTAGCGGCGTGCCTATCGATTAGTTTTTTTTCTGTCATAATCCCGCCCCCTTAATACCGGGTCAGAAAACCTTCCATGATCGATTTATTCAGCGGACTGGACGCTTGGGTGATTGTGAGCTTGCTGCTCGCCCTGGCTTTTGTCCTCACCTTCGAGTTCATCAATGGCTTTCATGACACCGCCAACGCGGTGGCGACAGTCATTTACACCAAAGCCATGCCGCCACATCTGGCCGTGTTCTTCTCGGGTGTTTTTAACTTTCTCGGGGTGCTGCTCGGCGGCGTTGGCGTGGCTTATGCCATCGTTCACCTGCTGCCGGTCGAGTTGCTGATCAACGTCAACACCGGTCACGGCCTGGCGATGGTTTTCTCGCTCCTGGCGGCCGCGATCACCTGGAACCTGGGAACCTGGTACTTCGGGATTCCGGCGTCCAGCTCGCACACGCTGATCGGTTCGATTCTGGGCGTGGGTCTGGCCAATTCGCTGATCAACCATATTCCACTGGCAGAAGGCGTCAACTGGCAGAAGGCAATCGATATCGGCGCCTCGCTGGTATTCTCGCCTGTGATGGGATTCGTTGTCGCCGGCTTGGGTTTGTGGGCCCTCAAGACCTGGCGTCCGTTGTCGAAGATGCACAACACACCCGAACAGCGCCGCAATCTGAAAGATAAAAAACATCCGCCTTTCTGGAATCGTCTGGTGCTGGTGATTTCGGCCATGGCCGTCAGTTTCGTGCACGGCTCCAACGATGGCCAGAAAGGCATCGGTCTGATCATGCTGGTACTGATCGGTATCGTACCGGCGCAATTCGTTCTGGATCTGAGCAGCACGACCTACCAGATCGAGCGCACCCGCGACGCGACTTTGCACCTCAGCCAGTTCTACCAGCGCAATGCCGCAACGCTCGGTGAATACCTGGCGCTGGGCAAGTCGGCCACTGGCGATCTGCCTGAACGTTTCAGTTGCAACCCCGAGCAGACCGAGCCGACCATCGACGCTCTGCTCAACAACCTCAAAGGCGTGACCGACTACCGCGGCCTGGCCCCCGAGCATCGCATCGAAGTGCGCCGCTATCTGCTGTGTCTGGACGACACTGCACGTAAGGTTGGCAAACTGCCTGCGCTCGATGCCCGTGAGAAATCCGATCTGGAGAAACTGCGCAAGGACCTGACGACCACCACAGAATACGCACCGTTCTGGGTAATCTTCGCCGTGGCACTGGCCCTGGGTATCGGCACCATGGTTGGCTGGAAACGCGTGGTACTGACCATTGGCGAGAAGATCGGCAAGCAAGGCATGACTTACGCACAAGGCATGTCCGCACAAATCACCACCGCCAGCGCCATCGCACTGGCCAACGTGTTCAGCCTGCCGGTATCGACTACCCATATCCTGTCTTCGGGTGTGGCCGGGACCATGGTGGCCAACAAGAGCGGCCTGCAAGGTGGTACCGTTCGCAATATTCTGCTGGCCTGGGTGCTGACCCTTCCGGCGACCATTGCGCTGTCGGCAGGTCTGTTCTGGCTGGCGTCCAAGGCGCTGGCCTGACTCAACTGACTGCTTGATTCGAAAATGCCCATTCAATGAATGGGCATTTTTCTGTGCATAGCCTGTAGGAGCGCGCTTGCCCGAACGATGACGTAGTCTGTCAGAAAGTCGCGGCGCTTTGTTCGCGGGCAAGCGTGCTCCCACAGGCGCAAGACAGCTTCAACGGCGTTTCTTGCTGCCGCCCAGCAACGACCCCATCAACCCCCGCACCAACTCCCGTCCAATCTGATTCGCCGCCTGACGCATTGCGCTCTTGACCGCTTGGCCTGCCAGTCCACCCAGAAATCCGCCCGCCATATCCGCGAAATCACCTTTCGGCTTGTCTTCAGCAGCCGGAGCTTGCGCCGTGTCAGGTGCAGCCCCCTTGCGCGCGAGAAGCATTTCATAGGCCGACTCACGGTCAATAGGCTTGTCATAACGCCCGGCCAGCGGCGACTGGGCAATCAATGCGGCTCGCTCGGCCTCGCTCAGTGGCCCGATTCGCGATTGCGGAGGCGCCACCAGCACGCGCTTGACCATCTCAGGTGTGCCCTTCTCCTGCAAGGTGCCCACCAACGCTTCGCCAATGGCCAGCTCGGTCAATACCGTCAGCGTATCGAATTCGGGATTGGGCCGGAATCCATCCGCCACAGCCCTCAATGATTTCTGCTCCTTACTGGTGAAGGCCCGCAGGCCATGCTGAATCCGCAATCCGAGTTGGGCCAGGATGTTGTCCGGCAGATCCCCCGGAGATTGCGTGACGAAGTACACCCCCACACCTTTTGAACGGATCAGCCGTACCACTTGCTCAAGGCGGTCCTGCAAGGCCTTGGGCGTGTCGGCGAAAAGCAGATGGGCCTCGTCGAAAAACAGCGCCAGCAGCGGTTTGTCGGCATCGCCGCGCTCCGGCAATTGCTCGAACAATTCAGCCAGCAACCACAACAGGAACGTCGCGTAGACCTTTGGTGCCTCATGCACCAGGCGACTGGCATCGAGCAAATGAATGCGCCCTCGCCCATCACTCGCCGGTTGCAGAATGTCCTCCAATTGCAACGCAGGTTCGCCAAACAATGCTTCGGCCCCCTGCTGTTCCAGCACCGCCAGACGCCGCAACAGAGCCTGACTGGAGCCGGTGGTCACCAGCGCGCTGTCCTCGCCCAGCACCTGCGGATTTTCACGCAGGTAGTTGAGCAGTGCCTTGAGGTCCTTGATGTCCAGCAGGAGCAGACCTTCCCGGTCGGCGATCTTGAACGCGGCATACAGCGCCGATTGTTGGCTGTCAGTCAACTCAAGAAGACTTCCCAGCAACAGCGGTCCCATTTCCGACAACGTCGTGCGCAGTGGATGACCGGACTGGCCATTGACGTCCCACAGCGTAACCGGATAAGCCTGCGTCTTGTGATTCAGCCAAGGCATGCTGGCGATGCGTTCGGCGACTTTGCCCTGCGGATTGCCTGCCGCGCCGAGCCCGCAAAGATCACCTTTGATATCCGCCGCGAACACTGCCACACCGGCATCGCTGAAAGCTTCCGCCAGGCGCTGCAGCGTCACGGTCTTACCGGTACCCGTCGCACCGGCAATCAGGCCGTGACGATTGGCCAGATGCAACGCCTGACCGATCGGCTGGCCATCCAGGCCCGCACCGATAAGAATTTGTCGAGAATCCGGCATGTCTTCACCTACAGATCGTATGGGTTGTTTGCAGGACGACCAAGGCGATTAACCCATCATTGCCTGCATCGAATATTGCCAACCCGGGTCGGCCCCTTCACTCTAGCGCATGCCACGGCCACGTCGGCCCCCATCACCGCCCGAGACCGAACATCCATTGTCGAGGGTGGTCAATCGAGGACGAATTATCAAGGATCCCAACCAAGGTGCCTATCGCCCCCACTGACATGCTGATTTGCTCCGGTCGCAAGCCAACCCGATACATGCGCGCCGCAAGGGCTACCGCGTGAAGCGACTCGTATGGCTGGCGGTCGTCTTGTTGCTCGCCCTGATGATTCCGATGTTCATGGGCGGAATGGACATGCTCCATCGCCTGCGCAATTTCCCGCTGCCGCTGTTTCTGGCCATGTTCGGCATGGTGCTGGTGGGCTGGTGCGCCAACACCATGCGCCTGCGCCTGCTGTTGGGGGAAAGCGCCAGCGGGCTGGGGATGCGCAAGAGTCTGGGAGTGGTCATGGCGACTGAGTTCGCCTACAGCGCAACCCCCGGTGGCAGTGGTGCGCCTTTGACTCTGGTGGCTCTACTGTCACGCTGCGGCATTGGTCCGGCAAAAAGCACCGCCGCGTTCGCCACCGATCAGCTCAACGACCTGGTGTTCTTTCTACTGGCACTGATCGGCATCCTGATTTATGCGGTGTTCCACAAACTCAGCGAGAACCTGGAGTGGATGCTCATCGCCAGCGCCTTGCTGATCGGTGCCGGGCTGTGTGCCTGCGCGGGGTTCGCCCGGTACCACCGCCGTATCATCCTGTTCAACGGCAAGCTGCTCAAACGCCTGAACCGCAAGCACAGCACGCGAATCCGCTGGGCCCGCAAGCTGCTGCACTTTCGCGATGCCCTGGCGCAAACCTGGAAGATGCCCCATCGCGTACTGCTCAAGGTGTTCGTCCTGACCTGCGTGCACTGGAGCCTGCGCTACAGCGTGTTGTATCTCGCACTGCTCGGATTGGGCGTGGACATCGATTGGGCATGGACGTTTCTGGTGCAGATGCTGTCCCTGAGCGCCGGACAGTTCAGCCTGTCGCCTGGTGGCGCGGGTGCAGCGGAGTTGACGTCGGCGGCCTTACTGACGCCGATGGTGGGGAAATCGACCGCGGCGGCGGCGATTCTGATCTGGCGGATCGTGACGTACTATTTCTATCTGGTAGCCGGCGGGCCGGTTTTTCTGCTGATGGTGGGCAAGCCGCTGCTGATCAAACTACTGCGGATCAAGAGCGCCTGATTTCTCCTCGTCATCGGGCTTCAACTGCTCCCACAACTGCGCCGCGCCTTCAAACTCAGTGCCGTCTTCTGGCGACAGAGCATCGGGATCGTAACGGCTGAGACACCCCTCGCCAAGGGTGGGAGGGGCTTTGGAGGTGGCTTTGTCAAGTGGGTTGGTCATGGCGTAAGCCTCGGTGGCTGCAGAAGATTCGCACGTCGCATGACCTGAAGCAGCACGGCCTACTGGCGGAGGCGTTGTGAAATCGCTACCGCCGGCAACCCGGACTGCGAAGGCCGATGGGCAGAATCAACAGCTTAGTCAAATACGACCGTTTTGTTGTCATGCACCAGCACCCGGTCTTCCAAGTGCGCGCGCAAGCCGCGAGCCAGGACCATCTTCTCGACGTCACGACCGAAACGCACCATGTTCTCAATGCTATCGCGGTGGCTGACGCGCACCACATCCTGCTCGATGATCGGGCCGGCATCCAGCTCTTCGGTTACGTAGTGGCACGTTGCGCCGATCAGCTTCACACCGCGCAGCGATGCCTGGTGATAAGGCTTGGCCCCGACGAACGACGGCAGGAAGCTGTGATGGATGTTGATAACCTGATGCGCGTATTCGCGGCACAGCTGCGGCGGCAGGATCTGCATGTAGCGCGCCAGTACCACGACATCGGCTTCATGCTGTTTGACCAGACGCGAAACCTCGGCGAAGGCCGGCTCCTTGTCCTTGGGGTCAACCGGCACATGGTAATAAGGAATGTTGTGCCACTCGACCATACTGCGCAGGTCCTGGTGATTGGAAATCACGCAGGCGATCTCGCAGTCCAGTTCGTCGCTGTGCCAGCGGTGCAGCAGGTCCGCAAGGCAGTGAGACTCACGGCTGGCCATGAGCACGACGCGCTTTTTCTGATCAGAGTCAGTAATGCGCCAGTCCATCGAAAACTCTTCGGCAATCGGCGCGAATGCCTCGCGGAAGCCGTCCAGATCGAAGGGCAGGGTGTCGGCACGCATTTCATGGCGCATGAAAAACCAGCCGCTGAGGTTGTCAGAGTGATGGCTCGCTTCGGTAATCCAGCCGTTATATGACGCCAGAAAGTTACTGACTTTGGCAACGATGCCAACACGGTCCGGGCAAGCAATCACCAGACGAAAAGTGCGCATGGGGGGAAACTCCAGAACTTCGCAAAGGCGGCTATTCTAGCGATTACCCGGCGACTGTGCAGTAACCCGTTGAGAATGATTTGCGCAGGCGAAAAAAAGGATCCGATCGACGGTAGAGCGTTCCTGCCGCGGCGTTGCGCAGCCTGGTCAAACAGGGCGACGATAAAAGCACTAAATAGGCGCGCTATTTTATGGTTCGCAGATGAGACACTTTTTGATGAGCCTTGCATGTCCGCCAGCTATTTCAAAATGCTACAGATAAAACATTTCTTAAATGTTTACTTGCGCAAATACTGTGACTATTATTGCGTCATTACACCCTGCCCATCACAACACAGGTAGCCCTCATGTCCCTGATCAACGAATACCGCGCTACAGAAGAAGCCATCAAAGAACTGCAAGCTCGTCTGCAAAACCTGCAACAAGACGACAAACTGCAGAAGGAACTTGAGTTCGAAGGCAAACTGCGCACCCTAATGGGCGAATACCAGAAGTCCCTGCGCGACATCATCGCGCTGCTGGATCCGGACTCCAAACTGAAGGCCCCACGTGGCGGCGCTGTAGTCAAAACTACGGGCACCAAGCGCGCGCGCAAGGTCAAGCAGTACAAGAACCCGCACAACGGTGAAATCATCGAAACCAAAGGCGGCAATCACAAAACTTTGAAAGAGTGGAAAGCCAAGTGGGGCGGTGACGAGGTTGAAAGCTGGGCAACTCTGCTGGGCTAATATCCCAGGTATTGCCAAGCCGTTGTACAGTGATGTGCGACCCAGCAAAAGCTGGCGTTTTTTATTGGCGCTAGTTGCCGGACAGTCGCATTCACAACCCTAGTCGCTGCTGCAGTTGCAGGGAGTAATCCTGCCACTGGTAAAGGACTTTCAGCTGCTCTGGCGTGGCTTTCAGCGAGAGCGCTATCAACGCCTTGGTAAAACCCTGGAGCGTATTGGGCGCCCCGGCCTGCGGATCGGTCAGGCGTTGCCGACAGAAACTCAACCAGCGCTGCTGTTCGGCAACGCTCAGGGTTTCGGCAAAGTTGCGCGCCCGATAGCGAAATAACAGTTCGGGAAGACGCGGATCATCGAACGACCACGCTTCGTTGGCTAACTGTTGCGGCTCGGCAATTCGAACCTGTTCACAAAGTCGGCGATCCCGGTCGTTAATAAATCCATCATACAACTGCTGTTCCGGGTCTTCGCTGGCAGCGAATTCGTCGCTTGTATAAACCCTTTTCAACTTCTTTTGCCAGATTGCCTGCCCTTCGTTCATACGGATGACGCGCTCTTTGTAGACAGGCAGATCCAACTGCAACCTCTGGCGATCTTCCTCGCGCAACACGCTTAACGGCGCGACCACCGGACATTTATTTATGTGGAGTAGTTTGAGCGGAACCGGCAACTGCCCTTCCAGCAAATCTTCGCGCCGGGTATATAAACGTTGACGCAACGTCTCAGCGTCCTCGTCCAGTAATGGGCTGTGATCGTGAAACAGATCACACACAATCAAGGCATTGCGGTTGGTCGGATGCCAGGCCAGCGGTAGTACAACACTCAAATAACTACGCGCCGCGGAAAACCGTCCGGATATATGCACCAGAGGCTGCAGTAGACGAACCTGCTCGTGAACCTTGTGTTTACTGCGCAGTTGAAAAAGATAGTCGTAAAGCTTGGGTTGTTTCTCACGCACCAGACGCGCCAATGCAATGGTGGCACGAACATCGGAAAGCGCATCGTGTGCCTGGCCGTGGTCAATGCCATTGGCCGCTGTCAGGCGTTCGAGTTTGAGAGTGACTCGCCCCTCCTCCTGCGGCCAGACAATGCCTTCAGGCCGCAGCGCATACGCGGTGCGCACGACATCGATCAGATCCCAACGGCTATTACCGCCCTGCCACTCCCGCCCGTAGGGGTCGAAAAAGTTGCGATAGAGGCTGTAGCGGGTCATTTCGTCATCGAATCGCAGCGTGTTATAGCCTGCACCGCAGGTGCCGGGCAGTGACAGTTCGGCATGCACGCGGGTCATGAAGTCCGCTTCGCACAGACCTTTTTCCGCCAGCCGCGCGGGCGTGATGCCTGTGACCAGACACGCAGCGGGGTGCGGCAGAATGTCATCGCTGGGCTGGCAATACAGATTGACCGGTTCGGCGATCTCGTTGAGCTGATCGTCCGTGCGAATCCCGGCTACTTGAAGCGGCCGATCGTTTCGCGGATTGATCCCTGTGGTTTCGTAGTCGTACCAGAAGATGCTGGAAGTCACGGGCTGATCCTGAACAAAGACCGCCGCAGTCTAACAGATGCGCTGCAGCGCCCTGCTCACTCGCATGCCGGCTGAAACTGTTTAAAGACGTTTCCCACATCCGCCTTCCAAATCATCCGGTTGCTTAGCACTGCTGCGCTGGCTAGCATCAGGCTTTATTTTCTGGCGTACCCCTCCCGACAATGTCCCCCTCGCACGCTTGGCCAAGCAACGCTGCGCAGCCTGCTCCGCTGGACACCCGTGTCCGCATGGAAACCCCGGAAGGCATCGATCTGGTGCTGCGTCCGGCGGGGCTGCTGTCGCGGTCGCTGGCATTTGCAATCGATCTGTTGATTCGTGGTGCATTGCTGGTTGCGTTGTTTTACCTGCTCCACGCGTTTGGCGAATTCGGCACAGGAATCTTCGTGCTGGCGCTGTTCCTCATCAACTGGTGGTACATGGTGCTATTTGAAGTGCTGCACCAGGGCCGCACGCCGGGCAAACAGCTCCTGGGTTTGCGCGTGGTCCATGACGACGGCACGCCAGTGGGCTGGTCCGCGTCGCTGCTGCGCAACCTGCTGCGGTTCGTCGACATGCTGCCTTTCGGCTACAGCGTGGGCGCATTCGCGTGTTTGCAGCATCCCTTTTTCAAACGACTGGGTGATCTGGCGGCCGGTACGCTGGTGATTTATCGCGATGCGCCGACGGCGCGCCCGGTGTTGCCGCAAGTACCTGCCATCGTCGCGCCCGTGGTATTGACGCTCGAAGAGCAGCGCGCCGTGCTGTCCTTTGCCGAGCGACAGGACAGCCTCTCTGCGGCACGCGCGCAGGAACTGGCGGGCATCCTTATTGCCCCTCTGCAAATGCCGGCAAACATGCCCCCGGAGCAGGCGCTGAGTCAGTTGAACGGCATCGCTCGCGGCTTGGCGGGTTCGGCATGAAGCGGCGGTCGATATGAAGCAGCGCCAATTCGAACAACGCCACGATGATGAATGGCAACGATTCGCCGAGCGTCTGGTGGTCCTGGAACGTAGTCGAGGCAAGAATGACGCGGGGACCGGCTTCGCCGAGGACTATCGGCGGATCTGTCAGCACCTGGCGCTGGCGCAGGAGCGCGGTTACAGCAGTTATCTGATCGAACCGTTGCAACAACTGGCGATGCGCGGCCACCAGCAGTTGTACCGCCATCGCAGTCAGTTCGCCGCGCAACTGTTGAGCTTCGTGCTGGCGGACTTTCCTCGGCTGGTGCGCACCGAATGGCGACTGGTGGCGCTGGCGTGTCTGTTGTTCTTTGGCAGCCTGATCGTCATGGGGTTATTGGTCTACGCCTATCCAGACCTGATCTACAGCGTTGTAAGCCCCGCGCAGGTGGGCGAGATGGAAAGCATGTACGACCCCGCTGCAAGGCGCATCGGTCAGGCTGCGGAACGCGCGTCGAGCACCGACTGGCTCATGTTCGGCTACTACATCATGCACAACATCGGGATCGCCTTTCAGACCTTTGCCAGCGGTTTGCTGTTTGGGCTGGGCAGCCTGTTCTTCCTGTTTTTCAACGGGCTGATGATCGGCGCGGTGGCAGGGCATTTGACCGATGTCGGCTTTGGCGAAACCTTCTGGCCGTTCGTGGTCGGCCACGGCGCCTTCGAATTGACCGCTATCGCTCTGGCAGGCGCTGCCGGCCTGAAACTTGGCTGGGCATTGCTGGCTCCCGGTTCGCTACGCCGTGGCGAAGCATTGCGAGTGGCGGCCAGGACCAGCGTGCGCCTGATTGGCGGGGTGATGCTGTTTCTGCTGATCGCGGCTTTTATAGAGGCCTATTGGTCGTCGATGACCTGGCCCCACGCGACCACCAAATATCTGGTCGGCGCCGCGTTATGGGCGCTGGTGGCCGCTTACCTGATCTTCGCCGGACGCACCGCCCATGCGCCTGACTGAAGCCCGCGTGGCGATCCGCCCGCGCAATCCCTGGGAGGCGGTCGACCTCGGTGTTCTGCTGGCGCGCCAGCACCGACGCCTGCTGATGACCAGTTGGGCGATCGTCACCCTTCCCATCTTTGCGCTGCTCACAGTGCTGCTCTGGGATTACCCGTCCGCGGCCGTGTTGCTGTTCTGGTGGCTGAAACCAGCTTACGAAAGATTGCCGCTGCTGATTCTGTCCCAGGCGCTGTTCGGCGCTGCACCGTCGCTCAAGGAGGCGCTCAAAGCCTGGCCCCGCGCGCTCAAGCCGCAATTGCTCGCCAGCCTTACCTGGCGGCGGTTCAGCCTCAGTCGCAGTTTCAACCTGCCTGTTCAACAACTGGAAGGCCTGGACGGACTGCTGCGGGCGCAGCGCATTGCCCTGCTCGGCCAGAGGAACCTGCGGGTCGTGCGATGCCTGACCTCCATGGGCAGCACCCTGGAGATGTGTTTCTGGATAGGCCTGATGCTACTGTTCTATGCGCTCATTCCCCAGCAGGTCGAGTTGGACTGGTCCTGGCGCAGTCTGCTGGAGATCGAGAGCGGCTGGAATTGGCTCGAGCATCTGACCAATGCCTTCTACGCGCTGGTCCTCATCGTGTGGGAACCGATATACGTGTCATGCGGGTTTGCGTTGTACCTGAACCGTCGCACGACCCTGGAGGGCTGGGACATCGAACTGGCGTTCCGCCGCCTTCGTCAGCGGTTGGTCGGCTCTGCCTACGCTTTGCTGCTCGGCGTCTCCCTTGTCTTCAGTTTCTCACCCTCGACCGCGATGGCCGACGACACGGTCGATGAGTCGAACTACAGCTGTCCTCTGCCGCCGTTGGACTTGCCACAAACCGAGGAACAGCTCGCAGCTCCGGGCACGGCGCGTCTGCTAAGCCAGCCGCTGAACAGCGAGGCCTCACAAAGTGCCATCAAGGCTGTACTCGACAGTCCGCCATTCAAGAATCCGAAGGCCGTATCCGGCTGGCGTCTCTCTGACCAGAAACGCGACGCAAAAACCGCAAAAAACGGCGATACATCCCAGTGGCTGACTAGACTGGTGCTCATTCTGCTGAACATCGGCAAAACCTTGTCGAGCGTTTTCGAGGCACTGCTATGGACCGCGATTGCGCTGGCAGTGGCGTGGGTGACCTGGCGCTATCGGGGCTGGTTCGGCACTTTTGTCAGCAGAGACACACGCAAACCGCAGGTACGGCGTGACGCGCCCCGGCAACTGTTCGGCCTGCAAGTGGACATCGAAAGCCTGCCGGACGATGTCGCCAGCGCGGCGGAAAAGCTCTGGCCAGAAGCACCACGGGAGGCGCTGAGCTTGCTGTATCGGGCTTTGCTCAACCGCCTGCTCACCGACTATCAACTGCCGCTGAAAAACGCCGACACCGAAGGTCAGGTGCTGGAGCGCGTCGCAGCATTGAATCAGCCGCCGTTGCACGACTTCAGCCGGGAGCTCACCCGTCATTGGCAAAACCTGGCCTACGGTCATCAGCTCCCTGCCAGCGAGGTGCAGAACGACCTGTGTGAGGGCTGGCGACGACTGTTCACCCGCGGAGCGGCGACATGAGCCGCCGGTTGTGGGTCATGCTCGCCGCAACGGTGCTGCTCGGCATCGGCGGCGCAAGCGTGCCATTCAAGCGCCTGGAGCATTACCAGGAGGTGGTCGATCAAGGTCCGTCTCCTGAAGTGCGGGCCAACCCCTATCTGGCGGCCGAGACGTTCCTGCGCCAGCTCGGCGTTTCGGTCAAGGTCACTCAGGCGCTCAACACGCTGCCCGATACACGCCAGCAGGCACAGACACTGATGCTACTGGACACCCGCGAGAAGATGACGCCGAGCGAAGTAACGCGCCTGCTGAGCTGGGCCCGTGGCGGTGGCCGGCTGCTGTTCGTCGCAGAACAGCTGTGGGATGAAAAGAAAGGACGTAGCGGCGATCTGCTGCTCGATCAACTGCAGATCCATCAGTTCATGACCCGCGATCTGCGCGAGCAGGACCGGCGCCGTGAGCGCGAGCAGATCAAGCCCGTCATTCCCTTGAGCACGCCGGATATCGAGGCGCCTCAGACGCCCTGGCCGGAACTCACCCGACTTTATGTGCAGAACGAACACGATCCGGCCTACATGAGCTTCGACCCGGCGTTTCATCTGGATGACCCGCAGGATCATGCGCAGTCGTGGGCCAACAGCGCAGATGCCACGCACATGCTGCAGATGGCCTATGGTAACGGCCTGATCACGGTGCTCACCGACGCTGACCTTTGGAAGACCCGCGCTATCGGCAAATACGACAATGCCTGGCTGCTGTGGTACCTGAGTCAGGACAGCGCGGTCACCCTGCTGCTGCGCACGGAACACGACGACCTGTTCGGCCTGCTATGGAAGTACTTCCCCCAGGCCTTGCTGGCGCTGGCACTGTGTATCGCTGCCGGGCTTTGGCACTACGGCACGCGAAACGGTCCGCTGCAGCCGGAACCGTCCCGCGCCCGCCGCCAGTTGAGCGAGCATTTGCGCGCCAGTGCGGATTTCATGCTGCGTCGCAGGGGTCAACATGCCCTGCTGCGTTCGCTGCAGCAGGACATTTTGCGGCGAGCCCGACAGCGGCACCCAGGTTTTGAAGCGCTGCCAGTGACCGAACAATGGCAGATACTGGCACGCACCACCCGCCAGCCCACCAGCCACATCGGCCAGGCCCTGCGACCGCGTATCGAAGAGCGCCTGTCCAGTACCGAACTCACCCGTCAGGTTGCGTACCTGCAAACCCTCAGGAATGCCTTATGAGCGATCATCCGACCCCGCAGTCGAGCAGCGCAGACCCCGCTCTGCACGCAGTCGAGCCCAAAGGCAGTGACGCCTCATCGGCCCCTGCCAGCAATCCGGCCCAGCAACGTCAGCGTGCCATTCACCTGGCTCAGGCCGTGCGTCACGAACTGCAAAAGGCCGTGATCGGCCAGAACACCGTGATCGACGATGTGTTGACGGCCTTGATCGGCGGCGGGCATGTCTTGCTCGAAGGGGTTCCCGGCCTCGGCAAGACCTTGCTGGTGCGCGCCCTGGCACGGTGTTTCGGCGGCGAGTTCGCGCGCATTCAGTTCACTCCCGACCTGATGCCCAGCGATGTCACAGGTCACGCCGTCTACGACATGCAGAGCGAGCAGTTCAAGCTGCGCAAGGGGCCGCTGTTTACCAACCTGCTGCTCGCAGACGAGATCAACCGCGCTCCGGCCAAGACTCAGGCAGCCTTGCTGGAAGCCATGCAGGAGCGGCAGGTCACGCTCGAAGGTCGCGCCCTGCCCGTTCCGCAGCCGTTCATGGTACTGGCGACCCAGAACCCTATCGAACAGGAAGGCACCTATCCGCTGCCCGAGGCCGAACTGGACCGTTTCATGCTCAAGCTGCGCATGGATTACCCCCAGGCCGAGCAAGAACTGGAAATGGTACGTCAGGTCACCCGCTCCACTCGTTCGGATATGCTCGACGTCCAGCCGTTGCGCACGCTGATGCAGGCCAAGGATGTCCAGGCGTTGCAGCGCATCGCCAATGAGCTGCCGATGGATGAGCAGGTGCTGGATTACGCCGTGCGCCTGGCCCGCGCCACTCGTACCTGGCCGGGACTGGCTCTGGGCGCCGGCCCTCGTGCTTCGATCGCGCTGGTACGTGGCGGCCGCGCCCGAGCCCTGCTACGCGGTGGCGAGTTCGTGATCCCCGACGACATCAAAGGCTGCGCACTGGCGGTGTTACGCCATCGAGTCAGGCTGTCGCCAGAACTGGACATCGAGGGCATGTCGGTGGACCAGGTGCTCAAGCAGCTGCTGGATCAGGTTCCGGCGCCGCGCCAATGAAACAACTGCTCAAGCCATCGACCCGAATGCTTTGGTGGCTGGTCATTCTGGCAGCGTTTGCCGTGCTGGTGGGCATACTTCAGGCACTGGGGCGCGGGCCCACCGTCAGACTCGACAGCCTGTTCTGGGCGCTGATTTGCGCGATTGGTGCTTTGGCCTTGCTGGACGCCTTCTGGTTGTGGCGCCTTCCCTCGCCTCGCGTGCAGCGTCACCTGTCCGGCAGTCTGGCACTCGGGCGCTGGAGCGAGGTGCGCATCGACCTTGAGCACAACTTTCGACGCAGCGTACCGCTGACCCTGTTCGATCATGGCCCCCAAGGTTCGGGCAACCATTGCGAGGTCGAATACCTGCCGCAGCAGATGACCCTGCGGCCCCATCGCAAAGCGCAACTGACCTACCGCCTGCGCCCCACCAGCCGCGGGCATTTCATCTTCCAGCGGATCGAAATCCAGCTGCGCAGCCCGCTGCGCTTGTGGCTGTCGCGGCGATACCTGCCTGTCGCCAATTCAGCGAGGGTGTATCCGGACTTCGCAAGACTGCACAACGGGCAATTGCTGGCTGTGGATAACTGGCTGAGTCAGATCGGTGTCCGTCAGCGCCAGCGACGCGGGCCAGGGCTGGAATTCAATCAGCTGCGTGAATTTCGCGAAGGCGACAGCCTGCGGCAGATCGACTGGAAAGCCACCGCTCGCCAGCGCATCCCAATCGCCAGGGAATATCAGGACGAACGTGATCAACAGATCGTTTTCCTGCTCGACTGCGGGCGGCGGATGCGCAGTCAGGATGGCGAGCTGACCCACTTCGATCACGCCCTCAACGCGTGTCTGCTGCTGGGCTATGTGGCGCTTCGGCAAGGCGATGCGGTCGGCGTATCGACGTTCGCCGCCGAACACGACCGGCACCTTGCTCCGGTAAAAGGAGTAGCACAGCTCAATGTGCTGCTCAATCACGTTTATGATTTGAACAGCACGCGACGTCCTGCCGACTACAGCGCAGCGATCCGTCAGGTGCTGATCCGGCAGAAGCGCCGGGCGCTGGTGGTGCTGGTAACGAACCTCCGCGATGAAGACGACGAAGACCTGCTCGGCGCCGTCAAACAGCTGAGCCGGCATCATCGAGTGCTGGTGGCCAGTCTGCGCGAAGAGGTGTTGGACGCGTTGCGCCAGACGCCGGTGCGCACCTGGCAGCAAGCACTGGATTACTGTGGCACCGTGGCATTTCTCAATGCACGGGCGGCCCTGCATGAACGCCTGAGCGCCCACGGCATACCCGTGCTGGATGTGCGACCCGCAGAATTGGGGCCGCAATTGGTGAGCCGTTATCTGAGCTGGAAAAAGGCAGGCACCTTATAAATAGAAGGCGCCGGTCTCAGGCCGACGCTTCCAGCGGATAAAAACTGAAATAACGCTGTAACGCCTGAATCAGATGGAAGTACTCGGCAGGCGCCGCTTGCAGTCTGAAGCCAGAGTCGTAAACACCCGGCGTTTCATCCTCCTGACACCACAGGCAACTGGCATTGATGTCGATGTTGTAGAGCCCGCTCTTCTCGTCCGGTACTTTCAGCCGCAGTTGAAAGTCGGCGCCCGCCAGAATCGGCAGATCACTGATCAACATCAGGCCTTGTTCGGAAACATTCCCCAGACAGCCCAGTGGCTTATCGGTATACCGATTGAATACCTGGAGATAGTAAGGGAGCTGGTGACGCTCGATTCGTCTTTCGTTGAGCATTGGACATTGGTCCTCGAATGACCATTGAGCATGGTCTTGCTAATGCAAAGGGATGCGGTCGCGTGTGGAACGGCACAGACGACGAAAACGATCGATCCACCTGTTCATTTCATTGCAACAGGGACGTCATCTGACTCACCAGCCATAACCGAAGTCACTGATCCGATTATTCGATTTCGCGATAACCATCGGGTTTCGACGATCATCCGGTCGAACATCGGAGCGCCCTTCGCCACTCCTGTGATGACATCTTAGGTCCCTACCGACTGCAGACTAGCTCAACCTTTTACAAAGGCCACCCAAAAAAGAGACCGTCTATCCAAGCGGGTGTAACTACAGTGAAGCAGGTCTCGGGGTGGATGTAGGTGCGGCGTTGTCGTGCCCCAATTGACGCAGCGTATCCAATCGCGCCTGTGCCCTGAATGCGTATTCGCTGTACGGGTACTGGGAAATGATGAATTGGTAGGTCTGAGCTGCATCCAGATATAACTTCTGGCGTTCCAGGCACTCTCCGCGCAACATTGACACTTCCGGTTGTACATAGCGACGCGCACGGCTTTCGCGGTCTACTTTCGACAGGTTGTACATCACCGCATCGCAGTCGCCTTGGGCGTACGCGCGGTTGGCATTGTTCAGATGGCTATTCATTGCCCAGCGGGTGCAACCACTCAAGGCCGCCAGCGCCACTAATATCATCACGATTCGCATGAGAGTCTCCTTCGCTCTGCATTGTATCGGCGCCTCGCCGGAATTCTTCAAGCGTGATTTGAGTGCCGTACGTCTGCCCAGACTTGGCCGATTGCCCACTTGGAAGGCAACAAGTAGTGCAAAGGAACAATGACTACAGCGCAATACAGTAGTAGCCTCTCGCTGCGCTTCATTTAAGGAGTTTGTGCATGTCCGTTCGCCGCACCAAAATCGTAGCCACACTTGGCCCTGCAAGTAACTCGCCAGAAGTCATCGAGAAGCTGATTCTTGCCGGCCTGGACGTTGCCCGTCTCAATTTCTCACACGGCACGCCCGACGAGCACAAGGCTCGCGCGAAGCTGATCCGCGACATCGCGGCCAAGAACGGCCGCTTCGTTGCGTTGCTGGGCGACCTGCAAGGCCCGAAAATTCGTATCGCCAAATTCGCCAACAAGAAGATCGAACTGAAAGTCGGTGACAAATTCACCTTCTCCACCAGTCATCCTCTGACAGAAGGCACTCAGGAAATCGTCGGTATCGACTATCCCGATCTGGTCAAGGATTGCGGCGTAGGCGACGAACTGCTGCTCGACGACGGACGTGTGGTCATGCGCGTAGACACCGAAACTGCCGATGCCCTGCACTGCACCGTGATCATCGGTGGCCCGCTGTCGGACCACAAAGGCATCAACCGTCGCGGTGGCGGCCTGACTGCACCAGCCCTGACCGAAAAAGACAAGCAAGACATCAAGCTCGCTGCCGAAATGGACCTGGATTACCTGGCCGTCTCGTTCCCACGCGACGCTGCCGACATGGAATACGCACGCAAGCTGCGTGACGAGTCGGGCGGTACGGCCTGGCTGGTGGCGAAGATCGAACGCGCCGAAGCCGTTGCCAACGACGAAACCCTGGATGCGCTGATCCGCGCCAGTGACGCGGTCATGGTTGCCCGTGGCGACCTGGGCGTGGAAATCGGCGATGCCGAGCTGGTAGGCATCCAGAAGAAAATCATCCTGCACGCACGTCGCCACAACAAAGCGGTGATCGTGGCCACGCAGATGATGGAATCGATGATTTCAAGCCCGATGCCGACCCGCGCCGAAGTGTCCGACGTGGCCAACGCCGTGCTCGACTACACCGACGCCGTGATGTTGTCGGCGGAAAGTGCTGCCGGTTCCTACCCTGTCGAAGCCGTCGAAGCCATGGCGCGCATCTGCGTCGGTGCTGAACGTCACCCGACCGGCAAGACCTCCAGCCACCGCATCGGCCACTCGTTCACCCGTTGCGACGAGAGCATCGCGCTGGCGGCCATGTACACCGCCAACCACTTCCCGGGCGTGAAAGCGATCATCGCACTGACCGAAAGTGGGTACACCCCGCTGATCATGTCGCGTATTCGTTCTTCGGTGCCGATCTACGCGTTCTCCCCGCACCGCGGCACCCAGGCGCGCGCCGCCATGTTCCGTGGCGTGTACACCATTCCGTTCGACCCGGCTTCGCTGCCAGCGGGTCAGGTTAGCCAGTCGGCTGTGGACGAGCTGGTCAAGCGTGGTCTGGTGGAGCAAGGCGACTGGGTCATCCTGACCAAAGGTGACAGCTACCACACCATCGGCGGCACCAACGGCATGAAAATCCTGCACGTCGGCGACCCGATCGTCTAAGACGCAGCAGCGATAAAAAAGCCCCGGCTCGTGAGAGCGCGGGGCTTTTTTTGTGTCGTGGGATCAGAATCTCAACTGGGGTGGCGTGCGGCTTTTGGGGTCGGGCGTGTCTCAGGCTTTCTCCAGAAACACATCCGCTAACAACTGGCCTCGGGGCAATCCTGCGAGAAACAGGCGCCTTGAGAAGCCCTCGACACTGGCCGGTGATCCGCAAACGAGGGTGATGGTCTGGCGAGAAGTAACACGCAGATCAGACAGCCGCGCTTGAAAGTCTTCAGGGTTTATCAGCTCGACCTCCAACTGGGCATGCGCGGCAGCCAATGCTTGCAACGGCACGGCCAGGTAATGCTCACGGGCCACGTGTAGCACCCGGATCGGGCCCTGATGCCCCTGCCGCAGCGCTTCGCGCAACAACCCCCACAGAGGTCCGAGACCGGTGCCACTTGCCAGCAACCAGAACGGCCGATCCTGCCAGTCCGGGTCGTAGCGCAGTGCTCCGCCGCGCAGTTCACCCAGGCGAATCGCGTCACCGGGCTTGAACGTACGGGCAACGTCTGCGAAAGCGCCGGGCTTATGGCAGTCGATGTGAAACTCCAGAAACCCTTCCTCGCCCGGCAAGCTCGCCAACGAGTAAGGACGCGCAATGCCGCTCATGGTCCACAGCACCAGATGCTGCCCGGCGCGATAACGCAACGGCCGCTCTGGTTCCAGGCGCAGACGCAAGACCGAAGGGCTCAGCCAGTCGCAAGCGCTCACCCGCGCGGGCAGGCCGTCGCGCAGCGGGTCGAAGACTTCCACACTCAGGTCGCCCACCACCTGACACTGGCACGCCAGGCGCCAGCCCTGCGCGCGCTGACCGGCATCCAGCGCCTCACGCAGCGCATCCTGCGGCTCGCCACGGATGCAGCGCACCAGACAGGCATGGCAACTGCCTGCGCGACAACTGTAGGGGACCGCCACGCCTGCGCTGTTCAAGGCATCGAGCAGGTTGCAGCCGGGAGTGACCGCCCAGCGGCGGTCGCCGGCGTGTATCTCAGGCATCGGCATAATCCCAGGCCCCATGACAGCAGTTGCGGCCATGATGCTTGGCGCGGTACAGCGCCAGGTCGGCACGTTGCAGGGCGCGATCCATGTCGTCGCCACGCTCGATCAGGGTCATGCCCACCGAAAGACTCAGCTTCAGGCCCGGTAGCTCGGGAATCACTACCTGCTCAAAGGCAAGACGCACACGTTCGCAGCACTCGACCAACTGGCCGCGGGTGCAACGGGGGATCAACAGGACGAATTCCTCGCCGCCGTAGCGCGCCAGGATGTCGTCTGCCCGCAGGCAGTCGGAGGCAGTCGCGGCGAACACCTGCAACACCTGGTCGCCCGCCGCGTGGCCCAGCAGGTCGTTGACCCGCTTGAAGTGGTCCATGTCGATCAGGGCCAGACCTTCTGTGTAGGAGCCGTCCATGGTTTCCAGCTCGCGGGTGGCCAGACGCAGAAAATGACGACGGTTGTAGAGGTTGGTCAGCTCATCGGTGGAAGCCAGCTCTTCGAGCTGAAACATCATTCCGCGCAAGGTTTCCTGGTGCGCCTGCAAGGTGATGCGGTGCTGATGCATGCGCTGGCGGGAGCTTTGCACGAAACGCGCGTACAGGCACAGCCAACCGAGCACGATGAACAGGGCACAGGTCTGCAAGGCGGCCAGGCCCGGATCTGCGAGGAGGCCCTCAAAGGCGTCCCACAGGTTCAGCCCGGTGAAGCCGACCAGGGCGAGAATGGCGCAACGGGTAAACACTCTCGGCGGGAGGTGAAACAGACCGAACAGCAATACCAGTACGTAGAGCACCATGAAAGTGCCTCTGGCCGTTTCCAGATGAGCGAGCAGAAAGGTCTGCCAGCCGAGCCCCAGCAACACCTGAAACTCGGTCAGGCTCGGGTCCTTGAAGCGTTTGTTGTACTCGCCGAAGAACACCAGGCTCAGTACACCCTGAGAAAGCAATACCAGAACGGTGGCCAGCCACAGGCCGAAGAAATTCGCGTAATAGTACCCCGCGCAGTACGCCACCCACACGAGCGCGATCAGCAGCACGTAGGTGCCTGCTGCCAGCGCGAAGCGCTTGAACCGCAGGCGCTGGATAGATCCGTCTATATGAGGTTGGTTCATCATCAGGTAAAGGTCGTCCTGTCCGGCGGGATAGACTTGCATCGCATCGCTGGCCGGTGGTGTTTCCCCAATACGGCGAGAAGCACTTCAATCATCTGGCAAGACTGCCAATGTAGTGGAAACGGGACCGTTCGCCAACGCATCCGGCATCACGACCATGCACGTGTCTGACGAAGACGCATGGTTCAATCGCGCCTCTGTTTACCTGTTCAGTACGTTTGGAGAGCAGCGGTATTGACATCACTCGCCGGGTGAGCACCAAAGTGCATATCAAAGCACTAGGTTTTGTACGAAAAGTCGGCAGGGTAGAATTGCCGCCATGATTGGCTGGAGGCCCGCATGGCAAAGCGTTACGAA
>NZ_NKHL01000018.1 GCF_002934685.1 Pseudomonas bohemica
ATGGAAGTGTGCCAGCAGCCGCGGTAATACAGAGGGTGCAAGCGTTAATCGGAATTACTGGGCGTAAAGCGCGCGTAGGCGGTTGTGTAAGTTGGAGGTGAAATCCCCGGGCTCAACCTGGGCATTGCCTTCAAAACTGCACGGCTAGAGTATGGGAGAGGAAGGTAGAATTCCAGGTGTAGCGGTGAAATGCGTAGAGATCTGGAGGAATACCGATGGCGAAGGCAGCCTTCTGGCCTAATACTGACGCTGAGGTGCGAAAGCATGGGGAGCAAACAGGATTAGAAACCCCCGTAGTCCGGGCGCT
>NZ_NKHL01000002.1 GCF_002934685.1 Pseudomonas bohemica
GTCAGTCTTCAGGGCCTGATCCGGCGTTTGCTCTGCTGTAGATCTTCTGCCATGCCAATCCAGACACGCCGAACGCGACTCGGGTGCAGGCCGAACGCTAGCTCTGCTGCGTGGGACGATCAGCATCGACGCCGCGAAGCCGCCGCCATGGACGCTCACAGGAGGTTTGAAGCTCGGCGCTATCCCAGTAGGAGACGTCGGAGGTTACGACGGCAGC
>NZ_NKHL01000019.1 GCF_002934685.1 Pseudomonas bohemica
AGTGCGCCCGGACTACCA
Organism: Pseudomonas bohemica; assembly: GCF_002934685.1. Classification (GTDB taxonomy): domain Bacteria; phylum Pseudomonadota; class Gammaproteobacteria; order Pseudomonadales; family Pseudomonadaceae; genus Aquipseudomonas; species Aquipseudomonas bohemica. The sequence goes on from NZ_NKHL01000019.1 coordinate 19, forward strand.
GGGTATCTAATCCCGTTCGCTCCCCTAGCTTTCGTGTTTGAGCGTCAGGTGCAGTCCAGGTGACCGCTTTCGCCACTGGTGTTCCTCCGGATATCTACGCATTTCACCACTACACCCGGAATTCCACCACCCTCTACTGCCCTCAAGTCTGCCAGTATCGGACAGCCTCTCCCGGTTGAGCCGAGAGCTTTCATGCCCGACTTGACAGACCGCCTGAACACGCTTTACGCCCAGTAAATCCGGATAACGCTCGGTACCTACGTTTTACCGCGGCGGCTGGCACACTAAATT
>NZ_NKHL01000020.1 GCF_002934685.1 Pseudomonas bohemica
AATGCAGTGTGCCAGCAGCCGCGGTAAGACGTAGGATGCAAGCGTTGTCCGGATTTATTGGGCGTAAAGAGTTCGTAGGTGGTTTGTTAAGTCTGATGTTAAAGACTGGGGCTCAACCTCGGAAATGCATTGGATACTGGCAGACTCGAGTGCAGTAGAGGCAAGTGGAATTCCAGGTGTAGCGGTGAAATGCGTAGATATCTGGAAGAACACCGGTGGCGCAAGCGACTTGCTGGGCTGTAACTGACGCTGAGGAACGAAAGCTAGGGGAGCAAATGGGATTAGAAACCCGTGTAGTCCGGAGAGTCT
>NZ_NKHL01000118.1:0-134945 GCF_002934685.1 Pseudomonas bohemica
CGATTTTGAACGCTGCCGTTTTTTGAAACCGCTATGGCTCAGCAACTGAGAAATAGCTGCCTACTTCAGACCATCCCTAGTATCGGAAGTTTGTTGATTTTTCTCATGATGTACAACGTGCGTCTTTCCAATATGACGCTCGATGTTCTGTTGGACCTGGCGGACATGGAGGATGTCGATCCCTCACTTTATTGGATATTCCTTAAAAATAAGCCCGGTCAAAAAGATTCGCCTAAGATCAATGTAATCGACTCAGTCATGTTTACCTCGCCGGAAGCCGTTCACGATTCAACAACACGGCTAATTATTGAACAAGGTCTCGCCCACCACCGCCTCTCCCAACGTACCACCGAGTACATGACCAAAACCGATGGCACTTTCGAACGCACACAAACACTGGCTGACGGCACCGGCCAGCAGCAATTGAAGCTGACCCAGCGTCTGGATTCGAACGGCCGCGTGGTGAACAGCGAGCGTGTCATCGGCGATGAAACGCGCACATACGCTCTGGACCGCGACGCCTTGGGTCGAGTCACCCGGATAACGCGACCTGGCAGCTCCCTGATCGAACGGACCTACTACGGCTTCAGCAACCAGATCTCCGAACTCAAGGTGGGTGGCAAGGTGGTGGTCACCCAGAAAATGGTCAACGATTCCACGTTGCAATCGCGCAAAGTCGGCAGCCGGACCTACACCTTCGATGACGACACAGTGACCCTGCCCGACAAAACGCGTTTACACACGCGAGTCGATGCCGAGGGGGTCCAATGGGGCGCAAGCGACAGCGCCGTGGCCAGCCTGACGCGCAAAGAGGGTGTCACCACCGTGGCGTCGGGCAGCACCGCAAACGACATTTGGAAGCACAGCTTTACCCACCCCAGCCTGCCTGGCCGCATCAAGGAGGCGCAAACCACGCCGCGCGGCGAATCGCAAAGTGCCGAGTGGCGAAGCCTGCGGGGCACCACTGTGGCTACGCTTCGCGGCGACGGCCATTGGCAGCGCGGTTTCGTCGATAACGAAGGACGTGTCCTGCGTACCTGTCAGGAGCATGAGGACGTGGCTTATCGCTACGACACATTGGGTCAACTGCAATCGCGTCAGGTCCAGGCACTGAAGGCCGGCGAGCAATGGCAGGTGCTCAGTGAGCACAATGACTTTGGCCAGGAGGTGGTGCGGACCTTTTTACACAACGGGGCGCCGCGCTTCGAGCAACGCATGACCTGGCGAGGAGATGGTCGCCTGGCGAGCAAGGCGAGTTACGAGGGAGGCCTGCTCAGGTCCAATGAATGTTTCAGCTACGACGAACTCGATCGACTGCAACGCTATACCTGCGATGCCAACGATGCGGCGCATTGTCCTGAAGACGCCGATGGCAAGGCGGTCAAGGCGCAAGTATTCACTTGGGACGCGCTGAACAACCTCGTCAGCTGCGTGACCACCGGCTTCGATGATTCCGTTGTGACCCGCGCGTTCAGCTATGACGACAGCACCGACCCTACGCGCATGACTGCGGTGCAGCGCGGTACCGAGTCCGAAGCCCTGGCCTGGAGCGATAATGGCTACCTCGAGGCCGTTGAAATCCAGGGCCCGAGGTTCGCCTACAACGCCTGCGGCCAACTGAGCAAGGTCAGCGATGCCGACGATGTGCCGCTGGCACGCTATGAGTACGACGGCTATCAACGCTTGGCGGCGCAGTACGTCAATGCGGATGAGAGCATCCGTGAACTGCGCTACGACGGTGATGAGCTGATTGGCGAAGTCTGGTTCGACAAGGACCGCGCCGTTACCCGTCGCACCAGCCTCTCGGCCGGGCTTGCCGAGTATGACGGGGAGCAGGTGCGTTGGCTGATCGACGATCCGCAGGTCGGTGTCGCCGGGCAGGTCAAGGATGGCGAGCTCAGCCTGGCGCCGTTGTTGCCGTTCGGCGAGGGCGCCGTGCTGGACGAGGTGGTCGTCGGCTATAACGGCATGCGCCGCGACCCCGTCACCGGCCAATACCATGCCGGCAATGGCTACCGAAGTTACGACCCGACGCTGTACCGTTACGCTCAGCCGGACTGGCTGGCCCCGGTCGGTGAGGGCGGTCACAACCCCTATCAACACTGCCCGGACCCGATCAACCTGCATGACCCCAGTGGCGCAATCATGCTCAGCCGTTGGGAGCAGAATCTGGTCTTGCAGAACCTCGACCAGGAGCTCCAGGATACCCAGGCCATGGAAGTCGCTGGCAAATGGCGCGGGCTGGCCCTGTCGTTGGTATTGACGGTTGTCGGCGTCGTCGCAACGGTTTTCTCCGGGGGAACGGCTTCCACGTTGCTGATCGGTGCGTTGACGGCGCTGAGTGCCGCTTCGTTCGGGCTGGAGGTGGCTTCGGTGCTGACCGCAGAGTCGAATGCGGAACTGTCCAAGACCCTTGGTATTGCCTCGATGGCCGTGGGTGTATTGTCCGCAGCCTGTTTCATGGGGACGATCAAGGCGGGCAGCAGTCTGCTCAAGCAAACGATCAGTGCGGTCGGCCGTACGGTTCGTCTGATAGGCCGCGGGGCAAAAGCGCTCGGTCGCAGCTTTGTCCGCCTCTTCAAAGGTCAAGGACGCCTCGCCCAGATCTACAAAGCTCAACTGGGCGCCACGCGCCTCCCTTTGCGGATGCGCCTGCGCACGTCCATGCGCAAGGTGAGCAATTACCTTGATGCCCCTGCCGCACCGCTTGAGCCGATGCCCACCTACGACAGAAGTGGGTGGCTCGGTAAGCTGAGAAGCTATTGGGACGGTCCAGCCCCTCTGAACCTGACAGGACGGCCGGCCAGGCTCTACGAGTGGGCCAACCGTTCGCGTCTCGCCTCCGAGGTCAATGCAATCGAAGCGTTGGCAATCGAAGTCAATATTCTGCGAGGAACGGTGGAGTCGTCCGTAGCGTTGGCGCAAGGGGATGATTCTTCATCCATCAGCTCGCGGGCACGCGCCAGCCTTCGCGGCGATAACCCTTACAAGCCGCGTAATGTCAGGCCCCGATACGATCTCTGGGCGGCACTTGGATTAAGCGGCTGAGCCAATTGCCGTTCTCGGACGACGGCAAGTCAGCGGCCATTGCTGTCGGGATATTCACATGGGCCGCATCAACGAAACGACAGGTGATGATCATGAGTCAACTAACAGGGAAAGTGGTAAGGCGAAACCTCGACGGAAGCTTCGGCTGGATCGAATACAAGCCAGAAAACGACGATGATCCTGAGGATAATCAGATTTACTTCATGTGGGATTCTCGCCGCGACGGCGTGCTTCCCGATGTCGATGCAATTGTGACATTCACCAAGGAGTCCGATCCTGATAAGCCGGGTGAGTACATAGCCAGGAACATAAGAGTACAAAAATAGCGTGTGGGTATACCCGGTAGGGATGAATGACTGGTCAGCTATGACGTGGGCCGGTCATCAGCCACATCGTTGTACAGACACGGCGTAGCAGATCATTGAGCAGTTGCAACCGGGGCAGGGCGTGCTGACGCACGTGGGGCATACGCTGCATGCGTGGTTGCTGGAGCATGCGGACGAGTTGCAAGCGCATGTGGTCGTTGCGCGGGAATGCAAGGGTGATTTAGAAGGCGGCCCTTACCCCCCTCAAGCGCGCTTGCCGCCATGGCGGGGCAGGTAATACAACTTCCGATGAACGACTGCCATCGCGGGCAACCGCACTCCTGCAAGTTTGGCCTGCGCCATTATTCTCAAAGCCGAGCAAACTATCAGTGTCGATGGCGCCCGCCTTAAAACAAGCACAGATCTTCAATGCACCTTCACAATCCAGGACTACGCTGATTCTTCCCTGCACATTTCCCGGAGATTGCGTTCCATGTCTATCCTGACCCTCAAAGACGGCACCGAGTTTTTCTATAAGGACTGGGGCACCGGTCAGCCGATCGTCTTCTCCCACGGCTGGCCACTCGACGGCGACGCCTGGGACGCACAGATGCTGTTCCTCGGTCAGAAAGGCTACCGCGTCATCGCTCACGACCGTCGTGGTCACGGTCGTTCGGGCCAGACCTGGGAAGGCAACGACATGGACACCTACGCCGATGACCTGGCGCAGCTGTTCCAGGCGCTGGACCTGAAAGACGTGATCATGATCGGCCACTCCACCGGCGGCGGCGAAGTGGCGCGCTACATCGGCCGTCACGGCACATCCCGGGTCGCCAAGGCCGTGCTCATCGGTGCTGTTCCACCGCTCATGCTGAAAACCGCGGCCAACCCCGAAGGCTTGCCAATCGATGTGTTCGACGGCATTCGCGCAGGCTTCACCGCGGACCGCTCGCAATTCTTCAAGGATCTGGCCGTGCCGTTCTTCGGCTTCAACCGCGAGGGCAGGAAAACCTCCCAGGGCGCCATCGATTCGTTCTGGTCCATTGGCATGCTCGGCAGCGTCAAGGGCGAGTTCGACTGCATCAAGGCGTTCTCGGAAACCGACTTTACCGAAGACCTGAAAAAGATCGACGTCCCGACCCTTATCCTGCACGGCGACGACGACCAGATCGTGCCTATCGTGGCGTCCGGCTACAAAAGTCACGAGTTGGTGAAGAGCTCGACGCTGCACGTGGTCAAGGGCGGGCCACGGCATGTGCACGGTACAGGCGGATGAAATCAACGAGGTGCTGTTGGGATTCATCAAAGGGTAAGGCTCTGCTGTAGCAGGGTCTCAATGCGCGTCGGCGGACGGCGCGCCCGGCGGCACGACCTTGCGCATCAGCGGCACCATGGCCACGGCGAGGATGAAGCAGACCATGATCGCCAGGAACGCATCGGCGTAGGTCTGGGTCTGCGCCTCGCGGTAGGTCAAAAGCCACAACTGATGCAACGCGGAATCACTGGCGTCGGTGGCGTTCTGGCCCAGCGCCGCAAAATTGCCGGTGACCGTGGACAGCCAGTTGTTCATGGCTTCGTTGCTGTAGTTCAGATGCTCGGCCATGTGGGTGAAGTGCAGGTTGGTGCGGTCGTTGAGAATCGTGGCGCAGGCCGCGATGCCAATGGCGCCGCCCAGATTGCGCATCAGATTGAACAGCCCCGACGCCTGTTTCAGCCGTGAAGGGTGCAGGCCGCCGAGGGTCAGGGTGACGGTCGGCGGCACCGCCATCTGTTGCGCGAAACCCCGAACGGCTTGTGGCAGGAGCAGTTCATGGCCGCCCCAGTCGTGGGTGATCGGCGAGAAGTCCCACATCGACAAGGCGAACAGCGCCAGGCCGATCATCATGATCCAGCGCAGATCCACGCGGTTGGCGAGAAAGCCGTACACCGGAATCGCCGCCAGCTGGAACACACCGGTGGAGAAAATCGCCTCACCGATGTCCAGCGCGCTGTAGCCCCGGACTCGGCCGAGAAACAGCGGGGTCAGATAAATCGTGGCGAACAGGCCGATACCGGTGACGAAGGAAAAGAAACAGCCGAGGGCGAAATTGCGATCTTGCAGCGCGCGCAGGTCTACCACCGGGTTGTGCACCGTCAGCGTACGAGTGATGAACGCGATGGCGCACAGGCCGGAAATCCACGCCGTGGTGAGGATGGTCTGGTCGCTGAACCAGTTCCAGCGCGGGCCTTCTTCCAGGGTGTATTCCAGGCACCCGAGAAACAGCGCGAGGAACACCATGCTGATGTAGTCGGCGCCCTTGAGTAGCTTGAGGTCCATCGAATCGATGTTGACCAGAATCGGCACGACGATGGCGACGACAATCCCCGGCACCAGGTTGATGTAGAACAGCCAGTGCCAGGAGGAGACGTCGGTGATCCAGCCGCCGATCACCGGGCCCAGCGTCGGGGCCAGGGAGGCGATGGCACCGATGGTCGACGCCGCGATGACCCGTTGTTTGCCGGTGAAGAACATGAACGCTGAGGTGAACACCATCGGGATCATCGAACCGCCGAGAAAACCTTGCAGAGCACGGAAGGCGATCATGCTCTGGATGTTCCAGGCCAGGCCGCACAGCAGGCTGGCGAGGGTGAAGCCGACGGCGGATGCGCAGAACAGCCAGCGGGTGGAGAGCACCCTGGCCAGCCAGCCGGACAGCGGGATTACCACGATTTCGGCGATCAGATAGCTGGTCTGCACCCACGCGGTTTCGTCGGAACCGGCCGACAGGCCACCGCCAATGTCACGCAGCGAGGCGGAAACGATCTGGATGTCCAGCAGGGCGATGAACATGCCCAGGCACATGCTGGCGAAAGCCAGGACCTTTGCCGCGATGGCCATCGAGGCGGCGTCTACCGGCCCATTCGGCTTTGCTGCAGGTGCGCTGGCGTTGGCGGTGCTCATGGGGCTGTCTTCCCGTCAGCGGCGCTGGCGACTTTGGGTTGCGAGGCGTCGGCGTTGGTGTCGACTTTAGCGATCACCGACAGGCCGGGACGCAGCTTGCCGAGCTTGCCGTCTTCGCCGTCCAGATAGACGCGCACCGGCACCCGCTGCACGATCTTGGTGAAGTTGCCGGTGGCGTTTTCCGGCGGCAAGACGCTGAATTGCGAGCCAGTGGCCGGGGCGAGGCTGTCCAGATGGCCATGGAATACCTGGCCTGGCAACACGTCGGCTTCGATGCTCACCGCCTGTCCGGGGCGCATGCGGGTAAGCTGGTCCTCCTTGAAGTTGGCATCGACCCACAGGCCAGTGGCGGGCACCACCGAAAGCAATTGCGTGCCGGCCGCGGCATAGGCGCCTACCCGTGCTCGACGGTTGCCGATCACGCCGTCGACCGGCGCGCGCAACTCGGTGTAGCCGACGGTGAGCCGGGCCATGTCACGCTCGGCTCTGGCTTGTTCAAGGGCGGCACGAGCCTGTTGTTTCTGGGTCGAGATCACGTCCAGTTGACGCTGGGACGCAAGCATCGAGGCCCGGGCCTTGGCGCCGTTGGCCTGGGCGGTTTTGTAGGTGGCGTCGGCGCGCTGAAAGCTTTCGACGGAAACCGCCGAGCGCCCGGACAACACTTGGTAGCGCACCTGGTCGTCGCGGGAACGCACGGTTTCCGCGTTGGCCGCGTCAATACCGGCCTTGGCCTGACTGATCACGGCGTGTTGCAGTTGCTCGGTGGCGTCCAGATTGGCCAGCAAGGCCTGCTCGGCCGCCACGGCACCGTCGGCCTTGTTGAGTGCCGCGACGTAATCGCGATCGTCGATCTTCACCAGCAGATCACCGGCGTGAACGAATTGGTTGTCGACCACTTTGAGTTCAGTGATATAGCCCGGCACCCTCGGTCCGATCACGGTCACATCGCCGCCGACGTAAGCGTCGTCGGTGGACTCGAGAAAGCGGCCCACGGTCCACCAGTGCAGACCGACAATCACTGCGCCGATCACAATGGCCGCACCGACTGACAACAGAATCAGACGCTTGCCCCGACCAGGTTTCGGCGATGTGGCGGCAGCGGCGGGCTCGGTGACGGTTTGAGGGTTGCTCATCGCGGGTTACCTGTGGTTCTGCAGAGGTTGGGAAGAGGGTGTAGGGAGTGTCTGGCGATAGGCCTCGCGACGGGCACGGCCGTGCTCCAGGCGCCACGCGGACAGGCTGTCGGCGGGGCCTTTGTAGCGAAGGCTGTGCTCGTGAAGGTTGATGCGCTTGCCGGTGTTGCCGTCGGCCAGTACCAGATCGACCGGCTGGCCGCTGGCCTCGTCGCACAGCTCAATGTTCGAAGCGTTGCCCGCGAAGTGCTTGTTGCCCCATTTCATTAGGGTCAACACCACGGGTCGGAAGTCGCGGCCGCGCTCGGTGAGCAGGTAATCGAAGCGCGCAGGCTTATCGCTGTAGGCGCGGCGTTCGACCAGACCGGCCTCGATCAGACCGTTGAGGCGGCGGCTCAGGGTGCTGGGAGCAATGCCCAGGCTTTTCTCGAATTCGTCGAAACGGCTGAGGCCATAGGACAGATCGCGCAGGATCAAAATGTTCCACCAGTCGCCCACGTGTTCCAGGCCGAGCGCAATCGGGCAGGGCATGTGAGCGAAACTTTTCTTTTTCATGGCCGTATCTCCAGAGCAAGGACTGCTTTGAAATTATAACCGTAATATAATGCTGTAGCTTTCATCGTGCAAGTCACTATTATTTCGATAGTGATGGGCGGTGTGTGTGAGATGGCGCCGTGAGTCGCTACACTGGCCGAACCGTGACGGGAGATTGAGATGACTGACGAGTTTTATGTACCCGAAACCCTGACCCGCGCCGAGGTCGATGCGTTGGCCGGCGCCAGCGTGATCGAGTTCGGCACCAACTGGTGCGGTCACTGCAAAGCCGCGCAACCACTGATTGATAAGGTAATTGCCGACTACTCCCAGGTGCGCCGCCTGAAGATCGAGGACGGCAGCGGACGCCGCTTGGGGCGCTCGTTCAACGTGAAGCTATGGCCAACGCTTGTGTTCATGCGTGACGGCCAGGAGGTCGGTCGGCTGGTGCGGCCGACCCGGGTCGGTGATATCGAGGAAGCATTCGAGGGCGTGGTGCGCGAGGGCTGACACCTGGTAGTCCTGCCACCCTTTCAGCAGCACGGCTTGCCGGCGTTGACGCAATGTCAGCGATGAACAACTGAGCTGACACACCGCCAAGCCGGCGAACGCAAACGCCTATTGTCCGGCCAGACACAGGTCAGGCCTTCGCTACCTGCGCACATACGCCGCAACATCGATATCCCGGCGCTCAGAATCGCCTCCCCTCGGCTATACAAACAGACGCGTCTGTGACCGATCATTGGGATGCTGGCATATGCCACTTCCGTAATGGGGCGCTGCGGCTCATAATCGCGCGATCCTACCGTGGTCGTGAGCCAAGCATGAAAACTGTCGACGACACTCTTGTCGAAGCGTCCGTAGAGATGCCACGAAAGAGCCGCAAGAACAATCCGGAAAAAACCCGCGATGGCATCCTTCAGGCTGCCGTCGCCGAGTTCGTTGCCCAGGGCCTTTCCGGCGCCCGGGTCGATGCCATCGCTGAACGCACGCAAACTTCCAAACGGATGATCTATTACTACTTCAACAGCAAGGAACAGCTGTACAGCGAAGTGCTGGAAAAGTTGTACGGCGACATTCGTCACACCGAAAGCAGCCTCAAGCTCGATGTGCTGAAGCCCATGGCGGCGATTCAGCGTCTGGTGGAGTTCACCTTCGATCACCATGATCGAAACATCGACTTCGTACGCATCGTTTGCATCGAGAACATTCACAACGGCGAAAACGTCAAGCAGTCACCCACCATTCGCACCCTCAGCCAGCACGTGTTGCAGGCTCTGGACGAAACACTGCGGCGCGGGGAAAAGGAAGGAGTGTTCCGCCAGGGCGTGCAGGCTGTAGATCTGCACATGCTGATCAACTCGTTCTGTTTCTATCGCGTCTCCAACCGGCACACCTTTTCGGAAATCTTTCAGATCGAGCTGGAAGACCCGCAAGTGAAAGCACGGCACAGGGCGATGGTCAGCGACTCGGTGACGCGTTATCTGCAGCCATGAGTGTTCTGTGAAGCCGCAATAGCAGCAGCCCTCGTCGGCACTGTGGATCTGCGGCCTGCCGCTGCACACCTATGGCAACGCTGCCGCGGATATCCGGGTCGAGCCGTTTTCAGCAAGCACGGAACATCTTGAAACAGCTACTCTAGAGCGCTGCCTGCATGTTCATTCAAGGAATCGCGCCGATGTCGCAACGCCAATCAACGCTGATCGCTCTGCTGGTTGCGGTCACGTTCTTCATGGAAAACCTCGACGCGACGGTGATCGCGACCGCGCTGCCCGAAATGGCCAGGACCTTCAAGGTGGCGGCGGTGGATCTGAACATCGGCATGAGCGCTTACATGCTGGCGATCGCAGCCTTCATACCTATCAGCGGCTGGCTGGCGGATCGGCTGGGTTCGCGGTTGGTGTTCGGCGGCGCCATCGTGCTGTTTACCCTTTCATCGTTGATGTGCGGTATGAGTTCCAGCCTCGATACCTTCGTTGCTGCTCGCGTGTTGCAGGGCGTCAGCGGGGCGATGATGGTCCCGGTCGGACGCCTGGCGGTCATGCGGGCAACCGAGAAGAAGGATCTGGTGCGGGCGATTTCGCTGATCACGTGGCCAGGCCTTGTGGCGCCAATACTGGGCCCGCCGCTGGGTGGGTTTATCGTCACTCATGCCTCGTGGCCGTGGATTTTCTACCTGAACCTGCCCTTGGGGGTACTGGCGCTGATCGCCACCTGGGTGCTGATTCCTCGACGCAACGAAGTCAGCCAGCGTGCTTTCGATTTCGGCGGTTTCGTGCTGGTGGGCCTGGCTTGCACGGCGTTGCTGTACGGCATGGAAATGCTCGGCCAGGGACGCGACAGTCAGTGGCCGGGGCTTCTGGTCACCGGGTTCGGTCTGGTCAGCGCAGCGCTGGCCTGGGCGCACATGCGCCGGCTCGCCCAGCCGTTGATGAACGTCAACGTGATCGGCATCCGCACTTTCAGTGTCAGCCTGTTTGGCGGGTCGCTGTTTCGGATCGCCATCAGCACCTTGCCATTTCTGCTGCCGCTGATGTTTCAGCTGGGGTTTGGCCTCTCGGCGTTCGATTCCGGCCTGCTGGTGCTGGGGGTATTCGCCGGTAACCTGGCGATGAAGCCTTTCACCGGCGCCATCATGCAGCGCTGGGGCTTTCGTTCGGTGCTGATGGTCAACGGGGTGATCGGGGTTGTGGCGATCGCGGCCTGCGCGTTGCTGGACGAGCACATGGGGTGGCCATTTATTCTGCTGATTCTTTTTGTCGGTGGCTTGTCACGTTCGATGCAGTTCACCGCCTTCAACACCCTGGGTTTCGCTGACGTGCCGAAATCGCAGATGAGCGATGCGTCGACCCTGTTCAGCATGTTCTTCCAGCTGAGCATGGGCCTGGGCGTTGCGATCGCGGCTTTGCTGCTACGCGGTTCGATGTACCTGCATGACAACGACGGCCAGGCCCATACCAGCGACTTTCAGCTGACCTTCATTTGGGTGGCGCTGATTGCGCTGCTGGCGTTGCTGGATAACCGGCGTCTGTCGGCGCAGGCGGGGGAGGCGGTGTTGCAGCGCAAGGCGTGAGCGGATGCTGCATACGCCCCTCACTTCGCCGACGTCGGCTATCTCCCCGAATTCGCTGATTACCTGTAGCGGTCGGCTTGCCGGCGGTGACGTTCCTCGGATCGCTGCCGTCGGCAAGCCGGACGGCTAAAGGCCAGAGGTGCCGGAGCGAGTATGCGCCGCAGGATGGTGTGCTTGAGTACTGTCTAAAATCGCCACCGCCTGTGCCTGCTTTGACTATTGCCCATTGCGCCAGCAGAGCGGAGTATTTCGTCACTCAAACAATAAAAGTGTAAGGACGACACAATCATGCAGATCGAAGGCAACGTATTTCTGGTCAGTGGCGGGGCATCCGGTCTGGGCGCAGCCACGGCGCAGATGCTGATCGAGGCGGGCGCGAAGGTCATGTTGGTGGATGTCAACGCACAGGCCCTCGAAACCCAGCTGCAAAACCTGGGTGGCAATGCCAGGGCCAGCGTGGCCGACATCACCGATGAGGCCGCCGCCCAGGCATCGGTGGACAAGGCCTTGAGCGAGTTCGGCCAGGTCAATGGCCTGATCAATTGTGCAGGCATCGTCGGTGCGCAGAAGATCCTCGGCAAGGAGGGCCCCCATCCTCTGGACAGTTTCAGCCGGGTCATCAACGTTAACCTGATCGGCAGCTTCAATCTCCTGCGCCTGGCCGCAGCCGCGATCGCCGAGGGCGCTGCCGATGAGGGCGGTGAACGCGGCGTCATCGTTAATACCGCTTCCGTTGCCGCCTATGATGGCCAGATCGGCCAAGCCGCTTATGCCGCCTCCAAGGGCGCAATCGCCAGCCTGACACTGCCTGCAGCCCGCGAACTGGCACGTTTCGGCATTCGCGTCATGACAATTGCTCCCGGCATTTTCGAGACCCCGATGATGGCCGGCATGACCCCGCAGGTGCGCGAAAGCCTGTCCGCTGGCGTGCCGTTTCCGCCGAGGCTTGGCAAGCCTGACGAATACGCCGCCCTGGTACGCCACATCCTAGAAAACAGCATGCTCAATGGTGAGGTGATCCGTCTCGACGGCGCCCTGCGCATGGCCGCCCGTTAAGCGAGGAGATCCAAGATGTCACTGAATCAACGCCAGCCGAAGCTTGACGACCCAGTGGTGATCGTCAGCGCCGTGCGCACGCCCATGGGCGGCTTTCAGGGTGAGCTCAAGAGCCTGACCGCGCCCCAGCTTGGCTCTGCCGCCATTCGCGCCGCTGTCGAGCGCGCGGGTATTGCGCCAAGTGATGTCGAGCAGGTGCTGTTCGGTTGCGTACTGCCCGCCGGGCTCGGGCAGGCCCCGGCGCGTCAGGCGGCTCTGAATGCCGGCCTCGGCGATGCCACGCTGTGCACTACGCTCAACAAGATGTGCGGTTCCGGGATGCAGGCGGCGATCATGGCCCACGATCTTTTGCTCGCCGGCAGCGCCGATGTGGTGGTCGCGGGCGGCATGGAGAGCATGTCCAACGCTCCGTATCTGTTGGATCGCGCCCGCAGCGGCTATCGCATGGGCCATGGGCAGATCATCGACCATATGTTCTCTGACGGGCTGGAAGACGCCTACGAACGCGGTCGACTGATGGGCACGTTCGCCGAGGATTGCGCGTCGCTCGAAGGCTTCAGTCGCGAGGCTCAGGATGCCTTCGCTATCGCCTCGTTGACCCGCGCCCAGGAAGCCATGCAGCACGGGCGTTTCGAAGCCGAGATCGTTGCGCTACAAGTCACCGCCGGCAAAGAGCAGAAAACCATTAGCCAGGATGAGCAGCCGCCCAAGGCTCGCCTGGACAAGATTCCCCAGCTCAAACCCGCTTTTCGCGATGGGGGCACGGTGACGGCGGCCAACTCCAGTTCGATCTCCGACGGCGCGGCGGCATTGATTCTGATGCGTCAGTCCGAAGCCGAGCGGCGAGGGCTCGAGCCGGTCGCGGTGATCCGCGGTCATGCTGCTTACGCCAATCAGCCGGGACTGTTTCCTACGGCACCGATCGGTGCCATCGAGAGGCTGATGCGCAAGACCGGGTGGTCGCTGGACGATGTTGATCTGTTCGAGATTAATGAAGCATTCGCCGTCGTCGCGCTGGTCACTATGAGCAGGCTCGAATTGCCACATGAGAAAGTCAACGTGAATGGCGGCGCCTGCGCCCTTGGACACCCCATCGGTGCGTCGGGAGCGCGGATCCTCGTCACGTTGATCTCGGCGCTCAAACAGAGAGGGTTACAGCGCGGCGTGGCGGCGATCTGTATCGGCGGTGGCGAGGCGACAGCTGTCGCGCTGGAAATACGCTAAAAATCAATAAGTTAAGAGCCTATGTTAAAGCGGGTTGATGTTATTTCTAACTTGCCTTGAAGAGTTAATAAGGATGAATATCAATGAGTTATGAAACTATTCTCAAAGAAGTAAGAGGTCGCGTGGCGTTGATTACGCTCAACCGACCGCATGCCCTGAATGCCTTGAACTCACAGCTGATCAACGAGCTCAACCAGGCGCTCGATGAGCTGGAGCGCGACCGGGACATTGGCTGTATCGTCCTCACAGGATCGGCCAAAGCGTTCGCCGCAGGCGCCGACATCAAGGAAATGGCCGAACTGACCTATCCGCAGATCTACCTCGATGACCACTTCAGCGACAGTGACCGAGTGGCCAATCGTCGCAAGCCGATCATTGCCGCAGTCTCCGGGTTTGCCTTGGGCGGTGGGTGCGAGCTGGCGCTGATGTGCGACTTCATCCTGGCCGCCGATAACGCCAAATTCGGCCAGCCGGAAATCAAGCTCGGCGTCTTGCCTGGCATGGGTGGCACCCAGCGCCTGACGCGCGCCGTCGGCAAGGCCAAGGCCATGGAGATGTGCCTGACCGGGCGCATGATCGATGCCGCGGAAGCCGAACGCTCCGGCCTGGTGGCGCGCATCGTGCCTCAGGAACAGTTGCTCGAAGAAGCATTGAAAGTTGCTGAAGGCATCGCTGCCAAGTCATTGCCGGTGGCTATGATGGTCAAGGAAAGCGTGAATCGGGCCTTTGAAGTCAGCCTTTCGGAAGGTATTCGCTTCGAGCGGCGGGTGTTCCACGCAGCGTTTGCCAGTGAGGATCAGAAAGAAGGCATGGCGGCGTTCATCGAGAAACGCGAGCCGACCTTCAAGCACCGCTGAGGCGTACGGTTGCCGCTAATCGGCGTCGTCCGCTGTGGCAAAGGGTGTGTAATGAATGCCTTGTTCGCTGATCTGCAGGCAGGCGCGCCCGCTGCGCAGGGTCAGTGGCCTGTCACTGTCGATGCGCAGCTGCTTGTCTTCACGTCCCGCCGTTACCGGGGTGAGTTCTTCATCACACCTGTGCCCGCTGGCCAATATCCCTGGCGGCCCGGTTGTGTCGCGGGCCGTGCCCAGCGCGCCGCAGATCAGCGGTTGATCGGGATCGCCCTCGAAAAACCTGATCTGCAGCCGCGTTCCGACCGATTGCTTCTCAAGCCCGCTGACGACCCGCGCCCAACTGTCGTCAGTGCCGCCGGGTGCGTCGGCCTGCCAGTCATAGCGAATGCGCAGGCGCCCTGACGCATCGGCCTGCTCCTGGACCTGCGTGGCCAGCTCAGTGGTGCCAGCCAGCGGCTTTGGATGTTCAAGCGCGGGGCGAAACGGCATCGCCCAGGGCAGCACCCGAAAGCTGTTTTCGTAGCCGGCCAGCGCGGGCTTGTCGTGACCCGTCCTTGGCCGCAGCAGTCTGGCGATCCCCATGCCCGAATCGTTCATCGAGGCCATCGCCTGCAGAATCTGGATCACGTCGTTGGAGGCGCAGCCGCGCAATGGTCCGAGCTGCCAGGCACAATGGCAAATGTCGGTCAGTAGCCACTGATCGTTGAAATACGCATCGGGATGCCCATCGACGCGCATCACCAGGCCGCCGCGCAGCCACGGCAGGCGGCTACGGCCCATGATTTCCCTGCGCTCACAGCGCAAACGCTCCAGTTGGCGTGCGCTGAGTTGCTGACGCTGGCCAGCAGCGGCGGAATCGCCGGCCGGGCTGTAAGGCACCTGATTGTCAGCGTCGTATGCCTGCCGGGCTGGCGCGGAGCCTTGCGGGCTGTAGTGCTCGCCAGCATGGCTGCTGTAGCTGGTGCGCACCGACAACTGCTCGGCGAGATGGTCGACGCGGGCCGGCGTCAGCCATTCCGGGAAGCCCAGAGGGTCGTCTGAAAACACCAGGACGTGCCGCTGAAGGTGGTGCTCGAAGCGGAAGCTGATGCCTTCTTCTTCACACAGACGACGCAGAAAATGCAGATCGCTCTCGTCGTACTGCAGGCAGTGCTCCCTGGGCGGGTAGACACCGAGCAAATGGTCGAAGCGCAATGCATCTTCGGTCATTCCGTGGCCATATAGCAGCAGGGCGAGGATCTGGGGAACGCTTTGTCCGTTGAATGCGCGCCGCCGGGCTGGCCCGTCCAGCCGCTGCAGGCCCGGCATGAGACGCAGGCGATAGAGGCTCAGATTCGGACCTCGGTACAGCCGTTCCGCGCGATGGATTTGACCATGCAGCCCGTGCACGAGGGGCGTTTGTGCCCCGATTTGCAGCCAGGCATCGCGCAATAGCAGCGAGTTGCAATCCAGGACCGGGTCGGAGCTGACCAGGTCGATGTCGAAACAGAACGGCGCATTGAGCCGGTCACGGCCGTTGACACCGATGACCAGCAGATCGCTTGGGTTATTGGCAATCGCCAGAGTCATTGTCACCTGCGAGTCTTCGCGCATCTGCTGGGGCACCTGAAATTTCGAGGCGCAGAGGGTACGAAAAGCTACAAGGCAAAAGGGCCAGTTCTGAATTTTCGGAATCGGACTACAAGGTTTGTCTCACTATCCTGAGCGTTGTGTAGACGCTTTCCGCGAAACTTATCGCCACTCCTTTGATCGACAGCGCCACTTCAGGGGTTTCATCTGACGCCAGCGCGTATAAAATGCGCCGGGCGCCAGGGTTCTGTCCGGCGTGTCATCGTTCACCATTTTCAGCATTTATCGTCGCAGGTTCAGCGCGCCACGCCGGGCCGGCATCGACGGTTTATCGCCATCGGAACAAGAGAGCAATCATGGGCGCACAGTGGAAGGTCAAACACAAAGAAGCAGCAGCCAACGCCAAGGGCAAGATTTTCGGCAAGCTGTCCAAGGAAATCATGATTGCCGCGCGTTCCGGCGCTGATCCCGACATGAACTCGCGTCTGCGTCTGGTGGTCGAGCAGGCGAAAAAGGCGTCGATGCCCCGTGAAACCCTGGAACGGGCGATCAAGAAGGGCGCGGGCCTGCTGGGCGAGCAGGTCAACTACCATTTCGTCACTTACGAAGGTTTTGCCCCGCACAAGGTGCCGCTGATCGTCGAGTGCCTGACCGACAACGTCAACCGCACCGTTGCCGAGATTCGCGTGCTGTTCCGCAAGGGGCAAATGGGCGCAGCCGGTTCGATCACTTGGGACTTCGACCACCTGGGCATGATCGAGGCCGCAGGCGACGGCAATACCGACCCTGAAGAAGCCGCCATCGAAGCCGGCGCCCAGGACGTCGAAGCGGGCGACGAGGGCGTGACCCTGTTCTACACCGAAACCACCGATCTGGATGCCGTGTGCAAGGCGCTGCCCGAGCAAGGCTTTACCGTTGAGTCGGCCAAGCTTGGCTATCGCCCGAAAAACCCGGTGTCGGGCCTGAGCGACGAGCAGATGGCCGAAGTCGAAGCGTTCCTGGAAGCGATCGACAGCCATGACGACGTGCAGAACGTGTATGTGGGGCTGGCAGGGTAAGGATTATTCTGCCGCGCTGCTCCCAGTTCCTGCGGGGTGCCGGGAGTTTGCATACACGCTCACCTTGGAGTAGTCCGGCTTGCCAGCGGCAGCGATCTCAAAGACGCCGCCGTCGGCAAGCAATGCCGCTACAGACTACTCAGCGCTCGCTCCACTGCGGCGAAACTCGGGCGACACATCACGTCCGGCTGCACACACTGCTGCTGCAACCCACGCAGTTCTGCCGTTTCGCCGTCGCTGGCATCGCAGCAGGCAAGCAACTCGCCGAGCAGAATCCCCAGGGCTCGCACTTCGATACGTTCCAGTGTTCGCCCGGTTTGTACATCAGGGTAAAACGCAGCCGCCCCGAAATCCCCCAACAAGCTCTCGCCGTTCTCTTCAAAGAGAATGTTGTGCGCATAGAGGTCGCCGTGGTTGATGCCTCGGTCGTGCAAGTGGCGGCAGGCCGAAGCGATGCCGGTCGCCATGCGCAGCACGGTATCGAAGCGCAGGCGCGTGCCGTCGTAGACGTCGCGGGTGCAGGATTCCAGGCTTGGCGGGCGAGCCAGCGTGGCGAAGCGGGGTGAGATCAGTTGCATGACCAGACCCCTGGCTTGTTGCGGGTGTCCGAACACTTCGCCTTCGACTGGAATCAGGTGCGGGTGCCGCCCGGCCGCGATACACGCCGCCATCTCGTTCAATGGCGAGCCATCGCTGGTCAGATCGCCCTTGTAGAGCTTGACCGCCACCTCTTCAGTCGACCCGGCACCGTCCAACCATTGGGCCCTTTGAATGATCCCGGACGCGCCTTCGCCCAAGACCTGATGCAGGGTCAGTTGCGACCAGGGGATCTGGCGGATTGGTTCTTCGGTATGGATGTCATTCAGCGGATTGCCCGCAAACGCGAGCCAGGCCAATGCAGGCATCTGCAGCAGCCATTGCGGCAGCTGGCGAAAATTATTGGAGGCAATGCGCACCAGTTCAAGTCGCTGGCAGGCTGCGATGGACGGCGGCAGACCGTGCAGACGATTGCCGGCCAACATCAGCTTTTGCAGGTGCTCGAATTGACCCAGCTCCTCAGGCAGCGACTCGATGCAGTTATCGGTCAGCACCAGCGAACGCAGGCGCGGCGGCAGCGAGCGGGGCGGCACTTGCGAGATCCGGCAGGCCTTGAAACCGACGAAAAACAGCTGTTCGCACTGCCCCAAGGCCTCGGGCAATCGGGTAAACAGGTTGTTGGAGCAGAAGAGGACCTTCAGATGCTTGAGCCGATGCAGGTCGGCTGGCAGCTCGGTCAGTCGGTTGTCGGACAGGTTCAACACTTCCAGCGAATCGCTGAGGCTGAAAATCTCGTCGGGAAAAGCCGTGAGGCCGCAGCTGAGGTCCAGCCGTTTGCTGCCCGCCAGCTTGCCGGCGCGCAGGTCTGCGAGAGTGTGCATGGGGAAGAGAGGCCCGTGGTCCAAGGCCCGTCATCATAACCACTTCGTGGGCGCTGCGCTCAACCCAGGCAGCGGTCGAGCAACTGATGCATGCGTTCGAGTGTGGGCGCCGATTCGGCGTAGAGAATCCGGTACACCATGGGCGCAACGACCGCGTCCACCAGTTCATCGGCCGAAGGGCTGCGTTCGCCGCGCTGCTGGGCCCGGTCGATGATAATCTGCAGCTGGTCGCGGACGATGTTCAGGCACTTGCCCGAGCACAGGGTGGCGCTGCTGGCGACCACGTCGCGCATCATTTCGCGGCCGGGCGCCGAGTTGGTTTCCTCCAGATAGACTTCGACCCAGGTGCGCAGATCCTCACGCAGGCTGCCGCAATCCACTGGTTCGTCCGGGCGCAGACGCTCCACGGCGGCATCGGCGAGCAGCGAGGTGAGGTCGCCCCAGCGCCGGTAAATGGTCGACGGCGTGACCCCGGCACGGGCAGCGATCATCGGCACGCTGAGCGCCGAACGCTCCTGCTCCTGAAGCAGATCGCGCACGGCTGCGTGGATCGATGTCTGCACCCGGGCGCTGCGCCCGCCAGTACGAATGCCTTCTTTGATAGCCATGGATCGGACCTTAACACAAAGTATTTGCTTTAAGCAGATTCTGCTCGCACACTCTCTAACGCTAATTAGTGGCTTTTGTGGTGTGCTTTGTCGGGAGAGTGTACTCGTGTCTGATTCGTTGCAGAACCCGCAAGTCGATGGTCGGAGCGGGGGGCACCTGGGGTATCTCGCTTTTGTCATGCTGTGTTTCTTCGCAGCCTCCAGTGCGCCGACGCCGCTTTACCATGTGTATCAACAGGCGTGGGGTTTTTCCTCGGCGCTGCTGACGATGATTTTCGCCGTTTATGCGTTGAGCCTGCTGGCCACCCTGCTGGTGTTCGGCTCACTGTCGGATTATCTGGGGCGCCGACCGGTGATATTCGTAGCGCTGCTGTTGGAGATCCTTTCGCTGCTGCTGTTCATCGGCGCCAGCGATGTCAGCTGGCTGATTGGCGCGCGCATGCTGCAGGGCGTCGCGACCGGGATTGCCACCAGTGCCCTGGGCGCGGCGATGCTCGATACCGATCAGAACCAGGGACCGCTGATCAACAGCATTACCCCGATGTTCGGCATGGCCCTGGGAGCGTTCGGCACCGCCGCGCTTGTGGAATACGCACCGTTGCCCCTGCTCCTGGCCTACATCCTTCTGCTGGCCGCCTTCGTTGGGCAGTTGTTGTATCTGTGGCGTGTGCAGGAAACCGTAACGCCTCAGCCCGGCGTGTTGAGCACCTTGAGGCCCAGGTTATACGTGCCTCAACGTGCGCGCAGCACCCTGTTACTGGTGTTGCCGGCGGACATCGCCGCTTGGGCCCTGGGCGGGTTCTACCTGTCTCTTGCGCCCTCGCTACTGGCTGCGGCGACTGGCTCGAAGTCGGCGCTCAATGGTGGTCTGGCGGTGGCGGCACTGACCATCAGCGGCGCAATTTCGATCATGAACCTGCGCCTGAGGTCGCCTCAACTGGCTTTACTGGTCGGTTGCAGCTTCCTGGCGATGGGCGTGTCGGTGGTTCTGCTGGCGGTCAATCTGGGCTGGCTGTGGTTGTTCTTTACAGGAACCGTGGTGGCGGGAGTCGGTTTCGGCGCCAGCTTCCTCGGTGCGCTGCGCCTGCTGCTGCCCCTGGCCCACGCCCACGAGAGGGCGGGCTTGATGTCCACCTTTCTGGCGCTCAGTTACCTCGCGTTTTGCATACCTGCACTGGTGGCGGGGCTGGCGATCAAGACAGAAGGGCTGATCGTGACCACCAACGTTTACGGTGCGGTGGTCGTGGGGCTGGCGTTACTTGCGCTGGGCGGATTGCTGTTTCAGCGCGCCGCGCGAATCAAAGCGGCCTGATACCTGTGGCAGGCGCTTGCGCTTCTGCTAATTTCATTCCTGTGTGCTTGCCCTCATAAAAACAATCACAGGGATCCACTGATGAATGACAGGAAAGGTGCGCCCGCCAGCGCGCATTATGCGGACCATCATCGGCAATCCATCGCTGATCCCGAGAGCTACTGGACCGAGCAGGCGCGGCAGGTGGCCTGGTACCGCGCGCCGCAGCAAGCGCTGCAATCCATGCCCGATGGCACCCACCGCTGGTTCGCCGACGGGCAGCTCAACAGTTGTTACCTTGCGCTGGATCACCCGATCGAACTCGGTCGTGGTGAGCAGTTGGCACTGATCTACGACTCGCCCGTCGCTGACTGCAAATCCAGCTACACCTTCAACCAATTGCGCGACGAGGTTGCGCGGCTGGCGGGATTATTGCGCAAGCTGGGTGTGGAGAAGGGCGACGGTGTCATCATCTATATGCCGATGATTCCCCAGGCTGCCATGGCAATGTTGGCCTGTGCGCGGATTGGCGCCATGCACTCGGTGGTCTTTGGCGGTTTCGCACCCCACGAACTGGCGTTGCGTATCGATGATCTGAAGCCGAAGTTGCTGCTCACGGCCTCCTGCGGACTGGAGTTCGAGCGGATCATCCCCTACAAACCGTTGGTGGACAAAGCCCTGGAATTGACGACGTTCAAACCGGATCATGTACTGCTCTGGCAGCGTCCGCAATCGCTGGCGCACATGCACGGGCCACGCGATCTGGATTGGGAAACCGCGCTGGATGGCGTCGAACCGGTCGAGCCGGTGCCGGTCTCCAGCCTCGATCCGCTGTACATCCTTTATACCTCCGGCACCACCGGCAAACCCAAGGGTATCGTTCGCGAGAACGGCGGCCATGCGGTGGCAATGCTCTACACCATGAGGCAGGTTTATGGCATGTGCGCCGGGGAAATCTGGTGGGGGGTTTCTGACGTCGGTTGGGTGGTCGGGCACACATTGATCGTCTACGCACCGCTGATGGCCGGCTGCACCACGGTGTTCTATGAAGGCAAGCCGATCCGCACACCCGATGCCGGGGCCTACTGGCGAATCATCGAGGAGTACCGGGTCAACGCACTGTTTTGCGCGCCGACCGCCATGCGTGCGATTCGCAAGGAAGACCCCCGCGGACAGTTGCTCGAAGGGCGTGACTTGAGTTCGATCCGGCAGCTGTTTCTGGCCGGTGAAAAGCTCGACTCCAGCACCCATCAATGGCTTGAGATGCTGACTGGCAAACCTGTGCTCGATCACTGGTGGCAGACCGAAACCGGCTGGCCCGTCACCGCACCTTGTCTGGGCCTGGAAGGGCATGAACCGGCGCCAGGCTCCAGCAATCGGGCGGTTCCGGGGTTCGCCGTCCGGGTAATGGATGAGGAAGGGCATCTGCTCGGACCGGGCGAGCCGGGGTCGATCGTGATCACCTTGCCGCTGCCGCCGGGCTGCAGTCAGACACTGTGGGGCGATCATTCGCGGTTTCTGCAGGCGTATCTGCAGACCTTTCCTGGTTACTACAACACTGGCGACGGCGGTTACATCGATGACAACGGCTTCGTTTACATCATGGGCCGCACGGACGATGTGATTAACGTCTCTGGCCATCGCCTGTCCACTGGCGAAATGGAGGACCTGGTCGGGCAGCACCCGGCAGTGGCGGAAAGTGCGGTGATCGGCGTACATGACGAGATCAAGGGGCAGGTGCCGTTGGCGCTGGTGGTGCTCAACGATGGCGTCGAGGAGGGCGCCGGGCAGGTCCAGCGGGAGTTGATCGCGCTGGTGCGCGAGCGAATCGGCGCGCTGGCCTGTTTCAATCGCGTGGTGGTGGTCAAGCGTTTGCCGAAAACCCGTTCCGGCAAGACCTTGCGCGCCGTGCTGCGCAAAATCGCCGATGGCGAGGCTTACACCACTCCCGCGACCATCGACGATCCGGCGATTCTTCAGGAAATCGCCACCGCGCTGGGCTGAGCCCGCCGCTGTGGGAGGTGGAGCGCCGTAGCAGTCCTGCTTGCCGGCGATGGCATATTGAAGGGCGCTACCGCTGGCAAACCAGGCTGCCAGGGCATCAAATCGGTTGCTTCAAAGCCTGACGTGCCGCCTGCGCCGCCGGATCGTCTGCCGGGCTGACCACGGCGTAGTTGTAACCCCCACCCGACCAGTAGTTCGCCTGCAGTTCACCATCGCGCCGCGTGCCGGATGACAGCAAATGGTTGTTGGCACCCGGCGGGCGGATGTAGAAGCTCAGGGTCCTGCCTTGGGTATCCTTGTACACCACCATCGCTGCGGCGCCCTGCTCGGTGCTGGTCAGACGCGCGCTCACCGGTTTGAATCCCGCCGATTCCAGATCAGGCGCACGATTGGCCTGGGCGAAATTCTGGTCAAGCCAGACCTGCACGTCGTTCGGCTTGGCGCTGTTCCAATCGCTGGCCATGTTGTCATTGACCGCAAACATCCGGTAAGCCTGTACGGCGTCGGCCATGGGCAGAACGCCGCTGATCATGGTCAGTTCCCGCGCCTGCCAGCCACTCAGGCCACCAATACCGACGGCAATCAGCAGCGCCGCCGCCGTCGCGAAATGCCGGGAGCGGTTACGACGCAACCGCTGGCGAATGAACGCCGGGTCCAGCTCGGGGTTCAGCGGCCGGTGCAGCTCGCCACTGAGGCCTGCGCGCAGGTTCTGCGCATCCCGCTGCCAGGCCAGCACTTGTTTCGCCCGTTCGGGATGGGCCGCGAGCCAGGTTTCCAGGGTCTGCCGATCGGCGTCGTTGAGCAGACCGTCGACGTAGGCGTGCAAGTCACGTTCACTGGGGGGCAAAGTGATCATTTCAGTATCCGCAGGGCAGGGGTGGTGATTTCGCCTTCGCTGAGCAGGCGCAGGGCCTGACGCGCGCGCGACAAGCGGGACATGACAGTTCCCACGGGGACATCGAGGATTTGAGCCACTTCGTTGTAACTCAAGCCTTCGACCGAGACCCAGAGTAATAAAGCGCGTTGTTCGGTATTCAGACGCTCGAACGCCTGCAAGGTGGTTTGCGCGACCACCGTGCGCTCCACGGAAGGCTGGTAATGATCCTCCTTGCCGCCGGTAAACAGTTCCAGCATGCGGCTATACCGCCGCGAGCGTCGTTGCGCGTCGAGAAATTGCCTATAAAGAATGGCGAATAACCAGGCGCGCAGGTCGCCCTCTGGTCGCTTGCCGCTCCACGCGGACAGGGCTTTTTCCAGGCTTGATTGGACCAGATCGTCGGCGCTGCTGGCGTTACGAGTCAGCGACACCGCGAATCGACGCATTCGCGGCAGTAATTCTCGTAGTTGATCGTCGACATCATTCATGGGTGGCTTCCGGGTCGATCAGCGGTATGGCTCGGATCGTAGACCTGCCAGACGCACGCCGATGCAGGTTATTCCACCAAAGAAAAAAATATTGATCGATTCATGGAATAAAGAACGGCCAGCAATGGCTCACCGGGATGGAACGGCATGCCGGTATTCCCGGTTGGAGCGTATCTGTTCTTCCTGACCATCCTCGCGTACCTGGCGGCGGCGCCGTTTCATGAACGGATTCGCCGGGATGAGCTGCTGGACAGAATGGCGCGGTGCACGACGCGGGGCATTGCGGACCTGGATCCGTAGGAGCGCGCTTGCCCGCGAATGCGTTTTGTCAGTGAACACCGTTGGCGCAGACAGACCGCCTTCGCGGGCAAGCGCGCTCCTACAGAGGGGCGCATTTGAGCTTGAAATCAGCGCAACGCCGAAACCATCTGCCCTATGATGGTCAATACATCCCGCGCCAGCTGCCTGGAGCGTTTGCCCGACCAGCCAGTGACGACATCCGGCGCGTCGTCGTTATCCTTGAATGGCATCTCCAGGGTCAGTGACAGGCATTTGTAGCGCTCGCCGACACTGTTGCAGGCAAGGTTCATGTTGGCCTTGCCCGGCGCGCTTTTCGGATAGCCATAGCGGGTCTGGAAATCCTTCGTCAAATCGCTCAGGCGCGCGCGGAAGTCGGCTTCCAGCTCCTTCTGCTTTTCGGTGTAACCCGGATTGCCTTCGCAGGCGGCGGTAAAGACGTAAGGGATTTCTTCGTCGCCGTGGACGTCCAGGAACATGTCCACGCCGTATTTTTCCATCTGTTCTTTGACGAAAAACACTTCAGGGCTCAACTGCGGTGTGGAGTCTTGCCAGGCGCGGTTGAGATCCTTGCCCTGAGCGTTGGTGCGCAGGTGGCCATGGAACGAACCGTCGGGGTTCATGTGCGGCACCAGGTACAGATCCGCAGAGGCGAGCAGGGTCTGCAACTCGGCATCATTTTCCTGGAGGCGCTCGATGACGCCTTCCATGAACCATTCGGCCATGTGCTCGCCGGGATGCTGCTGGGCAATGATCCAGATCTTGCGTTTGCCCGGCGCGCCGTCACCTTTGCGTAATAGCGGAATGCTGCGGCCTTCGACGCTTTTCCCGGTCGCCAGCAATTGGCTGTCGGCCCGGTTCAGTGCCTTATCGACCAGCCACTCGTGGCGTTCGCGGCTGTAGGGTTCGAAGTAAGCGAACCAGATGTGTGGCTGTTCTGGCGAGAGTTCGAAGTTCAGCGCCTTGCCGTCGAACTGGCTCGGCACGCGGAACCAGGTCTTCTGGTCGTAGGAGGCTACTGCGTTATAACCGGTCCAGGCGCGGTTGTAGCTCGATTCGCTGGCATTGGTCAGGCTGAACGCGTGGGGCTGGCCGACCTGCATACCGTCAACCTTGAAATGAAACCACTGGAAATGCGGACTGCGGGTGTCTGGGCGGATGGCCAGTTTTACATGCTGCGCATTACTTGCATCGAGCACGACGATGTTGCCGCTGTCGAAATCGCAGGTGATGGAAAGGGCGGTCTGAATCACGGAAAAGTCCTGGGTACGTTAGTGCCGACTCAACGCCGTTGAGTGGCTGTTATGACAGGTACTTTACACGCATCAGGTATCCCGACGGCGACAGAAACGTTTGCCGATGAGACTCAGGTGAACGCTTCAGCGGTGACCAGCAGGCTGCACAAAAACGCTGTCAGCAATAACCAACCGATGTGCACGCGGCGCTTGCGGCGATGCCAGCCGGTGGCTCCCATGACCGCTGCGGGCTCTTGCAGCTTGCACCACAGGCGTTCGGCCTCCTGGAAAGCATCGAGGTGCACGGGATCGGCATCGAGCCAGTGGCGAAATTCGATGCGTTGGCTGGCCGTCGCCTGGGGACTTTGCAGATGAACATACCAGCGCAGCGCCCGGGCGACAGCGTCTGACGGCGCGGGGGATTGAGTCTGGCACTGTTCGAGCAGGCGAACCATTTTGCGCTCGACCGAATCCAGATCGAGTTCGAGCAACTGGGCAATGGCGGGGTAGGGAAGCCGATCGAGGCGGCTCAACAGAAAGACCTGCTGCGTTTTGCGCGGCAGTTTTTGGATGCGGCGCCGATAAGCATCGGTCCCCTGACTGACAGGCGGGTCTGGCTGGAGTGTGGGCAGTGAGAACATCGAGCTGAGCTGATTAGTCATGGCGTTTCACTCGCATCATCCGTGTATCGTCCCTGGAAAAGGGTGGCATAATTCGTGATGTGGGTCGATGGTAGTGGCTATGAGATTCATTCTCAAGTACAGGGTCGTTTATTGCTACTTTTTTACCAAATATGTCGTTTTTGACCGTGATGCCGATTCAATGCGCATTTTCTTTTGCTATCATCCGCGCCATCGCGACAGTCGACCCTCTTCATTAGCCTGAAGAAGCAACACCGAACCAAAGCAGACCCTTCAAGGGCACGAAAAAAAAGACCCGGCAAAAAGCCGGGTCAAAAACCGTGATTAGCCTGATGAGGAGATAATCCGGAAGCCGACCTAAGGCTTCTGGGTTACCAACCGATCTCACGACCGGTTGCGCTCAATAATAATCATTATCATTTGTACGTCAAATGTTTTTTTGCATTCCTGCGAAATAGGTCATATCCCCTTCAGCCAATTGCAAGCCACGAGCGGCAGGAGAGCGCGGGTCAGCTCTTGAGGCTTGGCGCTTGTAGATCGCCGCTGCTACTCGATAGGCAGTTCTGTCGTGCGCTTGACCACGCTCATCGCGATGTTCGAGTGCGCTTCCTGGACATGGGGGCTTTGCAGCAGGTGATCGCGTAGAAATCGCTCATAACTGGCGATGTCCTGCACCACCACCTTGAGCATGAAGTCCATATCCCCGGCCATCGTGTAGCACTCCAGCACCTCGGGGTAGCCGATGATCGCCTCCTCGAATTCGGCCAGATAACGCCGGCCGTGGCCAGACAGCTTCACATCCACGAACACCGTCATGGTCAGCCCGAGCTTTGCGGGGTTGAGCAGCGCGACTTTGCGTTCGATCACGCCTTCTTCTTCCAGCCGATTGATCCGGCGCCAGCAGGGCGACTGCGACAACTCGACCCTCTCGGCAATTTCCGCAGCCGAAAGGTCGGCATCGTGCTGCAACAGTCGAAGGATTTTGCGATCGATAGGACTCAGTTTGACCTGCATGAATTGACCCTTTTTTATTCTTGAAGTGGAACAGGCATGCAGGATATGAGCAGATTTCGGCCAAATTAGAAAGAAAAAGCCTGCGCCGCACAGGCAGTATTGGCTCCGTGAGCGCCGGGTTGAACCGTCCCGGCGACCGAGCGGCAGGACCACGGCCCACAAGGCCTGCGAGGCCACTGCTCGCCACATTCAAAACGCACTAATAAAAACAAGGGAGTGCCTGAATGTCTTTGGCTGATATTCGTCTGGATGATAAGTACCGGCTCGCAACCGGCAATTTGTACCTGACCGGAACCCAGGCGCTGACCCGCTTGCCGATGCTGCAAAAACAGCGCGACGAGGCCCGCGGTCTGAACACTGCAGGTTTCATTTCCGGCTATCGTGGCTCGCCATTGGGCAATCTTGACAAGAGCCTGTGGGATGCCAAGGAATATCTTCAGGAAAACGCTATCCACTTCCAGCCCGGGGTCAACGAAGAGTTGGCGGCGACCGCGGTATGGGGCAGTCAGCAGGTCAACCTGTTTCCTCACGGCAAGTACGACGGCGTATTTGCGCTGTGGTACGGCAAGGGGCCGGGCGTCGACCGTTGCGGTGATGTTTTCAAGCACGGCAACTCGGCAGGCGTCGCGCAACATGGCGGGGTGCTGATCCTCGCGGGTGACGACCATGGTTGCAAATCGTCGACCATCGCTCACCAGAGCGAACATGCCTTCATCGCCTCGATGATTCCCGTGCTCAATCCGAGCAACGTCCAGGAAATCCTCGATTACGGCATCATCGGTTGGGAATTGTCGCGTTACAGCGGTTGCTGGGTGGCGATGAAGACCATCGCCGAAAATGTCGATTCCTCAGCGGTGGTCGAAGTTGACCCGCTGAGAATCCAGACCCGAATCCCCGACGATTTCCAGCTGCCCGCCGACGGGTTGCACATTCGCTGGCCCGACCCGCCCCTGGCCCAGGAAGCGCGCCTCAACACCTACAAGATCTACGCCGCCCGTGCCTTTGCCCGGGCGAATAACCTGAACAAGGTGGTCATCGACTCGCCAAAGCCTCGCTTGGGCATCATTACCACCGGCAAGTCCTATCTCGACGTCCGTCAGGCTCTGGAAGAGCTGGGTATCGATGAACAGTTGTGCGCGTCGGTGGGCATTCGGGTGCTCAAGGTCGGCATGAGTTGGCCATTGGAACCGGTGTCGGTTCACGGTTTCGCCGAGGGACTCGACGAAATCCTGGTGGTGGAAGAAAAACGCAGCGTGATCGAAGACCAACTCACCGGCCAGCTGTATAACTGGCCGGTGGATCAGCGTCCGCGCGTTGTAGGTGAGTTCGACGAAGAGGGCCGCTCGTTGCTGCCCAATCTCGCGGAATTGACACCGGCCATGATCGCCCGCGTGATTGCCAAGCGTCTGGCCCCCATCTACAGCAGCTCGAAAATCGAAGCGCGCCTGCAATTTCTGCAGGATAAGGAAAAAGCCCTGGCGGCGCCGCTGTTCAATACCCAACGCACCCCGCATTTCTGCTCCGGCTGCCCGCATAACACCTCGACCAAAGTGCCGGAAGGCAGCCGCGCGCTGGCGGGTATCGGTTGCCACTACATGACTATCTGGATGGACCGGGAAACCGACACTTTCACCCAGATGGGCGGCGAGGGCGTCACCTGGATTGGCCAGGCCCCGTTCACCGAAACGCCCCATGTGTTCCAGAACCTCGGCGATGGCACTTACTTTCACTCCGGGCATCTGGCGCTGCGTGCCGCGGTGGCCTCCAAGGTCAACATCACCTACAAGATCCTCTACAACGACGCCGTGGCGATGACCGGCGGACAGCCCATCGACGGCATCCTGCGGGTCGATCAGCTCAGCCGCCAGGTGTTCAACGAAGGCGTGCAGCGCATCGCACTGGTCTCGGACGATCCGGACAAATACCCGAGTCGTGAGCAGTTCGCGCCGATCACCACTTTCCATCACCGTCGCGATCTGGACAGCGTGCAGCGCGAACTGCGCGAGTTCAAAGGCGTGTCGGTGATCATCTACGACCAGACCTGCGCCACCGAAAAGCGCCGTAGGCGCAAACGCGGCACCCTGCACGATCTGGACAAGCGCGCGATCATCAACCCCGCGGTGTGTGAAGGCTGCGGCGATTGCGGCGCGAAGTCCGGCTGTCTGTCGATTCTGCCCAAGGAAACCGCAGAAGGGCGCAAGCGTGAAATCGACCAGAGCGCCTGCAACAAGGACTTCAGTTGTGTCGAGGGTTTCTGCCCAAGCTTCGTCACCGTCCACGGCGGCAAGCTGCGCAAGCCGCAATTGCCGAAACAGGCACAGGCGTTTGCCCAACTGCCTGAGCCAACGCTGCCGAGCCTCGATCAACCGTTCAACATTCTGCTGCCGGGCGTCGGCGGGACAGGCGTCACCACGGTAGGCGCGATGCTGGGTTATGCGGCGAACCTGGAGGGCAAAGGCTGCAGCGTGCTGGATCAGGCCGGCCTGGCGCAGAAGTTCGGCCCGGTGGTCAGCCATATCCGCATCGCTGCGCGTCAGGAAGATTTGTTCGCGGTGCGAATTGCCGCCGGTGAAGCGCATCTGTTGCTCGGCTGCGATCTGCTGGTGTCCTCCGGTCCTGATGCGATCGCCAAGCTCAACAGCGCCAGGTCCCACGCGGTGGTGAACAGCCAGCAGACACCAACGGCGGAATTCACCCGCAACCCGGATGCTGACTTCCCGGCCGATGCCATGATGCAAACCATTCGCGAAGCGGTCGGCACCGAGAAGACCCACTTTGTTCCTGCCACCGATCTTGCGACCAAATTGATGGGCGATAGCATCGCCAGCAACCTGTTCATGCTCGGTTATGCCTTCCAGATGGGCCTGATTCCGCTGACATCAGCAGCTATCGAAAAGGCCATCGAGCTTAACGGTGTGGCGGTCAATCTGAATCAGCAGGCGTTCCTTTGGGGGCGTCGTGCGGCGTTTGATCTGCCTGCGGTCCAGGCTGCGGCCAATCCCGAGGCCGTCACTGTCGAGCCTCAGGCGCTGAGTCTCGAACAGCGTCTGGCCAACAACACCAGGACCCTCGGCGAGTACCAGAATCAGGCTTATGGCGAGCGGTATCTGGCGCTGGTCTGCAAGGTGCGCGATGCCGAAAGTCGCCTGTTCTCCGGCGAGCCATTGGTGCTGACCGAAGCGGTGGCGTTCAACTACTTCAAGCTGCTGGCTTACAAAGACGAGTACGAAGTCGCACGGCTATACAGCAATGGTGAATTCACCCGTCAGTTGCAGGCGCAGTTCGAAGGCGATTACCGCCTGGAGTTTCATTTGGCGCCATCATGGCTCGCCAAGCGCGACCCCAATAGTGGCATCCCCCGCAAACGCAGTTTCGGTCCGTGGATGTTGAAGGCGTTCGACGTGCTGGCGAAGTTCAAATTCCTGCGCGGGACGGCCTTCGACCCCTTCGGTCGCAGTCTGGAGCGCCGTCAGGAGCGTGAACTGATCGACAGCTATG
Source organism: Pseudomonas bohemica (assembly GCF_002934685.1). Classification (GTDB taxonomy): domain Bacteria; phylum Pseudomonadota; class Gammaproteobacteria; order Pseudomonadales; family Pseudomonadaceae; genus Aquipseudomonas; species Aquipseudomonas bohemica. Next base: position 30,167 of record NZ_NKHL01000118.1, read on the forward strand.
TGGCGGATATCGAGCTGATTCTGACGCACTTGAACGCAGCCAACCGCCATACGGCCTTGAGCCTGGCGCGCCTGCCGGAACGCATTCGCGGCTATGGTCACGTGAAGGAAAGCGCGATGAAGGCGGCGGCGCTGCAGGCCGCGCGGATGCGTCAGAGCCTGATCAGTGGGGAAGTGGAGTTGCCTAAGTTGTATGAGGTGGCTGCATAGCCGACAAGAGATGCGCGTGAGGTGGGGCAGTCCTCGCGCGCGAACTGTTGAATGTACAAGCGCGCTTGCCCGCGATGGCGATCGATCAGGCAATACTTTATTCCCTGATCTGCCGCCACCACCGGCAAGCGCGTTCTTACAGGTTTATTGCGGCGTAAGCTCCACCAACACCGTTCCTTCACTCACCATCTCGCCCTCTGCGCAGTACAGCGCTGAAACCGTCCCGCTCTGACTTGCGCGGATGCTGTGTTCCATTTTCATGGCCTCCAGCACCACCAGCGGCGCACCCGCATCGACCTGTTGTCCGACTTCTACCAATACCCGAACGATGCTGCCATTCATGGGCGCGCTGAGTCCGCCCTGTTGCGTGTGGCTGGCCTCGACCGCGGCGATCGGATCGACGCGCTGGACGGCATGCAGTTCACCCTGCCAGCGCAAGTACAGCGTGTCACCCTGTCGAATCGCCAGGCTATGGCGGCGTACGTCATCGTGCTGGAGGGTCAATTGCTCGCCGCGAAGCTGAACCTGATCATTGGCCGCACCGCGCAACTGGACCTTGCGCGTCTCACCCCCACAGCTCAAATACACATCCACCTCGCTCGGCAGGCCCAGCCGCATCCCATTCGCTGTCGCCCAAGGGGAATGAGGATCATCGTCACGCCTGCTGTTCGACGTGCTCTGGCGGTATGCCTGCGCCGCCGCTTGCCAAAAGTCTTCGGACAGCCCTTGCGCAGCCGGCAGCAGGTCTGCCTGATAACGCGGGATGAAACCGGTATCCAGCTCGGCTTCGGCAAAAGCCGGGTGAGCAACGATCCGCCGCACAAACCCAAGATTGGTGCGCAATCCGCCGACGGCGAACTCATCGAGCATGGCCAGCAAGCGCAGGCGCGCCTGTTCGCGATTCTCTCCCCAAGCGATCAGCTTGCCGAGCATTGGGTCGTAGAACGGCGATACTTCATCGCCTTCGGTCACGCCGCTGTCGACTCGCCGTCCCGGGCCGGGTGTCGATTCCCGATACACCTGCAGCGTGCCGGTGGCAGGCAGAAAATCATTGACCGGATCCTCGGCATACAGCCGCACCTCGATCGCGTGGCCGTTCAACGGCACCTGCTCCTGGGTGATCGGCAGCGGCGCGCCCTGGGCGACGCGAATCTGCCAGGCGACCAGATCCAGGCCAGTGATGGCCTCCGTAACCGGATGTTCGACCTGCAGGCGCGTGTTCATTTCCATGAAGAAAAACTCGCCACGGGCATCGAGCAAAAATTCCACCGTCCCGGCCCCCACATAGCCGATGGTCTGGGCCGCACGCACTGCGGCTTCACCCATGGCGCGGCGCAGTTCGGCGCTCAAACCGGGAGCGGGGGCCTCTTCGACGACTTTCTGGTGACGGCGCTGGATCGAGCAGTCACGCTCGTTGAGGTACAGGCAGTGGCCGTGTTGGTCGGCGAACACCTGGATTTCCACATGACGGGGCTTGAGGACATATTTCTCGACCAGCATCCGCGAATCACCGAACGACGATCGCGCTTCACGCTGCGCCGAGGCCAGCGCTTCGGCCAGGTCTTCCTCGCGCTCCACGACCTTCATGCCCTTGCCGCCGCCACCGGCGGTGGCCTTGAGCAGCACCGGGTAGCCGATGCGCGCGGCGGCCTCTCTGAAGGTCGCGGCGTCCTGAGCCTCGCCGTGGTAACCGGGCACCAGTGGCACGCCGGCAGTTTCCATCAACGATTTGGCCGCCGACTTGCTGCCCATGGCGTCGATGGCGGAAGCGGGCGGGCCGAGGAAAACCAGGCCTGCCTGCTCCACTGCGCGCGCGAAGGCCGCATTTTCCGAGAGAAAGCCATAGCCCGGGTGGATCGCCTGGGCGCTGCTGCTTTTGGCCGCGGCGATCAGCTTGTCGATCTGTAGGTAGCTGTCTGCGGCCTTGCTGCCCCCCAGATCCACCGCGATATCCGCTTCGCGCACGTGCCGGGCATTGCGATCGGTGGCGCTGTGCACCGCGACCGTGGTCAGCCCCATTGCCTTGGCGGTGCGCATGACGCGACAGGCAATCTCACCGCGATTGGCGACCAGTATGGAGGTCAGGGCAGGGTTGTTCGAGCCGCTCATCAGCGTGTTTCTCCACTGTTGTTATTGTTGTTGGCGTCACGCCAGCTAGGCTCGCGCTTATGCAGAAACGCGCGCAAACCTTCCTGGCCTTCAGGGCTGACACGGATGCGGGCAATCGCGTTTTCACAGTAGTGGCGCAGGTCCGGGTTGAGTTCTCCGTGGCCGACCTCGCGCAGCAGATCCTTGCTGACGCGCATGGCCTGCGGGCTGTTGAGCAACAGATTGGCGACCCACTGCTGCACCTGCTGTTCGAGTTCAGCAGCGGGGCAGGACTCGGCGAGAAGGCCGATTTCCCGGGCGCGCAAGCCGTCGAAGCGTTCAGCGGTCAAGGCATAACGCCGCGCATGGCGTTCACCGATCGCTTGCACCACGAACGGACTGATTACCGCCGGCGCCAGGCCTATCTTGACCTCCGAGAGGCAGAACTGCGCGTCGTCGGTGCCGATGGCCATGTCACAGCAACTGATCAGGCCCAGCGCGCCGCCATAGGCCGCGCCTTGTACCACCGCCAGAGACGGCAAGTTCAGCTTGGCAAGGTTGTACATCAGCTCGCCCAGTTCCCGAGCGTCGCCCAGGTTGGTGTCGTAGTCCAGATTGGCGGACTCCTGCATCCAGGCCAAGTCGGCCCCGGCGCTGAAATGCCGCCCTCGCGCACGCAGTAGCAGGAAGCGCAGGCTGCTGTCGTTGTGGATGCGCTCCAGCGCGATGATCAGTTCGCGAATCATCTGCGCGTTGAAGGCGTTGTTCTTGTCGGGACGATTGAGCCAGAGCGTGGCGAAGCCCCGTGGGTCGTGCTCTAGCTCGATGGTGTCGAAATCGCTCATGTCCAGTCCTCGGGTCACATCCGGAACACGCCGAAGCGGGTCGGTTCGATGGGGGCGTTGAGCGCGGCGCTGATCGCCAGCGCCAGAATCTCGCGGGTTTGCGCCGGATCGATCACGCCGTCATCCCACAGTCGGGCGCTGGAATAGTAGGGGTGACCCTGACGCTCGTATTGGTCGAGTATCGGCTGCTTGAGCTCGGCTTCCTGTTCGACGCTGAAGTTCTGGCCGCTGCGTTCGGCCTGTTCACGCTTGACCTGCGCCAATACCCCTGCCGCCTGTTCGCCGCCCATCACACCGATGCGCGCATTGGGCCACATCCACAGGAAGCGCGGGTCGTAGGCGCGTCCGCACATGCCGTAGTTACCGGCTCCAAAGCTGCCACCGATGATCACCGTGAACTTCGGCACCTTGGCGCAGGCAACGGCTGTCACCAGTTTGGCGCCGTGCTTGGCGATGCCGCCAGCCTCGTATTTCTGACCGACCATGAAGCCGGTGATGTTCTGCAGGAACAGCAGCGGAATACCACGCTGGCAAGCCAGTTCAATGAAATGGGCGCCTTTCTGTGCGGCTTCGGCGAACAGAATGCCGTTATTGGCCAGGATCGCGATCGGATAGCCATTCAGATGAGCGAAACCGCACACCAGCGTGGTGCCGAACAGCGCCTTGAATTCATCGAACACCGAACCATCGACCAGTCGCGCGATGACCTCGCGTACATCGAATGGCTGCTTGGGATCGGCGGAAATCACGCCATACAGTTCATCGCTGGCATACAGCGGGGCTGTTGGTGCGCGCAGCTGAAGCTCGCCCTGCTTGCGCCAGTTGAGATTGGCGATGCTGCGACGCGCCAGTTCCAGCGCGTGTTCGTCGCTGTCGGCGTAGTGGTCAGCGACCCCGGAAACCTTGCAGTGCACATCGGCGCCGCCCAGGTCCTCGGCGCTGACCACCTCACCAGTCGCGGCCTTTACCAGCGGCGGGCCCGCAAGGAAAATCGTCGCCTGTTGACGGACCATGATGGCTTCGTCGGCCATGGCTGGCACGTAGGCCCCGCCTGCGGTGCACGAGCCCATGACCACGGCGATCTGCGGGATGCCCTGGGCGCTCATGTTGGCCTGGTTGAAGAAAATCCGACCGAAATGCTCGCGGTCCGGAAACACCTCGTCCTGGCGTGGCAGGTTGGCGCCGCCCGAATCCACCAGATAAATACACGGCAGGCGATTCTGTTGCGCAATGGTTTGAGCACGCAGGTGCTTCTTGACCGTCAGCGGGTAGTACGAGCCACCTTTGACCGTGGCATCGTTGGCAATGACCATGCACTCGACACCTTCCACGCAGCCGATGCCAGCGATGACACCGGCGGCCGGAACATCTTCGCCATACACGTCGTGGGCAGCCAGCTGGCTGATTTCGAGGAACGGCGAACCGATATCGAGCAGGCCGTTGATGCGCTCACGAGGCAACAACTTACCTCGTGAGGTGTGGCGCTCCTGAGCCTTGGGGCCGCCGCCCTGGTGGACCTGAGCGAGGAGGGTGCGCAAATCGTCAACCTGCTTGCGCAACGCTTCGCGGTTGGCCAGAAACTCCGCCGAACGCGGATTGAGCTGGGTTTTCAGAATGGTCATGTGGGCCTTACTCCGTCAGGAGTCATTGAACCTAAATGGCGACTCGCGCAAATGCTCTTGCTTGCAGCTCGCCGCTCGAAACTGGGTGCTGCTTCACGCAGCTTGCCGTTCGAAACTCGCGCTGTTTCACCGCGTCTCGTTGAACAACTCGCGCCCAATCAGCATGCGACGAATCTCGCTGGTCCCGGCGCCGATCTCGTACAGCTTGGCGTCGCGCAGCAGGCGGCCTGCGGGGAATTCGTTGATGTAGCCGTTGCCGCCAAGAATCTGGATGGTATCCAGGGCCATCTGGGTCGCGCGCTCGGCGCTGTAGAGAATCACCCCCGCAGCGTCCTTGCGCGTGGTTTCACCGCGTTCACAGGCCTGCGCCACTGCATACAGGTAGGCGCGGCTGGCGTTGAGCTGGGTGTACATGTCGGCGACCTTGCCCTGGATCAGCTGGAACTCGCCGATGCTTTGGCCGAACTGCTTGCGGTCGTGGATGTAAGGCAATGCGACGTCCATGCAGGCCTGCATGATCCCGGTGGGGCCGCCGGAGAGCACGACGCGTTCGTAGTCCAGCCCGCTCATCAGCACCTTGACGCCGCCATTCAGCGAGCCGAGCAGGTTTTCTTCAGGGACTTCCACGTCGTCGAAGAACAGCTCGCAGGTGTTCGAGCCGCGCATGCCCAATTTGTCGAACTTGTTGCTGCGCGAAAATCCTTTCCAGTCGCGCTCGACGATGAACGCGCTGATGCCGTGTGGGCCTTTTTCCAGGTCGGTCTTGGCGTAAATCACGTAGGTGTTGGCGTCGGGGCCGTTGGTGATCCAGGTCTTGCTGCCATTGAGCACGTAGCGGTCACCGCGTTTGTCGGCACGCAGCTTCATGGACACTACATCGGAGCCGGCGTTTGGCTCGCTCATCGCCAGCGCGCCGACGTGTTCGCCGCTGATCAGTTTGGGCAGGTAGCGGGCTTTCTGTTCCGGGTTGCCATTGCGGTTGATCTGGTTGACGCACAAATTGGAATGCGCGCCGTAGGACAAGGCCACAGACGCCGAGCCACGACTGATCTCCTCCATTGCCACCACATGCGCGAGATAGCCAAGACCCGCGCCGCCGTATTGCTCGTCCACTGTGATGCCGAGCAAACCCATTTCCCCAAACTTGCGCCACATGTCGGCGGGAAACAGATTGTCCTTGTCGATCTGTGCAGCACGTGGCGTCAACTCGGCGGCCACGAACGCCTGCACTTGATCGCGCAGCATATCAATGGTCTCGCCGAGGCCGAAATTGAGTGTGGGGTAGTTCATGAGACTGCGTTCCCTTGTTGTTTTTGGAGGGCTGGCTAAGGGTAATAATCTGTATCACCTTTACGTTAACGTAAACCTGCGCGCGTGAGGATGTCAATCGTCGCAAGGGCGCGCTGAATAGAGAGGGGTCATGGAATGTGACGCCGACCTGGAGCGGTCCGGCGGGCCGGCGGCAGCGGTCTTGGGAGCGGCACCGCCGGCAAACCGTGTCGCTACAACCGGTTCGAGCGACTGGGAAGGAATTTCTCAAACATCAGACAGCACGAAGGGGAGCCTAGGCTCCCCTCCAAGTTCTACTGCATGCTCTTTTTTGATTTTTAGGCGGCCTGTTGTTGTTTTTGGTGGCCGGACCTACTTGGCTTTTGAGCTACCCCCATCCGGGGTCAAGAGCAAACGTATTTTTTTGAGCGCTGATATTGCTTCGATCTTGCGATTCAACCCGTGCGGTAGCTACCTGAAGGTAGTTTTATTGTTCTCTGCCCGGTCGAGAGGCCTGTGCCTCACAAAGCGATCCACTCCAAAAAAATCAGTTAGCTGCGTCTCTGTCCGTGTTGTTCTTGTTATGTCAGAGCCGATACGTCTTGTTTTTATTGGGTTACTGCGATTTGTTATTTTTGTTGTACGTAAGACATAGCAGATGCCATGCCAACTTTTTCCGATTCTGCCAGAGCCCCGGAAAACGGGGCCTTGAGGGAAATCGCCGGAACCGGTCCTGGGCCAGAGTCAGGACCAGGTGTTTCCGTGTTACCCGTTTCCCTCGCTTCAATGCCGATCAGGGTAACACTGTGTGACAACTTGTCGCACATCAGGCCGACAAACGTGCTTTCGCTACACGCGAACCGCTGGCGCGACCCAGCACATCACTGATGCGCTGGCCCGCAGCGATCAGCTTGTCGAGATCGACGCCGGTATCAATGCCCAGACCGTCGAGCATGTACAGCACATCCTCCGTGGCGACGTTGCCGGTGGCCCCTTTGGCGTAAGGGCAGCCGCCAAGCCCGGCGACGGAACTGTCGAAGACTTGTATGCCTTCCAGCAGGCTGGCGTAGATATTGGCCAGCGCCTGGCCATAGGTGTCGTGAAAGTGACCGGCCAGCTTGCCTCGGGGAATCTGGCCGGCCACCGCGTCGATCAACGCCCGGGTCGCGCCCGGCGTGCCGGTGCCGACGGTGTCGCCCAGTGACACTTCGTAACAGCCCATGGTGAACAACTCGTTGGCCACCGCGGCTACCTGTTTCGGCGCAACGGCGCCTTCGTATGGGCAGCCCAGCACGCAGGACACATATCCACGCACCTGGATGCCGTGCAGGCGCGCCGCTTCCATGATCGGCAGAAACCGGTCGAGGCTTTCGCTGATCGAGCAGTTGATATTGCGCTGAGAAAACGTCTCGGACGCTGCAGCAAACACGGCGACTTCTTTGACGCCTGCCGCCAGTGCGTCTTCGAATCCTCGTAGGTTGGGCGTGAGGGCGGCGTAGGTGACATCGTTCTTGCGCTGGATCTCGGTGAAGACCTCGGCAGAACCTGCCATTTGCGGCACCCACTTGGGCGACACGAAACTGCCGACTTCGATGTAGCCCAGGCCGGCCTCGGTGAGGTCATCTACCAGACGGATCTTGTCGGCAACATCGATGGGACGGGATTCGTTCTGCAGGCCGTCGCGTGGTCCGACTTCGACCAGACGTACGCGTTGAGGGAGCGACATGACGGGTTCCTCGAAACTAATGAAGGTATGTTTGCTATCTAGCTGTTTTTATGATGATTTTTCTAACGCTGCTTTGCATCGTTCTTCGGCGGTATCCAGTTCAAGCTGCATCTGTTGAATGTCGAGCAGCTGCTGATCAAGCTGCGCCCGACGCTCGGCGATCTTCTCCAACATGGTAGTGAGCTGTTTCTGGTTATCGCCCGTTGGATCGTACAGGCCAATCAGATCGCGACATTCGGCCAGCGAAAAGCCAATGCGTTTGCCCCGCAGGATCAGCTTCAGCGTGACCTTATCCCGCGAAGAGTAGACCCGCTCAAGGCCGCGCCGTTGGGGGCTGAGCATGCCTTGTTCTTCATAGAAGCGAATAGTCCGGGTAGTGATGTCCAGTTCGCGGGCGAGATCGGAAATGCTGTAGGTGGGGTTGCTCATGGGCGGCTCGAACGAAGGAAGCAGGAGGTAAACGTACGGCGCCCTTGACGTAAACGTCAAGCAGAGAGCCTTGTGTGAGCGTCATTTGGAGCAATAGCCCGGCCCGTCGGCGGTGGCGTTTCAAGACGCCACCGCGGGCAAGCGGTGCTGCTACAGACGATGCAGTGCTCGAAACGACATTAACAAGCCCTGGGAATGACATTGATTAAGGTGAGTAACCTGTTGAAAGAATTACTATTTAGTCTCGGTGTCAAGGTCTTTCACAAGTTTGCGTTCCTGCGTAACCACCCACTGACACAGGTCAATGATCTGCTCTCGCATCCAGCGGTTCGCAGGGTCCTGGTCGGTGCTCTCGTGCCAGTACAGATGAGTCTCAACCGTCGGTACGTCATTAACCGGCAGATGAACGAAATGCAGGTCATTGCGCCGAGCGAAGCGCTCCGGGACGGTCATGACCATATCGGTCTGATGGAGCACCTGAGGGGCCATCAGGTAATGCTGTGAGCGTAATGCGACTTTGCGTTGAATGCCCATCTTGCCAAGGGCCAGGTCCACGTGACCCAACCCGCTGCGACGACTGGAAATATGGATATGGGCCACCGACAGATAGTCGTCCAGGGTGATCGATCCCTTGCTGGCCAACGGGTGACCTTTGCGCATGGCGCAGACGTAACTGTCTTCCATCAGTTTGACGTGACGCACCTGTGGGTCGGTGTTCAGCGGCGCATCGACGGCGAAATCCAGACGACCGGCGGCCAGTTCCTTGGTGGATTCCCGACGTTTGGACAAGAAGCTCTCAATGGTCACCGCCGGGGCCAGGCGCCGCAGACGCTGAAACAGCGCAGGCAGGATGATTGCCTCGGTGAGGTCAGTCATGCTGATGCGGTAATTCTTGACCGCCTGCAGGGGATTGAAAATACGGCTTTCCTGCACCGAAACCCGCAGCAGCGACAGCGCATTGCGCACCGGGCCGATGATGTTCTGCGCCATCGGCGTCGGCACCATGCCCTGAGCGGTACGCACGAACAACGGGTCGTTGAAGGTTTCCCGCAGGCGGGCCAAGGCATTGGAAACAGCAGGCTGGGTAATGCCAACGATCTGCCCGGCGCGGGTCAGGTTAGCCTCGGTGTAGATGGCGTCAAACACAATAAAGAGGTTGAGATCGACCTTGCTCAGATTCATTGCTGTGCGCCTCACGCTATTTTTGTTGTGGGTCTGTTGGCGATTGAGAATCGCCAAATCATATATCGGTTATGAATGTTTATACACGGTGAGAATAGATTAGATAAATAGAGGGCGCTGATCTAGCATCCCTTGCATGTTTCGAAACACCTCACCAGAAGGTAGCTGCCCCATGGATTTCGCTTACTCCCCCAAGGTTCAGGAATTACGCGAGCGTGTCACGGCGTTCATGGACGCTTATGTGTATCCGGCCGAGCCGGTGTTCGAGCGTCAGGTTGCCGAAGGGGACCGCTGGCAGCCCACCGCGATCATGGAGGAGCTCAAGGCCCGGGCCAAAGCCGAGGGCTTGTGGAACCTGTTCCTGCCCGAATCGCAGCTGGGAGCGGGCCTGACCAATCTGGAGTACGCGCCACTGGCTGAGATCATGGGCCGTTCGCTGCTGGGCCCCGAGCCGTTCAATTGCTCGGCGCCAGACACCGGCAATATGGAAGTGCTGGTGCGATACGCCAGCGAAGCGCAGAAGCAGCAGTGGTTGCAGCCGTTGCTGCGCGGCAAGATCCGCTCGGCATTTGCCATGACCGAACCGGACGTGGCGTCCTCGGACGCGACCAACATGGCTGCTCGCGCTGTGCGTGATGGCGATGAGTGGGTCATCAATGGTCGCAAATGGTGGACCTCCGGCGCCTGTGACCCGCGCTGCAAGATCATGATCTTCATGGGCCTGAGCAATCCCGATGGTCCACGTCACCAGCAGCATTCGATGATTCTGGTGCCGACCGATGCACCAGGGGTGAAAATCGTGCGCCCGTTACCGGTCTTCGGTTACGACGATGCGCCCCATGGGCATGCCGAAGTGCTGTTCGAGAATGTCCGGGTGCCGTACGAAAACGTACTGCTCGGTGAGGGAAGAGGCTTCGAGATCGCGCAAGGGCGCTTGGGGCCTGGTCGCATCCACCATTGCATGCGTTCGATCGGCATGGCGGAACGCGCGCTGGAGCTGATGTGCAAGCGATCGGTACAGCGTACGGCGTTCGGTCGCCCGCTGGCACGGTTGGGCGGCAACATCGACAAGATCGCCGACTCGCGGATGGAAATCGACATGGCGCGCCTGTTGACCCTGAAAGCGGCGTACATGATGGACACGGTGGGCAACAAGGTGGCGAAGAGCGAGATCGCGCAAATCAAGGTAGTGGCGCCCAATGTCGCGCTACGCGTGATCGATCGCGCCATCCAGATTCACGGCGGCGCCGGGGTTTCGGGGGATTTCCCGCTGGCTTACATGTACGCGATGCAGCGCACCTTGCGTCTGGCGGACGGCCCGGACGAGGTGCATCGCGCGGCGATCGGCAAATATGAGGTCGGCAAGTACGTGCCCAGGGAGCTGATGCGTAGCGAGCATCGTTGATCCATCCAGCGCGCAACCCTGTCGCCGTCCGGCTTGCCGGCGGTGGCATACGTCCCGCTGCCGACGGCAAGTCGGACGGCTACAGACTCGGCGCTGCACGGCCGATCAATGCACCCACACCTCAACGCGACGATTCTTGATCCGCCCCTCGTCACCGTCATTCGCTGCTACCGGCATTTCGTCGCCGAATCCGCGCACATCCCGCAGGATCACGTCGCTTTTCAGCAATTCCCGGCGCACGGCCATCGCTCGTAGTTTCGACAGCAGCTGCGCCCGCGCAGGGTCGCTCTTGGCGTCACCAAAACCCGCCAGCGTGACTTTCTGATTCAGTTTGTCGTGGGTTTTCAAGTAATCGACCACTCGCTTGAGGTCACGCTGCGCTTTGGTGTCCAGGGCAGCGCTGCCTTGAGCGAAGCGGAAGTTCACCGACAGGCGTTCTGCAGTTCGCGTCAGGTTCTGATATTCCAACGGCATCTGCGCGGTTGTGCGGACTTGCACCGCCTGAACGGTCTGCGCGACAAACCCGCTTTGGGCGACGATGGATTGACCTTGCGGGCTCTGTGCAAAGCGCACCAGCGCCCTGGCCCAACGCTGCTGCGAGCCCGACGGCAGGTAGAAATACAGCCTGCGCGACAGCGGGTAATCTTCCGTGGCAATCAGGCTGACACTGGGCAACATCGGCTTGGACTCGCCATCAATAATCGCCACGGCCCTGGCCTGACCAATATAGGGCAGGCCGATGAAGCCGATGCCCTGGCGGTCTTGGCTGACCTCATCGGACAACGCGTCGCTCGATTCAAATCGTTGCGCGGCACTTGCCAGCGCCTTGCGAGATTTTGCCAGTACCAACTCGTTAAAGGTGTCGAACGTGCCGGATTGTTGATCACGGGCATATACATGAATGGCCCCGCCAGTGCCGCCAAGGGCTTCCCAGTCACGAATTTCTCCAGAGAAGATTTTCGCCAGTTGGCCCATGCTCAATTCCCGCAGCGGATTGTCGGGATGCAGGATGATCGCGACCCCGTCGATGGCGATCACCTGCTCGGCATCATGGCTGCGCAGGTCGCCCAGGCCTGCAAGCTCGGCGGCTTCGCGCGCCTTGATCGGCCGGGAAGAGGCCGCGAGATCGGCCCGGCCAGCCTTGAGAGCGGCGAAGCCGGTGCTCGATCCATGGGCTGCCACTTCGATGCCGACACGCTGGCCGGAAGGCAATTGCCCGATGATGCGCATTTCATTCGCGTGGCCGCCGGCCTGCTGTTCAATCCCCTGGGCTCCTTGTTGAGTCAATAGCCCCACGACCAATGCTGGCCCGAGTTGCGCGCCGATGGTGTTGGAACCCTGAATCCGTAGCGCGGGGCTACCGTCGGAGGGCGCGGACAGGGGAGATGCCGGTGCCCATGACGGCACTGTAAGGATGAGCAATGCCACAAGGGCGGAGATATTGGAACGAGTGCGCTGCATGTGCGGCATCTTCTTGGGGACGGAAGTTGCCGGAGAATAAGACAGGTGCGTTACGGGTATGTGACAGGCGATTAACACGTGGATGGTCGCGCCCGGGTCGACGCATTTGCGGTCGCACTCCCGACTAGCCGGCGGTGGCGTTCATGAGGTTGCCACCGCTGGCAAGGCGCACGTCTGCTGAACGTCGATGCTCTGAATAATCAGCTCAGTTCAAGCCAGATCGGCGCATGGTCCGAGGGCTTTTCCATCCCGCGCAGGTCGTAGTCCACGCCCGCGGCCTTGATCCTGGGCTGCAGACCGTGGGAGGCCAGAATCAGATCGATGCGCAGGCCGCGCTTGGGTTGGTCCTCGAAACCGCGGCTGCGGTAGTCGAACCAGCTGAACTGATCGACCACTTCCGGGTACAGATGGCGGAAGCTGTCCACCAGTCCCCAGTTCTTCAACTTGGCCATCCATTCCCTTTCTTCGGGCAGGAAGCTGCATTTGCCGGTCTTCAACCAGCGCTTGGCGTTGTCCGGGCCGATGCCGATGTCGCTGTCTTCCGGGGAAATGTTCACGTCGCCCATGACCACCAGCGGCTGATCGTTACTGAAGCGGGTTTCCAGCAATTGCTGAAGATCAGCGTAGAACCTGGTCTTGGCCGGAAACTTGGTAGGGTGATCGCGGCTTTCGCCCTGTGGGAAGTAGCCGTTCATGATGGTCACCGGCACGCCGTTGCGATCAGCGAAAGTGCCCCAGATGAAGCGGCGTTGGGCCTCTTCATCGTCGGTGTCGAAACCCTTGTGCAAAGCCAGCGGCGCCTGGCGCGACAGCAAAGCGACGCCGTAATGGCCTTTTTGCCCGTGGAAATGCACGTGGTAGCCCAGCGCTTCGATTTCGGCCTGTGGGAACTGATCGTCCGAGACCTTGGTTTCCTGCAGGCCGATGACGTCTGGCTGGTGCTTTTCAATCAGCGCCGCCAGTTGGTGCGGGCGGGCGCGCAGGCCGTTGATGTTGAAAGACACAATTTTCATAGACGGCAGTCCTGGCAAAAATCAAACCGCGATGCTAGCCGACCTGTCGAACGACGGCCAGCGCGGAGCGCGATCTCGCGATTCGGACAGGCTGCTACGCTGAGGGAAACGTCTGAAAATCGCTGGAACTGTCGTCAGCGGCTGCGACTCGAACGCCTGACACCACGAACCCGGCGCAACGCCTCGGGTCGTCATCGGAAGGGACACGATTAAATGCCTGAATCAGCGAATACACTGGCCAAGATCCGTCAACTGGACAGTGGGTACTCCCGAGAGTCTCGCTCAGTGCTGTACCAGGCATACCGACACGAGCCGAGTTTTGGCTACCTGTTCGAAGCCGGGCGCGCGGGTTACGAGCAACGGGTCCGGGCGACCATTCGCGAATTGGTCAAACAGCACTTTTTGCAAGACATGCCGGCACTTGGGCTATTCGTCGACGACCGCCTGGTCGGCGTGGCGCTGATCGCACCGCCCCAGCGCCGCCTGGGTATCACCGAAAGCTGGGCATGGCGCCTGCGCATGGTCATGAGCACCGGTCTGCGCTGCACCCAGCGCTATCTGGAGTATTACCAGTCGGTACTGGCGTGCCTGCCGTCGGATGCGGTGCACGTATTACCGCTGTTTGGTGTGCACCCCGATTTCCAGGGGCAACATTATGGCGAGCAATTGTTGCAGGCGCTGCATGACTGGTGCGCGGTGGACGAAAACTCTCAGGGCATCGTTCTGGACACCGGAAACGGTCACTATCTTGAGTTCTATAAGCGCCAGGGCTATGAGGAAATCGGCGAAGTCGCTGTGGGACCAATCCGGGAGCACGTATTTTTTCATCCCAACCCCCAGGTTTCATTGGGTTCCATGGCTTGAACGCGGACCTTCTCTCAACTTCCGCGGGCTCCAGCAGCACCCGCCGCTCGTGTTAGCATCCGCGCCTATGAAGTATCCCCGTCGATTTACAAGTGGTTTTCTCCTGATGTTCTCCAGCTGTGCAGCGTTTGCCGACGCCCAGCTGGATGTGCGGATCAAGCCTTCCAATTCCGAGCTCAAATCCAATATCGAAGGGTATGTGGGCAGCCTCGGCGAGCGCGACGAACAGGCGCTCGAGCGTTTCAGCGTGGGCGCCGTCGAGCAGGCGCAGAAAGCCGCGCAGGCCCTGGGCTATTACCAGGCGCAGATAGACAGCCAGGTCAAACGCATCAACAAGGATCTGCAGTTGGTCCTGAACGTGCAGCCCGGTGAGCCGGTGCATTTGCGCAACGTGACCGTTCGAGTCCAGGGCGCGGCCAGTCAGCTCAAGGCATTCAAGGTGCCCAAGAGCGACGCGCTCAAGCCAGGCGCGGTGCTCAATCATGGTTATTACGAAGACGCCAAGAAGCTGATCCAGAACCAGGCGGCGCGCTATGGGTTTTTCAACGGCCGCTTTGTCACCCAGCGGCTTTCGGTTGACCCCCGTGCCGGGGTCGCCGACATCGAACTGGTCTACGACAGCGGACCCCGCTTCATGCTGGGCAAGGTCTCGTTCAGTGGCGATGCGCCGTTCGACGAGGATCTGCTGCGGCGTATGGTGCCGTTCAAGGCCGATACGCCCTACGATTCCGAGCTGATCGCCGATCTCAGCCAGGCCATGCAGTCCAGCGGTTACTTCGAAGGCGTGCGGGTCGATGCCTCGCCGACTGCCGCGCAGGCTCAGGTGATTCCGGTAGATGTGCAATTGCAGACCCGCAAGCCCCGCACCATGGGCCTTGGCGTGGGTTATTCGACCGACGTCGGGCCGCGGGTCAAGGCCAACTGGACGCGTCACTGGGTCAATCCTCAAGGCCACAGCTATGGCTTGGAATCGGAACTCTCGGCACCTCGGCAAAACATCGGGCTGTTCTATGACATTCCCCTTGACCCGCCGTTGACCGACAAGCTGCGTTTCGCGGGCGGCTACCAATACGAAGAAATCGCCGACACCGACAGCCTCAGCAAACTGCTGACCGTGGGGCCGGAGTGGCACAGCAAGCTGCCCAGTGGATGGGAGCGGGTCATTTCGCTGAAATGGCAGCGCGAAGAGTACCGCCTGGGCAACGATGAAGGGCTGAGTACCTTGCTGATGCCGGGTATCAGCTATTCCTACCTGCGCAGCGATAACCGGATCGATCCGCACAACGGCTACCGGCTGCAATTCGAGACGCAAGTCGCGAAGGAAGGCCTGGGATCGGATGCCAATGTGCTCCATGGCACGGCGTTGCTCAAAGGTCTGACCACCGTCGCGCAGAACCATCGCTTCCTGGGGCGGATACAAGTTGGCGGCAGCGCAACCAATGGCTACAAATCCATTCCGCCCTCGCTGCGCTTCTTCGCCGGTGGCGATCAGAGCGTGCGTGGCTACGACTACCAGTCCCTGTCTCCGGAAAACTCCGACGGCGACAAGATCGGTGGGCGTTACATGATCGCTGGCAGCGCCGAATATCAGTATTCCATTGCCGAAAAGTGGCGGGTGGCCGCATTCGTCGATCAGGGCAACTCCTTCAACTCTCTGGACTTGCCCAGCCTGAAGACCGGTGTCGGCATCGGTATTCGCTGGGTTTCGCCGGTCGGCCCGTTGCGTTTGGACCTGGCTCACGCTCTGGATGATGACGGCGGTATTCGTCTGCACTTCTCGATGGGACCTGAACTGTGACGCGTACGGCACTGATCAAACGTATTGCTGTGTATGTCGTCATCGGCTTGCTGGCGGTTGTCCTGTTGAGCAGCGCCGCGCTCGGCCTGATTCTGGGCACCCAACCCGGCAGTCGGTGGGCACTGGGGCAGGTGCCTGGCCTGCATGTACAGAACTTCACCGGTCGTCTCGGCGGGCAATGGCAGGCTGACTCGCTGGTCTGGGAGCAGGGCGAAAGCAAGGTCGAGGTAGACGCCCCGATGTTTGCCTGGTCGATGTCCTGCCTGCTGCGCATGACCTTATGCATCGACAACCTGCAAACCGGCGACATTCGTCTGCGCTTCGCCCCCTCCGGTGCGGCAGAAAGCACTGGCCCGATCACGTTGCCTGACCTCAGGTTGCCACTGGCGCTGGAGTTGGGGCGCGTGCAGGTAGGCAGTCTGCACTTGGACGGCACGGAGCAGGTGCGTGATGTGCAACTGGCGGCGCACTGGACGGCTGATGGGTTGAAGATCGATTCGATGCACGCGCAACGTGACGATATCGTTTTGGATTTGAGCGGTTTGCTCAAGCCGAGCGCTGATTGGCCGCTGACGGCTCAGGGTCAGGTCAAGCTGCCTGACGTCAGCGGCAAACCGTTGTCATTGGCGTTGGATGTCGAGGGCGACCTGCTCAAGACGCTTGATCTCAATGCGCAAACCAGCGGCTATATCGACGCGAAACTGGTCGGGCAGTTGCAGCCGCTGGTGGAGAATCTACCCGCCGAAATCGCGATCACCAGCGACAGCTTCAAGCCCGACGCCAATCTGCCGGACACCCTGCAACTCAACAAACTGACGCTCAACGCCAAGGGCGATCTGCTGCAGGGCTACACGATCCTCGGCAACGCCAGTCTGCCCGCCGAGCAGGGGCCGGTAACACTGGCATTGCAAGGTCGGGTCGATGCCAAGGGCGCTGACATCAGCGCGCTGGACCTGACGGCCGCCGCCGAACAGCGATTAAAGGTGAGCGGCAAGGTGGATTGGCAGAAAGGGCTGAGTGCCGATGCCACAATCGATTGGCTCGACTTCCCGTGGCATCGGCTGTATCCGGTCATCGACGAGCCGCAAGTCAGTATTCACACGTTCAAGGGTGAGGTGTCTTACACCGACGGCAAGTACCTGGGTAACTTCGACGGCGCGTTCAAAGGCCCGGCCGGGCCGTTCAGCCTGAAAAGCCCGTTCAGCGGCGATCTGCAACAGATCTTCCTGCCGCAACTGGAACTGGTTGCCGGGCAGGGCAAGGCCAACGGTCACCTGAATGTCGGCTTTGCCGACGGCGTTTCCTGGGATACCGCCTTGGACCTGAGCGCAATCGATCCATCGTTCTGGGTCGGTGAATTGCCGGGCTCGCTCGCCGGTCCACTGCGCAGCAATGGCGCGTTCAAGAACGAGCAGCTGAACTTGAACGCCGATCTGGACCTCAAGGGGCGCCTGCGCGGCCAGCCTGCGGTGTTGCAGGCCAAGGCCGATGGCGCAGGAGACCGATGGAACGTCAGCGCACTGGACATTCGTCTCGGGGATAACCGTATTCAGGGCGCCGGCAGCCTGCAGCAAAAGCTGGCGGGGCAACTGGACCTCAACCTGCCGCGCCTGGGCCAGCTGTGGCCGCGCCTGCAAGGGCAGATCAAAGGTCATCTTGATCTGGCCGGCACACTGCAGGCGCCTCAGGGGCAACTGGCGTTGCAAGGCACGCAACTGGCCTACGACACCAACAAGCTGCAAAGCCTGAATCTGATGGCCAAGCTGGACAATGCCCAGCGCGGCACGGTCGATCTGAAGACCACCGGCATACAAACCGGCGATACCGCGCTGGGCACGTTGACCGTCAATGGCCAAGGCGACATCAAACGCCAGCAAGTCAAACTCGATCTGCGGGGGCCATTGCTCAAGCTGGCGTTGGCACTCGACGGCAATCTCGACAAAGGCAACTGGCGCGGGCGTCTTGCCAGTGGCGACATTCAAACCGGCGGCCAGGACTGGAAGCTGCAACAGCCTGCCAGGCTGGAGCGTCTGGCGGATGGCAAGACCAATTTCGGCGCCCATTGCTGGGTGTCGGGGCCTGCCAGTCTGTGCGGCGAGGATCAACGCCTGATGCCCGATCCGCGCCTGCGTTACCATCTCAAGCAATTCCCGCTGGACAGCCTGGCGCAGTGGCTGCCGAAGGATTTCGCCTGGAAAGGCTCGCTCAATGCTGACGTGCAACTGGACGTTCCCGCCACAGGCCCCAATGGCCAGATCGTGATCGATGCCAGTGGCGGCACGTTGCGGGTAAAGGACAAGAACCAGTGGCTGGACTTCCCATACCAGACCCTGAAACTCACCAGTAGCCTGACGCCGAAGAAAGTCGACACCAATCTGGATTTTCGCGGTGGCAAACTGGGCGATCTGCTGGCGCGCTTGAGCATCGATCCATTGGGCAAGAACAAACCCGTCAATGGCGATTTCAATCTCACCGGGCTGGATGTGTCGGTGACACGACCGTTCGTACCGATGATCGAAAAACTCAACGGCAAGCTCAACGGCAGCGGTCGTATTTCAGGCGGTCTGCTGGCGCCTGAGGTCAACGGCAACGTTACCCTCAGCGATGGCGAGGTGTCCGGGCCGGAGCTGCCGGTCAGCATGGAAAAACTCAACGTGCAGGCGCTGATCGCCGGCGAGAACGTGCAGCTCAAGGGCAACTGGAGCAGCGGGCCGACCGGGCAGGGCAGCGTCGGCGGCCATATCGGCTGGGCCGAGGCGCTGGATGTCAACGTTAGCTTGCAGGGTTCGCGCTTGCCGATCGTGGTCGAGCCTTACGCCAGGCTCGAAGCAGCGCCTGATCTGAAAATCACCCTGCAAGGCGATCGGCTGGCGGTGTCCGGCAAGGTGCTGATCCCCAAAGGTGAGATCACCGTTCGCCAGCTTCCGCCGTCCACGGTCAAGGTATCTGACGACACGGTGATCGTCGGCGCGCAGACCAAGGAAGGCAAACCGCCCATGGCGATCGCAATGGATGTCAACGTGGAGGTCGGTCAGGAAAAACTCAGCTTCAGCGGGTTCGGGCTGACGGCCGATCTGGCGGGTCATGTGCACATTGGCGACAACCTCGACACCCGGGGCGAGCTGAATCTGAATGATGGCCGTTACCGGGCTTACGGCCAGCGCCTGACCATTCGCAAGGCGCGCTTGCTGTTTGCCGGCCCCGTGGACCAGCCCTACCTGGACATCGAAGCGATTCGCCAGACCGATGACGTCATCGCCGGTATCCGCCTGACCGGCAGCGCCGAGCAGCCGACCACCACGGTATTCTCGGAACCGGCCATGAGCCAGGAGCAGGCGCTGTCTTATCTGGTGCTGGGACGTCCCCTGAGCACCAATGGCGAAGACAGCAACATGGTGGCTCAGGCTGCGCTGGCATTGGGCCTGGCGGGTGGATCGTCAACCGCTGGCAAACTGGCCTCGGGGCTGGGGATCAAGGATTTCGATCTGGATACCTCAGGCAGCGGTGACAAGACCGCCGTGGTCGCCAGCGGCAAGATCACCGACAAGCTCAGCGTGCGGTATGGGGTGGGAGTGTTCGAACCGGCCAATACCATCGCGTTGCGTTATCTATTGAGCAAAAAGGTGTATCTGGAGGCGGCCGGCGGCGTGGCGAGTTCGCTGGATATTTTCTATAAGCGGGATTTCTAGCGCTGCAACAATCCCTGTAGGAGCGCGCCTGCCCGCGATTGATCGACAGCCGGCGCCGCAGATGGCTGACATAATGCAATCGCGGCAAGCGCGCTCCTACACGATTATGCGTTCGGTCGAAGAAGACTCAACCATTCACTAACTTCATCGCCGCGTCCGTATACCGCCCACCGGCAATCGCAGTCACCGGAAACAGCTCTTTCAGCGTCTGAAGCTCGCCAGCACCGAGTTTCACATCCAGCGCCGCCACGTTTTCCTCGAGATATTTGCGCTGTTTGGTGCCCGGAATCGGGATTACGTCGTTACCCTGCGCTAATACCCAGGCAAGCGCCAACTGACCAGCACTCAGGCCTTTTTCCTTTGCCAATTGCTGCACTTTCTCAACCAGCAACAGGTTCTTCGCAAAGTTCTCGCCCTGAAAACGTGGGCTGCTGCGGCGATAATCGTCGGCGGCGAAATCGTCCGGACTTTTCAGCGTACCCGTCAGAAAGCCACGGCCCAGCGGGCTATAAGGCACGAACGCGATGCCCAATCGGCGGCAGGTTTCCAGTACGCCGTTTTCTTCAGGCTCGCGGCTCCACAGCGAATACTCCGTTTGCAGGGTGGCAATCGGGTGCACTTTCTGGGCGCGCTCCAGTGTCGCTGCCGAGGCCTCGCTCAGGCCCAGATAACGGACCTTGCCAGCCTTGACCAATTCGGCCATGGCGCCGACCGACTCTTCAATGCTGATCTTCGGATCGATCCGGTGCTGGTAGTACAGGTCCAGGGTGTCGATCTTCAGTCGCTGCAAGGTGCCGTCGATGGCGGCCCTGATGTATTCCGGGCTGCCGTCGACACCCCTGGCCGCAGCATCGCCAGGCGTGCGCACAATGCCGAATTTACTGGCGATAAAGGCCTGGTCCCGCTTGCCGGCCAAGGCCTTGCCAAGCAACTGCTCGTTAGTGTGAGGGCCATACATGTCGGCGGTGTCGAACAGCGTGACGCCCAACTCCAGCGCGCGGTGGATCGTCGCAATCGCTTCCTTTTCATCACTGCCGGTGGTGTAGAAATCGGTCATGCCCATGCAGCCCAGGCCGACTGCCGACACCTGAGGTCCGTTGTTGCCGAGTTGACGCGTTTGCATAATGGTTTCCTTTCTCGGTTTTGAAGGTGGCTCAGAGGATTTCAATACCCGCCCATTGTTGCCCCTCGACAGATTCACGATAAACCGGCTAAAAGCGCTTTCACTGTTGGTTATTTCTAAACAATCTACTGCCGGAGCTGAAATGGACCGCTTTAATGCCATGCGTGCCTTCACCCGCATCGTCGAACTGGGCGGATTTGGCAAGGCCGCCGACAGCCTGCACATGCCGCGTGCCTCGGTAACCATCCTCATCAAGCAATTGGAGGCGCATCTGGGTGCGCAATTGCTGCTGCGCACCACGCGCCAGGTGACTCCTACCCTCGACGGCCAGGCGTACTACCAGCGCTGCGTCAGCCTGCTCAACGATCTGGACGATACCGAGTCGGTCTTTTCGACCGTGGCCAGGGCGCCCGAAGGCGTGCTGCGGGTCGACATGCCGTCGGGCTTCGGCCGTCTGATCCTCATGCCCGCGCTGCCTGAATTCACCGAGCGCTATCCCGGCCTGGAAATGGAGGTGGGGATGAGCGATCGGCCAGCGGATCTGATCCGTGATGGCTTCGATTGCGTCATACGCGGCGGCCAGCCACTGGACCATTCGCTGGTGGCCCGGCCTCTGGCGCAAATGCGTCAGGTGGTTTGCGCCAGCCGCAGTTATCTGGATCGCCAGGGTACGCCTCTGACCCTGGAAGATCTGACGCGGCACAAGGTCATCGAATATTTTTCCAGCCTGTCGAATAAACGCTATGGCCTGGAATTCTTCATAGAGGGCAGGGCACAGGAACTCAGTCTGTCCAAGACGCTGGCGACCAACAGCGCGGACGGGTATCTGGCCGCATGCAGCGCTGGCTATGGCCTGGTGCAGACGCCTTACTACCATGTGGCCGAGCTGCTGCAACGTGGCGAACTGGTCGAGGTGCTGGGTGATTGGCCGCAACCTCGACTGCCGTTGACGGCGCTGTACCCGGCCCACCGACAGATGTCCCGCAGGGTCCGGGTGTTCGTCGACTGGCTGGTGGAGTTGTGCAATCGGCCGGGCTTGCTGGATAAACCGGCTGCGAAGCGTACAACCTGAGAACAAATTCAGTGCGACCGGTAGGTGGTTTAAGCGGTTTCGTGATTAACTTCTCGGCTTATCGCGTTGCTCTAGCGCAACCCTGAAACCCGCAACTTCAGAAAAGGACTCAGCTCATGGCTCAAGTGACTCGTAGAGGCGCCCCGGTACAAATCAGCGGCGAACTGCCAAAAGTTGGCAGCAAGGCGCCTGCGTTTAAACTGGTTGGTGGCGATCTGGCTGACGTGACCCTGGAGAACTTTGCCGGCAAGCGCAAAGTGCTGAACATCTTTCCAAGCGTCGACACCCCGACCTGCGCCACATCGGTACGCAAATTCAACGCCCAGGCCAACGACGTGACCAACGCGGTGGTGCTGTGCATTTCTGCCGACCTGCCGTTCGCTCAGGCGCGTTTCTGCGGTGCCGAAGGTCTGGAAAACGTGAAAAACCTGTCCACCATGCGTGGCGCCGAGTTCCTGCAGAACTACGGCGTTGCCATCGCCGACGGCCCGATGGTCGGCCTGAGCACCCGCGCCGTGGTGGTCCTGGACGAAAACGATACGGTCCTGCACAGCGAACTGGTTCCGGAGATCGGACAGGAGCCGAACTACGAAGCGGCGCTGGCAGTGCTCAAGTAAGCTGTCCGTTGCGTATTGCCTGTCGATGTACTGTCTGCCCTAGTCCGGCAATACATCGCAACACAAAACGGCCTGACTCGATCAGGCCGTTTTTATTTGCAGGTCAGCACCTTACTAAAGTAAGCACCAGGTAAATTGCCGGTAAGGCCCTTTGCTTGGCACGTAACTATGCTTATTGTTCAGCCTCCCGAAGACGCTCACGCGCAAACTGGTTGACTTATTCATGCAATCGTCTGGTCCTCGTAACTCCCGTCGCTGGCTGATTAGCCTGTTGCTTCTATTGATTGTCGCGGCTGTCTGCTGGCATTTCTGGCCAGGCTTGGGGGCAAAAACCGACGCTACCGCGCAAAAGAGCGAGCAGCCTCACAAGGGTGCCAGCCGTAGCGGCGGCGCCGGGAAGATGACCGGCCAGCGTCCGGGCTTCGGCGGCTCTACTGGCCCGATCCCGGTGCGTGTAGCGCCTGCCACTACGGGTGAATTCCCTATCTATTACAAAGCTCTGGGTACTGTCACCGCGCTCAACACCATTAACGTGCGCAGCCGGGTGGCAGGCGAGTTGGTCAAGATCAACTTTCAGGAGGGGCAGCAGGTCAAGGCCGGCGACCTGTTGGCCGTGATCGACCCCCGCAGTTACCAGATCGCGCTGCAACAGGCCGAAGGCACGCTGATGCAGAATCAGGCACTGCTGAAGAATGCGCAGATCGACGTGCAGCGTTATCGGGACCTGTATAAGCAAGACAGCATCGCCAAGCAGACACTGGACACCGCCGAGTCGCTCGTCGGTCAGTACCTGGGGACGATCAAGACCAACCAGGCGGCGGTGGGGGACGCCAAGCTCAACCTCGACTTCACCCAGATCCGTGCGCCGATCTCCGGCCGCATCGGCCTACGCCAGCTAGACGTCGGCAACCTGGTGGCGGCCAACGACACCACCGCGCTGGCCGTCATCACCCAGACTAAACCGATCACGGTCAATTTCACCTTGCCCGAGAAAGACTTGGCCGACGTGATCGGCCATTACCGCAGCGGCGAAAATCTGCTGGTCGAAGCCTGGGACCGTGGCGATGTGAAACTGCAGGCCAAAGGCGTGCTGGCGAGCATCGACAACCAGATCGATATCACCACCGGCACCCTCAAATTCAAGGCGCGCTTCGATAATGAAAACGAAGCGCTGTTCCCCAACCAGTTCGTCAATGCGCGGCTATTGGCCACCACCATGAAGAATGTGGTGCTGGTGCCTTCGGCTGCGGTGCAGTTCGGGGTCAACGGGACCTTCGTCTATGTGATGGATGGCGATAAGAAAGTCCGCATTCGCCAGCTCAAGACCGGGCCGAGCGATGAAAACTCCACCGTCATCACCGAAGGTCTGGCGGCAGGTGATCGCGTGGTGCTGGAAGGCACTGACCGCCTGAAGGACGGCAGCGACGTCGACGTGGTCAACGACAGCAAGGATGTCCCGGTCACCCCGGGCCAGAAGCTGCAAGGCCAGCCATCCAAGGAATCCGGTGAATCGGCAGGCGTCGACAGCGCGAAGAAAGGCAACGTATGAACCTGTCACGCCTGTTCATCCTCAGGCCTGTCGCGACCACGTTGAGCATGCTGGCCATCGTTCTGGCCGGCCTGATCGCGTACACCTTGCTGCCGGTGTCGGCGTTGCCGCAGGTGGATTACCCGACGATCCGGGTCATGACGCTGTATCCCGGCGCCAGCCCACAAGTGATGACCAGTGCCGTGACCGCGCCGCTCGAGCGTCAGTTCGGCCAGATGCCCGGCCTGACGCAAATGGCCTCCACCAGCTCCGGCGGCGCTTCGGTGATTACCCTGCGTTTCAGCCTGGACATCAATATGGATGTCGCCGAGCAGGAAGTGCAGGCGGCGATCAACGGCGCCACAAATCTGCTGCCGAACGACCTGCCTGCGCCGCCGACTTATAACAAGGTCAACCCTGCCGATACCCCGGTGCTGACCCTGGCCGTCACCTCGAAAACCATGCTGCTGCCCAAGCTCAACGATCTGGTCGATACGCGCATGGCGCAGAAGATCGCGCAGATCAGCGGCGTCGGCATGGTCAGCATCGCCGGCGGACAGCGTCAGGCGGTGCGGATCAAGGTCAACCCCGATGCGCTGGCCGCCAACGGCCTGAACCTGTCGGACGTGCGCACGCTGGTCAGCGCCTCCAACGTCAATACACCAAAGGGTAACTTCGACGGCCCGACACGGGTGTCGATGCTCGACGCCAACGACCAGCTCAAGTCTCCCGAGGAATACGCCAACCTGATCCTGGCCTATAAAAACGGCGGCCCGTTGCGTCTTAAAGACGTCGCAGAGATCGTCGATGGCGCGGAAAACGAGCGGCTGGCGGCTTGGGCCAATGAAAACCAGGCCGTGTTGCTGAACATCCAGCGCCAGCCTGGCGCCAACGTCATCGAGGTGGTCGACCGAATCAAGGCCTTGCTGCCGAGCATCACCGACAACCTGCCTGCCGGCCTGAACGTGGTCGTACTCACCGACCGCACCCAGACCATTCGCGCCTCGGTCAGCGATGTTCAGCACGAACTGCTGATCTCGATTGTGCTGGTGGTACTGGTCACGTTCCTGTTTCTGCGTCGATTCAGCGCCACGATCATCCCTACGGTGGCCGTGCCGCTATCTCTGGTCGGCACTTTTGGCGTGATGTACCTGGCCGGTTTCTCGGTCAACAACCTGACTTTGATGGCCATGACCATTGCCACCGGTTTTGTGGTGGACGATGCGATCGTGATGCTGGAGAACATTTCCCGGCACCTGGAGGAGGGCGAGACGCCGCTGCAGGCCGCGCTCAAGGGCGCAAGACAGATCGGCTTCACCCTGGTCTCGCTGACCATCTCGCTGATCGCGGTGCTGATCCCGCTGCTGTTCATGGCAGACGTGGTCGGGCGGCTGTTCAGGGAGTTCGCCATCACCCTGGCCGTGGCGATTCTGATCTCGCTGGTGGTTTCGCTGACGCTGACGCCGATGATGTGCGCACGGCTGCTCAAACGCGAACCCAGGGAAGAAGAGCAGGGCCGTTTCTACCGCGTCAGCGGCGCGTGGATCGACTGGCTGATCGCGGCTTACGGACGCAAATTGCAGTGGGTACTCAAGCATCAGCCGCTGACGCTGCTGATCGCCATCGCCACGCTGGGTATCACCGTTGTGCTGTATCTGGCCGTGCCCAAGGGTTTCTTTCCGGTGCAGGACACGGGTGTGATCCAGGGGATTTCCGAGGCGCCGCAGTCCGTGTCCTTCGCCGCCATGAGCGAGCGTCAGCAGGCGCTGGCGAAGATCATTCTGCGGGATCCTGCGGTGGCAAGCCTTTCGTCCTACATCGGCGTGGACGGCGACAACGCTACGCTGAACAGCGGGCGAATGCTGATCAACCTTAAGCCGCATAACCAGCGCGACCTGTCGGCGACTCAGGTGATCCAGCGGCTGCAGCCGGAAGTCGATCAGCTCTCAGACATTCGCTTGTTCATGCAACCGGTGCAGGACCTGACCATCGAAGACCGCGTCAGCCGCACCCAGTACCAGTTCAGCATGTCCTCGCCGGACGCCGAGCTGCTCAGCCTGTGGAGCGGCAGGCTGGTCGATGCCCTGGCCGAGCGGCCGGAACTGACTGACGTTGCCAGCGACCTTCAGGACAAGGGTTTGCAGGTCTATTTGAACATTGACCGGGATGCCGCCAGCCGCCTTGGTGTCACCGTCGCCAACATCACCGATGCCCTGTATGACGCCTTCGGTCAGCGCCAGATCTCCACCATCTACACCCAGGCCAGTCAGTACCGTGTGGTGCTGCAGGCCGCCGCGGGCAACGAGCTGGGGCCGCAGGCGCTGGAGCAGATTCACGTCAAGACCACCGACGGCGGGCAGGTCAAACTGTCGAGTCTGGCCAAGGTCGAACAGCGTCAGGCGCAACTGGCCATCGCGCATATGGGTCAGTTCCCTGCAGTGATGATGTCGTTCAACCTGGCACCCGGCGTGGCTTTGGGCAAGGCGGTGGAAGTGATCGAGCAGGTGCAGAAGGACATCGGTATGCCGATTGGCGTGCAGACCGAATTCCAGGGCGCCGCCGAAGCCTTCCAGGCGTCGTTGTCGAGCACGCTGTTGCTGGTGCTGGCGGCCGTGGTGACCATGTACATCGTGCTCGGCGTGCTGTACGAGAGTTACATTCACCCGATCACCATCCTCTCGACACTGCCGTCGGCGGCCATTGGCGCGTTGCTGGCGCTGATTCTCAGCGGCAATGATTTGGGCATGATCGCCATCATCGGCATCATTCTGCTGATCGGTATCGTCAAGAAGAACGCGATCATGATGATCGACTTCGCCCTGGACGCCGAGCGCAACCGGGGTGTCGATCCGCAGACGGCGATCTACGAAGCGGCGCTGTTGCGCTTCCGGCCGATCCTGATGACCACCCTGGCAGCGCTGTTCGGCGCCATTCCACTGATGTTCGCCACCGGTTCCGGTGCTGAATTGCGTCAGCCGCTGGGTCTGGTCATGGTCGGCGGCCTGCTGGTGAGCCAGGTGCTCACGTTGTTCACCACACCGGTCATCTATTTGTATTTCGATCGGATGGGGCGCCGATTCCGGCGTTCAGGCAAGACCGAGGTCGCAGTATGAACATCTACGAGCTTCAAGCCTCGAGTTGCAAGAGTGACCGCGACGCGGCGCTTTTTTGTGGCTTGTCGCTTATCACTCGGAACTGTTCCCAATGAATCTGTCGGCGCCTTTTATCGGTCGGCCTGTGGCGACGATGCTGCTGAGCCTGGCGATCATGCTGCTGGGCGGGATGAGTTTCAATCTGCTGCCCGTGGCGCCGCTGCCGAACATGGATTTCCCGGTAATCGTGGTCACGGCTTCGTTGCCGGGCGCCAGTCCGGAAATCATGGCATCCAGCGTCGCGACGCCGTTGGAGCGGTCCCTTGGCACGATTGCCGGGGTCAGCGCCATGAGCAGTCGGTCGAGCCAGGGCACCACGCGGATCATTCTGCAGTTCGACATGGACCGCGACATCAATGGCGCGGCCCGGGAAGTTCAGGCGGCGATCAACGCCTCGCGCAGCCTGTTGCCAAGCGGGATGCGCAGCATGCCGACCTACAAGAAGGTCAACCCGTCCCAGGCGCCGATCATGGTGCTGTCGCTGACCTCCGACGTACTCGAGAAAGGCCAACTGTACGACCTGGCCTCGACCATCCTGTCCCAGAGCCTGTCTCAGGTGAACGGCGTCGGCGAGGTGCAGATCGGCGGCAGTTCGTTGCCTGCGGTGCGGGTTGAACTGGAGCCCAAGCTGCTGGACCAGTACGGCGTGTCGCTGGACGATGTGCGTACCACGATTTCCGGCTCCAACGTGCGTCGCCCGAAAGGCTCGGTCGAGAATGCCGAGCACAACTGGCAGGTGCAGGCCAACGATCAGCTGGAAAAAGCCAAGGACTACGAGCCATTGGTGATTCGCTACCAGAACGGCGCGGCGCTGCGTCTCAAGGACGTGGCCAAGGTCAAGGATTCGGTCGAGGACCGCTACAACAGCGGCTTCTTCAATGAGAAATCCGCGGTGCTGCTGGTGATCAACCGCCAGGCCGGCGCCAACATCATCGAAACCGTGGCGGCGATCAAGGCGCAGTTGCCTGCCTTGCAAGCCGTGCTGCCGGCCAGCGTCAAGCTAGATCTGGCCATGGATCGCTCACCGGTGATCAGGGCGACCCTGCACGAAGCGGAGATGACCCTGCTGATCGCCGTGGTGCTGGTGATCATGGTGGTGTTCCTGTTCCTCGGTAACTTCCGTGCTTCGCTGATACCGACCCTGGCCGTGCCGGTGTCGCTGGTGGGCACGTTCGCCGTCATGTACCTGTGCGGTTTCTCTCTGAACAACCTGTCGCTGATGGCGCTGATTCTGGCCACCGGGTTGGTGGTGGACGACGCGATCGTGGTGCTGGAGAACATCTCCCGGCATATCGACGAGGGCGTGCCGCCGATGCAGGCGGCGTATCGAGGTGCCCAGGAGGTGGGTTTCACCCTGCTGTCGATGAACGTTTCGCTGGTGGCCGTGTTCATCTCGATCCTGTTCATGGGCGGCCTGGTTGAAAGTCTGTTCCGCGAGTTCTCGATCACCTTGTCGGTGTCGATCGTGGTCTCGCTGGTGGTTTCGCTGACCCTGACCCCGATGCTCTGCGCCCGCTGGCTCAAGCCCCATGTGCCGGGTACGGAAAACCGCTTGCAGCGTTGGAGCCAGCGGGTCAATGACCGCATGGTCGCCGGTTACGACCGCAGCCTGGGTTGGGCGCTGCGGCATCGGCGCCTGACCATCCTGACCCTGTTGATCACCATTGGCGTGAACATCGCGCTGTACGTGGTGGTGCCGAAAACCTTCCTGCCGCAACAGGATACCGGACAGTTGATAGGCTTCGTACGCGGTGACGACGGTCTGTCGTTCTCGGTAATGCAGCCGAAAACGGACGTGTACCGCACAGCGATTCTCAAGGATCCGGCGGTGGAAAGCGTCGCGGGGTTCATCGGTGGCAACGGCGGCACCGGTAACGCCTTTATCATCGTGCGCCTGAAACCGATTTCCGAGCGCAAGCTCGGCGCCGAGCAAGTGGTCGAACGGCTGCGCAAGGAAATGCCCAAAGTGCCGGGCGGGCGCCTGTTCCTGCAACCCGATCAGGACCTGCAACTGGGCGGTGGGCGCGAGCAGACCACCTCGCAATACCAGTACATCCTGCAGAGCGGCGATCTGGAAAGCCTGCGCTACTGGTATCCCAAGGTGGTCGCGGCACTTAAATCGCTCAAGGAACTGACGGCCATCGACGCCAATGACGGCGGCGGCACCCAGCAAGTGACCCTGGTGGTCGACCGTGACGCCGCCAAGCGTTTGGGCATTGACATGAACATGGTCACGACGGTGCTGAACAACGCCTACAGCCAGCGTCAGGTCTCGACCATCTACGATCCGCTCAACCAGTATCAGGTGGTGATGGAGGTCAACCCGAAGTACGCCCTCGATCCGATCACCCTGGAGCAGGTGCATGTGATCACGGCCGACGGCGAGCGGGTTCCGCTGTCGACCATCGCGCACTACGAGCGCAGCCTGGAAGACGACCGGGTCAATCACGATGGACAGTTCGCCTCGGACAACATTTCCTTCGACCTCGCCGATGGCGTGACTCTGGATCAGGCCACGGTGGCCATCGAGCGTGCCGTGGCGGCGGTGGGCCTGCCGGAAGACGTGATCGCCAAGATGGCCGGCACCGCCGATGCTTTTGCCGCCACCCAGAAAAGCCAGCCATGGATGATCCTGGGGGCATTGGTGGCGGTGTATCTCGTGCTGGGGATTCTGTACGAAAGTTACGTCCATCCCCTGACGATTCTGTCGACCCTGCCGTCGGCCGGCGTCGGTGCCCTGCTGAGCATCTACCTCACGGGCGGTCAGTTCAGTCTTATTTCCCTGCTGGGGCTGTTTCTGCTGATCGGTGTGGTGAAAAAGAATGCGATCCTGATGATCGACCTGGCGCTGCACCTGGAACGCGGCAGTGGCATGACGCCGCTGGAGTCGATTCGCAATGCCTGTCTGCAACGTCTGCGCCCGATCCTGATGACCACGCTGGCGGCGATTCTCGGCGCGGTGCCATTGCTGCTCAGCAGTGCCGAAGGCGCGGAAATGCGTCGGCCGCTGGGCCTGACCATCATCGGCGGCCTGATCCTCAGCCAGATTCTCACGCTTTACACCACGCCCGTGGTTTACCTCTACCTCGACCGTCTGCGCCATCGCGTCAATAAGTGGCGCGGTGTGCGGACCGATGCTGCTCTGGAAACTCCGCTATGACCCATCGCCTGAACATTTCCACCAAACAGCGGACGTTGCCCTGGCGGCGCACCTTTACGCTCAGCCTGTGCATGCTGCTATTGAGCGCCTGCGCGGTCGGCCCCGACTATAAAAAGCCGGATGTCACTACACCCGCCCATTTCAAGCAGGCCGAAGGCTGGACCCAGGCCAACCCCAGCGACGCCATCGCGCGTGGCGCCTGGTGGGAAGTCTACGGTGATGCGCAGTTGAACGGCCTGGTGGAAAAGCTCAACACGTCGAACCAGACCGTCGCCCAATACGAAGCGCAATACCGTCAGGCGGTCGCCTTGGTACGCAGTGCTCGCGGCGCGTTCTTCCCGACGCTGGACCTGACCACCAGCAAGAACCGCTCGAGCCAGGGCACCGGCAGCAGCAGTTCAAGCCTGAGCAGTTCCAGCAGCGGGATACGTGACACCTATAACGCACAGTTGGGCGTGAGTTGGGAAGCGGATGTCTGGGGCAAACTGCGTCGCGGGCTGGAGGCCGACAAGGCCAGCGCCCAGGCCAGCCTTGCTGACCTGGCCTCGATGCAGTTGAGCCTGCAGTCACAACTGGTGCAGAACTACTTGCAACTGCGGGTCATTGACGAGCAGAAGCGCTTGCTCGAATCCACGGTGCAGACTTACGAGCGTTCGCTCAAGCTGACGCAAAACCAGTACAGCGCCGGGATTTCCGGACGTGACGCAGTGGCCCAGGCGCAGACCCAACTGAAAAGCACCCAGGCCGACCTGATCGATCTGGCATGGCAGCGTGCGCAGTTCGAGAACGCTATCGCCGTGCTCATGGGGCAAGCGCCTGCGGATTTCAGCCTGGCGCCGACTGAGACCGTGCCGGCCTTGCCACAGATTCCTGCCCAGTTGCCGTCACAGTTGCTGGAGCGTCGCCCGGACATCGCCGCCGCCGAACGTTCGGTGATGTCCGCCAACGCCAATATCGGCGTGGCCAAGGCCGCGTATTATCCTGACCTGACCCTGAGCCTGAACGGCGGCTACAGCAGCAGTACGTTCAGCAACTGGATCAGCTTGCCGAACCGTTTCTGGTCGGTGGGGCCACAACTGGCCATGACCCTGTTCGACGGCGGCCAGCGCGCGGCCGAAGTCGATCGCACAGAAGCGGTGTATGACCAGACCGTGGCTCAATACCGTCAGACCGTGCTCGACGGCTTCAAGGAGGTCGAGGATTACATGGCGCAACTGCGGGTGTACGAGCAGGAAGCCGGGGTGCGCGCCGAAGCGCTGGATGCCGCGAGGGATTCGTTGCGCCTGACCAGCAACCAGTACAAGGCCGGGCTGATCGGCTATCTCGATGTGGTGAACGTGCAAACCACGGCGCTGAGCAACGAGCGCAGTGTGCTGACGCTGTTGCAGAGCCGACTGGTTGCCAGTGTGCAACTGATCGCGGCACTG
Organism: Pseudomonas bohemica; assembly: GCF_002934685.1. Taxonomy (GTDB): domain Bacteria; phylum Pseudomonadota; class Gammaproteobacteria; order Pseudomonadales; family Pseudomonadaceae; genus Aquipseudomonas; species Aquipseudomonas bohemica. The sequence continues at coordinate 61,846 of NZ_NKHL01000118.1, forward strand.
GGTGGCGGGTGGAGTGCCGAAAGCGGTCTGTCGCTGGATACCCCGATTTCCAGGCGCTGAAGCTGCGTATCATGGCCGGGAGCATGGAAACCAGCGGCAAAACTTTCTGACCCAACTGGGTTGTGATTAATTGCAGGGCTGTCTGTCGGCTCATCCGTTGCCAGCGGACCGCTTCATGGCTGATATTAGCGCGGCGCAAAAGGGCACACTCAGGCACACAGTTTGACGCTGCACGCTTTGCATAACACCGGGTCTGGACGAAGTCGGCGCGCGCAGCAGCCCGTCGGCCCCGGAAAATAAGCGCTTTGATTCGGACTTTCCCATGGATAGAAACCTCCTCATCACTGGCGGCTCCAGAGGCATTGGTGCTGCCACGGCAGTTCTGGCGGCGTCGCAAGGTTATCGCGTGTGCATCAATTATCTCTCCGACCACGAAGCGGCAGAGCGTGTCTGCGGGCAGATTCGCGAAGCGGGCGGCCACGCCATTGCGATTCAGGCGGACGTCAGCAACGAAGACGAAATCATCCGGCTGTTCTCCCGGGTGGATTCGGAGCTTGGACGTATCAGCGCGCTGGTAAACAATGCCGGTACCGTGGCCGAGACGTCGCGGGTCGAAAACATGTCTGAATTCCGCATGCTCAAGATCATGATGAGCAACGTGGTCGGGCCCATGCTCTGCAGCAAACACGCGTTGCTGCGCATGCTGCCTCGTCATGGTGGGCACGGCGGCAGCATCGTCAATGTGTCTTCGGTGGCGGCGCGTCTGGGGTCACCCGGTGAGTATGTCGACTACGCAGCGTCCAAGGGTGCGCTGGACACCTTCACCATTGGTCTGGCCAAGGAGGTGGCGGGCGAGGGCGTGCGGGTCAATGCGGTGCGTCCGGGTTATATCTTCACCGAGTTTCATGCCTTGAGCGGCGATCCGCAGCGCGTCAGCAAGCTGGAGCCGACCATCCCGATGGGGCGCGGTGGACTGGCCGATGAAGTCGCCGAAGCGATCGTTTGGCTGCTGTCGGACAAGGCATCGTATTCGACCGGGATGTTCGTGGATCTGAGCGGTGGCCGTTAACCCCGCCCCTTGTAGCGGCGCGGCTTGCTGGCGGTAGCGTTCTCGCATGCGCTGCCGCCAGCACGCCGGACTGCTACAAGTGTCCGCTATCAAGCTCAAAGCATTGACCGAATGATCTTGCCCAGGGTGTCCATGGCCCGTTCGTGGATGTCGCTCCACGGGGTGCCGTAGTTCAGGCGGATGCAGTTTTTGAAGCGTCGAGTCGGGGAGAAGATAGGCCCGGGCGCGATGCTGATGCCTTGGGCCAGGGCGACCTGAAACACCTTCAGCGAATCGATCTGCTCAGGCAGTTCCACCCACAGGAAATACCCGCCGGACGGATGGCTCACGCGGGTTTGCTGAGGGAAATGGCGCGCCACGGCGCCAAGCATCGCGCGCAGCTGGTCTTCCAGGCTGATCCGCAGTTTGCGCAAATGTCGGTCGTAGCCGCCGTGCTGCAGGTAATCGGCGATCGCCGCCTGGGCGGGCATCGACGCGCACAGCGAGGTCATCAGCTTCAACCGCTCGACCTTCTGTGCATAACGCCCGGCCGCGACCCAGCCGACGCGGTAACCAGGTGCCAGGCTCTTGGCAAACGAGCCGCAATGCAACACCAGCCCCTCGGTATCGAACGCCTTGGCCGGTTTCGGTGCGTGCTGCCCGTAATACAGCTCGGCGTAGACGTCGTCCTCGATCAGCGGCACCTCGTGTCTGCGTAACAATTCCACCAGTTCGCGCTTACGCGATTCGGCAACTGTCGCCCCAGTGGGGTTCTGAAAGCTGGTCATGCTCCAGCAGGCCTTGATCGGGTAACGCTCCAGGGTCTGTTCGAGCACGCCCAGATCGATGCCGGTCTGCGGATGAACCGGAATCTCCACCGCCTTGAGTTTCAGACGTTCCAGCACCTGCAGGCAGGCATAGAACGCAGGCGCCTCAATGGCCACCAGATCACCGGGTTCGGTCACGGCCTGCAGGCACAGGTTCAGGGCCTCCAGCGCGCCATTGGTGATCAGCAGTTCTTCGGTGGGCAGCATTTGCCCGGCCACCATGTAGCGCAGGGCGATTTGCCGGCGTAGCACCGGATTGCCCGGCGACAGGTCGCTGACCACCATGCGAGGGTCCATGTCCCGCGTCGCGCTGGCCAGTGAACGCGCCAGTCGTTGTAGAGGGAAAAGCCCCGCGCTGGGGAATGCCGAGCCGAACGGCACGGTGTTGGGGTCCTTGATTGATTCGAGCACCGAGAACACCAGCTCGCTGACATCCACTTCGGTGGATTCGCTGACCTGGAGGTCCGGCGGCGATTCCGTCAGCGACGAGGCGTCCAGACGTCGGGCAGCGAAGGTCTCGTTGATCAGGCTGTCATTGACGAAATAGCCCGAGCGCGGCCGGGCGCGAATCAAACCGCGGCGCTCCAGCAGGTAGTACGCCTGAAACACCGTGGAAGGGCTGATGCCGTGGGTCTGGCTGGCATAGCGCACCGACGGCACACGTTGACCGGCCGCCAGCACGCCGGAGCGGATCAGCTCGGCGATGTCGTCAGCAAACTTTTCATAACGCTTCATGCAGAGCTCGCAGCTGTACTGTTGAAGATCCGGCGCAGCGCCAGAAGGTATCTGGAGTGGCCGAACTATGCGCGCCGGCGTGTTTTCAGTACAGATGCAGTTTTTCGGATAAACAGCGGATCAGGTGGGCGGCTACAGGGATTTAGATGATCGGCGAATCCTCACCTGACTCGACACCCACGGTGTGATGCCTCAGATCCCTGGCTTTGTACACTGTCAGCGCGTCGGCCTCGGCTTCAGTGATGGGCACGCTGTGGCCACCGATCAACGCTTCGGACATATGAGTGATGTCATTGGTCCTGATGTCCACATCTGCCACCGCGCTGTTGTATGAGACGCCGTCCACCACGGCGGTGCAGTGCTTGTTGTCGCTATCGAATTCCAGAGGCATGGTCGTACTCCTTGACGGGTATATAAGAATGCGACTGCAGACCGGATCCATTGTTTCCGCCGTCTGACGCAAGACATTCGAGTTGCGCTGCGTGACGCAAGCCAGCCATGTGGCTTTCGCCGGAGCAGCACTCCCGCCGACCGCAGCGGTCCATTGCTCAACGCATCTCTTGCAAGGAAAGAATGGCTCATGAACGCATGGTGGCAAGAAGTCGTCGATACGCTGGGTTCGGAGTTCTCTGACATCACCGATGCGTCCCAATTGACCCGGGTCACTGTACGACTGGTGATCGCAGCCCTGTTGGGCGGCATTCTCGGTTTCGAGCGCGAACACAAAGGCAAGGCCGCTGGCGTGCGCACGCACATGCTGGTGTGCATGGGCGCTGCCCTATTCGTGCTGGTGCCACGTCTGGCGGGCGCTGACGATGCGGCGCTGAGCAGGGTGGTGCAGGGGATTGTTGCCGGGATCGGCTTTCTCGGCGCAGGCACTATTCTCAAGGGCGACAAACTCAACACCCAACAGGTCAAGGGCCTGACCACGGCAGCGGGTTTATGGATGACCGCGGCCATCGGCATTGCAGCAGGCATGGGACGTGAAGCGACCGCGGTGCTGAGTACGGTGTTGGCTTTGGGCATCTTCAGCCTGATGCCGATGATCGTGGAACGTTTCGATCCACCGCACAGCAAGGCAAACGATCCGGGAGGCGAGACTGGCGCAGATTCGCACCAACCCTGAGCACGCTTTCCATGCTCAGGGCTGTTTGGGGCTATCGCGAAAAATCCTCGGCCAACAGTTCACATCACAACACTTCAGGCGGCGCCTCACTGGGAGGATCGTCCTTGGTCGGCTCGATTACCGGCGGCATGATGGGAGACGGCGGCTCTTCGGGTTTGGGCACGGGCAGCTGCGGTTCGTCGATGTTCGGATCGGGCGTTTCTGCTGGAACGGGAATGGTCATTGCTACACCCTCCTTCAGCGCAGGTTGCAAGAGGCAGTAGTGCCGGTTTTCAACGCGCTCGCAGCCTTCGACAGCGCGTCGGTTTGAATGATTCAGCGCATTTTTCCGGTGATTTGTGATCCTGCAACCAAGCGGGCAACGGATCGCTTTGTTGCATTGCAAGCTCTTTGAACTTTTCCCTGAAGCTGGCGTTCGGAACCTATGCGGCAATAACCGGTAGCTGGTGGCTCGACCCCTGTTGTCTGGACATTGCCAGCCCGCTGCTTATGGATGAAACGTCGACTCAACGGACTATTACGGACTTGCTACAAGGAGCGTCCCTGGGGCGTGAGGAGTGATGCTCGATGAATGTGACTGCTGATCAGCCATACGGCCCGGATTCCCTGGCCACTGATGTTCCACACCCAACCCAGCCCATATCCCTGACCCAGGCCTTGCAGTTGCCGCGCATTGTCATAGAAGACACGTCGCCTGTGATTGACTCCGGGCAGCTGGCGGCCAAGGCGATCATCGGCCAGCCAGTGACGGTCACCAGCAAGGTGTTCGCCGATGGTCACGACAAGATGTCGGTGCACATTCGCTACCGCGCTGCCGATGAACAGGACTGGCACGCGGCGCCGATGCGCGAGCTGGGCAACGACAGTTGGGTCGGCGAGTTCACCCCGACCTCGGTGAGCCGCTATCTGTTTCGTCTCGAGGCCTGGATCGATCAGTTCGCCAGCTACCGGTACGAACTGGAGAAGAAGTACGCAGCCGGTGTCGCCATCGATCTGGAACTCGAAGAAGGGCGTCTGCATTTGCTCCATGCTTCCGAACGCAGCCAGCACGAGCTCAAGGGCCAGCTCGACAGCCTACTGTCGCGCCTGGGCGAGAACACCGAGCAAGAGGCGCAGGTCGCCTTGCTGTTGCACAGCGAGACAGCCGCGGTCATGGCCAAGGCCGACAATCACGCCTTTCTGAGCCGCAGCCTTGAATTTCCGCTGGATGTCGAGCGCGAGCTCGCGCAGTTTGCCAGCTGGTACGAGCTGTTCCCGCGTTCGATTACCGACGACAAGAGCCGCCACGGCACCTTCAACGATGTACATAGCCGCTTGCCGATGATTCGCGACATGGGCTTCGACGTGCTGTATTTCCCGCCGATTCACCCCATTGGCCGTGCCCACCGCAAAGGCCCGAATAACTCACTGAAGGCCGGTCCCGACGATCCGGGGAGCCCTTATGCCATCGGCAGCGCCGAAGGGGGGCATGACGCGATCCACCCCCAGCTCGGCACCCGCGAAGACTTCCGCAAACTGGTCGCGGCGGCGGCTGAGCATGGCCTGGAGATCGCCCTGGACTTTGCGATCCAATGCTCGCAGGATCACCTGTGGCTCAAGGAGCATCCGGGCTGGTTCTCCTGGCGTCCGGACGGCACTATCCGTTACGCGGAAAACCCGCCGAAGAAATACCAGGACATCGTCAACGTCGATTTCTATGCGCCCGACGCCGTCCCCAGCCTATGGCTGGAGCTGCGCGATGTGGTACTGGGCTGGGTCGAGGAGGGCGTGAAGATTTTCCGCGTCGACAACCCCCACACCAAGCCATTGCCGTTCTGGCAGTGGATGATCGCTGACGTCCGCGCGCAGCACCCTGAGGTAATGTTCCTGGCGGAAGCCTTCACCAAGCCGGCGATGATGGCGCGTCTGGGCAAGGTCGGTTATTCCCAGAGCTACACGTACTTCACCTGGCGCAACACCAAGGCCGAGCTGAGCGAGTACTTCACTGAGCTCAACGAGTCGCCGTGGCGCGAATGCTACCGGCCGAACTTCTTCGTCAACACGCCGGACATCAACCCGTACTTCCTCCACGACTCGGGCCGTCCGGGTTTTCTGATTCGCGCGGCGCTGGCGACCATGGGCTCCGGCCTGTGGGGCATGTACTCGGGTTTCGAACTCTGTGAATCGGCGGCTGTGCCGGGCAAAGAGGAATACCTGGACTCGGAGAAATACGAGATCCGTCCTCGGGACTACACCGCACCGGGCAACATCATTGCCGAGATCGCCCAGCTCAACCGCATCCGTCGTCAGAACCCGGCGCTGCAGACTCATCTGGGCCTGCGCATCTATAACGTCTGGAACGACAACATTCTGTACTTCGGCAAGCGCAGCGCCGATGGCAGCAACTTCATCCTGATCGCGGTCAGCCTCGACCCACGTAACCCGCAGGAAGCGAATTTCGAGCTGCCGCTGTGGGAAATGGGTCTGCCTGACGATGCCGCGACATTGGGCGAAGATTTGATGACCGGTCACAGCTGGACCTGGTACGGCAAGACGCAGTTCATGCGCATCGACCCCTCCTACCAACCGTTCGGCATCTGGCGCATCAAGGCCACAAACCAATAATTAAAAGGAAGTGGTCATGGCGAAGAAACCCCGGAATGCTGCCTTTATCGAAGACCCGCTCTGGTACAAGGATGCGGTGATTTACCAGGTTCATGTGAAGTCGTATTTCGATTCCAACGACGACGGAATTGGTGATTTTCCCGGCCTGATCGCCAAGCTCGACTACATTGCCGAGCTTGGCGTCAACACCATCTGGTTGCTGCCGTTCTATCCTTCGCCGCGTCGTGACGATGGCTACGACATCTCGGACTATCGCGGCATTCACAGTGATTACGGCAACATGTCCGACGCCCGGAAATTCATCGCCGAAGCGCACAGGCGCGGGCTGCGGGTGATCACCGAGCTGGTCATCAACCACACTTCGGACCAGCACCCGTGGTTCCAGCGTGCGCGGCATGCGAAGAAGGGCTCCAAGGCCCGCGACTTCTATGTCTGGTCCGACGACGACCAGAAATATTCCGGAACGCGGATCATTTTTCTCGACACCGAAAAGTCCAACTGGACTTGGGATCCGGTGGCCGGTCAGTACTTCTGGCACCGTTTCTATTCGCACCAGCCGGACCTGAACTTCGACAACCCGCAGGTGATGAAGGCGGTGCTCGAAGTCATGCGCTACTGGCTGGACATGGGCATCGACGGCCTGCGTCTGGACGCGATCCCTTACCTGATCGAGCGCGACGGCACCAACAACGAAAACCTGCAAGAGACGCACAACGTGCTCAAGCAGATTCGTGCCGAAATCGACGCCAATTATCCCGACCGCATGCTGCTGGCCGAAGCCAACCAGTGGCCTGAGGATACGCAGCTGTATTTCGGCGATCGCAAGGGCAAGGACGGCGACGAATGCCACATGGCTTTCCACTTTCCGCTGATGCCGCGGATGTACATGGCCGTGGCGCAGGAAGACCGCTTCCCGATCACCGACATCCTGCGCCAGACCCCGGAGATCCCGGAAAACTGCCAGTGGGCGATTTTCCTGCGCAACCACGATGAACTGACCCTGGAGATGGTCACCGACCGTGAACGCGACTATCTGTGGAATTATTACGCCTCCGACCGCCGCGCGCGGATCAACCTGGGGATTCGCCGTCGTCTGGCCCCGCTGCTGGAACGCGATCGCCGCCGCGTAGAGCTGCTCAACAGCATGTTGTTGTCCATGCCAGGTACACCGACCCTGTACTACGGTGACGAAATCGGTATGGGCGACAACATTTATCTTGGCGACCGTGACGGTGTGCGCACGCCGATGCAATGGTCGATCGACCGTAACGGCGGGTTTTCCCGGGCCAACCCGGCAAGCCTGGTACTGCCGCCGATCATGGACCCGCTGTACGGCTATCAATCGGTCAACGTCGAAGCGCAGGACCACGATCCGCATTCGCTGCTGAACTGGACGCGGCGCATGCTGGCCGTGCGTAAGCAACAGAAGGCGTTCGGACGTGGCACGCTGAAGATGCTGTCGCCGAGCAACCGCCGGATCCTGGCCTACACCCGCGAGTACACCGGGCCCGACGGCAAGACTGAAATCATTCTGTGTGTCGCTAACGTGTCCGCCGCTTCGCAGGCGGCAGAACTGGAGCTGTCCCCGTATGCCGGCACCGTACCGGTGGAAATGCTCGGCGGCAGTGCCTTCCCACCTATCGGCCAGCTCAACTACCTGCTGACGTTGCCGCCTTACGGCTTCTACTGGTTCCTGCTGGCCGCGGAGAATCAAATGCCCAGCTGGCACGTTGAACCGGCTCAGAGCCTGCCGGACTTTCCGACTCTTGTGCTCAAACAGCGGCTGGAAGAATTGCTCGATGAACCGTTGCGTCAAACGATGGAGCAGAACTCCCTCGCAGCCTACCTGCCAAAACGCCGCTGGTTCGCCGGTAAGGGCAAGGCGCTGGACAAGGTCCACATTGCCTACGCAGTGCGCTTCGGCACCACCGTGCGCCCGGTCCTGTTGAGTGAAATCGAGGTTACGTCGGGTGATGAAGTGGTGCGTTATCAGTTGCCCTTCGGCCTGTTGCCTGAAGACGACATTAGCAGCGCGCTGCCCCAGCAACTGGCGCTTGCGCGCGTGCGACGGGGTCGTCAGGTTGGCTTGATCACCGATGCCTTCACTCTGGAGCCGTTCATTCGTGCGGTAATCAAAGGCATGTACGAAGAGATCGTGCTGCCGACCAACGATGGCGAGCTGCGCTTTCAGCAGAGTTCGAAGCTGGCGCCGCTGGGCCTGAACGATGAGTCGGAAGTACGCTATCTGTCCGCCGAGCAGTCCAATAGCTCGGTGGTCGTCGGTAAGGCGCTGGTGCTGAAGATGATCCGCCGTGTGGCCGCGGGGACCCACCCGGAACTGGAGATGGGCGCCTATCTGACCGAAGCGGGCTATGAACATATATCGCCGTTGCTGGGCGCAGTGGTTCGGGTCGACGGTTCTGGCGAGAGCAATCTGCTGATGATCGCGCAGGGGTATCTGAGCAATCAGGGCGACGCCTGGGAGTGGACGCAGAACAATCTTGAGCGTGCGGTGCGCGACGAGATGGCGCATGGTCAATCCACGCTTGAACAGCACGCCAACGCCTTGCTGGAACTCAAGGATTTCGCCGGTCTGCTGGGCCAGCGCCTGGGTGAAATGCACGTCGTGCTCAGCGCGCCGACCGACAATCCGGACTTCAAGACCGAGGTCACCATTGTCAAGGACACTCAGGCCTCGGCGAAAAGCGTCAGCGGTCAGATCGAGCGCGCGCTGGATTTGCTCGAGCAACATCGCAATACCCTGGAACCCGGCGATCAGCAATTGGTCAGTGAACTGCTGAGCAAACGCAAAGCGCTGCTGGCCCAGGTGCAAACCCTGGCCAAACAGTCGGTCGGCGGCCTGCGCATGCGGGTGCATGGTGACCTGCACCTGGGGCAGATGCTGGTAGTCAAAGGCGATGCGTATCTGATCGACTTCGAGGGTGAGCCGGCGCGTCCGCTGCAGGAACGCCGGGCCAAGTACAGCCCGTTCAAGGACGTCAGCGGCGTGTTGCGATCTTTTGACTACGCTGCCGCCATGGCCGTACGCAATGCCCGTAGCGCGGACACTTCGGCTCAGGCCGCAGCGGCGCGGGCACATGTTGCCGAAACGTATTTGAAACAGGCGCGCGAAGCGTTTCTCGATGGCTACAAGATGGCTACCGTTGATGTCGCCCACGCCTGGAAAGATACCAAGGGGGAGGCCGCCGCACTGGCGCTGTTCACCTTGGAAAAAGCCGCTTATGAAGTGGCCTACGAGGCCGAGAATCGGCCGACCTGGTTGTCGGTCCCGCTTCAAGGGTTGCGCGGGCTGCTGGACTTGTCTGATGGAGAATGAAAATGAGTGCGTCTGACCAATTCGGCAAAGGCAACCACCAGTTGTTGCCTGGCGCCAGCGATATCGACGCGTTGATCCGCGCCGAACATCGTGACCCGTTCTCCATGCTCGGCCCCCATAGCGATGGCCAGGATGGCCAGGTGATCCGCGCCTACCTGCCCAATGCCCTGGGTGTGCGCGTGCTGTCTCGCGATGGCGAGCGTGACCTGGGCGAGCTGAGCATGACCGACAAACCCGGCTTCTTTGCCGGGCATTTCCCGGTTCGCGAACCCTATCTGCTGAAGATCCAGTGGGCCACCGGTGAACAAATCACCGAAGACCCCTACAGCTTCGGCCAGCAATTGGGCGAGATGGATCTATACCTGTTCGCCGAAGGCAATCACCGCGATTTGAGTGCTGCCCTGGGTGCACAGGTGAAGACTGTGGACGGCGTCGACGGCGTGCGCTTCTCGGTATGGGCACCCAATGCCCGCCGGGTTTCGGTGGTCGGCGACTTCAACAGTTGGGACGGCCGCCGCCACCCGATGCGCGTGCGTTATCCGTCCGGGGTGTGGGAGATCTTCATCCCGCGGCTGGCACCGGGCGAGGCGTACAAGTACGAAATTCTCGGTCAGCACGGCATCCTGCCGCTGAAGGCTGACCCGATGGCGCTCGCCACGCAGCTGCCGCCGGATACCGCGTCCAAAGTCGCCAAGCCGTTGACCTTCCAGTGGCAGGACAACGAATGGATGCAGTCGCGCGGTGAAAAGCACGACATCCATAAGCCGCTGTCGATCTACGAGCTGCATGCCGGCTCCTGGCAGTGGCATCACGGCGGCGAGGATGAGCCGGATCGCCCGTATAGCTGGCATGAGCTGGCCGACAAGCTGATTCCGTACATCAAGGACCTGGGCTTCACGCACATCGAGCTGATGCCGATCATGGAGCACCCCTTCGGTGGCTCATGGGGCTATCAACTGCTGTCGCAATTCGCCCCGAGTGCCCGCTACGGCACCCCGGAAGACTTCGCGGCCTTCGTTGATTCCTGTCACCGCGCCGATATCGGCGTGATCCTCGACTGGGTGCCGGCGCATTTCCCGACGGATACCCATGGTCTGGCGCAATTCGACGGCACTGCGCTGTACGAGTACGGCAACCCGCAGGAAGGTTTTCACCAGGACTGGGACACGCTGATCTATAACCTGGGCCGTACGGAGGTCCACGGTTTCATGATCGCTTCCGGTCTGCACTGGCTGAAGAACTTCCACGTCGATGGCCTGCGCGTGGATGCCGTGGCCTCGATGCTGTATCGCGACTATTCGCGTAAAGCCGGGGAGTGGGTGCCCAACCGCTACGGCGGACGGGAGAACCTTGAAGCCATCGACTTTTTGCGCCACCTCAATGACGTGGTCGCCCTGGAGGTGCCGGGTGCACTGGTGATCGCCGAGGAATCGACCTCTTGGCCGGGCGTCACGCAGCCCACCCAGCAGGGCGGCCTCGGCTTCTCGTACAAATGGAACATGGGCTGGATGCATGACACGCTGCATTACGTGGAGCAGGACCCGATCCATCGTCAGCATCACCATAACGAGCTCAGTTTCGGGCTGGTGTATGCGTGGTCCGAGCGTTTCATCCTGCCGATTTCCCACGATGAAGTGGTACACGGCAAGCATTCGCTGATCGACAAGATGCCGGGTGATCGCTGGCAGAAATTCGCCAACCTGAGGGCGTATCTGACCTTCATGTGGACGCATCCGGGCAAGAAGTTGCTGTTCATGGGGTGCGAATTCGGCCAGTGGCGCGAGTGGAATCACGACACCGAACTGGACTGGCATTTCCTGCAGTACGCCGAACACAAGGGCGTACACACGTTGGTAAGTGATCTGAACCGGCTATACCGCGGAGAAAAAGCGTTGCACGAACAGGATTGCCAACCGCAGGGTTTCCAGTGGGTAATTGGCGACGATGCCGGCAACAGCGTTTATGCCTATCTGCGCTGGAGCAAGGAGGGCGAGCCGCTGCTGGTGGTCGCTAACCTCACACCAGTGCCGCGTCAGCACTATCGTGTCGGCGTACCGTTCGGCGGCAAATGGGCCGAGGTGCTCAACTCTGACGCTGAAGTGTATGCCGGGTCCAATTTCGGCAATGGCGGCGGTGTCGTGGCCGAAGACATCAAGACCCACGGGCAGGCGGTATCGCTGTCGCTGAACCTTCCGCCTTTGGGAGTGGTGATTCTCAAGCCGTCAGGAGATCGGTAATCCCACGTCGCTTATAGGTCGATTGAAAGACATCGGCCTGTAGCAGACGTCGAGATTAGGACGGTATGGGCCGCATGCGGTGGTTGGGTCAATTACGGCGTCCGCGCGTGACCCAACGCATTCGTCCGCAAGCTGGCCCGTACAGTCGAGCTGGGTCTGTCGCTGATCAACCGCATACCCGCCCGCCTCATCATCCTTTCTGATCACCCGCCCTTCACCAGACGAACGTCATCTTCCTGTAGTGAACCTGACACCATTTGAGCTGTCTGTTGACCACTGCGCGCATGGTGCTCCGGGTCACGAGGCCCCGGTGTGTTCAGGCTTCCGTTCTGTTGCTGGCCCGCGCGCCGTTGCCTATTCCATGCAGTTGCAGCGCTTTACTCGTCGCTGCCGACAAGGCTTGCTCATTGCATGCGGCCCGTCCATCCGGCCTTTCTTTTTATTTTGTCGAAGATTCCTCATGTCTCTATCTCGCCCAGTTTCAATTTCCACCTCCCATTCCTCCCAGCTGCCGGGCGCTCGACGCCGTTTGCTCAGTGCCGGCCTGCTGGGAACGCTGTTGGCCGTTGGCGCCTCGGGTCAGGCCCAGGCCGAAAGCAAGGACCGTTGGGTCAGCGACACCTTGAGTACCTATGTACGCAGCGGTCCGACCGATGGGTATCGCATCGTCGGCACACTCAAATCCGGGCAGAAAGTCGAGCTGCTCAACACCCAGGGTGATTACAGCCAGGTGCGTGGCAGCGCCGGTGATAGCGTGTGGATTCCGTCCAACGACCTGCAGCAAGTCCCCGGTCAGACCGAACGCCTTCCGCAACTGACGCAACAGGTCGCCGACCTCAGCGGGCAACTGAAGACGATTGACGACGACTGGAAAACCAAGGTCCAGGGCATGCAGGAAACCCTCGACTCCCGCAAGAAACTGGTGGACGAGTTGGAAGCTCGCACCAAGGACCTCAACGCCCAGTTGACCGACGCGCAATCGGAATTGCGTTCGACCCAGGCCAAGCTGGGTGACGAGAACAATCAGGTGCTGATGCGTTACATGGTTTACGGCGGCAGCATTGCCGGTGCTGGCTTGCTGGTGGGCCTGATCCTCCCGGCGCTGACTCGCGGTCGCAAGCGCAATGATCGGTGGTTCTGATAGCGCTGCTACACAAACCCGTCGCGTCGCATCTGGTTACGGCACGTTCGAGAATCGCCAGGTTTGCTCATCGCAGCGGAGACTTACGCAACCGCTCTGTGGCGGCACGGCGTGCCGCCGACCGCGATCTCAAGATCGCCGCCGTTGGCAAGCCGCGCTGCTAACGATAGATGTCCGATAACCACGCGCTATCAAAGATTGAAGATTTGTCATTGGGATTTATCGAAGGTCTGGTCTAGTTTCGGCTGGCATTCAGATCCATACCTTCGATAGGCATAACAATGACAATAAAATCTGATTCGGCTGCTGCTGCGGCTATCGAAAGCGCCGTGCGCAAATGTCGCTGGAAACTGCTGCCGTTTCTGGCCTTGATGTTTGCGCTGGCCATGATCGACCGCTCCAACGTCGGTTTCGCCAAGGCTGCATTGCAGGCCGATGTGGGGTTAAGCAACGCGGCGTTCGCCCTGGGCGCTGGCATCTTCTTCATCGGCTACGCCATCTTCGAAGTCCCGAGCAACCTGATGCTGCATCGGGTCGGCGCGCGGGTGTGGCTGAGTCGGATCATGATCACCTGGGGCCTGGTCTCGGCCGCGATGATGTTCACCCACAGCGAAACCAGCTTTTACGTGCTGCGGTTTTTGCTGGGCGTTGCCGAAGCGGGCTTCTCGCCGGGCGTCATTCTCTACCTCACGTACTGGTTTCCGGCGCGGCGTCGTGGTCAGGCCATCGGTATCTATTACTTCGTGCTGCCTTTCGCATTGATGCTGGGCAGCCCGCTGTCTGGGTGGTTGCTGGACATGCACGGCGTCTTCGAGCTGACCAACTGGCAGTGGATGTTCCTGGTCGAAGGTCTGGCCGCGGTAATCGTCGGCATCGTCGCGCTGTTCTACCTTAAGAGCAAACCCCAGGACGCCAGCTGGCTCAGCGCTGAGGAGAAGGTCGCGCTGAGCGCCGAATTGCTGGCAGAGGATCAGCAGAAACTCGATCACGGCCCCCGTAACCTGCTGGGCATGGTGCGCAATCTGCGGGTCATGAAATTCGTCCTGATCTATTTCAGCGTGCAGGTCAGCGTGTATGGCGTGATCTTCTACCTGCCAACGCGTATCGCGGAACTGCTCGGCACCACGGTCGGCTTGAAGGTCGGCATGCTGACCTCGATTCCGTGGCTGTGTGCGGCGGTGGTGAAGTTCTTCGTGACCCGCTATGCCGACCGCCGCGCCCGGCACCTGCCCATGGCAATGTGCATGTTGGGGATGGCTGCAGCGGGCATCGCCGCATCGACGTTGCTCGCCAGTCTGCCGCTGGTGTTGTTGTCGTTCTGCTTTGCCGCCGCTGGCTTCGTGACCGTCCAGCCATTGTTCTGGACCCTGCCGACCGGTTATCTGGGCGGCGTTGCGGCTGCAGGCGGAATCGCCCTGATCGGTTCGCTGGGCAACATCGGTGGTTTTGTCGCGCCGATGCTCAAGGCCAACATGGAAGTCTGGGTGGCAGACCCGCGCGCCGGCATGCTCTCACTGTCGGCGGCCGGGGTGGTCGGCGTGGTTCTGCTATGGACCTTGCGCATCGGTAAACCGACGCGGCCGCTACACGCTCAGACGGCGCCGGCCAACCTGGCGGCGCGCTGATAGCGAAACCACACCAGCGCTGCCCACAGTCCTGAGGCAGCGCCAATTCCCATGGCCCAGCGCGGGCCGAACAGGTCGGCGACCCAGCCCACGATTGGCGCGCCGACCGGGGTTCCACCCAGGGTCGTGGCCAACAGAATCGCCATGACCCGGCCCCGCATCAGTGGGTCAGTGGACAACTGCACCATGCTGTTGGCCGAGGTGGTGAAGGTCTGCGCGCAAATGCCCAGCACGAACAGCAGCAGGCCAAACAGCCAGAAGTTGGTCATCAGCGCCGCCAGCAGAAAACACCCGCCGAACAACGCACAGGCGCGAAACAGCAGCATGGGCGTCGGTCGCGCACGTCGAGCCGAGAGTAGGGCGCCGGTCACTGAGCCGATGGCCATCAGCGAAGTGAGCAGGCCGTAGTGGGTGGAGTCCGCGTTGAACACGGTCACCGCCATGGTCGAGATGTAGATCGGGAAGTTCAGGCCGAAGGTGCCCATCAGGAACAGCATCAACATGATCGCCTTGAGATCGGGCCGCCCCCAGACGTAGCGAAACCCTTCGGCCAGTTGCCCGCGAACCCGGGCTGGACGCTCGCGCACATGCAGCTCAGCGGTGCGCAGGCTGCACAGCGAAACGATCATCAAGGTGAAGGTCAGGACGTTGAGCAGGAACACCCAGCCGTTGCCCACCAGCGGAATCAACAACCCGGATACCGCCGGGCCGATCATCCTTGCCGCGTTGAACGACAACGAGTTCAGGGCCACGGCGTTGCTCAGATGGGCTTCATCTACCAGATCGGAAACGAACGTCTGGCGCGCCGGGCCGTCGATCGCCGCGACGCAACCCGACACCAGCGCGAAGAAGTACACATGCCACAACTGCACGTGCCCGGTGACCGTCAACAGTCCCAGGCCCAGCGCCGACGCGGCGAACGCCAGTTGCGTACCAATCAACAGTTTGCGCCGATCGAAATGGTCCGCCGCGAACCCACTGACCGGCAGCAGCAACAGCATGGGCCCGAACTGCAAGGCCAGGACGATGCCCAGTGCCGTCGCGTTCTGTTCGGTGAGCTGGGTAAGCACCAGCCAGTCCTGGGCGGTGCGCTGCATCCAGGTGCCGATGTTGGAAACGATCCCGCCGATGGACCAGATGCGGAAGTTGTACACGGCCAGCGAACGAAAGGTTCTGGCCATCAGAGCAGGGGTGCTGCACAGAGGGGGATTTTCACCAGGCAGGCCTTGTGGGTCTGTCGATGACGTCCAATACCCGCGCGCCGTGGCAGTCATCGACGATATTTTTGTGTTGGCGCGCAGGCCCAAGGTTACGCGTATACCCGCATTGGGTGAAAGGTTTGTGAAGTGCCGATGGTACGGACGTGCCAGTAAAACCGGGCGGTTCGATGAAATAACCTGTGATTGGCTCTAGGTAAGTTGTGCGGTAGGCGCTATTTTGGTGCGGCAGTTCGGTACCGTCGTGGGCCGCGCTGTGGCTATGCCGCGTGCTCCAACAAATGTGCATCTGCAGTTGCAAGGACGCCGGGCGATCCGCGAGAGGGTGCTCCCCATCGAGGTTCAGCCCGCCAAAGCTGTTCCACATTCAAAAGAAGAAGAGAGTCGACACATGAAGTACGAACCCTTGGCCAAATCGCTGATTGCGACGGCGCTCACCCTCGTTTTTTCCTCCTCCCACGCAGCCTCCGTCGCGCCCGTTGCCGCTGAAAACGGCATGGTAATCACCGCGCAGCATCTGGCCACCCACGTCGGCGTGGACGTTCTGAAATCCGGCGGCAACGCGGTGGACGCCGCCGTTGCCGTAGGCTATGCGCTGGCAGTGGTTTACCCGGCAGCGGGAAACCTGGGCGGTGGTGGTTTCATGACTATTCAGCTGGCCGACGGGCGCAAGACCTTCCTCGACTTCCGCGAAAAAGCCCCCCAGGCCGCTACCGCCAACATGTACCTGGACAAGGCCGGCAACGTGGTTCCGGACCTGAGTTCCAAGGGCCATCTGGCCGTTGGCGTACCCGGTACCGTTTCAGGCATGGAACTGGCGCTGAGCAAATACGGCACCCGCAAACGCGCAGAAGTCATTGCTCCGGCGATCAAGCTGGCCGAGAACGGTTTCGCGCTGGAGCAGGGCGATGTCGATCTGCTGCACACCGCCACTGACGAGTTCAAGGCCGATCCGAAGGACCTGGGCAGGATCTTCCTGAACAAGGGTCAGCCGCTGCAGGTGGGTGACACGCTGGTGCAGAAGGACCTGGCAAAAACCCTCAAGGAGATCTCCGCCAAGGGCACCGATGGGTTCTATAAGGGGTGGGTCGCCAAGGCCATCGTTGATTCGAGTCAGGCCGGCAAGGGCATCATCGTCCAGGCCGATCTGGACAAGTACAAGACCCGCGAACTGGCGCCGGTCGAGTGTGACTACCGCGGCTACCACGTGGTCTCGGCCCCGCCTCCAAGCTCAGGCGGCGTGGTGATCTGCGAGATCATGAACATCCTCGAAGGTTACCCGATGAAGGAACTGGGCTATCACTCGGCCCAAGGCCTGCACTACCAGATCGAGGCAATGCGTCACGCGTACGTGGACCGCAACAGCTATCTGGGCGACCCGGATTTCGTGAAGAATCCGATCGAGCATCTGCTCGATCGTGACTACGCCGCGAAACTGCGCGCTGCCATCGAGCCGCAGAAAGCGGGCGTCTCGCAAGAGATCAAACCGGGAGTTGCACCACACGAAGGCAACAACACCACGCACTATTCGATCGTCGACAAGTGGGGCAACGCAGTTTCCGTCACCTACACCCTCAACGACTGGTTCGGTGCCGGCGTGATGGCGAGAAAGACCGGCGTGATCCTCAACGATGAAATGGACGACTTCACCTCCAAGGTCGGCGTACCGAACATGTACGGCCTGATCCAGGGCGAAGCCAACGCCATTGCACCGGGTAAGACGCCGCTGTCTTCGATGAGCCCGACCATCGTCACCAAGGATGGCAAGGCCGTCATGGTGGTGGGCACGCCGGGCGGTAGCCGGATCATCACTGCAACGCTGCTGACCATGCTCAACGTCATCGACTACGGCATGAACATTCAGGAAGCGGTCGACGCCCCGCGCTTCCATCAGCAGTGGATGCCGGAAACCACCAACCTGGAAAACTTCGCAGTGAGTCCTGACACCCGCAAGATCCTCGAAAGCTGGGGGCATAAGTTCGCCGAACCGCAGGATGCCAACCACCTGGCTGCCATTCTGGTCGGCGCGCCTTCCTTGGGTGGCAAGCCGGTCGGCAATAACCGGTTCTACGGCGCCAACGACCCGCGTCGCAATACCGGGCTTTCGCTGGGTTATTGAGTCGTGACTAGC
This sequence comes from Pseudomonas bohemica, assembly GCF_002934685.1. Lineage (GTDB taxonomy): Bacteria > Pseudomonadota > Gammaproteobacteria > Pseudomonadales > Pseudomonadaceae > Aquipseudomonas > Aquipseudomonas bohemica. Next base: position 79,874 of record NZ_NKHL01000118.1, read on the forward strand.
GGGGCAGCTTCGTTTGCCTCGCTAACGCTGTAGCAGACTGCGCTCCATGCGGGCCAGCGCCTCTTCGAGCATCGGCCGCGGACAGCCGAAATTCAGACGTACGAAATGGCCGCAGTCATCGCCGAATTCCAGGCCATCGCTGAGCGCGACCTTGGCTTGGGTGAGGAAGAACTGCTGCGGATGCTCGATGTCCAGCGCCGTGCAATCCAGCCAGGCCAGGTATGTGCTCTGCGGCAGGTGCATGCGGATGCCGGGTAAGCGAGTCTTGATGGCATGGGCCAGGTAGTCACGGTTGTCTTGCAGATAGGCATTCACCTGCGCCAGCCACGGCGCACCCAGGCGATAGGCCGCCTGGGTCGCTTCAAGCCCCAGCGCATTGACGCTGTCGACCAGCCCCAGGCGCCCGGCATTGAAACGCTCGCGCAGTTCAGGGTTCTGCACCACCGCGAAAGCAGTTTTCAGGCCCGCGATGTTCCACGCCTTGCTGGCGGACATCAGGGTCACGCAGCGTGCGGCGATCTCGCGGCTGAGGGATGCGATCGGTATGTGACGACGCCCATCGAACAGGATGTCGGCATGGATTTCATCGGAAACGATCAGCACATCATGCTGCACACAGGCGTCGCCAATGGCGCGCAGCTCTTCACGCTCGAAGACCTTGCCCAGCGGGTTGTGCGGGTTGCTCAGCAGCAGGGAGCGCACGCTCAACAGCGCGCTTTGCAGCGCGGCGATATCGGTGGGGTACTCGCCATTGGCATCGGCGTGAAACGGCAGGTCGACCCGCGGCAGCTTCCAGTTCGCCGGGGCGTTCAGCAGAGGTGAGTAGTTCGGCGTCTGTACCAGCACGCCACTTCCGCTGGGCGCCAGGGTGTTCAATGCCATGTTCACACCGGGCTCGACGCCGGGCAAAAACACCAGGTCTTCGGGGAGAATATGCCAGTCGTAGTGGTGGGCCAGATGCGTCACCAGCGTCTGGCGCAACGTGTCTTGAGCGACGGAGTAGCCGAGCAATGGATGCTCCAGCCGGTTTTTCAGCGCCTGCATGATCGGCTCGGCCACCGGGAAATCCATGTCTGCCACCCACATCGGCAACACATCTTCCGGATACTGGCTCCACTTCTTGCTGCCGGTGTTCAGGCGCTGATAAACGCTGTTCAGGTCCATGCGGATGACTGTCTCGAAAAAAACGATGGGCGATTGTGCCAGAGACATGGGGCGAGATCACGGCGTTCTGAGAGGTTACATCTCGTGCTTATGCTCTATAAGTGCGTCCACTGTAATCGCCCTCAGAGGTGGAGAAGCTTTCATGAGCATATAGGCTGTTTTGACCGGGGATCTCATGCATTCCCAAGTTGTGTCAGATACCCATGCTTTCCTGGGTGGGCTTGAGCAAGTGTTGAATGCATTGAAAAAACGTTACGGACTCAGCACGGAAATCTTTCGCGGCCGATGTAACCTCTGGAGGTTACTTGCAGATGTTCACCAGAACGTTGTCGGCTGACGGGTGAGCCGTCCGGCGATGACCGCGATAGCTTTCTCCACCTCCGCCACCTGTGTATAGCGACCCAGACTCAGGCGCAGGCTGCTGCCGGCCTGGGCTTGGGTCAGCCCGAGGGCGAGCAATACGTGGGAGGCGCCACTACTGGCCGAGTTGCAGGCCGAGGTGGACGAGACCGCCAGTTCGCCGGCCAGGCTCATGGCGCTGAAGCCTGGCTTGTCGACGCAAATGTTAAGCGTATGCGCAACCCGCTGTCGCGCATCGCCGTTGAGGCTGACACCCGGCAGCTGCAGCAGGGCGTCACGCAATTGCGCGGACAGGGTGCCAATACGCTGCACTTCTTCTTCCATCTCCGCCGCGGCCAGCGCATAGGCCGCGCCCATGCCGACAATCTGATGGGTCGCCAGGGTGCCCGAGCGAAAACCCTGCTCATGACCGCCGCCGTGCATCTGCGCTTCGAGCAACGGCCGCGCGCGTTCGCCTACGTACAGCGCGCCGATGCCTTTAGGACCGTAGACTTTGTGCGCCGAGAAGGACATCAAGTCCACTGGCAGTGATTTGAGATCAATGGTCACTTTGCCGGCCCCCTGAGCGGCATCGACGTGGAACAGAGCGCCTCGTTCGTGGACCGCTTCGCCGATGGCGGCGATGTCCGTGAGGGTGCCCAGTTCGTTATTGACCAGCATCAGTGACACCAGCAGCGTGTCGTCGCGCAGCGCCTGCCGAACCGCCTCAGGCTGAATCAGGCCTTGGCTGTCGGGCTCCAGCCAGGTCACCGGGAAGCCTGCTTGCTCCAATTGACGCACGGTATCGATCACCGCCTTGTGCTCGATGCGACTGGTGATCAGGTGGCGACGCGTGCCTTTGGCGCTCTGGGCGATCCCTTTGATGGCCAGGTTGTTGGATTCGGTGGCGCCGGAGGTCCAGATCAGCGATTGCGCCGCGCAGCCGACCAGTTCAGCCACCTGGCGCCGCGCCAGCTCTACCGCCTGACGCGCGAGGCTTCCGTAAGCGTGGGAGTTGGAGGCCGGGTTGCCGAAGGTGCCTTCGCGGCCAAGGCAGGTGACCATTGCCTGGATGACACGATCATCGACAGGGGTGGTCGCTGCGTAGTCGAAGTAACAAGGAAGTGTGCTCATGGGGAGAGAAATCCGCGCTGTCCGTAATGCAGAAAATACTACTAGCGCCGAGCTGAAAAAAAATTGATTACTGAACGCTATTTCACTAGGGCATTAGATTATTTTTCTACACGGGCCTGAGATTGAGGAATAGGTTTTCGAAGACTGGCAAATATGGCTTATCTTTATCGCTATCGGTCATAACCCTTTCATTCCTCATTATTCAAGCCGGCAGGCCCAGATGGACAAATTCGATCAGGCAATCCTCCAAATCCTGCAAGCGGACTGCACCCGACCCCTCGCGGAAATCGCCGACAGCATTGGTTTGGGCAGCACCGCCTGTTGGCGCCGAGTACAGAAGCTGGAAGAGCAGGGCATGATCCGCGGTCGTGTGGCGCTGCTCGATCCGGGGCAGTTGAACGTTGCGGTGACGGTATTCGCGGCCATTCGTACCAACCAGCACAACGCCGGATGGCTGGGACGTTTCCACGACCTGATTGCGACCTTGCCCGAGGTGGTGGAGTGCTATCGCATGGCGGGTGATACGGATTACATGTTACGTATCGTCGTACCGGATATCGCGGGGTACGACGCGGTATACAAGAAGCTGATTCAGTTGTCGGGCATTACCGACATCAGTTCGAGCTTTGCCATGGAACAGATCAAATCCACGACGCAATTGCCGTTGGGGTATAGCGCGTAAGACAACAGCGTGTTACAGGAGCCCATCTGGTCTAAGGCTCTAACCTTATTCCCAATCGGTATTTCCCGACCGCAGCTCAAGCTATTTAAGATCACGTCATAACTCGTTATGACAAGTGATGCCAATGACCGAAACAGCCAGGACTCTGTCGCCTCTTTCCAGTGTGCCGCTGCATAGCCAACTGCGCGATTTGCTGCGCGGGCGAATCCTCGACGGTGAATATGCACCGGACAGCCAAATGCCATCGGAAAGCGAGTTGGGCGCGACGTTCAAGGTCAGTCGCATCACCGTGCGCCAGGCGTTGGGCGATCTGCAGAAGGAGGGGCTGATCTTCAAGATCCACGGCAAGGGCACATTCGTCTCCAAGCCCAAGGCATTCCAGAACGTCAGCACCCTGCAAGGTCTGGCGGAGTCGATGACCGGGCGTGGTTACGAGGTAATCAACCGCTTGCGCAGCTTTCGTTTCGTGCCCGCCGACAAGTTGGTGGCCGAGCGTCTGAACGTCGCCGAAGGTGAGATCGTTACGCAAATTCGCCGCGTGCGCCTGATCAACCGAGAGCCGATCTCCCTGGAAGTGACCTGGCTGCCCAAACATCTGGGCGAACGCCTGGAAAGCGCCGACCTGGTGACCCGCGACATCTTTCTGATCCTGGAAAACGACTGCGGCCTTTCGCTGGGGCATGCCGACCTCGCCATCGACGCCGTGCTGGCGGACAGCGACCTGACCCAGGCGCTGGATGTCGAGACCGGCTCGCCGATCATGCGCATCGAGCGTCTGACCCATACCGCCGACGGCCAGCCGGTGGACTTCGAACACCTCTATTACCGAGGCGATGCGTTCCAGTACCGCCTACGGATCGACCGTCACCGGGAGGCTCAGTGATGACACGGCAAGTGCTCGAGCAGGAATACGACATCGTGGTGATTGGCGGCGGCACCGCCGGTCCCATGGCCGCGATCAAGGCCAAGGAGCGCAATCGCGACCTGCGGGTGTTGTTGATCGACAAGGCCAACGTCAAGCGCAGCGGGGCGATCAGCATGGGCATGGACGGTCTGAATAACGCCGTTATTCCGGGCCACGCGACGCCTGAGCAGTACACCAAGGAAATCACCATCGCCAACGACGGCATCGTCAATCAGGCAGCCGTTTATGCCTACGCGACCCACAGCTTTGAAACCATCGAGCAGCTGGATCGCTGGGGCGTGAAGTTCGAGAAAGACGAAACCGGCGATTACGCGGTCAAGAAGGTCCATCACATGGGCGCTTATGTGCTGCCGATGCCGGAAGGGCACGACATCAAGAAAGTTCTTTATCGCCAGTTGAAGCGGGCGAGGGTGACCATTACCAATCGCGTGGTGTGTACCCGCTTGTTGACCGATGCAGAAGGCGCGGTGAACGGGGTCATGGGTTTCGATTGTCGCACCGCCGACTTTCATGTGATCAAGGCCAAGGCCGTGATTCTGTGCTGTGGCGCGGCCGGGCGCCTGGGGCTGCCATCGTCGGGCTATCTGATGGGCACTTATGAAAACCCCACCAACGCCGGTGACGGCTACGCCATGGCCTATCACGCCGGAGCGGAACTGGCGAACCTGGAGTGCTTCCAGATCAATCCGCTGATCAAGGACTACAACGGCCCGGCCTGCGCCTATGTCACGGGCCCTCTGGGTGGCTATACCGCCAACAACAAGGGCGAACGCTTCATCGAGTGCGACTACTGGAGCGGCCAGATGATGTGGGAGTTCCATCAGGAACTGGAGAGCGGCAACGGCCCGGTGTTCCTCAAACTCGATCACCTGGCCGAAGAAACCATCCAGAACATCGAGCAAATCCTGCACAGCAACGAGCGTCCCAGTCGCGGCCAGTTCCACGCCAATCGCGGCACCGATTACCGCAGCCAGATGGTGGAAATGCACATCTCGGAAATCGGCTTCTGCAGCGGGCATTCGGCGTCGGGCGTGTGGGTCAACGAGCGCGCGCAGACGTCGGTCAAGGGCCTGTATTCGGCTGGCGACATGGCGGCGGTGCCGCATAACTACATGCTGGGTGCCTTCACCTACGGCTGGTTCGCCGGCAATAACGCGGCGGACTATGTCGCCCAGCGAGGCTTCACTGAAGTGGATGCCGGGCAGATCGAGCGCGAGCAGGCGCGGGTCTATGCGCCACTCGATCGCGAACACGGTCTGCCGCCTGCGCAGGTTGAGTACAAACTGCGGCGCCTGGTCAACGACTACCTGCAGCCGCCGAAAGTAACCAGGAAGATGCAGATCGGCCTGCAGCGCTTTGCCGATATCGAACGCGACCTCGATCAACTCAAGGCCAGCAACGCCCACGAATTGATGCGCGCGATGGAAGTCAGCGTGATTCGCGATTGCGCGGAAATGGCCGCGCGGGCCTCGCTGTACCGCACCGAAAGCCGCTGGGGACTGTACCACCATCGCGTCGATCATCCGCTGCGCAACGACCGCGACTGGTTCTGCCACACCCATCTGAAAAAAGCCGAAGACGGCAGCATGGCCAGCTTCAAGAAGCCGGTGGAGCCCTACATCGTGGCGCTCGATGCCGAGGAAATGCTTGCCTACGACCGCCTGCGCGTCGGCGCCGACGCGGCCTGAGATCCGTCTTCAGCCACCTTTATACAGAGAGCGCGACACGCGCCAGGGACACCGTGAAATGGCCTATCAGCCCCAGGAAATCTTCTTCCGTTCCAACGCCCCGGTCACCGTGGACGAGGACAAGTGCATCGCCGACAAGGGCTGCACGGTGTGCGTCGACGTCTGCCCGATGGACCTGCTGGCCATCAATCCCGCGACGCAGAAGGCCTACATGGCGTTCGACGAATGCTGGTATTGCATGCCCTGCGAGAAGGATTGCCCGACCGGCGCCGTCAAGGTCGAGATCCCGTACCTGTTGCGTTGAACGCTGCGTCATCGCGAGTCGCGCCTGCCGCCGATGGTAGACGCGCCCGCAAAGCCATCCGGACCTGCGTGAGTGAAACGTTCGGACGCTCAAGCACCACCCCTCGTTTCCCACCGCGCCAGATCGCGGCGGAGACGACTTCCTATAAATGATTCGAGGGGATACTCCATGTTATTGCGCGCCACTCTGGCCGGCTTCGTGCTGGCTTCGTTGACCCTGTCGGTACAGGCAGACACCATCCGGATTGCCATCGGCACTCAGGACACCACCATCAATTGCGCAGCCGGCGGCTTGCTGATTCGCGAACTGGGCTTGCTCGATAAGTATCTGCCCCACGATGGCAAATACAAGGATGCGCAGTATCAGATCGAATGGAAGAACTTCACCAGCGGCGCGCCACTGACCAACGAAATGGTCGCTGGCAAGCTGGACTTCGGCGCCATGGCCGACTTCCCCGGGGCATTCAACGGTGTGGCGTTCGAGACCGCTGGCAAGCACAGCCTGTTCATCAGCGTGCTGTCGGGCAACATCAAGGGCAGCGGCAACGGCATCGTCGTGCCGACTGCGTCCACCGCGCAATCGCTTGCGGACCTCAAGGGCAAGACCATTTCCGTGCCATTCGCCTCCACTGCCCACGGCATGCTCCTGCGCGCGGTGGCCGCTCAAGGTTGGGATCCGCTCAAGGACGTCAACATCATCGCTCAGGCGCCGGAAGTCGCGGGATCCGCGCTGCAGGCCGACAAGATCGACGCCCACGCCGACTTCGTGCCGTTCGGCGAGCTGTTTCCCAATCGCGGTTTCGCGCGCAAGATCTACGATGGTTCGCAATCCAACAGCCCGACCTTCCACGGCGCGCTGGTCGATGAGAGCTACGCGAAAAAATACCCGGAAGTGGTGGTTGCCTACCTGCGCGCCGGCATTGAAGCGAACCAGCTGCTGGCCGCCGAGCCTGAGAAGTACAGCGAGCTGATCGAGAAAGTCACGGGTATCGAGGCTGAAGTCAACTACCTGTTCCACGGGCCGCTTGGCCTGCAAACCCGCGACCTGACGTGGAAACCTGAATATCGCCAGGCCGTCGGCACCGCCATCGACACCCTCAAATTGCTGAAGAAGGCCGACCGCGGGCTGGATCTGAACACCTTCATCGACGATCAGTACATTCGCGCCGCATACAAGGCGTCGGGCCTGGACTACACCGCGCAACTGGCGAACTACGCTCAGGCACCTTTGCAGGCCAACGACGCACTCACAGGCAAGCCGATCACCGACTTCACTCACGTTGCGGAAATCTGGGTCAAGGGCGAGCCAAAAGTCCGCCATTACGCTTCGGCCGAGTCGGCATTCACCGCGCTGCAAGCGCTGAACAAAGAAGGCAAGGCAGTGCGGGCGGTGTATGCCCAGGCCGAAGACAGCGGAATCAAGTTGCTGGCCAATCAGGCCTGGTTTGCCAGCGATGGCAGCGGCCGCCTCAGTGCGTTCCTGCTCAAGGGCCAGGCGCAGCAGTTCGCGCAGGCGCAGGGTGGCAAGGTGTTGGACTTCAACGACGCCAGCGCTCAGGCCGCCGTCGCCAGCCGCTGATTCGTTGCAGGAGCGCGTCTGCCCGCATTACCACACGTCTGTGATGCAATCACGATCGTGGCAAACGCGCTCCTGCAACAACAGGAACCCCCAGGAGAAAACATCCATGCTTGCGTCGCGCTGGATTCCACGCATCTTTTCCTTGCTGCTTTGCCTGCTGTTCTGGCAACTGGCAGCCAGCAATCACTGGAACCTGTGGCTGGTGACCTTCATCAATGTGCCGACGCCGCTGGCGGTGGTGCAGGCCGCGGTGGGGCTGGTGGATTCCGGCAGGCTGATGCAGCACCTGAGTGCCAGTCTGAGCCGAGTATTCGCAGGCTATCTCGCGGCGCTGCTGATCGGGGTAGGGCTGGGGGTGATCATCGGGCGCTCGCGCTGGGCCGAAGACTTGTTGCTGCCGCCCCTTGAAGTGTTGCGGCCGATTCCGGCGGTGGCGTGGATTCCCCTGGCGATCCTGATGTTCCCGTCGTCCGAGTTGTCCATGGTGTTCATCACCTTTACCGGCGCGCTGTTTCCGATCCTGCTCAACACCGTGCATGGCGTGGAAGCTGTTGACCCACGACTCATCGCGTCGGCAAGGAGCCTCGGGGCGGGGCGGCGAGCGATTTTGCTGGAAGTGATCCTTCCCGGCGCGGCGCCGAGCATCATCACGGGTCTTGCCATCGGCATGGGCACGTCCTGGTTCTGCCTGGTGACCGCCGAGATGATCTCCGGACAATTCGGCATCGGGTATTACACCTGGGAGTCGTACACCATCCAGAACTACGCCGACATCGTTGTCGGCATGCTGCTGATTGGCCTGCTGGGCATGGGCAGCAGCCTGCTGGTCAAGCGCCTGGGCCATTTGTTCACCCCTTGGCACCGAACACGAGGAAAAGCCTGATGAACGTCGCAACCCACCCGGCTGGCCGCGTCGATATAAGCGGTATCACGATCGCTCTGGGCGAAGGGCAGAATGCTTTTCGGGCCGTGCAGGCGCTGGATTGTCAGGTGGAGTCCGGCCAGTTCGTCTGCATTCTCGGGCCATCCGGTTGCGGTAAGTCGACCTTGCTGGGCGCGCTGGCCGGGCATCTGCAACCTGTCGAGGGCAGCCTCAAGGTCGATGGTCTTCCGGTACAAGGGCCATCGCCCCAGCGAGGCATAGTGTTCCAGCAGCACACGTTGTTTCCCTGGCGTAGCGTGCGCGAAAACGTCGCCTTCGGTCTGAAGATGAATGGCGTGGGCAAGGCCGAGCGACTGGCCGCCGCCGACGAGATGCTCGCACTGGTGGGGCTGGAAGGCTTCGCCGGGCATTGGCCGGATCAACTCTCCGGTGGCATGCAGCAACGGGTGGAGATTGCCCGGGTGCTGATCAACCGTCCGCGCCTGCTGCTGATGGACGAGCCTTTCGGCGCCCTCGACGCGTTGACTCGGATGAAGATGCAGGAGTTGTTGCTGGACATCTGGACCCGGATCCGCACCACGGTGGTGTTCGTCACCCATGACATCGACGAGGCGCTGTTTCTCGCCGACCGGATACTGGTAATGAGTTCGCGCCCGGGGCGTTTCATCGAAGACCTGCAACTGGATTTCCCGCGCCCGAGAAGCACCGAGCTGGTGACGCGCCCGGAGTTTTCGCGCCTCAAGCGTCACTGCCTCGAACTGCTGCACCATGAGGACGGTCGGCAGCTGCCTCGGCTCAATCCCCTCGGGCTACCCAACGATCACCACGGACTGCGACTGGCCTTATGACTGAATTTACGACTCTATTCACCGGCGATCTCCAGAGCATCGACCACCCTCAGATCCTCGCCTTACGGCCCAGGCTGGAAGACGCCGACGCAGGCGTACGCCGAATCGCGCTGATCGAACTGGCCGATCTGGAAGAGCCCGAGGGCTTGATCTGGCTGGCCGACCGGTTGGCCCGCGACCCGGCCGAGGACGTCCGTGCGCAGGCCGCCGCCTTGCTGGAAGCCTGGGAAGAGCCTGAGGTGGTGCAAGCGCTGTGTGAGGCGCTGACCGATCCTGAGTCTTCGGTGCGCGACGCCGCCGCGCAAAGCCTGAGCGTGCTGAAGACGGCCGAGGCGGGCAGAGTGATCCTGCCCTGGACCACCCACGCAGACATCGGCGTGCGCACTGCGGCGTTTCGCGCTTTGCGCGAGTTGCGTCTGGAGGATGCAGCACCTGCCGCGTTGCTGGCGTTGGCGGATGAAGATGCCGGGGTGCGCCGCGAAGCGGTCGGTGTGCTCGGCTGGCTCAAAAAAAACGAAGCTTTGGATACCCTCGCGATCCTGGCCAGCGATGACCCGGACAGTGAAGTGCGCCGCGCCGCCACCGGAGCGCTGGGTCTGGCCAACAGTGCACAGGTGTTGCCGGCATTGCGCAAGGCGCTGGGTGATGACGCCTGGCAGGTGCGGGAGGAAGCGGCGACCACCCTCGGCAAGGTTGGGCATCAGGACGCGGTGCCTGCGCTCGTTGAGGCGCTGGCGGACGAGTACTGGCAAGTTCGTCTGCGCGCCACTCGCAGCCTGGGTCGCCTGCGCAACCCCGAAGCGCTGTGGCCACTGGTTGAAACGCTGACTCACAGCATCAGCAACCTGCGCAAGGAAGCAGCGTTGGCGCTGGGGGAGCTGGGTGACGACCGCGCCCGGCCTGCCTTGTCGCAACTGGAGCATGACGGCGACCCGGAAGTGCGCAAGGCTGTGCGTATCGCGTTGGCGCAGCTGCAATGATCCCAGCCCCGGTTTCCATCGGTAATTCCCGTGAGCGGCAGCAGCTGCGTCTGACCTGGCAGGATGGCAGCGAGCAGCACATCGCTCATGTTCTATTGCGCGAGCAATGTCCGTGCTCACAATGCCGGGCGTTTCGTCTGCGCGGGATGAAGCCTGTGGTCGCATCGTCGTTGCAGCTGGTGGAGGTTCGCCCGCAGGGATATGGGCTGCAACTGATGTTCAGCGACGGGCATCAGCGGGGGATTTATCCGTGGGCGTATCTGGCGGGACTGGCAGGCGATTAGAGGACGCGATGCGCGCCCAAAGATGAATTCCGGACAGCTCGTACAATGCCTTCAGCCACAAAAAAGCAGCCCAAATAAAGCTGCTTTTTTCGTTTGAGTCAGAGAGCCGGGATCAGAACCGCGCCTTGTCGATCCACTCCAGCGACGTGCGCCAGATGCAGATGCCCAGGAAGTACGCCGACATCACCAACCACAGGCTCAATACCCATGAGCCGTTATACGGGTGATTGATCACCAGCAGGAAGCTGCACAGAAACCAGACACTGGTGACCGCGATGTTGATTGGCATGAAACGGCGCACCCGAAACGGATGCAGGAATTTCATCCGGGTCACGGTCAGCAGCGCAAGGCAGATGACCGTGATAAATGTCAACCAGGGAGCTGGCGAAAGGATGTAGACACACAGCGCGACCACGTTCCACGCCGCCGGGAAGCCCTGGAAGTAGTTGTCTTTGCTCTTCATCTCGGTGTTGCAGAAGCAGAACAGCGACGAGACCAGAATGATCGAGATGGTCAGCAGCAGCGTGTAATCCGGCAGCGGAATGTAGCGATAGATGAACAGCGCAGGGATGAACACGTAGGTCAGGTAGTCGATCACCAAGTCGAGTACCGAACCGTCGAAATGCGGCAGCACCGATTGCACGTTGACCTTGCGGGCCAGAGAGCCGTCCAGCCCGTCGACGATCAGGGCAATGCCCAGCCAGAGCAGGCAGGCCTTGGGCTGGTTGTCGAACAGGGCGATGGTCGCCAGGAAAGCGAGGACGACGCCGGTGGCCGTGAAACCATGGGCGCCCCATGCCTTGAGCCAGGCGATACGTTGAATTGGAATCATGGACGGTCCTTCTGAAAATAAAACTGACCAGATCGATTCGCCACAGGGGGGATCGTGGGCCTGACCAGCGGTGCAACTATCGACCGGTTATCGGCTGATAAGGTTCACCTGTCACCCCTACACGGTAGCAGGCGGCGCAATCTTTCGTTACTCAATTGTGATTTTGCCATCGTTGTCTGCGCACGCAAAACGTGTCACCGGTCGGCTGCTGACGAAATAAGGCATTTTGCTGGCCCCCGGTTCATTCTTATCTCGGCAGAATCTGCGCTCTTTCAGAGAGTTAGCCAGGGATTTGCATGCGGATTATCAAGTTTGCTGTGGCGTTCTGCGTACTGACGGGCCTGGCGAATTCAGCGTTTGCGCGGGATCTGAGCAAGAATGAGCGCGACCTTTGCACGTGGGGTGCGGGCATTGCCGGTACGGCGCAGCAGTACAAACTCTCCGGGTTGACGTTGTACGGGGCGCGCAAAAAGCTCCAGGCCCGGCACTTTCCCCAGCAGTGGATGCGCATGAGCGCACTGGGGATCGCTGAACAGACCTATGACAGCCCGTCGCGGTTGCGGCCCGAGAGTGTCAGGCAGGTTTACTACGAAGGCTGCACTCGGCATGAACTGGCGCGCAGGTAAGCGCGCCTTTGCGGCGCGCTCGATGTTGTATCAGTGCGCTGCCCGGGGGATGGTTTTCAGCAGGTCGGCAGGGCTGATGTGGCCTACCACCGGAGCGCTGCCAGGCTGAGGCAGGTTAAGGATGTGGCCTTTCATCTTGCCGATGATGTGCATCTCGCACGGCTTGCAATCAAATTTCAGCGTCAGCACTTCATCGCCATGAATCAGCTGCATCGGTGCCACCTTGGTGCGTACACCGGTGACGCCCTTGGCCTGTTTCGGGCACAGGTTGAAGGAGAATCGCAGGCAGTGCTTGGTGATCATCACCGGCACTTCGCCTGCTTCTTCGTGGGCTTCGTACGCTGCATCGATCAGCTTGACGCCGTGGCGGTGATAGAAATCGCGGGCTTTCTGGTTGTAGACATTGGCCAGGAAGGACAAATGCGAATCCGGGTATACCGGTGGTGGGCTGGTTTCGGCTTTGCGGCCACCGCGTGGATGAGCCGCGACACGAGCGGCAGTCAGGGTTTCGATGACTTCGCGGCGCAAGGCTTTGAGCTGTGAGTTGGGGATGAAAAACGCCTGCGGCGCATCCAGCTTGACGTCGGTGGCGTGGTACTGGGTGGTGCCGAGCTGACAAAGCAGGTCGCGCAATTGCTCCAGCGCCTGTTCCGGCTTGTTGGCTACGCCGAACGGACCTTCCAGCACGACGCTCTCGCTGATGCCTTCCTCACTGGTGGCCACCAGTTCCAGGCGCTCTTCACACAAGCGCGCTAGCCATGACAGACCAATGCGGCGCTCGGCCGAGGTCTTCTGCAAGGCCTGCTGCCAGTTGTGGTCAAGGTTGCGATTGAGCGGGTGATTGGGGCGGACCTTATGCAGGTCGGCTGGCATTTCGTTGGGCTCGACGCGGTAGCGGTAGCGCTTTTCACCGTCCTCTTCGAACTCGCCCTTGGGTTCAGCGATGTTGGCGCGGAAACCCACGACTTCACGCTTGATCTGCACGTTGAGGCCGTCGCCGTTGGTCAACGGATCATGGGTGATCACTTGCAGATCTCGTTTGCCGACTTTTTCCACGATGCCTACTGGCAGACCAGTAAAGGTCGGGGTGTCGAACGCACCGATATCGATCTTGCGATCGGTGACGAAATAGTCGGTGCTGCCTCGGTGAAAGGTCTTTTCCGGGTCGGGCAGGAAGAAATGCGCCGTGCGGCCGCTGGAGGCTCGGGCCAGGTCAGGACGGTCTTCAAGCACATCGTCCAGACGCTGGCGATAGTAGGCCGTGATGTTCTTCACATAGCCCATGTCCTTGTAGCGCCCCTCGATCTTGAACGAGCGCACACCGGCTTCGACCAGAGCGCGGATGTTGGCGCTCTGATTGTTGTCTTTCATCGACAACAGGTGTTTTTCAAAGGCGACGACGCGGCCCTGGTCATCTTTCAAGGTGTAGGGCAGGCGGCAGGCCTGAGAGCAATCACCCCGGTTGGCACTGCGTCCGGTCTGGGCGTGGGAAATGTTGCACTGGCCGGAGAAGGCTACGCACAGCGCGCCGTGAATGAAGAACTCGATCGCCGCGTCGGTTTCGTCGGCGATGGCGCGAATCTCTTGCAGGTTCAGCTCGCGAGCCAAAACCAGCTGCGAGAAACCGGCCTGGTCGAGGAATTTGGCCCGTTCCAGCGTGCGAATGTCGGTCTGGGTGCTGGCGTGCAGTTCGATCGGCGGAATATCCAGTTCCATCACGCCCAGGTCCTGGACGATCAACGCATCGACACCGGCGTCGTACAGCTGGTGGATGAGCGTGCGTGCCGGCTCCAGTTCGTTGTCGTGGAGGATGGTGTTGATCGTGGTGAACACCCGCGCGTGATAACGATGGGCGAATTCCACCAGTTCGGCGATGTCGCTCACCTCGTTGCTGGCGTTATGGCGCGCGCCAAAGCTTGGGCCGCCGATGTAGATGGCGTCGGCGCCGTGCAGGATGGCCTCGCGAGCGATGGACACATCGCGGGCAGGGCTGAGCAATTCCAGGTGATGCTTGGGTAGGGACATGTTTTTTTAGTCGGATCGTCACGGTCAAGGCGCGCATTGTAGCGGCGAAACGTGCGAGCGACATCCATGGGCTGCCCGGTGGCGGCAAAGATAACCCGAGTTGGCGCGCAAGATGCCAAACCCTGTGGCAGTCCGGCTTGCCGGCGGCGACTCGGATGACTCCGGCGGCAAGCGGTGCTGCGGCAGATGCAGTGGGTAGTTGCGTTAACCCCTGGCCGCCATCGCGGTGACTTCCACACGCATGCCTTCGACAGCCAGCGCAGCCACGCCGACGGCCGCGCGTACTGGCCAGGGTTTGGCGAAGAAGCGTTTGTACACGTCGTTGAAGGCGGCGCGGTCGGTCATGTCGGTCAGGTAGATGGTCAGATGCATGACCCGATCCATGGAACTGCCCGCGCGTTCCAGAGCGACCTTTAGCGCCTGCAGGGTACATTCGCTTTGTTCGGTGATGCCACCGAGCTCAAGGCTGCCGTCTGCGCGGGTTGGAACCTGGGTGGAAACCATGATGCCGCCGAAGCTGGCAACGTCGGAGGAAATGGAATCGGCATCGGGGTCGGGGAGGAAGGTGAGGTCTTGGCTGGACATGAACATCTCTGTGCTGGGGGACTGAACGGCGCGCGAGGGCCGGCGCCGTGGTGAAGGCGGTCATGATAAAACAGATCGACCACGGTTGAACCCCGTTGTCGGTCTGTGACCGCGCAACGAGGCATGCGCTTAACCTGCTGGTCCATAAACGGTCGAACCGATGTAGTAATGTCGGCCGGTGCTGTCGGTTTTAAACAGCACGCGTCTCAACAGCTGCGTACTCAACAGCCCACCTCGAGGAGACAGTCAATGAAAGGCTTCAATGGCAAGATCGTGCTCGTCACCGGCGGCTCCAAAGGCATCGGCCTGGCCTGCGCCCAACAGTTCGGCGCGCAGGGCGCCCGAGTCGTGATCAGCTCGCGCACCCAGGCCAATATCGACAAGGCACTGGAGTCGCTGCCAGGTGCGGTGGGATTTGCCGCCGATGTGTCGGACGAGGCGTTCGCGGCGGCGCTGGTGCAGCGCGTGAACCTGGAAGTCGGACCCATCGACGTGCTGGTCAACTCGGCCGGCGCGGCGAAGCGCTCCCCCCGGAAGACCTGACGCCGGCGTTCTGGCGCGGGGCAATGGACGCCAAGTTCTTCTCGACGATCAACGTCGTCGACCCTGTGGTCAAGCTCATGGCGGAGCGCGGTCAAGGCGTGATCGTCAATATCATCGGCGCCGGTGGCAAGGTGGCCAAACCCATCCATCTGGCGGGCGGTTCGGCCAATGCGGCGCTGATGCTGGCGACGGCGGGCCTGGGCAATGCGTATGCGGGGTCCGGTGTGCGGGTGATCGGTATCAATCCTGGTCTGACCGAAACCGGCCGCGTCGCCGAGGGCATGGCGGCAGATGCGGCCCATGCGGGTATCAGCCTGGACGCGGCCATGGAACGCAGCGTGCAGAAGATCCCCATGGGCCGGATGGCCAAACCGGAAGAGATCGCCGATCTGGTGCTGTTCCTTGCGTCCGACAAGGCCCGCTACATCACCGGGACCATCATCACCATGGACGGCGCCGAGCATCCGTTGGTGTAACGCCTGAATCACCGGCTGTGCGCTTTCGGCAGGCTATAGCCAAACACTTACAAGCGGTTCAGCAAACTGGCCGTATACAGCGCGGCTGCAAAGCCTTAACTTGGATCCATCGACTGAAGCGCAGGAAGCACTTCAGAGGTCAGGGACGATCTGCCATTTGCCTGGAACGCTACCGACAGGACGTTGGAATGGTCTTGATAGCAAAGAACCCGCTTCGGCGGGTTTTTTATTGGGTGCGCCACGCGGGGCGCGTTGCGTACGTACGGTGATGTGAGAGGACGGCGGATGTAAGTCCACCTCCTGCTCGATCCTGCCATTTGCCAGCGCAAGCCCGACCGGGCAGCGCGTCAGGATCACTCCTTGACGTCCATGAACTCCTCGGCCCACGCCACATAGCTTTCCGGCAGGGTGTAGGTGTGGGTGAGTTCGGTGGCGCTGAGGTTTTCGGTGCTGTGGGTGACCTTGCGCTGGGCGCGCAGACTGTCGTAAGTAGCCTTGATCGATGCGAAGTAGGCTGCATGGCCGGCAACGACGATGCGCACCCCCAGTTTCGCCAGGCGCTGACTGTCGCTCAGCTTGGGGTTGCCGTAGGTGACCAGCATCAAAGGCACGCTGAGCTTCTCGGAGATCTGCTCCAGATGGTCGAAGTCCTTGACCCCGACCATGCAGATGCCGTCCGCGCCTGCCTTTTCATAGGCCTGGGTGCGTTCGATGATGTCCTCAACGGGCAGCACGCCGGCGTTGGTTCGGGCGATGATCGAAAGCTCAGGGTCGACGCGAGCCTCCAGAGCAGCCTTGACCTTGCCGATGCCTTCTTCAATGGTGATCAGGTCGGTCGACTTGCGGCCGAACTGCGCTGGCAACAGCGTATCTTCGATAGTCAGCGCCGCTACACCTGCGCGCTCCAGTTCTACGACAGTGCGCATGACATTGAGGGCGTTGCCATAGCCATGGTCGGCGTCAGCGATGAAGGGCAATTGAGCGACGCGGCCGATGCGGGTGGCCTGCTCTACGAACTCGCTGAGGGTGATCAGCGCGAAGTCCGGGGCCGCCAACACCTGCAGCGAGGCGACCGAGCCGCCGAGAATACCGACCTCGAAGCCCAGGTCCGCAGCAATGCGGGCAGACATGGGATCAAACACGGAGGCGGTTTCGAAGCAGCCTTGGGACGCCAGCAGTTCACGGAAATTGCGGCGCAGAGCGGAGTGCGAAATTCTGGACATGACGTTTCCTGGTTCTGGCCATCATCGATGATAACGATCTGCGCCAATTCAAAATGAGGGGCGAGACTAACATGCCGAAAATCCGCAGGTTATGTCGTTTGAGCATGGGCTATGCACAAGATACATACCTGTAACGCCCCGGAAAAGCCCGCTGTAGGCGCTTGGCTCTCTGGCGTGCCGTTTGCGCCGGCGCCGGGAAGTTCGCAGCAGGGTACGAGCTCACCCTGGCTGTGGATTAAAGTTAAATGAAAAGTTATCTGAAGTTAAACTTTATTTAATAAATAACAGATCACGAAAAAGAGCATTGCTCATTTAGATATAATCGCGGGTATCGATACCGGCGATACTTCTTATCGATGTTAAATACTTACCCTTTTCCGCTTATTGAGCAACAATCAACTCCACAAGCAAACGAACTAACACACTTTGCCTGCTTATGATCCAAACAGCTTCATCACCGATTCGAACCCATTCTGGAGATTGACATGAAATATTTAGCCTTCGCCGCGCTTTCCCTGTTCAGCGTATTTGCCTCGGCCAATGAGCTGGCCGACGCTTCTGCCAGCGCGCCTTCGCAGGTCGAGCAGTATAACCGTCACAAGGGGCTGGACGTTGCCAAGGTCACCAGCGTGAAAAGCGCCCAGGATCCTGAAAAAGTCGATGGCTTGGTCAAAACCGACATGACTTATGTTGATAGTGCTGGCGTTACACACAACCTGGAATACACCACTATGGGCTACGGCCGTCAGAACGGCTGATCATTCCGGCTTTGAAAATATGCTCAAGATTGAAAACAAGGCGCTGCATTTATATGCAGCGTTTTTTTGCCTGAAATAATGGTCAAGGCATCAGGTTCGATTGCAGCAACTACCTGAAACCGCTTTGTTTAATTGCTGGCGGGTCGGTTCAACGCGACTCAAAAGCCTCGCTGGCCCCCTATCATACGCCGCCCAGAAACTTGATATGAGTTGCGTGAGCATCGTCCAATGGCAGAAAACCGCAACGCAGATAGAATGCTGCTCCATCCGGGGTATCGGTGGACAGGCGTACGACTCGAAACCGTTGAGCGGCGCGCTCCACCAGCCGCTTCACCAGGGTTCTCCCAACGTTCCGGCCCCGTGCTGCGTCAGCCACGTACAGCCTGCGCAGCCGGCCCGTGTCGTCTTGGAGATAGGGGTCACGTGACAGACCCCCAATCGCCACCAACTGTTCATTCAGGTAGGCGGCCATGAGGCATTCGCCAGGTTCATCGAAACGGTTCGCTCCGGATTCCCATTCGGCTATCAACCGCGTGAGAAACCTGAATCCCTGCGTGATTGCCTCCTGTTCCAACACTCGCAGTTGCGCAGGCAGCGCCGCGATCTGCTGGACGTCCAACATTTTCATTCATCAACCTCGATCTGGATCCAGCGTGCTCAACCAGTCCCATCGCGCCTGATAGCTCTGAGCTTTTCTCATGAACAGTTCAGGCTGAGGGAAATTCGGATTCATGCGCAGAACGCCTCGTTCAAGCTCGGCCAGACCGTGCGGCGCATAGAGCTCGCCGGTGTCGATATGCAAGCCGATACAGGTGCAACAGATCAGAAAGCGATCGATGCTTTCTTTCGCTGACCGCAGTGGCGGGTAGTCGCCACCGAACCGGTCGCTGAACCAAAGATGCACCCGCGCCTGATTTCTCAGTTCCACCTTCACGCCCAGGTCGAGAAAGAGCGCCTGCGCAGCCACGATGACCTCGTTTTCAGCTTCCCATGAGAGGTCTTCATCGAAATAAAAAACGTCGTAATCATTCACGCCCCACCAAACGGGTCGGTCCGAGATCCGGTTCCAGATCGCCTGGAAAATACAGCCTGCGGTGAGCATGGGCTGGTTCAGGTGTAACGAAGGCAGTCGCGAGATGATTTGCGCATTGATCGGGTTGGACATCGCGATGTCGATAAGGCCGGGGACAGTCAATGTCATGAATTTTTCCTGGTTGGAGCAGCTTTTGCAGAGCGAGGAGAGGCGTGCGCCGTTGCCGCTATTGACGCCATGCAGCACTGCAAGAACAGTACCTGAGCGGGCAAGTCGCTGAGTGTCAGCCGTACGCATCCTCCAGCCAAAAACGGATTTCAACACATGTCAGAACCCCGCATCCGCCACCTCGCCATCTGCGTCTTTCATCATCGGGGAAAGATTCTGGTCAACCCGTTCCACGACCCCGTGAAGCAGCAGTCGCTGTTTCGTCCACTGGGCGGCGGCGTCGAATTCGGCGAGCGGAGCATCGACGCCATCGTCCGGGAAATCCGTGAGGAGTTGGACCTGCCGATCCGCAACGTCCAGCTGATCGGCACCCTGGAAAGCATTTTTACCTATCTGGGCAAGCCCGGCCACGAAGTCGTGCAGGTTTACGATGCCCAATTCGAAGATCCAGCGCTTTACGAAAAGCCGTGGCTCGAAGGGCAGGAGAGTAATGGCCAGACGTTCAGGGCCGTGTGGCGAGACAGCTCCAGTTTCCGCAGCGATGGAATTCTGGTGCCGGAGGGGCTTTACGAGTTGTTGAAGTCGTTGTCGCTGCTGAGCTGATCCCGGATCGAATACTCGCAGTCCGCGCTGAGGTGTGGGGTAAAACGCAGAATGCCGCACAGCTGTTGCGCACCCAACAGACCCGCTGGACAAAAGGAAGTTACGCACCATGATTCGCGCATTGATGGTCGATGTAGATGGCGTCCTCGTTAGGGGCCGTCCCTCCGATGGCGAGCGCTGGTCTTCATCGATCGAAGCTGACCTTGGCTTGAGGCTGGCTGATCTGCAGCAGCATTTTTTTACCCCGCATTGGGAGGCCATCATCACCGGCCAACTCGGGCTTGTGGACGCGTTGAAGCCTGTGCTGCAAAGGATTGCCTCACACTTGTCCCCTCACGACTTCATCGAATACTGGTTCGCCCATGATGCACTGCTTGATCGCAACCTCATCGCCGATCTGGATCGACAGCGCGAGCAGGGCGTTAAGGTGTACCTCGCAACCAATCAGGAACACCTGCGGGCAGCGTACCTCATCGAAGAACTCGGCCTGGGACAGCACTGCGATGGCATCTACTATTCTGCAGCGATGGGTTGCCGAAAGCCGCATAGCCGTTTCTTTGAAGCGGCGGCTGCGCTGTCCAACATGCCGGCCCACGAACTGCTTCTACTGGATGATCTCGTCGAAAACGTCAGTGCTGCCCGCAAAGCGGGCTGGCAGGCGGTGCACTGGACGCCGGACAGTTCGCTTTCTCAAGACGACGACTGCAGATCCTGATCGAGACAATAGAGATAAAGGCGCAAACAAAAATGGACGATACGCTCGAACTCATATTCAGACTGACGAAGGCCGGTGATTTTGAAGCCGCTTACCAATACTGAAGCAGTTTCCGGAGTCAGGCGTTGGCGAGCTTCTGCCAGGCTTGCCTTCGAGGCTTGCCGATTCGGTCTAGAGGACTCAACCAGTAGGCGGAAAGCTACGACCTGCGTTCCGGCGCTCTTCGGATCTGGAAGCCTGTCTTGTTTTGTTCAAAGCCAGCTGCCCGATAGAAGTTGTGAACGGCGGGCCGCTGCGAGCCTGTCATGAGCATGACCTTGTAGCAGTTGACGTTCCACGCCGCTTTGACCGCCTGATCGATTACCATCTTGCCGTAGCCCTTGTTACGGTGCTCGCCGTGGGTTACTACGTTCTCGATAAGGGCGTAGGGGGAACCTGCGCGCGTGATGTTCGGGATCACTATCAACGTGCAGGTGCAGACGACATTCCCGTCGTAGCAGCCCACAAAAATCCCGCTGCCGGGATAGGCTTTGAGCAGATTGAAGCTTCTCTCTGCGTCTTCCAACCCGGCGTCATCATCGGACGGATTGAGGTGGCGATAAAGTCGTATCAGGGCCGGCACATCTTCGAGCGCCGCGATTCGAACGTGCATCAACATAGCCCCGCGTGCTCCCTCAGGCAGTTTCAGCGCTTGGTGCTACAGCACCATCGACCTTGTAAGCCAGAACGGGTTCGCCTGCCAGCGCCTCGGAAGTGAGGCCGTTTACGCCGACGGGCACGTCGCCCACCAGTGTGGTGCGGTAGAGCTGGCGATCGTAGGGCAGGTCAGCAAGGTCCTTGGGGGCGAGATGCGCCGTCGATCGATTGTCCCAGAAAGCAATGGCGCCCTCGGTCCACTTGAAACGAACGGTGAATTCGGGGCGGATCACATGCTCGAACAGCAACGCCAGCAGTTGCTCGCTTTCACGGGGTGCGAGGCCATCGATGCGCTTGAGGAAGCCTGGGCTTACGAACAGACTTTTGCGCCCGCTTTCGGGGTGGATGCGAACCAGCGGATGCAGGCTCACCAGTTCCCTAGCTTTGACCTGATCATGAAATTCGCGTTTGCCTGCCTGGCCTTCCGGCGGGGTGAAGCGGTGCTCGCCGCGCAGTGTTTCGAGAAAGCCGCGTAACGTCGGAGACAAGGCGTCGTAGGCTGCTTCCAGGCTGGTCCACTGAGTGTCGCCGCCATACGGAGGAATGGTCACGCCACGAAGAATGGAGGCTGTGGGCGGATTGATCGCCGCCGTCACATCCGTGTGCCATCCGGTCCACGGCTTGAACAGCCGGGCGCCTTCGAATCGAGTTCCGAAACGCGATTTGGCCACGGAATATATGTGCGGATAATCCTGCACCGAGCCGAACACCGGGTGGCCTACGGTCAGCTCACCGAACTGACGGGCGAAAGCGATGTGTTGATCATGACTGAGATGCTGGTCGCGGAAAAAAATGACCTTCCACTGCACCAGTGCTTCACGAATTGCCGTGACCTGTGCCGGAGAAAGCGGCGCCCTCAAATCAACCCCGGTTATCAGCGCCCCGATGTGTCGCGCAAGGGGTTCAACGCTTATGTTTTCTGACATATTGCTTGCCTGCTTCACGTCATCTTCCGGGACGTCAATATGCGGTTTACATCAGCGTTGATCTAATATCGATGAGGCATACAGCCCTGCTTTTTGGGTCTATGAGAAGCGCGCATCGACACAGGCATCAACGAAGAGTTACACGCTCCATTGATGACTGAACGGAGCCAAACCACGCGCCAACTATTTTCCGTCGTCTGCATTGACACTGCTGTCAAATCTGCGGACTATCACTGAATGACGACTCAATCGCGTATGCACATTATTCGATCCTCCATTTTCGCCTTCGGCGGAGCATAGGACGATGTGCGTGTAATTGATTGAGCATCGACCCAAGCCCCGCCAGAAATGGACGGGGCTTTTTTATTGTTCCCGTCCTGAGTGGCCAGACTCAGGAGAGAAAAGATGCTGACGATCCGGCGTGCCGAACGCATCGATGCAGAGGCCACGTTCGACATTCGTGTTGAGGCGATATGGCACCAATGTCGCACCGCTTACACCCAAGAGCAGCTGAAACAGCTCGGCATACGCCCAGGCGTGACTGCGCTGGCTGAAACTAGCGGAGCCATCGCCCCGGCAAGTGCTGAATTCAATCTTTTGTTCGGCAGGTAAATGTATGGAAGTCAGACGTGTGAGCCTTGATGATGTGCAGCCGGTTTTTGAGCTTTATTGTGAAGTCAGTGCTGAGGGTAAATATCCCGCACGCACAAATCCCCCCTCCATCGAAACTTTCGAACGGGCCCTGGCAGAGGTGGAAGCCTACGGTTGGCCGGTGTATGTGGTGGAGCACGCGGCAGAGCTTGTAGGAAATGCTTCTGTCTATCCAGAGAGTTTCTGCAGAGCGGGCGGCGACCGCCATATAGGCTTTCTCGGAATGCAGGTAAAGCAGGGCTTTCGCCGTCGTGGCTATGGCGCCGCTTTGCTTAAGGCGGTGGTCAAACATTGTCGCGATACGGATTTTCATACCATCGAGCTGATGGTCCTGAAGTCCAACACCGCCGCCCGATCACTCTACGATAGCTTCGCCTTTATATGGGTGGAGGATTTGCCGCCCTGTACGCTGGGGTCCGGTGTCATTGACCATCCCGTCAGAATGCGGCTTACCCCCTGACGGCTGCTAGCTGGCTTCGATCCGCTTGCAACAGGCCGCCATTGTGGTGATTTATCAAGGAGCTTTTTGTTTTGAAATTGATCACTGTGGATGACTTGACCTCGCAGCAAATCTTTGCCATCTGGGCCCTTGCTCAACAGCCTGGGCTCGCCGTTTCCGGAAATATCGGTTGGTCGTTCGAAGGGAATGGCATTCGCACCCGTACGACGTTTATCAAGGCATTCAGGCAACTGGGCCTGGAGTGCATCGAACTTCCCAATCTGTTGAAGACCCGAGAGCGTGTCTACGATCTGGCGGGCTACCTCGACCCGTTTTATTCGGCCTATGTGATCCGTGAAGCCGATCACCAACGGTTGCGTGACTTCGCCCAAGCCAGCGCCCGACCGGTGATCAATGCGATGAGTTCTGCAGGCCATCCGTGCGAGGTGTTGTCGGATGGCTTCTACATCCACTCACGGTTCGGAAACATCCGCGATGTCAGAATCGGACTTTGGGGGCCGGTGACCTACGTCATGAGTTCCTGGCACCAACTGGCAAAATCATTGGGAATGGTCGTGGAGCATTTCTGCGACGCGCGATTCCACCTGGAAAATCCCAACGTCAGGTTCTCAGACGTCGTGAACAGGCACGTTGATATCCTGATAACCGACTCATGGCCTGCGGGATATGCCGATCGGCGATGGTCGCTCACCGCCGTGAACCTGGCATCGCTGGGTGAGCCGGCGCTGCTCCCGACGCCGCCGTTCAATATAGGCGAGGAGCTGGGGCTGGATCCTGTCGGCTATCCGGGGTTTGCCGGTTATGAGCAGAAGGCCGTATTGCTCGATGTTCAGCGCGCGATCGTGGCTTATGCGTTGGGAGTTGAAGGGGGCCGGCTTCCGAGCCGCTGATGCTTTCCGGCCAAATCAGCCCAGTAGCGTCAGAACCTCCGACAGTCGCTCCACGCGCACGGCAGCAGGCGGCTCATCTTCTGGCCATGCATGGAACCCGCTCAGCCACACCGCAGACATTCCGGCCGCTGTCGCGCCTTTAATGTCGTTGATCGGGTGGTCGCCCACATAAAGGCACTGCTGCGGGTCCAGTCCCAGCGTTTGAGCGGCCTGAAGAAAGATTCGCGGATCGGGCTTACGGCAGCCTGCGGATTCAGAGCTCAGCAGCAACGACACATGCTGGTTGAACGAAAGATGCGCGAGCGTGGCTTCCCGCGATTGCCGGGCTCCGTTGGAAATGATCGCGACTTTTACACCCCTCGCCACCAGTGTTTTGATAAGGCTGTTGGCGCCTGGCATCTCCACCGCTTGGGTCGGGAAATGCTCCAGCCAATGGTGCGCAAGTCGGCCATTGGGACGGGCGTGCGCCATTGCAGCCGGTCGCGAAGAGCCGACGCCACCGCTGTCCTGATGTTCCCATGAACACTATCGGCGGGCAGATAACCGCCATTGTCCTGTTCGGCGATCACTTGCGCGATCAAGGCTTGCACGTTGCGACCCAGTTGCGCCGCATAGTGCTGAGCGAACAGGCTCGCGTAGGATTCAATGCTGCGCAGACGATGAGTGAGGGTGTTGTCGAGGTCGAAGAAAACCGCTTGAGCGTGCATGTAGTGGCTGCCTATGGATAAGCCGGCGTGAGCCTATGGTTTTTTGCGCCTGATACTGCGCGGCGTTCACCAGACTCCGGGGGATTTCTGGCTGCAGAAACACGGTTTTGCGCATTGCCCTGGGGGAGCGAATTCACGCGAGATGCGGTGATTCGAACCACATCGCTGTCGATCCATCGCGTATGAACTCGCTTCCACAGTAGCTCGGCGTCGGCAATCCCTGACCAAACGAGTCTGCTGGTGGCTGATTCCATCATCGACTCTCCCCAGCCGTTTCAGCCACAGAACCGGGCTTCCTCAAGCTGTGCAGCATCAGTGCGCCCCCTACCAATACGATGATGGCAGACACTACCAATGCAAGGGCGTTGGGATCGATCTCGCTGGTTGATTGAGGGTCGCCATGTGCCTGTGACAGCGCCGCGGTGACACCTGCGGTTGCGAGCATCGATGCTATCGACAATACCGGTGTGGACAACGAAGAGATGCGTCCCATGTAACCTGCAGGCACGTGCATTTGCAGGACCGGCCCCTGTGCCACGACGTAAGTGGCGAAGCACATGCCTGAGAGGTACATCGTCAACATCGGAATGTAATAGCCCCGGGAAAGGGCATAAGCCAGGTTCGCCAGCCCCAGCAGGAAAAGCGCGCCGCAGGTCAGGGTTTCCGCTCGCAGCCTTCTGGACAGCCAGGGGCTGAGTAGCGTGGCTGACAGGCCTCCGAGGGGAAAGGCTGCCATCAGCACTCCGTAAGCGGACGGCTCAAGCGCCAGCGTCTGCATGCCGAACAAGGGCAGCACCGGATTGTTGATGCCCAGCGAGATTCCATACAGCGCGGTGCCGATCATCATCAGGCGAATGGTGCGATGGGTCCAGGCCAGGCGCACGCCAGATGCCAGCGCACGCCAATAGGGTTCGCTCGGCAGAATAGATTCGAGGCGGGTGGCAAGGCCGGTGGTGCGGACCACGCAGTAAGCCGACCCGGCAAACCCCAGGGTCGAGAGCGCGAAGGCCGACATGGCACCGACCCAGCCGAACAGCAAAGGGCCAAGGGCAGCGCTGAGGATGCCGACGCCCGTCAGCGAGAACATGGCTTTGGCAGACGCTTCGATCCGACGCTCCTGCGGGATCGCGACCTGCATGATGCAGGCCCGGGCCGGGTTGAAGAACTGCGCAGCGGTGGCGTTGATCAACAGCAACAGGCTCACGCCGCAGACGATTTGCCACGGCGTCATGTCCGTCCACCCATAGGCGGCCATGAACAGCGCCGACGCGAGGATTCGCACCAGGTCGGCGACGACCATCACTCGCACCGGACGGGCGCTGTCGATCCAGGCACCGGCCAGGGGAGCGATGAAAATACGGGGCAGCGTGGTGGCGGCGACTGTCAGGCCGACGGCCAGGGGCAATCCGGGATCGTCCGTGAGCAGGTCGCTGACGAGCCAGACCGTCACCACTGCGTTGACCAGAAACTCGCCGAAGGAAGACAGCGCCTGCCCTAGCCACAGCAAAAGAAAGTTGCGGTTGATGAAAAATGTTCGCTGCATGACCGCCTTCAAGAAAATGGGTTCGGCTGGGCGCACACACACACACACAGAGCTGTGAGCTAGCCGGCGATCAATCGCTCAGCGACTGGCTGCAACGATAAGCATCATCGGACGATGCACTTCATCGGCCAGCGCGGGGCGACTCGACAGGTCTTGCGGCGACGGTCCCCATTCGTTGATGTGATCGAGGGTGAAGCCGCTTTCGATAAGCAGGTTGAGCAGCGTGCCGAGGGTGCGGTGTTGTTTGATCACGCCTTCGCTCAGCCAGTGGGTGCTGCGTGGGCCTTCGATTTGATAATTGTCCACGGGCCACGATTTACGGCCCTCGGCGTCGACGAACCATTGCGGGCGTAGTGAGGCCATGAAGATCGGGTGTTCGATGGAAAACACCAGCTTGCCACCAGGCAACAGCGCGTCATGAATCGTGCGCAGTAACGTGCTCAGGCCGGCGATGTAGTGAAACGCCAGTGAACTGTAGGCGAGGGTGAATGCTGCGCTCGGGAGCCGAAGGAGTTCCAGGTCAGCCAACTGGTAAGTGATGCGCGAATCTTCACCGTCGGCGATGGCGCGCTCGAGCATCTTTTCCGAGACATCGAGCCCGAGCACGCTTTGCGCACCCTGCTCGATAGCCCATCGCGCAAACCAGCCATAGCCACACCCGAGATCGACGACCTTTTGTTCGTTCATGTCCGGCAGCAGCGCGCGCAGTGCCGGCCATTCGGGTGCGCCGGCCAGCCCTTCGACGGAGCGTGGTAACTGGCTATAGCCCTCGAAGAACTCGGGGCTGTCGTAAATGTTCTGTGTCACGTTCTGTCCCTCGAATACAAACCTTGGCTGCCGCCATCAATGGCAAACAGGGCCGTGGCGGCCCTGTCGCTTCACGTCGATGTCCGGCCTTAGTAGCGAAATTCCACACCCACGTAAGCGCCGATACCGTCACCCGGATACAACGCGGCGGTGTCTTGACCCTTGGCATCATAGAGCGGTTGCACGGCGGTGACATATTTCTTGTTCGCCAGGTTTTTCAGGTCCAGCGAAACCTTCCAGTCTTTATTCGGGGTTTCGTAACCCACATTCGCACCGAAGATCGTGTAGGAGGGCGCATAGAAGGTGTTGGCGTAATCCACGGCAGTACGCGACGAGGATTGCACGTTGACCCCGGTATAGAAGCCTTGCGGATGTTGGTACTGAACCTCGCCCTGGTAGATATGTTTCGGGATGCCTGGCAGTTGGTTATTGCCGAAGGTCGGATCATGACGGTAGTAGAAGTCGTTGTAGCTGTAGACCTGGCGCCAGGTCACTTTTTCGCCCGAAGCGCTTTCCCACAGTTGCGTATTCAACCCGGCCTCAATGCCTTGGTGAATGGTGGGCGTGGCATTGAACGCACCGGTTACGGCGGCAGCAGTGGCGGTGGGTGCAATGAACTGCACGTTGAGCAGTTCGTCGCGCACCCACGACCGATACAGTGCCAGGCTGCCGTCGAAAATGCCCGATGAGCCTTTCACGCCAATCTCCACGGTGTTGGCTTTCTGCTCGACCAGCGGCCGCACATAAGGTTGGGTCGGGCCCGAACCTGAGTACTCCCACGAGGCAGGTGGATCGATCGAACGACTGACGTTGGCGAACACCTGCAACTGAGGCGTGAACTCGTAACGAACCCCAATACGCGGCGCGAGGCTCCAGTTTTCGTACGTCTCGCTCGACGGATAGGCAGACGTGTTGGCCTGCAGTGCTTCTTTGACGTTGGTGTCGCGGCGTACGTTGATGGCCGACACACCGCTGGTCAGCCACAATCCGTCGACCAGTTCCAGATCGTTGCCCAGTGAGAACACGTGGTCGAACGAGGAGCCATAGTCGACGAACTTTCGGGTCTGCTTGTTGGCGTATGTGGAATTGGTCTCGCCCTTGATGTGTTCGGTGGAAGTAAAGGCCAGGTTGGTACGGCTTTCGTGACCGAAAAGCTGGTCGGTGCGGTCATAGCCGAGCACGAAACTCAGGTCGTGCCAATCCCAGTAGCTTGGGTTGCTCGGGCTGTTCGGGCTGTTGTTGTGGGCGTACTGGTAGTAAACAAGGCCGAAAGAGAGTTTTGAGTCATCGTCGAAGGTGTAGGTGGTCTTGCTGCCGGCCCAGACACTGCTGGGGCGCCGGCTGCCAGCCCCGCTGGTGGCGGCGGTGGCGCTGGCATCGCGGCTGTGGTGCTTGACGGCATCGAGCGTGGTGGCGCTTGGGTCGTTATGGTATTCGTCGCGGTAACGCAGCATCAGTTGGGTTTCCAGCTTGGGGCTGAACTTGTAGCCAAAGTTGGCGACAACGCCCTGGCTCTTCGACAGGCTGTAATCGCGGTACCCATCGTTGCGGTAGTTGTCGGCGTTGAGGTAGTAATCGAAATCACCCTCGACGCCACCGACGCTGACGCTTTGTTTGTTGTAGCCGTAGCTGCCCGTTTCCGCACGTACGCGAAGGCCGGGTGCGGTGTAGCCGGTCTGATTGACGAAGTTGATCGCGCCGCCCAGGCTCAGTGCGCCGTATTGAAAGGCGTTGGCGCCGCGAAGAATCTCGGTGTAGTTCACGCCGGAGCCGTTGAGGAATTCATAGGGCGTACCGCCGGGGCCGGTGAGCGGCAGACCGTTGAACAGGAATTTGATGCCCTCGCGAAAGTAACCGGGCGAGGTGTTGGCCCCCGAACCGCGGATCGAAATCTTGGCCGCATCGGTGCCGCCCGTAGACTGGACGAACACCCCCGGTTGGTAGGCAAGGGTGTCCTGCAAGGTCGCGGTGCGGCCTTTGGCGACCTGTTCGCTATCCACCACGCTGGTGCCACCGGGTACTTCGCTCAGTTGGCTTTTCGCGGCCTCCACCGGCGTGATTTTCTCGGCCTGCACAGTGACGGTATTGAGCCGAGGCGTGGAGGCTTGTGTCGAGTCCGAAGACGGCGCCGCGTCATCGGCTCGTACCGCTGCGCTGCACAGCAGCGCCGATCCCAGGCCAACCGTGGTCAGCCAGGTCGCTCGCCGAATGGCCCGCGGTAACTTTTGTAACTCTCCCCGAAAACTTAAATGCATCAAATGTATTCCTTGGTGAATAGATAAATAAGTGCCAGCTTTCTATTCGTATAGTCATGCCTGTTTTTGCTCTGAGCAGTTTCTGTGCCAATACATTTTTGCCTGAACAGTGGGATATATCGGGTTTATATTGAGATCCCATGCTGGCGCCGGTACTTTGTTTTGAACAGGTGTCTGTTTTTCAACACTTGTTTAGTTTGGGATCCAGTTGGGTAATTTCTGCGCATCTGTCGAAAAACCAACAGTGGATGAACAGTCTGTAAGCGCACGGGCAAGGCATGACTGTAACTTCGATATATGCATATAAGCGTCTGTCATGACAGCTGTCGGTTTGCGGTCCAAAGCGAACGATACCTTTTGCAGCGCCCGCTGGGCCTGACGCCCCGTACATCGGCGGTAGCGTGCAGTGCTTGCCTTGCCGCACGGCTTATTCTCATTGGCCGGCAGTTACGCAAGATTCAATCTTGATCGGTCATGGCATGTTCACTGCATAACACCGAATAGTGCTTGAGCGTTAATGCGATCACCCAAGTTCTATTAAGGAAGCTTCTTTGGCCGGCTTATTCAAACTCACGACTGCTCTCTCGTTATATATGGCGATCAGTGCCTGCTCGCCTGCAACGGCACCTGAGCACGGCGCGCCACAGGCCGATGGCACTGTTAGCAATGGCGTGATTTCCTATCCTGCATCGGACTTTCATGAGCCGTCGCCCGGACGCAGTGGCGGAACGTTACGCGTATCAGCGGCGTCTGATGCCGGCAGTTTTGATATTCATGCGCTGTCCAACGGCAACATCCAGTGGATGGGCAGAATCCTCTTCGATTGTCTGGTCTACCAGGATGAGCAGGGCAATATCAGTCCGTGGCTGGCCAAGTCCTGGGAGGTCTCCGAGGATGGCAAGACCTACACCTTTCATCTGCGCGATGACGTGACCTTCAGTGACGGCGAGAAATTCAACGCCGCGGCGTTGCAGACCAACCTTGAGCACATGCGCGATCCGGCGACCAAGTCGCCTCTGGCCGCCGCCTATATCGCGCCGTATCAGGACGGCAAGGTCATCGACGAATACACCTTCGAAGCCCACCTGCGCGAACCCTACACGCCGTTTCTAGACGTGCTCGCGCAGTCGTGGCTGGGCATGGTCTCGCCAAAACAGATCCGCGAAGCGCCGAAAAGCATTGCCGAACATCCTGTGGGCAGTGGTCCGTTTCTACTGCAGAGCTACACCCGTGACCAAGGTGCGGTGTTCGTCAGGCGTCCTGGATATCATTGGGCCCCTCCGGTCACCCGCCACGTTGGCGAGGCGTATCTGGATCGCATCGAACTCAGTTACGTACCCGAAGCCATGATCCGCTTTACTGCTTTGGAGTCGGGGCAGTCAGACTTTGCCCTTGATGCACCGGCGCAAAACGCCGCCGCCATTCGGGCCAATCCGCAATTGGTCATGCGCAGTCGGATTCGCAAGGGTAATCCGAGCCGCAGCATGACCTTTAACGTCGAGCAGCCGCCATTCGACGACGTCCTGGTGCGCCGCGCCGTGGCCAGGGCCATCGATCGCGACGGTCTGGCATGGATTTCCGGGTTTGGCGAGTTCATCAGCAAAGCCGATTTCCTGGCCGCCAACACGCGGTTCTATCAGCCCAACAATGACGCGTTGGCCTATGACGTCAACGCCGCCAATGCGCTGCTCGATCAGGCTGGCTGGACCGGGCGCGATGCTCAGGGATACCGAACCAAAAACGGCGAGCGGCTGAAGGCAACGTTGTTGTCCTATGACAATCCTGCATTCCCGGCAAGCGTATCGGTGGCCATTCAGGCCGATCTGAAAAAGGTCGGCTTCGACATGCCGATCGAGATGCTGCCGCTGACCAAGGTCTCGGAGCGCCGTTACGCGGGCAAGTTTCAGGCGCTGGCCGCTGGCTACTGGCACACCAACACGCCCGACGGGCTTTTCGTGCTCTATCACAGCCAATCCATCAGTACACCGAAACTGATTGGCCAGAACGCCGGGAAGTTTCGCGATGCCGAGTTGGATCGGGTGCTCAGTGCCGCCCGCCGCTCACGGGACCCGGTGGAGTTGCAGGCGCTCTACGCCGAAGCGCAAAAACGCCTGACCGAGACGGTTCCGGCGGTGCCTTCGGTCGAGAGCCAGGTACTGACGGCCTATGGCAAGCAGGTCAAGGGCGTGATTTTCGACACGTCGCACAACGTTCCTTTCTTCACCAGCATCTGGCTGGACCGGGGGCAACCATGAGCACGCTCAAACGTATTTCCTTGCGGCTGCTGGCAGGCGTCGGCGTGTTGTGGGGGGCCGCGACGCTGACCTTCCTGGCGGTGAACTTCAGCGGTGGCGACACGGCGCTGGCAATTCTTGGCGGCCCGGACGCACTGCCGACGCCGGAATTGCTTGCGCGAGTTCGGGCCGAATACGGACTCGATCAGCCACTGACCGTGCAATACGGACACTACCTGGCGCGTCTGGCCCATGGTGACCTGGGCGAGTCCTATCGTCTGCGCATTCCTGTGTTGCAGGCTATCTCGGAGCAGATTGGCGCAACCCTCCAGCTTTCGTTCAGTGCTGCGCTACTGGCCATTTTGCTCGCACTGGTCTGCGCGATCCTGACCGCCAACCGCTCGCGCTGGGTGCGGTCGGCGGCTTCGGGCAGTGAGCTGGTGATCTCTTCGGCGCCGTCCTTCGTGATCGGCATTTTGCTGCTGCTGGTGTTCTCGTTCCATTGGCACTGGTTGCCGCCCTCGGGTTCCGCAGGCTGGCGCTCGCTGATATTGCCTTCGGTCGCGCTGGCGTTGCCGGTGGCAGCAGTACTCACCCAACTGCTGCGCCAATCGCTGGAAGACACTCTCGAACAACCCTTCATCGCCATGGCCCGGGCGCGGGGCCTGTCCGAAACGGCCGTGCGTCTGCGTCACGCCTTGCGTCATGCGCTGGTGCCGCTGGTGACGCTGGCCGGCTTCATCTTCGCCAGCCTGTTGGGCGGTGCGGTAGTGATTGAGCTGCTGTTCGCCCGGCAAGGCATAGGTCGCCTGATGCTTGACGCTACCACCAATAAAGACGTGCCGATGGTACTCGGCGTGACCTTGCTCGCGGCCACCGTCTACGTGGTGGTCAACCTGGCCGTCGACCTGATCAACCGCTGGATCGACCCGAGGTCGGCACAGGAATGACTGCCGATCGACGTGAAAACGATCACGAAAAGGAAAGCCCGATGAACACCGCAATTTCTCCTGATGTGAAAATCGAAGACCTGCAACATCGCTTCGCCGATGTCTTCGCCCGCATAGCCGACACCGCCGTCGCTCGCGAGCAAAAACGTGAACTGGCGTTCGAGGCGGTTCAGTGGCTGCGTGATGCCCGCTTTGGCGCACTGCGTGTCCCCGTATCCCGTGGCGGCCTGGGTGCGAGCCTGCCGCAACTGTTTGAGCTGCTGATCAAGCTGGGCGAAGCCGACTCCAACCTGCCGCAGATCGTGCGGGCGCATTTCGGTTTCGTCGAAGGCCGACTGTCCAGCCGTGACGATGAGTCTCAGGACTACTGGCTGGCCAAAGTTGCCGAGGGTCAGTTGTGGGGTGCAGCGATGGCCGAGCGCACCGACACCACTCGCAATTCGGTGACGTTGAGCGCCACGGAGCCAGGGAACACGGCCGCAGGTTGGCTGTTGAACGGTGAGAAGTATTACTGCACCGGCACGCTCTACGCCGACTGGATCGCCGCCGTGGCGCTGGATGGCGATGACTTCGTCAGCCTGGCCGTGCCTACCGATGCGCAGGGCGTCACTGTGGAGGATGACTGGGACGGTTTCGGCCAACGTCTGACCGGTAGCGGCACCACCCGTTTCGAAGACGTGAAGGTGCCGGATGAACATATCGTGCGCCGCTTCAAAAAAGACGAATTGCGCGCCGAGTCCTATCTCTCGGCCTTCTACCAGCTGTTTCATCTGGCGACACTCACGGGTATCGCCAATGCCGTGCTGCGCGACGCGACCGACTTCGTCAAAGGCCGCACCCGCGCATTCGGTGTTCCTGGGCAGTCCAGCCCCAAGGACGATCCACTGGTGCAGCGTGTCATCGGGCGGCTATCGAGCCTGGCCTATTCGGCACGTACTCAGGTGCTGGCAGTGGCCCAGGTGCTGCAGGATGTCCACGACGCGGAGCAGGGCGGCTACGCCATCGAACAGCATTACACCGAAGCGGAAATCCGCGCCTATCAGGCCCAGCAGATCGTGCTCGAACAGGTGCTGGAAGCGACCACGCTGTTGTTCGAAGTGGGCGGTGCCTCGGCCACCAGTGAAACCCGTCGCTTCGACCGCCACTGGCGCAACGCGCGCACGCTCGCTTCCCATAACCCGGCGATCTACCGCGAGCGCGCACTGGGCAATTTCTACCTCAACGGCATCACCCCCAACGCTGCCTGGCGGACCCTGCAAGTGGCCGACGCCGAACAGCAGGCCAGCGGCGCCCGTGACGAAGCGAGTGCAGTATGAGTACCTCCAACAGCAGCTACACCGGCAACAGCACGAATCGCCGCGAGGGCCAGATGAGCCTGGGCATGAACATCCTGGGTTTTGGCGCGCATTCAGGCGCCTGGCGCAGCGCCGAAGTGCCGGCCAATGCCTATCTTGATGTCGAGTATTACCGCAACATCGCGCGCATCTCCGAGCGCGGTTGTCTGGACGCGATCTTTCTTGCCGATGGTCCGGCGTTGGCCGGTGACGTCTCCAGGCAGCCTGCCGGGCGGCTGGAGCCGACTGTGCTGCTGACCGCCGTGGCATTGGCGACCCAGCGGATCGGCGTGATCGCCACCGCCTCGAGCACTTACAACGACCCATTCAATATCGCGCGACGCTTCGCCTCGCTGGACTACATCAGCGGTGGTCGCGCGGCCTGGAACGTGGTCACCAACGCGGGGGACGCTGCCGCGCAGAACTTCGGCCTGGCCGGTGCGCCGTTGCATGTCGATCGTTACGCGCGTGCCGATGAGTTCATCGACGTCACCGTCAAGTTGTGGGACAGCTGGGAAGACGATGCAATCATCGGCGACGCCCGCGCCGGTCGCTTCGCTGATCCACGGAAAGTCCATGCCATCGATTTCGTCGGCAAGTATTTTTCGGTCAAGGGCCCATTGAACGTGCCGCGCTCACCACAGGGTCGCCCGGTGCTGGTCCAGGCCGGCTCTTCCGAAGGCGGCAAGGCGTTGGGCTCGCGTCACGCCGACGCCATCTTCACCACCCAGACCACGCTGGAAGACGGCCAGTTGTTCTACCGCGAAATGAAAGAGCGCGCTGCGGGCTGGGGGCGCAACCCCGAGCACTTGAAGATCATGCCGGGCCTGTCGACGGTCATTGGCAGCACCGAGGCCGAGGCTCACGCGCGCTTTGACGAGCTCAATGCCTGGAACGGTGAGCACGGTTTGCTTGAACAGGTCGCGGGGAGAATCGGCATTCCTGCACGTGAGCTGGACCCTGATGCGCCGCTGCCGTGGGAGCGCATCGGCTCGGTGGCCGATTTCGAACGTGGCTCTCAAGGGTTTCTCGAAGCGCAGTTGAATCTGGCGCGTAGGGAAAACCTCAGCATTCGCCAACTGTCACGGCGGATTCTGGTGGGCCACAGGCTGCTGGTCGGCACACCGGAACAGGTCGCCGATACCTTGACTCACTGGTTCCTGGCCCACGCCGCCGACGGCTTCAACATCATGCCGGACATGTTTCCGTCGGGCGTCGAGATATTCGTCGACGAGGTCGTGCCGCTGCTGCAAAAGCGCGGGGTGTTCCGTCACGAATACACCGGTAGCACCTTGCGCGAGCACCTGGGCCTGCCATTCCCAACCAATCAATATGCGCAGCGGGCCTGACCTGCCGCGTTCGTAGTCGTCAATACAAAGGATCAACCATGCGTTACCGCAAACTGGGCAACAGCGACATCGACGTCAGCGTTCTAGGACTGGGCACCATGACCTGGGGGCATCAGAACAGCGAAGCCGACGCACACCAGCAGATCGATCTGGCGCTGGCCGAGGGCATCAACCTCATCGATACCGCCGAAATGTACCCGACGCCGACCAAAGCCGAGACCTGGCGCACCACCGAACGTTACATCGGCACCTGGCTGGCCAACAGCGGGCGGCGTGCCGAGGTGGTGCTGGCGAGCAAGATTGCTGGCCCTGCGCGCGATCCCAAGGGTCAGGCGCACATTCGCGATGGACTCAGCCGTCACGACCGCCGCAACATCGTCGAAGCCCTGGACGGCAGTCTGTCGCGTCTGAAAACCGATTATCTGGATCTGTATCAGCTGCACTGGCCGGATCGCAAAACCAACATCTTCGGTCAGCGCGAGTATCCCTATCAGGATCAAGCGGGCAGCGTTGCCATCGAAGAAACGCTGTCTGTGCTGGCCGATCAGGTCAAAGCCGGCAAAGTGCGGCATATCGGTGTGTCCAACGAAACGCCATGGGGAGTCGCAGAGTTCTTGAAGCAGAGCGAGCGTCTGGGTTTGCCGCGCATCGTCAGCATTCAGAACCCCTACAGCCTGCTCAACCGCCTGTATGAAGGCGGGCTGTCCGAGTTCAGCCATCGTGAAGGCGTCGGGCTGCTGGCCTATTCGCCCCTGGCCTTCGGAGCGCTGACCGGTAAATACCTCAATGGCGCGCGTCCCGAAGGTTCGCGGCTGTCGGCGGTGTACCGCACCTTCAACCGCTATGACAGCCCTTCGGCGCAGGAGGCGATCACCGGCTACGTACAGATCGCGCAGCAACATGGGCTGACCCCGGCGCAATTGGCCTTGGCGTACATCATCGACAAACCATTCGTTGCCAGCGCCTTGACCGGGCAGACCACCCTGGCCCAACTGCGTGAAAACCTTGGCGCGCTGGAAGTAGAGCTGACCGACGAGATCAAGGCGCAGGTTCAGGCCGTGCATCAGCGCGTGCCGAACCCGGCGCCGTGAGAGGAGGCCGCGATCAAAAAGGGGTACGCGGTGCTTTTGATTCTGCCCACAGGTGTGGGAGTACAAGTTGCTGCGGACCGCGATCATCCGCCGGAGCGTTTGCAACCAGTACCAAAGTGCAGG
Source organism: Pseudomonas bohemica (assembly GCF_002934685.1). GTDB lineage: Bacteria > Pseudomonadota > Gammaproteobacteria > Pseudomonadales > Pseudomonadaceae > Aquipseudomonas > Aquipseudomonas bohemica. Next base: position 116,286 of record NZ_NKHL01000118.1, read on the forward strand.
CAGCGCCTATCCCTGCGGGAGTGAGCTTGCTCACGAAGGGGCCTTGATTACCAAGATGCTGTCAGCGCCTGCAATCAGTTTTCGTGAGCAAGCTCGCGCCCACAGGTGGTGCGGTGTCAGCACGACAGGTATCTGTTGGATGGTTAGCCAGAAGGAGTCTGTGAATGTCTCAAGCAATTGAAACGGTCATCGTCGGACCCGCCCCCGGCGTCGGCGGCAGTCGGCCGCTGGGGTTTGCGGGGTTTACCCATTTACGCCCAGGCTTGTGGGCGGCAGGGCTGTTCGTGGTGTTGCTGGTCATTGCATCGGCCGTGCCGCAGTTGCTTGCGCCTTACGATCCGCTGGATGCCTCCGCGCGTCTGGCGTTCCAGCAACCGAACGCCATTCACTGGCTCGGCACCGATGAAAACGGCCGCGATGTGCTCAGTCGCTTGATTTACGGCGTACGCTCGTCGTTGTTCATGGGGCTGGCGGCTACCGTGCTCGGATTGGCCTGGGGCACACTGCTGGGCCTGATCTCTGGTCTCGGACCGCGCTGGCTGGATGCCGCAATCATGCGCGGTGTCGATGTATTGCTGGCATTTCCCGATCTGCTATTGGCCTTGGTAATCATCACCTTCTTCGGTCAGGGCACCGCAAATCTGATCCTCGCCGTCGGCATTGCCGGGGTGCCGCGTTACGCGCGGCTGGTGCGGGCGCAAACGCTGAATGTACGCAACGCCGGATACGTCGAAGCCGCCGTAACCCTGGGTCAGTCGCAACTGGCCGTGGTGCTGCGACACATCCTGCCCAACGCCTTCAAGCCGGTGCTGATTCTGGCCACGATCGGCATTGGCGGCACGATTACCGCAGGTGCTGCGTTGAGCTTTCTCGGCTTCGGCGCGCCCCCTCCAGCCCCCGAGTGGGGCGGGATGATGGCTATCGGTCGCGCCTTTCTGGCCAATGCGCCGTGGCTCGTCGCCTGGCCCGCATTGAGCATCACCCTAACCGTTGTTTCCATCAGTGCCATTGGCCGCGAACTTCTGCGCCGCAGCGAAGGAAAACCTCTATGAATGCGAACATCCAGACCCTCGGGCCGTTGGTTGATATCCGTGACCTGAGCGTGCGTTTCGGTCAGGCCGAGCCCGTCCTGCATGGCGTCAGCCTGCAGATCCATCGCGGTGAGTGCCTGGCGCTGGTCGGCGAATCGGGCTCCGGCAAGAGCGTCACGGCGAGAACCCTGGCCGGGCTCACCGGCAAGGGTGCGCAGATCCAGGCGGCGAAGCTGGCGTTCCAGGGCATCGACTTGCGTGGTCTGGATGAGCGTTCCTGGCAGCGTCTGCGTGGCGCGGGCATCGGTTTTGTCATGCAGGATGCCCTCGGGGCGCTGGATCCGTTGCGTCGAGTCGGCGCCGAAGTCGAAGAACCGTTGCAATTGCACACCAGGCTAGGCCAGGAAGCGCGTCGATTGCGCGTCCTTCAACTACTGCGCGATGTGGGTATTCCTGAGCCGGAACTGCGCGCGAGCCAGTACCCATGGCAGCTTTCCGGTGGACTTCGGCAACGCGCGCTGATTGCCTCGGCCATTGCCTGCAACCCGCGTCTGATCATCGCCGATGAGCCAACCACCGCACTGGACGCGACGGTGCAGGCGCAGGTCATCGCGCTGCTGGAAAGCCTGCGAGGTGAGGAAAACGCGCTGCTGATGGTCAGCCACGACCTGTCGGTGGTGTCGCGTCTGGCTGATCGAGTGGCGGTCATGCGTCACGGGGTCATCGTCGAGCAGGGCACCACGGAACAGGTGCTGCAGGACCCGCAACACCCCTATACGCAGCTGTTGTTGCGCGCTGCCCGAGCCGTGCATTACCAACCCGAACGCAGGTTGCTCACCGCCGTAGAGCCTGATCCGCAGCCTGAGGGCGAGGTGCTGCTGGAAGCCAAGGATCTGAGCAAATCCTTCGTCGGCCCTGACGGTCGTAAACGCACGGTGCTCAAGCAGGTGTCGTTGCAGTTGCGTCGTGGCGAAACCCTGGGTGTGGTCGGCGAGTCGGGTTCGGGCAAGACCACCCTGACCCGACTGATACTCGGCCTGGAAACCGCCGACGAGGGCGATGTTTGGGTCGCCGGGCAACAATGGTCGACCCTGGATGCCAGGCACAAGCGCCAGGCCCGCAAAGCGGTGCAAGTGGTTTTTCAGGATCCGCTGAATTCATTCGATCCGCGTTACACCGTGCAACGGGTGCTGTTCGAAGCGCTGGCCGTTGCCGGTCTGCCGCGCCGAGATTGGCGGAGCAGGGCGCTGCAGCTGCTGGAGTTGGTGCGTCTGGATGCCGGCGTCCTGTCGCGCCGCCCCATCGATCTGTCCGGCGGCCAGCGTCAGCGCATCGCCATCGCCCGCACCCTGGCGTCGGAACCGCAAATCCTGATCTGCGATGAGCCGGTGTCGGCGCTGGACGTTTCGGTGCAGGCACAGATTCTTGAGCTGCTTGACGACCTCAAGCAGCGCTTGGGGCTGGCGTGTCTGTTCATCTCCCACGATCTGGGGGTGATCAATCATGTCAGTGAACGGGTGTTGGTCATGAAGGACGGTGAGGTGGTGGAGGCCGGCTCCGTGCGTGCTGTATTCGATCGGCCGGTACATGCCTATACCCGGGCGCTGATCGCAGCGATTCCGACGCTGGACGTACAACACGAACCGACCGAGTTCTACCTGCAAGTGGCTATCTGAGACTTTAACTGACAAAGGAGTGTTCGCAGTGCCCAAGCAGCTGCACGTCAACCTGTTCGAGATGAACTGCGTGAGCCACATCGTCCACGGGCTGTGGGTGCATCCGGAGAACAATCGCCACCGTTTCAACGATCTGGATTACTGGACCGAACTTGCGCAATTGCTGGAATACGGCACTTTCGACGGAGTATTTCTCGCGGATGTGATCGGCACCTACGACAAGTTTCGCGACGGGCCGGAAACATCGTTGCGCGAGGGCATGCAGATCCCCAGCAATGATCCGCTGCTGGTGATTCCGGCGATGGCCGCGGTGACGAAAAACCTCGGTTTCGGCGCCACGTTTTCCACCACCTATGAGCCGCCATTCGCCTTCGCTCGGCGCATGAGCACGCTCGATCACCTGACCAAGGGCCGGGTGGGCTGGAACATCGTCACCTCCTACTTGCCCAACGCCGCGCGCAATTTCGGTCATGACACCGAGGTGGTCCATGATCATCGCTATGAGATTGCCGATGAATACCTGGACGTGCTGTACAAGCTGTGGGAAGGGTCGTGGGACGACGATGCGGTGATTCAGGATCGTGAACGGCGGGTCTACACCGATCCGAGCAAGGTGCGCTATATCGACCACGTTGGCGAACACTTCAAGGTGGCCGGGCCGCACCTGTGCCAGCCTTCGCGGCAGCGTACGCCGGTGCTGTTTCAGGCCACCGGCTCGCCTGCAGGCATTGAATTCGCCGGGCGCCATGCGGAGGTGGTGTTCACCGGTGGCATGGATACGGCAGCGGTACGGGCCAATATCCATGCCATGCGGCAGAAGACGATTGCTCATGAGCGTGATCCGGCGGGCCTGAAATTCATCGTCATGGCCGGGGTGATCGTCGGTCGCACCGACGAGGAGGTCAGCAACAAGCTCGACAGCTACCGCAAGCTGATGAGCGTCGAAGCATCGCTGGCCCATGCGCAGTCGGCGGTGGACCTGACGGCATACCCTCGCGACGTGCTGATCAGTGATCTGATCGAGCGCCAGGTCAAGGGCTGGCAGAGTCTGGCGCGCTTCAAACCCGAGGCGTCGGTTGGCTCGGTGCTGGCGCAATTGGAGGGCTTCAATCGCGAGCGCTTCTTCGTCGCGGGCACGCCGAGCGTGGTGGCCGATGAAATCGAAAAATGGCTGGATGTGGATGGCATCGACGGCATCAACCTGCGTCAGTACCTGTCGTTCGAAACCGCGCGGGATTTCATTGAACTGGTGATTCCCGAACTGCGACGCCGCGGGCGTTTTCGAGAGTCCTACAACGACGGCGAAACCCTGCGCGAGCGCTTGTTCGGCCCTGGTCAGGCACGTTTGCCCGATGACCATTTCGGTGCTCGGTATCGAGATCCGGCTGCGTTGCGGGTGCCGGCCAAACCGTTGCGGTTCCCGGCATGACGGCGACCTCATCTGAGTCCGATCATCTGAGTATCAGGGCCGCCCAGGTCGAGGATGCCGCGCAACTGGCTCGGATTCATTTGCAGACATGGCAGGCGACATACGTCGACCTATTGTCTGAGCGATATCTGTGCGGCTTGAGCGCAGGTGTCGAACGGCGCGCCATTGCCCTCGGCGAGGCTATCGCCAGCCGCAAGATGTCGATTCTGGTCGTCGAGCAGGGCGGGCAGCTGGTGGCGTGGGCATCTTTTGGCAGCAGCCGCGATGCCGATGCCTTGGCTTCTACTGGAGAGCTGCGTGCGATCAACCTGTTGCCCCGGGTCTGGTCGCAGGGTATTGGTCGTCAGTTGTGGCAAGAGGTTCGGCAACAATTGATCGCTGCAGGGTTCACCCAGGCGACAGTCTGGGTGATACAGGGTAATCAGCGGGCGCTGGGTTTTTATGAAGCCGTCGGATTCGTGCAGCAGCCGGATACGGCCGTGACCGTCGTCGAGAACGATGAGCCGTTGCCGCTGGTTCGTTATCGGGTAGCGCTCTGAAACCCGTGCTGCTACGAGTTGGCAGGGACTTCGATCCGCTTCTGCCGAAGGCGTAGGAGCAAGCTTGCTCGCGATCTGGCGCGAAGCGCCAGCAAAATCAGAGACCTCGGTTGTATCAGGTTCATCCGTTAGACGTTCCTTGTGCTGCTCAGCCATCTGTTGCCTAGCCAACAGTTGCCACACAGATTGTCGCCCTCATCACCCCGCAATACGCCTCAGCGCCCGTATTCATTGGCTGAAAAACCCGGCATGGCTTGTGCAACGGTCCTGTTCCCGGACTAAAGGCATCAGGACCCATGCGAGAACGCGCCCCGTATCTGCGACTCCCCGGCACACGATCCCGGTCGTTGCTCAAGCACACTTCCATCGTCGGTATCGCCGCACTGTTCGGCGTGCTGACTGGCTGCGGTCAGGGCACGTCGACCGTTGCCCGCAGCGACAAGCCGGTCAGCGGCGGCACCCTGGTGTACGCCACCGATCGCGAACCCACGTGCCTGGACCCTCACGTGGGTGGAGACATGCCGCAAGTGTTCATCGGGCAACAGTACCTCGACTCGTTGGTGTCGATGGACACCGAGGGTCGTATCGGGCCCTGGCTCGCCAAAAGCTGGGAGGTGTCCGATGACGGGCTGACCTACACCTTCCACCTGCGCAATGACGTGCACTTTACCGACGGCACGCCGTTCAACGCGGCGGCGGTCAAGGCCAACCTCGACCACATGGCCAACCCCAAGACCCAGTCCAGCACGGCAGGCGGCTACATTCGTCAGTATCGCAGTACGGATGTGGTCGATGACGACACCGCCGTTGTTCATCTGGCCACGCCCTATGCAGCCTTTCTCGAAGTGCTGGCGCAGGGCTTTTTGGGAATCGAATCGCCGACGGCCTTGCAACGGCCACGGGACGCCAACTGCGAAAGCCCGGTGGGTAGCGGACCATTCAAGGTCGTGCGCTGGGATCGGCAGAGTCAGGTCGAACTGGTGCGCAATCCCGATTACAACTGGGCGCCGCCTACCGCCAAGCATCAAGGGCCGGCGTGGCTGGATCGCATCGTCTGGAAGTTCATTCAGGAGCCTTCGGTGCGTTTCGCCTCGCTGCAGGCCGGTGAGGTCGATGTGATCGAGGCCCTGCCGCCCGAGTCCCATGAAGCAGCGCGGCGCAACCCTGACTTGCAACTGATCATCGCCCAGCGTCCGGGCAATCCCACCAATGGCACGCTGAACATTACCCGCGCACCTTTCAACGATCTGAAGGTGCGCGAAGCCTTCGTGCGCAGTGCCGACATCGATGGCGCTTTGAAAAGCGTGTATTTCAACGAGTTCCCTCGCGCTGGTGGTCCACTCAGCCCGGCGACACGCTTCTACAACCCGGACTTCCAGCACGCTCAGGATTACGACCCGGCCAGGGCGGAGCAGCTTCTGGATCAAGCCGGCTGGACCCAGCGCGACAGCGACGGCTACCGCACCAAAGACGGCAAGCGCCTGCAAGTCCACGTGGTGATGGGTAACCGCACACCTCCTTCGGAATACACCCTCTGGGAGCAAGTTCAGGCCACCACACGCCAGGCCGGTTTCGAACTGATCGTCGAGCAAATGAGCGACGTGCAGGCCACTAAACGCCAGGCCGATTGGGATTACGACATCCGCCTGGGGTACTGGAACACCAACACCGCCGACGTGTTGCGGATCATCTTTGGCAGCGAATTCATCAGCCCCGCGGGTGTGGGTGGGTATCACCAGAACACCGCGGGATTCAGCGACTCGACGTTCGACGGGCTGATTCAACAGGCCCTGACTACACAGGACGCCGAGCAACGTCGCGCGTTGTATTACAGGGCTCAGCAAATCGCTTCCAGCCAATACCTGCAACTGACGACCTATCCGCAAAGCACGCGTCTGGGCATCTACAAGACGACCCAGGGTGTGCGCCTGGAGCCTTCTCTGGCCGTGACTTATCTCTATGACGCCTGGGTGAACAAATGACGAGTGCATCGTTGAGCAATGAACTGGCCAATCCTCGCCGTGATCGTTTGCGACAGTTGGGACGTCGCGCCTTGTGGCGGCTGGCGGGCGGGGTGTTGGTTTTATGGGCGGTCGCCACGCTGACCTTCTTCGCGCTACGCCTGATGCCCGGCGACCCGGTGCAGGCGATCCTCGGTGGCCCCAGCGGTAACCCGACCCCCGAAACCATCGCTGAAGCCACCCGCGAATACGGTCTGGACAAGCCGCTGCCGGTGCAATACGCGCTGTACCTGGGGCGCCTGGTGCAGGGTGACTTGGGCGTTTCCTATTCCCAGCACTTACCGGTCACCCGCGTGCTCGCTGAGCAATCCTGGCCGACGCTGGAACTGACGTTCACTTCGCTGGTATTGGCGTGGCTATTGGTTCTGGCGCTGACGGTCTTGACTGCCGGACGGCGCCGCTGGGTCGGCACCCTGGCGTCACTGGCAGAAACTCTGTCCGCCGCGCTGCCGCATTTCTGGCTGGGAATTCTGTTGCTGGCCGTGTTCGCGTTCGGCCTGAGGCTGTTTCCTCCAGCGGGCAGCGATGGCTGGCGGACGTTGGTGCTGCCATCGTTTGCACTGGCGATTCCGCTCGCCGGTTTCATCGCGCAGGTCACGAGAGAATCGCTGGACCTGACCCTCGAACAGCCATTCGTACTCACTGCCAGAACCCGCGGTCTGAGCGACTTCAAAGTGCGTTTCAAGCACGCGCTGCGCCACGCCGTGCTGCCTGGCATCTCCCTGTCGGGCTGGGCAATCGGCGCGCTGATCAGTGGCGCGGTGGTGATCGAAGTGATCTTTTCCCGCAAGGGTCTGGGCCGTCAGCTCTATCAGGCCGTGCAGGCCCAGGACCTGCCGCTGACCATCGGTATCAGCCTGGTGGTCGCGGCCGGCTATGTGCTGGCGAACATCCTCGTCGACCTGCTGTACCTGTGGGTCGACCCTCGTCAACAGGGGAATACGCGATGAGCGATTTGACCTTGGATACGCCGCTGCCCGCGCTTCGGGTACAGCGCGCACCCCGCACATTGCGACCGGGGCCAGTGCTGGCGGTGACTTTTCTGCTGCTGGTGATTGTCGCGGCGGTGGTGCCGCAATTGTTCGCCCACAGCGATCCGCTGGCGATTGTCCCACGTGAGGCGTTTCATCCGCCGAGTTGGCAGCACTGGTTCGGCACCGATCAGTCCGGCCGCGACATCTTTTCTCGAGTGATCTACGGCACCCGTCAGTCGCTGTTCATCGGACTGGCAGCCACTGCTATCGCGATGAGCATCGCAGTCGTGCTCGGCTTGCTCGGAGGCTTGGGAGGGACCCGCGTCGATCGTGGCGTCGGTTGGTTGCTCGAAGTGCTGTTTGCCTTCCCCAGCCTGATTCTGGCGCTGCTGTTCGTGGCGATCTTCGGCAGCGGCATCGGCCCATTGATCGTCGCCACTGGCCTGGGCGGTGCACCTGGCTATGCGCGCATGGTGCGCGGCCAGGTGCTCGCGGTGCGCAACGCGGGCTACATCGAATCGGCGAAAGCGCTGGGACACCCGCCGCTGCGCATCATCACCCGGCAGTTGCTGCCCAACGCCATGCGCCCGTTGATCGTGACCCTCACCATGGGCGTCGGCCAGGCCATCGTCTGGGCATCGGCCTTGAGCTTCCTGGGATTGGGCGCGCGCCCGCCGGCACCGGAGTGGGGAACCATGCTGTCGATGGGCCGTGACTTCATCGCCAACGCCTGGTGGCTGACTTTCTTCCCTGGCCTGTTCATCGTGCTGACCACGCTGTCAACCACCGTCGCTGGCCGCTACCTGCAACAACGTCTGGAGGGCCGCCTTTCATGAGCGAGCAGAAACGTTTGGTCGTCGAAGGCTTGTCCATCGAATTCGCCGGGCAGTCGGTGGTGCGTAACCTCTCGTTCACCCTGGAGCCGGGCAAGACGCTGGCGCTGGTCGGCGAATCGGGATCGGGCAAGAGCGTGACCGCACGCAGCCTGATTGGCCTGGCGGGCGAGGGCGCGCAGGTCACGGCACGCCAGTTGAATTACGCAGGGCGGGATCTGTTGAACCTCTCGGAGCGTGGCTGGCGCGACCTGCGCGGCAAGGACATCGGCTTTGTACTGCAGGACGCGTTGGTGTCGCTGGACCCGTTGCGGCCGGTCGGCAAGGAAATCCTCGAAGTGCTGGAAACCCACCGCTGGGGCGACCGCAACAGCCGTGGCGAACGGGTTATCGAGTTGTTGGAAACGGTGGGCGTTCCCGAGCCGCGGCTGCGCGCCCGTCAGCGTCCGGACCAACTGTCAGGCGGCCTGCGACAACGGGCATTGATCGCCAGCGCCCTGGCGTTGAATCCAGGCCTTGTGATCGCCGACGAACCCACTACCGCACTCGATGCCACGGTTCAGGCGCAGATTCTCGACGTCTTGCAGCAGATCAAGGCTCGCGGCGATTCGCTGCTGATCATCAGCCATGACCTTGCGGTGGTGGCGCAACTGGCGGACGAAGTGTTGGTGCTGCGTCACGGCGAGGTCGTTGAGCAGGGGCCGATGGAGCAGGTGCTGCGTAATCCCCGCCATGCCTACACCCGCTCGTTGCTCGATGCGGTGCCCGCCGAACATGCGCGGGGCACGCGTCTTTCGCCCGAACACGGTGCCGTGCCCGTTCAGCAGCGCTCGGGTATCGATTCGCCGGTGTTGCTGACCGCCAATGGCCTTGGCAAGCGTTATGTCGGGCCGGATCAGCAAATCCGTCAGGTGGTCGACGGCGTCAGCTTTGAGCTTCGCGCCGGTCGCACGCTGGGCATCGTCGGTGAGTCAGGTTCCGGCAAGACCACCGTGGCACGCATCGCCCTGGGCCTGCTGGAGCCGGATGCCGGTGAGGTGCAGTTTTTGCACGTGCCCTGGACCGGCGCCGGCAGTGGACGGGTCGAGGAGAAGAGCCGACGGCTGCATCGTCGGGACATCAGCGTGATCTACCAGGATCCACTCAGCTCGTTCGATCCGCGCTGGAGCGTCGGGCAGATTCTCGCTGATGCGCTGGACGTGGCCGGTATCCCATTCGAGCAACAACGACCACGCATCGCCCAGTTGCTGCACCAAGTGCGCCTTCCGGTGGAGCTGTCCACCAGACGCCCCTTGCAACTGTCGGGCGGCCAGCGTCAGCGGGTGGCAATCGCTCGAGCCATTGCCAGCAATCCGAAGGTGATCATTTGCGATGAGCCGGTGTCGGCCCTCGACGTCTCAGTCCAGGCCCAGGTGCTGGACCTTCTGGCGGATCTGCAGGCGTCGCTGGGCCTGGCGTATCTGTTCATCTCTCACGATCTGGGGGTGATTCGCCACGTCAGCGACGAAGTGCTGGTGATGCGTCACGGCAAGGTCGTTGAAAGCGCGAGCGTGGAAAGGCTCTTTGAAAACCCGCAGCACGAGTACACCCGGCGCCTGCTGGGAGCGGTTCCGCGTCTGCCTGGCGCTGGAAGCAAGCTGGTGGTTCCACCCTTGGAGCCGGAAAGCGCTGTGTTGCTGTTCGATGAATCCCGGCTGTGGAAAATCGCCATTTAAGTTCCAATACCGAACAAGGAATTGTCATGAGTACGTTGTCTGCTGTAGCCAAATCCGCTGGACCTGATTCTGTTGAAGCGAGCGCCATCACGGTGCAAGCGCTCAACGCCCGGCTGGACCAGTTGTTGCCCGAGATTGCCGCCGGTGCCGCGCAGCGCGAGCGTGATCGGCAATTGCCCTATGACGCCGTCGCGCAGATCGCCAGGGCGGGGCTGTTCACCACGCGTATCCCGACGCGCTTCGGTGGCGCCGGTGGTTCGGTCAAGGATGTGATCGGGTTGCTGGTGCGCATTGCCTCGGCGGACTCCAACGTGGCCCAGGCGTTGCGCCCAGGTTTCGGTTTTGTCGAAGGGCTGCTTGCGTCGCGAGCGGAGGGCGCCGAAGCCGAACGCGAGCGCTGGTTCGAACGCTATCTGCAAGGTGCGGTGGTGGGCAATGCCGGTTGGGAAATCGGCGGCGCCAACGGTTCCATCAGCGCCCGCATCGTCCGTGACGGCGAGCATTATCGGGCCACCGGCAGCAAGTACTACAGCACCGGCTCGCTGTACGCCGATTGGGTCAGCGCCGTTGCGCTGGATGAAAACGAGCAGCCGGTTTCGTTCATCCTGCCTCGTGACAGGAAGGGCCTGGAGCTGCTGGACGACTTCGACGCGATGGGCCAGCGCCTGACGGCCAGCGGCACTACGCATTTGCATGATGTCGTGGTCCATGCCGACGAGATCCGCACCCGGACCGTGGAGGAGGGCAAACGCACGATCGTCACGCCATTCCTGCAGTTGTTTCTGGCGTCGGTGAACGCTGGCATCGCGCGTAATGCTCTCAATGACGCGGTGACCTTCGCCAATGAACACGCGCGGCCTATCAAGCACAGTACGGCCGCCCGTTCGGTGGACGATCCGTATGTAGAACTGAGTGTCGGAGATATCTCGGCCCGCGCGTTCACGGCGCAAGCAGTGGTGTTGCAGGCAGCCGAGTCGATTGACCGTGCGTGGGCAGCTGATCTGGATTCGGTAGCGGTGGATCAGGCCGCTGTCGATGTGGCTCAGGCGCAATACATTGCCGCTGAATCGGCGCTCAAGGCGGCGGAGCTGGTGTTCGATGTGGGCGGCGCGTCGACCACCGGCCGCGCGCATAACCTGGATCGCCACTGGCGTAATGCCCGAACCGTGTCCAATCACAATCCTCGCCACTGGAAAGCGGCGGCGGTAGGCGCCTGGCAGTTGAAAGGCACCCCGCCACCGAAGTCGGGGTTGTTCTGAGGCGCGGGTGAATGCAGGGCTCGTGATTCTGCCCGGAGGGCGTGGGCGCTCGGCTTGCCAGCGATCCACTGCCAAGCAGTAGCAAATCCGATGAGCGCGATCTGCCTGATCACCGGGTGGCTGATTTTACTGCCGGTTCCCGGCAGATCGCGAGCAAGCTGCGCGCCCACGCCCTCCGGGCAGAAACGGACCGTCACGTTCAACGAGAAAGGATGATATCGAACAACCCATGGGCATTAACCAAAGCATCGGCAGCCAGACCGAAAACAACAATGCCGCACTGCTGGTCGACCCCGGCGTCACAGAGAAACCGGCAGCCACCCATCTGCGCCGCATCCCCATGATCATCGGCTGTGCGTTGTTCATGGAGCTGATCGACGCCACCGCCGTGCTCACCGCCTTGCCACAAATGGCGCGGGATTTCGGTGAGCCCAGCGTGCGAATGAACCTGGTGGTGTCGCTGTATCTACTGGCGGTCGCGTTGTTCGTGCCAGTCAGCGGCTGGGCGGCGGACCGTTTCGGGCCGAGGCGAGTGTTCATCAGTGCGATTGTGTTGTTCACCGCCGCCTCAGTGGCCTGTGCATGTTCGGGTTCGCTGTTGCAGCTGTCACTGGCGCGCCTGGCACAAGGCGCGGCGGGCGCGATGATGGTTCCGGTGGGGCAGGTCATCCTGCTGCGCTGGTCGCCACGCGAACACCTGCTACGGGCGATGTCCTACCTGACCATACCCGCATTGATCGGGCCGATTCTCGGGCCGCCGCTGGGCGGTTTACTGGTGACGCTGCTGTCGTGGCAATGGATCTTCCTGATCAACTTGCCAATCGGCGTACTCGGGGTGCTGCTGGTGCTGCGTTATATACCCGACTACCCGGGCGTTCGCCGACAGCCGCTGGATGTTCCCGGATTGCTGCTCAGTGGCGTGGGACTGGGCGGGCTGGTGTTCGGTTTCGAAGCCTTCGGTCATGGCCTGCTGCCAAAGCCCTGGACACTCCTGCTGATAGCTTTGGGACTGGCGAGCGCCGTTGCATATGTCTGGCATGCCAGGCGCGCTCCTCACCCTTTGATTGACTTGTCGCTGCTGCGCATCCCGACATTTTCCGTGACCTTCTGGGGCGGCAACCTGATGCGTATCGGCAGCGCCTCTCAGCCTTTTCTGTTGGTGCTGCTGTTTCAGCTGTGCTTGGGCCTCAATCCGCTGCAGGCCGGGTTGCTGAGCTTCGTCGGTGGTGCAGGCGCGTTCCTGATGAAACTGCTGGCGGTGCGTATCGTCAGCCGTTTCGGTTTCAAACGTACGCTGATCGGCAACGCGGTGCTGACTGGCCTGAGCCTGGCTGCCACCGGCATGTTCGATATCGCCACGCCGTACTGGCTGGTTGTGGTCGTGCTGTTCGCCAGCGGCATCATTCGTTCGTTGCAGTTCAGCACTCTCGGCGCGCTGACCTTTGCCGATGTATCGCCGGAACAGTCCAGCGGCGCCAGCAGTCTGTCGGCCATGAGCATTCAGCTGACAATGAGCCTGTCGGTAGGTGTGGCAGCGGCCTTGCTCAGCCTGATCATGTCCATACGCGGGCACGCGGCGATTGCGCAAAGCGACGTGGCACTGGTCATGGGTCTGGCAGGCGCGCTGTGCATCGTTTCCGCGCTGGTCTATCGTAGGCTTTTGCCGAATGCAGGCGCGACGGTGTACGCCGCCCATGCCCGCTAAGCTGTTGGCTGTGCGACAGGGATTGCACAACCACTGTCGCGGATCGCACTTCTCAATCCGCCGCTGCCGGTTGCCGTCCCGTAAAACCGGGCGTCCACGGCTGGCATGATTCCTGATAACAGAAGCTGGAGATCAACTGTCAGGGAGGTCCTTCGATGATTCGTCTGGCTCAGCCACAAGATGCAGCGGGCATCGCCCGGGTGCATGTGCGCAGTTGGCAGCAGGCTTACCGCGACCTCATACCTGCCGATCACCTGACGTCGCTGGACGCCACGCTGGACCGTCGAACCGAGCTTTGGCGCGATTCGATCGACAAAGGCGAGCCGCAGGTTTTCGTGGCGCTGGAGGGCGAACAGGTCGTCGGCTGGATCGCTTCGGGTCAAAGCCGCGATGAAGACACGAAGCCTGGTATGGGTGGAGAGGTCCAAGCGCTGTATGTACTGGCTGAACATTGGGGAAGCGGCGTTGGCCGAACGTTGTGGCTCACGGCCCGTCAGCATCTGGTTGATCATGGTTTTCGGTCAGTGACGCTGTGGGTGTTGGCTCAAAACGACCGGGCAATACGCTTCTACCGCAACGCCGGCTTCTCGCCGGAAGACGCGTCTGTACGCACCATCAGCCGCGGCGAATGGACGCTGGAGGAAATCCGCTACCGTTTGAATCTTTGAAAAACAGCAGCACCGTTACACGGTCAAGACCGTGCGCCCGCTTTGCCCACTTTTCGCCTGAAAGCTGCGCGGCCACAGGCGTCATTCAGGAACGTTATCTGTCATGAGCTCGTCTTTTTCATCCTTTGCCCCTCGTGATCGCCGGTTAGGCAGCTGGAACGTCCAGCAATTGCCGACGACACCTGCCGCCTTCGTGCGATTTTTTATCGGCAACTTCAAGGGCTGGTATCTCGCTATCCTGCTACTGCAAATCGCTGCCGTGGTCTGCACCATCCTCATTCCTTGGGGGTTGGGGCAGATCACGCGTACCGTCAGCAATGGTCTGGACGCTCAAAACGCATTTGCGGTGCTGCAATGGCCGCTGACGCTGTTCGCAGTGCTGCTGGTCTGTGAGGTGCTGTTCACGCGAGCGGCGGCGGGTTGTCATATCCATGTCCTGCCGCTGCAGCGGCGCACCGTAACCCATGTGGTGTACGCCTACCTGCAACAGCATTCCCACCGTTTCATCAGTAACGAATTCGCCGGCGCGCTGGCGCATCGAGTCTCCGAAGTGGCACTGGGCGTCAACCAGACCCTGAGCATTCTGCTGTTCGACCTCATTCCATTACTGGTCACGCTGAGTCTGGCCACCGTGTTGCTGTGGACCGCGTCGCCACTGATGGCAGTCTTCATGGCTGGCTGGTCAGCGGTGTTCATCGGGGTGTGCTATTTGTTGGCGCGGCGCAGTCATCCGCTGGCGCAGCAGTATTCGGCGGCGCGCAGCACCAGCTCGGGCAAGGTCGTGGACGCAGTGTCCAACCTGGCCAACATCCGTCTGTTCGCGCGCCACGCCTTCGAGCACACCTATCTGGGCAAGTTTCTGGACAAGGAAGTCGCTGCAGCCTACCGCTCGCTGGGCTACATGGAGAAGATCCGTTGGTTCCAGACCGGCTGTGGCGTCGTGCTCAAACTGGGTTTGTTGCTTTTGGCGCTGCAGCTGTGGCGCACACAGCGCATCGACATCGCAGCGTTCGTCATGTCCACCAGCCTGTCGCTGTTGATCATCAGCGATGTCGGCAACCTGTCTCGGCGCTTTCTCGAATTCTTCGAAGCGACGGGCAATATCTCCAACGGCGTGCGCACCTTGATTCGCCCTCACGAAGTCATCGACACCCCTGGCGCCAAGCCGTTGCAGGTCGAGCGCGGGGACATCGAGTTTCGCGATGTGGGCTTCAGCTATGGCAGCGATCAAGCGATTTTCAATCACCTGAATATCGTGATTCCGGCAGGTCAGAAAGTCGGTTTGGTGGGCTCTTCAGGGTCGGGTAAATCGACGCTGCTAAGCCTGTTGCTGCGACTGTATGACGTGCAGAAAGGCCAAGTGCTGATCGATGGCGTGGATGTGCGCGAGGTGACCCAACATTCGCTGCATCAACAGATTGGCCTGATCCCGCAGGAACCGGGGCTGTTTCACCGCAGCATTCGTGAAAATATCCATTACGGGCGCCTGGATGCTTCGATGGATGAAGTGGCCGAGGCGATTCACCGGGCCGGTGCCAGCGAGTTCATCGACAGCATGGAGCACGGTTATGAGTCTCTGGTGGGTGAGCGTGGCGTCAAGCTTTCCGGCGGTCAGCGCCAGCGCATTGCGATCGCTCGGGTGCTGTTGAAGAACGCGCCGATTCTGGTCATGGACGAGGCGACATCGAGTCTGGACTCGATCACCGAGCGCTTCATCCAGGACAAGCTGGACGAGATCATGGAAGACAAGACGGTATTGGTGGTCGCGCATCGGTTGTCCACGGTCGCGCACCTGGACCGGATTCTGGTGTTCGATAAGGGCCGAGTGGTCGAGGACGGCAATCACCATCAATTGCTGCGCCTTGGCGGGCAATATGCTCAGCTGTGGAATCGCCAGTTCAGTAACGAGTTGGGCGAAGCGGTCTGATATGCAAGTTGGATACGCGGTGAGCGATGCCCACCGCGTGTCAGGCTTTCAGCTTCAGGCTTCAAATTGACAGATGCAGGACGCGCTCGTCGGGAGAGGGTTTTGCCGGGCGACGCTTGTTGACCTTCAGTTCGCCCAGGTTGATCAACAGCGTACGCGTGACGTTACGGCTCAGACCCAACAGCTCGGCCGTGTGCACCTGATTGTGATGGCAGAACTTGTAGGCGGCGCTCAACAGCGTGCGCTCGACGTGCTCGTGCAGGTTGTCTACCTGTCCTTCGAACAGCCGCTGCAGCGCTTGGTCCAGCAGTCCAAGCGCTGATTCGTCTGTGCGCGGGCTTTCGTCCTGCCGCTCGATGCGCAGGTTGGACATGCGCAGGTCTTCACTCTGAATCACCCCGTCACGGCAAATGAGCAAGGTGTGGTGGATGACGTTTTCCAGTTCGCGAATATTGCCCGGCCAGCTGTAGGTTGCCAGTTTCTGCTCGGCTTCGGCGCTCAGGGTAATTGCGCCGTAGCTCAGGCGCTTGCTGTAACTGGCGATGAAGTGATGAACCAGCGGGATGATGTCCCCCGGCCGTTCCCTGAGCGGGCTCAGTTCCAGATTGACCACGTTGAGACGGTAAAAAAGGTCTTCGCGAAAGTGCCCCGCGTTGATGGCTTTTTCCAGTTGCACGTTGGTCGCCGCCAGCACCCGGACGTTGATCGGGATACTCTTGCGTGAGCCGAGCCTGACCACTTCGCGTTCTTGCAGCACGCGTAGCAACTTGACCTGAATCGACATGGGTAAATCACCGATTTCATCGAGAAACAGCGTCCCGCCGTTGGCTTCCTCGAACCAGCCGGCCTTGGCGCTGAGTGCTCCGGTGAAGGCGCCTTTCTCGTGGCCGAACAGTTCGGCTTCCACCAGCGATTCGGAGAATGCGCCGCAGTTCACGGCCACGAAGGGCTGTGTCTTGCGTGCGCTGAGGTTGTGGATGTGGCGCGCCACCAGTTCCTTGCCGGTGCCGGTTTCACCAATGATGAGCACGCTCGCCTCGCTGGGCGCAACCTGCTGCAGATGCCTGAGCAGGGCTTGGGATTTCGGGTCTTCGAACACCTGTGCGGTGGCACGGATCGAAGTGGCCAGGGCGGGCGAGGGCGGTAATGTCAGCAGTTGCATGATGATCCCTATGAGTAAAAAGTCGGGATGGGTGGGGTACCGTTGAGAGCCCAGTCACCCAGTTCATGAAGTTTGTAGTCCAGTGGGTCGTGCAGGCTCTGGGTACGCAGGTTGCGCCAGTGCCTGTCGAGGGCCACCGAAGCGTGAGTGGCACGCGCGCCGGTGACCTCGAAGACCTTGCTACAGAGTTCGAGACCGTGGCGGCTGGCGGCGACCTTGGCGGTGGCGATGGCAATGGCGGTTTCGCCGCGTTCTTCGCTGGTCAGCGCCGAGCCTTTGGCCCATGCCTCGTCCAGCGCCCGGCCCGCGCGCTCGACCAACAGTCGCGTGCTTTCCAGCGCCACCCAAAAGTCTCCGTAGTGACTGAGCACGTAAGGGTCCTGGGCGGTATGGGTAGCATTGGAGCGAAACCAGGGCCGGGCTTCTTCGCGGGTGTATTTGCGGGCTTCTTCAAAGGCGCCCTCGGCGATGCCGAGGAATATATTGGCGAAGTGCAGCTGTGCGATCAGTGGGCGCAGGCAGGCGAATGGGGTGCTGAGCGGGCCTGGATCGAGCAGCAAGTCAGATTCTTCGACCCGCACGCGTTTGAAGGTCACGCTGCCGCTGTCGGTCTGACGCTGGCCCATGTTGTACCAGTCGTTGTGCAGCGTGATGCCGGTGCGCCCGCTGGGAATGGCGGCGATCAACAGCTTGCCGCCTGCCGCTTCGTCCACTGCCGAGGCGATGAGCATTTCCGAATCGTTGGCACCGGAGCAGAAACTCTTCTGTCCGGAAAACTCGCGCCAGCCGCTGCGCCCTTTGACCACAGTGCGGGTGTCCAGAGGGTTGAGTGTGTTGCCCCAGAACCAGTTGTTGCTGGCGGTGAGCTTGAGCCAGGTCTGCCATTGCGACGGTTTGGCGAACAGGCGGATGGTCGCCAGCATCAGGTGATGAAAGCCGAAGACATGGGCGATCGAACTGTCGACCCTGGCGAATTCTCGCACCACCTCGAAGGTCTCGGACCAATTGGCATCCAGCCCGCCGAACTGACGGGGAATGCTCAGGGAAAGGAGCCCGCTGTTGCGCAGGCTGTCCCGCTCGACCTTGGGGGTGCCGCCGCGGGCATCGCGGTCGACGGCAGTGCGGGCGAATTCGCTCGCCAGTTCACGGGCGATTTCCAGGGGCGCCTTCCGGGCGTTGAGTAGCGTGACAGTCACGTTAGTTACCTCTTCCGTGGGGTTGATTTAAGTGCTGAATGAGGTCGAAGTCCTCTAGGAGCGCGCTTGCCCGCCAATGCGCGGTGTCAGTCACAGAGTCATGAGCCGACAGGTTGTTATTGCGGGCAAGCGCGCGCCTGCAACGGATATCACAGACATCCGCTATTTCGCGGTTATCACCGACAACTTGGTAATCCCGGCTTTCTCGATCGAGGCCATGGCCCGGGCCACCTCGCCGTAATTCACGCCGTTGTCGGCCTGCAATTGCACCCGCACGTCGGCGTTCTTTTCCTTGGCCGAACGCAGGTTGGTCTCCAGCAGGTCCGGCTGGATCTCATCCTTGTTGATGAACAGCTTGCCCTTGTCATCGATGCTCACCACCAGCGGGTCTTTCTGTTCCACCGGGGCCACCGATTCGGTTTTCGGCAGGTTGATCGGGATCGAATTGGTCAGCAGCGGCGCCGTGACGATGAACACCACCAGCAGCACCAGCATCACGTCCACCAGCGGCGTGACGTTGATCTC
>NZ_NKHL01000118.1:134955-195485 GCF_002934685.1 Pseudomonas bohemica
CCGCTGGTACAGCGTTAATCTTCAGGGCCTGCCCCTGCTTTCGCTCTGTTCCTGATCTTCCGCCAGGCCAGTCCAGACACCGCAGAACGCGACTGGGGTGCAGGCCGAGCAAACCATCGTAACCAGCGCCGAGAAATACATCCCACCGCTAAGCACTCCTATCCTCAACCCCCTTTCTTGCGCTGCTGCCAAGCCGCCGCCAACCCACTCAGACAAATAATCGCAATCCCCGCCTGTGCCGTCAGCGAAGGCGCATGGTTGAACACGATAAGCCCCCAAAGCCCCGCGAACACAATCTGGCAATACCCAAACGGCGCCAGCAACGCCGGTGCCGCAAAGCGAAACGCCTGGGTCAGCATCAAATGCGCAACCATCCCACAGGTACCCAGCGCCAGCATGAACGGAATATGCCTCCACTCCGGCGACTGCCAGAAGAACGGCACGATGGCACTCATCAACAGACTGTTGAACAGCCCCGCGAAAAAGTTGCTGGTGGTCGGGCTGTCATGGGCCGCCACCAACCGCGTGAGCAACTGATAAAAGGCAAAACACAGCGCCGAACCCAACGGCAGCAGCACCGCAGGGGTGAACAACTCACCGCCCGGATGCACGATCACCATCACCCCGCTGAATCCCACTATCACGGCAATCCACTGCCCCCGTGAGACTGTCTCCTTGAGCAGCGGCACCGACAGCGCCGTCACCAACAGCGGCGAGAGGAAGTTGACCGCCGTCGCCTCGGCAATCGGGATGAACATCAGACCGCTGGTAAACAACAGACTGGTCCCCAGCAGACACAACGCCCGCAGCGCCTGCAGGCCGGGCCGTTTGGTGCGCAGCACACGCAATCCCGCCGACGGCATGAAGATGCAGGCCATCAGCCCTGTGTGCACCACATAGCGCACCCACACCACCATCAGGATCGGGTAGAAGCCGGACAGGTATTTGGACAAGGTGTCGTGACTGGAAAACAGGAAGGTTGCCAGGACAATCAGTGCGATGCCCTTGAGTGGCTGGTTGACGCCGGAGAGCGGCGTACTGGTGGTGCTCATCAGCTTCCCTTTGGCCTTGCGTGAATGCGTGGTCGGCCCCTGCCTCTGTGGGCATCAGGCTAGACAAGGAAAGAATATAGAAGCTGTCGTCAGATAACCAAACAAACCTCGACCGTTGTGCGTTTTTCAGAACAGCACGGCGCAAACCTTGATGCGGGTGCGATGTTCACGCTTGCATGGCCAGCGGCACTGTGAAGCGAAATACGCTGCCCTCGCCCGGCTCACTGCTGGCAGTCAACTCGCCGCCGTGGGCCCGAACGATTCCCTGGGAAATATACAGACCAAGCCCCGTGCCGCTCGGGTTGCCTTCACGAATGCGCCAGTAACGCTCGAAGACATGCGGCAACTGGTCCGGAGCGATTCCGGCGCCGGAGTCGGCAACGCTGATCAGCGCAACGTCACCTTCGGCCACCGCGATGACGCTGATACGCCCCTCTCTGGGTGTGAACTTGATTGCATTGCCCACCAGATTCGACAGCACCTGAAACATTCGCTCCGGATCGGCCATGATCTTCAGCGTCGGCTCAGTGGAGAACGTCAGGTCGATGGATTTGTTCAGCGCCAGAGGCGTAAGCAATGACCAGGCATCTTCGAACAGCTGGCTGATCTCCACCGGATGCGGCGAAATCGAGTAGCGCCCGGCCTCGATTTTCGAGGTGTCGAGCAGGTCCTCCAGCAAATTGGTCATGCGTGCCGTTGCGCGCTGCAAGGTGTTGATGGCCAAGTGCAGCCGTTTCGACGCAGGGCTGGCGTCCGCCGTGACCAGGCGTTGCATCATGCCGCACTGCATGACGATGGCGGTCAGCGGACTGCGCAGGTCATGGGAAACCACGGCTACCAGTTCATCCCGCGCTTGCACCGCATCTTTCTCGCGTAGCACCTGGCGCGACAGGTCAGACTCCAGGGCCGAGCGGCGCAGGTCCGACACCGCATACAACTCGCCCACGGTCCACGGCAATGATGTCCCGTCGACCTGTCGCTTCCACGCCTCGAAGGATTCTCGCGGCTGCAAACGGTCCGAAACGACAGCGTTCGACGCGTCCGGATTGCCGCTCCAGCGCACGCTTTCCTTGACCTCGGGGCGAAACCACAACACGGCATTGGCCACCGGCTTGGGCAGGCTGAAGGCCAACAGACCGCTGGCAACCGCATGATAATCCCGCGCTTCGGGGAACGACTCACTCAGGCTCGAAGTTCCAACGACCGGCGCCGGTTGCTGTTGGACCCAGCGCTGCAGCGCTCTCACCTGCTCCGCCGTCGGGCACTGACCGAACAGCTGCAATTGGTCATCGATGATCACCGCCGCGCCACCGGCATCGGCCAGGGTCAGCAGCTCATGAGGATGCTGGACCAGCCCCTGATACACGTCATTCTCGGCGTCGATCATGGCACTGGCGAGGCATTTGAGCAGCCCATCCTTGGCCTGTCGCTGACGCTGCGCCTGCAGGTTTTCCAGCGCGCTGATCTGCATTGATAGCACCTGGCCGATGGTCTGGCAGGCGGCGCGCAGCGCATGGGGCACTCGCAGCGGTTGACGATTGCCACAACTGATCAGGCCCCACAGGCGCTCTTCCTTGAGCAGGGAGATACTCATCGACGACAGCACGCCCATGTTGCGCATGTACTGACGATGAATCGGCGAGACGCTGCGTAGCACAGCGTAACTCATGTCCAGTGGCTGGCCATTGTCCGGACGCAGCGCAGGCACCATTGGCGCTGGCACATATGCGGCATCGGGGATGATCCGCAGCCAGTTCAGGCGGTACAGTTCGCGCGCTTGTTCGGGAATGTCACTGGCCGGGAAAAACACGCCCTGATACGTACCGAGTCCGGGGGTGACGGATTCGGCAATCACCTGGCCATGACCCTGTTCTTGAAAGCGGTAGATCAGCACCCGGTCGTATCCGGTCAGCGCGCGGATCTCGTTGACGCTGATGTCATAGAGTTCCGCCAGGCTCTTGGCTGATTGCAAGCGACGCAGGATCCGGCTGAGGCTTTGCTCCGGACCTCGGGTCGGCGCCTGATCGGGCGGTGGCTCCAGCTCGACGAACAGCAAGCCGTCATGGCGATGAATCAGGCCGTCCAGCACTTGGCTGCCACAATGCAAGAGCAACGGATGGATGTCCTCCAACGCTCCACCGGCGACCGCTTCGCGCAGGGCCTGGGCCTCACCCTCACCGATCCAGGCCGACAGCGGCTGGCCGGCGCGCAGGTCATCGCCGCCGCTGAGCATCCGCGATGCATTGGCACTGGCCTGCTGTACGGTCCATGACAGTTCGTCGACCGTCAGCAGCGCGCCGTGGGGCTGGATCGCGCCGGGGATCCGGATCGGCTCATCGGCGCAGTTCTGCAGCAACTCATTCAGATTCTGTTCGGTGGTGGAGGTCACAGCAGCACTCCCGCGCGGTCCAGCCAACGTTCGAAGCAGGCGAAAGTGGCACATGCTGCGTCCACCACTTCACCGTTGTACGCGGGGTGCTCGAAGTCGGCCAGCTGTTTCAGGAAAGCTTTCCACAATCTCCCCGTATCCCGGCCGTAGACGTCGAGAAACTCGCCACCGCTCTCGGCGTCGATCCCCAATCTGTCGGCAATGATCCGGCGCAACACCTGGCCGCCCAGGGTCGCGCCTTCCATGACGTACATGATGCCGAGCAGATGGCCGTGGGTTTGCAGAGCGGGCAACGCGCTACACAGGGGTAATGTCTCGATTTGCCCATCGCTCAGGCCAAGCGCCCGTAAATCCTTGACCAGTGCCGGGACCTTATAGCGTTCCGGGTCTGTGGTCAGCGGGCTCAGGAAGCACTCAAGATGTCTTTGCAGCGGCACATGAAAACCGTAATAGGCCGCGATGATTTTTGTATACAGCGCGCGGTCGAGGTCGGCATGGGTCAGAGGCAGCCGCGCCTCCAGGGCCTTGTGCTGCATGGCCGTGGCGCTGCGCAGCATTTGCAGGGCGCTGACGGGCTGTGTCGGGCCGATGAGGAATGGCAACTCGGGGGTGGCTTCAACCAAGGGCGGTGGTATCCAGTGAGGTATCAAACTTCGAGTATGCAGCTATCTGCCAGGTTCAAGGCAAATGGCTACCGCGCACATTAATGAGCGCGGCGCCAGGGTGTCAGCGAGTCGCTTAACGACCGGCTCAGAAGATGTAATCGGTGGTCAGGAAGCTCGACTCGCGATTATGGATGATGTCGCTGATCAGCGCCTTGTTGCTCTCCTGAAACTTGGTCGCCACCAGCGTGCGGATCGAGAACACGCGCAGCGCGTCATGGACCGACAAGGTGCCCTCGGCGGAGTTCTTGCGGCCGTTGAACGGGAAGCTGTCCGGGCCGCGTTGGCACTGGGCATTGATATTGATGCGGCCCACCTGATTGGCGAACGCATCCACCAGGCGCCCGACCTGCTTGGAGTCATTGCCGAAGATGCTCAACTGCTGACCGAAGTCCGAATCCAGCACATATTCGATGACCGTTTCCAGATCACGGTAGGTCACCACCGGAACCACCGGACCGAACTGTTCTTCGTGATAGACGCGCATGTCCGGCGTCACCGGATACAGCACGGCCGGGTAGAAGAACTGGTGATTGGTGATGCCGCCGCCTTCGTTAACCACCTTGGCGCCCTTGCTGACGGCATCGTCCACCAACCCTTGCAGGTAATCGGTCTTGCCCGGTTCTGGCAGCGGCGTCAGCGAGACGCCCGGTTCCCACGGCATGCCTGGCTTGAGCTGCGCCAGTTTCTCCTCGAATTTTTCAAGGAAACTGCCGACCACGTTCTCGTGCACGAAGAGGATTTTCAAGGCGGTGCAACGCTGACCATTGAACGACAGCGAACCTGTGATCGCCTCGCTGACCGCGTTGTCGAGATTGACGTCGGGCAACACAATGCCGGGGTTCTTGGCGTCCAGCCCCAGAGCTGCGCGCAGACGATGCGGTTTGGGGTGCAGTTTTTTCAGGGCGCTGGCGGCCTTGTTGGTGCCAATGAAGGCAAAAACGTCGATCTTGCCGCTGGCCATCAGCGCGCTGACCGTCTCGCGGCCGCTGCCGTAGATCACGTTGATCACGCCGGCCGGGAAGCTGTCGCGAAACGCTTCGAGCAACGGACGAATCAGCAGCACGCCAAATTTGGCCGGTTTGAAGACCACGGTGTTGCCCATGATCAACGCCGGGATCAGGGTGGTGAACGTCTCGTTCAACGGGTAGTTGTAAGGGCCCATGCACAGCGTCACGCCGAGGGGCACGCGGCGGATCTGGCCGAGGGTGTCCTGTTCCAGCTCGAAACGGCTGGAGCGGCGATCCAGTTCCTTGAGCGCATTGATGGTGTCGACGATGTAATCGCAGGTACGGTCGAATTCTTTCTGCGAGTCCTTGAGGTTCTTGCCGATCTCCCACATGAGCAGGGTGACCACGGCATCGCGTTGTTCGCGCATGAGCTTTAGGAAGGTCTCGACATGATGGATACGGTCGACGACACGCATGGTCGGCCAGGCGCCCTGCCCCCGGTCATAGGCTTTGACGGCGGCATCCAGCGCGGTCATTGCCGTGTCGGCGTCCATCAATGGCGTGCTGCCCAATACCACCGACTCAAGCCCCGCATCGGTCTTCAGCGACACCGGACTGAGCACCGGCGCCAATGGCCCTTGCCATTGATGCAGCTCACCATTGACCAGATACTCGCGCTGCTCGATGGCAGGCCCTGCGCGGAATTGCTCAGGAATTTCATCGGCGCTCGGGTACAGGTTGTCCAGGCGGTTTTGCAGGGTCATCTCTCTTTACCTCTTCCAGTCGGCAAACGTGCGAAACACACTACGCCACAGCTGGGCTGGAATGAAAAGAGTTGAGATGAATGTCACGGTGGCGTGACGAAAATGGCTCGCCGAGAATCAAAATCAAACCGAGGCATGTCATATCCCGGTCTGGCGTGTTGAAAGAACGCGCGGCGTTTTTTTCAGCCTCGTCCAGCCGTTAAACAGCAGAAGCCAGAAAACGCTGATAAAACCCTTCGGCAGCCAGATTCTTGTCCTTGGCTTCGAGCATGATGTCGAAGCGATCCAGGAATTGCAGGGCGTAGTTGTTGGTCCAGTCGTTCCACATGCGATCGCTGTGCTGGTACAGGTCGCGCTTGTTGACCACCTTCAGCAGCTCGTCCATTTCCAGCTTCTGCTCAGCCTTGAAGCCCAGGTCCTGAAGGCTTTCCGGCGGTTGGGAGTAATGCATGACCGGGCGCACGCCACGCCAGCTGTCGATGATGCGGCTCACCCGCGGGTCTTCAGGGGCGATGTAGCGGCTTTCGTGAATCCAGCAGTGGTGAATGTCCAGCACTACGGGCGCCAGATCCGCCAGTTGCAGGCAGTCGTCGACGCCGTAGGTTTTCTCGTCGTTTTCGAAGGTAATGCATTTACGCGCCACTTCAGACAAAAGCGGCCATACCGCGCGCACGCCCTCACCCCCCAGCCGGCCGGCGATATGCACGTTGCATTTGAAGTCCTGAAAGCTCCGGCCGTACCCCATCATGCGGATCATGTCGGCGTGGTATTCGAACTCGGCGAGGCTGTTTTCGACCACCTCGGGCCGGTCGGAACCGAGGACGCAGAACTGCCCAGGGTGGAACGACAGGCGGATATCGGCGTTGCGCGCCCTGTCGCCAATCGCCGCGAACAGCTGCTCCAGACGCGCCACGATGGGCCACTCTCGGTAAAACTGCGCCACCTGCGGATGGCTATAGAACGGCAGCAGGTCGCTGCTCAGACGCAGCATTCTTCTGGCCTGGGGCAACTGCGCGACATAGCCCAGCAGGCGAATCTGCGCCGCGAGGTTGTGCTCGACGATGTCCAGCAGCTTTTCATGCGCCACCTGCAAGGTCACGCTGTCCATCCAGCGCAGAGTGGTGGTCCGCGGGTTGTAACCGCCCTCCAGCGCCTTGAGTTCCTTGAGCGACAGCGCGCGTTCATGATGGCGGTACATGCAGGCGAAGCCGATGCGGGGTGTGTTCACGAAGGTTCCTATGGTGGTATCGGACGCAGGCAAATCGTGTCTGCTTTGGAAGAAGACTTTGCGTTCTTCCCAGGAGTTCGTGGTTTTTTCACGACCTGTAGCAGCGCGCTTGCCCGCGAATGCGATGCGTCAGCCTGTGAAGTGTCGTCTGAGATACCCCTTCACAAGCGCGCTGCCACAGAAGCTCTCCCGGCTTGAGCGGGAGATTCAAACCTGCCGCTGATCCGCCACCGCTTGCCGCCGCGCATGCCGTCCCCGCCACAGCCCGACCAACAGGACTATCACCGCCGTGCCCGCGCTGGCGGCCCAATGCGTCCAGGGTTGCTGCGGGACCCAGGCTTGCAGCATCGGCTCAACGACTGCCATGCCCCCGGCGATCCATCCGATCAACGCGCCGCCTGCTGGCACCAGCCACGGCAAACGGTGCAACGCGGCCAGCACCAGACGGCTGCCCATGACGATGATCGGAATGCTGATCAACACGCCCGCCGCCACCAGATAGATGTTGCCGTCACCCGCCGCTGCCACGGCCAGGACGTTGTCCAGAGACATCACCACATCAGCCACGATAATAGTGCGGATCGCCGTCCACAACCGCGTGCCGCCATCGAGGGTTTCGTCATCATCGTTTTGGTTGGCCACCAGCTTGATGCCGATCCACACCAGCAACATCGCGCCCACCAGCTTGAGGAACGGTAACGCCAGCAGGTGCACCGCGCAGAACAGCAGAATCACCCGCAGTACGATCGCGCCCAGCATGCCGCCATAGATCGCCTTGCTCTGCAACTGCCTGGGCAGGCGACGGCAGGCCATGGCGATGACCACGGCGTTATCACCCCCCAAGAGTAAGTCGATGGCGATGATCTGCGCCAGGGCGCTCCATAGCAGAGGGTCGTAAAGCCAGTTCATGGAGGTAAACCTTATCGGACAAAAAGAGGAAAGATGCCGGTCAGCAACGACACCGGCGAAACGATGGGATATACGAAGAGGACTGTCCTGGGGGCTCAATGCGTTGGAAATATCCGGCACAGGGTAACAATCGCCTAGGCAAATCACCATCGAGCGCCTCCGCACTCGCTGATGAACGGCCTGACCAAGCGGCCCTTGCGCAGGCTCACGGCAGGCGAGCAAACTGGGCCACGAATTGAACCCAGTGCGCTCAAAGCGCTACAGGAAGGATTGATCCATGACCACACAAACCGAAACCGCCCTGCTCGCTGGCGGCTGCTTCTGGGGCATGCAGGACCTGCTGCGCCGCTATCCGGGCGTGCTGTCCACCCGGGTGGGTTACTCGGGCGGCGATGTTGAAAATGCCACCTACCGCAATCACGGGACCCATGCCGAAGCCATCGAAATCGTCTTCGATCCGGCGCTGATCAGCTACCGCAAAATGCTCGAATTCTTTTTCCAGATCCATGACCCGTCCACCGCCAATCGTCAGGGCAACGACATCGGCCTGAGCTATCGGTCGGCGATTTTCTACCTCGATGAAGAACAGAAACGCGTCGCCGAGGACACGGTGAAGGACGTCGATGCCTCGGACCTGTGGCCAGGCAAGGTGGTGACCGAGATCAGCCCCGCGGGCCCGTTCTGGGAAGCCGAGCCTGAGCATCAGGATTACCTGGAACGCATTCCGAACGGCTACACCTGCCACTTCATCCGTAAAGACTGGGTGTTGCCCAAACGCGCTTGAGCATCAGTGACAGACCAGGCCGTCGCTGATCTTCATGCTGTCCACCAGAAATGCGTTGCTGTGCAGGTCCCAGGCTTTCATCTGCCCGCCGTCGGACTGCCAGTCACGCAAGCCGGCCTGCAGCAGGCGCAGGCTTTTCGGGTCGGGCTGAGCCAGGTAGACCCGTGCATCGCTGCTCGCTTCCAGGGTTTGCGGCAGCATGCGGTAGAAGCGCCAGTCGGGGGTTTGCAGCAGGCTGGTCAGAACCGTGCGTTCGTCGGCCAGGAGTTGGCAGTCGCCAGCCATGAAGGCGGTGGCGGCGCGGATACCTGATACGTAAGTCTGAATCCGCGCACCCTGTTGCTGCAAGGCGTGGGTCCATGGGCTGCCGTTGGCCACGCAGACACTCTGGCCTTTGACCGAAGACTGCGGCCAATTGCGCAGGCTCAGCAGCGCACCTTTG
The DNA here is from genome assembly GCF_002934685.1 of Pseudomonas bohemica. GTDB lineage: Bacteria > Pseudomonadota > Gammaproteobacteria > Pseudomonadales > Pseudomonadaceae > Aquipseudomonas > Aquipseudomonas bohemica. The sequence goes on from NZ_NKHL01000118.1 coordinate 144,136, forward strand.
TCGTAGGCGCGGGGCACATCGTTCAATACTGCTCGCTGCCGTTCCAGGCCCGGGATGTCGAGGCTGCCTGCGATCACCGCGTCAACCTGTCCCTTGCGCAGGAAACCTTCGATGTCCTGAGCCGGAATCGCCGTCAACTGCACCTTCACCCCCAGATAACGTCCCAGCGCGGTGGCCAGTTCGCTGTCCATTTCATCGGGCTCGGACACCAGCGCGTCGGTGCTGTAGGTCGGTCTCGGGTAGCTGCGCACAGCCACGCGAAACAGCTGTTGCTCCCGCGCCTTGACCAGCACCGGACCTGGGGTCTGCTCGGCACCGTCGAGCATCGGCAGCAGCCAGATCACGCACACCGCCGCCGCGCCGATCGCGCCCGCCAGACTCCAGCGAATCCATCCGCCGGTGAACGCAGCCCCCGGCTTACCCCGCATGCTTCAGTCCACGGCGCCAGCGGGTAAAACGTCGTTCCAGCAACGCCAGGAGGAAGTTCAGCAGCAGACCCACCACCGCCAGCAGCAGAATGCCCGCGTACATGCTCGGGATCTGGAACACCTCCTGCGAGTTGAGCGTCAGGAAGCCCAGCCCGGAGTGCGCACCGATCATCTCGGCGGCCACCAGCGCGGTGATGCAGTAAGCACCTGCCAGTCGCACGCCAGTGAAGATCGATGGCGACGCGGAAGGCAGCACGATTTTCAGAAACAGGAAGCGGCGATTGGCGCCCATCGACAGCGCCGAGTTGATCAACAGACTGTCGACCTGTTTGACGCCGCTGATGGTGCTCAACAGGATCGGCCAGAACGACGCCCAGAAAATGATCGCGACTTTCGACAGTTCGCCGATGCCCAGGAACAGGATGAACACGGGGAACAGCGCCAGCGCCGAGGTCTGCCGGAAAAACTGCAGCAATGGATCAAGGATCCGCTCCAGCCGCGCGAACCAGCCCATCAACAGGCCCAGGGAAATGCCGGTGACGATCGCCAGCGCAAGCCCGGCCAACGAGCGGATCAGACTGGCCTGCAAATGCTTGATCAGTGCGCCGTTACCCGCCATCTCGACGATGGCCGCCAGTACCGCCGACGGTGGGCTCAGGTAGCCGGGGTTGACGACTCCCAGACGCGGCAAGGCTTCCCACAGCGCGAGAAACGCGAGGATGCCGATGGAGCTGTCCAGCGCCTTGCGTGAGGTTTTTAGCCAGCGCGAGGTGACGGTCCGGCGCGGCGGCGGGGTCTGGGCCATGTTCATACGCCCACCCGATAGCCGCTGCGGCGAGCGATCTGTTGCCAGCTTTCGTGTCGGGCGACTTCTTCGACTTCCAGCGCGTCCGGGACCGTCCCGCCCATGCCTTCGCGTAACGAGGCCCACGCCCGTTGGCGCAGATGCACGAACGCATGACTGTTGCGCAGTTGCGGTAACCGCGGTCGAGGCAGGTCGATGTCGATGATTTCCTTGATGCGCCCGGGGCGCGCGGTCATTACGGCAACGCGGTCGGACAGGAAGATCGCCTCCTCCAGGCTGTGGGTGATGAACACGATGGTCTTCTTGTGCAGGTCCCAGATGCGCAGCAATTCGTCCTGCAGGGTTTCGCGGGTCTGCGCATCGAGGGCCGCAAACGGCTCGTCCATCAGCAGCACATCCGGCTCGTAGACCAACGATCGGGCAATCGCGACGCGCTGGCGCATGCCGCCAGAGAGTTCGTGGGGGTAGCGCGAGGCGAAACCGGTCAGGCCGACCAGGTCCAGGTATTCGCGGGCCCTCTCGCGCCGCTCGGCCTTGCCCACGCCGCGGATTTCCAGCCCCACGGCAATGTTGTCGAGCACCGAGCACCACGGCAGCAAAGCGTAACCCTGAAACACCACGCCCTGGTTGCGGTTGATGCCTTGCAAGGGTTTGCCGTCAATTTCCAGCGTGCCGCCGGTTTTCTGCGCAAGCCCGGCGAGGATGTTCAGGTAGGTGGATTTGCCGCAGCCCGAGGGGCCGAGGATCGACAGAAACTCACCCTCGCGCACCTGCAGATCGAAATCCCTGAGGACCTCTACCCGCTCGCTTTTGCCTGCCTCGTCTTGCGCCTGGTATTCCATGTGCAAGCCGGATGTGGAGATTTTGTGCACGCATGCCTCTCATCAGTGTTGTCTGGCGTCTGTTCGTCTGCCGATACAGGACCTGTAGGAGTGAGCTTGCTCACGAATGCTTGCATACATACGCAGCAGATTCGGCGGCTATCGCACTCTATTCGTGAGCAAGCTCACTCCTACAGGGGTCTTGCCTGGCTGACCGATCGCATAAAGCCGCCACAGGGCGATCTACACCTTCGCCTTGGCCAACGCATTGAACTCGTTGGTGTACACATCCTTCACCGCCACCGAACCGGGCTTGATCTTCTTCTCGCTTTCGAGGATGTCGATGTAGTACTGAATCGGCGGTTCAGTGACGACCAGGTCGTCGACGTAGGCGTAGCGTTCCACCAGTTCCAGCTTGGTGCCGATGCGCTGGGAGACGATCTTGCGCGCCTCGTCGGGGTTGGCGTTGACCCAGTTGGCCGCCTTGGCGATTGCGGCGACGAAATCCTCCGTCGCTTCGGGGTTTTCCCGAATGAACTTGCCATAGCCACTGTACGGCGCCATACCGCCCAGGCCCTTGTCCAGGTCGTAGTCGCTCCACAGCTTGCGCAGCTCAGGATTGTGCTCGGCACCGCCGGACGCGGGTGGATGGATGATCGCGATATCAACGTTGCGGCTGAGCACGGTCTGTTCGCCCTGGTTGTCCGGGACCACCACCCAGTTGATCTTGTCGACGTCCACCTGATGCTCGCGCAGGTATTTCTTGGTGACGAATTCGGCGCAGGCACCAAAGCTGTTGAAGCCGACGGTTTTGCCTTCCATGTCCTTTGGCGTGAAAATTCCCGAATCGGCGCGCACAAAATACTTCATGTGCGGCGCTTCCTGCAGGGTCTTGCCACCGGCGGCAACCACCTTGAGGTCAAGGCCACTGGCGATCGCAGAGATCACCAACGGCACCATGCGCGAGCCGAAGTCGATCTCGCCGGTCCCCACCAGCGGGATGATCTGTGGCGCGGCGATCTTGCCAATGTAATTGGGTTTGGTGCGGGTGCCTTCGAAATAGCCCAGCGAGTCGGCGAGGTAGACCAGATCGAATGACGGGTTGTCGGGGTATTTGAAGCTGACCACCTGATCGGAACGCTTTTTGATCACGGCAGGCGCCGCGCTCGCGGTCTTCTCGGGCTTGTCACAGCCTGGCAGGATCAACCCCGCGGCCGCCGCCGTTCCCAACAATGCGACTTGTTTGATGAAAGCCCTGCGGCTGTTGCGCTCTTGCATAGCGAGCTTCCTTGGTGGTTCGGACAATTAATGACAGGCACGCGTAATCCATGAAGTAGCACAACCTTCAACTAACGACAGAAAGTCTTACATGGGGCGACGCAGACCGGGCGACAATAATGACCCTGCAGACTCAGCGTCAATAACATCCCGTATAACCGCTATAACGTTTTCAGCTAAAGTTATTCCGCTGACGCAAGGATTGTTTGAATGACCTGTCCTCACCTGCAGCAGCACGACTCGTCGGCGGCAGCGCCCCGCAAGATCACTGCCGTCGGTAAGCTGAACGCCTGCTGAGTTGTTTATCAACCCGTCTGTACCGGGCGAAACCCATGTATCCATTACAACAAGTGTTGCTACAGCAACAGCAACTAAACAGATGTCTCGCTCTCAGCGCACATCTTTTAAGTTATTAGACGCTCCGCAACGCCACCTATCCTTAATACAACCCTCTTCTCAAGTTTGATGATTGACGGCACATCCCTTGCACCCACGCAATAAACTTTTCACTTTCTTAAAGCTCGCTCCCGATTCTCTCAAAACATCCCGAACCTCTCTTCTCCGTCGCCTGCTGAATATTCATGCCTACAAGGAGTCATTCCATGAGCAAACGCACTGACACTCTCAAACTCGGCTTGTTCCTGCGCGCCACCGGGCATCACATCGCCGCTTGGCGCGACAGCGGTTCGCAGGCTGACGCCGGCATTCGCCTGGATCATTTCATCGATCTGGCACGCAAGGCTGAAGCCGCCGGTTTCGACACCCTGTTTCTAGCCGACAGCGTGTCAGTGCGCGGTATCGATGCCCCCACCTTCGACCGGGTGATCGCGCCGAGCCTGAGTTTCGAACCCCTGACGCTGCTTTCGGCGCTGGCGACCGTGACCTCGCGTATCGGACTGATCGCAACCGCCAGCACCAGCTACAGCGAGCCCTTCAACCTGGCCCGACAGTTCGCCTCGCTGGACCAGATCAGTGGCGGCCGGGTCGGCTGGAATCTGGTGACCAGCAGCGACCCGGATGCGGCGAAGAACTTCGGTGGTGCCTGCGAGGGCAATCAGGCCGCCCATGCCGACCGCTATGGCCGGGCGCGGGAATTTCATGAGGTGGTCGACAAGCTGTGGGACAGCTGGGAGGACGACACCCTGCTACTGGACAAGGAAAAAGGCGTGTTCCTGGACCGCAGCAAACTGCACCTGACCGACCATCATGGCAAGCACTTCCACGTGCGCGGCCCGCTCAACGTGCTGCGTTCGCCTCAGGGCAAACCGGTGCTGGTGCAGGCGGGCGCCTCGGAGGATGGCCGCTCGCTGGCCGCCGCGACCGCTGAAGCGATCTTCGCCGCGCACCAAAGCCTGGCCGATGCACAGGCGTTCTACAGCGACATCAAATCCCGCGCGGCGGTGCTGGGCCGCAAGCCCGAGCACATCAAGATTCTGCCCGGTGTGACCATCTTCACCGCGCCCACCTCAGCCGAGGCTCACGCCAAGCACCAGCGATTGCAGGATCTGGTGCACCCGCAAGTAGGGCTGAGCCTGCTGTCGGGTTTGCTCGGCGGGGTCGATCTGTCGCACTTGCCGCTGGACGGGCCGCTGCCCCAGGATTTGCCCGCCACCAACGCGTCGAAAAGCCGCCAGCAACTGATACTGCAATTGGCCGCCGAAGGCCTGAGCATCCGCGAGCTGTACCTGCGCCTGGCCGGGGCACGGGGTCATTGGACCCTGGTCGGCTCGCCCGAAGAAGTAGTCGATCAACTGCAAGCCTGGTTCGAAGGCTATGGCGCCGACGGCTTCAACATCCTGCCGCCGACCTACCCGGAAGGCCTGGACGACTTCATCGCGCTGATCCTGCCCGAACTGAAACGACGCGGGCTGGTGCCTGAAGAGGGACCGACCGGCAGCACCCTTCGCGAACGTCTGGGCCTGCCCTTTGCGGCGCACCCGGCGAGCCTGCTGAGTGAACACTCGATCGCTGTCTGATACCCCCTATCCACGAGGCGGACGCCTCCCGATCCGCATTTTGCAAAGAGAGCTAAAGCATGGTTCATCAAGTCAATGCAGCCTGGGGCGCAGGCCCTTCCCCCCGCTATGAACAGCTGGCCGAGCGTTTCCGTCCGTTGTTCGCCAACCTGCGCGAGGGCGCCATCAGTCGCGAGCTCGAGCGCCGCTTGCCGGTCGAAGAGTTGCAACTGCTCAAGGCCTCTGGCTTTACCGCCCTGCGCGTGCCCAGCGAATACGGCGGGGCTGGCGTCACATTGCCAGAGCTGACCAACCTGCTGATCGAACTGGGTGAAGCCGATTCCAATCTTGTGCAAGCACTGCGCGGGCATCTGGGGTTTACCGAAAACCTGCTTAACAGTCGCGACGAAGAGCGGCGCAAGGTCTGGTTCGAGCGTCTGGTGCGTGGCGAAACCGTCGGCCCAGCCACTGGCGAAGTCGGCGACACTGCGCAGTCGCACCTCAACTCGCGGCTGTATCTGGACGGTGAGCAATGGCGCATCGAGGGCAACAAGTTCTACACCACCGGCTGTCTGTACAGCGATTGGATCGACGTTGCGGTCAGCGATCACGATGACAAGCGAGTATTCGTCACCGTGCGCCGCGATGCCGAAGGCGTCGAAGTGGTCGATGACTGGAACGGGTTCGGCCAACGCCTCACCGCCAGCGGCACCACCCATGTGCGCAGCGTGGCAGTGGACCCGCGCAACATTGTCAGCGTCGACGAGAAATTCCAGTATTCGCCGGCGTTGTATCAGATCGTGCACTTGGCTAACCTCGCCGGGATCGGCCGCGCCCTGAGCGGCGAAGTGGCCGCCGCCGTCGCGAGCCGCACGCGCAGCTTCAGCAATGGCAACGCCACGCGGGTGGCCCAGGATCCGCAAGTGCTGCAAGTGGTGGGCAGCCTGCGCGCAGCGGCGTACAGCGCTGGGGCCATCGTGCTGAAAACCGCCGAGGCCCTGGAGCGGGCGTATCAGGCCAGGCTCGGCGGCGATGCGCACGCGCTGAAAAAGGCCGTGGATATCGCCGAGCTGGAGATTGCCCAATCGCAGACCATCGTCAGTGATCTGATTCTGGATGCCAGCTCAAGAATGTTCGATGCCTTGAGCGCTTCGGCGACCCTGCGCCCACTGGGTCTGGACCGTTTCTGGCGCAACGCGCGCACGCTGACCTCGCACAACCCGCGCATCTATAAGGATCGGATCGTCGGCGACTATGCCGTCAATGGCACTGCGCCTCCTGCGCAATGGAAGATCGGCGTGGCGTGAGGCGTGCCTGTTACTCCCCGCAAACCGCCACACGTCTAATGCGGCTGATCACTGAAATGCTCGAGCATGAATTCGATGAAGCTGTTGAGCTTGGGTGAGCGGCGGCGGTCGCTGAGATAGATCAGATGCAAGGGCCGTTCGGCAAAACTGTAGGCCGGCAGGATCCGGCACAGCCGCCCGCTTTCAAGATCCGCCTCGACCAGTGCCAAGGGCAGCAGCACGATGCCAAGCCCGGCGGCTGCCGCCTCTCGCAGCGCCGGGCCGTTATCCATTTGCAGACGAGTACGCACATTCAGTTGCAATTCGCCCTCCTCGCCGTGCAACCGCCACAGCGCACGCTGCTTCTGCTCAACCGGGCCGTTGGCGTAACGATAGGTGATGCAATCGTGCGCTTGCATGTCTTGAGGGTGCATGGGCGTTCCTCGGCGGGCCAAATAATCAGGCGTGGCGCACAGCACCAGCGGATGGGCATACAAGCGTCGGGCGATGATGTTCGAGCTCGGCAGCTCGCCAATGCGCACCGCCGCTTCGAAGCCCTCTTCGAGCAGATCGACCATGCGATCGGTGAACGAGATGTCGACGTCGACCTTGGGATAACGCGCCATGTACAACGCCAGTGGGGCCATCAGCCGCTGCAGCCCGAACGCATGAGGAAAGCTCAAGCGCAGTCGCCCCTGGGGCTCAGCCCGAGCCTGGAGCGCGACGGTTTCGGCGTCCTGCACCATGCCCAGGATTTCCAGGCAGCGCTCGTAGTAATGCAGGCCAAAATCGGTCAGCTGTTGCTGGCGCGTGGTGCGGTGCAGCAGCTTCATGCCCAGATGCTCCTCCAGCGCCCGCAAGTGATTGCCGATCATCGTCGGCGTCAGTCCGCTGTCCTCGGCGGCGCGTGTGATGCTGCCCTTGTCGACGATGCGCACGAACAGCGCCATTGCCCGAAGTACGTCCATTGAGAAGTTTTTCTTGGTTGTGATCGAAGATGGCGCCTATTTAACACCTTTACTCGATGACCTAGGCTGACCCTGAAACAATTACCGACGAGGTCACCATGAAAAGCTATCGAGTCAATGGCGCCAGCCCTGACGCACTCAAGCTCTGCGAAGAGCCAATACCGACCCTGCAACGTGGCGAGGTGTTGATCGAAGTCCACGCCGTCTCGCTCAATTACCGCGACCTTGTGCTCATGGAGGGCCGCCTGCTCAAGCCCACCCTGACTCATCCGATTCCGGGCAGCGACGGGGCTGGCCGGGTGATCGAAGTCGGTGAAGGGGTCAGCGATTTCAGGATCGGTGACCGCGTCATCGGCGCCTTCCATCCGCGCTGGTTCGGTGGCGGCAAAATAAAGGATCGTTTTTCCGGCGTTTACGGGCGCAGCCACGACGGCTGGTTCACCGAGTACAAGGTCGTGAGCCAGGAAGCCATCGTCGCCCTCCCCGAGCCGCTGACCTACGAGCAAGGCGCGACTCTGCCCTGCGCGGCGGTTACCGCGTGGGTTGCCTTGACGGGGCAGCAACCCATCAAGGCTGGCGAAACCGTCCTGACCCTCGGCACCGGCGGCGTGTCACTGTTCGCCCTGCAATACGCCAAGGCCATGGGCGCCCGAGTGATCGCCACCACCTCTTCGGTGGAAAAAGCCCAACGCCTGAAAGGCCTCGGCGCCGATGAAGTCATCAATTACCGCGAAACGCCGCAATGGCACGAGCAGGTCCTGCAAATGACCCAGGGTCAGGGCGTGCAGCGCGTGGTCGAAGTCGGCGGTCCGGCGACCATCGGCCAGTCACTCAAAGCGGTCGCGTATGACGGTGAAGTGGTGCTGGTGGGTTTCCTCGGTGAAAACGGCCCGCCGCTGACCTATTTCGACATCATGGGCAGCGGCGCCTCCCTGCGCTCGACCAGCGTAGGCGACCGGGTCGCGCTGACCGACTGCGTACGCGCCACGGCGTGCAATGCGATCAAGCCGGTCATCGATCAGGTATTTGCCTTCGACCAGGCCAGAGATGCGCTGGCCCATCTCAAAGCCGCTCGCCATTTCGGCAAGGTGGTGGTTCGGGTGCGCTGAGCCGCGCATTGATTAAAAGGCGCTTAGCGCCGGGATCGGCCCAGCCAGTGCTCCCGGCGCAACTCCCAGATCTCCTTGGCCAGCGGCCCACTGACGAAACTGCCCTCTTTCACCTCAATCAGGCGCATGCCCTCGCGCTCAGACACACGTTTGGAAGCGGCGTTACCCGCCGCCTTGGGCACCTGCATGACTGGACGTGCCAGGGTCTCGAACCAGAACCGGTTGATCACCTCACACGCCTCCTGCATGAAGCCCTGCCCTTGCCACGGTGGCGAAAGCCAGAAGCCGCGGTTATTCCCCGGCTCGTCGTAGACGCTAATACTGCCGATGCACTGCTCGGGCGTTTTGGCGAGCCTGATCATCCAGTGCCACTCCTTCCCCGCCATGATTGCCGGCAAGGCAACGTTCTGCACGTACTGCTCGGCGCCATCGCCGGGATACGGCCAGGGCACCCGACTGTCGAGATACCGCACCACCTCCCAATGGGGGAAGAGTTGCTGGATGGTGGCGGAGTCGGAGGTTTGAAGGGGGGTTAGCAAGAGGCGCGGGGTATGCAAGGTTGGCGTGCAGTCCATGGCGTTTGCTCTGACAGGTCTTTTGAGAGTCGGTGGGATCGTATCAGAGCCCCTCGCTCGATGTCAGGTCCGGCCTCTACCCCTTGGCGTGGCAGGGCTACCGAAGGGCGTGTAGATAATTCTAATCAACGTCGTGCATTCGCTCCCGCCCGACGTCCTAATCTCCAAATGGAATTACCAAATGCAAACTCAGTATTTATGGAAATATGAGCTGCGCATTACTCTGGGCTCATTCAGTTGCCTGCATAGAGATCTGCCCCATGCGCCCTACCGAAACCAACGTCATTGATTTCACCCTCCATCGCAAACGTCGTCAGGCACGGGCAGCCGCCGAATTGATGTGGAAACTGTATGCAGCACGCGCGGGGCTCGCGGCGTTCACTGCTCATACCGCGATGCTGTCCAGCGATACTCGCCGGGCGTGAAGCGATGAATTTTCTGCACTCTGTTTCCGATGAAGATGAGGCCGGGCCGGACCCTAAAGAGGCAGCAGGCTCCGAAGAAGACCCCATTGGCCAGCGCGTTGCCCAAAACCTGCAGCGGCTGCGCAGTAAACGCTACCTTTCCCTCGATGCTCTGGCCCGAAACTGCGGCGTGAGCCGTGCGATGCTCGCGCAGATCGAATCCGGGCGCAGCGTGCCGTCGATCAAGGTGCTGTGCAAGATAGCCAAGGGGCTGAAGGTGTCGGTCGCGGCGTTTCTGGAAAATCGCGCATTCGAAGGCGTCGAGGTCCTCCCGGCGCAACAGAGCAAGCGGCTGGTGAATGCCGACGGCACGTTTTCCAGTCGTGCGCTGTTCCCCTACGACATGGCGCGGCAATCGGAATTCTACGAAATTCGCCTCAAGGGACTGGGTGAGGAAGTGTCCAACGGCAACGGCCCGGGCATTCAGGAAAACCTCGTGGTTGCCCAGGGCGTGCTGGAAGTCAGTGTCAATGAAGAGCGCTATCTGTTGTCGACCGGCGACTCCATCCTGTTCTATGCCGACCAGCCCCATCGCTATCGCAACCCCGCCGACAGCGAAGCGGTAGCGTTCGTGGTGATCACCTATCCCGAACCTTTGGACTGATAAGAACGCCCAAAAAAAAGCCCCGACGCTTGCACATCAGGGCTCTTTCATTGCGCAACCCAAGCCACGCACTCAACCGCGCGACAACCTCAAATCAGCAAGTGCAGCACATCATCGGCATGCCGTTGCAGCTCATCATCATCGGCATCGAACAATCGTTCATCATCTTCATCATCAACGTGCAGCAGTTATTCATCATGTCCATGCTCATGCCCGGCATTGGCATCATCTTGCACTTCATGCAATCAGCCTCGATGGTGCAGACCATCATGCACTTCATCATCGGCATGGGCATGGGCATGCCCATCGGCATCATCATCGGCATGTTCATGGTCGACATCATATTCATCATCGCCATGCCATCTTCGGACATGCACATCATCGACATGTTGCCGCAATGCATCATCATCGGCATGCCGCAGTTCATCATCATTGCCATCATTTCGGCGTTGTTCTTGAACATCGCCATGTCCATGCCAGCGGCTGGCGTCATGGTGCACATCATGGCATCGGACATCATTTCGCACTTCATGGTCGCCATCATCATCGGCATGCCCATCATTGGCATCATCGGCATGGCGGTATTCATTGGCATTTGCGTGGCGTTCATCATTTTCGAATCTCCGTAATCGACAGTAATGTTGAAACTCTTGGGCCAATTCTATGCGCCGATGGCATTCGTACAAGACGTCGGCCCAGCAGCAGAAATGGTCGCTGGACCGGTTTTTGATAGATAACGGCAGTGCTGATCGCTGTTATCCAGCTTTAAACGTCGTTATAACGTCGGATTTACACGACGAAGCGCGTTATTGGACGCTATGGATATTCAATTCAGGAATAGGATCCATCGTTTAGGAAATAAACGTTCTAACCCGGCGCGATTCTTTTTGTAGCCAATAGCGGTTAAAGCTAATTCTCGGCTATATCAATAGCGCTCCAAAGTCTATTGGCGACTCAATCACCGCAGGTACAGTGAATTCCTGTTTTGCTTGCGAGTGAATTCCATGTCTTCAAACAGCAAAGAAGTGGTCTGGGTCAGCGGTGTTGGCGCAGTGGAAGGGCTTGGCGCCGCCCTCGCCCGCCGCTTCGCCAGAGGCGGATTCAAAGTGGCCGTCAGTGGTCGCAGCCTCGACAAGCTCGAGGCCGTGGTGCGCAGCATCCAGGCTCAGGGAGGTGAGGCCATCGCCGTGCCCGCCGACGCCAGCATTGAAGCAGACACGCTGGCCGCGATCGGCAAAATTCGTGAATGGGGACCACTGCGGGTGGCGATCTTCAATGTCGGGAACTCGGTATCGGCCCCCAGCCTTGAACTGAGTACCGAACTGTTCGAACGGACCTGGCGAGCATCGACGCTGGGCGGTTTCATCTTTGCCAGGGAATCGACACGTCTGCTGCTTGAAGCAGGCGGCGGCACGCTGCTGTTCACGGGTGCGACGGCTTCTCTACGCGGCAAGCCTCCCTTCGCTGCCTTTGCTGCAGCCAAGGCCGGGTTGCGCTCACTGAGTCAGTCGTTCGCCCGTGAATTCGGTCCGCAGAAGGTGCATGTGGCGCATGTGGTCATCGACGGCAGCATCAACGGCGAACGGGTTCGCAGTCACGCCCCGCAACGCCTCGAACAGTTGGGCGAGGACGGCACCCTGGCCCTTGAAGACATCGCTGACGCCTACTGGTACCTGCACTCGCAACCGCGCAGTGCCTGGACACAAGAGCTTGATCTGCGGCCGTTCAAAGAGCCGTTCTGAAACGCTTCATCTACATTGGAGGACTTTCACATGGGCATTCATCAGCCAAATCCAGGGCCGACGTCTGTAGTCGGCGAGCTCAACTATCTGCGCGACGACGGCGTGCGCCCGGTCAATTACACCTGGCCGCAACCCGAGGGTCAGCCACAGCGCACCGGCACCCTGCAACCGACCCGCGTCGACATTCACAACGCGCGCTTGCTGGCGACGCCGCCGCTGCTGGATGCCCAGGGATTCCAGCGCGTTGAATCCGCCAGCGCCGTGGCCAATCTGGAAGATGAAGCACAGGTCGTGCAGCTCTACTACGCAGAGGCCGATGCCCTGCTGCGCTCGTCCACGGGAGCCGTGAAGACCGTGATTTTCGACCACACCATCCGCATCGATGAGCCTGGCCGGGAAGCGACGGGCCTTCGTGAGCCGGTGCGCTACGTGCATAACGACCAGACCGAACGCTCGGCCATACGCCGGGTACGCGATCATCTGCCAGCCGAGGAAGCTGAACAGCGCCTGCAAAATCGGTTCGCGATCATCAACCTCTGGCGCCCGATTGGCGGCCCGATCTACACCACGCCGCTGGCGTTGTGCGACGCCAGCACCATCGAGGCGGCCGACTTCATTGCCAGCGACCTGGTGTATCGCGACAAGGTCGGCGAAACCTTTTCCGTGCGTCCCAACTCGAACCACCGCTGGTATTACTACCCACAGCTGCGCCCGGAAGAAGCATTGCTGCTGAAGATCTACGACTCGAAAACCGACATCGCCGCCAGGGCCGGCGCCCACACTGCCTTCGATGACCCGACCACACCGCCGGGAGCGCCGCCACGGCGCAGTATCGAGTTGCGCGCGCTGGTGTTTTTTGATGAATGAATGAAGCGTGCGGCGCTGCTGTTATCAAGACAACAGCGGCATCCACGTACGCTCAATGCGCCCAGCGTCGATGCAGGCCTCGCGCCAGGGCGTCGAGCATGAAGCCCAGCACACCGATCAACAGCACCAGGGCCATCAGCTCCGAGTACGCCAGCCGATCGCGGGTGTCGAGAATGAAATAGCCCAGCCCCGCGCTGACTCCTAGCATTTCGCAGGGCACCAGCACGATCCACAGAATGCCGATCGAAAGCCGTACACCGGTCAGCACATGGCCGAGCACGCCCGGCACAATGACCTTGCACAAGGTCTCCCAACGACTCGCGCTCAGGCTACGACTTAGTTGCAGCCAGCGCGGGTCGAGTTGCTTCACGCCCGCTACGGTATTGAGCAGAATCGGCCATACCGCAGCAAAGGTCAGCAGAAAGTAGATCGGCCGATCCCCCACCCCCATCAGCATCACCACCACCGGCATCCACGACAACGGGGAAATCATGCGCAGGAATTGAAAGGCTGGCGTGGTCGCCGCTTCCAGGCTGCGAGAACTGCCAATCAACAGGCCCAGCGGTACGCCGATCAACAAGGCCAGAAACAGCCCCACCATAATCCGCTTGAGGCTGACCAGCACGTGGCCGTACAGATCGGAACTGCCGAGCAGGTTCCATAGGCTGACAAAGGTCGCCTGGGGCGAAAACCGCGCCGACAAGCCCGTTGCCTCGCCAAACAGACGAATGCCCAGCCACCAGAGAACCATCAGGCACAACAAGCCTGCCAAACCCAGTTGCCAGTGGCGCAGCGTGTTTTTTTCTGACTGCATCAAACGCTGTACTCCTCGTTGCGCTGGAAGCTGTCGGCCAGACCGAACGTCTTCAAGCCGCCGACGGCAGCTATGCTGTTGCGCACAAAACGATCGTCCACCAGATCACCGGCGACCTGTTGCGGATCGAGGCTGGCGAGAAAGGCCTGGTCGCCCTCGATCAAGGTATTTTTCAAGCGCCGCACCAGTTCCACTGTGTAACTGGGAAACGGGTACGGCTGAAAATCGATGCGATGCTCGTCCCATTGCCCGTGCACAATGGCGCCGCTGGCCAGATAACCGTCACGCTCGCTGGCGGCCGGCGACAGCACCCGTTCGAGCACGCTTTGAGCATGCGGCGTGTAGCGGTTGCTGCCCTCTCTGGATAACAGCCTGGCCGCTTCGGCGCGGTTATCCCGCGTCCAGACCTGCGCTTTGACGATGGCGTTGACCACCTTCTGCGACCACTCGGGACGATTGTTCAGATCGTGCTCGTGCATGAACACCACGCAGCACGCGTGGTTGCGCCAGATGTCTCCAGTAAAGCGCTGCACGCGACCGACCTTGAGGTCTTCGGCCAGCGCATTGAACGGCTCGGCGACGATGTACCCGGCGATACGCTTGCCGGCCAGCGCCGGCGGCATGTCCGAAGGCGGCAGCACCAGGAGATTGACCTCGTTGGCCGCCAGTTGCGCGTTCGCCGGTTTGCGCACAGGCGTCAGCCCGTTGTCGCGCAATAACTGCTGCACCACCACGTTGTGAATCGAATACCAGAACGGGATCGCGATGGACTGCCCGCCCAGTTGCTTGACGTCTTCAATCTCTGGCCCGACGGTCAGCCCCGAACCTCCCACGTGGTTCCAGGCCACTACTTTGGCCGGGACTTTGCTGCCATAACGTGCCCAGACAGTCATCGGCGACAGCAGATGAATCACGTTGACCTGCCCGGAGAGGAACGCCTCGATCACCTGCGCCCAACTGCGCAACAGCACCGGGCGCTCGGCCTGAATGCCCTCGGCTTCGAACAGGCCATTGTTGTGCGCCACCAGCAGCGGTGTGGCATCGGTGATCGGCAAGTAACCGATGCGCACCGGCGCGTCGGGCTCAGCGGCAGCCCGCGCCTGCAAACTATTGAGCAACGGCAAGGCGCCAGCCGCGGTGAGCATGGCGCTCAGTTTCAGAAAGTCACGACGAGTGTGAGTGAAGTCGTCCAGGCACATGGGCATTCTCCGGCAATGCGAGCGATTCGGTTCCGAGATGTGGTTTGCGGCTCACCCGCCGAAGGGTTTTCAGAATCTCGACACGCAACGCGCCCAACTCCTCGACCAGCTCGGCGCGCGGCCGAGGCAAATCGATGTGCCACTCACCCACCGTGCGCGCCGGGGTATCGCCCAGTAGCAGGATACGGTTGGAGAGCAGCAAGGCTTCGTCGATGTCGTGGGTGATCAGCACGGCGGCAGTGTCATGCCGGGCGGTCACCTCGAGCAGCAGGTCCTGCATGTCGGCGCGAGTGACTTCGTCCAGGGCGCCAAAGGGTTCGTCCAGTAACAGGACCAGAGGCTGGCGGGCCAGACAGCGGGCCAGCGCCGTACGCTGCGCCATGCCACCGGAAAGCTGCGCCGGGCGATGGGTCCGGGCGTGGTTCAGCCCGACTTCGGCGATAGCTTGATCGACCCGGTGCTGGCGTTCGGCGGCACTCAGTGTGGGCTGACTGGCGAAATCCAGACCGAATGCGACGTTCTTTTCCAGGGTCATCCACGGCAACAGGCTAGGGTCCTGGAACGCCACGGCCACCCGAGGGTGCGCCCCGGCAAGCTGCTCGCCTTGCACCCGGACCTCGCCTTGATCGGCGCGCTGCAACCCGGCGAGCACTCGCAGCAGACTCGATTTGCCCACACCGCTAGGCCCGAGAATAGACACGACTTCGCCTGGCTGAACCTGCAGGTCGAAGCCCTCCAGCACACTCTGCCAACCACTCTCGCGCTCGTAACCCAGACTGATGCCGCTGGCGCTCAGTAACGCGCTCATGCGACAGATTCCCTTGCCTGACGCTGCAACTCCGCGCGCAACTGCACAAGGCTTGGCGTGACGATCGGGATGAACGCCGACTCCCGCCAGCGTCTGGCGAATGCACTGCCGTGATCGCTGAGAAACGCCTTGCCACCGCTCGCCTGCAGCTCCAGTTGCACAGCACTGGCAACGGCGTCCGCCAAGGCAATGCGCAGGCGAAACAACGCAGCGGCCTGGGTCAGAAACCGTCCTTCGAGCAGTCCCACCTTGAGTTCGTTGACCACCGACTCCAGAAGCTCGCGCTGTTCATCATACTCAGCGTTCAACACCGAACGTGTGCCTTCAAGGTGAGCCTTGACCTGCTCCAGCGCACGCCGCGCCAGGCCGATCGACAGGCCACACTGCAGGCCAAGGAAAGCCGGGCGCACGGCTGGCAGAAATTGCCGTGCGTCGTGATGCAGGAGCCAATCGCGACCGAGCCGGACCTCGTTGAAATCAAGCGCTGCGGTATTGCTCGACTGCAGCCCCATCAGTTGCAAGTCCTCCGAGCGCTCGAGCCCCTTGGCATGGGAAGGGATCGCCATGATGAACGGTTGGGAACCGGCTGCTGCCTCAATGGCCGCCGCGACGACGAAGCCTTCCTTGCGCAGATTGGTTACCCAGTGCAGGCGTCCGGCAAACGACCAGCCATCCTGCGCTTCGGTGGCGCGAACCTGCAATGACTCGATCCCCGAGAGGAATTTCATGGCGTTGGAAAGCCCGGTCGCGCCCGCCAGCGACCCGTCCAGCAAATCCGGCAGCAAACGCGCGCGCAGCCGGACGTTGGGGCTGTGCAGCAGATACTCAATGAAAGCGCGCTGGCCCCAGAGAACAAAGGCTGCGGTCACCGAATGGCTCGCGACGCCCGCCACCGTATCCACCGCGTCGGCAAGGGTGCCCCCGGAACCGCCCTGCGACGGATCGATGCCAACGCGCAGCAGGTTTGCGCCGGCCAACTGGGACAGCACCGAGTGCGGATCACAATCGCCGAGATCCAGTGCCTGAGCATGAGCATCAAGCCAGGCGCCAAGTGCCGCGTCGACCATGGGTTATCTCCTTATCTGTTGAACAGCTGGCACGCAGCTCACTGTTTTATAGAGCGGCTGGCTTACTGCGCGGGACGCTGCCAGTGGTACTTTTCAAGTTCAGGATTCAGGGAGGTCCGGGCAAATACGTTGGCGAAGTTGCACAGGGTGGCCAGGCTGACGCCGAGGATGACCTCCAACGCATTGCTTTCGCTGAAACCTGCAGCCTGGAACGCCTCGTAGATAGTGTCGGAGACGTCGCCGCGTGTGGCGATCACTTCGCGGGCGAAATCGGCCAGCGCTTCGAGTCTGGCGTCAGGCAACTGAGTGCCGGCGCGCAGTGCGTCGACCACCTCTTGCGACAAACGCGCCTTGTTCAAGCCGACCGCCGTATGACCCGCCACGCAGAAAGAACAGCCGTGGTGAGTCGCTGCGATCAGTTGCACCACTTCCCTTTCACCCAGACTTAGCTCAGCCTTGCCGTTGAGAGCCGACACGGTCAGGTAGGTTTCCAGCGCGGCCGGGGCATTGGCCAGCACGCCAAGCAGGTTGGGCAGGTAACCGTTAGCCTTGAGAGCGTTTTCCAGGAAGGGCCGGGCGGCCTCGGGTGCGCTTTGCAGCGTTTGCACAGTAACGCGAGACATGATGGACTCCTGTAGGTTGGGGTCCGGAAAGTGTGTTGGTTATAAAAATTTCGATCCATATTCTAAAGTAGCGATTACTTGCTCCTGAGTGTTTCCCTTAGATGAATTCATCCAGCCCCCTTGTCGATTGGTTATTAGAAAGTCTCGAACTCGATGCCAGCGTTTTCCACGTCGGCCGATACTGCGGCGGCTGGCACGCCAGCACACAGGGGATGGCGCGTTCCAGCTTTCATGTGCTGGTGCGAGGACAATGCTGGCTGCACTTCGACGGCCACCAGATGCCGCAGAAGCTGGAAACGGGGGATGCCGTATTCTTGCTGCGTGACTTGCCATATCGCTTGTCCAGCGAGGCCGACGCGGATGCGGCACAACGGCAGCCACGCACGGCAATGCAAGCGCTCGACAACTCGGCCAACGACGGCGTGGGACTGGTCTGCGGTTTCTTCCACTTTCACTCGGGGCTGTCGGCACTGATCGTCGACGCCCTGCCCGACTTTATCATTCTGCGTGCCGACGAACCCTCGTCGAGCGCGGCGCGCAGCTTGTTCGAACTGATTCTGCAGGAGTGCCAGCGTGAGTCAGGGCCGTCTTCCTCGTTGCTGGAACGGCTGAGCCATTTGCTGTTTCTGTATGTGCTGCGTCAGCAGGTCGGGGGAAACCCGGCCCTCGGCGGGCTGGTGGCACTGGCCCGGCAGCCGTTGTTCGCTGCGCTGTTGCAGCATTTGATCGAACACCCCGAACAGGCCTGGACGCTGGAAAGCATGGCCTCCTACACTGGCCTGTCGCGCTCGGCCTTCTTCAAGCGCTTCAACGAAATTGCAGGCCAGTCGCCAGGCAATGTCCTGCTCGCGCTGCGCATGCGTCATGCCGCACGCCTGCTCAAGGCCAACCAGACCGTGGAGCACGTCGCCAACGCCGTGGGTTATCAATCGGTTTCCGCGTTTACCCGCGCGTTCACCAAGGCGGAAGGTGTGCAACCGGGCGCCTATCGCAAGCAGCACGACAGGCGCTACGCACTGCGTGTGGTCAGCTGAAAAACCGGTTCGCCGGTCTCGGTAAACCCAGGTTCTCCCGCAAGGTCTTGCCCTCGTATTCGCGCCGGAAAATCCCGCGATTCTGCAACTCGGGAATCACCTTGTCGACGAAGTCATCCAGCCCGCCCGGCAGCCACGGGAACATGATGTTGAAGCCGTCGCTGCCACCGGTCTCCAGCCACTCCTGCATCTCGTCGGCAATGGTCTGTGCCGTGCCGACGAACGAAAGCCCCGCGTAACCACCCAGGCGTTGCGCCAGTTGCCGAACCGTCAGTTGCTCGCGGTCGGCAAGGGCCAGAACCCGCTCCTGAGAGCTGCGGCTGGCGTTAGTCTGCGGGATCGAGGGCAGGAAGCCGTCCGGATCGAACTGGCTGGCGTCCACGCCCAGAGCAACCGACAGCGAGGCAATCGCGCTTTGCTCATGCACCAGGCTGTCGAGGTGGGCACGAATCCGTTTGGCCTCGTCAACCGTATCGCCTACGACCACGAACGCGCCCGGCAATATCTTCAGGTGCTCCGGATTGCGGCCGATGCGCGCCATGCGGCCTTTGACGTCGGCGTAGAATTCCCGACCGTCCTCCAGCGTCCCCGGCGCAACGAAGATAACCTCTGCCGTCTCCGCCGCCAGCTGACGGCCTGGCTCCGAGGCCCCGGCCTGAACGATCACCGGCCAGCCCTGCACGGGGCGGGCGATATGCAACGGACCGCGCACCGACAGGTACTCACCCTTGTGATCGAGGGTGTGTAGCTTGTCGGGGTCGAAGTACACGCCGCTTTCGGCATCGCGAATAAAGGCGTCATCCGCCCAGCTGTCCCATAGCCCGGTGACCACATCGTAGAACTCCCTGGCGCGTGCGTAGCGCTGGTCGTGGGCCAGATGCTCCTGCAGCCCGAAGTTCAGCGCCGCATCGGGATTTGAAGTGGTGACGATGTTCCAGCCTGCCCGGCCGTTGCTCAGGTGGTCCAGCGAGGCGAAACGGCGGGCGATATGGAACGGTTCGTCGAACGTGGTCGACGCCGTGGCCACCAGACCGATGTGTTCGGTGGCCTGGCTCAGCGCCGATAGCAAAGTGAACGGCTCAAACGACGTCGCCGTATGACTGCGCTTCAGCGCTTCGATCGGCATGTTGAGCATGGCCAGGTGGTCGGCCATGAAGAACGCGTCGAACCGCGCCCGCTCCAGGGTTTGGGCGAGGCGTTTGAGGTGGGCGAAGTTGAAATTGGCATCGCGCCAGGCGTTTGGGTAGCGCCAGGCGCCGGTATGGATACTCACAGGGCGCATGAACGCGCCGAGTTTGAGTTGGCGTTGTGTGGTCATCAGGCGATCCGGTCGTCGATAAACCGACAGCATCGGCGGTTGGCCGGGTTGCGGTCCAATAACCTGATGGACTGGCTTATGCTTTTTTGATCGCCACTAGCCCCCCTACAGCAGCATGGCTTGCCGGCGCTGACGGAGCTGAGATCGCTACCGCCGGCAAGTCGGGCTGTTACAGGAGCGTCGCTGGGAGTTCAGCCGAGCACGATCTCATCTTTCAACGCCCAGGCCTTTTCCAACGGCGCGGGATCGATCCAACTATCGACATCGAAATCCTGGTCGATGAAACCTTCGGCCAGCAGGAAGTCTTTCTGGCGGCGCAGTCCTTCGACGTAAATCTCGGACAGCTTGGGCTCGAACGACAGATGCAGCTGGTTGCCGAAGGCCAGCCGTACGCTGTCGGCGTCGGTTGCGGTTTCGGCGGCGATGGTGTCGACCACTTCCTGGGGGTGATCCTTGGCCCATTCGTAGGTCTTCAACAGCACGGCAAGGTAGCGGGCGACGATCTCGGGCGAGTCCTTCAGCGTCTGCCGATCCACCGTGATCGGCCGCGGCGAACCCGCGCTCAGCCGCAGCAGGGGGTCTTCCTGTTCATTGAGGTTGATGATCGGCCGCAGCCCCTGAGCCAGGGCCCGCGCGCTGCCCGAGCCCTTGATGAAGATCGCATCCACGGTGCCGTTGAGCAGGGCCAGGGTCGGGATGGCGTGATGGTCCTCGCGGGTTTTCGAGACCTCCTTGAGGTCCCATTCCGGCGCGGCGATGTCGACGAATTCAACGCTGTCCCGCGGCACGCCACCCAGATGCAGCGCAGTCAGCAAACCGCGCAGGCCTTCGGCGCGACCGACGTCCACCAGGTCGCCAGCGGCCTTGCGCACCACCCCGAGTTTGCGCCCGCGCAGGTCTGCGACCGTCTTGATATCGCTGTCGCCACGCACGAACACCAGCTGTTCCTCATCCACCCAGGTGATACCGACGACCACCGTGTCCTGCCCCTGGGCGCGGGCCCAAATCGGCGGAACGTTGCCACCTTCGCGAAAGCTGCCGGCAAGGCTGTGGCGAAAGTGCGACTCACGCACGGCACGGTCCTGGGAGGCGCGGATCGAATCGAGGGTGACGCCGTGCCGGGCGAATTCGTTTTGCAACCAGTGCTTGTGCTGGGCGATGCCGGAGGTGGTCGGCACCGGGCAGCGGGTGTACCAGATCGTGGTCGCAGCTGCAGCGTTGACGGCTTGCGGTTGTTTGAGCAGTGCTTCAGACATGATCAGACTCCTGAATGAGTTCGCTGGGCGATTGAATGAGTGCAAGCCCGACAGGCAGTCAGGTGGTTGTTATCAAGCGTTACGCGCTGTGAGAAAAAAGCCTCACTGCGGCTGAGCGGTCTGTTCGAGGGTCCTGCCGGGCTTGATCCTCTTCGGTTTTTCCCGCACCAGACTCAGCTCGACCACGGTGTCGTGCAGGGCCAGTTTGGGCTTGGCCGGTTCGATGCGAATGCCGTCGTGCAGCGGCACCGTACAGGCCAGCTTGACCTCGCCGTCGATGCGCATCGCACACAGCTTGCACAGCCCGCGGCGACACGACAGCGAGTAGCCCAGATTAGGTTCGAACACCCGCTGTGCGTATTGCAGCGCGGTACTGACCGACGCGCCCTCCCAACTGTCGATGCCCAGGCCAAGGCCGGCAGGGGGCGGCAGCTGGATATCCAGCGGGCGAAGTTCGCCGTCACGAAACAGCGTCAGGTGCATCAGCATGCAAAACTCCGGGAAAATAAGCTGTTCATGGCCGCGCCAGAAACGGAAAGGCCACGGGGGTCGTGTGCCGCACCAACTTGCCTGCGTCGAAGCGGATCAACGAATGGGTCAACGGTCCGCTGTAGGTCGCCTTGTGATCGTGACGCTGATGCGCCCCGATGGAATGCTCACGCCCCGCCGCGCCGAGCAAGGCGGATTCCAGCACCGTGAACGCCGCCTGGCACTCCAGCGCGTCGCTCCAGTCCCGGTTCCACATCAGGTCGCGGGTGCGACAGGCCAATTGCGGGAGCGCGCTGTTTTTCAGATCCGCCAGCGCGGTTTGCGCCTGGGCAATCGACTCGGCAGTCCGCACCGGGCCGAGGGAGGTTTCGGCCAGTTGCGAGAGCTGTTCCTTGAGTTCGAAGGGGGCGATTCCATCACGTTTTTCAAACGGCGCGACCGTCGCCGAGAAGGCCGCGCCGTGGTTGTCGGCCAGGCGATCGCGGGCGCGGCGCTGTCGGGCATCATGGGCCGCTGCCAGACCGGCGACGCGACCCTGTACCAACACCTGCGCACCCGCATTGCCGGACAAACGATTAGCACCATGCATCGCGCCGGTGGCCTCGCCGCAGGCAAACAAGCCTGGCACGCCGGTATGGGTGCCCCTGTCGACGCGCACGCCACCCAGGGAAAAATGGGCGGCCGGTGCGACCTCGATGGCGTAGCCCTGCTTGATTCGCTCCACCAGCGGGGTCATGTCGAAGCCTTCCCACTGCCAATCGGCGCTGATGTTGCGCGACATGCTGGGGAAGTGATCGATGATGTCGTTGGGCAAATGTTTCCACGACAGGTACACCCCACCGTTGGGGCTGCCGCGGCCTTCGTAGACTTCCGTGGCGCAGGCGGCCGAGACCATGTCGCGGGTCGCCAGCTCCATGCGCGTCGGGTCCCAGCGCGCCATGAAGCGTTCGCCGAAGCGGTTCATCAACCAGGCATGCACGCCGCTCTGTGGCCCGAGAATCCATGGGAACTGTAAGCCTCGCCAGATCGCCGGAGCGGCCAGGCAGCAGGGCAAAAACTGGGTCATTTCCATATCGATCAACGTCGCACCCGCCTCTACCGCCATGCGCTGTCCTTCACCGGACAGTTCTTCCGGCGCGGTGCGTAGGCTCCAATTGGAGGTGGCGCCACCGGTGGCGATGACCGTGCTGTGGCCGTAGAGGCTGTCCACCGCCCCTGTGCGGCGATCCAGCCCGAGTACGCCGACCACCTCGGCACCGCGCCGCAGCAGCTGTGTGGACTGGAAATCCTCGCGAAAACTGACGCCTGCCTGAACCGCGATGCGCGTCAGCGCGCGCTGCATGTCAACGCCACTGACGTGGATGCCGCGTCCGCTGCTGTGGCCGGGCGCACGTCGGTTGATGGTGAATTTGATGCCCCAATCGACCAGCCGTCCAACCTCTTCACCAACACCGGTGACCATGCTCTCGACCAGTTGCTGGTCATTCAGCCAGGAGCCGGCCACGATGGTGTCCTGCAGAAAACGCTCTTCGGTATCGCTGGCATCGGCTTCCAGGCCCAGCGCCCGCAAGCTCTGCCCGGCAATGGAAACCCCGCCGCCGGAGGTAATGGTGGCGCCGCTGCGACCCACCAGTCCCTTGTTGACCACCAGCACCGACGCGCCTGCCTGACGTGCGTGAAACGCAGCGACCAGACCTGCCGCTCCGCCGCCCAGTACGATGACGTCCCAGGCCGATGACGACTCAGACATGCAGCCAGTCCTCGATGGAAAAGTCGTTATCGATGAAGCCTTCCCTGAGCAGGAAGTTCTTGAACGAGTTGATTGCATCCAGACCCGGGGCGTCGAGTTGGGTGGTGAATTTCAGATGCAGATCAGGGCCAAACGCGCCTTGCACCGCTTCCTCGGAGACGCCGATTTCCTGAGCGACGAAACGCTGGGTCAGGTCGGGATTCTGCGCCGCCCACTCGCCAGCCCGATGCACCGAATCCAGCAACAAGCGCAGCAGATCCGGCCGCTCTTTAGCCAAGGTGCCGTCGACGGTCAACAGGCGCGGCGTACCATTGTTGATGCGAATCGCGGCGTCGCCGTGGCTGCCGGTCTCGCTGAGAATCACTGCACCGAACTGGTGGGCGACACTCAGCCCTTCGGCGCCCTTGACGAAGAAAGCGTCGATATTTCCCTGGATCAGCTGGGTGAACTCCGCGGCATAGGGCAAGCGACGTTTCAGCTGCGCCGGATAGCCAGGGGTTGTCACGCCCAACTGCGGGGCCTGCGTAATGACATCGACAAAGTTCACATCCTTTCGCGCAATACCGGCAACTTTAAGGGTTGATAGCAACCCCTTGAGCGCGGTGGCCCGTTGAAAGTCGATGATTCCCGGCGGCTGACGAGGCAGGCCGAGGCGCCTGCCAACCAGTTGCGTGACGCTGCTGATGCCCGACGACGGCAGCGTGATCACCGCCTGGAATTCGTCGATCCAGGTAATGCCGACCAGCCGGGTGTCACGGCCATTGGCGCGGGCATGGATCGGCGGAATGTTGCCGCCCTGGCGAAAGGACCAGGGTTGCGAATGATCGAAATGGCTGGCGCGGACTTTCTCATCCGGCGAGCTTTGCAGTGACTGAATACCCACCGAATGCTGCGCCAGTGCAGCCTCCAGGTAGCCGAGTTTCACGGCGAATCCGAGCGGCGTCGGGGTTGGGCAACGGGTGTACCAGAGATTTAGATCAGGCATCGGACAGGCCATTAACATAAAGGGGGATTAACGATTGCAGCAACACGCGTATGCCGGCGTGGCGCGACAACAGTAAACTTCACTAATGGCGGACGTAGTCGCACGACATTGAATAGAAACAAAACGGACGTCTTCTCCATAGGTCTCGTGCGAGGTGCAGCGAGTGTAAAGCAAAGCAAATAAGTGCAGATAGATCGTTAAGTTCTGAGTTTATGACGGTATACCGATTGACACTAACGAGTGCGGTACGCAGTCTGTGCGTCGCTTGATCAGGCCCGCAACTTACGAAGTGTTGCGCCGACAACAGTTATGCTTGCCAGCCAACAGCAATACACCAATCAGAGACACTCTTTCAAACACACTCTTTTTTCTTCACTTGCCGGATATATCGTGCCGATGTCTGCCCTTACCTTGTGGCTGAATAACTTCACCCCGCTCCGCACGCCCCATACTCGCGTCTATCTGTCAGGCCAAGCGGTATCGATGATCGGCATCTGGTTGCAGCAGACCGCCATGGCCTTGCTGGTGTATCAGTTGTCCGGCGGCCAGGCGTTCGCACTGGGCGTCAGCGCGTTGTGCTCCAGCGTGCCGATTCTACTGTTGAGCCTGTTTACCGGGGGTTTGGCTGACCGCTACGACCGGCGCACCCTACTGATTGGTTGTCATGTGCTTGAAATTGGCCTGACCTTCGTCATCGCCGCCATGATCCAGGCAGAACAGGTGCAATTGACCCACATCTACCTGTTTGCCTTCCTGATGGGCTGCGTGAACTCGGTTTACTTCCCTACGCAGCAAGCTTTCCTGTTCGATCTGGCGGGAATGGACAACATCCGCAAGCTGATCAGCATCAACTCGATGATTCTCAACGTGTGCCGCACGCTGGGGCCGACGCTGGCCGGGTATCTGGTGGCACAGGTGGGCATGTCGGCGGCGTTCTGGGCCAACGGGTTCTCCTACTGGGTGGTGATCTTCTCGCTGCTGTCCCTGCGCTCGGTCAGTCAGGGCCGGCCTCACGGGCAAGGCCAGGCATCACTTGGCGCCGCTCTGGAACACATTCGCGACACGCTGACCTTGCGCAGCATTTATATCTGCTGCGCGACGCTGACCATGTTCGGCCTCGGCACCCTGGCGCTGATGCCCGCCGTGGCGTCAGGCAATCCGCAGCGCACGGGGCTGCTGCTGGCTGCAGCGGCGTCCGGCTCGCTGGTGTATGCGGTTTTTCTGTCACCGGTAATCAGCCACATCAAACGCATGGGCCTGACGCTGTCGTTGACGCTGATCTGGATGGGCGGCTGGCTGATCGTCAGTGCATTGAGCAGCTGGCTGGTCTTGCAGTTGATCGCATTATTCATGTTCGGCCTGGCGACGTCCCAGGCGATGGTGACCTGCACCAGCATGGTTCAGATCCTGTCGCCCCCGGCCATGCGCGGGCGTTTGATGGGCTTGTTCAGCATCATCGGCTTCGGCCTGCAGCCGCTGGCGACGATGATCGGCGGCTACCTGGCCGATCGTTTGGGGGTGACCACCACCATTGCCTTGTGGGGTCTGGTGGCGATCACGATTGCCAGCCTGCTTTTGGCACAACCGCAATGGCGCGGCTGGAACCTGGCAAAAGATAGGTCTGGTGGTGAGGTGTAGGAGCAAGGCTTGCGGGAGGCACCTTTCAAGTCGCCACCGCCGGCAAGCCGGATTGCTGCAACGATTGCGGGACAATCGGAGGGAATACCCGTGGAAGCTGGCTTGCTGACGAAGGCGGCGAATCAGGCCGCACGTCTGTCGCTGATCCACCGTAGCCACCAACAGCCCGCCCTCACGGAACACAGGTGATCGATCAAACCCGGGATTTGCGTCCGGCGAACGGGTGGCTCGGGTCGTTGTAGCCTGGCGTCGAGGAATGGCCGGTAACGACCAAATCGTCGATGAACGCCTCGTCTTCAGCGGTAAACGCGTAATTGAGCGCCGGAACATAGTCGTTCCATTGCTCTTCGGTGCGCGGGCCAGCGATCGCCGAGGTGATCAACTGGTTGTTCAGCACCCAGGCCAGGGCGAACTGGCCCGGCGTGATACCACGGGCCTGAGCGTGATCCTTGACCCGTTGTGCCAGATTGAGCGATTCAGGACGCCATTCGGTCTGTTGCAGACGCTTGTCGTTGCGACCGGCACGGGTGCCTTCGGACGGCGGCTGGGTCGGATCGTACTTGGCAGTCAGTACACCACGTGCCAGCGGGCTGTAGGACACCACGCCAATGCCGTAGTATTCGGCGGCCGGCAGGTGCTCGACTTCAATCTGACGGTTGGCCAGGTTGTACAACGGCTGGCTCGCAGCAGGACGCTCCACGCCCAGCAGATCGGCTGCCCGACTGAATTCGGCGAGTTTCCAGCCACGGTGGTTGGACAGCCCGTAAGAGCGGATCTTGCCTGCGCGAATCAGATCGGACAGCGCGCGCACGGTTTCTTCCACCGGCGTGGTGTGGTCTTCACGGTGCAGGTAGAACAGGTCGATGTACTCGGTGTTCAGGCGCTTGAGGCTCGCATCCACCGACTGAATTACATTGTGGCGCGACGCACCGCGGTCGTTCGGGCCGATGGCGCCAGGGTTGGGATTGACGAACTTGGTCGACAGTACCCATTGCGCACGACGATCGGCGATCAGGCGCCCGACCACTTCCTCGGAAGCGCCGCCGTTGTAACCGTTGGCGGTGTCGATGAAGTTGATGCCCTGCTCATAGGCTTTGTCGACAATACGTTTGGCCACGCTCTCGTCGGTCTGTCCGCCAAACATCATGGTGCCCAGGGTGATAGGCGAAACCTTGATGCCGTTGCGACCCAGATTTCGGTATTCGATAGCGCTCATGTTCACTCCCTTAATTGATCTTTCATCGTTTTTGAAACAACCGTTGTTGAAACATCACAGTCAAACCGCGAATCGCGATAGCAACATGGCCACCGGCAGTTCCTGCCAGGCCGAATTCGAATAGGGCACGGCCTCCTCCTCGGCCAGCGCATAGCGCGGCACGGGCACGGAGCCGATCAGCTTGCGGGTGTAGTCATGCCGGGCGTTTTTCCAGATGCCGTCATGGGCGCCCTCCTCGACGATCTTGCCGTCGTGCATCACCAGAACGCGGTCGGCCATGTACTTGACCACCGACAAATCGTGGGAAATGAACAGATACGACAAGCCGAATTCCTGCTTGAGGTCCGCCAGCAGGTTAAGGATCTGGGCGCGCACTGATACGTCCAGTGACGATACGGCTTCATCGAGGATGACCAGCGACGGCCGCAGGATCAGCGCGCGAGCGACACCGATACGCTGGCGTTGCCCACCGGAGAACTCATGGGGGTATTTCCACACTGCCGATTGCGGCAAACCAACCCGATGGATGATGTCGAAGATCTGCTGGCTGCGGCTCTGCGCGCTTTTCACGCCGTGATTCTTGAGCACGCCATCAAGAATCCGATAGACACTGTGCTTGGGATTCAGCGAGCCGTACGGATCCTGGAACACCATCTGTACGAACGGCCGGTGAGCGCGCAGCTGTTTTTCATCAAAGCCGGCGATATTGGTGCCATTGAGCAGAATCTCGCCGGAACTGGACTTGATCAACCCGAGAATGGTCTTGCTCAGGGTGGACTTGCCACAGCCCGATTCTCCCACCAGCCCGAGGGTTTCACCGGGGCGGATCTGGAACGACACGTCATCGACTGCCGTCACCGGGCCCTGGCTGGTCTTGTATTCAGTGCGCAGGTTGCGAACGTCGAGAATCGGCTGATCGAGCGTGCCACTGCTGGCGTCGCGAGCGGTGAAGTAACGGGCATGACTGTTCAAATCGAATTCGATGATGCCGCTGTTGTTCTGGCGAACGTTGATCTCGGGCAGCGACGCCGTGGCGTAATGCGATTCGGTGTCCAGGCGCAACGATGCCCCCAGCAACCCCTTGGTATAGGGGTGTTGCGGCGCTGTGAAAATGGCCTCTGTGGTGCCGGATTCGACGATCAGCCCGTCGTACATCACCGCCACCCGATCCGCCCACTGCCCGACCACACCCAGATCGTGGGTGATCAGCAACAGGCCCATGGCGTATTCCTCGCTCAGGTCCTTGAGCAATTGCAGGATGTGCGCCTGCACCGTGACGTCCAGCGCCGTGGTCGGTTCGTCGGCGATCAGCAACCTGGGGTTGCAGGCGACCGCAATAGCGATCATCACCCGTTGACGCTGGCCGCCGGAGAGGTTGTGGGGAAAGTCGTCCAGCCTTCCTTCAGCGTTGGGAATGCGCACCTTCTTCAGCAGTTTCAAGGCTTCGACCCTGGCGTCCTTGCGCGACAGCCCGCGATGCCGACGCAGCACCTCGCCGATCTGCTCACCGATAGTCAGCACCGGGTTGAGCGAGGTCATCGGGTCCTGAAAGACCATCGAGATTTCGTTGCCGCGCAGGCTGCGTATCACCGGATCACTGACGGTCGACAGGTTCTGGCCGTCGAAATCCACGTTACCGCTGATGCCGGCACGCCCGCCCAGCAGGCGCATGATCGCCATGGCAGTGGTGGATTTGCCGCAGCCCGATTCGCCCACCAGCGCCAGGGTTTCGCCTCGCGCCACCTCGAAGCTGATCCCCTTGACGGCCTGATAGTCGCCGTAATTGACGCGCAGATTGGAAACGCTCAGCAGCGGCTGACCCTGGTCATCAATGTTGGCTACAGCATTCATGCCGTTCTCCCACGCAGTCTTGGATTCAAAGCGCTGATCAGAGCGTCGCCCACCAGATTCAGGCTGAACACCGTGATCACCAGAACCGCTCCGGGAATCGCCGTCAGATAAAGCGCACTGCGCAGCATGTCGCGACCGGTGCCTATCATGCTGCCCCAGCTGATTTTATTGGGGTCGCCGACACCCAGGAACGATAGCGACGACTCGGTAAGAATGGCCGAAGCGACGATGACCGAGGCCGTGATGATGATCGGTGGCAAGGCATTGGGCAGCACTTCACGAAAGATAATCCAGCGCGTGCTGTAGCCGACGGTCCGTGCCGCCAGTACGAAATCAGCATTGAGCAGCGCACGAAACTCCGCGCGGACCAGTCGGGCGACGGTGTCCCAGGAGGTCAGGCCGACGACCACTGCGATGACGCCGATGGTTGATTGAGTAATCGACACCACCACCACGACCAGTAGAAAGGAAGGCGTGGTCTGGAACAGCTCGATCAGCCAGGTCAATGTGCGGTCGACGCGGCCGCCGAAATACCCGGCCAGCGCGCCGATCAATGTGCCGATCACCACACTGACCAACGCCGCAGTAACCCCGACCAGCAGCGAAACCCTGGCGCCGTGGGCCAAGCCAGCGGCGATATCGCGGCCCAGAGCATCGGTGCCCAGCGGGAAATCCCAGTCTTCGCCCGGCGTCAGCAAGGGTTGACCGGCCATGTCCAGGGGATCCCCCGGGTAGAGATGACCGGCCGCCAGCGCCACCAGCACGATCAGTAGTAGCACCCCCAGGCCCGCCACCGCGCCCGGTGAGCGCAGCAATGCGCGCAACACCGGCCAGCGGCTGCGCGATCGCGGCTCGGCGTCAGCCAGGTCTTCGTCATCTGCCATTGGGTCTTTTGCAGAGGCCGCGAAACGCCCGAGCAACGAACTGCCCAGTTGCTGGCGCCATGAGCTGTCAGGCAGCCTTGCCGGCGCCGCGTACGGCCGTTGCAGGGCGGCGGTGGGTTGGGGTGCGGTGAGATCGGAAACCGGTGTGTTGGACATGATTTCAATGCCCCTTTGTCCGTGAGGCGATCCGCGGATCGAGCCTGGCGTGGAGCAAGTCCACCAGAATGTTGGCCACGATTACGATGAACGAGGACAGCAGCAGAATGCCGAGCAGTACCTTGTATTCCCGGGCTTGCACCGCTTCGAGGGTCAGGCGCCCGATGCCTGGCCAGCCGAACACTGTTTCAGCCACCGCCGCGCCGCCCAGCAAGCCGCCCAGATGCGTGCCGGCCACAGTCGTCAGCGGCAGCAATGCGTTGCGCAACACATGCCGCCAGGTGATGCGCCAGGGTGTCAGGCCCTTGGCGTTGGCGGTGCGCACGTAATCCTGAGTCAGCACTTCGAGCACCGACGCACGGGTCAATCGCGCATAGATGGCAATGAAGAAGCTGGAGAGGGTCAACGCCGGCAGGATCGCGTAGTGCAGTTTGTCGACGAACTTGTCGACCCCCACCAGCCCCGCGCCGATGGTGCCGTCGCCGCCGCTGGGCAGCCATTCCAGCTTGACCGCGAACAGCACGATGGCCATCAGGCCGATCCAGAATCCTGGCGTGGAATACAGGATGAACGCCAGCGACGACAGCACGCGATCCGGCCATTTGCCATTCCACAGGGCCATTACCACTCCGAGCGCGACGCCGACCACCAGCGAAATCACCAGGGCCAGCCCCATCAGCAACAGGGTGTTGGGCAGGCGCTGGGTGATGACATCGAGCACCGGGATGCCATAACGCGGCGAATCACCGAGGCTCAGGTGCGCCAGCTGATTCACGTAATCGCCGAATTGTACAAGCGACGACTTGTCCAGCCCGTATTGCTGGCGCAGCAACGCGCTGGTTTCTGCCGAGGCCGATCCCGCTTCGGCGGTCAGCGCGTCGACGGCATCACCCGGTACCATCTGCAAGAGTATGAAGTTGAGAACGATTACACCGACGGCTGTCGGAATGGCACGAAACACTGAACCGCGAAAGCCTGTTTGCAGGCGACCGGTTAAACGCTGGTAGAAAGTACGGACCGACATCGAGTTCTCTATAAACAATCGGATTGAACGAGGACTGTTTCAACGGCCAACACTAATACAGCAATTCTCCCGGCCCAACACCGCATAAAAAGTTCTAAACTTATTATCGCGTCGGTAATGAAAACTGAATTTAAAGTTATAAGACCAACACTTGAATCACGTGGAATAACTCCGCTAGTCTCGCCATTCGATTCTGACGCCCAACAGAATATCGCCTCGCTTTTCATTAGATCGTCACTCACTTAGATCGCCACATCAATCGCCGCGCAGAACCCCTGTCGCCGAATCGTGGTTGCGCGCGTTCCTCCCGCAAGTGTATTGAAGGTGCAGCATGTCGTTGAACAGAAGGACGTTTCTCAAAGACTCCATGATTCTGGCCGCCGCTGCCGGGTTGTCCAGCCACGCTTCGAGCATCTTTGCCGCTGTTGACGGCAATCAGACGCTGGTGGTCTCGCAGTTCCCGGAACCCACCGTGCTGACCAACGCGCTGACCACTGACGGCACTATTTATACGGTCACCAGCAAGCTGTTCGACGGGTTGCTGTCGTACGATGCGCAACGTCAACCGGTGCCCCGTCTGGCCAGCGACTGGCAGGTCAGCGCCGATGGGCTGGTTTACACCTTCAACCTGCGTCCCGGCGTCACCTGGCATGACGGCAAGCCGTTCGGCGCCGAGGACGTCGCGTTTTCCCTGCAGAACATCTGGCGCAAATTCAATTCTCGTGGAATCACCACATTCGCGCCGGTCATCAAGGTCGAGACGCCGACCCCGCTGCAAGTGGTGATCACCCTATCGACGCCCGCGCCCTACCTGCTCAGCGCGCTGTCGTCGACCGATGCGCAGGTACTGCCCAAACACCTCTACGACAGCGGCAATCCGCTGACCAACCCCAACAACATCAAACCCATCGGCACCGGGCCGTTCAAATTCGAGCGCTGGGACCGCGGCGTGTCGATCAATCTGGTGAAGAACGAGCAGTATTGGGACCAGGGCAAGCCGCACCTGGACAGCCTGATCTTCCGCATCATTCCCGACCTCACCGCCGCGTCGGCTGCTCTGGAAACCCAAGCGGTGCAGCTGGCCTCAGTGGCGCTGAGCAACGTCAAGCGCCTGCGCGGCGTGCCGCAATTGCAGGTCAGCGAAATCAGCGCGCCCTATTCGCCGGGCCTGGTGGGGTTCGAATTCAATCTGGAAAAGCCGGTGTTTCAGGACGTCCGCGTGCGCCAGGCATTTGCCCATGCCGTTGACCGGGATTTCATCGTCAAGAACATCTACTTCGGCTTTGCCCAGCCCGCCTACAGCGCTATCCCCGCAAGCATGAGCGACTTCTACGACGACAGCGTGCCGCGCTACCCCTTCGATCTGGAAAAAGCCGAAGCGCTGCTTGAAGAAGCGGGCCTGAAAAAAGGCGCGGACGGGGTGCGCCTGACCGTGTTCAACGACCCCAACCCGGCCAACGAAACGCTGCAGATCGCCCATTACCTGCGCAGCAATCTGGCGAAGATCGGGGTCAAGCTGGTAATCCGCTCACAGGACTTCCCCGAGTACGTCAATCGCGTCTACACCCGCCGCGACTTCGACACCACGCTGATCAGCGCCACTGCCGGCCCTGACCCGGTGATGGGCACTCAGCGCTTTTATCAGTCGTCGAACTTCAAGCCCGGTATCGCGTTTTCCAATGGCTCGCGCTACGCCAACCCACGGGTCGACGAGCTGCTCGACCAAGGTCAGGGCGAAGTCGATCCGGCCAAGCGCAAGGCGTTGTATGCCGAGTTCCAGCAGATAGTGCTCAAGGACCTGCCGAAGATTCCCCTGGTCTCGCCGACGGTCGTAGTGGTCACGCAAAAGCGACTCAAGGACTTCTTCAATTCCTCAGAGGCGCTGTACGGCAACTTTGCCGATGCTCGCTATCAGGCGTGATGCTGCGCCAGCCGGCTCACCCATGCTCCCAAGGACCAGGACCACATTCATGACCGACACATCGTTCGCCCGACAAGCCTTGCCACACACCCAGCTCTGCGAACGCAAGGTGACCGCGCCCAGCCGGCCGGCGCACGTCATCAGCAGTGAAGGCGAAGCGGTGGAAACGGCCGAACGCCTGGCCGCCGCCTTCAGGCAGAACGCCCAGACCCGTGACGTCGAGCGGCAATTGCCGTGGCAGGAGTTGGATGATTTCGCCCAGAGCGGTCTGTTGGCGATCAGGGTGCCTCGCGAGTACGGCGGCGCGGAGGTTTCGTACCGGACACTGACCCAGGTGGTTGCGATCATCGGTGAGGCGGACGCTTCGATCGGGCAATTGATGCTGAGTATTATCCTGGCCTGCAGCGTGATCGAAGCGGTTGGTCGTCCGGAACAGAAAGCGCTGTTCTTCGGCAAGATTCTCGAAGGCTATCGCTGGGGCAATGGCCACGCCGAAGGCGGCAGCCTGCCCGCTGGCACCACGCGCACGCAGATTACTCGCGAGGGCGATCACTACCGGGTCAATGGCTCGAAGGCCTACTCCACCGGCGCGTTGTTTTCGCAGCTGATTTCCATCGGTTGCGTGGATGAAAACGGGCAGTCGAAAACCGCTGTACTGGATCGATACGCACCGGGCCTGACCATCGTCGACGACTGGGATGGCTTCGGCCAGCGCACCACCGCCAGCGGGACGCTGTTGCTGGACAACGTACGCGTGGAGGACAGCCATGTGCTGGACACCGAACAGGGCAAGGTCAGCGCCAACACCTATGGCATTCCCGATTTGTTCCACAGCGCGCTGGACCTGGGCATCGCCCGCGCGGCGTTTGGCGACACCCTGGAGTATGTCAGGGAGCACGCCCGACCCTATGCGCGGACCGGCGTGACAGCGGTGGCGGAAGATCCTTATGTGCTGGAGATCATCGGGGATCTGCACACGCGAATTCATGCCGGTGAAGCCGTGCTGGAAAAGGCCGCCGCGCTGTTCGATCAGGTGACCGCCGAGCAAGGCCCGGGGCCGTCGGCCAGGGTGTCGTCGGCACTGGCCACCGCGAAGATTCTCACCACCGAAGCCGCGCTGCTGGCCAGCAACAAGCTGTTCCAGCTCGGCGGCGCCAGCTCTACGCGCCTGGAATACGGCTACGACCGCCACTGGCGCAATGCCCGCACCCACACCGTCCACGACCCGGTGGCGTGGAAATTCAATCTCATCGGGAAATTCCATTTGTTGGGCGGTTGATCCAATTCCCTGCAGGAGCGCGCTTGCACGCGAATGGCCGGTGCCGGCGATACGAGCGCGGCACGACAGCCATCGCTTCGCGGAAAGCGCCCCTACACCGAGATCGCGGCGTCAACTGAAAATCCGTCGTCATTGCTGAGGGATCAACACGACCAAAAAACCACAGCCAATCAAGCCGCCAACACAACACCCAAATCTGCCAGGCCCAACCCGCCAGCGTCGAACCATTACTGCACACACAGTGAAGAATGCAGAGGCAATACCAGGCACACATCCGATGTCTTCATTCCATTCCAGGCGCCACACCCTTGGCGTCGTTTTATCGGTGGGCGCAGCCGGTCTTGCGCCGATCGATACCGCCAAAGCTGAAACCGACTATGAGAAGGATCGACTCGAAACGGTGGTCGTGACCGGCTCCCGTGTCGAAACCACCGCCCTGAAGGCCCTCGCCCCCGTGCAACTGATCAAAGGCGATGCGTTGCGCGCCACCGGCGCCAGTGATCTGCGTCGGGCCTTGTCCCAGGTGGCGCCCTCATACATCAACATCAACAGCAATGGCGGCGCCCTGTCGAAGAACGTCGGTGGATCCTCCCTGCGCGGCTTGTCCGGCAATCAGGTGCTGGTGCTGGTCAACGGCAAACGCCGTCATGGCACCTCGATGATCAACAACAGTGGCGGCGCGACGCTGGGCTCTTCCGCCGCCGACCTGGGGCTGATCCCCATCGCCGCGGTAGAACGAGTCGAAGTACTGACCGATGGCGCCGCCGCGCAGTACGGCTCGGACGCGATCGCCGGGGTGATCAACGTCATCCTCAAGTCGGCCTCGTCCGGTGGCTCGGCGGCCGTCTCCTATGGCGAGTACAACCACGATGTGTCCAAGGTCGGCAACCTGGGTGATGCCGGCGCCACCTACAACGGCGACCTCAACTCCGGGTTTGCGCTGGGTGAAAACGGCGGCTTCGCCAACCTGAGCCTGTCGTACCTGAAGACCGGCGACAGCCACACCGTTGGCCCGTGGAAGCAACCAACGCAATCGATCTGGCAGATCTACGCCGCGCCAAACGATCCCCGGGAAGCGACGGCCAATCGCAATGTGCCGGAAAACTACGAAGTCGTGCCGATCCAGGAAAGCGCCAGTTTCGCCTACAACATCGGCCTGCCGCTCGACGACAATCTCTCGCTGTATTCCTTTGCCACCTATGCCCCGCGCACCTCCGAAGCCAAGGGCTCGTTCCGCTCGGAAACCAACGCCACCGCCAACGTCATCACCACCCCCGGTGGCTACAGTTCGCGCCTGCAGACCAAGGAAGAAGACCTGCAGCTGAACCTTGGCATCAAGGCCGAGGACATTCTGGGCTGGAGCTGGGACGCCGGGCTGAGCTACGGCCAGAATCGAGCGGACATCAACATCCTCAACACCACTAACCCGTCGTTCGGCGCGCTGCTGCCGCTGCAAAACATGCACGCCGGGGACCTGAAGTTCAGCGAAAGCATTCTCTCGCTCTCCGGCCAGCGGGTATTCGACACAGGCCTGTTCGCCGACCCCCTGAACGTGACCATCGGCACCGAATACCGCTACGACACGCTCGAACTGGGACCGGGCGAGTATTACTCCTATGCCGGCGGCGGCTATCGCTATCCCGACGATTACCCTGCGGTCAATCTGCGCGCAAAGCTGGCCGGTGCCGGCTCGGCGTTCCTCACCGGGTTCAGCCCACAGTTCGCGTTCGACGAAGCGCGGCATAACACAGCCTATTACATCGATCTGGCGCAGAAGCTCACGGCCAAGTGGGATACCGGATTTGCCGTTCGTTATGAGGACTATTCGGACTTCGGCTCGGCCGTGGCCGGCAAGTTTTCCAACCGCTATCAGTTCAACGAGCAGGTCGCGGTGCGCGGCACTTTGAGCAATGGTTTTCGCGCGCCGTCGCTGGCAGAACAGAATTACCAGAGCGCGACGGTGCAGCCGGTCAATGATCCGATCACCAATACCTCGTACATTTCCTATTACTACGACACCCTGCGCCCGGACTCGCCCGCCGCTCAGGCGCTGGGGGCCAAGAAGTTGAAACCGGAGAAGTCGACCAACGTCAGCTTCGGCCTGGTGTTCACTCCCACAGACCGGCTTTCAGCGTCGGTGGATGTGTACCAGATCGATATTCGCGACCGAATTTTCCTCACCGGGGCATTCAACGGTTTCAACAACGCGGCAGTCGCCCAGGCGCTGACCAATGCCGGGCTGACCAGTCAGCAACAAGTGCGCTACTTCACCAACTTCGGCGACACCCAGACCCGCGGGATCGAATTCAAACTCGACTACGACGCCGATTACGACCAGTACGGCCGCGCCCATTGGGCCTTGTCCTACGCGCGCAACAAGAACGAAGTGAAGAGCGTCGATGACCCGGCGGTGTTGACCAACGCCGGGCTGAGCCTGCTCGACCGCGAGCGCATCACGCTGCTGGAAGAAGCACTGCCGCAGAACATCGTCCGCGCGGCGCTGGATTGGCAGCTGGGCAAATTCCAGGTGCAACTGACCGAACACTACTACTCGAAAACTCGCGCGGTGAACAACGTGCTCAACCGCGCCCAGGACTCGACCACCAGCGACTCGTTCATCACCGATGCCGCGATCAGCTATCTGGTGACCGACAACATCAAGGCCACCCTGGGCGCCAACAACCTGTTCAATAAACGCCCGCCGAACCAGCCCGATAGCCTCGCCTCGACCATCAACCACGAAGACCCATACGCCAACCGCAATACGCCGTATGGGATTGGTGGGGGCTTTTACTACGCGCGGGTGAGTTATGACTGGTGACGGTCCACGCCTGCGCAGAACCTCTGCAGGAGCGTGCTCGCTCGCGAATGGCCAATTCAAATGACCCATCGCGGCGCGGCAGCCACCACATCTCGGGCGAGCGCGCTCCTACAGGTGTCGAGATCGCCGCGTTGACAATGCAGTAACCGGATCAACCGACAACGACAGGAAATCGATACGCATGGCCACAAGACGCACCTTCCTAAGCTATTCCCTGGCCTCAACCGCCATTTATGGCCTCTTGGGCCAGCGTTTTTCCTTCGCCGACAGTGCCGCAGGCACGCTGATCATCGCGCAGTATCCCGAGCCCACGGTGCTCACCACGGGCCTGACCACGGCGCCTGCCACGCAGCTGATTTCCCCGAAAATCTTCGACGGTCTGCTCTACCTCAGCCCCGACAACGGCCCGCAGCCGCAACTCGCCGAAAGCTGGACGTTCAGCCCGGACGGTTTGCAGGTGACGTTCAAGCTGCGCCCCGGCGTGCTCTGGCATGACGGCAAACCCTTCACTTCTGCGGACGTCGCGTTCTCGGTGTTGCAAGTCTGGAAGAAGTACAGCTCCCGCGGCCGCTCGGCGTTCCCCAATGTGCAAAGCGTCGACAGCCCCGATCCATTGACCTCGGTATGGAACCTGTCCAAACCCACGCCCTACCTGCTCAGCGCCCTCAACGCGCGAGACTCGCAAGTCTTGCCGCGCCATCTGTACGAAGGCAGCGACATCCTCAACAACCCGGCCAACACCGCGCCGGTCGGCACCGGTCCGTTCAGGGTCAAGGAGTGGGTGCGCGGTAACTACCTTACCCTCGAACGCAACCCCAACTACTGGCAACCGGGTAAACCGCTGCTCAACCAGGTGATTTATCGCTTCATCGCCGACCCGTCGTCGGTCTCCGCCGCACTGGAAACCGGGGCCGTTCACGTGGCCTACGCCGACACCCTGTCCAACAGCGAAATCAAGCGGCTGAAAACCAACCCGGCGTTGACCATCCACGACCGCCTCAACACCTACGGCGGCACCGGCATCATGGCCCTGGAGTTCAACCTGCAACGACCGGAATTTCAGGATCTACGGGTGCGTCAGGCCTTCGCCCATGCCATCGACAAGGAGTTCATCCT
This sequence comes from Pseudomonas bohemica, assembly GCF_002934685.1. Classification (GTDB taxonomy): domain Bacteria; phylum Pseudomonadota; class Gammaproteobacteria; order Pseudomonadales; family Pseudomonadaceae; genus Aquipseudomonas; species Aquipseudomonas bohemica. The sequence goes on from NZ_NKHL01000118.1 coordinate 182,287, forward strand.
CAAAAACATCCTGCTGGGCCAGGGCACCACGGCCGACTCGCCTATCCCGAAAAATTTCCCGCAGTTCTACAGCGCCGATGTGCCGCAGTATCCGTTCGACCTGAAACGCGCCGAGGCCCTGCTGGAAGCTGCTGGCCTGAAGAAAGACAAGGACGGCATTCGCCTGCGCATCAAGAACGATCCCAGCCCGTCGGCGGTTTACCAACAGACCGCAAACTTCCTGCGCAGCACTTTCGCCAGGATCGGTATCAAACTGGAAATTCGCAATCAGGATTACGCCCAGTTCATCGACCGGGTGTATAGCCGTTACGACTTCGACACCAACTTGTCCCCCGCCTCTACCGCGCCTGATCCGGCCATCGGTCTGCAACGTTTTTACTGGTCGAAGAATATCCAGTCGGGCGTGGCGTACTCCAATGCCACGCACTATGTGAACAGCGAAGTCGACGAGCTGCTCGAACAGGCGCAGGTGGACAACGACCCCAGGCATCGTTGGGACCTGTATCACCAAGTGCAGCGCAGGGTGCTGGAGGACCTGCCGCGCATTCCGATCATCTCCACCGAGGATGCGTTGCTGGCGCGCAGCAACGTGGTCAATCTCACCGACTCAACCGGCGGCGGCTTCATCGGCAATTTGTCAGCGGTGCGGCTTGGGTAAAGTGCTGCGCCAGGGCTAAAGAAATGAGTCCCCGCTAGCGGGGCACCAGTTGGCGCAGAGCGTGGGCCTTGACCAGTAGATCCAGCAGTTGCCGCAGATCAGCATGGGCGATACCCGGTAATTGTTGGAGCTGCTGGTCCAGCTGCTCAAGGCTGAACGCTGTCACTCGTCCGTCGATCCAGGCGATTGCCGACAACAGCGCGGCGGGGATTTCGGTATCGAGGGTGACGCGTTCGCGCCAGTCCTGATCCAGGGCGTGGACCTGCAGACGCAGTCTCGCAGGCGCGCCAATAGCCGGCTCCAGCCAGGTGATTCGTGAACCCGGTACACGCAGCAGGTCAGTGGTTTCAACCGCGGGTGCCGAACTCCAACTGAGGATTGGCGCTTCAGCATCCTGGGTCAGCCGTTGCGCCAGCTCACCAAGCAAGGGTTTCAATGCAACGCTGTGTTGATCCCGGTCGCCGTACAAAGGCCGACGCCAGCGTGCATCGCCCAGCAACCAGGGTTTGAGCCAGCCCAGCAAAGCGTCCGCGAGTACCGGCGGGCGTATGACGATGCTCAGCGACAGCGAAGGCTCCTGCGCTTCGGTACGGTGCCATGTGCCGCGCGGCAGATAAAGTACCGACCCCGGTTGCAGGGTATGAATTGAAAAATTGGCGTCGGTCGTGTCGGGGAAGCCCTCACGCGCCTGCTCGTACAGGTTCTCGACAGCCACCATCTCCGGGCCGAACTGCGCGCCGTAGGGGTGCTCGATCTGGGTCATGGGCGCGACATGGAACGTCTTGCGACCCAGCAGTTGAATGGAAATCACCTCTTCGGCGTCGTAATGACAGGACACGCCATCGTCGCCGGATGAAGCGAAAGCACTCAGACGGGCGCTGCCAGCGACCACCCCCAGTTCCACTTCCAACTGCCGCAGGAAGGGGACCGCGCCCGGCACACTGCCCGCGACATCCTGAAAGAACACCGTCAGCCCCAGCTGCAGCAGGCTGGCGGCATTGGCGTTGCTGTCGAAAGTCTTGGGGGAACGCAGCCCTCGCCCGAATGACAGGCGCCCGCGGTAACGGTCAGCCAGCTGTTCGACATTCTGCAGAATCGACTGCTGAAACAACGCGGGCAGACGTGCCGGATCGCCGTGATCAATGCGTACTTCGGACGGCCAGCCAGCAACGAAAGCGGTCGCAGCATCCCCGAATAGCTGATCGAGCAGACTCGGCTTAGGCATGACGGGACACGGCATGGCGGGCCACGGCGGCGCGCACCAACGGGATGACGTCGCGGCCGAATGTCAGCGTATCCGGCACCGGATCGAACCCCCGAATCAGGAATTTGTTCACGCCAAGCTTGTGGTACTCCAATAGCGCATCGGCCACCTGCTGCGCGGTGCCGACCAGGGCGGTGGAATTGCCATGGGCGCCGGTGACCGCTGCGAACTCGGTCCACAACCTTTGATCCAGCACTGCGCCTTGCTCTGCCGCATCACGCAGTCGTTGCGAACCGACGTTTTGATGCAACACGGGGGCTGCCGGATACTTGGCCTTGGCAGCGGCCAGTAGCTCGCGACTGCGTGCCCAGGCGGCTTCTTCGGTGTCGGCCACCAGGGGACGAAAGGCCAGGAGGAAATCGATCTGATCCTCGCGCCCGTAGCGTTGCGCAGCCTTGCGCACGTTGGCGATGGTTTCGGCGGTCTGCGCCAGCGACTCGCCCCACAGCGCGTACACCTCAGCGTGCTGGCCGGCGACGTCGAAAGCGGCCTGGGAAGACCCGCCGAAGAAGATCGGCACGCCAGCGCTGAGCCACGGTTTAACGGTGGAAAGCGCACCTTTGACCCGGTAGTAATCGCCCTGATGATCGAACGGCTGCTCGCTGTGCCAGACCCTCTTGACCACCGTCAGATATTCGGCCGTACGGGCATAGCGTTCGTCATGCTCGAGAAAATCCCCGTCGCGCTGCTGATCGACATCCGTGCCACCACTGATGATGTGGACCGCCAAACGGCCCTCGCTGAACTGATCCAGGGTCGCCAGCTGCCGCGCGGCAACCGTCGGCGCCACGAACCCCGGCCGATGGGCGAGCATGACGCCCAATCGCTCGGTGTTGTGCAGTACGTAGGCAGCGATCTGGTTGTTGTCCGGCCAGGTAGCGAAACTGCCGATCAGCAGGCGGTCAAAGCCGTTGGCCTCGGCGGTGTGCGCCATGTGTTGGATATAGGCCTTGTCGATCACCGGCCCGCTGGCCTCGATGACTTCCGCGCCGCTGCGGCTACCGGTGTGTCCGATGAATTCGAGGGTCATGGTTTGCTCCTGATGAGATATTGATTGATGAGCGCCATTCAAACGCAGACCCGCAGCACACAGGTTTCTGGGCCCCTGATTACCCGGCGACCCAAACCCTGTGGGAGTGCGCTTGCTCACGAAGAGTCCAGTGGATTCGCTGCATCGTTAGCGCCTGAAAGTCATTCTTCGTGAGTAAGCTCACTCCCACAGGTCATCCATCGCAGGCAAGAGCAGTTTCTGGTCAAGCTCACAGACGCAGCCCGGCCTCTTTGAGCAACGGCAAAATGCGTTCGCCAAAATGTTTGAGGTCCTGCGCGAAGTCATGGAAATTCAACTGCACGCCGTCGATCCCGGCCGCTTTCAAGGCCACCAGTTGCTCGACCACCTGTTCGGGAGTGCCGACGATTTCGATGTTGCCACCCAGCCCCAGCCCTGTGTTGCGTGAGCCTTCGGCGCGGCCGCGCCAGGCGTGGGCATCGCTGGCGTAGGATTTGTGGTTACCGAACGAGCCGGGAATCTTGTTGCCGATGATGCCTTCCAGGTATGCGCGGGTTTCTTCTTCGGTGTCACGGCTGACGATGATCGGATTGATGATGGTCCTCACCTCACGCCCGAACTGCCGCGCTCGGGCCTTGATTTTCTGCACGTGGGCCGGGATGTCTTCCAGGGTTTCGCGGATGCCGGAGCCAGACGAATTGGTGATGAAGATCAGGTCCGACTGGCTTGTGGCGAAGTCGATCCCGGCCTCTGAACCGGTCGCCGTCACCAGAATCGGCCGGCCATACAGCGGCTTGGGCGTGATGTAGCCGTCCTTGATCCTCCAGCCGTGCTGACCTTCGTAGGTGAAATTCTCGTTGCTACTCCACAGGGTGTTCAGCACGTCGAACAGCTCGCCCGCCAGTTGGTAGCGCTGGTCATGCTCGATCTGCGGACGGCCGAACATCTCGTGCTCTACCGGACGATGCCCGGTGACGATGTTGATACCCCAACGGCCCTTCGCGATGTGGTCCAGGGTCGCACCGTATTTGGCGATGTGCAGCGGGTGCAACGGGCCGTACAGCACGTGAATGGTCGACACCAGCAGGATGCTCTTGGTGATCGCCGCCATCGCGCCGAGGGCGATGAACGAATCCAGCGAAGCCTCGCCGTCATAGCCGCCCTTGGGCAACCATTGCGTGCGACTGAACGCCAGTTCGAAGCCCAGCGCTTCGGCCTGCTGCACGATCTGCGCGTTGTAGTCGAAGGTCCAGGTGTTGGATGTCGGATGGTTGGTCAGCCGGATGTCCTGCATGTTGAGGAACACGCCCAGCAACAACGGCTGCTTGAGGGCTTTGCTGAGTGGGCTGTCAGCGTGATCGGTCGGGCTGGGAAATGCCGAGCGTTCAAACGTGGGGTTGAGCTGTGCTTGAGCCATTTCGGTTTCCTTTTTTCCAGGTGATTGAAAGGCTGGGCCGTCGGGTCGGACGCGTACCGACGGCCACCGGGGTTACCAGAAATAATCGAGTCGTGCGTAGTAGTAGCCGCCATCAACACCGTACGGGGAGTACCAGCTGTAGGCCGGGCTATCGACCGGGAACAGGTAATACTGCTTGGCCTGTTGCGAGAGCTGCTCGGGGCGCTCGTTGAAAATGTTCAGGCCGCCCACCGACACTTTCAGGCTGTCGCTGACGTTGAACCCCACGTCCAGATCGGTGATGAACGCCGGCTTGATCTTCTCGTCGCGGTTTTCGTTGTAGTAGCTCTTGCCGGTGACCGCCGAATAACGGGTTTCTTTGAGTGAGACCTCGAAGTCGTCGATGTACCAGGTGTGTTGCAACGCGGTCTTGTTCTTTGGAAACGCGGTTTCCAGGTTGCCCTGTTTGTCGCGCCCGAGTACGGACACCCCGGTCCCGGCCAGCGAGTCCGGTTCCTTGATGCTGCGGATTTCCTGCAATTGCTGAGTGCTGGTCAGCGTCCACTTGCCACGCCCCCAAGGGCCGTAATCGGTTCGGTAGTCACCCACCAGATCGATGCCGCGGGTGCGGGTGTCGGCCAGGTTGCCGTAATACGAAACGGCCTGGCTGGTGCTCAGCCCGGCGGCGGCGAGCAGGTTTGCGACGTTGGGATCGTTCAGACCACTGAGGGAGCTGGTCTGCAGGATGCGGTCCTTGATGTCGATCTGGTAGAAGTCAACCGACAGATCAAGGTTCTTCGATGGGGTTGCGACAAAACCGACGCTGTAGTTCTGCGATTTCTCTGGTTTCAGCTCCTTAGAGCCCAGCGCCACGGCAGTCGCTGAACCGGGCACCGCATAGTTGGTGACCTGCTGCTGCAACTGGCCGGTGATCGGGCTGACACCCCAGGCCGAAGTGCTCGATGAAAAGTGCTGCTGTTGCAGCGACGGCGCACGGAAGCCATTGTTGACCGTACCGCGCACGGCGAAGGTCGGTGTCAGCTGATAACGGGTCGAGAGCTTGCCGCTGGTGGTGTCCCCAACATCGCTGTAATGCTCGTAGCGCCCGGCCAGGCTCAGCTCCCATTTGTCGGTCAGCTTCTGGGTGAAGTCGACATAGCCTGCTGTGTTGCTACGATCCCAGCTGCCTTCGGCCGCCGGGCTGAACCCGCCCCAACCGGCAGAACCTGAGTTCGGGCGCTTGCCCGCGTTAGGCGAACCAACCGGGTACACATAGCCGCCGTCGGCATACGACTGATATTCGCCCTTGCGAATCTGATAACTGTCTACGCGGTATTCGATCCCGGCGCCGACATGCAACGGCTCCTTGAACAAGCCAGTGTCGAACGCCTGGGTGATGTCCAGGTTGTTGGTCCACTGACTGAAAATCGCCTCGCCGTTGTCGAAATCGGTCTTGCTGTCCGGGCCGAACGAAGCGTTGAGCGAGTCGTCATTGTGCAGGTGTAGGTCGTTGCGGCCCCAGCTGCTCGACAGGTCCCAGTCCCAGCCCAGAACATCCTGGCCCTTGAGGCCGAACACGCCCTGGAAGTCGTCCTCCACTGAGCGGAACTTGGGCTGGAAACCGTCCGGGTAGATCTCGGGAACGTTCTGTGCCGACACCGCGGTGCGATAGGTACCGAAGCCTGTGGAATCTCGGTGGCTAAAGGTCGAAAACGAGTAGAAATCCAGGTCGTCGTTAAGCGGTAGATCCAGGTTGTAGGAGGTGTTGTAGGTCTGCACCCGCGGCTGACCCATGGTCTGCCGATATCGGCTCTCGCCATATTCGCGTGGATCGTTGCCGGCGTAGATTTTGGTGCGATCAGGCACGGCGCCCGCGGCGTTGCTGGTTTCCTGAATCTTGATGTCGGCGCTGAGGTTGAAAAAACCTTCGTTGGGCAACTCGAAACCCTGGTTGACCGAGGTCTGGCCGGTAGCGCCGTAGAAACCCTTGTGCCCTTCCCGCTCGCCATATTGGCCATACAGCGCAGTGGCCTGGCCGCCGCTCTTGTTGCGTTTGAGGATGATGTTGATCACCCCGGCAATGGCATCCGACCCATATTGCGCCGCAGCACCGTCGCGCAGCACTTCGATGTGATCGACCGCAGCGACCGGAATCAGGTCCAGGTCCACCGGCGATTGGCCGTTGGAGGTGGCTGAGGACTGATGGAAGATCTGCGCCGTGTTGTGGCGGCGCTTGCCGTTGACCAGCACCAGCACTGCGTTGCCACCCAGACCACGCAGGGTCGCGGATTTAACCGCGATCCCGGTCGCACCGGTGAAGCCTGCGTCGTTGGTATAGGAAGGCACTTGCGCGGCGAGGGCGTCGCGCAGGTTCTGCTTGCCCGAACGCGCCAGGTCATCGGCGCTGATCACGTCGATGGGCGCCAGGCTCTGGGCCACGGTGCGTTTTTCGGCGCGCGAACCGGTCACGACCACTGTTTCCAGTGCGTCCTCGCCTTTGCCCGATTGTGCAGAGTTCTTGGCCGCGGTGTCGTCGGCAAACGCTGCTGCGCTGCCACACAGCGTCATCACGCCAATGGACACCATCAACGCGAGTGGTGAGCGAGGGGTATTGATATGAGCATTCATGCGACTACCTGCAAAATCAATTTATTGCTGGCGTGGTGGATGTTCCTGGCCATCTAACAAGGATTATGAAGAGCGGTACCTGGTGGGGTCTTGCGCGTGAAGGTTCTCATGAACCCTTTACAACGGGTTGGACGCTTCCCTGTCCGCGTACAACTAAAATACCAACCCTTCACGAAGGTGAGTGGTCGTTCCATTCAAACAGTAATCGCCCACGACCCGCGCTTTGTGCAACAGCGGATTGTGATTCAACACCGTGCGAATATTGCGCCAATGGCGATCGAAATTATATGTGCGCGAAGTCGCCGAGCCACCACCTACTTCAAACAGCACTTCAGCGGAACGCAGGGCAAGTTTGGCGACCACTACTTGCATCTGGGCATTGCTGATGGAGCCGTTAATTAACTGTTGATCAAGTGTTGATTCAGCAGCAACGGCTGTTTGCGTCGCAGCGGTTGTATTTGCAACAGCGAATAACACCAGCGAACTTTCGTTGAGCACGCGCGCGGTATTGGCGATCAAGGCATCCACGGCATAGGTATTGGCGGCGATTTCACCCACCACCTGCTGAACGAATTGATCGTCACGGGCAATGTCTGCCGGGCTGTGCATGGCGGCGCGAGCCTGTTTGCGTACGTATTCCACGGCGTCCTGACGAATGTTACGAACCACCCCGGCCGCGCAGGCCGCCAGGTGCAATTGGCGCAGGCTGGAGCAGTGACGGCCCACGTCGGCGTTGTGGCTGCGGGTCTTGATTTCGTTGGGGAAGACTTCGACGTTATCCAGCAACACGCCGCCACTGGCGGTCAGACGCTGGCCCATGCCATCCCAGTCATCCAGCACGTTGATACCGGGGCGGTCGGCGGGCAACAGCACGCTGATCATCTTGCCGCTGTCGTCGGTGGCGGAAAACGACAGGAAATCGGCGTAGGCAGAGCCGGTGGCGTACCACTTCTTGCCATTGAGGCGATAGTTGTCGCCGACCCGATTCAGGCGCGTCAGGATGGTGCCCAGCGGCGCGCCGACTTCGGTGTGGGCACCGGCGAACAGCTTGCCGTCGAGGATCTTGGCGATGTAGTCGCGTTTTTCGGCGCTGTCCGGGCTGTGGATCACCGCTTCGCTGAAATTGAAATGCGAGCGCAACGCATGGGCAACGTTAGGGTCGGCGCTGGCCAGGGTGGTGATGAATTCGATGTAATCCTGAACCGCGCCGCCCGGCCCGCCCAATTCACGAGGGATGCGCATCGCACCCAGGCCGGCTTCGCGAATCAGCGCAAAGGCAGCGAAAGGCAGTTCGCGCTCAAGATCGCGCTTTGAAGCCTCTTTGGCCACTTCTTCCACCAGCGCGGGAATTCGTGCCAGCACACGCGCCAAAACATCAACGGATGAAGTTTCCTGTCGGACTGAACCCGACTCAATGGAATGATTGAGCGCCACACTTGCCTCATCTAACCAATCAAGAAAAAGTACCCTACCGCTTTGGGCAGACCGTATAACTTTCCGGTATAACCCGCGTGTATCCCAACTGATACCGTCACAGCTGGCCGACAGTAATCATCCATCGGTAAAGCGTCAATCGCGGACACTTGAAGGACGTATATCTTTTTTATCTATGCTTAGCGTGCTTGTGTGCATAACCTTATTACTTTTTCATTCATTGACAAAGGTTATAAGCAAATAGTTAATAGCTCCGCATCAGACGGAATCAATTAATGAAGATATTGCTGACACTCGGCGGCGCACTCTGGCGTGCGCTGTTGCATACCTTGCCTACCCTGTTGGGCATTCTTTTGATCAACTTCCTGCTCTTGCAACTGGCCCCCGGCGATGCGGCGGATGTCATGGCGGGAGAATCCGGTTCGGCCACTCAGGAAAGTCTTGCGGCGCTGCGCAGTCAGTTCGGGCTGGATCAGTCGATTCCGATGCAACTGTGGCATTACCTGAGCAATCTGGCCCATTTCAATCTGGGCTACTCGCCGCGTTACGGGGCCTCGGTGCAAGCGCTGATCGGCCAGCGTCTGGGCACGACGCTGACGCTGATGCTGCTGGCGCTGCTCTTCTCGCTGTTGCTGGGCATTGCCCTCGGCATGCTCATGGCCAGGTGGCAAGGGCGCTGGCCGGACCGCGTGCTGTATGTCTGCTCGCAATTCTTTTATTCGGTACCGGGGTTCTGGATCGGTCTGATGCTAATCGTAGTGTTCTCGGTCAAGCTCGGCTGGCTCCCAACGGGTGGCTCCGGGACCATCGGCGCTGACCTGCATGGCTGGCCGGCGCTGTTCGACACGCTGCGTTTCATGGCCCTGCCCGCCAGTTCCCTGGCCTTGATCTACATCGCGATCTACGCCCGTTTGACCCGTGCCTCGATGCTCGAAGCCGGCGCTCAGGATTACGTGCGCACCGCCGAGGCCAAGGGCCTCTCGCCCTGGGCCATCACGTTCAAGCATGTGCTGCGCAACGCCTTGCTACCGATCACCACCATGGCCGGGCTGCACTTTGGCGGCATGCTCGGTGGCGCGGTGGTCATCGAAACGGTGTTCAGCCTGCCGGGACTTGGTCGTCTGGCGTATGACGCGGTAATGGCACGGGACTACAACGTACTGCTGGGCATCCTGCTGATTTCTTCGCTGCTGGTGATCATTACCAACGTGCTGGTCGACTTGCTGCAAACCTGGCTCGACCCGCGCATCCGGAGCCGCCGATGAACGCCCGGCGCAGCCCTGCGCTGCGACGCTTGTTGCGTAACCCTACGGCGTTGGCCGGGTTGATTTTCCTGATCGCGATCACGCTGCTGGCAGTGTTCGCGCCGCTGCTCTACCCCGGCGATCCACTGGGGATGGAAGCCGATGCCTTGCTATGGCCGGGCCAGGACTGGCATTACCCGCTGGGCACCGATGCATTGGGTCGCGATGTGATGGCCGGCGTGGTGCATGGCGGTCGGGTGTCGTTGCAGGTAGGGATTCTGGCGAGCCTGTTCGGTGTCTTGCTCGGTCTTGCCATCGGCGCGGTGGCAGGCTACTTCGGCGGCAAGGTCGATTACGGCCTGCAGCGCCTGATCGAGATCTTCCAGACCATGCCCAGCTTCGTGCTGCTGGTGGCGCTGGTGGCGATCGTTCAGCCTTCGGTGCCGACACTGATCTTCGCCATTGGGATAATTTCCTGGCCAACGGTAGCGCGGTTGGTGCGCGCCGAGGTGCGTTCGATCCGCGAGCGCGAGTACATCCTCGCCGCTCGCAGCGTCGGCTACAGCCATCTGCGCATCATTGCACATGAGGTGCTGCCCAACATCCTGCCGACGCTGATCGTCACCGCTTCGATCATGGTCGCGTCCGCCGTGCTGATGGAGTCGGCGCTATCGTTCATGGGCCTGGGCGATCCCAATCAGGTGAGCTGGGGCAGCATGATCGGCAGCGGCCGCGAGCAGATCCGCACCGCCTGGTATCTCACGGCGATTCCCGGCCTTGCGATCTTTCTCACCGTGCTCGCCTTCAACCTGATCGGCGATGGCCTCACCGACGCTTTCAACCCCACGCGCGACCGGGCCTCTAAGTGACCCGCACCTTGCCCTTTGACGGAAACCCATCATGAGCCTGACTCGACGCCAGTTGCTGGTTTACGCCGGCGCCACGACCACCCTGCTGCAACTGAGCCCACGTTTTTCCTTCGCCGACGAGCCGCCCGTGCGCGGCGGCACGCTGAGGATGCACATCGCCATCGAGCCACCGATCCTGGTCAACCTGACCCACACCGCCGGTGCCACGGTCTATATCGCGGCCAAGGTCACCGAAGGCTTGCTGACCTACGATCTGGACCTCAATCCGCGGCCGCAACTGGCCACCGCCTGGACCGTCAGCGATGACGGCCTGGAATACACTTTCAGCCTGCGTGAGGGCGTGAAATGGCACGACGGCCAGGACTTCACCGCCGATGACGTGGTGTTTTCCCTGCAGACCCTGAAGGCCTCCAACCCACGGGGTCGAGCTACCTTTGCCAACGTCGCGAGCGTGACAGCGATCAACCCGCATCTGGTGCAGCTCACACTCAGCAAACCCGCGCCGTATCTGCTCAAGGCCCTGGCGGCCTGTGAATCGCCAATCGTCGCCAGGCACGTCTATGGCGACGCCCGCCCGGAAACCCACGCCAACGCCACCGCGCCCATCGGCACCGGGCCGTTCGTATTCAAGGAGTGGGTGCGCGGCAGCCATGTGATTCTGGAACGAAACCCCAACTACTGGGATGCACCCAAGCCGTATCTGGATCGCGTCATCGTGCGTTTCATCGGCGACTCGGCCGCCACCGTGGCGGCACTGGAAGCCGGGGAAATCGACATCTCCACCGGCGGCGTCCCCCTCAGCGACATTGAGCGTATCAAGGGCAATCCGCGGCTGAGCGTCGATGATCGCGGCGAACCCTACGTCAACAGCATCACCCGAATCGAATTTAACTTCGATAACGCCTATCTGCAGAAGCACGAGGTGCGTACGGCCATTGCCCACGCCATCAACCTGGACTTCATTCGCAAGACCATCTTCCTCGGTTATGGTAAGCCGCTGTATGGGCCGATCAGCCCGGACATGAAGAATTTCTACAGCCCTGACCTGCCACGCTATGCGTTCGACGTGGCCAAGGCCAATCAGTTGCTGGACGAGGCCGGGCTGGCGCGGGACGGCAACGGTGTGCGTTTCAAGCTGACGCTGGACCCATTGCCAGGCCCGGAGACCTATCGGCGCACGGCGGATTACATCAAACAGGCGCTGGCCAAGGTCGGCATTCTGGTGACCTTGCGCTCGCAGGATTTTGCGAGCTATGTGAAACGGGTTTATACGGACCGGGATTTTGATTTCACGCTCAATGGCATGAGCAATTTGTTCGATCCGACGGTGGGCGTGCAACGGTTGTATTGGTCGAAGAATTTCCAGCCGGGCGTTCCGTTTTCCAATGGTGCGCATTACAGCAATCCCAAGGTTGACGAATTGCTGGAGGCCGCTGCGGTGGAAACCGATGTGCAGAAGCGTTTTGCGTTGTTTGCACAGTTTCAGAAGCAGGTGGTTGAGGACTTGCCGGACCTCGGCGTGCTGACGTTGGTGAACCCGGTGGTTTACGACAAGCGGGTGAAGGATTTCTTTGTCGGGGCAGAGGGGCTTGGGAGCAACGGGGCGCAGATTTATATAAAGGGGTGAGCTGGGAATTGCGCTGTTCTGAGGCGCCGCTTTCTGGGGAATATATCCGTATCTAGTGTCGTGCTCTGATATGGGTTCTGCCTGACGGCAGCAACGTTTCGACTGCGTCGACTTACCTGGAAAAGCCGGAATACCGGACCATCCAAGTAACCTAGGGTGCTTGCTCCCGGCTGGGTCCGACGTAGTCCGATTCCCTCACTCCGGCGACGCTCCGTGCGCCCGCCCCAAGTCGCGATGTATGTCGTCTTTACTTGTGTGCAAGAAGATCAAAAGCAGGAGCAGAATTTGAACATCAGCGCTGTACCTGTGGGAGCTTCTGGAGGTTACGACAATGGCGAAATCGGAGTGTCAGGCAACTTATCTTTAATTGATCCACCGCATTCGCTGCCGTCGTCACCTCCGACGTCTCCTACAGGCTCTGTGTCGTACTAGGATTTTGCGTTCGCCCCCCCCCCCCTGCAGCACGGCTTGCTGGCGACAGCGATTTCAAAGGCGCCATTGCCGCAAGCCGGACTGCTACAGGATCGCATGTACCTCAAGGATTGAGATTCGGCATCAGAAGATGCGAAGAGCGTTAGCTCCAACCCGCCAGGCTTTTGCTTTTCATGCGTGGTACAGACGACACAAATCGCGACTTGGGTGCAGGCCGAACGCAGGTGGCGATGAGCGTCGCCTACGTAAGAAAACCGAGGGAGTCGAGCCAAACCAGCAGCAACTGGTTTGGTTACTTTCCGAAAAAAGTGACCCGCTGTAAGCGAACCTTAAATCGCCGTTACCGCAGCAATGGATATGCGCGCGAATTCCAATGCCCGGCTCCAAAAAAAACAGGCTGCCCTCTGCCTGAGGAACAACCTGTAAAAATCTAAAATCGCATAGGCCGGTTTAGCCGTCGGCTGGCGCTAGACCGCACGCCTCTATTTGGCCGTTATCACCGACAACTTGGTAATCCCGGCTTTCTCGATCGAGGCCATGGCCCGGGCCACTTCGCCATAATTCACGCCGTTGTCGGCCTGCAATTGCACCCGCACGTCGGCGTTCTTTTCCTTGGCCGAACGCAGGTTGGTCTCCAG